>CAVQBO010000021.1:0-496367 GCA_963710695.1 uncultured Alphaproteobacteria bacterium | reverse complement strand
GTCAGCAGGGGGCGCACCAGCATCTAAACGGGCCGCACACCCGGTGATGCCAGGGGCCGCACCAACGGCCCCAATATGGACCGCACGCGGCTTTTTCAATCGGCGTGAAGTTTTTGATCGAGTCCGAAATCGTCGCCGCGCCGCGAGACGATTGGGCGTCGGCTTGTGTTGTCAAAGGCCCAGAAAACAGGATAGCCGCCGTCGCGGCAAGGACAAATGCCAGTTTACGCATCGTTCCGCTCCCCAACGCGGCCCAGCCAGGCGCCCAACGCGCCCCGTTCTCCGCGCGGGAGCCAATATATCGCGCGGGCCGGCGAACGCATTGCGCAAAATCAAAGCAAAAGCTCGACAGGCGCCTTTCCTTTCCGCGCGCGAGGAATTAAGGCGCGCGTCCGTCGAATTTGGCGACATATCCCGCGAGACTGGCCGCCGTATCGATCATCGGCTGCTGGCTGACGGAAATAAACCCGGCGCCAGGACGGTCGAGGTCTTAAATCAATAAAATCACGCCCGCCGCCAGAACGCTCATAATATAGACTGGAAGCCGCCATCGCCTCGCCTCCAGTCCGCTCGCGTAGCCGGTGAAGCCGAGCGCGACGGCGGCGATCGCATAGAGCGCGAAAAAGACGATGTTGGGCACCCGATTGCGCCACGCGGTCAGACGCTTTTGCTGATTGTCGAACATTTCGTTCAACGACTGGATGTAAATTCCCGCCGGAACCATGGCGCTGTCCTTGGCGGCGACGGCCTTCGCCCGCAGCCACAGCGCCTCCTGAATATCGTTGGAGCGGGCGATGGCGGCGTCCATCTCGCCGGGCGCTATCACGCCGCCCGTAAAGTCCAGCCTGATCCGCGCATAATCCCGCAACAGCCTGACGCTCTCCGCGTCGTATGGAGCCGGCAGCAGGCGCGCCCGCAAGGCGGCTGTTCCGATGGAGTTCGCCTCGTTCAGCACGGCGTCGCGCCGCGTGTCGAAACGCGACAAAGCCATGGAGAAAGTGAAACCGATCATCAGCGCCATCAGGCCGAGGATCGCGGCCTCCAGCGTGGAGACGTTCGCCTCTCCGACCGCGCGCGATCCAAAAAAATGGCCAATTTCCGCGGCCGCCAGCAGGACGGCGACGCTGGCGCACAATATCGCCAAAAGAGAAATGGACGCGAAGTCGATCATGGGCGCCGCTTCCTGGCCATATCTCGCCCCTTCACGCCATCGCCTTCTTCAAATTCTCGTCGATCTTGTCCAGGAAGCCCGTCGTCGACAGCCATTTCTGCCGATGGCCGATCAACAGCGCGAGATCCTTGGTCATGAAGCCGGCTTCGACCGTCGCGACGCAAATCCGCTCCAGCGTCTCGGCGAAGCGCGCCAGCTCCGCGTTGTCGTCGAGCTTGGCCCGGTGCGCGAGGCCGCGCGTCCAGGCGAAGATCGAGGCGATGGAGTTGGTCGAGGTCGCGTGGCCCTTTTGATGTTCGCGGTAATGGCGCGTCACCGTGCCATGCGCCGCCTCGGCCTCGACGGTCTTGCCGTCGGGCGTCATCAGCACCGAGGTCATCAGCCCGAGCGAACCGAAGCCTTGCGCCACCGTGTCCGATTGGACGTCGCCGTCGTAATTCTTGCAGGCCCAGACATAGCCGCCGGACCATTTCATCGCCGAGGCCACCATGTCGTCGATCAGCCGATGCTCGTAGGTGAGGCCCAGCGCCGCGAACTTCTGCTTGAATTCCGCGTCGAAGATCTCCTGGAACAAGTCCTTGAAGCGCCCGTCATAGGCTTTCAAAATCGTGTTCTTGGTCGAGAGATAGACCGGAAATTTGCGGTTGAGCGCGTAATTGAACGTCGCATGGGCGAAGTCGCGGATGGAATCGTCGAGATTATACATCGCCAACGCGACGCCGGCGCCGGGGAAGGAAAACACTTCCTTCTCGATCACCGCGCCGTCCTCGCCCTCGAATTTGATCGTCAGCCTTCCCTTGCCGGGAACCTTGAAATCCGTGGCGCGATACACGTCGCCATAGGCGTGGCGGCCGATCACGATCGGCGCGGTCCATCCGGGCACGAGACGCGGCACGTTGCGCGCGATGATCGGCTCGCGAAAGATCACCCCGCCCAGAATGTTGCGGATCGTGCCGTTGGGCGATTTCCACATCTCCTTGAGGCCGAACTCTTTTACGCGCGCTTCGTCGGGGGTGATCGTCGCGCATTTGACGCCGACGCCGAATTGCTTGATCGCGTTGGCGGCGTCGACCGTCACCTTGTCGGCGGTGGCGTCGCGATTCTCGATCGACAGATCGTAATATTTGAGATCGATGTCGAGATAGGGGTGGATCAGCTTTTCCTTGATATAGGTCCAGATGATGTGGGTCATCTCGTCGCCGTCGAGCTCGACGACCGGATTGGAAACCTTGATTTTCGCCATTGCTCTCACCCCTTGAGGAACAAGGCCGCTATATCACCGCCGCCGGGCGCGGCAAAGCCCAAGGAAAAGGCGGCCTACGCGCCCTCAATAGCCAAACTGCTCGCGCAAAATGCGTTCCTCCAGCGAATGGCCGGGGTCGTGCAGCAGCACCAGCCGCGTCTCGTGGTCCATCTCGACGTCGATGCTGACGACGTCGCGGAATTCGTCGTGATCGGCGACCACGGAGACCGGGCGCTTTTGCGCCTCCAGCACCTCGAAGCGCAGCTTGGCGCGATCCGGCAGCAGCGCGCCGTGCCAGCGGCGCGGGCGGAAGGCGGAGATCGGCGTCAGCGCCATCAGCGGCGCGTTGAGCGGCAGGATCGGGCCATGCGCGGAAAGATTATAGGCGGTCGAGCCGGCCGGCGTCGCGACGAGCACGCCGTCGGCGACCAGTTCCGCCATCGCCTCGGCGCCGTTGACGAGGATGCGCAGCTTGGCGATTTGCGCGGTCTGGCGCAGCAGCGACACGTCGTTGATGGCGTGCGCGCTGAATTCGCCGCCGCCGCGGTCGACGGCCTGCATCAGCAGCGGATGAATGATCGAGCGCTTGGCGGCGGCGATGCGCTTGCGCAGGCCGCTCTCGCGATAGGTGTTCATCAGGAAGCCGACCGAGCCGCAATTCATGCCGTAGATCGGCTTGTTGTCGCCCAGAAAGCGATGCAGCGTGCGCAGCATCAGGCCGTCGCCGCCGAGCGCGACGATGCACTCCGCCTCCTCCGGGGCGACCGCGCCATATTTGGCGACCAGCCGTTCGCGCGCCTCCTCGGCCTCGGGCGCGCCGGAGGACAAAAAGGCCAGCGTCTTGGTGGGGTTCGGCTCCCCGCCGCCCGCGCCTTCGTCGATGCACGCGCCCATTGGCCGACTTTACGCTCCAAGCGCGTTCCCGAGGCGGGAGACGACAACCCAGCCTGCCATACACCCGCCGCGCGCGGAAGAAAACGGGCCGAATCGGATCAGTGCGTTCGGCGCTACTTGCAGGGCGTTTCGTTCCCCGCGGCCGGCGCGCCCGATCCCGCCGTCGCCGCCGCGTGGAGCAGCGGGCAGTTGGCGCAGTCGTGACCCGCGCAGCCGGCGCAGCCGCCGGGCATGGCGGCCTGGTCTCCCGCCGGGGCGGCGACGACCGGCGCTTGATGGCTGGCGCCATCCGACGGCGTGGCGGCCGCCTGCGCGTTCGAGATCATGATCGGTAATGCGAGCAAAAGCGCGCCAAAGCGAAGCGACATATTATTCCCCCTTCGTCTTTAGGTATCCGGCGTTGACTTCCCGGAGCGACATCGGAGCTTATCGCGGACCGTGCGATTTGATCAAATGCGGCGAAGCCGCGCGAACAGGCGGCTGGCGTCCCACGGGGCCCGCCCGCCGCGTGCGAGAATCCCTAAAATTTTCCGCTTGGCGGCGCTTGGGATTGCCGTTATAAGCCTTCATTCGTGGCGCGTGGCCGAGTGGCTCCGCGCCGCGACTGTTTTGCGGAGGGCTCGTAAGCCGGCGCTTCCTTCCGTTTCAATCACGCCGTCAGGTTAGTCGCATGGCCAATCCGTTCCAGTTCCTACAGGAAGTCCGTTCCGAGGCGAAGAAGATCGTGTGGCCGACGCGGCGCGAAACCACGATCACCAGTGGTCTCGTGATTTTGATGGTGCTGGCCTCGAGCCTGTTTTTCGTCGTCGTGGATTGGGTGCTGCGGATGGGCGTCGGGCTCATGCTGCGGATTGGGCAATAGCCGTAATAGTTTGGAGCTGAGCGCGCCACCATGAGCATGCGCTGGTATATCGTTCACGCCTATTCGAACTTCGAGAAGAAGGTCGCGGAGTTGATTCGCGAGCAGGCGGCGCAACGCAATTGCGCCGACCGTTTCGAGGAGATTTTGGTTCCAACCGAGCATGTCGTCGAGGTGCGGCGCGGTCGCAAGGTCAACACCGAACGCAAGTTCTTTCCCGGCTATGTGCTGGTCAAATGCGATCTCACCGATCAGGTGTTCTCGCTGATCAAGAACACGCCGAAGGTGACGGGCTTCCTTGGCGCCGACAACAAGCCGATGCCGATCAGCGAGGACGAGGCCAATCGCATCAAGGGGCAGGTGGCGGAAGGGGTCGAGCGGCCCAAGGCCACCATTTCCTTCGAGGTCGGCGAGACCGTGCGCGTCGCCGATGGTCCCTTCGCCTCCTTCAACGGCACCGTCGAGGAGGTCGACGAGGATCGCTCGCGCGTCAAGGTGGCGGTGTCGATCTTCGGCCGCGCCACGCCGGTCGAGCTGGAGTTCTCCCAGGTGGAGAAGGTTTAGATTTTTTCACCCTCCCCTTGAGGGGGAGGGTCGAAACGCGCAGCGTTTCGGGGTGGGGTGGGGCAAAGGCCCAAGACTCGGGACTCACCCCACCCCGCGCTTTCAGCGCGACCCTCCCCCTCAAGGGGAGGGTAGGCAAGGAATTCGAAGCGGTTCGCCGCTTCGAGAGACGCGTGGCGGACATGCCCTTAATCGCCATTAGGGACACCATGTCGGACCACGCGACTGCAACCGGCCTTGAAGGCGGGCCTCGCGCCGCGCCGGAACGGCCAAACGTTGGAGAAGAACAATGGCGAAGAAAATCACGGGCTATATCAAGCTCCAGGTGCCCGCCGGCTCGGCAAATCCCTCGCCGCCGATCGGTCCCGCGCTCGGTCAGCGCGGCTTGAACATCATGGAGTTCTGCAAGGCGTTCAACGCCAAGACGGCGCAGACCGAAAAGGGGACGCCGATCCCCGTCATCATCACGGCCTATCAGGACCGCTCCTTCACCTTCGAACTGAAGCAGCCGCCCGTGTCGTTCTTCCTCAAGAAGGCGGCGGGCGTGAAGTCCGGCTCCAAGACCACCGGACGCGGCTTCGTCGGCAAGGTCACGCGCGCTCAGATTCGCGAAATCGCGGAAAAGAAGCTCGTCGACCTGAACACGCATTCGATCGAAAGCGCTTCGGCGATGATCGAGGGCTCCGCCCGTTCCATTGGCCTCGAAGTGGTGGAGTAAGTCATGGCGCACATCGGAAAACGTATCGCCAAGGCGCGCGAGGGCATCGAGCGCACCAAGCTCTATCCGCTGGACGACGCCATTAAATTGGTGCGCGAGCGGGCCAAGGCCAAGTTCGACGAATCGGTCGAAATCGCGATGAATCTCGGCGTCGATCCCAAGCACGCGGACCAGATGGTGCGCGGCGTGGTCAATCTGCCGAACGGCACCGGCCGCGTGTTGCGCGTCGCGGTCTTCGCCCGCGGCCCGAAGGCGGACGAAGCCAAGGCCGCCGGCGCGGATATCGTCGGCGCCGAGGAGCTGGTGACGATCGTGCAGGGCGGGACGATCGACTTCGACCGCTGCATCGCAACTCCGGACATGATGCCGCTCGTTGGCCGTCTGGGTAAGGTGCTGGGCCCGCGCGGCCTGATGCCGAACCCCAAGGTCGGCACGGTGACGATGGACGTGACCGCCGCCGTCAAGGCGTCGAAGGGCGGCGCGGTCGAGTTCCGCGTCGAAAAGGCCGGCATCGTGCAGGGCACGATCGGCAAGGCCTCGTTCGACGAGGGCAAGCTGGTCGAGAACATCAAGGCTTTCGTCGACGCGGTGTCGAAGGCCAAGCCCGCCGGCTCCAAGGGCACCTACATCCAGCGCGTCGCGCTGAGCTCGACCCAGGGGCCGGGCGTCAAGATCGACGTTGCGAGCCTCGGCGCGCAGCAGCAGTAAGGCGCTTCGCCTCTCGCGAATAATGAACAAGCCGGTGGGGAAACCCGCCGGTTTTTTCGTTGGACCAAGCGCGAAACTTCTGCTCTTTTGGCGGGGCGAGCAGAGGCGAGCAATAGAGGCGGGCCATGCCAAACACCAATTACGACCGCGATTTCTATGCCTGGGCGAACGAGCAGGCCGCGCTGCTGCGCGAGGGCAAGCTCGGCGACGCCGATATCGAGCATATCGCCGAGGAGATCGAGAGCATGGGCCGGACCGAAAAGCGCGAGCTGGTGAGCCGCTTGACCGTGCTGATGCTGCATCTTCTGAAGTGGCGGTTCCAGCCGGGAAAGCGTTGTTCAAGCTGGGAAACGAGCGTAACCGTCCAGCGCAATCGGCTCGCGAGGCATATGACGGACAATCCAAGTCTCAAGGCGAAATTGCCAGAAGTCATGACCGACGCTTACCAAGACGCCGCTCTGGAAGCCGCCGATGAAACGGGGTTGCCAAAGCCCACCTTTCCCGCGCTTTGCCCCTGGTCGTTCGAGCAGTTGATGGACGCGGGCTTCTGGCCGGATTGAGTCAGAAGGCCGACATCGCCGTCGCGACCGCCTCTTGTTGCGCTTGCGTCAGATGCAACCCAAGCTTGCTCCGGCGCCACAAAACATCTTCCGCCGTCCGCGCCCATTCCTCGCGCGCGAGATAGACGAGTTCCGTTTGCGTCAGCCCGCCGCCATGGTCCCGCCCAAGTTCGGCCATGCTGTTCGCGGAGCCTAGCAGGCGCCAAACGCGCGACCCGTACGCGCGGGCGAGACGAAGCGCGACGGCGGGCGCCAGAAATGGTTTTTCGCGCGAGAGCCGCGCCAGCAAGGCGCCGAAATCCCCACCCTCCATGTCGCCGCCGGGCAATGCGCCGTCTTGCGTCCAGGCCGCCCCCATATGCGGAAAAATGCGCGAAAATGCGCTCAGCGCATGTTCGGCGAGGCGCCGCGCGGTGGTGATCTTGCCGCCGAAAACCGACAGCGCCGGCGCGCCGTCGAAGTCGAGATCGAAGGCGTAATCGCGCGTCACGACGGAGGCCTCGATCGCGCCGTCGTCGAACAGCGGGCGCAATCCGGCGTAGCTCCAGACAATATCGTCCCGCGTCGCGGCGCGGGAAAAACAGCGGTTGATCGACGCCAGCAGATAATCCGTCTCCGCGTCGCTGATCGCGACCGGGGCGGGGCGCCCTGGTGGGCTATGTCGGTGGTGCCGATAAGCGTGAAATCCTGCTCGTAGGGGATCGCGAAAACGATGCGTTTGTCGGGGTTTTGCAGAATATAGGCGTGGTCGCCGTCATATAGTTTGCGCGTGACGATGTGCGAGCCCTTCACCAGCCGCGCGTGCTTGCGCGACGTAATTCGCAGCGCGTCATGCGCGACCCGCGACACATAGGGGCCGGCGGCGTTGACGATCGCCCGCGCCTCGATTTCCTCAGGCCCGCCGGCGCTCTCGATGCGCGCGATCCAGCGGTCCTCGTCGCGCCGCGTCGCGACAAGCCTCGCGCCGACACGGATGCTCGCGCCGAGTTCGCGCGCGGCGATGGCGTTGGCGACGACGAGGCGGGCGTCGTCGACGGCGCAATCGGCGTAAGTGAAGCCAATCGAATAGTTTTCGCGCAATGGTCCGCCGAGGGCGCCGCCCCGCAGCGAGACCATGTGCGAGCCCTCCAAACGCTTGCGCCGCGCGAGATGGTCGTAAAGAAACAGCCCGAGCCGGATCATCCAGGCGGGGCGCAGGCCGGGCTCGTGCGGCAGCACGAATTTGAGCGGCCGCACCGAGATGCGGCGCGCTCGCGAGCAACACCTCGCGCTCCACCAGCGCCTCGTGAACGAGGCGAAACTCATAAAGTTCGAGATAGCGCAGCCCGCCGTGAATGAGCTTGGTCGAGGCCGAGGAAGTCGCGCAAGCGAGATCGCCCTGCTCGACGAGCAGCACGGACAGCCCGCGCCCGGCGGCGTCGCGCGCGATGGCGCAGCCGTTGATGCCGCCGCCGACGATAAGAAGATCCAACATGGGCGCGTCCTGATTCGAACGGGAAGTATAGGCGGGCGGAGAGGGGATTGCGCGGATGGGACGCGTGATCGTCCAAATACCCAGTCACCCCCGCGTATCGATCATGGCTGAAGGGCCGCGAGATATCGGGCGGTCTGGCGCTGTTTCGTGCAAACACCGATGTTGCAGATTTGTCACGATCTGCTCGAAAAGCGACCTGAGCTTGCCCGTTTGGAGCGCAATCCGTTGAAAAATTCAGGTTTTTTGATTAGTCCTTGGTCAATCGCTTGTGATGCTCGGCCACTCCACGCAACGAGACTCAAGAGGAGATCGGCTATGAAGAAATTATTGTCCGCCGCCAGCTTAATCGCATTGGCGCTGTCCGCTGGATCGGCTCTGGCCGCCGATCTTCCCTATCGCAAGGAAGAGCCGGTTTACGTGGCCCCGCCGCCGCCGGCCGTTACTTGGAACGGTGTTTACGCGGGCGCGAACATCGGCGGGGGCTGGGGCGCCGGTTCCGGCAATTCCAATTATTGGAACGTCTTTGGCCTTAACGGCGGCGTGACCAATCACCTCGGCGGCGGCGTGCTCGGCGGTCTTCAGGTTGGCTACAATTATTCGTTGACGCCTCTGTTCCTCGTCGGCCTCGAAACTGATTTCCAGGGCACGAGCATGCCCGCTTTCACGGGGGCCGGCGGCCTGGATTGGTTCGGCACGCTGCGCGGGCGCGTTGGCGTGACCATCATGCCGACCCTGCTGATCTACGGCACGGGCGGTTTCGCTTATGGCGAATTTCGCAGTGGCGTGACGCAAAGCGACGCGATCCAAACCGGCTGGACGGCTGGCGGCGGCGTCGAGTGGATGTTCATGCCGAACTGGTCCGCCAAGCTTGAATATCTGTATTCGGATATCAGCGGCGGAGACGTCAACGGCTTCAACGCGGGGTTTGGCATCAACAATGTCAACAACCACACCCGCTGGAACACTGTCCGCGCCGGCGTGAATTATCACTTCAACCTGGGCGCGCCGGCTCCGGTCCTCGCCAAATATTGAGTGTTCGCGGCCGATTCGGATCGGCCCCGGACCTGATCGACGAAAAACCCGGCCCTCGCGGCCGGGTTTTTTTCGCCCCGCGATCATCGCTCCAAGACCGGAAAGCCGATCACGGGAGGCTCACCCCCCGCGCAACTGATACGCCTCCGCGCGGATCAGCCGGACCAGTTCCAGCGCCGATTCCCGCCAGGAGATTGTCTTGATCTCCGGCGCTATCCTCTATCGCGGCGGCGAGGCTTTTGCTGTCGAGCAAATCGAAATAGCGCGGGCCGTCGCCGCCGACTTCGCGAAACACCGCTATGTCGCTGGCGATCACCGGGACGCCGATTCGCGGGACATTATAGCGCAGGCCTCGCCCGCTTCGCCGCTTGCCTACGCCATGACGCGAGGTTACGCGAGGGCATGAGCAAACTTCCGCCGATTCTCGTTTTCGACCTTGACGGCACGCTGGCCGACACGGCGCCCGATCTGATCGGAACGCTTAACATGCTCCTCGCCCGCGAGGGCTTGCCGTCACAGGCGCCTGGGGAGGCGCGCGTCCTCGTCGGAGCCGGAGCGCGGGCGCTGATCGAGCGCGGCTTCGCGGCCGCCGGCGCGCCGCCGGACAAGGAGCGCGCCGACGCGCTCGTCGCTGAGTTTCTCACGCATTACGAGGCGCATATCGTGGACGAGACGCGGCTCTTTCCCGGCGCCCGGGAGGCGCTGGAGCGGTTCCGGCAAGCCGGCTTCGCGCTCGCGGTCTGCACCAACAAGCCGGAGCCCTTGGCGCGGCTGCTGCTCGAGCGGCTTGGCGAGGCGGGGCAATTTTCGGCGATCTGCGGTCGCGAGACCTTCGCCATGTCGAAGCCCGACGGCCGCGTGTTGCAGGCGACCATCGCGCTGGCCAAGGGCGATCCCAAGCGGGCGCTGATGGTGGGGGATTCGAAGACCGACATCGACACGGCGCGCAACGCCGGCGCGCCCATCGTGGCGGTGGATTTCGGCTATAGCGACCCGCCGGTCGCGCGGCTCTCGCCGGACAGGGTGATCTCCCATTTCGACGAGCTTTGGGACGCGGCGGGGGCGCTGCTGGGCTAGTGTCGCGTGGGAGCGAGCCTGAAGGCTCGCGGTCCAGTTTCGGCTTCGGATCGCGAGCCTTCAGGCTCGCTCGTCACGCAAAACCCATAAGCCGCCGCCAAGGAGTCTCGCGCAATTCCTCGCGGACGTTGACGCGGGCTTTGGGCGGCGTCTATCTCTGTCGCGCGGTTTTACGGAAAAGGGTGCGGGATGTCGGACTTGGATGAGCCGCCCAAATTAAGCGCGGAGCCGCGCATGAGCCTGGAGCGCCAGCTGCTGCTCTGGGGACTCGCGCTGGTCGCCTTGCTCGCCTTGCTCTATTCCTTAAGTTCGATATTGACGCCCTTCGTCGCCGGCACCGTGCTCGGCTATCTGCTCAACCCGGTCGCGGATCGCCTGAAGGCGGCGGGCCTGTCGCGGCTGGGCGCGGCCGTTCTGTTGCTCGGCGTGTTCATCGTTGTCGTCGGCATGGCCGGACTGCTGTTGTTCCCCTTGCTGGCGCGCCAGTTCGAGGGCTTCGTCACCAGCCTGCCCGGTTATCTCGCGGCCTTGCAGGAGCTGTTCTCCGAATGGAGCGAAAAGCTCACTTCCGATTACAACGGCTTTTTGAGGGAGCACGGGCTCGAAGCCTCGATGCCGACGCTGGATCTGCAAAAATACGTCAATGATTTCATCGGCGAAAACGCGGCCAATATCGGCGGGTTCGCGCGGTCGCTGCTGTCTCGCGGCGTCGCCCTGATCAATGTCGTCTCGGTGGTCGTGGTGACGCCGGTCGTCGCCTTTTACATGCTGCTCGACTGGGAGGAGATGGTCGAGATTCTCGACGGGCTTTCGCCGCCGCGCTACCGCGAAGAGGTGCGCCAGCTCGCGCATGAAATCGACCAGGCGATGGCCGGCTTCTTGCGCGGGCAATCGGCGGTCTGCCTGTTCCTTGGATCATGGTACGCGCTGGGTCTTTCGTTCATCGGCCTGAACTTCGGCTTTCTGATCGGCGTGATCGCCGGTGTCCTCAGTCTCATTCCGTTCGTCGGTTCGATCACCGCCTTCGTGCTGTCGATCAGCGTCGCGCTGGTGCAGGGGTGGCCGGAATGGCGCCTGCCGCTCGAAGCCATCGCCGTGGTCTCCGTCGGGCTGTTTCTCGACGGCAATGTGCTGTCGCCGCGTCTGGTCGGCGCCTCGGTGGGATTGCATCCGGTGTGGCTGATGTTCGCGCTGTTCGCCTTCGGCGCCTTGTTCGGTTTCGTCGGCATGATCGTCGCGGTGCCGGTGGCGGCCGCGATGGGCGTCATGTTGCGCTTTTTGGCGCGGCGCTATCGCGCCAGCGACTATTATCTGCGGCCGGCCGACCCGCCCGCGGAGAGAGGCTGAGCCTTCATGGACGGCGACGGCGCGGACGACGACGGGCCGGAGAAGCGGGCGCCGGAACAGCTCCCACTGGAGCTGCCGGTCGAGCCAAGTTTCGGGCGCGGCGACTTCCTGCCGGCTCCCTCGAACGAGGCGGCGCTGGCGATGATCGACCAATGGCCGAATTGGCCGGACCGCATGTTGCTATTGCTCGGCCCGCCGGGAAGCGGCAAGAGCCATCTCGCGGCGATTTGGGCGGCCCGGACGGGGGCGATGACGGCGGCGCCGCGCGAATTGCCCTCGCTGGAACAGCTTTCGATCCAGGCGCCGACCGCGCTGCTGATCGACGGCGTGGACCGCGTGGAGGACGAGACGGCGTTGTTCCATCTGCTGAACTTCGCGCGCGAGAGCGACGCCTCTGTTTTGCTGACCGCGCGCCGGCCGCCGCGCGGCGACACCGTGCGCCTGCCCGATCTACTGTCACGTTTACGTCGCGCGCCGGTGGTTGAGATCGGTTCGCCGGACGATGGGCTGATGCGCGCCGTTCTCGAAAAGCTGTTTCGCGATCGGCAATTGGCCGTCGAATCGGGCTTGATCGACTATATCGCCCTGCGGCTCGAGCGCTCGCTGGGAGCGGCGCGCGCCTTCGTGCGCGACCTCGACCGCGAAGCGCTGGCGCGCGGGCGGCGGGTCACGCGGGCGCTGGCGGCGGAGTTGTTGGAGCGGTCGCGACAAGAGTGAAATATCCGCTGCCTCGGCGGCGCTCCTGTGGCACTATGCGTGAAAATTTGGCGGAGAATTCGCGTGACGCGGGAAAAACACAATCCAAACGAAACGGCCGTCGTGATCGAAGCGCCCGGCGATATCTTGTTGCATCCCGAAGAGTTGATGACCTCGCCCAAGCGCTTCGTGAACCGCGAATTGTCCTGGCTCGAGTTCAATCGGCGCGTGCTCGAGGAGGCCTCGAACCGCAATCACCCGCTGCTGGAGCAGCTGCGCTTTCTGTCGATTTCGGCGAATAATCTCGACGAATTCTTCATGGTGCGCGTCGCCGGTCTGCGCGGGCAGGCGCGCTCGGAGTTCAACGCCCTTTCGCAGGACGGGCTCAGCCCGGGGGAGCAGCTCATCCGCATCAAGGAGCGCGTCATCGAGCTGACCGATCAGCAGATGCGCCGATGGCGCGAGTTGCGGCGAGACATCGAGGAAGTCGGCATCGTCATCGTCGAGCCCGGCGATCTCTCCAAAGCGGATCGCGAGTGGCTGGAGGATCATTTTCTCACGCGCATCTTTCCGGTGTTGACGCCGCTCGCGGTCGATCCGGCGCATCCCTTTCCGTTCATCCCCAATCTCGGCATCACGCTGGCGCTGGAGCTGATCCACCCCGGCGACCGCAAGATCCTGCAGGCGCTGGTGCGTCTGCCGCAAAAGATCGAACGCTTCGTGCGCCTGCCGGGCGCCGCGGGCGCGCCGGGCGCGGCTTCCTCGGGGCGCGAGCGCTTCATGCGGCTCGAAACGCTGATCGCGCTGCATGCGCAACGATTGTTCCCCGGCTATATTTTGCGCGGGCAGGGCCTGTTCCGGGTCATTCGCGACAGCGACATGGAAGTCGAGGAAGAGGCCGAGGATCTGGTGCGGCTGTTCGAGACGGCGCTGAAACGGCGCCGGCGCGGCTCGGTGATCCGGCTGGAGGTGGCCGCCGACATGCCGGTGACGCTGCGCGCGCTGGTCGCGGCGGAAACCGACGTCGACGACGAGGAGGTGTTCGAACTCGACGGAATGCTGGCGCTCAACGATCTTTCCGAGATCGTCTCGCTCGATCGGCCCGATCTGAAGTTCAAGCCCTATAATCCGCGCTTTCCCGAGCGCGTGCGCGACAATGGCGGCGATTGCTTCCTCGCCATCAAGCAGAAGGATCTGGTGGTTCATCACCCCTATGAATCCTTCGACGTCGTCGTGCAGTATTTGCAGCAGGCGGCGCGCGACCCCAATGTCGTGGCGATCAAGCAGACGCTCTATCGCACCTCGGCCAACAGCCCCATCGTGCGCGCGCTGGTCGAGGCGGCCGAGGCGGGCAAGTCGGTGACGGCGCTCGTCGAGCTTAAGGCCCGCTTCGACGAGGAAGCCAATATTCGCTGGGCGCGCGATCTCGAACGCGCCGGCGCGCAGGTGGTGTTCGGCTTCCTCGAACTGAAGACGCACGGCAAATTGTCGATGGTGGTGCGGCGCGAGGGGGCCGGACTCGCCACCTACTGCCATATCGGCACCGGCAATTATCATCCGGTCACGGCCCGCATTTACACCGATATTTCGCTGTTCACGGCGGATGCGGCGATCGGCCGCGACGTGTCGCGCATCTTCAACTACATCACCGGCTACGCCGAGCCGGCGGGGCTCGAGCGCATGTCGGTGTCGCCGATCTCGCTCAAGAAGAAGTTGCTCGAACACATCGACCAGGAGATCGCCTTCGCCAAGGCCGGCAAGCCGGCGACGATCTGGGGCAAATGCAACGCGCTGGTCGATCCCGAAATCATCGACGCGCTCTATCTGGCGTCGCAGGCCGGCGTTTCGATCGAACTCGTCGTGCGCGGCATATGCTGCCTGCGGCCCGGCGTTCCCGGCCTTTCCGAAAACATCCGCGTGAAATCCATCGTCGGGCGTTTTCTCGAACATGCGCGCGTTTATGCGTTTGGCGGCGGCTACGCGCTGCCGCATCCGCGCGCGTCCTTGTATATTTCCTCGGCCGATCTGATGCCGCGCAATCTCGATCGGCGCGTCGAGACATTGATGCCGATCACCAATCAGACCGTGCATCAGCAGGTGCTCGATCAGATCATGATGGCCAATCTCATCGACAACGAGCAGAGCTATCGGGTCTTGCCGGACGGCTCGTCCTCGCGCATAACGCCACCGCCGGGCGAGGAGCGATTCAACGCCCACAAATACTTCATGACGAACCCGAGCCTTTCCGGGCGCGGCAAGTCTCTCAAGGAGTGGCGCCCGCGCTCCCTGCTCAAGCGCCGGGAAAATGACTGAGGCCACGACCATTAGCGATCTGTCCCGCGTAGCGTTCGGCGACCACGGCAAGCCCGTCGCCATTGTCGACATCGGCTCCAATTCAGTGCGCCTCGTCGCCTACCAAGGGTTGTCGCGCGCGCTGACGCCGATCTTCAACGAAAAGGCGATGTGCGCGCTCGGCAAGGGCGTCGTCACCAGCGGCCGACTCGCCGAGGATGGCGTCGACAAGGCGTTGAAGGCGCTGCGCCGCTTTCGCGCGCTGTGCGAGACGATGGAGATCGACGACATCACCGTGATCGCCACGGCCGCCGCGCGCGACGCGGCGAACGGCCCGGCTTTTCTGGACGCGGCGCGCGCGGCGATCGGCCGCGAAATCGTCTTGCTCTCCGGCCGGCGCGAGGCGGAGCTGTCCGCGCTCGGAGTCATTTCGGCCATTCACGCGCCCGATGGCGTGGTCGGCGATCTCGGCGGCGGCTCGCTCGAACTCATCGACGTCGTCGGCGGCGTTTGCGGCGATGGCGTGACCCTGCCGCTCGGCGGCCTCGCCCTGATGGACGCCTCGAAACGTTCGACGCGAGACGCCAGCCGCATCGCGCGCAAGGCGCTCGCCGATACGAGGCCGCTCGCCGAATTGCGCGGGCGCGCCTTCTACGCCGTCGGCGGCACCTGGCGCGCGCTCGCCCGGCTGCATATGCGCCAGTGCAACTATCCGCTCGACGTGATGCACAATTACCGCATCCAGACCAGCGAGGCGGCGGCCTTCGCGGAGCTGGCGCTGCGCATCGACAGCGAGGCGATCACCGACATCGCCGCCGTCTCGACGGCGCGGCGTCCGCTGCTCGCCTATGGCGCCATCGTGCTCGACGAGATCATTCGTCGGGCCAAACCGCGAGAGATCGTGATCTCGGCGGCCGGCGTGCGCGAGGGTTTGCTCTACGAGCGGTTGTCCGCCGCCGCGCGCGCCGCCGATCCGCTTCTTTGCGCCGCGCGCGAACAGGGCGCGCTGCTGGCGCGGGCGCCCGCTTACGGCGACGAATTGATCGACTGGACCGACGCCTTCATGGCGTCCAGCGAGCTCGACGAAACCTTCGAGGAGAAGCGTCTGCGCCACGCGGCCTGTCTGCTGTCCGACGTTTCCTGGCGCGCCCATCCCGATTATCGCGCGCGGCAGGCGACCAACATCGTCACCCATGGGGCCTTTGTCGGCGTCGATCATCCCGGCCGGGCCTTTCTCGCGCTGGCCGTGGTGTTCCGCCACCAAGGCGCCGAGGGCGAACATGATTTCGCGGCGCTGCGTGGGTTGTTGACGACGCGGCTGCTGATCCGCGCGCGGGTGCTCGGCTCGGCGATGCGCGTCGCCTATCTGCTGTCGGCCTCCATGCCCGGCGTCTTGCCGCAGACGCCGCTGCGCGCGCGTCACGGGCGTCTGACGCTGACCCTGCCGGCGCCTCGGGCCGATCTCGTCAGCGATCGCCTTGTGAACCGCGTCAAGGCCCTGGCGCGGCTGCTGGGGCTCGAGGCGGCGGTCGAGACGGTCGCGTAACCAAGCGCGTCGCGCGTCTTGACAGCGCCCTGGCGCTTCGGCGAAGACTGGCGCGCCGCGATTGGCGCTCACCGGAACCTCGTGGGACAAATGCGCATTTTTGTGACGGGGACGGCCGGTTTCATCGGCTTTCACTTGGCGAGGCGTTTGCTCGAAGCTGGCCATCAAGTCGATGGCTACGACGGCATGACCACTTATTACGGCCTGGAGCTGAAACAGGCGCGCCTCGCGATTCTGAAGGACATGAGCGGCTTTCGCCAGCATATCGCCATGCTCGAGGACATGGAGGCGCTCGAGGGCGCCGTCGAGGCCGCGGCTCCGGACGTGATCGTGCATCTCGCGGCCCAGGCCGGCGTGCGCTACAGCCTCGAGAATCCGCGCGCCTATGTCGACAGCAATCTGGTCGGCGGGTTCAACGTGCTGGAATGCGCGCGCAAGCATCCGGTGCGCCATTTGCTGATGGCGTCCACGAGTTCGGTCTATGGCGCCAATGAGCGCACGCCGTTCCGCGAGGAGGACAAGGCCGACCGGCCGCTCACGCTTTACGCCGCGACCAAGAAGGCCAATGAGGCGATGGCGCATTCCTATGCGCATCTGTGGGCGATTCCGACCACGATGTTTCGCTTCTTCACGGTCTACGGGCCGTGGGGCCGGCCCGACATGGCGCCGCTCAAATTCGTCGAGGCGATCGAAAACGGCCGGACCATCGACATCTACAACCACGGCAAAATGGAGCGCGACTTCACCTATATCGACGATCTCGTCGAGGCGATCCGGCGGCTGATCGACGTGCCGCCCGCGCTGGGGTCGGGCGATCCCGCGACATCGCCGGTGGCGCCATACCGCATCGTCAATATCGGGCGCGGCGAACCCGTGAATCTGCTCGACTTCATCGAGACCGTCGAACAAAAACTCGGCAAGAAGGCGGTCCGCAACTATGTCGACATGCAAAAGGGCGACGCGCCCCGCACCTTGGCCGACAGCGGCCTGCTCATGCGGCTAACCGGCTATCGTCCGTCGACGAGCGTGGCCGACGGGGTGTCGGCGCTGGTCGACTGGTATCGCGACTATCACGCCAAGCACTGATGCCGCGCGCGGCGCGAATCTGGAACGCGAGCCTTTGGGCACGCGGTCCTACAATCCGCCTCGGACCGCGTGCCCAAAGGCTCGCCCCAAAAAGGTCTTTAATCCGAGCGACGCAAACCGTTACAGCGGAATATTGTCGTGTTTCTTCCAGGGGTTTTCCAGCTTCTTGTGGCGAAGCAGCGCCAGCGCGCGGGCGATTCGCTTGCGCGTCGCGTGCGGCGTGATCACCTCGTCGATATAGCCGCGCTCGGCGGCCACGAAGGGTGACAGGAAGCGGTCTTCATATTCCTTGGTGCGCTGCGCGATCTTTTCGGGATCGCCGATGTCCGAACGGAAGATGATCTCCACCGCGCCCTTGGCGCCCATGACGGCGATTTGCGCCGAGGGCCAGGCGTAGTTCACGTCGCCGCGCAGATGCTTCGACGCCATGACGTCATAGGCCCCGCCAAAGGCCTTGCGGGTGATCAGCGTCACCTTCGGAACGGTCGCCTCGGCATAGGCGAACAGCAGCTTGGCGCCATGCTTGATGAGGCCGCCATATTCCTGCGCGGTGCCCGGCAGGAAGCCGGGAACGTCGACCAGCGTGACGATCGGGATGTTGAAGCAGTCGCAAAAGCGCACGAAGCGCGCCGCCTTCTTCGAGGCGTCGATGTCGAGCACGCCGGCCAGCACCATCGGCTGATTGGCGACGAAGCCGACCGTGCGGCCCTCGACGCGGCCAAAGCCCGTGACGATGTTCTTGGCGTGCGCGTCCTGGATTTCGAAGAAGTCGCTCTCGTCGACGATCTTGGCGATCAGCTCCTTGATGTCGTAGGGCTTGTTGGGATTATCGGGGATCAGCGTGTCGAGCGACAGATCGAGCCGGTCGGGATCGTCGAAGCTCGGCCAATCCGGCGCCTCGTCCGTGTTGGAGGAGGGCAGGAAGTCGATCAGCCGGCGCATTTGCAGCAGCGCCTCGACGTCATTGTCGTAGGCGCGGTCGGCGATCGAGCTTTTGGTGGTGTGGACCGAGGCGCCGCCAAGCTCCTCGGCGGTCACGGTTTCGTTGGTGACGGTCTTCACCACGTCCGGGCCGGTGACGAACATATAGCTGGTGTCGCGCACCATGAAGATGAAGTCGGTCATCGCCGGCGAATAGACGTCGCCGCCGGCGCACGGGCCCATGATCACCGAAATCTGCGGAATGACGCCGGAGGCCAGCACATTGCGCTGGAACACCTCGCCATAGCCGCCGAGCGCCGCGACGCCCTCCTGGATGCGCGCGCCGCCGGCGTCGAAAATGCCGATGATCGGCGCGCGGTTCTTAAGCGCCATATCCTGCAGCTTGGTGATTTTTTGCGCATGGGTCTCGGACAGCGATCCGCCGAACACCGTGAAATCCTTGGCGAAGACGAAGACCGCGCGGCCGTTGACCGTGCCCCAGCCGGTGACGACGCCGTCGCCGGGGATTTTCTCGCCCTGGTCCATGCCGAAATCCGTGCAGCGGTGTTGCACGAACATATCGAACTCCTCGAAGGAGCCTTGGTCGAGCAGCAGCTCGATGCGCTCGCGCGCCGTGAGCTTGCCGCGGCCGTGCTGCGCTTCGATGCGCTTGTGGCCGCCGCCGAGGCGCGCCGAATTGCGCCGCTGTTCGAGACCGTCGAGGATATGCTTCATGGAACTCTCGCCTTGAGTTTCTTTTCGCGGGACCGCCGGCTTTTTATGGGGATATCGCCGCGGAATGCAAATCCAAAAATCGCCGCCCGTTCCAAGCGCGCCGCTGGGCGCGCGGTCGAACGCGACGAAATCGGCCGTTCAGAGTTTGCGAGAACCCAGCCGCCAGCGCGCGATCTCGGCGGGCGTCAGCACATGGATGACGTCGGGCGAGGTGTGCTCGGCGAGGGTGATGAGGCCGCTGCTGACGCCCATCGCCGTCGTGTAGCGCGCCAGCCTGTTCCGCATGTCGCCGTCGTCGACATAGCGCTCGCGCACGAAGCCGCCGTCCGCGAGGCTGAAATTGGTCGCGTAGTTGAACATGCGGTGCACGCCGACCTTGCTTTGCGGCGGGATGATCCGCTTGCGTCCGCCCATCAGCGCATAGACGCAGGCCGAGTAGCATTTGCCGGAAAACAGGTCGCCGGTCAGCGAGCTTTCCGCGCCGGGACGGGCGACGATCACCGCCATGCCGAGCTTGCGGATGGTCTGTCCCAGCTCCATCGCCGCCACGACATGGCCGCCGGGCGAATTGAGCAGCACGACGCCGTGCATCGCGCCGGAGCGGACATGATCGTAAACGAAGCGCAGGAAATTATCCGCGCTGCCCTCGTCGATCTCGCCGGAGGCCGCGATGACCTGCGGGCAATTCGCGCGGCAATGGCCGACGCCGAGCGTCACCATCTGGAATGACATTGCCTCCACTCGGGCGGAGGCGGCGCCGAGAACAAGCAAGAACGCCAACGCCAGCAGGCGGAGAGTCGCGGCTGCATGTCCCATAAGAATCTTGCTCCAGCTACGCCGCGATCCTAATGCCTCGGGCGCGCGCGGGGAAGGGGATTTAAGACTTAGGTTCGACGCGGGGGCGGCGCCTCTGGTGGGCGGTGACGGGCTCGAACCGCCGACCCTCTCGGTGTAAACGAGATGCTCTACCAACTGAGCTAACCGCCCGGCGCGAAGGACGCCAAGAACTTTGGCGCGCCAAGAGGTTTACGGGATCACGCCGGCCCAAGGCAAGCCCCGGCTTCGGCGAAAAAATTCCGCCGAGAGCCAGAGCCCCCGGCGGTGGAAAACCGCGCGGCCGAGGCGGGCGCGCCAACCGTCTTTCGCGCTCACTTTTTGTTGAGGGCGGCTTTCAGCGTCGCGCCGGATTTGAAGCGCGCGCTCTTCGAAGCGGGGATTTTGATCTCCTCGCCGGTGGCGGGATTGCGCCCCTTGCCGGCGGCGCGCTTCTTGACCGAGAAAGTGCCAAACCCCACGAGGCGCACTTCTTCACCCTTTTTGAGGGCCTTGGTGATTCCCTCGATCACCGCGTCGAGCGCCGCGGCGGAGGCCGCCTTTGACGTGTCGGTCGCGGCGGCGATGTGTTCGACCAATTCCAATTTGTTGACCATGGCCTATTCCTTCTTCTTCGCACCGATTGCCGGCCGATGAGGCCTCCATGCTCGCTCGAATAAGCGAGGCGGAATTGAATCGACGGCCTTCGATGTTCGCGAAACGTGAGCCCGAATTGCAGCAAAGGCAAGGGCTGGCGGGCGGTCAAGCGCAAAAATCCCCGGATTTCCGGGGGAATATCGGCAATCGGCGGAAAATATGCCGTGAATTGGGGCGGCGCCGGCCTTTCCGTCAATCGACTTCGGTCAAAAAAAGCCCCGCCAGGCCGTTCGAGGCTTGGCGGGGCTCGCGATGAAAGCGCGCGGTCTTTAGTGCGCGCGCACGCCGGTCACGTCGTCGTCGCCCGCCGCGGGCGGCGTGAGGGCCGGCGGCGGCTCGTTCCAGACGATCGGAATCGGTTGCGAGACGAGGGCGTGTTTGAGCACCTCCTCCATGCGCGCGACCGGCACGATCTCCAGCTCGTTTTTCACCGACTGCGGAATGTCCACGAGGTCCTTGGCGTTTTCTTCCGGGATCAGCACCTTCTTCAAGCCGCCGCGCAGCGCCGCGAGCAGCTTTTCCTTAAGTCCGCCGATCGGCAGCACGCGTCCGCGCAAGGTGATCTCGCCGGTCATCGCGATCTCGCGATGGACGGGAATGCCGGTCATCACCGAGACGATGGCGGTGGCCATCGCGACGCCCGCCGAAGGGCCGTCCTTGGGCGTCGCGCCTTCCGGCACGTGCACATGGATGTCGCGGCGGTCGAACAGCGGCGGCTCCAGCCCGAAATCGACGGCCCGCGAGCGCACATAGGACGCCGCCGCCGAAATCGACTCCTTCATCACGTCGCGCAGATTGCCGGTGACGGTCATGCGGCCCTTGCCGGGCATCATCACGCCCTCGATGGTCAGCAATTCGCCGCCCACCTCGGTCCAGGCGAGACCCGTGACCGCGCCGACCTGATCCTCCAGTTCCGCCTCGCCGTAACGATATTTCGGCACGCCGAGATAATCGGAGATGTTGGCTTCGGTGACGACGACTTGCCTGCCTTTTTTGGCGAGCAAAATCTCCTTCACCGCCTTGCGCGCGAGATTGGAGATTTCGCGCTCCAGATTGCGCACGCCGGCCTCGCGGGTGTAGCGGCGGATCAGCGTTTTCAGCGCGCCGTCCTCGATCCGCCACTCCTTGGGCGCCAGTCCGTGCTTCTTGACGGCGTTGGGGATGAGATGCGCGCGGGCGATCTCGGCCTTTTCGTCCTCGGTGTAGCCGGCGATGCGGATGATCTCCATGCGGTCCATCAGCGGCGCCGGAATGTTGAGCGTATTCGCCGTCGTCACGAACATCACATTGGAGAGGTCGTAATCGACCTCGAGGTAATGGTCGTTGAACGAAGCGTTCTGCTCGGGGTCCAGCACCTCCAGCAGCGCCGACGACGGATCGCCGCGGAAGTCCATGCCCATCTTGTCGATCTCGTCGAGCAGGAACAACGGATTGGCGGTCTTGGCCTTGCGCATCGACTGAATGATCTTGCCGGGCATGGAGCCGATATAGGTGCGCCGATGGCCGCGGATTTCCGCTTCGTCGCGCACGCCGCCGAGCGACATGCGCACGAATTCGCGCCCGGTCGCCTTGGCGATGGACTTGCCGAGCGAGGTCTTGCCGACGCCGGGCGGGCCGACGAGGCACAGGATCGGCCCCGCGAGCTTGTTGGCGCGGGTCTGCACCGCGAGATATTCGAGAATCCGCTCCTTGACCTTATCGAGTCCGAAGTGATCCGCGTCGAGCACCTCCTGCGCCTGCACGAGATCCTTCTTGACCTTGGAGCGCTTGCCCCACGGGATCGACAGGATCCAGTCGAGATAGTTGCGCACGACGGTCGCCTCGGCCGACATCGGCGACATCTGGCGCAGCTTCTTCAACTCGCCGGTCGCCTTGTCGCGCGCTTCCTTGGAGAGCTTGGTGTTCTTGATCCGCTCCTCGAGCTCGGCGAGATCGTCCTTGCCGTCCTCGTCGCCAAGCTCCTTCTGGATCGCCTTCATCTGCTCGTTGAGATAATATTCGCGCTGCGTCTTCTCCATCTGGCGCTTGACGCGCGTGCGAATGCGCTTCTCGACCTGCAGGACCGAGATTTCGCTCTCCATCAACGCCAGGCACTTCTCGAGCCGGCGCGCGACGTTGACGGTCTCCAGCACATCCTGCTTGTCCGAGATCTTCACCGAGATATGCGAGGCGACGGTGTCGGCGAGCTTCGAGAAATCCTCGATCTGCGTCACCGCGCCGACGATCTCGGTCGAGACGCGCTTGTTGAGCTTCACATAGCTCTCGAATTCGGAAATGACCGAGCGGCCAAGCGCCTCGACTTCGACCGGCGACTCGATTTCGTCGGCCAGCGCCTCGGCGTCCGCCTCGTAGAAATCGTCCGAGCGCGTAAAGCGCCGCACCTTGGCGCGGCTCTGGCCCTCCACGAGAACCTTCACGGTGCCGTCGGGCAGTTTCAGCAACTGCAGCACGGTCGCCAAGGTGCCGATCGTATAGATCGCGTCGGTCGCCGGATCGTCGTCGCTGGCGTTGTTCTGCGTCGCGAGCAGAATTGGACGGTCGGTCCTGGTGACCTCCTCCAAGGCGCGAATCGATTTGTCGCGAGCGACAAACAGCGGGACGATCATGTGGGGAAACACGACGATATCGCGCAAGGGAAGGACCGGGAAGCTCTCGATCGTTCCAGGCGCAATCGTGCCGCGCTTTTCGCTCGTCATTTGTTCTTCCTTAAGGGTTATCGCCACGATCAGGACACGCCGTGGCGAAGCAACTCTGGCGCCGCGCCTTGTACGGCGGGCCTTTTTGGGGGCGTGGTCACGCCGCCGGGGCGCTTCCACGATCGAGGCTGCAAAGCCTCCATAACGCAAGAAATGGGTGACGCGGACAGGGTTTCAAGACGCGACCAACATCCCCGCGCGCGCCGCGCGACGGGTGCATAGGGCTCCAACCGAGCCACAACCGCGGCGCCGCTTCGACGCGCATTTCGCGCCGCCTCGCGGCAAGCCGAAACAATTGCATGCGACGCGCGCACTCGCGACGCGACCAAAAACCATGAGACGCGCAACGCGGATTTCGCCGGGACGGCGCGGCGCGCGAACGCGCCCCGCTCCCGTGCGACGGCTAAGCGCTGCTGGCGCCGGTCTTTTCGTTGCGTTCCGCGTAAATATAGAGCGGACGCGCCTTGCCCTCGACGACCTCGGGGCCGATCACGACGTTCTCGACGCCTTCGAGGCCGGGCAGGTCGAACATGGTGTCGAGCAGAATGCCTTCCATGATCGAGCGCAGACCGCGCGCGCCGGTGCGCCGTTCGATCGCCTTGCGCGCCACCGCGGACAGCGCCTCGTCCTGGAAGGTCAGTTCGGTGTTCTCCATCTCGAACAGCCGCTGATATTGCTTCACCAGCGCGTTCTTCGGCTCGGTGAGGATGCGCTTCAACGCCTCCTCGTCGAGGTCCTCGAGCGTCGCGATGACCGGCAGACGGCCGACGAATTCGGGGATCAGGCCGAATTTGAGCAGGTCTTCCGGTTGCACCTGGCGGAAAATATCGCCGGTGCGGCGTTCGTCCGGCGCCTGCACGGTGGCGCCGAAGCCGATCGACGTGCTGCGGCCGCGCGCGGAAATGATCTTTTCGAGCCCGGCGAAGGCGCCACCGCAAATGAACAATATGTTGGTCGTGTCCACCTGCAGGAATTCTTGCTGCGGATGCTTGCGCCCGCCTTGCGGCGGCACCGAGGCGACCGTGCCCTCCATGATCTTGAGCAGCGCCTGCTGCACGCCCTCGCCGGATACGTCGCGGGTGATCGAGGGATTGTCGGACTTGCGGGAGATTTTGTCGATTTCGTCGACATAGACGATGCCGCGCTGGGCGCGCTCGACATTGTAGTCGGACGCCTGCAACAGCTTCAGGATGATGTTTTCGACGTCTTCGCCGACATAGCCGGCTTCCGTCAGCGTGGTGGCGTCGGCCATCGTGAAGGGCACGTCGAGAATGCGCGCGAGCGTCTGCGCCAGCATGGTCTTGCCGACGCCGGTCGGGCCGATCAGCAGAATGTTCGATTTCGCCAACTCCACGTCGCCATGCTTGGTGGCGTGGTTGAGTCGCTTGTAATGGTTGTGGACCGCCACCGACAGCACGCGCTTCGCCTGGGCCTGGCCGATCACGTAATCGTCGAGCACCTTGCAGATTTCGCGCGGCGTCGGAATGCCGTCGCGCTGCTTGACGAGCGCCGTCTTATTTTCTTCGCGAATGATGTCCATGCATAGTTCGACGCATTCGTCGCAGATGAACACCGTGGGGCCAGCGATGAGCTTGCGCACCTCATGCTGGCTCTTGCCGCAGAACGAGCAGTAGAGCGTGTTCTTTGAGTCGCTGCTGCCGACCTTGCTCATCTTCATCTCCCGATCAATCGGCCCGCTTGGCGAATCGAACCAACCATAAGCGATACACGCGCCAGCCTAATAAAAGGTGGAGGTCAGCATCGCGCATAACAACCGACCCCCTCATGCCCTAATCTATAGGGGCCTGTCCAGATTGCAACCGGAACCACGCCCCGAAGGCTTAGCAAGAATGGCGCCCAGGAACCGGGCGCCCCGCCTCAAGCTTTCAGAATCTTCGGCACCCGCGCCAGCCGCAGGCGGTAGGCGTCGGCCATTCCGCTGCCCAGCAGCGGCCGCAGATAGTAACGGAAGGCGTCGGTCACGTCGGCGCCGCAAGGGCTGATGAACTCGTCGGGCATGACCTTGGTCTTGGCGGCGATTTCCTCAAGCGGGGTGAGGCGGTAGTCGACCGAATAGAGCCCCGTGCGGTGGATTGTCACACTGCCGCAACTGTCGCCCCAAATGGCGTATTGCACGGCCTTTTCGCCGACTTCCCGCGCCTCGCGCTGGTCGACATCCGAGACGCAGCCGACGAAACTGCGCTGTAAATAACCGAAAGTGTCGGCCCGCACGCGCTTGAACCCAAGCTTGTCCTTGACCAGATCGCTCAGTTCGTCGGCCAGCGCGCCGCCGCCCAGATGCACATTCCCGTGCGCGTCCCGCTCGACCTTCTTGGCCAGCTTTTCGGCGATGGGCGTGTGGTTTTCGTCGGAAACGCCCTCCGACACCGCGACGACGCAGCGGCCGAGGCGCTCCATCGTCGATTTCACGCCGGCGAGAAAGTTGTCGACGACGAAAGGGCGTTCGGGAACGTAAATCAGGTGCGGGCCGTCGTCGGGGAATTTCTTGCCGAGCGCCGAGGCGGCGGTCAGAAAGCCCGCGTGGCGCCCCATCACGACGCCGATATAGACGCCCGGCAGCGCCCAATTGTCGAGATTGGCGCCGGCGAAGGCTTGCGCGACGAAGCGCGCCGCGGAAGGAAAGCCCGGCGTGTGGTCGTTGACCATCAAGATCGTTGTCGATGGTCTTGGGGATATGGACGGCGCGCAGCGGATAGCCATGCGCCTTGGCCTCCTGCGAGACGATGCGGACGGTGTCGGAACTGTCGTTGCCGCCGATATAGAAAAAGCAGCCGATCTTGTGCGCCCGCAAGACGTTAAAAATTTCCTGGCAATATTTGACGTCCGGCTTGTCGCGCGTCGAGCCGAGCGCGGAGGAGGGCGTGCCGGCCACGAGCTCCAGATTGTGGGTCGTCTCCTGCGTCAGATCGGCGAAATTCTCGTCGACAATTCCGCGCACGCCGTGAAACGCGCCGTAGACGCGCTCGACTTGACGAAATTTGCGCGATTCCAGCACGGCGCCGACCAGCGATTGGTTAATGACGGCGGTCGGACCGCCGCCCTGCGCGACCAGAACCTTGGAAAAATCAATGTCGGACAAGGGAATCTCCGCGAGGCTGTGGGCGGGGCGGGTTGCTTCTCCCCGCTTGCGAGGAGAAGGGGCGTGACGGGCTTAGACCAATGCGCCGTGGCAATGCTTGTATTTTTTGCCGGAGCCGCAGGGACAGGACTCGTTGCGGCCGACCTTGCCCCAAGTGGCGGGATTTAGCGGGTCGCGCGGCTCGGCTGGCGCCGCGGCGACCGTCGGCGCGACCGAAAAGTCCACCGCGGCGAGGCGGGCGTTGAGATCGGCGAGGATCGCCTGATCGCCCATGCCGCCGCCAAGCGCCTCCGGCGCCGGATGCGACATCTGCAACGGCGGCAGTTCCATCGGCGCGGAGGGCGGCGCCTCGAAGGTGACGTCGACGCGCATCAGTTGCTGCGTCACGCGCTCGTCCCAATGCCCCATCAGCGTCTTGAACAGCTCCAGCGCCTCGGACTTATATTCGTTCAACGGATCGCGCTGCGCCAGGCCGCGCCAGCCGACGACCTGGCGCAGATGGTCGAGCGCGATCAGATGGTCGCGCCACAGAAAATCGAGCGCCTGAAGCACGAACTGCTTCTCGATCATGCGCATCAGCTCGGGCGTGTTTTTCTCGACCTTGGCGGCGTAAGCCTCGTTCGCGGCGGCGAGCAGGCGTTCGCGAATCTCCTCGTCGGCGATGCCTTCCTCGGCGGCCCATTGGGCGATCGGCGGCTCGATATTGAGCTTTTCCTTCGCCTCCTCGGCGAGACCCGCGACATCCCACGCCTCGGCGTAGGCGTTGTGGGGAATATGAAGCGCGACCATCTTGTCGACGACTTCCTCGCGCATGTCGGCGACATGATCCTCGACGCTCTCGTCCGACATGATTTCGCGGCGGCGCTCGAAGATCACCTTGCGCTGATCGTTCATCACATTGTCGAACTTCAGCACGTTCTTGCGCATGTCGAAGTTGCGCGCCTCGACCTTTTGCTGCGCCTTCTCCAGCGCCTTGTTGATCCAGGGATGGACGATCGCCTCGCCCTCCTGCAACCCGAGCTTGACCAGCATCGAATCCATGCGCTCGGAGCCGAAGATGCGCATCAGATCGTCTTGCAGCGACAGATAGAATTTCGAGCGTCCCGGATCGCCCTGGCGGCCCGAGCGTCCGCGCAGCTGATTGTCGATGCGGCGGCTCTCGTGGCGCTCCGTGCCGATGATATAGAGGCCGCCGGCGGCGATGGCCTGCTCCTTGAAGCGCGCGACCTCGGCTCTGATCTCCGCTTCCTTGGCTTTCAGCGCGTCGCCTTCGAGCCCGACGCATTCTTGCGTCACGCGCATCTCGACGTTGCCGCCAAGCTGAATGTCGGTGCCGCGGCCCGCCATGTTGGTCGCGACGGTGATCGCGCCGGGCACGCCGGCTTCCGCGACGATATAGGCCTCGAGTTCGTGGAAGCGGGCGTTCAGCACCGCGAACAGTTTTGAAGGCTTGCCGGCGCGGGCGGCGACATAAAGTTTGGGCAGGGCCTTGGGATCGGTGAAGTCGATCTGCGTGTAGCCCTGCTTGGCCAGATATTGCGCCAGTTGCTCGGACTTCTCGATCGAGGTCGTGCCGACGAGCAAGGGTTGCAGATTGGCGCTCGCCGCCTCGATTTCCTCCGCTATGGCCTTCAGCTTCTCGCCGGCGGTGCGATAGACCTCGTCGTCCTGGTCGATGCGCTGGACCGGACGGTGCGTCGGAATTTCGACGACGTCGAGCTTGTAGATTTCGGCGAATTCGAGCGCCTCGGTCGACGCCGTGCCGGTCATGCCGGCCAGCTTGCTATAAAGCCGGAAGTAATTTTGGAAGGTGATCGAGGCCAGCGTCACGTTTTCCGGCTGGACCTGCACATGCTCCTTGGCTTCGAGCGCCTGATGCAGCCCTTCCGAATAGCGGCGGCCCGGCATCATGCGGCCGGTGAATTCGTCGATGATGACGACCTCGCCCTTGCGCACGATGTAATCCTTGTCGCGCTGGAACAGCTTGTGCGCGCGCAGGGCCTGATTGACGTGGTGAACGATGGTGACGTTCTGCGCCTCGTAGAGCGCGCCCTCGGTGAGGATGCCGGCCTCGCCGAGCAATTCCTCCATATGTTCGTTGCCGGCGTCGGTCAGGCTGATCGAGCGCTGCTTTTCGTCGAGGTCGTAATCTTCCTTGACGAGCTTCGGGAGGAGCTTGTCGATGGCGTTGTAGAGATCGGATTTATCGTCGATCGGGCCGGAAATGATCAGCGGCGTGCGCGCCTCGTCGATGAGGATCGAATCCACCTCGTCGACGATGGCGAACGAATGTCCGCGCTGCGCCATCTGCGCCAGCTCGTATTTCATATTGTCGCGCAGATAGTCGAAGCCGAACTCGTTATTCGTGCCGTAGGTGATGTCGCTGGCGTAGGCGGCCGAGCGATCCTCGTCCGAAATGTCGTGAACGATGACCCCGACGCTCATGCCGAGGAAGTTATAAATTTGCCCCATCCATTCGGCGTCGCGCTTGGCGAGATAGTCGTTGACGGTGACGACATGCACGCCTTTGCCCGTGAGCGCGTTGAGATAGACCGCGAGCGTCGCGACCAGCGTCTTGCCTTCGCCGGTGCGCATCTCGGCGATGCCGCCCTCGTGCAGCACCATGCCGCCGATCAGCTGCACGTCGAAATGGCGCTGGCCGAGCGTGCGCCTCGCCGCCTCGCGCACCGTGGCGAAGGCGGGCACGAGCAGATCGTCGAGCGTCTTGCCGGCGGCGAGCTGCTCGCGGAACTCCTGCGTGCGGGCGCGCAGCGCCTCGTCCGAGAGCGCGGCGACCTCGGGCTCCAGCGCGTTGATCGCCTTGACTTTCGGCTGATAGGTCTTCAGCCGGCGTTCGTTTGCGGAGCCGAAAATTTTCTTGGCGAGGGCGCCGAACATTCGTGGAACCTTTCTGACTGGACCGGAGCGCTCGCTTAAGGCGGGGCGCGCCGATACGTCGAAACCTTTGAGAACGGGCGCTTCGTCAAGCGCTGGGAACCGCTCGGGCGGCCTACGCGCCCCGCGGAGGCCCACGGGTTTCGACGCAAATTCCCGGCGGAGAGATAAGAGCCGCCACAATCCTTGTCAATGTAAGGAAAATTCGACCGCGAAATCGAGCGCGTCCATTTAGCTTCGGTCCGGTCCGCGCATTGCGTCCGTTTCCCGCGCAAGGAATATTTTTTATCTGGACGCCAGCGCGAGCCGCGCGGCTGATTCCGCGACGCTTAGCCCTGCTAGATCGGAAATCGGAGCCGCGCCGGAGGCGGACATGGACGGTCTGCGTCTTCCCGTCGGCCGCGCTTTACGGATTTCAGCGCGCCGTCAGGTGTCTTTCTGCGCCAGTTGGCTGTCTAATTTGGCCTGGACCTCCGCCAGCACCTCCGCGAGGAAAGATTCCGCCGCCTCGACCGAAGCCGCCGGGCGCGCCGTCAAGATTTCGCCATCTGCTCTGAAAATAACGATGAGCGGCGGATATTCGCTTGACGGCGGGTCATACACAACCCCCTCTAGGTACGACATCAAGCTCTCCTGCATTGTCGTCGTCGTATATGATTAGTCGTCGTCGCGTTTGCAAGCCGGCGCGCGCGAGCTGAGCTATTCGTCGACGCCTCCACAAAGTGCTAAATCTTTGATTCCAAGAATAGAGAATTTCTTAATTCATTGTCGCGCCGACGGATTCGGTTTTTTATTGCCGTTGGAAGGCAAGCCAGTGGCGACGCTTCGTTTTGTTCGAGAGCGGCTTTCGTGAGGGCCAATGCGATTCCGTGTGCGCGATTGCCTGCCTATATGGCGATTGCGCTGCCGGAAAATAGCCCGCTGAAAAAGCCGATAGACCGCGCCCTGATGCGAATCACCGGGAGCCCGGAGTGGCGCTCGCTGGAAGATCGGTATTTCGGAAAGCAGCCCTTCTAAAGCGCGTTCCCGCCGCCCGAAAACCTAAAAATCGAAGAACTTGCGGCGCAGCGCGTCCTCATATTCCACCTTCAAGGCCAAGACCTTATTGCGAGCGTCGTCCTCGTCGAAATGGGCCTCTTCCCATTTGTCGACTTCGGCGACGGTGTGATTGACCGACGCCAGCGCCTCTTCCTTCCTGATCGCGACAATCCATTCCTCGACGGCCGCTTTATAAGCAGCCTGCAATCTGTCCAATTCGGCGGTTTCGTTTTCCATGGTGGTCCTCCAACCGCAACGGTTAGATTGGTTCGATGAAGAAACGACGACAAGGCTCCGGGCGGGGATTGGCTACGGCGCCTCGTTGAGCGAACGGAGCGGCCTCGGCATTTTTCCCTGCTGCGTCAGGCGCGAAAAAATCCTCAGCCCGGCCTCCTCATTGCCGTTGGGATGCACCAGCACGATGGAGCCGGGGCGGGGGCGGGGGCCAAGCGCCAGCCAACTGTCGGCGCCGAGCGCGACGAGATGGCGTTCGCGCAGCCTGTCCATCAGCGCCCCGTCGGAAACCAGTCCGGGAAAGCGGAAAAACGCCGATGGCGTCAGGCCGTTGGCGATCATCAGCCTTTCCGTGTCGAAAATCTCCGCGTCCATGTCGACCCCGGGCGTCAGCAGATAGGTTTGCGCGTCGGGGCGGCTTTTGACGTAAGGGTGATGATAGGAATGATTGACCCAGACGATGTTCAGCGCGCCGCTGGCCGCCTGTTGCTTCAGCCAGTCGAGATCGTCGGCGTGATGGACCATCCACAGGCCGGAGATGGCCAGGGCGACGGGCGTTCCCGGGCCTTGCCTGGCGAGCAGCTCCAGAAAATCGCGGTCCAGCGGGCGCCGGCTCGGGCACAGATCGCCGGTGACGAAGACGCCCTCGCCCTTGCCGCTCAAGAGGCCGGCGTCCTCCAAAACGGCGGGCGTCGCGGGCGCCGGCTCGGGCTTCTTCAGCGCGCGCATGAATCGCGTGTCGGCTTCCGCCGCGTCGCTCGTATCCGTGCAGCGCCAGCACCGCGCGCGTTCGAGGCTCGTCGCGAGGCTGTTCGGATCGACCGTGAGCAGCAGCGCTTCGGCGCCCAAGGCCATCCGCCGCGTCGCGAGTTTTCGCGCGCCGGCGTCGTTGACGCAGCTTTGGAGTATCGCATGATAGTCGCGCGGCCGCGCGCCATTGGGCTTGACGGGCTCCGCGCAGGTCGCGTCGGCGGCATGGTCGGAGGCTTGGGCGCGGGGCGGTTCGGTTGCAAGCAGCGCGGCGATGACCGAGATTGCCAGGAAGAGCTTGGTCAGGAAGAGCTTGGCCAGGGCGAGTTCGGGTTTCATGCGGGACAGCTATCATGACCGGCGACGACGCGCGGCGGGCCGCGCTCGACGTGATTAAATTCGAATTCATCGATGCGCGCGAGACGCCGGAGATCGGCGTAATACTCGGCGCGGAGGTCGCCGCGCGCCTTGGCCCGCGGGACGAACGCCCGCTGTCGATACTGGCGCGCGACGCGGCCGGAGCCGTGGTCGCCGGTCTGAACGGCGTCTCGCACTGGCGCTGGCTCTATGTTCGGCATCTATATGTCGCGCCGGGTTGGCGCGGACAGGGGCTCGGGCGCCGCCTGCTGGCGCAAGGGGAAGAGGCGGCCCGCGCGCGCGGCTGCGTCGGCGTCTATCTCGACACTTTTGAAGAAAGCGCCGCCGCGTTTTACGAGCGTCGCGGCTTTGTCCGCAATGGGCGGATAGAGAATTTTCCACTCGGCGCGGCGCGCATTTTTCTTAGCAAGGCGTTGTGATATGGCCGTCTAATCAACTCGGCTGGGGCGCTCCCTTCTCCCACTTGTGGGAGAAGGTGGCTCCGCGAAGCGGAGTCGGATGAGGGTTCCTGGGAAGTAATCAACCAAGCCGCGGCGCCCCTCATCCGACCCTTGCTTCGCAAGGGCCACCTTCTCCCGTAAACGGGAGAAGGGAGTGGTCACCCAATCACGCCGACAATCTCCGCCACAACCGCGTCCAGCCCCCGCGCGGCGTCGATGCGTCGCCAGCCTATCGCGCCGGACCCGCCCTTCATTTGCGCCAGCAGCACCTCGGGCGTCGCGTCGGAGGGATCGTCGCGGCGCGTCTCGACGCGCGCGATCCGCGCCGAAAGATCGACATCGAGCCAGAAGCCGAAAAACGGCGCGCCGGCCTCCCGCGCGATCCGTTCAATCTCGGCGCGGCTCGAAACCCGGTCGAACACCGCATCGACCACCACGGGCCAACCGGCGCGCGCGACGCGCCCCGCCTCGATCATCATCTCCCCATAAACGCGCGCCGAAACTTCGCTCGCATAGGCCTCTTTCGGCAGGCGCCGCGTCGGCTCGGCGCCGTGCAGCTTTTTGCGCAGCCGGTCGCTGCTCAGCGTGCGCGCGCCGGGCGCGGCGCCGATCAGCGGCGCCAGCGCCGCCGCGACGCTGGATTTGCCCGAGCCGCTATAGCCCCCGATCGCGACGAGGCAAGGCGCGCCGTCCCGCGCCAATTCGCGCGCGAGATCGAAATAGCGGCGCGCTTCGTCGGGCTTGTTTTGCGCGGCGCCGATATGCGCGCGGATCGTCGCGCGCAGCGACATGAAAAACGGCAGCAGCCCCAGGCCGTCGCACTCGTCGCGCCAATCGAGATAGCGGTTGAGCGCGAAATTGGCGAGCCCGCTTTCCCCGACGCGATGGAGGTCCATCAGCAGAAAGGCGAGATCGTAGAGCACGTCGATCGCCGCGAGTTCGTCGGAAAATTCGATGCAATCGAAAGGCGTCGGCGCGCCGTCGACGACGCAGATGTTGCGCAAGGTCAGATCGCCATGGCAGCGGCGCGTCTTGCCCCGCGCATGGCGCGCGTCGAGCAGCGGGCCGTGCGTTTGCAGCAGCGCGCGCAGCCGCGCGCCATGCGCCTCCAGATCCCCGCTCGGCGCCGGTGGAAAGTCGCGCAGGCTCTTCTCGTTGAGCAGCACGACGCGGCGCATCGCCTCGCTCCCGCCGCCTTGCCCGGATCACTTCCGCCTCGTCGTGAAAGACGGCGATTTTTCGCGCGAGCTGTTCGATGATTTGCGTCGACAGCGCGCCCCTCGCGGCGAAGGATTCGAGCAGCGCGCCATCGTCGAAGCGGCGCATTTCGACAACGGCGTCGACGAGTTTGCCCGCGCCATCGAGCGCGAGAGCGCCATCCGCCTCGCGGGTGACGCGCCGCGCGCCAAGATAGAGCGTCGGCGCGGTGCGCCGGTTGAGCGCGACCTCGCGCTCGCACATGGCGAGCCGCTTTCCCGGCGTCGAGAAATCGAGATAGGGAAAGGCGACCGCGCGCTTCAATTTGAAGGCGCGCGTTCGGCCGAGCACGACGCGCGAAATATGCGTCGAAACAATCTCGCCGCCGCCGTCGAGCGAGGCGAGAAAGCGCAGCGTCTCTTCTTGCGCGTCGGCGTTCATGCGGCCTTTCTTATCGCGATCCAGGCGGCGCCGGAAAAAATTCGCCTCCCGGGAATAAACCCGCTCTCGCCCGAGTCTCCTGACGTGACCGGCGCTCCGCCGGCTATGGGAGACGATAATGAAACATGATGACGACACATCACTCGACCGCAGGCAAGCGCTCAAATGCGCGGCCTGGGCCGGTTCCGGCCTCGTCTGGACGCTGAATGGCGGCGTTCCCGCCTCAAGGCTCATCGGCTCGGCGGAAGCGGCCGCGACGGGCTTCTCCTTCGTCCAGATTTCCGACAGCCACATCGGCTTCAACAAGCCGGCCAATCCCAATCCGAACGCCACTCTGGCCGAGGCCATAGGCAAGATCGGCGGACTGCCGAGCAAGCCCGCCTTCATGATTCACACCGGCGACATCACCCATCTCTCGAAGCCGAACGAGTTCGACGACGCGGATCAACTGATCGGCGCCGCCCGGCTCGACGTGCATTACGTGCCGGGAGAACATGATGTTATCGACGAGAACAACGGCGCGGCCTATCTCGCCCGCTACGGCAAGCTTTCGCAAGGCAAGGGGTGGTATTCCTTCGACCACGGCGGCGCGCATTTCATTGGTCTCGTGAATGTTTACGACCTCAAGGCCGGCGGCATGGGCAATCTCGGCGCCGAACAACTGGCGTGGCTGGCCGGCGACCTAAAATCCAGAAGCGCCTCGACGCCGATCGTCGTCTTCGCGCATATTCCCCTCTGGACCATCGCGCCGGAATGGGGGTGGGGCACGCAAGACAGCGCCGAGGCGCTAAAGCTTCTCGCGCGGTTTGGCTCGGTGACCGTGCTCAACGGCCATATTCATCAGATCGCGCAAAAGGTGGAAGGCAATATGACCTTCCATACCGCCCGCTCGACCGCCTTTCCCCAGCCGGCGCCGGGCTCCGCGCCCGCGCCTGGACCGCAACTCGTTCCAGCCGACCAGTTGCGCGGTTTCCTCGGCCTCTCCCGCGTCAGGCTCGCGCATGGCAAGCAGCCGCTCGCCATCGTCGATTCCACTCTGGCCGGATGAAGGGAGTCCCAACCGATGAAAAAGATTATCCTGTTCGCCGCGGCCTGCGCCTTCGCGCTCGCGCCGCGACTCTCCCTCGCCGCCGGCGAGGTCACCGTCGGCATCGACAACTTCGCCTTCACGCCGGCCGAAATCACCGTGAAGGCGGGCACGAAAGTGGTGTTCGTCAATCACGACGACATTCCCCATAATGTCGTCGCCCAAGCGATCAAGCTCCATTCGAAGGCGCTGGACACGGGCGACAGCTTTTCCTTTGTCTTCGACAAGCCGGGCGAGGTCGTCTATTTCTGCGGCCTGCATCCGCATGATGAAGGGCAAGATCACGGTCACGCCCTGACGGCCAAGCGGTGGATCGTGACGAGCGAAACAGCGCGGCGGAACTTCGCGGAGCATGTTCTGCCGCACCTCGACGACGCCTATTCCCTTGCGCGCTGGCTCTGCGGCGACGCGACGGACGCCGAGGACGTCGTGCAGGACGCCTGCATCCGGGCGCTGAAGGCGCTGGAAGACGGCGCCGCGGTGGAGCGGCCTCGCGCCTGGCTGCTGGCGATCGTCCGCAACGCCGCTTATTCCTGGCTCGGCAAAAACCGGCCCCGCGCGATCGTCCTCGCTGGCGGGGCCGAGGAGGCGGAGGCGCACGCGGACGCCCTGGAGACGGGCGGCTCGCCCTCTCCCGAGGCCGCGCTGATCGAGACGGCGGATCGGGCCATGGTCGCGGCGGCGATCGACGATTTGCCGCTGACCTTCAGGGAGACATTGGTCATGCGCGAGATAAACGGCCTCTCCTATCGCGACATTTCGGAAGCGACCGGCGCGCCCATCGGCACCGTCATGTCGCGGCTCGCCCGCGCCCGCGCGATGCTCGCCCAAAAGCTCGGGAACGGCGCCATGACCAGACCCGGTTTCGAGGATCGCTCGCTCCTGCTGCACGCCGCGCTCGACGGCGAACTCGACGCCGCCGGCGTGATCGAGATGGAGCGGCTTCTGGCCGCCGATCCGGAACTGGCGGCGGAATACGCGCGCCTAAAGGCGCTGCGCGAGGCGATCCGCGCGAAGGCGCCGCGCGAGAGGGCGCCCAACTCCTTGCGCCTGCGCATGATGGAGACTCGCCGAAACAAAGCAATCGCCGCGGCGCGAGGCGAAGACGGCGCGTTGGCGCGATCCGCCGTCCTGGCGAAGTTTCGCCGCCGCGATGGCCGCGACCGTCGTCGCGACGCTCGGGCTGCAACATCTCATCGCCTCCAGCAACGCGCCCGACGCGGCTTTGCAAGCGATCGTATCGGCGCATATGCGCTCTCAGATTTCGGGCCAGCCCGTCGACGTGGTTTCCACCGACCGCCATACGGTCAAACCCTGGCTCGCGGGCAAGCTCCCGGTCGCGGCTGAAGTCGTCGACCTCGCGGAAGCCGGCTTTCCCTTGGCGGGAGGACGCATCGACATCGTGGCGGGCGCGGGCGTCCCAACGCTCGTCTACAAGCGCCGCGCCCATCTTATTTCCGTGACCGAACTACGCGCCGAGGGCGACGAGACGGCGCTCCCGCGCGATCTCGCGGTGGAAGGCTATCCGGTCGTCCGGTGGTCCGATGGAGAACGCGCCTACGTCGCGGTTTCGGATCTCTCGCCGACCGAACTCGACGCATTTGTCGCGGCGTTCCGGCGGGCGGTGGCGAAGGAGCGAGGCGGCGGGGGAGGGGGCGGAGCGGGGAAGTAAAGAGGGGCGGAGGAGGCGTCTCCTCTTGCGCGTCGGTGTTCACGGGGCCTTTGGCGGGGAGGTGGCGCGGCGGGGCTTTTCCGACTGTCGAGGGCGCAGCGGTCAGAGAGTATCTGCAACAGCATTTGAATTTTTACATCCGAGGCACAGAATGGCTTGGAGACCTATTACTTTAGCCCACTTCATATTGACCGGTCTCCCAAAATCCATGAACAATGCATGAAAAAAACAATTCGGTGGAACTACCAATTGTGTTGTATCCGAAACTAGAGCAACATCATCAGATGATTGAAGTATCTCAACAATTCGATCTGAATGCTTTTGCACGCGCGTTAGGTCGGCGCCGCTGTCATCAGTGGCAGAATAGCGAAGCACCGCGTCCAGAGCCATCGGTTGGTTGACGCGTCGTGCTGTAGAACTCAGTTCTATTTTCAATGGCTTCGCTCCGTTAACAAGAAGTGGCGCAAAAATTTCTACGTTGAATGACTTAGAAAAATTATCGAGGTCTGGGTCGCTGTCGAAACCCGCCATCAATGGTTCGAATAAGCCACGCCATTCGATAGTTTTTGCATCTTCAGCCGTTACTTTAACCGGTCCAAGTCGCTGCAGTAAGAGAGTGTAAAGTATAGCATAGTTTTCAGTAAATTCATAAAATACAAGCGTTGGGCGTGCCATATTTCCACCGAAAGACAAGATTGCTTTATCAGCTAATGTTCGCAGCGTCCGTATGATGAATATCAAATTGAGCTGCCTTCTTAGATTGCGCCATCCGTAAAACCTGACGACGAAACAGCTATAATCGCGTCAGCTCGTAAGCTGCACCTTCGCCCGATTAGCTATTCAAGTCCATGTTACATCTTGCGGTGACTTATGTATGCGGCATTCAACATGCGATAATAGTTCCGTTACGCTCGATTGTGATGTCGCATTTGACGCAACTGAGTCGATTGTCCGGATCAGGCATTTTGCTCATTCCATAGTGACTCTGTCTATGGCTCATTCCTCAAGTTAACTGGTGAATTCGACTCAATCTGATGTTCGAACGTCTGCTTGAGGGTTTTTCAGTTGCCATGTTATCCCGCCTGATCCTCGCGAAATATATGCGCCGGAGGGCGACAGCGACAGTGGTCGGCTCGACGCGTGCAAAATTCAACATTTCCGCAATGAAAATTATGTGTATACATATCAAAGGGTTGGCTTGTGCAAAAGTTATGTGCGGAATTCCCGCTGATTTCCGCCTCCAGCGCCAAGCGGTCGAAATTTACCCCACATCTCGAATGCGCTTGCGGAACGCAGCGCGAACAATTATGCTCGCGTTCATGATTTGTTTATGAGCGGCGGCCACAATCGCCCTCAGGCGGTTGGAGCCCTATTCGCCCAGGCTCCCGGGAGATTTTTGGCGATGCTGACGAAAAAACAAAGCGATCTCTTGCGCTTCATTCATGAGCGGCTGAAGGAGACCGGCGTGCCGCCCTCCTTCGACGAGATGAAGGACGCGCTCGATTTGCGCTCGAAATCCGGGATTCACCGGCTGATTCTGGCGCTCGAGGAGCGCGGCTTCATCCGCCGCCTGCCCAATCGGGCCCGCGCGCTCGAAGTGCTGCGCCTGCCCGAATCCTCGACCCCGCCCAGCGCCAACCGCGCCCGCAAATTCTCGCCCAGCGTCATCGAGGGCAATCTCGGCCGCGTGCGCCCCTTGCACGAACGCCAGGAAGAACTGGAGGATCAGCAGGTCGCGATCCCCGTGATGGGGCGCATCGCCGCCGGCACGCCGATCTCGGCGATCCAGTCGCGCAGCCACACCATCAGCCTGCCGCCCGACCTCTTGTCCAACGGCGAACATTTCGCGCTCGAAGTGCGCGGCGATTCGATGATCGAGGCCGGCATTCTCGACGGCGACACCGTGGTGATCAAGAAGCAGGATCAGGCCGAGACCGGCGATATCGTCGTCGCCTTGATCGACGAGGAGGAAGCGACCCTGAAACGCCTGCGCAAGCGCGGCGCCTCGATCGCGCTGGAGGCCGCCAATCCCGCCTATGAAACCCGCATCTTCGGACCCGACCGCGTCCGCATCCAGGGTAAGCTGATCAGCCTGCTGCGCAAATATTGACGATGCGCGGGTCGACCTCAGGGCTCGGCTTGCGCGGAAATTTCCTCGGCGCCCGCGTCATGTTCCGTCTCGTCGCCCGGCAAAAGCCCCGGGCGCTGGCGCGGCGCGCGCGACCAGGGCCGGTCCTCGCCGCGCGAACGGGCCGTCGTCCACTCGACGCGCGCGCCCGTCAGCCGCAGCGTGACCGCGCCGGTCTCCTCCAGTTTGCGCCGGTCGATCACGATCGGGGCGCCGCAGCCTTGCGGCGCGAACAGCGGCGTCACCACGATCGCGGCGCGGGCGCAATCCTCGATCAGCGCCTCCCGTTTTTCGACCAGCGCCACCACCTTTCCGTCGATCGCGCGGGCGACGCAGCCGGATTCGTCGCAAGCGACGCCGCCCGCCGCATCGCGCGGCGAACGAGAATCGGCGTCGGCGCGCAGCCACTGTTCCGCCGCGAAGCCGTCGGGCTTGCGGCCAAGCAACGCAAGACCGCCGCCGGCCTGCCGCACCGCCGCGGACTCTCCGTTCGCGCCCACGGCGAGGTCGAAGCCCGAAAAGGACGAGGCGCCGATCAAACCGATTACGAGCAAAGGAATGGCCGTCGCCCGCAACAGCAGGCTGCGCCAAAGAACAACTGATAGCAACGCCAGCGCGAGAAAGAATATCGCCCAGGGCGCGAAGCTTTTCACGGGAAAATCGGCGCCGGGCGCGCTGGCGATCAGCTTCGCGAGATAAGTAATGAGGTCGATGCCGAGCCCGAGATAACGCCACACGAATGCGTCGAGCCCGAGCGGATACAGCGCCGCGCCGAGCAACGCGCAGGGCACGGCGAAAAATTCTATGATGGCCAAGGTCAAGGGGTTGCCGATCAGCACATAGGGGCTGAGTTCATGGAAGTCATTGGCCATGAAGGAGGCGGTGGCCGAAGTCGCGCAGAAGGTGGCGAACAGGGCCGCCCCCGGTCCGGCCGAGACGCCGCGCCAAAAACGCGCAAAAACGCGCATCGGCGATCCATCCGCGCGCACGGTTCCCCGCGCGTCGCGCATCGCCGCGCGGCTTTCACCCCGGGCCTCGAACACCGCGATCAGCGCGGCGACGGCGGCGAAGGAAAGTTGAAAACTCGCCCCCAGCAAAGCTTCGGGCTCGAACGCCAAAACGAAAAACGCCGCCCATGCGAGATTGCGCATCGACAAGGCGGGGCGGTCGAACAACACGGCGACGAGCATCACCAGCGTCATCACCAGCGCCCGCTCCGCGCCAACGCGCGAGCCCGTGCCGAGATCGTAGAGAATCGCGGCGAAAATCGCCAGCGCCGCCGCCCATTTCTTGATCGGATAATTGAGCGCCAAGGTTCGCGAACAGGCGAACAGCCGGCGCAGGCCGACGAAAAAAATCCCGGCCACCAAGCTCATTTGAACGCCGGAAATTGTCACGACATGAAAAATTCCGGCGCGGCGGATCAGTTCCTTGGCGTTATCAGACAAAAAGTCGCGCTTGCCGGTCACCATGGCGGCGGCGATGGCGCCCGCGTCGCCCTGCAACTCGTTGTAAACGCGAAAGGCCAGCGCGTTGCGGGCGCGGTCGACGGCGGCGTAAAAGCGCAGCGACAGCGGCGCTGGATCGGGCGGCGGCATCACTTCGACCCGCCCCAGCGCGCTGCCCACCGCGCCAAGCCCTAAAAAAAAGGCGTCGCGGGCGAAGTCGTAGCCGCCGGGCAGCGAGGCGTGGGCCGGCGGCAGCAGGCGCGCCTTCAGCGCGATGAAATCGCCCGCCTTGAAATTGGGCTCGCCGCGCGTCGTGAGCCGCACGCGCGCCGGCGCCGCGTCGCCCGGCAATCCTTCGGCGCTGGCGACGCGCAGCACGAAACGCGCGCCGGCGCGGCGCAAATCCACCTCCTCGACGAAGCCGGTCAGAAACCCGATTCCCATGCGCGGCAGGATCGGCGCGTCGACCCGCGCCGCGCGCCAGCAGGCCGAGAAAAAGCCGCCGCTGACGCAGGCCAAAACCAGCAGCGGCGCGAAAAAACGCGGGGTTTCGCGGGCGCGAAAGGCGCCGAGGGCGAAAGCCGCGAACAGCGCCAGGGCGAAGGGAAGCGAGGGCTCGTGGTCGGCGGAAAAATACAGCAGCGCCCCGGCGCCGGCCGCGACCGGCGTCCACAAAAAGGGCCGCCGCAGCGCGACCTCCTTCTCGACCGCCGCCGCGACGGCAGCGCGAAACCTAAGCGCCAACGCCCCGAAAAAGGGCGCGCGGCCCTGGCCGGAGTGGAGAGCTTCTTGCGCGGTCCGCGCGATGTCCTGCAATTGCGTTCAGCCTCAAATCCACGTCGCCGCGAAGAAAAGCAGTCTATCCCGCGCGAAAGAGTCTGTCACCGCGGGGCGCGATTTGGAGGCGGGCGAATTGGATTTTTGATTTTGGCGCCCGCGGCCGCGAAGAGCGGCGTCTTCAGAACGGCTCCTTGAAGGGCCTCAAATCCATTTCGTGAGTCCAGGCGCTGCGCTTCTGACAATGCAGCCCCCAATATGCGTCGGCGATGTCGTCGACAGCGAGGACGCCGTCCGCGCCTTTCGAGCGGGCGTACTCGGCGAAATTCGTCGCCGCATATTCGCCCGCGATCACGCCGTCGATGACGATGTGAGCCACATGAATCCCCTTTGGACCGAATTCCCGCGCGAGGCCTTGGGCGACGGCGCGCAACGCGGCCTTGGCGGCGGCGAAGCCGAGGAAGGGGGGACGCGCCCGCAAGGACGCCGTAGCGCCAGTGAAGAGGATCGTGCCTTTTCCGCGTTCCGAGAGGCGCCGCGTGGCTTCCCGCCCGACAACGAAGCCGCCGTAAGCGTTCTGCCGCCATAGGCGCTCGAACAGGTCGGGCGTCGTGTCCTGGGCCAAAGCCGCGACATTGGAGCCGACGTTGTAGACGACGAGTTCAAGGTCGCCGTCGCGATCCGCCTCATCGAAGAGAGCCCCGACGTCGGCCTCGCTCGTGGCGTCCGCCACTTTTGTCGCGACCACGCCGCCGTCAGCAACGATTTGCGCGGCGACCGGCTCCAAACGCCCCGGCGTGCGGCCCGAGATCGTGACACGGAGTCCCTCTCGCGCGAAACGCCGCGCCAGCCCGGCGCCGAGACCCGACTGGGCGCCAACTCCGATCACGAGCGCGGCGCCTTTATGCGCCTTCCTCTGGGTCGTCAATCTCGACTCTCCTCGGCCGTCTTCATGCGCGTCCGAACAGGAGGATGAAGTTGTTCGCGGGCATCTCCATCACCCTCTTTAGCGCGATGTTGTGCGCGTTGGCGGCGCGTTCAAGGTCGCGCACGTCCTTGAGACCCCATTCGGCGATCTTGGGCGCGAGGATCTCCTGGTCAAAGGCCGCGTTGGACTCGGTCGTATATTTGCCGTCGACCTTGAAGGGGCCGTAGATCGCGATGAAACCGTCCTTCGTCAGCACGCGCTCGCCGACCTGCGCGATGCCGTCGCAGATCGACACAGGCGCGACCTGAAAGAGGTTCACGACGAAAATCGCGTCGTAGAGCTGATCGCTCGCGCCAGGCCAAGTGTCGGAGGCAGTCAAATCGATCTTGATGGGGTCCAGGACGTTGATGTTGCTCGCTTCGGCGCGCTTCTTCTTGATCGAGTCGAACACCTCGACGTTATAGTCGGAGGGCTGGAACGATAGCCCCGGGAAATGGGGCGCGAAATAGTTTACGTGATTGCCCGCGCCGCTCGCGAGTTCGAGCACCGCGCCGCTCTTCGGGAAAATCTCCTTGAACGCGCTCAGGATGGGGTCGCGGTTGCGATTCCCAGCCCATGCGACGTAGGGGCTGAGCGGATGCGGATCGATCTGTGGACGATCCGCGGGCACATTGATGGACATGGCGATCCTCCTCGGCTTTCCTCAAAAGCTTGCTCCCCTCGCCCGGTTGCGCAAGAAGCGCCGCGGGGGCGCCTCGCGAATTCGCGTTCTTGGCCGTTGTGCTAAGTCGAGTTGAGCTGACGGAAGCTTTATCGAGCGCGGCCCGCGGGGTAAAATTCGAAAAATTCATGGGCCTATTCGGCGAACCAAGGCCCTAGCAAATCTGAAATTCCGGGAGGGCGGCGGGAGCGCGCGGTCCAAAGAGAGGCGCCAGGATGACCAACCTCAGGTCTATTGATCTCAATCTCCTGCTCGCGCTGAAAGCGCTCATCGAGGAGAAAAGCGTGTCGCGCGCCGCCGAAAAAATGTGCATGAGTCAGCCGGCCATGAGCCATGTCTTGCGCAGGCTGCGCGAGCAACTCGACGATCCGGTGTTGGTCAAGTCGGCGTCGGGAATGGTTCCGACCGCGCGCGCGCAGGCATTGCTAGAGCCGACAGTCGCGGTGCTCCGGGAAATCGAAAAAATTTTCCAGCCGCCGGAAGTTTTCGATCCTAAGACGAGTCGGCGAAGGTTCGTAATCTCCACGAGCGACTACGTCACATTTGCGTTGCTGCTAGAACTCGCGGAGTCGGCAAGTCGGATAGCCCCCAACATCGAGTTGCATATTCGTCAGCCAATAACCGGACCGTCCCATGTTGCGTTCGAAGAACAGGATATTGATCTAGCGATCGGCTTCGACGCAAACTTCGCCACCACGCCCCACCTTTGCTCGGAGAGGCTGATGGACGAGAGCATTGTTTGCCTGACGAGGCAATGTAATACGGTAGTCCCGGGCAACGACATCACCCTGGAACAATTCCTGGAAGTCCTCAAACGGTCTTGTGTTCGTATCCTCATGAGAGCAGCCGGGCGTAGATGTCGTTTTCGGCCGTATGGATCAACGCGCCCTTGGCAACGCCGACTTCGATGATGGGCTTGATCGTGGTCTGCTGAACATTGGCCAGCATTTTCAAGACGACATGGCCTCCGCGCTGGATCATACCGAGAATGGGCGGCTTTTCCTTTTCGAGCGTTCCGCATTCGTGCGCGCCCTTCTATCTGTTGCGTCGGCCCTTGCGGCCTTTTTTTCGACGGCGGCGGAATTGCCCTTGTGACCGGCGACGACATAAAGCTCGTCGATCTCAACCTCGCGCGACAAGACGACCGGCGGAGTTTTCGTGGCCAACGCTTCGCGCAACTGCGCATGCAAACATGTTCTCATAACGTGGCGGGAGGCGGGAACGGGCCTTATCGACGACTGTCTCGCGAGGGTCGGGCTGCATAGAAACATATCCCTCGTCCTTCCGAATTTCCTGACGACGCCCTGGATTCTCGAGAAAACGGACTTGCTGCTCTGTCTGCCCAGGCGGATGGCCAATAAGTTCGTTCAGCTAGCTCCACTCAAAATTCTGCCGATCCCGATCGATCTGCCTCGTTACGAACTGATGATGCTTTGGCGTCCGTGCCACGAGAGGGATCGGGCGCATATGTGGCTGCGGGAGCGGCTGCGCGCGACCTGCCGCGTCCACGCCGCGATCGACGCGGGCGCCGACGACTAGAGCAAGTTTCGCAAAAGTTGATAGACTTTTGCGATTGGAACTTGCTCCAGCATTCTGATTTTGCGCGATTTCTTATCGTTCGAACGGAAAGCGCGCTAGGCGCTCGATGCCGCTCGCTTTCGTTATGGAGCCTCGTCCGCGATCAGGCGGACCGAATGAGCGAGGCGTCCGCGTCTCGGCCGCTTCGTCTTGCCACCCATATGAAACTGGTGCAGCCTAGCGGTTGTCACAACTTCCGTTTGAAACTTATTGAGTCGGGCCGGGGAGGTTGGATGTTCGAGGATCTGACGCATATCCCCTATCTCGCTGGCCTCATTTCCTGGGTGAGGGGCGAGCCAGCCGGCGCTTATTCCTCTTTCGTCATGGAGGCCTTCAAATGGGCCGAGGTTCTCATGACGATTGGCGCGGCCTACGCCACGCGCATGATCCCGCTCAGATTCACGGCGATGTTTGGCAATCTGTTTGGCCTCGCGCAAGGCCTTGGCAGCGGGAGCCTCTCCACCATCGTCGAGAACGCAGTCAATTTGCCGCTCAACGCGGGGCGCGCGCGAGAGATGCGCAAGCTCATCGCCACCGTGCGCGAGGCGAGCAAGACCGATCTCAACGTCGAATGGCTAAAACCCTTCGCGCATCCGCGCGCCTTGAAGGCGGGGGCCAGCGTGTTCGTGAAAGGGGAGGCGGCGGACGCGGCCTTCATTCTGGTCGACGGCAGGATCGAGCTTCCCGAGATCGGCGTCACGCTGCACCCCGGCGATCTCTTTGGCGAAATGGCGCTGTTCACGACGGACGGGCGGCGCATGGCCTCGGCCGTCTGCGCGACCGACACGCGGCTGCTGTTCATCACTTACGAGGAGTTCGAGCAGCATTACTTTCAGAACCCGGAGTTCGGTCTTTATCTCGTTCGGTTGATCGTGCGGCGCTTCGACACGAATTATCGCGAGGCGCTCGGCGTCGCCGCGGCGGGGCAGGCGGCGCTTTTGGAGCGCGCGGCGGAGGCGGGGGCGGCCGATCGCCTCGAACAGGATAGGGTGAACTGAACGGGCTGGCGGGCCGGTCCATCAGCCTTTTTCGGCGCGCGCCTGCGCCCGCGCGACATTGCTTTGCATCCGCTGGACCATCAGACGCATGAGGTAAAAGCCGAACTGTGGATTTTGCGCCGCGAGTTGCAGAACGTCCGAGTATTTGATGCAGAAAAGCTCCGTCTCGCCCACCGCCACCGCGCTCGCCGTGCGCCGGTTCTCGTCGGTGAAGAGCCCGAGTTCGCCGAACAGGGCGCCGACGCCGAGCGTGATGCCGATTTCCGGCAGTTCGACCGCGCCGCGCGTGATCACATAGGCTTCCTCCGCCAGATCTCCCTTGTGGTATAATGACGTTTCCGCCGGAATATGCGCCGAGCGCATGAAGGGCCGCAGCCAGTCCAGGTTGAAATCGCCCTGCGTCGCGAGGCGCATCGCCTCGATCAGATGTTGCAGCTGGCGCAGCCGCCACACGTTGACGAGCATCAGGGCGCAGTTGAGCAAAAACAGGGGATAGACGCCCTTGAGGAAGAAATATGCGGCGAAAAGCCCGTTGGCGAATATGGCCGCGATCCTCAGCGGGACCATGCTGTTCGAAACATAGACGAAAACATTGATCGCGGCCGCGATGTAGCCGAGCGCTTCGACAAGCAAAGTATTTTCGACAAGCCAAGTATTCATGCTCGCGTTTCTCCCGCCGGACGTTTTCGCCGATATATTGAACCGCGCAATCTTGTCGGCGCCTCGCCGCGTCGCCCGGCCGGAACCGGCCGCCGCGCGCGCAAGCTTTAGCGCCATCATCATTATGGCTCAACTTGCCTCGCGGCGCGATGGACGAAGACGAATTTGGCCGCTCCCGCCAATGGCGCCTAAAATACAGGCGGAAGCCGGCGGCGCGGGTTCGCGCGCCGATGGTCTCCTTGAAGAGCGGAGCCTCTCCGGAAGAAGCGGCCGTCCCGCCGCGACGGCGCATAGCCGTTCTAAACTACTGTCGTATATCTATTTTAAACTATGAGCATCTTTTGTTCACAAATGTCTCTTTCCATCGCGGCTCGCATGGCCTTATCATATGCGCGTGGAAGTTGCGGGCGGGCGTCCGCATGGGGTGGAGTCGGCACATGTTTGTTGTTTCTCCGTGGCGGCGAATTTGGTTCTGTTGTTTTTTGACGGCGGTCGCAGTCGACGCGAGCGTCGCGGCGCGCGCCGACGAAGCCATTGGCGTCGCTTCCGCGGTCCGCAATAATGTCAGCGGCTCCTTGCCTACCGGCGATGTTCAGATCAACGTCGGCGAGAACGTCATCCGCAACGAAATCGTGAAGACCGCCTCGGAAAGTTGGACGAAGCTCGTTTTCTCCGACAGCACGAATCTGTCGGTCGGGCCGAATGCGACGGTCAGGCTGAGCAACTTCGTTTCCGCGGGCCCTTCTTCATACGGGAAGGCGACCATCGACATAGCGAAGGGCGCGTTCCGCTTCGCCACGGGACATTCCGAAAAGCGCGCCTATGAAATCAACACCGGAGTCGCCACCATCGGCGTTCGGGGAACGGTGTTCGACGGCGATTCCGAGACCGGCAGCACGAAGCTTCACGTCGCGAGTGGCGCGGTGGTCGTTCACACCAAGAAGGGCAAGTTTTGCGAAGTCACGGCGGGGCACTCGGTTGCCATTTCCGATACAGCTTGCACGCCGATTTCCGGGTTCGACCCGCACTTCCCCTCCGAGTTCACCGCGGTGCAGGAGTTCGCGGAAGTGCAAGCGGCCGGGCAGGGCCTCCTTGGCGCGCAGAGTCCCGCGATGTTCATCGCGCCGACCGCGGCCATCGGCGGAGCGGTCGGCGGAGGCGTCGCCGCGGGGGTCTCGAATAATTCCTCCAATAGCGCCGGGAACTCCTCCCAGCGGAATCAGTCGTATTACCAGCTCCTGCTCAACAGCAGCAGCAGCGGCGGCCAGCCCGCCACCCCCGCCAGCCCGTGATTGTGATCGCGAGCCGCTTCGGGAGACCGTTCAATCAGCGTTGCCTAAACGCCAGCTTGCGCGCCGCCAGCGTTGAGTCATTCGACAAAGCGCGCGTTGATTGGCGCGCTGGCGGGGCATGAGGCGGACCGCTTTCGCTTCCTCGACGACTTTTGCCTTCGCATCCCCAGGCGCGCGCGACGGCAAAACTGAAAACATTCTAGGCTTCACTAACTGGCGGGGACGACCGCCCCGGTCGCTCTGGAGGCCGCGGGCGATCGCGGCGCCGGGCAAAGCAGGCGCGTCGTCTCCGCGGATCAAAGCAGGGCGTCTTCGGCGAGAACGGAGGAGGGGATGGGGCGACGACGAAACATTTATTTGCTTTCCGCGCTGCTGTCCGCGTTTCTGATTTTCCCCTGGGGGCTGACTCAGCCGCTGCTTCTCGACGATCTGCGCAATTTCGTTTTCGATTCCTTCCAGCGGGCGGCGCCGCGGCGATACGACCAGGACGCGCCGGTTCGCGTGGTCGGCGTCGACGATGAAAGTCTGAGGGTCTTCGGACAGTGGCCCTGGCCGCGAACGCGTCTCGCCGAACTGACGAACAAGCTGGCCGAACTCGGCGCCGCGGCGATCGTATTCGATTTCATTTTCGCCGAGCCCGACCGGATGAGTTTCGAGAACGTCGTGGGATCGCTCCCGGACGGACCGGCGCGCGACCAACTCGCGCGGGTCTTGGCGAACTCGCCCACCGGCGACCAGGTCTTCGCCAACTCCATCGCCGCCGCGCCTGTCGCGTTGGGCATGACGCTCGTCGCGACGGGGGGCGTTGGGCGTTCGAAGCCAAAGGCGGGATTGGCGATGGCGGGCGACGACCCCACGCCGTTTCTGGTGTCTTTCCCGGCTGTTGTCGCGCCCATAGGCGTTTTGGCGGATGCGGCGCGAGGATTGGGCGCCACGAACTGGTTGCCCGATCATGACCAGATCGTCCGCCGCGTGCCGCTTTTCGTCGCCGGGCCCTCCGGCCCCACGCCGTCGCTCGCGCTCGAGGCGCTGAGGCTCGCGCAAGGGGAGACGACATATGTCATCAAGTCCTCCAACGCGAGCGGCGAATCCGCGCTCGGGCAACAAACGGGCGTGAACGCGATCGCCGTCGGCTCCATGGAAATCGCGACGGGAGCCAATGCCGACGTTCGGCCGCGTTATTCGCATTCGAACGCGGCGAGGGTGATTCCAGCCGCGAAGCTGTTGCAAGATCGGGTCGATCGAAGCGAGATCGACGGCAGGATCATTTTCGTCGGCACCCTGGCGGCGGGCCTCGGCGACGTGCGCGCGACGCCGTTGGACGCTTCGACGCCGGGCGTGGAAATCCACGCGCAACTCCTCGAGTCCCTTCTCTCGGGACATCTCCTGTCGAGGCCGGACTGGGCCGCGGGATCGGAATTTGTCGTCGCTCTCCTGTTGTTCGCGATCATCATGATCCTCGGGATCACGGTCCCGCCGATGGCGACGGCGATCACCGGACTGGCGGCGATCTGCGCGCTGTTTTTCGGATCGTTCTTCCTGTTCGAGCGATACGGTCTATTGCTGGACCCTCTCTATCCCAGCGCGGCGGTGCTCTGCGCCTACACCGTCGGCGGAATAACGCTGTGGCAGTTCGAACGAGTGGCGAAGCGCCAGGTTCATCGCGCGTTCGGAAAGTTCCTGTCGCCCTTGGTGGTCGATCGTCTGGTGGAGCATCCGGAACGGCTCGTGCTGGGCGGGGAGACGCGGGAGCTGACGGTCCTGTTTTCCGATCTTCGCAATTTTTCGACTCTTTCCGAAGGCATGAGCGCGCATGAACTCACGCAGTTCATGAACGATTATCTCACGCCAATGACCGACGCGATTCTCGATTCCGAGGGAACCGTCGACAAATATATCGGCGACGCGATCATGGCGTTCTGGAACGCGCCGCTCGACACGCCCGCGCATGCCTACAAGGCCATTTCCGCCGCGCTGGCGATGCGGTCGGCGCTGGTGGAGTTCAACGAGATGCGCGCCGCCAAATCGCGCGAGGCCGGCGTCGCGCACCGGACCGCGTTCATGGGAATCGGCGTCAACGTCGGCCCTTGCAGCGTCGGCAACATGGGTTCCGCCCGACGCTTCGACTATTCGATTCTGGGCGACACGGTGAACCTCGCCTCGCGGCTCGAGGGCGTGAGCAAGATGTTCGATGTCGACATCATCGCGTCGGCTTCGGCGCGCGAGGGGGCGAAGGATTGCGCGTGGCTCGATCTCGGCGAGGTCGTCGTCGTCGGCAGAAGTTCTCCAACGGCGGTGTTCACGATCGCCGGCGACGAAGTCTTCGCGCGCGCGCCGGAGTTTCGCGAGTGGAAGGCGTTGCACGACGAGATGCAAGCGCATTACGCGGGGAGACGCTTCGTCGAAGCCGCCGCGATCGCGGCCCAGCTCGAGGCGCTTGTTGCCCAGAGGTGGCGCGGGCTTTATATGAGATTGGGCGGTCGGTATAGCGCGTTGATGAATCAGCGGTTGCCGGACGATTGGACGCCGGTCTGGATGCTCGGCGAGAAGTGAGGCCCGCGAGCGAAATGGTCAAAGAGATCATAAGGAGACATTGGCGATCGCTCGAGGCAAGCCACAAGCCCTCGGCGTGGGGCGCGCTCGACCGCGGCTATCGCGAGGCCCATCGCGCCTATCACGCATGGGAGCATATCTCGGAACTGCTGGAGAAGTTGGACGGGTTTCAGGCGCTGGCCGCCAGGCCGGCGTTGATCGCGACGGCCGTCTTTTGGCACGACTCCGTCTATGCGACGCAGGGGCCGGACGGCGCAAAGCGTTCCGACTTCGAGAACGTGCGGGACAGCGCGGAACTGTTTCTCCGCCACACTCTGCTGAACGCGGACGACGCGGCCGCCGTCCATGAGTTGATCATGGCGACGGCGGATCACACGCGCGCCGAGGCGAAGAAAGAGCATTACGACGGCTTCGCCGGCGATCTCGACCTGTTTCTCGATTTGGATTTGAGTCCTCTCGCCGCGCCGTGGAAGATATTCGCGGCGAACCTCGAACATATTCGTTTCGAATTCGCCTGGGTTCCCGAGCGGGAGTTCTATTCGAGCCAAATCGCAATGCTCGAAGGCTTTCTGAAGGCCGACGCGCGTCTGTTCCGGCGCGCCGAGACAAGGAGGAAGTGGCTCGTCGCGGCGAAGGACAATCTGAAGTTTTGCATCGACGCATTGCGAGCGAAGCTGGCGCTGGAGCCGGCCGATCGAGCCACGGCCGCTCCGGCGAGAATCGGTTAGGCGCCGCCCGTGTTCGGCGGCGTTCGAGCTTTGCGCGGGGCCTCGATCGCGCGAAACCTCGATATTCGACGGCGAAACAGAGGCGGCTTCATAAAACTGTCATGTCAACCTAAGAGAACGTAAATACTAAAGTATCGGCCGTAGGAGGGCGTCGCGAGACTCCGAATGGGGCGGTTCATACTCGCGTTAGAGCAAGTTTTTCGAAAAAGTTGACAGACTGTTCGATCAGAACTTGCGCCAACTATATGATTTTGAGCGATAAGCGCTCTAGGGATTGAAAGGCTGATAGTCCGATGAAACTGGAAACCGTCGATCTGGCGAACGGCGTCACGAAGATCTCTCTTGCGGGGCGCCTGGACATCGCGGGCGCTCTCAAGGTCGACGGCGAATTCGCCGCCATCACCGAAGCGAACAAGAATATCGTCGTGGATCTCTCCGAGGTGACCTTCCTTGCTTCCCTGGGGATACGCACGCTGATCGTCGGGGCGAAGGCGGCCGCGAACAACGGCGGAAAGCTGGTTCTTCTGAATCCGCAGCCGAACGTCGAAAGCGTGCTGAGGAGCAGCAACGTGGATACGGTGATGCCGATCATCAACGACGCGACGCCTCTCGCGACGGTCTTTGGCGCCTAAATGCCTTGCTCGTCGCAGACGGCCGAGACTGGCTGGCGCCGCGTTTTCAGCGGCTCCATCGCCGATGTCACGGCCGCGTCGGCTTGGGTCGAGCGGATAGCGGCGAGTCTGAAACTTCCGGGGAAATTGACGTTCGCCATGCAGGTCTGTCTCGAGGAACTCATGTCGAACATCGCGCGGCATGGAAAGGTTCATTCCTTTCCGACCGAGACGGACGCGGATAATCCTCTTTCGATCTCGATCGACATCGACGTTCTCGCCGATCGAATAGCCATGACCGTCGAAGACAACGGCCGCCCATTCGACGTGGAGAAGGCGCCGGCGAAGGTCGTCGATCGGCCTTTGGAACAGGTGCAGCCCGGCGGTCTCGGCATTAACCTCATCAAGAGTTTCAGCCATAATGTCGAATATCGCCGCACGGACGCGGGCAATCGTGTCACCGTCGACTTCATGCGCTAGACCTCGGTCTTGATCCGGCGAAGCGACCGGGAACACGGAACGCCTGTGCCTAAAGACGAACAAACCACCGCTGGCGCCGAAGACGCGGTCTCGGAGCAGGGCTTCGAGACGGCGAAGGTTCTGAAGGACATCGTGGCTTCGCTCGCGCCGATCGAACTGCGCCCTGGCGACATATTGATGCGGCAAGGGGAAGTCAGCGACGCCGCGTATTTTTTGGAAAGCGGTTCGGTGCTCGTCTACGCCGAGACGCCCTATGGTCCGGTGTCGCTCGCGACGCTCGAAGGGCCTCGCCTCGTCGGCGAGATTGGCGCCTTCGCCGATCTCGAGCGCACGGCCAGCGTCAAGGCGGTCGGCGCCGCGCGCGTGTTTCGGATCGGCCGCGCGCCGCTGCTGGAGCTTGGCCGAAAATCTCCGGAATTGCTGATGTCGGTCGTTCGGCAATTGGGCCAGCAGATCGACTCGGTGAACAAGGCCGTCGCGCTTTACACGAACGCCCTGGCGGCTCTCGAAAGGCGAGAGTTCGATGAAGCTATCTTGAACGACTTGGCGGCGCCGTCTCCGCGGCTCGCGGAATTCGCCGGCGCCTTTCGCCGCTTCGCCGGTCAAATCCTCGGCAAGCGCCGGCAACAGGACGAAATGGCGGCCGCCGCCATGATCCAGAAATCCTTCCTCCCGAAGGAATCGGCCGTGAATATGACGGGCGGCGATTTCGAAATTCGGGCCAAGATGCGGCCCGCTCGCGAGGTTGGCGGCGACTTCTACGATTATTTCATGCTGGACGCCGATCGGCTGGCGGTGGTCATCGGCGATGTTTGCGGCAAGGGAACGCCAGCCAGCCTGTTCATGGCCGTGGTGGTGACCGTCTTGCGCGCCGCCGCCCGCGAGGAGGCCGACGCGGCCTCGATGATCGCGCGAGCGAACAGCCTGCTGTGCCGCGACAACGCGGCGTCAATGTTCGCCACCGCTTTCTACGGCGTGCTGGATTTACGCAGCGGCGCGCTCGAATATTGCAATTGCGGCCACAATGCGCCGGTACATATCCTCGCGTCCGGCGAGTTCCGAAGGCTTGTCGCCACCGGTCTGCCGCTCGCCCTCTATGAGAACCTGCCCGCCGCGGCCTCCAAAATCCAGCTCGATCCCGGGGATAGCCTCGTCTTGTTCACCGATGGCGTCACGGAAGCTGTCAATCTCTCGCAGGAAGAGTTCGGCGAGCCTCTGCTCCTCGAGACGCTGCTGGGAAGCCGGCAATGCACGATGTCCGAACTCGTTTCGCGGTTGTTCGCCGTCGTCGACGCTTTCGCTCAGGAAGAGGAGCAGGCCGACGATATCACTTGCGTCGCCATCAGACGTCGGTGACGGGCATCGAATGGTCGAGGGACACATTGGGTGAAGCGCTTGTTCATTGGGCGGCCAGACTGACGTTGGACGGAAACACGGCGGCGATCGCGGAGCCCTCGGCGGCGAGAGCGCCGATCACGGCGAGGGTGATGAAGGCGAGAAGCAGGCGGCGCGGCATCGCGGATGTCAGCATCGGAATGGCTCCTCTTCACTTGCGCCCGTCGAGGGCATGTAGGGCATCAGCCCCCACAAAGCCGCCGCGAGACCGTGCGCTGGCGCACGCGACGAGGGGCGATCGATAGGTGACGGCCGCCCGCGAAAGAAGCGCGGCCATCGGGAAACAATTCTCCGGCATGGTAAAGCCTCGACAAATTCGCTATTTATCGCCAAAATAGCGGTCGATGGATCGAATGGGATCGCATATCCGTGCCGTTGTTCGCGAAAATTCCTTTTTTCGAGGGCCTTCCCCCGCGCGAGGCTGAAAGTTTCGCGCGCGGCTGCGTATGGAAGCGCTTCGATCAGGGCGAGCTTATGGTGGATTTCGAAGATTGCTCGACGGACGTATATTTTATTGTTTCGGGCGAGGTGCGCGTGCTGATGCGTGGCGCGGGCGGCAAGGAAATGATTTTCGGCGACTTGGGGCCGGATCAATTTTTCGGCGAGATGGCCGCGATCGACGGCGAGAAACGCTCGGCCAACGTGACCGCCTTGACCAAGGTGGAAGTATGCATCATGCCGGCGTCGGTGTTCAAATCCATCATATTTTCATCGCCCGCGATTTGCGAAAGACTGCTGACGCTCATGACGACCAGACTGCGCGCGTCGAACGTGCGTCTATTCGAGCGTTCGGTGCTCGATCTGCGTCACAGGCTTTACGCCGAACTGTTGAGACTGGCGCATCCGCGCCACGGCGTTGAAGGCCAGTCGATCATTTCGCCGCCTCCGTTGCAGCAGGATCTCGCGGCGCGCATTGGATGCCGTCGCGAGCAGATCAGCCGCGAGATTCATGCGATGATCGAAGAGGGGCTGGCCGAAAAAGCCAAGGGCGGTCTCGTGATTCTGCATCCCAAGCTTTTGGAGAGCCGCATCTCCGCGAAGTCTCGCCGAGGCGGACTAAAGACTCTCGATCCCTTCGCGCTTTCCGAAGGCAAAGCCGGCGTTCGCCCTCGCCGAAAGCACTCCAGCGCGCCCTGTGCGCCGGCGCACAACCTTTCTTGCCCGAACGATTAGTTTGGCGACATTCGCTCGGACGGTGAACGCGGACGTTTTCACCTCCGCCGTCATCGAGCAGGAGAGGGACATGACCGCCGATATGATCAGCGTTTCCCGATGCATCGCGCTTTCTGGGCTCGGGGGCGACGAAATTGTTCTTGGCGTGACGCGCGCGAAGCGGCACGACGAACTCTACGAGAACTATCTTCGCAATCTCGGGAAGAGATGCGCCGCGTTGCGCGACAGGATTGTCGGCGACATCCGCGCATCATTGAATATTGGAGCGATGAGGCTCGCCGCGGACCTCTTCATCGTCCTGCGATTGGCGCTCGCTCGGCGCCTCGCGGGTTCGCGCGACGGACGTCGACGCAGCTCCAAAGCCTCCGCTCGGCGCGGGACAAAAGCCGCGTTTCGTCCCTACGAGCGCCATTCCGCCCGTCCCGTCGCGGCGGCGCGCGGCGAAGCTTGCGCGGTAGGCGAGGGCGCTTACATACTCGCGCGCGGCGCGGCCGCCCGCTCCGAATGAGCGGGTCGCCGATCCATTTTCAGCTCGCGCGACGCTCGTATCGCGGGGCGTTGGCGGCGGGGCGCATGAGGAGCGCCTTACATCCCCGCCACGCCCTGGTCTAATCCCAGAAACTCGGGAACCAGCTCGAATTCACGGGGCCGTCCTGGATTTTGTCGATTTGTTCGTTGCTGGGTATGTCGAATCCGGTCGACGGTTCGGACCCGTTGGGCGGCAGATCCCTCAGGTTTTGATCCTTCCAGTCGCCGCCAAGCGCCAGGAACAGGCCGACGATATCGGAAAGACGATTGCCCTCGGCCTGGACGCGGGACACCGCCGCGAGCAAATATGTCTGTTCCGCGTTCAACATGGCGAGCACATTGACCGAGCCCACCTGCAACTGCTTCTTCACGATTTCGAGGTTCTTCTTGGCCACCTGCTCGGCATAGACGGCGGCCTTGACCGCCTTGCCGTCCGCCTGCAGCGCGCGCAGCGCGTCCGAGACGTTCTGGAACGCCGTGATGACCGACTGCCGATATTGGGCCTCGGCTTGCGTGAGACCCGCTTCCGCCGCCTTTTGTTTGTTGAGCAGCGTGAAGCCGTCGAACAGCGGCTGCGTGACGCCGGCCGCCAAGGTGTAAAACCCCGTTCCGGGCGTGAAAAGTTGCGCGTAACTATAGGCCGTGTAGCCGTTATTGGTGCTCAAGGCGATATTGGGCAGACGCGCGGCGAGAGCGACGCCGATCTGCGCGCTCGCCGAATGCATATTGGCTTCCGCCGCGCGCACGTCGGGCCGCTGCCGGACGAACTTGCTCGGCAGGGTGACCGGCAAATCGCGCGGCAGCGTCAGCGAATTGAGGTGGAAGGTTTCGGGCACCTGCGAGGTCGAGTATTGCCCGGCGAGCGCGGTGAGCAAATCGCGCTGCTGCGCGAGCGACTTTTCGAGCGGCGGCAGCAATTGCATGACTTGCGCGAGCGCCGCCTCTTGCGTCAGAACGTCGGCTTGAGACACCGAGCCGAGCGCATATTGCTGGCGCAGCAGATTCAGCAAATGCTGCTCGACCTTGATCACTTCGCGCGTGGCGGCGATCTGGCCGCGCAGCGAGGCCTCTTGGACCGCCGCGGCGGCGACGTTGCTGGTCAGCGCGAGATAGGCGGCCTCAAGCTGATACCTCTGCTGGTCCGCCTGCGCTTCGAGCGATTCGACGGCGCGACGGTTCTGACCCCAGATGTCGGGCGTGTACGAGACGCTCAGCTGCCGCAGAAACAGTCCGTAAGGATTGGTCGGGGCGTTGGGCGTCACGATGTTTTCGACGCCGGACTGGAGATTGGTGGTGTCGGTCCCATTGAGCAGCGCCGTCGGAAGGAAGCCGCCCTTCTGCGCCTCGGCGGCGAAATAGGCCGTCCTGATGGACGCGTTCGCCGCTTGCAGGGTTGGATTGTGTTCGATCGAGGCTTCGATCAGTCTGTTTAGATTTTTGTTGTGGAAAACTTCCCACCAGCGACGTGGAATGTCCTCGCTGACGACAAGCCTGCTGCCCGTCAATCGATGACAGTTTCTCCGGCGTGTAGCGATCCACATCGGGCGGCGGCGGCGAAATGAAGTCCGGCCCGACGGCGCAACCGCTCAACCCCGCGACGAAGACGGACGCGACCGACGCCGCGGCGCGTCGAGGGAGACGACGAGCGGACCTTGAGTTGGGGAGATGTTTCGCCATCAGTACGTTCTGTTCCCATCGCTCGTGACGTCGCTCATTTGGAATGCTGTTCAAATCGCACAAGTTGGTGACATGATCCTCCCGAATTGGCTTCAAGCCAGATTTTATCGATCCGGATCGTGATAGAGTCACGTGACGGAATGATACTGCATCGCGCGCGGCCTTGAGGTCTACCGTCAAATATCACAGGTAGACAAGCTTTCGCGGCGGCTGGCATATATGCAACCAAGCCGGCTCCTCGCGTGAATTACGCTGCGATTCGGTCATGCCATTTTCTCACAGGGTCCGCAAATGCGTCGCAACTTTACATATCTGGCGTTGGTCGCCTTGCTGCTGATTGGCGTGGGCCTGGGAGTCAAATATTATTCCGGATCGAGCGCCCCAAAAACCGACGGAATCGTCGAAGGCGGCGGACGAGGCTCCGGGCGAATTGGCCGTGGATTTGAACGAGAAGCAAGCCGCTTCGATCAAGGTCGGGAAGGTCGGCTCGGCGAATTTCGTTTTGGAGCGGCAGGCGGTCGGCAATATCGACTTCAACCAAAATATGTTGACGCAGGTCTTTACGCCATATCAGGGCCGAATCATCAACGCCTACCCCAATATCGGCGACAAGGTGGAGAAGGATCAAGTTCTCTTCACCATCGACAGTCCCGATCTGCTCGCGGCGGAATCGACGTTGATCGCCGCCGCCGGCGTTCTAAAGCTGCAGAACCGCACCTTGACGCGCGCCGAGAAGATGAAGGCGTTCGGCGGCGCCTCGCAACAGGTCGTGGATCAGTCGACATCGGATCAAATGACGGCGGAAGGCGCGTTGAAGTCCGCGCGCGACGCGGTTCGCATCTTCGGCAAGACCGACGACGAAATCGACAAGATCATCGCGGAGCGCAAGGCCGATCCGAGACTGATCGTCAAAAGCCCGATGACCGGCTATGTCACGACGCGCAACGCGGCTCCCGGACTTTTCGTGCAGCCCGGCGTGGCGCCTCCGCCTTTCACCGTCGCCGACCTTTCGACCATGTGGATGTTCGCGAATGTTCCGGAAAGCGGAGCGCCGGATCTGCGGGTCGGGCAGAAGGTCAAGGCGAGCGTCGCGGCCTATCCTGATCGCGCATTCGACGGAGAAGTCACGGTGCTCGGGCCGTCCATCGATCCGAACACGCGGCGCATGTTCGTGCGATCGGAAATCGCCGATCCCGCAACATCTGTTGCGCGCGGGAATGTTCGCGAATTTCACGATCACCGTAAGTAGCGCGGTCAATGCGATCGCGGTTCCGCAGAGCGCCGTGGTGCGCGAGGGCGATGGCGCGATGTCGGTCTGGATCACCAAGAATGGGCGCCATTTCATTCGCAAGACCGTGAAGATCGGTCAGATACAGAATGACCTCGACGAGATCGTCGAGGGACTCCAGAAGGACGAACAGATCGTCACGGAAGGCGCCATATTCCTGAGCAACAAACTCGCCGGCGGCGCGCCGGACTGAGGTCTCTTGTTCGCGAACAACCGTCTAACCCAGACAATCGAGGGCTAAGCGTTGCTTAAATCCATTCTAGAATTCGGGCTCACGCGCCGCGCCATCATCGTCCTTGGCGTGATCGTGTTCGCGGCCTCCGGTCTGCTCGCGTTCTCGAAGCTCAACATCGAAGCCTATCCGAACCCCGCGCCGGTCATTCTCGAAATCACCGCGCAGGCCGCGGGCCTTTCGGCCGAGGAGATGGAAAAATATTATACGATCCCGATGGAGGTCGCGCTCTATCCCGTGCCCGGCGTCGTCAATGTGCGCTCGACTTCGTTCTACGGCCTGAGCTTCGTGCGCGTGACCTTCAAATATGGCGTGGACTATTATTTCGCCTATCAACAGGCGGCGATCGCTCTCCAGCAAAACGTCTCGCTTCCCGGCAATCAATCGCCGCAAATTCAACAATCCAGTCTGACCGGCGAAATCTACCGCTATCAAGTCAAGGGACCGCCGAATTTCGGACTGACCAATTTGCGCACGATCCAGGACTGGGTCGTCACGCGCCGCTTGCTGACCATTCCCGGCATCGTGCAGATCAACTCCTGGGGCGGCACGACCAAGCAGTTCAATGTCGACGTGAATCTGCGGAAGTTGGAGGCGTATAACGTCACGATTCCGCAGATCATCACCGCGCTCGGAAACGCCAATATCAACGTTGGCGGCCGCGAAATCCGCATCGGGCAGCAATCCGTGAACATTCGCGGCGTTGGTCTGATCGACGACGGCGGGAGCGACGATCTCACCAAGGGCGACAGAACCGAGGACATCGAAAATATCGCGCTCACGCAAACCAATGGCGTGCCGGTGCAAATCAAGGATGTCGCGACGGTGAACGTCGGCTTCGTTCCGCGCCTCGGCATCGCCGGCCGCGATCACGACGACGATATCGCGGCGGCCATCGTGCTGATGGGACGCACGCAGCACACCAACGACGTTCTTCCCAAGGTCGAAGCAGGAAATCGAGAAAATCAATCACGACGGGACGTTGCCGCAAGGCGTCAAGGTCGAGCCCTATTACGACCGCGGCTCGCTCGTCGAGGTGACGACGCACACCGTGCTGCATAGTTTGTTTTTCGGCTGCGCGCTGGTGTTTCTCATTCAGTGGATTTTTCTCGGCGATCTTCGCAGCGCGATCATCGTCGGCATCAACATTCCCTTCGCGCTGTTTTTCGCGATCATCGTTCTGGTCATTCAGGGCGAAGACGCCAATCTTCTCTCGGTGGGCGCGGTCGACTTCGGCATCATCGTCGATTCGGCGGTGATTCTCGTCGAGAACATATTCCGCAATTTTCAGGCGCCCGAGAAGGAACGGCGAACGCTGCTCAACCATCTCGCCGAAGGCCAATTCGGCAGCGACCCGACAAGCCCGCAAGACATCGATAACGCCGCGAACTGGACCGATCGGTTGCGGTTGATTTTCGTCAGCGCGTTGCAGGTCGATAAGGCGGTGTTTTTCACCGCGACGATCACCGTCACCGCCTTCTTGCCCTTGTTCACGATGACCGGCGTCGAGGGACAAATTTTCGGGCCCATGGCCCGCACTTACGCTTATGCGTTGTTTGGCGCTCTCGCCGCGACCTTCACGGTGACGCCGGTTCTGGCGTCGCTCATGCTCCCGAAGCATGTCGAGGAGGTCGAGACCTGGGTCGTGCGCAAGCTGCGCGAGACCTATACGCCGCGACTGCGCTGGGCGCTGGACAACACCAAGTTGGCGATTGGCGGCGGGCTGATATTCCTGGTTATCAGCGTTCTCGTCGCGGCGCGGCTCGGCACGGAATTTCTTCCGGCGCTGGAGGAGGGCAATTTCTGGATCAGAGCGCAAATGCCGCCGACCATCTCGCTCGATTCCGGCACCGAGGCGACGCGCAAGATGCGGGAGATTTTGCTCCGGCATCCGGAGGTGATAACCGTCGTTTCGCAGCACGGGCGTCCCGACAACGGCTCCGACGCCTCGCCCTTTTCGAATGTCGAGCTGTTCGTGCCGCTCAAGCCTTTCGACCAATGGCCGGCGGGACTCAACAAGGAAAAGCTGACCGACGAAATACAAAAAGAGTTCGAAGACGAAATGCCGGGCATCGGCTTCAACTTCTCGCAATATATTCAAGACAACGTCGAGGAGGCGCTTTCCGGCGTCAAGGGCGCGAATTCGATCAAGATCGTCGGACCCAACCTCGCGAAGCTCGAGGAACTCGCCGATCAGGTGCTGGCCGAGGTTCAACAGGTCAAGGGCATCGAAGACCTCGGCATATTCCATGTCATGGGCCAGCCCAATCTCAACATCAAGGTGGACCGGGCCAAGGCCGCGCGATACGGACTGAACAGCGGCGACGTCAACACGGTCGTTCAGGCCGCGATGGGCGGCGCCGTGGCGACGACCGTGCTCGAAGGCGATCGTCAATTTGGATTGCAGGTCCGGCTGCTGCCAGAATTTCGCAACTCCATCGACGCGGTTCGCAACGTCAAGGTTGGATACGCCACTTCCGGCGGCGTCAACGCCTATATCCCCTTGAGCGAACTCGCGACGATCTCGCTGGATACCGGCGCGTCCTTCATCTATCGCGATCGCAGCCAGCGTTATGTGCCGATCAAATTCAGCGTTCGCGGGCGCGATCTCGGCAGCACCGTCGCGGAAGCGCAGGAGCGCGTCGCGAAGAAGATCAAACTGCCGACGGGTTACCAAATTCTTTGGGCCGGCGAGTTCGAGAATTTGCAGGACGCGAAGAAGCGGCTGCTGGTCGTCGTTCCCGTGACCTTCCTTCTGATTCTGCTCCTGCTGTATGGCTTGTTCAACTCGCTGCGCGACAGTCTCGTATCGGTGGCGGGCATTCCTTTCGCCATCGGCGGCGGCGTCATCGCTCTTTATGTCGCGGGGCTCGATTTCAGCGTTTCGGCGGCGATCGGCTTCATCTCTTTGTTCGGCGTCGCGGTCATGGACGGCATTTTGAACATCACCTATTTCCGGCAGCTGATGGCTCAGGGAATGGGGTTCAAGGAGGCGATTTTCCATGGCTCCGAACAAAGAATGCGGCCGATGCTGATGACCGCGCTTTCCGCCGGCGTCGGGCTGTTTCCAGCCGCCATCTCGCACGGAATCGGTTCGCAGGTGCAGCGTCCCCTGGCGACCGTCGTCGTGGGCGGAATGTTGATCGGACCGATCATGCTGCTGATAGTGGCGCCGGCTCTCCGCTCCGTGTTCTTGTCGGGCGATCCTGGCGCTCGCGACCACGGCTCCGACACGGATTTGGAAAACGCGAACGAACACGGCGGGCATTGATGGGCGTTTGCTCTGAACATCTTGACGAAAGGGCAAGCGGATGACGCCGCGTGGCGATAAACAGCTCGAAGCGCGGGCGGGCATGCCCGCGCGCCGGAGTTCTCGCGCCATGACATCCTTCGATGGCGTTTCGCGCTGATATTAAACAGTAACTCCGTCGCGCGGGCGAGGGCGTTCTTGCGAAAACGGCGAGTATGGCGCAGTCTGAACATCGAGCACGGAAAACGAGCGAGCGAGATCCAATGAAACAAGTTATCGCGATCATCAAGCCGTTCAGGCTCAACGAAGTGAGGGACGCGCTCAATGCGATCGGCGTTTCCGGTCTCACCGTGACTCAAGTTCAGGGCTATGGACGCCAAAGAGGTCAAGGCGCGGTCTATCGCGGACCGGAATATGAAGTGAAGTTCATTCCAAAACTCAAGGTCGAGGTGCTCGTCGCCAATGAGCACGCGGAGAAAGTATTCCAGACGATTCTGAAGGAAGCTCGGACCGGACAGCTCGGCGATGGCAAGATTTATGTCCAAGACGTTGAGAAAGTGGCCCGGATCCGCACTGGCGAACTCGATGGCGAAGCGGTGTGAAGCCAAAGATTGCGCCGTGTCCCGCGGGCGACCGCGACCTTTAAGCGGCGCGGCGAGACTCATGCGCCAACCTCGATCGATTCGGTTGGCGCTCTGGGTTTCTTGGGCGACGCTCCTCGCGTCCAATTCTTAAAGCGCGACGGGCGCGCGGACAGCCTCGGTCGATGTCGCTCAGGCCGCCTTGTTTTCCGACGTCGGAGGAACGGTCCGCGCCATCCCGACGATGGCGGTGAGTTCCTTGGTTGAGATTTCGGGAAGGCTGAACTTCGTCCCGACTTGAGCCTCGCGAAGAAGAATCCGCCGAATATTCGTATCGTTCCATCGCCAAGCGATGAAGCACACGCCGGCGATGCACGCGAGCGCCGAATAGGGTTCGTTAGGGACAAAAAACGACAGGTCGGGAACGCATTCCCGCGCGTATGTGCAGGCCTCGCCCCACTCCCGCACCCATTGCCATAGAGGTTCCATCATGAGATCGCCTTTAAGTTGATTCGATTCGGGGTGTTGGCGACAAACGATCAGGATCGAAACAGCTCGAATCCCCGGTTTGCAAGCCCCGAACGCACATCGCTAAGTCCACCGCGCTCCAGCAAGGAAACTCGCGGAAACTCACTGGCGGCTTGTTAAACGTAAATATATAATATTGCGTCGCACAAACCGGTTCAAGGCGAATTTTTAGGCGTTTTTGCAGCTGTAAGTAAATATAACATTTATCGCGCGGTAAACTGCTTTCCGCGCCCGCGAAGTCTTTGTGCGCGGCGGATTACGTAATGCGTCGAATGATGAGATATTTGTCGCGATTCACCACCAACATTGTTCGTTGTCGGACATTTCGCCTCTTGAGGCTCCGCATGGTCGCCCGCTCGTCGATCATCCTTTTAAGAAGCGGATCGATGGAATGCTTCGCAAGATTGAGCGTCGCGGCCGTCGCCCCGAGGCGCGTTGAACGGCATTATATTTTGTTAATGATCATTTAATTGTTCGGCCAATCCCCGCTATGTTAGAAGCGCCTCGACGTGCTCAAGGCGCCGCTTCGAGGTGGCCGCGTCAAGGCCCGCGGGGGAGAATTTCGCCATATGCTCGCGCTGGTTCTGATTGCGCTCAGGCGCCCATACACATTCATGGTCCTTGGCGTGGTGATCCTGATTCTGGGAGGCATCGCGGCGGTGAAAACTCCGACCGATATCTTTCCCGCCATCGGCATTCCGGTCGTCAGCGTGATCTGGACTTATGTGGGCCTCGCGCCGGACGATATGTCGGGTCGCGTCGTCTATCCCTACGAACTGGCGCTGACCACGCTGGTCAACGATATCGAACATATTGAGTCGCAGAACTTTTTTGGCTTCGGCGTCACGAAAATTTATTTCCAGCCCAAGGTGAAGATCGACCTTGCCGTGGCGCAGGTTTCGGCGGCCTCGCAAACCGTTCTAAAAAACCTGCCGCCTGGCATAAACCCGCCGCAGGTCATGGTCTATAACGCCTCGACCGTGCCGGTGATCCAGCTCGCCCTCTCCAGCAAAACGCGCACCGAGGTCGAACTGAACGACACGGCGCAAAATTTCATCAGGCCGCAACTGACGACAATTCGAGGCGCCGCGATTCCCTATCCCTATGGCGGCAAGGTGCGCCAGGTTCGCGTCGATCTCAATCAGGAAAAGCTGCAGGCTCTGGGGCTTCAGGCCCAGGACATTGTCGACGCGATCGCGCGACAAAATCTCATTCTCCCGGTTGGCACGCAAAAGATCGGCGAGTTCGAATATAATGTCTTGATCAATGACGCGCCGGACCAGATCGCGACCCTCAACGATCTGCCGATCAAGCGCGCCGATGGAACCATTATCTATTTGCGCGACGTGAGCTTTGTGCATAACGGCAATCCGCCGCAGGTCAACATGGTGCGGGTCGATGGCGGTCTGGCGGTGCTGATGCCGGTCCAGACGTCGGGATCCGCCTCCACGCTGGAGGTGATCGCGGGCGTCAAAAATATGCTGCCCAAGCTTCGCCTGATGCTGCCGGAGGGCATCGAGCTGACCGTCGTCGGCGATCAGTCGGCCTTCATCTCCGGCGCGGTGACGAGCGTCATTCGTGAAGGGATCATCGCCTCGATGCTGACCGGCCTGATGATCCTGCTGTTCTTGGGCAGTTGGCGGTCGACGATCATCATCACCATTTCTATTCCGCTGTCTATTCTGGCGGCGCTGGCCGCGCTGGCGGCGATTGGCGAAACCATCAACGTGATGACCTTGGGCGGGCTGGCGCTCGCGGTCGGCATATTGGTCGACGACGCCACCGTGACGATTGAAAACGTCAACCGCCATCTCGAGGCCGGCGAGCAGATCGACGACGCGATCGTGAAGGGGGCCAAGGAGATCATCATGCCCGCGACAGTATCGCTGTTCTGCATCATCATCGTGTTCGCGCCGATGCTGTTGCTGGGCGGCGTCGCGGGCTATCTGTTCCGGCCGCTCGCCGAGGCCGTGGTCTTCGCGATGATCGCCTCCTATTTTCTGACCTATACGCTGGTCGAAACGATGGCGCGTTATCTCTTGAGCGCGCAGCAGAAAATTAAGGAGGAGGAAGAGAAGCACGGTCCACGTCCGCGCGGGAAATTCGTGTCGGCGCTGACGCGCTTTCAGATCGCCTTCGAACATCGATTCGAAGCGTTTGTCGGCGCCTATGCGCGTTTTCTGGCTCTGGCGCTGGCGGCTCCGCGCCGCTTCGTCGCGGGTTTCATGGCGGCGGTGGCGCTGTCGCTTTGTCTGACGCCTTTTCTTGGCCGCAACTTCTTTCCCGACGCGGAGAGCAACCAGATAAGAATGCATGTGCGCGCGCCGATGGGCACGCGAATCGAGGAGACCGGCGCGCTATGCGACCGCATCGAGGCAAAAATCCGCGAGATTTTGCCGAAGGGATCGCTCTCCAGCATTGTCGACAACATTGGACTGCCGGTCAGCGGCACCAATATGAGCTACAACAACTCCGGCACCATCGGCGTGACCGACGCCGACCTTATGATCACCTTCGATCCGGACCGGATTTCCAACTCCAATCCGATGATGGAGCTGTTGCGCGAAAAGCTGCCGCGCGAATTTCCCGGCGTCACTTTCGCGATGCTGCCCGCCGACATTGTGACGCAAATTCTCAACTTCGGCCTGCCCGCGCCGCTCGATATTCAGGCGATTGGCGTCAAGCGCGACGAGAACCGCGCATACCTCGAAGGGATATTTGACCGGCTGTCGCGAGTGCCTGGCATCGCCGATCCGCGCATACAACAGGCCGACAACCTGCCGACGCTTTTTGTCGATGTCGACCGCACGCTGGCGCAAGAGGTCGGGCTTTCCGAAAAGGACGTGACGCTGGCGCTGCAAACCCCGCTGGCCGGCAGTTTTCAGAGCGCGCCGAATTTCTGGCTCGACACAAGGAACGGCGTCTCCTATCCGATCGTCGCGATGGAGCCGCAATATTGGCTGACTGATCTTGGAAGCGCTTTTTAATCTGCCGGTCTCCACCGGCAATCCGCCGCAGATTCTGGGGGGCGTCGCGGCGCTGCGGCGTGGGTGGAGCTCCGGCATCGTCACCCATTATAATGCGCAGCCGTCGTTCGACATTTACGCCGGAGTGAGAGAGCGCGACCTTGGCGCCGTCGCCGACGACATTAACGCGATTCTCGAGGAGACGCGCAAGGAGGCGCCGGCGGCCTCGACAATCGTGCTGCGAGGCCAGTATTCGACGATGCACACCGCCTATACTCGAACTATTGCTTGGACTGGCGCTCGCCGTGCTGTTTGTCTATTTGGTGATCGTCGTGAACTTCCAGTCGTGGCTCGATCCCTTCCTGATCATCTGCGCCCTGCCGACGGCTCTCGCCGGCATTGTCTGGATATTGTTTCTCACCGGCACGACGCTGTCCGTGCCGGCGCTAACCGGCGCCATCATGTGCATGGGCGTCGCCACCGCCAACAGCAATCTGATCGTCGCCTTCGCGCGCGATCGGCTCGACGCGGGCGACGAACCCATTCACGCGGCGGCGGCGGCGGGGGCGACCCGTTTTCGCCCGGTTGTGATGACGGCGCTGGCGATGATCATCGGAATGGCGCCCATGGCGCTTTCCGCGGAACAAAACGCCCCGCTGGGACGCGCTGTCATCGGCGGCTTGGCGTTCGCCACCACCGCCACGCTGCTTCTGCTGCCGGTGCTCATCAGCCTGGCGCACGGATTTTTGGCGCGCCGCAAGACGCAAGGACAGGCCCATGTCGCATTATGATCCTGCCCATATGCCGCCGCCGGACCCCGAGGCTCAGGCGGTCTTGGCGCGCAAGGCGCGACGATGGCTGATCGGATTGGCGCTGGTCGCGTTGGCGCTGGCGATCTGGGGCGTCGTGTCGCGCCGCGCGAGCGACACCGATTTGACGAAAATGACGTTGGAGGCGGCGACGCCGACCGTCGAATTGGTGACGTCCGCAAGTCTCCACCGCCGTGCAGGAGCTGATCCTGCCGGCCAATGTGGAGGCGTTCTATGACGCGCCGATTTATGCGCGGGTCAACGGCTATTTGAAGAGCTGGGCGCACGACATCGGCGACCGCGTGAAGGCTGGCGAGGTTTTGGCGGTGATCGACGCGCCCGATCTCGAACAGCAAGTGGAGCAGGCCAAGGGCGAACTGGGGCTCAGCGTGGCGCAGGCGGGCCTCGCGGGCATCACGGCCAAGCGCTGGACGGCGCTGCGCGATCAGAACGCGGTCTCGCTCCAGAGCACGGACGAGAAAACTCACGACTTGACCGCCAAGTCGTCGGCGGCGGTGGCCGCCAAGGCCAATCTCGACCACCTGAAGGCGCTCAAAAGCTTCCTGACGCTCGTCGCGCCGTTCGACGGCGTGGTGACGGCGCGCAACACCGACATCGGCGCGCTGATCGACGCGGGCGTCGGCAAGCGCGATTTATTCCGCGTCGCCGACATACATGCGATGCGCATTTACACCAGCGTGCCGCAAGCCTATTCCGCGAAAATGACGATGGGTCTCTCGGCGCGGCTGCTGCTGCCGCAATATCCCGGGCGCGAATTCGAGGCGAAGGTTATCGCCAACTCCAATGCGATTACGCTCAACTCGCGGACGCTGCTCGTGCAATTGCTGGCGGAAAATCGCGATGGGGCGCTGTTGCCGGGCGCCTTTGGGCAAATCCGGTTCCAGCTGCCGCCCGAGGGCGCGCCGCTCTCGATTCCCGCGAGCGCGCTGGTTTTCCTCAATGGCAAGCCACAGCTCGCGACGGTCGACGATCAGAACCGAGTCCACCTCAAGACAATCACCATCGCCCGCGATCTGGGCACGACGCTGGAGATTTCCACGGGCGTAACGCCGCAAGATCGCGTGATCAAATCGCCGTGGCAGTCGATCCGCGACGGCGAAGTCGTGCGCGTGAAGGAGGAAAAGGACGAGAACGCCGCGCGGGGCGCGGCGAAGTGAGGTCGTTTCAGTCATGGATGTTGGGACTTGGACTGTGCTTTGGCCTGGGCGGCTGCAATTTCGCGCCGCAATATCAGCCGCCAGTCGTCGAGACGCCCGTGGCCTTCAAGGAGGCGGCCGGAGCCGGGAGCGAGATCGCCAAGGTGTCCGGCAAGAAGGCGGCGCCCGGCGAGCCGCAATGGTTTTCGTCGGATCCGGCCGATCTGCGGCCGCGCGGACCATGGTGGAGCGCCTTTAAGGACAATGGTCTTGACGCGCTGGAAGCGCAAGTGCGGCCCGGCAATCAGGACGTCGCGACAGCGCTGGCGACGATGGATCGCGCGCGCGCTTTCGCCGCGAGGTCGATGGCGGGGCTGTCGCCGACAGTCAACATGGGCGGCCAGATCACCGCGAACAAGCAATCGACGCATCGCCCGATGCGACCATCGGACCCCCTGCCAACCAGCACGGATTACGTCCGCGACGCGCTCTCGCACGGCGTGGCGATAAATCAGCCCGACCATTATGGCGACAACCAACTCGGTCTTCAGGCGAGCTACGAGATCGACCTTTGGGGCCGGGTGCGCAATATCGCCGCGGCCGGCGCGACGCAAGCGGAAGCCTCGGAGGCCGATCTCGCGGCGATCGAACTGAGCATCGAGGCGGAACTGGCGCGCGACTATATCGCGCTGGAAGGGGTCGACGCCGAAATCGCGCTGTTGCGCGATATCGCCGCCTCCTATCGCGGCACGCTGGAGCTTACGCGCAAGCGGGTGAACGGCGGCATCGCCTCGCCGGCGGACGAGTTGCGGGCGCAGGCCGAACTCGATTTCGTCGAGGCGCAAATCCCCGATCTTCAGGCGCGCCGCGCGATGCTCGAACATGCGATCGCCACGTTGATCGGCTTGCCGGCCTCGGGCTTTTCGTTGCCGGCGAAGGGGCGTCTCGTCGCCTCGCCGCGGATTCCCGTTGGCGCGCCCTCGCGATTGCTGGAGCGCCGACCGGACATCGCGGCCGCCGAGCGGCGGGTGGCCAGCGCGAACCGCACGATCGGCGTGGCGCGGGCGGCCTTCTTCCCGCGCTTCACGATAAATCTTTCGGGCGGAACGCAGGATACGGGCGTGAGCCTATTCAATTGGCGCAACAGCGTATGGTCGCTGGGGCCGTCGATGACGCTGCCCATATTCGACGGCGGCGCGCACACGGCGGATCTGCATGACGCCGAGGCCGCTTACCTTCAGGCGGTGGCTCAATATCGCGAGCAGGTTCTCAAGGCGATCGAGGAAGTCGAGGACGCCCTGGCGCAGATCAATTACCTCGCGCGCGAGGCCAGGGACATAGACGCGGCCGTCGTGGCGACCGGCAAGACGCTGGATATCGCGATAAAACTTTATACGGAAGGCGCCGTGAATTACATCGAGGTCGAGTCGGCGCAAGCGGATTCGCTTCAGGCGCGGCGTCAGGCCGTGACCCTTAAGACGCGCAGGCTTCAGGCGTCGCTGGCGCTGATCGTGGCCCTGGGCGGCGGGTGGACATCGCCGGTGTTTACGCCGCCGGAGCCCGAGCAGCCTTGCGCCATTTGCGAGGTCGCGGCGGCGGCGACGCAACCATAGGTCCATGGCCCGCGTCCGCGGCCGCGCGGCGTCACGAGTTTTCCATCAAACGCGGTTATTAATTCCATCGACCGCGCTTAACCGCCGATGGCGTCCGAGGAAATTAACCACGCGGAGTCTATAGGGGCGCGCCGCGTCGAAAACGTAAAAATTCTGGTTTGCGAGCAAGCATTTGCACAGATCGGCCACAATTAGGCGCTTTGCTGCGTTAGCGAATCGTAAGGACGAGCCTGGCGAAAGCTTCGCGGTTTGTTACCATTTATGAGCGGTTTCATAGGAACGAAAGCGACGGCGAAGTTTTCGTTCACGAATGCATAAAGCGCGTCCGCCGTCTGCGATAGCAAGGTCGATCTGTTCCCCGGAGCGTGCGTTAGCGGAGAGTGAGAGCATGGCTAAGCTGTTTGATCAACAACAACTTAGTGCGGGCGTTCGAGAGTTCGAAGAGCATTTGCGCCAGGTTCGCGCCCGTGACTGGACTGTCGACTGTCAGTTAGCGCAGCCGACGAACGATCCGCCCCCGCCGCCGCGCCGCGAGGGGGGCCGAAAAGCCGCCGCGCGCGACGCGAAAGGGGCCGCGCCTGGCAAAGGAAAGGCGCAACCGGCCGGATTGTCGATGGAGATACTTCAATCGCGGCGCTTGATTCTCGCGCTCGCGGCGCTTGTGCTGGTCACGTTTGCCGGCGCCATGTCGCTCGCGCTTACGGATGGAGACGCGCCGCCCGCCGAAGCGGAAGCGAATGTCGGCGCGGTCGAGTCCGATGCTCCTTCCACCGCCCCGCCGACCAGCCAAGCCACGCAGGCCAAGACGCCCCCCGCTGTTTCCGCGCCGGCTTCCGCGACCAGCGAGACTTACGTGGCGACGATCCGGCCCGATGGTTCGCTAGCCCCGGACACGACGCCGCACGCGACCGTCGCGACGCCACCGGCCGCCGTCGCGGCTCCCTCTCCCGACGCGATCGCCACCGTTATCACGAGCGGCGAGCAATCGGAGCCGGCGCCTTCCGCCCCGGCCGAGGCGAACGCGCCTGGCGAGAATCCCGCGGCCGCGAAACCGGCGAAGAAACGGACCGCCGCGCACGCCGCCAATCTCGCCAGCGTCAATCCAGCCGCCGCCGATGGCGACTCGGCCGCGACCGCCGCCAATCCCGCCGACTCCGGCCACCCCGCGGCGGCCGCGAAGCCCGTCGCCCCCAAGCCCGCCGCCGCCAAGCCCGCCGCCCCCAAGCCGCGCGCGGCTTCCGTCCCCGCCGCTAAAAAGACCGACGCGCGTCGCAGCGGGCGCCCGACGCCGACGACGGCGGTGGGATATTCGAAGGGGCCAAGCAGGCCGTCGGCTCGCTCACTGGAGCCGTCAGGAAACTTGTCGGAGCGGAGTGAGCGAAGAGGGAGGCTTGTCGGGCGGCCGCCGTCATGCCGAAGAACCGCTGATTCTCGCTACGGCGGCGGATTGAAGACCATGGTCCTGGTCGCGCTCGAACTCCCTCCGCCTCAACCGGGCCGCCCAACCGCGCCACGATCAAGCTCGATAAAAGACACGAGGTCCTGAGTTTGATTTGTAAAGAGTTGGAGCTTTCGTGTGTCCAGCGGGTCGCTTAAAAACTGAAGCAAAAGAGTATCGGTTCCATCGGAAAACGCGGGCCCGAGGCCGCAGAAGAAAAAGCCGAGATCGCGGGCTCTGTCCGCCAGCAACGGCAGACCGGGGTCATCGACAAGAGCGGAAAGCTGCACCGAACGGGCGCCGAGGCTCCGCACATCTTGCAATGCCTGCTTCAGTTCTATGCCGGCGTTCGGACCAACTTGCTCGAAATGGATTTTCCCGTAGCCGCGATGGTCGACTTTGATCGTTGTTTTCGAACTCTCTGGCGGTCGGCGCCGCGGGCTCGCATGCCGATACGGCCACGCCGAGGCTCTCGTAGATTTGGAGCACTATTTTACGGTAAGGCTCGGGCGGATAAACCTTGGGTCTGGCCGGTTTCCGCAAGAAGCGAAAGCTTATGAGAAGGCTCTGCCGCTGTCCGGCGGTTGGAGCCGCCAAATCTTTGGGGCGAGAGGTTTCCGAAGCCGCGCCGAGCAGGGCGGCGCAGACCGGCATGCCAGCCCGCTCATCGTTGCGCTGAGAAAAAGTGTGGATGGTGACCGGCATGGCGTAAACTCCGATCAGGCCGAGTTTGTGAGCCTCTTCGGAGAGCCGCTCGGTCATTTGCTCGAGCAAATGGTGTCCACGGTAAGCCGGCAGCACGACCGCTTCCCCGCGCTCGGCGATGGATGCGCCGGGTTCGCGCTCGAGCGCGACGTGACCAATCACCTCACCCTTTTCGTCCCGCGTCACCACTGGAATAAGCTCGCCGCTCTCGACCTTGTTCCAATAGCGCTGCGGCGAGAACACCTCCGTATGCACATAGTTGTGGCCATACACCTCGAGGAAGCACCGGGCGATCGCCGCGGAGTTTGCTTGCTGGGGCAGGTCGGTCTGCAAACCCCTTGTCGGCGCCGCCGCGGCTGGCGTCGGCGACGTCGCTTCGTCCGATAAATCGGGCGGTTCGATTTCCTGGTCGAGGCCACGATGAAGGCTTAGCTCCCAGCCATCAATTCCTCGCTCGCGATAGGACAGTCCCGCGTCCCGCCGGATGCGGGCGGCGAGCGAGGCGACAATCGCCGAAAATCGAGAATGGCCTTGCAACAAGATCCGAGACCGAACTTCTCGGTGAGAGCACGACACGATGATGTGAGCGCGCTCGTGGGTCGACGCCAAGGTGCAAAGCGCCGACCACACCTCGAGCGTGTCCTCGGCGATAAGGCTCGCGGTGGCGGGGAGGGCGCCTTCCGCCAGCGCCGCTTCGCGGATGAATGCCCGCACAAGCTCGCTTCGGGTCAAATCTAGCGAGAGTTGTAATTCGGAAGAATGAGAACTGGAGTTTCCTGTCACACGAACCTCCTGCGAGTTCGTAACCGTGCGTAGCGCGGGCCTGGCGTTCAGTCGTGCAAGCTTAAACAGAGAATCCTTTCAATCTCGTCGAGCGTGACCGCGGCGCGGCGATCGTAAAGCCGCGTCGTGCGCGCGTTCGCATGGTTCGCCATCCAAGCGGCTTTTTCAAGCGTGCCGCCGCTTTTCAGATAGGCGGTGACGCCCGTGGCAGGGGCGCGGTGGGTGGGTTCATTGCTCGGGGTCGAGCAAATCGTTGAAATAATTCTCGGCCTCGGGCCGTTCATCCTTCATGCGTGACATTCTCCCGCAAAAAAGCCGTGTAACCCGCCTCGTCCGAGCGTCCCGCCGCTAGCGCCAGCACGGCAGCCAAAACAGGGTTAACGGAAATTTAATGTCCCGGCCATCTCGACCTCAGGGGAGCCGTGCCAAAATCATACTTTCGGAGCAACGCTCCGCGAAGGTTGGCGTGCTGTGGTCTGTGTCGGTGGCAAGGTCGCGTTGGCGAATTTAATCGTTTCGGCGATGTCGTCGCGCCGCATCAAAAACAACACCAAATTGGCCTGAGCGCCGTGCGGCGTTCTGGCGAATTTATAAGGAGGAAACGCCATGGTTACGGTCGAACAATGCGCGATGTTCGCCGAACTCGCTCCACATGAATTGTACCTGGGCGCGCCACCGTCAGCGAGGCACCGCGCCTTGCTTTCGTTCTATCTCCAGGATTTGGGCACGCTCGGCCCGCAACAGGCGCGCGAGATCATCGTCGCCGACATTCGTGTCGCGCTTTCCTTTGCGGCGGTGCGGCAAGCGGCGGACTTGCTGATCGTGCTGCGGGAGTTGCTTTCCGAATATCCAGAAGCCGGCCTCGCCGCCGCATCCGCGCCTCGCGAACGACATTGGCGGCGCCGGCCCCCTCGCGCCGAATATCGATCAAAGCTGTCGTCGCGATGAGCCCCGCCGGTAACGGAGCCTCGAGCGCCCCTCGACTCCTCGCGCGATTTCGCGGACACGCCTGAAGCGGCTTTCGCGACTTGATGCCGGCGCGCCATCATTGGCTCGATGCCTCAAAGTCGCTGGATATTGGGTCCGTGCCGCGGCGGGCGCGCCTAACCCGCAAGACGGTCGGCGCGCCGCCCTTGCGAGACAAGATTTAACGAAAGGAAATTGACCGTGAAAATCTTCAGGGAATGGGCCATGATCGTGGGCTACAGGCGAAAGCGATCGGCGTGCTATTCGGTATGAAATAGCTTTGAGACTTCTCATGAATCTCTGTTCAAGCGATTCTCGAAACAAAGGAGGCGATGATGAAATCCTTAACGCTTATCCCCGCGCGTTTCGCGCCGCATGTGCTTGGGCTTTTGCGGATCGTGCTCGCGCTCCTGCTTATCCCGCATGGGACGGCCAAACTCTTCGGCGTTCCACATGTGGAGATGTTCGCCGGCGTGAAGCTTATGTCTTTGCTCGGCGCGGCGGGCGTCATTGAAATCGTCGGCGGCACGCTGCTGCTCGTGGGTTTCCAGACACGACTTGTCGCCTTCGTGCTCTCCGGCTTCACGGCCTTCGCCTATTTCCTCGGTCATGCGCAGCATGGGCTGCTGCCGCTGGTCAACAAGGGCGAACTTGCCGCCGTCTATTGCTTTGTCTTCCTTTATCTCTCGGTCGTGGGCTCAGGAAAATTCGCAATCGACCGAAGTTGAATATCGGGCGCGAAACATGGTTTGCATAACGCGCGATTTTTGGGTTAACCCATTGAAATCCTTGGCTCCCCGAGTAGGACTCGAACCTACGACCTAGCGATTAACAGTCGCGTGCTCTACCAGCTGAGCTATCGGGGAAAATCTAAGGTGAGGGCATATAGCAAGGGTCGGAGCCGTTTGCCAACCCCCCATCGAAGATTAAATCCAATTGAAATCCGAGAAGGCCGCTTCTCGGCGCGCTAGGCGGGGTTTGCGACGGGTTTCGCGGCCCGCGCGACGCGAGATCGCGCCCGCTCAACCGTTGAGCCGCGCGGCGATCTTGGGCCGCAGGAGGCTGCGCAGGCCCGCGATGTCCAGGGCCGCCACCGCCGCGAGGTAGACGGCTCCCCCCACCAGAATTTGCGCCGTCATCGCGGCCACGCCCGGCGGCATGCCGCGTAGCGGCAGAACGGCGCAGAGCATCGCCGCGCAGCCGGCCAGCGCGCCGAAAATATCGCGCGGTCTCGGCCACATCGGCTCCAGCCAAGACAACATCGCCGTGACGGCGGCCATTCCCGCGAGGCTCGAAATCGATTGCGCCACGGCGTAATTCGAGGCGTCCTTGGTCGTCGCCAAAAGCCCGATGGCGAGGAGATTGGCGATCACCGCCACCAGAGCGGCGATAACCAGCGGCGCCAGCCGGTGCGCGATCTGAAAGGCGGGGTTGATCGCGTAGTTGATCAGCGCGAAGGCGGCGAGGGCAGGGGCCATCAGCGCGAAATAATGCGCGTAGGGGCCGCGAAAACTCTCCGGAACGAACAAATGTTCGAAGCTCGGCAAATCAGCCAGCAGCCGAGCACCGCCGGCGCGACGACGGCGAAAACGACGCCCATGTTGGTCGAAACCTGCGCCCGCGCGCTCTCCGGGCCCGTCGTCTTTTCGTGAAGCACGGCGAGTTGGAACAAAATCACGTCGAGCGCCGAGCCGATCGCGCCGACAATGCGAACGCCGATCTCATAGGCGAGCGAATATTGTCCGGCTTCGGCGAAGCCGAGCGATTGCGAGACCAGCACGCGATTGAGCAGCGGAACGGACTGATAGACAATGTTGGCGCTAATGATCGGCATGCCGTATGCCAAAAATCTCATCCCCAACGCGCGCTCGGCGCGGCCGTCGCGCGCCGCTTCGTCGATCAGCCCGCCGCGCCCGGCGAACAGCGCGCCGAGGACGCTGACCATCATGCCGACAATCGCGACCCGCGCCGAGCCGAACCAGAAAGCGCCGCCGACCGTGAGCGTGAAGGCGAGCGCGTTCTTGGCGACGACGAGCAAACCATAGGACTTGTCGAGAAAGCGCGCGCGCAGCAAGGCGCAGGCGAAATCGAACAGTCCGTTGGAGATGGAAACGCCGATGGCGAGCCCGGCCAAATCGGGCGACAGCGGCAGATCGAGGCCCGATGCGTAGACGCCAAAGGCCGCGAGACTCGCCGCGAAGGCGATCCAACCGAAGGCGGCGTCGAGCGTCGCGCGCACGTTTGGGTGCTGGAGCCGCTCGCGCTCGGAGTAAAACCTCGTCGCCGCGAATCGCAACCAGTCGAACAACAGCAGTTGAATGACCACGGAGGCCGACAGCGCCAGCACGAAGCGGCCATATTCGGCGGGGCCCAGAAACTTCGCGACCAGCAGGCTGACCACGAAATTCAGCAGGCTGTTCACCGTAAAGACAAGCATCATCCACATGCCGAACAGGACTCCCGCGATGCGAGGCGAGCGAAGAGCGCTTCCTTCTTTGAAAGCGCCATGCTCCTCGATTATTAATTTTTCGCGCTTTCCTTCGCGCGACGCGGCGTCCGCTCCCGGCGAAAACGCTATTGCTGGAACCTCAGGCCGACGAGAAAGACGTTGGCGGTGTAATCGTCTCCCGCTTCGTTGCTGCCGAGCCGTTCATGGGAATAGCTGGCGTGGAGCGCGATTGAACGCGTGATTTTGTAATCGAGCCTCACGCCGGCGGTGTAGCCGTTTTCCACCAGTGAAACGCCCTGATACTGGTTGTTGAAATAGGTTCCGAGCGCCGTCACCGTCAGATTGCGGAGCAGATCGTGCGACAGCTCCGCGTTGATCGTGCGCGAAAGCGCGCCGGAAGCGCCGGTCAGAGTCGTCTCGTTGAGCGTCGTCGCGACGCGCAACGTCAGCGTTGTCAGCGGCGTGGGCGTATAGATCAGCGCGGCGTCGACGGTCGGCCCGCGCAATTGCGGCAGGCGAACGTCCTGGTAGTCGCGCTCGGCGTAGCCGCCCGCGGCCTGGCCATGCAGCAGATCGCTGATCTTCACCTCCGCGCCCGCGCGCAACGCGAACCCGTCGCTGTCTCGATAGTAGCCGTAGGGATCGACCGGCGAGTCGTGCACGCGCGTGTCGTAAGTTCCTTCGACGAAGGGCTTTAGGCTATGGCGAGATCTCGTAGGCGGCCCGGCCGATGACTCCGTAGTCGTTGAAGTCCGTGCTCGCGAGATTGAGCGTCGAGCCGTCGGAATAATAGGCGTCCTGGTAGATCGTGCGGTCGAAGGCGCCGCGCAGCGACACTTCCAACCGGTTGAATTTCTCGGTGACGCCGGCGGCGATTCCGGCGGAGACTATGACGGGACGGTTGGTCACGGTGACGCCCGGCAATCCCGACGAAATCGCCGGCGCGCCCGGGCGCTGCGTATCGAGATTGAAATGGCCGAGCACGTCGATGGCGGTGTCGCGCGTCACGTCGTAGCGGCCGACGAAATTTCCGGCGCCGTCCGGGCGGCTGGCCTGTTCATAGTCGAGATAGTCGACATAGCCGAGGCGCAGATCGGCCTGGAGACTGTCCCGCTCCCAGTCGGAGCGAAGCTTGAATCCGGCGTCGGCGCGAAGCAGCTTCGAACCGGTTGGAGCGGGGACGTTGCTCGAGGAAAGGCGATCCGGATTGCTGTCGTAGCCGGTCGAAGTTTCGACGAACGGCGTCAAACGAAGCGAGCCGACGCCAATGCCGACCGGATCGTATGGATTGAGTTCGACAACCGGCTTTGGCTTCGCCTTGATCGTGGGCGTCACGGCGACGGTGGGGCCCGCCTCCGGCGCTGGCGCGTCGGGTTGCGGATGTAGGCGCAAGGCGCGGCGCGCCGCGGCCGAGGTCTTATAAGCTTCGAGCGGCGGCAGGGGATTTTTGGACGGATGCGGCGCGCCGGCGTGAACGCGATGGGGAGGATAGGGTTTCGGCAGCTTCGTCTTCGGACGGGGGGCGCCGTAATTCGCCGCGCCTGGCGCCGCATCGTCCGTGTTCGCGCCGGTCGTGGAGGCGTCGCCCTCGGGCCGGACGCCGCGAAGCGAATCGCCGCGCATCGGGTCGGCGGTCATGTCCCGGTTTCCGAGCGGAGAGACGTCGCGCGCGTCGACGCCGGGCGAAGGCTCGATCGCCGGCGCGAGGGGAAGCTCCTGGCTTCGCGCCTGTTGCGCCGGCGCCAGCAACAGGGCGGCCGCGAGCGACGCGGCGACGCTGTGCTTTGTTGTTCTGGGCGGCACGTCATCCCTCGCGCGGACGCTCAAGCCGCGCCGTCGGGCGTGGCTCCGCGAACAAGCGTTAAGGACTTATGGTTAACGAGCGCTTACCGGGGCGCTTACTCCATGCCGAGCGCCGAGAGGTAGAGGCCGAGAATTTCCTCCTCCTCCTCGCGCTTGCCCTTTTCCTGGCGGCGCAGCGAGACGATCTTGCGCATGATCTTGGGGTCGAATCCCGTCCCCTTGGCCTCGCCATAGACATCCTTGATGTCGTCGGCGATGGCGCGCTTTTCCTCTTCGAGCTTTTCGATTCGCTCGATAAAGGCCTTGAGGTGGCCGCCGTCGACCGCATTGCTGTTCATGGGCGCATTTTCCGGAAGTTTGGCGTTTGGACCGCATTATGGAGCGCGGAGCGGGGCAGGCGCGATTCGCCGCGACGGCGCTCCGCGGCTCCATGCCTTATCGAGCCATGCTACGGGCGCGCGGGCGCCGTCAAGTCGACATAAGCCGCAATTCCCACTTTTCGCGGACTCGCCCGGCGGCTCGATCCCGACGTCGGTCGGCGTCGTCATTGTGTCTGAATCGTTTCCAGTGCGGCGGTCGCAGGCTTCCGCGCCCGCCGTGTTCTTGACGAAAAATAAGCGCCCATGCAACATTCCAGCCCATGAGGACGGGCTCTCGAACCCAAATGGGAAGGCAGGCGGTCGCGGCGCTTTACGTGCTGGCGACGCTGTTATTCGGCCTCGCGTCCTCGACCCACGGCGCGTCGATCCATGACTCGTGGCCAAATGACTCGCGGCGTCAATCCGAGACGCGCGTAACGGCGACGTCCACGCCCACGATCGACTGCCATGGGGCGACGGAGCGCGGCGGCGCGCCTTCGGGAACGCACTCGTTCTGTTGCGACGCCTGCGCCTTGTCAGCCGCGCCGGGGCTCGGCGCGCGTTCTATTTCCCATTTCATTCACCAGCTCGAAGTTTCGACGCGTTTTGCGTTCGAGACGCTACTCGGCCGCGAACTCGACGGCGGACCCGCCGATCTACGTTCGCGCGCGCCCCCCGCGCTCGCTTAAAGGTCGAGAAGCTCCGGGCAGGCGCGAGGCCGTCCGCGCTCTCTCAATGCCACAAACCGCCTTCCGTCGTCCGGGCGCTTCGCGCGTCCGTTGTTTCGGCGCGAGAGGGCGCAAGCGACGAGATAGCGACCACGCTCCGGAACCGGCGGAATCGCATTCGGAGCGCGCGGGTCGCCCCTGTTCGAGAGGGAACGACGATGGCTTTCATAGATTTAATATTTCGGCGCGTTTCGCGTCCCGGCGACGCATCCCTAGCCGACGAGATCGATTCGCATGCGTCAGCTCCGCGAAAAATCTCCGCGCCCGGCAAAAAGAAAAAGCAGAGCGGCGGCGGATTCTATTACTGGAGCTTCTTCATACACAAATGGGCCGGCCTCATCGGCGCGGCCTGGCTGGCGGTGCTGGGTCTCACGGGCTTTTTCCTCGATCACGACTCGTGGCGCTGGCTGATGCAAAATAAATCGCCGGCCTTTTTGACGCCGGCGTCGCTGGACGCGAATTCGGCGCGCGGCGTCGCCCGCTATCTACAGATTGATCCGAGCGATCGCTCCATTCAGGTGACGGGCGGTCCGCGCGGACTTTGGCTGTCTCGGGACGGGGGGACGACTTGGACGGCGACGCGGTTCCTGGACGGCGATCATCCGCAAATTCTCGCCATCGAGCCCGATCCGGCCGTCGGTTGGAATTTGCTTTGGTTCGCGTCCGACAACGGGGTCTATGTCTCCAACGACCAGGGCGCGACCGCGCGGCAGACGGCCTTGAAGGGCGAATATGTCACCTCGCTCGCCGCGGGATCGGCTCCGGACGAATTGCTCGCCGTCATCGACAAGTCGAAAATCGTGCGGTTCAAAACGGAGGAACCCGCCAAGATCGACACGATCGAACTCGGACCGCTTGGACCCCTGTCTCGCGTGACCGATGTCCAGCTCAACCGCTTTGTTCGCGAATTGCATTTCGGCAAAGGCCTCGTGGGTTCCGTGACCTCCTTGCTCATGAATGACATCGGCGGCCTCGGCATGTTCGTCCTGTCGCTGACTGGGCTGCTTTATTGGGGGTTGCCGAAATGGTGGAAACACCGCGCCAAGGGCGTCGGCGGGGCGTCCAAGGCGACCAAGGCGGCGCGCCGCTCGACCATTGTCTGGCTGTTTCGCGCCCATAGCGCCACGCTTGGCGTCGCCTCGGTGCTGATGCTGATCTATCTCGCGGTCACCGGCATTTTTATTGGCCACGGCCGCGAGCTAGGCGATTGGATGAAGGCGACGCGAATACCGCAAGCCTATCTGACCCCGGCGTTCGACGGTTCGTCCTGGGCCGGCTGGATCGACGCCATCGTCGCCTATCCCGGCATGCCCGGCGCCTTCACCATTGGCAATCGCATCGGCATGTTCACCACCGCGGACAATGGGCGAAGCTGGGCGCGCGAGGAAGACGCGACGGGCAAGCCGGTCGGCGCGGCGACGCGCCTGCGCCGAATTGACGACAAGGTGCTCGTTTCCGGCGGCATGGCCGGGCCCTCGCTCATTCGCGGCGCGGATCAGGTCGACCATGAGGTCGTGGTCGGCGGACGCGGAGGAAATCGCGAGGCCGGAGCCGAGCGCATGGGCGGGATGGACCATTCCGGCATGGATCACGCCCATCATGGCGTGAACGGCGGCGCCGGCATGAGCGCCGGCATGGCGCGCAGGGCCGAGACCGCCGGAATGGGCGGCATGGAAGCCATGTTCATGCCCTCCGACGTAACCCGGCTGGGCGACAATTTCGTCTGGAAGAACTCGTCCAAAATCTACGTGACCGACGCCGACGGCAAGGAGATCGAGACCTTCGAAGCGAGACAGCCGTCCGATCCCGGCACGCCGTGGTTCTCCTGGTTGCTGCGCGTGCATATGGGCACGATCTTCTGGTCCGAGTGGAGGTGGGTGAACGATGTCTTCGCCGTTCTCGCCGTGTTCCTCTCGGTCACCGGCCTTATTCGCTGGTGGCGCCAGAAGTGGATGTGAGCGCCGCTTCGCCGCGCCTTGAAATAGGCGCCCCGATCGACGACATTGGCCCTATTCGGCGGGCGAGGAAGCGAACATGAGTTACAGCGGCGGTCAGGACGGCGTTCCACAACGGCCGGCGGGGGAGTTCGCCGCGCCGCCGCGCATCCCTCGGGCGGCGCTCGATGGCGTCCGCACGCGCCGGATCATCGCCGTATGCCTCGATTTTATACTCGTTTCGACGCTCTCGGTGGTGATTTTTTTCGGGCTGTTGTTCCTGAGTTTTGGCATGACGGCGATATTGCTGCCGCCGATTTTTCCGCTGGTGGCGTTTTTCTATAATGGCCTTACCGTTTCGGGCTGGCGGATGGCGACGCCCGGAATGAAGTTGATGGACCTCGAAATGCGCACCATGACGGGCGAACGCACGCCGTTCATAAACGCCGCCGTTCACGCGGTGCTGTTTTATGTCACCACCTTGCTGCCGCCCCTGCTGTTGTTATCTTTCATCACCAGCGACAAACGCTGCTTACATGATATTCTCGCCGACGTGATCGTGCTGCGGCGTTCGGCGCCGCCAGCCTAGCCCGCCGCGGGCGGCGCAAATCAAGAGGAATGAAGCCGCGTGACGAAACAATCTCGCGACGCGCCGCAATTTTATCTCACCGCGCCCGCGCCTTGTCCCTATCTTCCCGATCGGGAGGAACGTAAGGTCTTCACGCATTTGATCGGGCGCCGCGCGGTCGCGCTGAACGACACTCTGACGCAATCGGGGTTTCGACGCTCGCAGACGATCGCCTACCGCCCCGCGTGCGAAAGCTGTCGGCGATGCGTGTCCGTGCGGGTCAAGGTCTGCGATTTCGCTCTTTCGCGGACGTTGCGGCGCGTGCAAAAGCGCAATGGCGACATCGAAGCCGCGGCCTGCCCGCCGCGCGCGACGCCGGAACAATATCAGTTGTTTCGCTCCTATGTCTGCGCGCGCCATCGCGACGGCGGCATGGCCGATATGGGCTTTTCCGATTATCAAATGATGATCGAGGACAGCCATGTGGAGACGCGGCTGTTGGAGTATCGCGCGCGCGATACGGGCGGGTTGGTGGCTTGTTGTCTGTCCGATTATCTCGCGGACGGTCTTTCCATGGTCTATTCGTTCTTCGATCCGCGGCCTTGAATTGCGCTCGCTCGGCGCTTTCATGATTTTGGACCATTTGGAGCGGACGCGCGACCTTGGACTGGAGCATTTATATCTTGGTTATTGGGTCGAGGGTTCGCCCAAAATGGATTACAAGGCGCGCTTTTTGCCTCAGGAGCGGCTCGGCATGGACGGTTGGCGCAGGATAGGGTGAGCGCGCCTCAAGCCGCGATATTTCCGAATTTGCCCTTGATCCTTGTGGCGGCCATGCTACGCCCCACAATCGGCAAGGTCGAAGGAATATGGATCGGATATTGAATAACAGCCCTTGGAACAGCCCTTGGCGCTTTTCCGTGGCGCCGATGATGGATTGGACGGATCGGCATTGCCGCTATCTGCACCGGCTGATGACGCGGCGCGCGCGGCTTTACACGGAAATGCTGACGACCGGCGCCGTCATTCACGGCGACCGCGCGCGGCTGATGGGCTTCGACGCCTTCGAGCAGCCGCTGGCCTTTCAGCTCGGCGGCTCGGAGCCGCGCGATCTCGCCGCCAGCGCGCGGATCGCTGAAACCTTCGGCTACGACGAAATCAATCTCAATGTCGGCTGCCCGTCGGACCGCGTGCAAAACGGAGCCTTTGGCGCCTGCCTTATGCTGCGTCCCATGCTCGTCGCCGATTGCGTGCGCGCGATGAAGGACGCGGTGAGCGTGCCGGTGACGGTCAAATGCCGCATCGGCGTCGACGATCAGGAGCCGCGCGCGGCGCTGTTCGACATCGCGGAAAAGGTTTTGGACGCGGGCGCCGACGCCTTGATCGTCCACGCCCGCAAGGCTTGGCTCAAGGGGCTATCGCCAAAGGAAAACCGCGATGTTCCGCCGCTCGACTATCGCGCTGGTGCATGAGCTGAAGCGCGCCTTTCCAAGCGCGCCTATCGCGATCAACGGAGGCCTCGCGACCATCGAGGCGATGCGCGAGCAGCTTGGCTTTGTCGATGGCGTGATGGTTGGCCGGGCCGCCTATCACGACCCGGCGCTGCTGCTGCGCGTCGACTCGGAGTTCTTCGGCGAGGCGGCGCCGCTCAAGGATTGCTTCGAGGTGGTGGAGGCGTTTCTTCCCTATATCGAGGCGCGGCTGGCGCAAGGCGAGCGGCTGTCGTCGATGACCCGGCATATGCTCGGGCTGTTCGCGGGAATGCCGGGCGCGCGCGGTTACCGCCGGCGCCTGGCGGCGGAGGCCGTGCGCCCCGGCGCGGGCGTCGATGTTCTGCTGGCGGCGGTGGATGAGGTGCGAGGGGCGATGGCGCGGATGGAGACGGCGGCGGCGGAATAGGGGGGTCTCATTTCGCGCTCAGCGCCAGCAGCACGGCGATCTCCGCCGCCTGTTGCGCCGCGCCCAGCACGTCGCCGGTATAGCCGCCGATTTGGCGCTCGGCGAGCCGCGTGACGGCGAAAGCGGCGAGCGCGGCGGCAATATCGGCGCTAAGAACCTGGCTCACGGAAAGTCCCGCGAATAGAAGAGGCGCCGACGCCGCGCCAGCGAGGATCAGCGCGAGGCGCGGCGCGTCGCCGGCGGGGCGCGGCATGGCGGCGCCGGAGCCGTCGCGGCGCGCGGGCGCGGAGAGCAGCAGCGGCAAAAGCCCGGCCGTGCGCGAGACCGCTCCGGCGCAAATCAGCGCGAATATCGCGAGGCCGAGGCCGCGCTCGGTCAAAGCGGCGAGCGATGTCACGCGCAGCATCAACGCCAGAGCGAGGGCGATGGCGCCATAGGAGCCCAGCCGGCTGTCGCGCATGATCTCCAATTTTTTCTCGCGCGTCGCGCCGCCGCCAAAGCCGTCGGCGACATCGGCGAGTCCGTCCTCGTGCAGCGCCCCGGTGACGGCGACCAGCGCGGCGACGGCGCAGACCGCCGCCGGCAGAGTGGGAAGCCCAACAGCGCGCGCGCAAAACAGCGCCGCGCCGCCGGCGCCGCCGATTATCGCCCCCGCGACCGGCAAGGCGCGCAAAGCCTTGCCAAAGTCCGCCATCGCCGCGCCGCCTGGCGCCGCCGGCAGGTTCAGCCGCGAATAAAATCGCAGGCAGGCCGTGAGGTCTTTAACGAAAGGATGCGACAGCAGGTCGTTCATGGCGGCGGCTTCCGTGGGCGGCTTGGTTGGCCGGGCGGTTTGGCCGGCCGGATCGGCGCCGTCTTTCCGGCCCCCGTGACTTTTGCGTCGCAAGATGGCAATACAGCGGCGCGATAGTCCCAATCCAGCGGTTCTGACTTAGAACGGGAGAGCTTTATGTCGATCATTGATTCCGTTCGCAAGTCGCTGGTTCCGATTCATCCCGAGGGCTATATTTTCATCGCGGGCTTCGCGATTGTCGCGTTCCTCGCGCATTGGATTTCGGGCACGCTCGGCTGGATCGGATTTATCGCCACCGCCTGGTGCGTCTATTTCTTTCGCGATCCGCCGCGCGTCACGCCGCTGCGCGAAGGCCTCGTGGTCTCGCCGGCCGATGGCGTCGTGTGTTCCATCGGCTTTTTTCTGCCGCCGGCGGAACTGGGCCTTGGAGCCGAGCCGATGCAGCGCGTCTCGGTGTTCATGAGCGTCTTCGACTGCCATGTGAACCGCGCGCCGATCACCGGACGCATCTCGCGAATCGCCTATAGACCGGGCCTGTTCGTCAACGCCGACCTCGACAAGGCCAGCGAGGACAATGAACGCAACGGCCTCGTCATCGAAGCGCCGCAGGGGCGCTTTGGCGTCGTGCAGATCGCCGGTCTTGTCGCCCGTCGCATCGTGTCCTTCGTCCAGGAGGGCGAAAGCATCGGCGTCGGCGACCGTTTCGGGCTTATCCGCTTCGGCTCGCGCGTGGATGTCTATATGCCCACCTATGCGCGGCCCACCGTGGCGATCGGCTCGCGCGCGATCGCCGGCGAAACCGTGCTCGCCGATCTCACGGCTCATACGCCAGCGCTGTCCTTCAAGTCCGGCTGACGGACGGCTTAACCTCAGAGTCCCGCATGAAGAGTCCCGCATGAACGACGAAAAATCCTTCGAGGGGTCCGACGCGACTTTGAGTCCGCTGGAGCGCCGGCGCTTACGCTTCCGCAGAATTCCGATCCGCGTGGTGTTGCCCAATCTCGTCACGCTGCTCGCCCTGTCGATGGGCCTCACGGCCATTCGCTACGCGGTCGAGGGCAAATTCGAGACCGCGGTGCTCGCCGTGATGGCGGCGGCGGTGCTGGACGGCCTCGATGGGCGGCTGGCGCGGGCGCTGAAGGGCACGTCGCGCTTTGGCGCCGAGCTCGATTCGCTCGCCGATTTCGTCGATTTCGGGGTCGCGCCGGCCCTGCTGCTGTATTTCTGGTCGCTGCACGAAATCAAGAATTTCGGCTGGTTCGCCGCGCTGGCCTTCGCCATCGCCTGCGCGCTGCGGCTGGCGCGCTTCAACGTGATGTCGGAAGACCCGACGCGCCCGGCCTGGCATGGCGACTTTTTTGTCGGCATGCCGTCGCCAGCCGGCGCGGTGACGGTGCTGCTGCCGCTCTATCTGCACCTATCGGTGCTGGAACTGCCGGCGTCTCGCGCCTTCGCGCCGTTCTATATTCTCTATGTGCTGATGATCGCCTTTCTGATGGCGAGCCGCATTCCGCATTTTTCGGGCAAGCGCGTCGGCCGCGTGCCGCGCGACCTCATCATCCCGCTATTGTTTGGCGGAGGCGTGCTTCTGCTCCTGCTCGCGATTTATCCGATGGAGATATTGATCGCTCTCAGTCTCGCCTATTTGGCGCTGATTCCCTTTGGCTTGCGCCGCTATAACGCCTTGGCGCGGCAGGAGGAATCCAAGGTCGCGCCCCCCGCGTGAATTCGCCACAGTTGCAAGGCGCGGCGGGCGCCGACATAGTGGACCAAGAACAACAAAAACAGGGGGGACCCGGCGCGTCGGCGAATAGGCCCGCGCCGAGGACGCGCGAAAAATGCGGATCAGAATTTTGGGCTCCGGGGCCGGCGGCGGCTTCCCGCAATGGAACTGCAATTGCGCCAACTGTCGCGCCGTGCGCGCTGGCGCGCCCGGCTTTAGCGCGCGCACGCAATCCTCGCTGGCGGTGAGCGCCAATGGGCGCGACTGGGCTTTGCTCAACGCCTCGCCCGATCTGCGCCAGCAAATCGCCGCGAGCCCGGCGCTCGCGCCAAGGCAAGAGGACAGCAATAGCCCGCCGCTTGCGACGGGCGTCCCTTCGGACGCCCTATTGCGCGCCAGTCCGATCAAGGCGGTCGTGGTCACCAATGGCGATGTCGACCATGTTGCCGGGCTGCTCAATCTGCGCGAGGCGCAGCCCTTTACCGTCTATGGCGCGCGCCGCGTGCTCGACGTCTTGGCCGCCAATAAAATCTTCAACGTCCTCGCCCCCGCCTATGTCGCGCGCGAGGAATTGCCGCTCGGGGCTCCGTTGGCGATTCGCGGCGCCGGCGTCGATCTCGGCCTTAGCGTCGAGGCTTTTCCCGTCGCCGGCAAAATCGCGCTTTGGCTGGAAGACGCGTTCAAAGCCAATTACGGCGGCGCCGAGGGCGACACGCTTGGCCTCAAGATCACCGAGACGGCCAGCGGTAAATCTTTCTTCTACATTCCCGGCTGCGCCGGCGTCGACGCGGGGCTGGCGGCGCGGCTCGCGGGCGCCGAACTGGTGATGTTCGACGGCACGCTCTGGCATGAGAACGAGATGATCGACCAGGGCCTGCTCGGCAAGACCGGGACGCGCATGGGCCATATCAATATGAGCGGCGCGGACGGTTCGATCGAAGCCTTCTCGAAGCTCGATGTCGCGCGCAAAATTTTCGTGCACATCAACAATTCGAATCCGGTGCTGAACGCTTTCTCGCCAGAGCGCGCGGAAGCGGAGGCCGCGGGTTGGGAAATCGGCGAAGACGGGATGGAGATCGCGCTATGAACGACGTTTTGGAATCGCACGCCTATCTCGACGCGCCGAGGCTGTCGCCAGAGGCGTTCGAAGCCGCGATCCGCGCGGTCGGCGCCGAGCGGTACCACGACAAGCATCCGTTTCATAAGCTGCTGCACGGCGGCAAGCTCAACAAGGAGCAAGTGCGCGCCTGGGCGCTCAACCGCTATTGCTATCAGGAGGCGGTGCCGCGCAAGGACGCGGCCTTCATGAGCCGCGCGCATGACCGCGAATTGCGCCGCGAGTGGATTCACCGCGTCCACGATCACGACGGGCTGGGCGATGAAGCGGGCGGCATAGAGCGTTGGCTGGTGCTGACCGACGGTCTGGGGCTGCCGCGCGATTACGTGATTTCGCGGCGCGGGGCCCTGCCGGCGACCAAATTCGCGGTCGAGGCCTATGTTCGCTATGTCGTCGAGCAGCCGCTGGTCGTCGCCGTGGCGTCGTCGCTGACCGAATTGTTCGCGCCGGCGATCCATAAGGAGCGCATCGCCGGAATGCTGGAAAATTACGACTTCATCGACGATAGCGTGATGGCCTATTTCAAGCGCCGCCTCAGCCAGGCGCCGCGCGACGCCGACTTCGCGCTGGAGTATATAAAGAAAAACGCGCTGACCCGCGCCGAGCAGGAAGCCTGTATCGAAGCCGTGCGATTTAAGTGCGGCGTCTTGTGGGCGCAGCTCGACGCATTACATCACGCCTATGTGACGCCCGGCGTGATCCCGCCCGGCGCCTATCAGCCGGGACAGGCGATTACGTGAGCATGACGACGCAGGGCAGGGCGCGATTCACCATCGACGCCCATTCGAAACCCGCGTTCACGCGTTTTTCGCGGCTGCACGAAGACCGCGCGCGCGACCGCGTCGTCATTCTGGCGCCTGAGCGCGCCTATGAGATCGACGCGATTTCGCTCGCCGTTCTGCGCCTGATCGACGGTGAAACGACCGTCGCCGCCATCGCCGCGCGACTGGCGGCGCAATTTAGCGCGCCGCTGGAAGTTGTGGCGCGCGACGTGACGACGCTGTTGCAAGGGCTCGCCGACAAATGCCTGCTGCGCGACGGTCCAGACGCTTTCGCGCCGCCGCCCTTGTCCTCGAAGGCCCGCGCCTATGGGCCTTTCGCTGGCGGGCCGGCGGGGTTGCTCGCGGAGCTGACCCATCGCTGTCCGCTGCAATGCCCATATTGCTCCAATCCGCTCGAGCTTGAGCGCGCCAATGTCGAACTTTCCGCCGCCGAATGGGGCGAGACTTTTCGGAGCGCGGCGGCGATCGGCGCCTTGCAATTGCATCTTTCCGGCGGCGAGCCGACGTTGCGCCGCGATCTCGAAGAAATCTTGCAACACGCCGTCGACGCCGGGCTCTACACCAATCTCGTCACTTCCGCCGTGATGCTGACGCGCGAGCGGCTGGAGACGCTCGCGAAAATTGGTCTCGACCATGTGCAGGTGTCGATTCAGGATGTCGATCCCGCCACCGCCGACCGCGTTTCAGCCTATGAAGGCGGCGTCGCCAAGAAGCGCGACGTGGCGTTGTGGACGCGGGAGCTGGGGCTCGGCCTCACCATCAATGCGCCGATCCACCGCCAGAACATCGACCATCTGCCTGAAATCATCGACTTCGCGGTCGAAGTCGGGGCGCAGCGGCTGGAGGTCGCGCATATCCAATATTACGCCTGGGCCGAGAAGAACCGCGCCGCGCTGATTCCGACACGGGAGAAATTTCTCGAAAGCGCTTCCGTCGTCGAAGCGGCGAAGGCGCGGCTGAAAGGCGTGCTGAATTTCGACTTCGTGATCCACGACCATTACGCCACGCGGCCCAAGACCTGCACCGGCGGCTGGGGACGCTCGATCATCGCCGTGACGCCCTCCGGCAAGGCGTTGCCCTGTCATGCCGCTCAGACTTTGCCGGGGCTCGCATTCGACAATGTGCGAACGCGCGATCTCGGCGACATCTGGCGCAATGGGTCCGCCTTCAACGCTTTTCGCGGCACGGATTGGATGAAGGAGCCCTGCCGCTCCTGCGATCGGCGCGAGATCGACCTTGGCGGCTGCCGTTGTCAGGCCATGGCCGTGACCGGCGACCCCGCCGCGACCGATCCCGCTTGCCATTTGTCGCCGGAGCATGCCCGCTTCGCCGGGCTGGCCGAGGTCGAGGCGCATGCGCCGCCGCCAGCCTTCGTCTATCGGCGCATCGGCGGCGCCGTAATGGAGGAATCCGGGCGGGAGAGCCCGTAACAGTCGCCCGGAGCGCGCTATTCCACGAAATTGATCGCGCCGGCGCGGTCGATAGGCTGCTAAGCGCGAACGTGGTTACCAAATATTTACACCATGTATTTATAAAGGACGCGCGGTCCGTTGGCGCGGGAAAAGCAATCGTGCTCGCCCGCGCCAATAATGCGCGTCCGCGGAGCCTTCCAAATTTTTCCCTCGCGGGTAACCAACAGGAAACCTCCTTCGCTCATAGTAACTCCGTCTCGCGAATTCCTTATCCAATCAAGGATGCGGCGCCAGTCGCCGTGCGTATCGGAGTATCGAGTAATGAAGTCGCGTGATACATTGGTGCGCCTGAAGCAATTTCAGGTGGACGACAAACGACGGCGGATCGCGCAACTGCAGACGATGATCGCCGAATTCACGCGCATGACCAACGACCTCGATCGTGAAATCGGGACGGAGGAGCGACGCGCGAACAACACCGATCCATCGCATTTCGCCTATCCGACATATGCTCGGGCGGCGCGCGCGCGGCGCGACAATCTGAATCTTTCGCTCAACGACCTCCGCGAGAAGCTCGAGGACGCGCAGGAGCGGCTGAAGGAGGCCAGCGAGGAACTCGCCAAGGCGCAGAGCCAGGAGTCGCGCGACCACGCCGCCGAACGCATGGTCGACGTCGTCGCCGAACGTCGTGTCGCCGATTTGTCGGGAGCTTTCCGCCGCGCATGAGGGCGCGGCGACCGCCTGTTCGCGCGCGAGAATTGCGACTCTCAACAGCCAATCCACGGCGCAGGCCAAGGCCCGGAGTCCAATCGCGCGCGCGGGGGCGCGGCTCATGCGGCGATCAGCCGCTTGTCCTTCTCCAAGGCGAGGAGACTTGCCGGCGCGAATCATGGACGACAGCGCGCAAAACCGCGTTTGAAGGGGTCCCAGGCTAGCAGCCGTTTCGCTTTACGCTTCGCTCAACCTGCGCGCCTGCAAGGTCGCGACCGCCAGCACGCCCATGCCGACCGCCTGGTGCCCCAGCGCCAGCAATATATGCGGCGTTCCCATCCAGTCGCCGCCGATCATCACCAGAGTCGCGACGCCGAGAGCCACCTGCAAGACGACATGAGCGAACACAATCACCGAGCCGCGCGCGATCTTGCCCGTCGCGTTCGTCACCGCGTCGAGCATGTGCATCAGCACCAGCGCCAACAGCACATAGGCTGTCAGGCGATGCAAAAACTGCGCGGTGATGGGATTATCGACGATATTGCTCCACCAGGGAGTCAATCGCCAAAGCGTTTCGGCGGACGGCGAAAATCCCCCCTCCATCAAGGGCCAGGTGTTGTCGATGAGTCCGGCGCGAAGCCCCGCGACGAGGGCGCCGAGACCGAGCTGAACGAACACCAGGGCCAGAGTCAGCTTCGAGACGAAACGCAGCCGCGGCCCGTTGAACAGAATCCGCGATGGGGCTTGCGGCCCAAGCCCTCCCGCGACCCAAAGACAGGCCGACATTATGAACGCCGCCAACAAAAGATGGATGGCGAGCCGCTCCTGCGCCACCTCGACGCGGCCGACGAGACCCGATGACACCATCCACCAGCCGACGAAGCCCTGCAGCGCGCCGAGCGCCAGAATGCCAAACAGCTTGGGCTTCAAGCCGACGGGGAGGCGGTCCTTGATCCAGAACCAGGCGAAACCGCCCGCGAACACCGCGCCCACTAGCCGCCCGAGCAGCCGATGCGCCCATTCCCAAGCGTAAATGACCTTGAACCCTTCAAGGTCCATATCCGGGAATAATTCCGTAAATTGCGGAATCTTCTTATATTCCTCGAAGGCCGCGGCCCATTCGGCCGCGGACAGCGGCGGGATCACGCCTGTCACCGGCTTCCATTGGGTGATCGAGAGGCCCGATTCGGTAAGCCGCGTGGCCCCGCCGACGATCACCATCGCGAACACCAGCGCGGCCACGAGATAAAGCCAGTTGCGCGGCCCGACCGCGTTTTCCGGCGTCGACCAGTGCTCGACCGCGGGTGTCTTCGTTGGAAAATGGAACCAGTCGTCCATGGCGCGTGCTCGGCGGTAAAAAATTTCGAGAGCGAATGTTTAGGGGCGAGGGCGCGGCTTGTCCACAGCCCCGCCCCGGCGAAGACGCGCCCAAAAGGCGCTTTTGGCTTAAAATGCGGCGTCGTCGGCGTATAAGACGTGATTTGCGGGCGGCCGGCGCCGCGAGGATCACTGGAACGATGGACGTGACTGGCAAAAGCGAACAGGCTTTTCGCACGATTGGAGAGGTGGCGGAGAGTCTCGACCTGCCGCCGCACGTGCTGCGTTTCTGGGAAACCCGCTTCAAGGAGCTCGAACCCGTGAAGCGCGCGGGCGGGCGGCGCTATTATCGGCCGCGCGACGTGGAGCTGGTGATGGCTTTGCGTCATCTGCTCTATGGGCAAGGCTATACGATCAAGGGCGTGCAGCGCATTCTCAAGGAGCAGGGCGCGCGCGCCGTCGTCGAAAGCCTGCGCGCGGGCCGGTTTCAGCCCGGTTTCGCCGCGGCGCCGGACGAAGAGGCGCGGCAAGAGGACGCGCAAGACGGAGCGCTGGCCGAATCCGCCGCCGCCTCGCGCCGCGTCGAGCCGCCGGATTTGCCGCCGCCCGCGCAAGAGCAGGCGTTCGCGCCGGAGGCCGAGGCGCTCGCTCCGCTCGTCGTTCGTCCCGATGCGCCGCCGCCGATGCAGCTTCCCACCGTCGCGGGGCCCTTGCGCGAAGCCTCGGGTTTCGACGAGGAAGACGCGCGCCGCTTGCGGCTCGCGCTGGCCGATCTCGCCGAGTGCCGCCGCCTGCTGTTGCTCACATCGAAATGAAAACGCGCCGCCACCGTTGCCACCGCGCCCGCGGCCCACTATAAGGGCGGCAAGTCGGAGTGTAGCGCAGCCCGGTTAGCGCACTTGTCTGGGGGACAAGGGGTCGTGGGTTCGAATCCCGCCACTCCGACCATCTAACTCTCTGAAATATCTACAAAACAAACGCCCCGATCGAGAGACCGGAGCGTGAACATTTTCGACTTGCGAAGATGATTGCAACTCAGTCCGTTCGGGGAGCGTTCCGGGAGGAAAGCGCGTGAACGAGGCGGGCGCTGGCGACGACGATCCGGCGCTTATCGAGCCGATCGAACATGCCTGAGCCGCGCTTCAGCCCTTCAGGTTTCAGATGGCGGCGCACGGCGTTCACGCAAATCGATGGCTCGGTTGATATCGCGGATGACGACTAATCTGCTAATCAGCGGCTGCCACGCTCGCCGAAATATGGAGCCTCCGGAGTGCAGTCGGGCGTCGAGCACCTCGGCTTATAGGCATATGGGATCATCGCGGCGATAAAAATAGCGACCCCTAGAACGATGATCGCAAGTCTGTAATTCATGGCGATTTCCTCTCTCCCTGGTCTGTTTGAACCTAGGAATGTCGTGGCGTCCGTGACAATGTCGCTCACACTTCCGCGCTTGCTCCTCCGCGGCTATTTCCTCAAAGCACTGCTACGGCGGTAGACCCAAAGCAAGACCTCGGTGACGCCGTGCGCTTCGGGCTAAGTCGCTTGCGCCCGCCCCGTCGCCGTTCTCGGCGATGAACTCTAGGCATTGGCGACGCTCGCCGTTAGGGGCGGGTCGGCATGGATCAGATATTCTCTTTTCCCGAGAGCTTCTCAAGATCGGGAACCGTAAGTACGGCGCCAGTCCGATCGGTAATTTTTATGTCTTGCTTTTTCTCTGCCTGAAGCTGTTTGACCACTTCTAGCGCAGCCGTCGCCGTCTCGCGTCGCTGTGCTGGCGCGGCTTTATCGGTCCCATGTGTGATCGCATATGCCATCGTCCTTATCCCCGTTCTTTGCGCTTAGCATAGCAAGGACATTGGACGAGGCGAGGCAACGTCAAGGGGCTCGAACGCCAGACCGAAACGCCGCCGCTACTCGTCATTCCCGGCGTTTAAGTCCTCAATCCGGACAGGCGCCACCTTGGCGCCGGCCACCACGCCTGTCCTCAGCCTGACGCCCGGCCCTTCTCTATTTTTGTCGACGAAGATCAAGCCAGAGCGCGCCGTATGAAACGATTTACCATGTGCGTTAACGCACAGCTTTGCGTCGCGCTTTGGGGTCTTATGCCGCCATGCCCAAAACGGGCATGTGCAAAAGGAAACTCCCAATGTTGACCGCCGCCATGCTTCGCCGCCTGCTGATCGCCGCCGCCGCGCTCTCCGTGAGCATGTTTTTCGCGGCGGAGGGCTTCGCGATGGCGAACACGCACGCCGTGGCTCACTCCAAGCCGGCCTCGTCCATGTCGGGCGGATGGATTTACGGCTGATATCGCGGACAATGTGCGCCAACGCACAGCGCTAGGTCAGACTTTCGCCTTTGATGCAGCGATGCCGCCTCGGCAAGCGCCAAAGGAGTTTCCATGTCCCCCGCCGCTGTGATTCCCGTGTGCCCCGTCGATCAAATCGCCACCGTTCCTTCGACCGTGTCGCCAGCGCCGAGATCATCGAGCGCGATGCTCGATGAGGTCATAGGGAGACATTGGCGATCGCTCGAGGCAAGCCACAAGCCCTCGGCGTGGGGCGCGCTCGACCGCGGCTATCGCGAGGCCCATCGCGCCTATCACGCATGGGAGCATATCTCGGAACTGCTGGAGAAGTTGGACGGGTTTCAGGCGCTGGCCGCCAGGCCGGCGTTGATCGCGACGGCCGTCTTTTGGCACGACTCCGTCTATGCGACGCAGGGGCCGGACGGCGCAAAGCGTTCGGACTTCGAGAACGTGCGGGACAGCGCGGAACTGTTTCTCCGCCACACTCTGCTGAACGCGGACGACGCGGCCGCCGTCCATGAGTTGATCATGGCGACGGCGGATCACACGCGCGCCGAGGCGAAGAAAGAGCATTACGACGGCTTCGCCGGCGATCTCGACCTGTTTCTCGATTTGGATTTGAGTCCTCTCGCCGCGCCGTGGAAGATATTCGCGGCGAACCTCGAACATATTCGTTTCGAATTCGCCTGGGTTCCCGAGCGGGAGTTCTATTCGAGCCAAATCGCAATGCTCGAAGGCTTTCTGAAGGCCGACGCGCGTCTGTTCCGGCGCGCCGAGACAAGGAGGAAGTGGCTCGTCGCGGCGAAGGACAATCTGAAGTTTTGCATCGTCGCATTGCGCGCGAAACTCGCATAGCATCGCGAGGTTCTCGTCGATCTCGACCAGCGTGGCCTCGCCGGCCACGCCGAGGGCATTCGCGGCTTCCGCGATAAAGATCGCGCGGAACGGCCGAAGCGTTTCCCGCTCTTCCCGGAAAAGCAAGAAACGCTCGATAATGCCGACGTTGTGGACGACGACTTACTTCGTCGCCGCCTCGAGCATTTCCTCGACGTGACCCCAGTTCACGAGGTGATCGAGGAACGCCTTCAGATAATCGGCGCGGCGGTTGCGGTAGTCGATGTAATAGGAATGTTCCCAAACGTCCGCGACGAGGATCGGCTTCGCCCCGAAGATCAGCGGATTTTCGGCGTTGGCGGTCTTGCGCACGGCGACCTTGCCGTCCTTGACCTCGAGCCATACCCAGCCCGAGCCGAACTGGCCGAGGCCCGCCGCCTGGAACTCTTCCTTGAATTTGTCGACGGAGCCGAATGAATCGACGATGGCTTTCTCGACCTTGCCGGGGATGGCGCCGCCGCCGTTGGGCTTCAGCCAATGCCAATAGTGGTGATGGTTATAGTGCTGCGCCACATTGTTGAAGATCGGGACATTCTTGCCATGCGAGGCGACGATGATGTCCTCGATCGGCTTGCCTTCGAACTCCGTTCCCTTGATGAGATTATTGGCGTTGGTCACATAGGTCGCGTGATGCTTATCGTGATGATATTCAAAGGATTCCTTCGACAAGAAGGGTTGCAGGGCGTCATAGGCGTAGGGCAGGGGCTCAAGCGTGAATGACATAATCGCGTCTCCTGAAGGGTTTCCCGCGCGGGAATGGGCGCCAGCGCTTCTCACTTCCTAGTGCGGCGGAGCGTCGCGGACAATATCGCCTCATTGTGGCGCCCGCGTATATTTTGCGCTCCGCGGCCGCCGCTGAGCAAACAACGCGCCAGTCAGCGCACCCCTTGTTCCGTCGGCCAGCCGTGAATGAGTTTGGCGCGCACCACGAGGTCCGACCACTCCTGAGCCCAGTAGCCATTCCCGGCTTGCTGCGTGCCCGCCGCCTGTTTTCGGGCGCAAATGTCCGGCGGCGACGCCTTGAATTCATCGCGCAGGCCGTCGACGTAGAAATAGATGACGTTTAGTTTCAACACCGAACGCAACTGGTCGAACACGCTGCCCCTCTTGTGAACATAGACGCCCCATTCCGTTTCGCGGCGCGGGCCCCCGAGAAACGCCGGCTTGAACCCATAGGCGTAATCGCCCTCGCCCTTAAGCAGATCGAATCTGATGAAGCACAGCTTGCCGGCGGGCGGCGGCAGGGCCACCAATTCGCGGGTGACGATGACGTCCTGGTCGTTATAGGCGACGGAATAATCGACCGGAAAATGCCAGACGTCCACATTTTCGTAATATTTCGACAATTCGGCTTCGTCCGCCTCCTCGGCTCGGGCGGGCGATGCGAAAAAGCCGCAAAGGGTCGCCGCGAGCGCGACCGCGCGCGCGATCTGGAGCGAGGTTTTCTGTGTCAGAGGCATGTCTTGTCGGCTCCTGCGCTGCAAAGAGGGAGTAAAGGGACTTATAAGCGCTCAATTTCGCCCCCGACGATTGGCTCGCGCCAACCGCCGGGGGTTTTAATTTCTTGAACCGCGTCCAGCTTAGTTGGATGAAGCGGCCGCGGCCGGGGCGGGGGTCTTTTGCGCGCGCTGGCGGAGCATATACCAGAGAAAGCCGCACAACGCCGTGAATCCGATCGCGTATAATATGTACTCGATCATCCCCATGACGGTATAGACACCAACCGTGAACGGAAAACGCGACACCCATGCGTTGCCGAGATCGTCGGTCACGGTCACGATCCCTACATAGTGGCCAGCCTGTTTGAAATCATGCTCGAACGTCATGGTGCCGTTGTGATAGACCTTCGGCGGCAGATAGGCGACGGTCACCGCGTCGAGATTGGTCTTTTCCTGCTCCTTTCCGACATCCTTGACCACGCGAATCCCGATCGCCATGTCGCGCAAATCCGGCGACACCGCCGTCAGCGCGATAATTGTCGGCCCTGTCTTCGCGATGTCCTCGCAAAACTCCTCCTCCTCGCCGGTGCGCTGATAGCCGATGAAATGCATCGTATTAGGACCGATTTTCAGGACGCATTCATCTTGCTCCAACTTAACGCCGCCATGAGCGTAAGCATTATGCGGCGCAATTAACGCGTAGCATACGCCAATAGCAAGCAAGGCGTGCTTAAACACCGGAAATCGCATGATTCACATTCCCCTCTTATCAGGTCGCGTCTTGCGAAGATAACGGCGAGATGCCGTGACTTGGACGCCCCTCTAAAAAATATTTCTGTATTGTGTCTCATAATTACTATGTGACATCAAGACGCAGTTGTAATATATGGATTTGTTGCTACCGGCGACGAAGTTGGCGGTTCCGCGCCTGTTTCACGCCGTCGCGCCATTATCCATGGCGCCGTTCGTGGCTTAGTCTATGAGAGGCCGCCAATCGAACCGAAGGAAGTGGCGAATCATGTTGAGGCGAGTTTCGAGGTGGGGCGTAACGGCGCTTGGCGTTGTCCTCGCGATTTGCGGGGTCGTCGCCATGGTGGGCGGCTGGGACATCATCCAGGTCGAACGGGGGTGGAGCCTGTTTATCGGCGGCGCGACGGCCTTGGCCGGCGGGGCCGTCGTGATCGCCTTGGGTCAGGTCGTCTTCCGGCTCGACGAAATACTCGATGCGGCGCAGTTGCGTCGCGCCGGGGAAAAATCGCCCGCGCCTTCCGCCCCCGCCGCCAAGCCGCAACCAAAAGAGCTGGAGCAGCGTTCGAGACAGCCGCCGCCGCAAGCGCCCCCGGCGCCAACGCCAGCGCCAGCGCTCGCCCAAACGCCGCCCGCTCAGCAGGCGCCGCTCGCGGTCGCCCCGCCCGCTCCTCCGGCGAAGGAGCCGGAGCAAGAAGCCGAGGCGCCCGCGGCCGACGAGGCGAGCGGCGCCGAGCCTCGAGAGGTCGACCGCTACCAGTCCGGCGACATCACTTACGTGATGTTCTCGGACGGCGCGGTGGAAGTCCGGACATCGAACGGCGCGCAGCGCTTCGCTTCCCTCGCGGAGCTTCGCGCGCAAGCCGCGCAGCAATATTGAGTCGGCGCTTAACCGCCGCGGATCGGCGCGGCGTCGCGGATCATTCGCGTGCGCGCGCGATCCCAATTCATCGAAAAATCTTGGCGCGGATTTCGGCGCCGGTCATAAAGCGAGTTCGATGGAGACCGGCACGTGATCGGAGGGGCGCTCCCAGCCTCGCGCTTCGCGAAGAATATCGAGTCCGGTCAGCGCGCCGCCGAGCGCGCCGCTGACGAGAATATGGTCGAGCCGGCGCCCCGCGATCGCTCAAGGCCCAATCCGCCGCGCGATAACTCCACCATGTGTAGAGCTTCTCGTTTTCCGGCACGAAACGGCGAAGAGAGTTCGATCCACTCGCCGGCATCGAAAACCCTCTTGAGCTTTTCGACTTCCACCGGCGTGTGGCTGACGATTTTGAGCAGCGCCTTGTGGCTCCAGACATCATGTTCGAGCGGCGCGATATTGAGATCGCCGGCGAGCACGACGCGCCCGTCGGCGATGCGCTCGGCTTTGATCCATTCGGTCATTTCGTCGAGAAAATCGAGCTTATGCGCGAATTTTGGATTGATCGCCGCGTCCGGTTCGTCGCCGCCGGCGGGCACATAGAAATTATGCAGTTTCAACGGCGCGCCGCCGGCCTCCAACTCCACCGCGATATGCCGCGCGTGACCGACCGCGCAAAAATCCCGGTTCTCGATCACCCGAAGCGGATGTTTCGAGGCGATGGCGACGCCGTGATAGCCCTTTTGGCCGTGGATCGCGAGATGCCCATAACCCAGCGCGCGAAAATCCGCCGACGGAAACTCCGCGTCGCGGCACTTGGTTTCCTGTAGACAGATCACGTCGGGAGCGTGAGCCTGCAGAAAGCGCGCCACCAGCGGCATGCGCAAGCGCACGGAATTGATGTTCCAGGTGGTGATATCTTCATGCGGCGATTTTCATTTGGCTACGTTCTCCAAAGTCACGATTTCGTCTTGTCGCCGAACAAGAACGGCGCCACTTCGGCGACTCCGGGCTGCTTCTCGGCGCAAAAGGGCATGGGGCGGCAGACCGCCATGGCCGAAAGTCCGACGCGGGCGGTCAGCAAGCCGTTCAGCACGCCTTCGCCAAGCCGCGCCGAAACCTTCGCCGCAATGCCGTGGCCGACCAATTGCTGCAACAGCGAGTCGCCGATCGCGAGGCCGCCGGTGATCGCGAGATGCGAGCCCACGGAGCGCGCCAGTTTGAAGAAACCCAACAGGCCCGGACGTCCGCCGTAGATTTCGGCGATGCGGCGCATCAGGGCGATCGCCTGGGCGGCGACGAAAATCAAATCGACCAACGCGCGCGGGCTGATCGTGGTGACGACCGAAACGCGTTTGGACGCGCTGGCGATTTCGCGCCGCGCCACTTCGTCGAGCGGCAGCACCAGCGTGCGTTCCGCGAGATCGATGAGGTCGCGTCCGTCGATGATCTCGCGCGACAGCTCCAGCACGCGCGCCCGCGCCTGCGCGGTTTCGGGGCGCGCTTCGTAGATCCCGCAAAGTTCGACGAGACGCGCGCGCGCGCCCTTGCCGTCGTCGTCGGCGCGCGCCTTCGCCAGCGCGATGTGGAGTTTGGCGATTTTGTTCTGGCGCATCATCGTGCGGATTTCGCGCGCGAATAAAATAAGCGCGGCGGCCGCCAGGGCGGCGGCGAGCGCGAAGCCAATGGTTCCAAGGAGGGCGGAGTGGGCGAAAAGGTCTTCGACGAGCTTGGTCACCCACAGAGTGACGGCGAGCGAGATCAAACCGGTGAGCGCCGACCAGAACACGCCGCCCCAGGATAGGAGGAAGCGGCGCAAAAGCCCCCCGGCCTGCGCCTCCTCCACCGCCTGTTCGTCGGCCTCGAGATCGCCCTCGGCGCCCGCGCGGCTCGCGAAGGGGTCTTCCTCGGGTTCGATGACCTTGGTGGCGAAAGGCCGCGCCTGCTCTTGCGCGTCCCTCGCGGTTTTGGGCGGAACAACTGTGTCGCCGTCGAGGCGAAAGGCTCTTGGGCGCGGTCGGCGCTCGGGTTCGGTCATGAGGCGCTCTTGATGGGCGTCCGCTTTGAACGCCGGACGATGGGGGCCCGCGGCGGGCTGGGCCTTCTTTACTCCCTTGGCGCGGAAAACGGGAGCCCCCATGGAATGGGAAATAGCCTCGATTGGCGCAATGACTCCTGGCGGAGCATCTCTGGCGCGCGGTTCGACGCGCCCGAGTTAACCGCCCGAGTTAACCGCCGAAGTTAACCGCCTGGCGCGAAACGCCGGGCGCGGCCCGCGGATTGGTTGCGGCGAGCGGGCCCGTCGGCTAGCATCCCGCGCGCCATTCCCTTAAGGGTTGCGCGCCGCGACCCAGCGGCGATTCCCCTCGTCAGCAGCGTGTTGTCCCAAGCCGATGTCGTCCCTTCCGCCCTTCGCCTCCGATGCGCTGGCTTTCGCGCTGGCCTATCTGCTCGGCTCGATTCCCTTCGGCCTCCTGCTCACCCGCGGCGCGGGCGCGGGCGACATTCGCTCGATCGGCTCCGGCAATATCGGGGCGACCAACGTATTGCGCACGGGTCGCAAGGATCTCGCGGCGGCGACCTTGGCTCTGGACGCGTTCAAGGGCGCTCTCGCCGTGATTCTCGGCGGCTGGCTCGCCCCCGGCGCCGCGATGGCCGCGGCTCTCGGCGCGTTTTTCGGCCATATCGCGCCGGTTTGGCTGCGGTTTCGCGGCGGCAAGGGGGTCGCGGTCTTTATCGGCGCGCTGCTCGCGCTGCACTGGCCGACCGGCCTGATCGTCTGCGCCGTGTGGCTCGCCGCCGCCTATCTGTGGCGGTTCTCGTCGCTTTCGGCCTTGCTCGCCTCGGCGTCCGCGCCCTTCGTTCTTTGGGGTTTCGGCCATGGCGAGCAGGCGCTGGTCATCGCGATGATGGCGGCGCTGCTGTGGTGGAAGCACCGCGAGAATATCGCGCGGCTGATCTCCGGGACGGAGAGCCGCATCGGGCAAAAGACATGACATCGCCGGGCGAATCGACGAGCCGTCTGTCCGATGGGCAGTTGCTCGATTGGTTGCGCCTGATCCGAAGCGAGAACATCGGTCCGCGCACTTTCCGCGAATTGGTCAACCGTTACGGCGGCGCCTCGGCGGCGCTGGAGGCGTTGCCGGAGCTTGTCGCGCGCTCGCTCAAGGGGCGCGCGATACGCATCGCGGACCGCGACGAAGCGCTGCGCGAGATCGAGGCGTCGCGGGCGATGGGCGCGCGCTTCATCGTCACCAGCGACCCCGAATACCCGCCGCTGCTGCGGATGATCGACAGCGCGCCGCCCCTGCTTATGATTCGCGGCGACGCGCGCGCGCTGGCCAGGCCCTGCGTCGCGATCGTCGGCTCGCGCAACGCCTCGGCGTCGGGGCTCGCCTTCACCGAGCGCCTGGCGCGCGGTCTCGCGCGCGAGGATTATGTGATCGTCTCGGGCCTTGCGCGCGGCGTCGACACGGCGGCCCATCGCGCCTGCGTCGAAACTGGAACGGTCGCGGTTCTCGCCGGCGGCCATGCGCGGCCTTACCCTTCCGAAAACGCGCCCTTGCTCGAAAAAATCGTCCAGTCCGGCGGCGCCGTGATCTCCGAAATGCCGCTGGAATGGGAGCCGCGCGGCCGCGATTTTCCACGCCGCAACCGGCTCGTCTCGGGCCTCGCCCTCGGCACGGTCGTCGTCGAGGCGGCGCGTCGGTCGGGCTCGTTGATCACGGCCCGTTTCGCGGCGGAGCAGGGGCGCGAGGTTTTCGCCGTGCCGGGCTCGCCGCAAGATCCACGCGCCGAGGGAACCAACGACCTATTGCGCGAAGGCGCGACGCTCTGCGCCTGTGTCGAGGATGTGACGCGCGTCCTCCAGGCGCGGCGCAAGGGGCCTTCGCCCGGCGCGGATCTGTTCGGCGAGTCCGCGCCGTCAATCGAGGAAGAGCCGCTGTTCGACGAACTGGATCTGTTCTCTTTTCGCGAAGCGCCGGCGCCGCCGCCGCGCGCGGCGCCCGCCGCCGAGGCCCGGTTCGTTTCGCCGCCGTCGATCCCGCGATTCGCCGAGAGCGAGGCGCCGGCGGCGAGCGCCCGCGACCTCGTGTTGTCGCTGCTCTCGCCGGCGCCGGTGGCGATCGACGAACTCATTCGCGCGGTCGGCCTTCCCGCGCGCGACGTGCAAACCGCGCTGCTCGATCTCGATCTCGAAGGCCGGCTGGAGCGCCACGGAGCGGCGCTGGTTTCGCTGCTCGTCGAAAAGCCCGGGGCTTGAAGCGATTTAATCCGTCATCGCTCTCGCGCGATCTCGCGGGCGCCATTTTCCCTGGCGTAGATTTGCGCCTCGACCCGCGCGAGATTGAGGAAATAGGCGAGCATCGGCAGGCGAGCATTGCCGGCGAGCCCCGCCAGTTCCGCCGTCATTTCGGCGATATAGGCCGCGAGCGAGGCGGCGTCTTCGGTGGGGGAGGATTGCTGTTCAGGGTTGCGCCGCGTCAGGTTTTGTTCCGCCGTCGTCCGAGAAATTTCGTCCATTAAATCTTCTCCCTGGCGCGATTTTCGGGGCCAGTCGTATAAGCTGCATGTATAATCGCACTGGCAACCTTAGGTTGTCAATTGGTCTAATCATCTATCAGGGTTGTATTTTCGCGCCCATCAATCCGCCGTCGCGGCGAGCCGCGCCAGCCGGTCGAGCGCGCCCTGCAAAATATAGGCGGCGGCCATCCGGTCGACGACCTCGGCGCGCTTGGCGCGCGAAACATCCTGCGAAATCAACTCTCTAGTAACCGCGGCGGTGGACAGTCGCTCGTCCCAATAGACATGCGGCACGGGCGACAGCTTCGAAAGATTTCGCATGAAGGCCCGCGTCGCCTGGACGCGCGGGCCGTCGGAGCCGTCCATGTTGAGCGGCAGGCCGATCACGATAGCCAAAACATCGAATTCCTTCAATCGCTTAAGCAGAGTATCCGCGTCGGCGGAAAACTTCACCCGCCTTATCGTGTCGAGCGGCGAGGCGAGCCGCCGCTCCACGTCCGACAGCGCGAGACCTATTGTTTTTGTTCCAAGATCCAGCCCCATCAGCCGGCCCTTTTTGGGCAGCTGGGCGGCGAGTTCCTCGATCGTCGTCTGTCCATTTATCATCGTAGAGCGCTATCATGCGCCAAGGCCCGCGCAAACCCGGAAAAGCCCATGAAAATCACCTGGCTCGGCCATTCGGCCTTTCGCGTCGAGATCGGCGAGAGTATAATCCTGTTCGACCCGTTCCTGACCGGCAACCCAAATTTCACCGCGCATTTTCGCGCATCCACGCGCGGCGCGACGCATATTCTGCTCACCCACGGGCATGACGACCACATCGGCGACACGCTCCAGATCGCTGACGAGACCGGCGCCGAGATCGTCGCCAATTTCGACCTCTGCATGTGGCTCGAAAGCCAGGGCGCCAAAAAAATAAATCCCGGCAACACCGGCGGCAAAATCCCCTGCGGAAATTTTTCGGTCAGCATCACCGACGCCCGCCATTCCGCCAGCACGATCGTGGACGGCGCGCCGGTCTATCTCGGGCCGGCCAACGGGCTCGTCGTCGAGAGCGCCGACGCGCCGACGCTCTATCACATGGGCGACACCGGAATCTTTGGCGACATGGCGCTGATCGCGGAGCTTTACGCGCCGAAAATCGGCCTCGTCCCGGTCGGCGGCCGCTTCACGATGGACGGCGCGATGGCGGCGCTGGCGGTGGAACGCTACTTCGACTTCGAGACGGTGATCCCCTGCCATTACGGCACTTTCGACGCGATAGCCCCCGACGCTTCCGAGTTTATCGCGGCGATGCGGGGCGCGAAGACGCGGGTTTGGACGGGCGCCATCGGCGAGAGTCTCGAGGTTTGAGGCGGGGCGCGGCGATCGCCCGCGTCATTGCGAGGAGCGAAGCGACGCGGCAATCCAGGGGCCACGCGCGACTCCTGGATTGCTTCGCTTCGCTCGCAATGACGGCGGAGAGGCCGGGCTTCTTATTTCGGCGGCTCGCTCATTCGTCTTCAGCCAATCCAGATGCTCGTGCAGCCAACGCGATTGCTTTCCGGAGCCCGCGAGCCGGCGCAACAACTCCTCGTTGTCGAGCACGAATTGCTGGTATCGGTCGAAGGGGATTTTGCCAAACGCTCTTATAGCGCGTCGAGCGTCCGCTTCGGAGAGCTTAGCCGAGGCCGTTTCTGACCAAGTCCGGATACTTCCAGATAACGGCTTAGATTGTTCGAGCTTCGATCGAGGCAGCGCGGCCAGTCGCGCGAGATCGTCGCTCCGAGCAATCAACGTTCGAGACGGATTGCCGCGCCCGCGATAGCACGAGCTATTGCGCGCCATGCCCATTTGCGACGGCGCTGCGCTCGGGATGCTTCGTCGACTCCGGTTGCTCGGCGAGAATGCGCGAAATTCGCGGCCGTTTCCGGCGCGACGACATCCGGATTGGCCTTGAATTCTTGCGCCAGTTCTATCGCCGCCGCGCGTTGCTCCTTCGCTTCGTCGGGGCGCATTTCATAGGCGTTGGCGAAGGCGAGGTTTTCGAGCCCGGCCTTTGTCGCGAGGATGAACGGCCCGTGTATCTGGAGCAACGCATTAAGCGCCGCGAGCGCGGCGTCGTTTAGCGGCTCGCGCATCGCGTCCTTGATGCGGCGCGCGGCGGCGGCCTCCGCCTCTTCGAGATAAACGCCTTCGCCCCAAAGGCGCTCGAAGTCGATTTGGCTTAGAGTCGCGATTGACGTTGTCGAAATAGCTTTTGGCGGCGGCGAAGAGTTCCGGCTGTTCGTTCTGGCCGAGATTGGCGAGCGAGTTCGCCGGCGTAGCCGCACGATCCGCGGATGATGCGCGTTGAGCCGCGCGAGATTATTGCCCTCGGCGTCGAGCGATTTCCGGCTTGGCGGGAACGACGGCGCCGGTCTCCGCGTCGATTTCGACATGAGGGCCGGGGCCTTGTCGCGGGATTTGCGGTGGCGGCGAGTTTTTCTTTTGCAGTTCCTCCAGCCGCTCCTTGATCCATTTGTTCGCCGCCGCCGGGCCGGCCTTGCGCTCCTTGTCGGGGACGGTGGCGAAGACGAGTTCGATTTCCTCCGGGTCCGACACGCCTTCGAGGCGGCGGTTGTACCAGTCGATCCAGACTTGCCAGTCGTCTTCGCGCGGGAGGACTGTCCTGCAATCGCCGCCAATACTCCGTCGACCCAATCGGGTGCGCCGTCGGGCCATAAGCGGCTCCGAGGCGAGCGCCTGCGCCGTCCCGCCCGAGGCGATGAAATTGGCGTCGCGCGAGACGGCGTCCCATATGGCGTTGCTACCGGCGTAGTAGTCAGCGTGAGGCACGACGTATCGATCAGCGTAAGCGGCGCGGGCGGTGGCGTCGGCGGCGAAGGAGGCCGGTCAGAGGACGGCGCGACACGGCGTACGGGCAGCGCTGATGGCGGCGTAGCGCGGCGGCGTCGGCAACGACATTTTTCGCGCCGTCTGCGGCGCAGGCGTGTTTGCGGGCGCGCAGTCGGCGGCGCGGAGGGCGCGGGCGCGAAGCTTATTGGCACGAGTTGGATATTGGGCTGCAACCCGCGCCAATGCGGCAGCGAAAAACACTGCGAAGGTCAGATTCTGGAAGCGCTTGCGCCTTCCGTCGTCTGCCCGGCGCGTCCGTCGCAACGAGCGGAACAACGCGCAACGCCGCGCGCGCGGCGATGGCGACGGCGACCCAGCGCCCTTGCTCGGGCGGCAGGCTTTCGAGCCAGTCTTCGCAGTTCCTCGCGCGACGAAATTTTCAGCGCGCCGCTTTTGCTCTCGTCGGCCAAAAAAGCCCCCTGAAACGAAAAATCGCGAGCCCCAGCCTTAAGCGCTTTCGCTTCGCCCGCCAAGGCGGCGCGGGGGTTGCCTCTCGAAAGCGCCGGGGAACCGCGGCCGCCCTCATCCGACCCGGCTTCGCCGGGCCACCTTCTCCCGCGGGCGGGAGAAGGGCGCGCCCAGCTCCGCCACAGCCATGCATTGCGCCGCGAAAGCGGCGGGTGCTATAGCGCCGGGGTAGGAAAACGAGCGGAGCCTCAAACATGTCGGTCGATTCAGCCATCGTTCGCCGTATCGCGCATCTTTCGCGCATCGCCGTCGGGGACGACGAGGTCGAGCGGCTTGGGAAAGAGCTCAACGCCATTCTGGCCTTTGTCGAGGAGTTGAACGCGGTCGATGTGTCCGGCGTCGAGCCGCTGACCTCCGTGCTGCCGATGAAGATGAAGAAGCGCGAGGATGTCGTCACCGACGGCGGCTTCGCCGACGATATTCTCGCCAACGCGCCGGAGCGCGAGGATCATTTCTTCGTCGTGCCCAAGGTCATCGAATAAACGCCCCGCGCCGCCCTTCGCTTTAATATAGAGTTCCCTTCATGTCCGATCCCACGCATCTCACATTGGCTCAGGCGCGCGACGCCTTGCGGGCGAAGACGCTGTCCTCCAGCGAACTCGCGAAGGCGCATGTCGAGGCCATCGAGCGCGCCGGCCTGCTCAACGCCTTCATCACCAAGACGCCGGAGCTGGCGCTGGACGCCGCCAAGCAAAGCGACGCGCGTATTTCGCGCGGCGAGGCGGGACCGCTCGAGGGGCTGCCGCTCGGGATCAAGGATCTCTATTGCACCAAGGGCGTGCGCACGACGGCGGCGAGCCGCATCCTCGACGATTTCACGCCCACTTATGAATCGACCGTCAGCGCCAATCTGCTGCGCGACGGCGCGGTCATGCTCGGCAAACTCAACCTCGACGAATTCGCGATGGGCTCGTCGAACGAGACCAGCGCCTTCGGCCCCGTCGTCTCGCCGTGGCGGCGCAAGGGCGATGGCGGTTTCGACTCCGCGAGGATCGTGCCCGGCGGCTCGTCGGGCGGCTCGGCGGCGGCGGTCGCGGCGCGCTTGTGCCTTGGCGCGACGGCGACCGACACCGGCGGCTCGATCCGCCAGCCGGCGGCCTTCACCGGCACGGTCGGCATCAAGCCGACTTACGGGCGCTGCTCGCGCTGGGGCATCGTCGCCTTCGCCTCCTCGCTCGATCAGGCCGGGCCGATCACCCGCACCGTGCGCGACGCGGCGATCATGCTGCGCTCGATGGCCGGCGTCGACGCCAAGGACACCACCAGCGTCGACGCGCCGGTGCCGGACTATGAGGCGGCGATCGGCGCCTCGGTGAAGGGACGGCGCATCGGCGTGCCCAGGGAATATCGGCTCGACGGCCTCTCGCCCGAGATCGCCGCTTTGTGGGACCAGGGCGTCGCTTGGCTCAAGGACGCGGGCGCCGAGATCGTCGAGATTTCGCTGCCGCATACGCGCCACGCGCTGCCGGCCTATTACATCATCGCGCCGGCGGAGGCCTCCTCCAATCTCGCGCGCTACGACGGCGTGCGCTACGGCCTGCGCGAGCGGGGCCGCGACATCACCGATATGTACGAGAAGACCCGGGCCAAGGGCTTTGGCGCCGAGGTGCGCCGGCGCGTGATGATCGGCACCTATGTGCTGTCGGCCGGCTATTACGACGCCTATTACGTGCGCGCGCAAAAAATCCGCAGCCTGATCAAGCGCGACTTCGATCTGGCTTTCGACGACGGCGTCGACGCCGTGCTGACGCCGGCGACGCCTTCGCCCGCCTTCGCGATGGGCGAAAAGGGGTCGAGCGATCCGGTCGAGATGTATCTCAACGACGTGTTCACGGTGACGGTGAACATGGCGGGGCTGCCGGGAATCGCCGTGCCGGCGGGACTTTCCGGCAATGGACTGCCGCTCGCCTTGCAATTGATCGGCCGCCCCTTCGACGAGGAGACTTTGTTTTCTCTCGCCAGCGCGATCGAGCAGGCCGCGCCGAAAATTGAACCGCCCGAGCCCTGGTGGCGGGATAGCGATGGAGCGAGGCCGTGACGAGCACCCGCCTTGAAGCCGAAAACGAGCGCGAATTGTCGCCACAAGACGAGATGGCCGATGTGCGCAAGGTCATCGACGCGCTCGATGACGAGATCGTGGCGCTGCTCGCCAAGCGTCAACGCCAGATCGAGCGCGCGGCGCGGGTGAAGCCGCTGCTGGAACTGCCGGCGCGCGTGCCCGACCGCGTCGACGAAGTGATCGCGCGCGTGCTTGGCGCCGCGCGGCGCGAGGGACTGTCGATGCAGGTCGCGCTGACGCTGTGGACCCATATGATCGAATGGTCGATCCGCTACGAAGAGAAGCTGATGGGCGCCTGCGCGCCAACGCCGCGCGGCGATGACGATGGGACCGGCGACGGGGGCTAGGGCCGGGTCGACCGCTTCGATCGCGGTGGCGGGACTTGTGCGCGGCGCGAAACCGTTTCGCCGCCTGTCACGGGATTCCGATGAGGCTCTGTTTTTCGGCGATAGTTTTGTCGCGGGCGCGGGCGACGACGCGGCGCTTGGTTGGCCAGGGCGATTGACCGCATACGCGCGACTGCCGGCGTCGATGTGACCTTGGCAGCGTGGATAATCTCGGCAGTATCGACGCGACGCCAGCTCCGACATGCGGCAAGCCGTGGCGCGTGTAGTCGATTGTGGACGACTGGCCTTAGCTCAGTCGATACGAACGACGCGATCTCGACGTCACATGGTAGCGTCTCGCGTCGCGCATGAGCAAGCGCTCGTGGCGGCGTTATTCGGTCGCAATGCGCCAGGCGTCGCGCCGACGATAATGCATAGGACCCGCACCTGCATCGCCGACGATCCCGTCGCCGGCGCGCGGATCATGGGTTTCGGAAATCTGGAGGGCGTGTCGCGGTCTTGCGTGCCTATCTTCCGATTTTCGCCCACTTGCATGAACCGCGAAATCCTCGATGGAGGCATGCGCGGAGCGGGATGGCGCTCAACAGCGGCTGGCTACGCGATGCTCGCCGAGTTCAGCGGCGCATGGCAGTGCGGCATGGATTGTGTGCGAGCGTTCATGCGGAATTGGTACTTGCGATCGGAGCATTGTTTCGTGCGTTTCGTCGCCTCGGCGATGATCATCTGATATCACATATCGGACGTTATTCCGGCCATGCGTCAGCCGTACAGTTCGGAGTCTGACGATCGGCTGTCGAGATGCATGCTCGCCGAGGCACCGAGATATCGAACTTGTCAGCCGAGAAATATTGGCATTGGACGATTATCACGGCTCGCGGACACCCGAACGCCCGCCGCCGGATTGTTTCGCATGATCCTGCTCGATACGAATGTCGTCTTCCGATCTCATGAAGCCAGCGGTCGCGGATTGGCGTTCGGGATTGGCTGATCGCGCGAGCATGGCCGATTTTCATCGCGCCCCGGTTCTGGCGGAGATTCGATCTGGCGTCTCGCCTTGCGAACGCCTCGAAACGGAGACATTCGCTGGATCGCCATGCGAGCGCTCGACACGAAACTTTCGAAGCGCGTCATTCCTTCGCCGAACTGCGCGCGCATCGTTTCGCCGAGCTTCGGCAAGCCGAATGTCCGGCATGGCCGGGACGCCATGATCGCCGCGATCGCCCTCGCCCACGCGATGACGCTCGCGACGCGAAACGTTCGCGACTTCGAGGGACTTGGCGTGCCGCTGGTCGATCCCTTTTCGCAATGAGGCGCGACGCGGGGCCGCTTCCGACGGTTCCGACTTCGGTCTATATGTGCGCCGAGCTTTCGCAAACCATCCGTCGAGGTCCGCCATGAACGTAGCAACCGCCGTCCCCTCCAAACTCATCCACGGCGCGACGGGCGATTGGGAAATCGTCGTCGGCATGGAAATCCACGCCCAGGTGACCAGCCGCGCCAAGCTGTTTTCCGGCGCCAGCGCCGAATATGGCGGCGAGCCGAACAATCATGTCTCGCTGGTCGACGCGGCCATGCCCGGCATGTTGCCGGTCATCAACGAGGAATGCGTCGCTCAGGCGGTCCGCACCGGCCTTGGCCTCAAGGCGAAGATCAATCATCGCTCGGTGTTCGACCGCAAAAACTATTTTTATCCCGATCTGCCGCAGGGCTATCAGATCTCGCAGTTCAAGAATCCGATCGTCGGCGAGGGCGAGGTCATCGTCGACGTGTCGCCGACCGAGCGCATCACCGTCGGCATTGAGCGGCTGCACCTTGAGCAGGACGCCGGCAAGTCGCTGCACGAACTCTCCGCGACCGAGAGCCATGTCGATCTCAACCGCTCCGGCGTCGCGCTGATGGAGATCGTCTCCAAGCCCGACATACGCTCGGCGGAAGAGGCGCGCGCCTATGTCTCCAAGCTGCGCACGATCCTGCGCTACATCGGCTCTTGCGACGGCAACATGGAGCAGGGCTCGCTCAGGGCGGACGTGAACGTCTCCGTGCGCCGCCCCGGCGAGCCGCTCGGCACGCGCTGCGAGATCAAGAACGTCAATTCGATCCGCTTCATCGGTCAGGCCATCGAGGTCGAGGCGCGCCGCCAGATCGCAATTCTGGAGGACGGCGGCGCCATCAAGCAGGAGACGCGGCTGTTCGACCCCGGCAAGGGCGAGACGCGCTCGATGCGCTCCAAGGAGGAGGCGCACGACTATCGCTATTTCCCCGACCCCGATCTGCTGCCGCTCGAATTCGATCAGGCCTATGTCGACGCGCTGGCGGCCCATTTGCCGGAGTTGCCGGACGCCAAGCGCGCCCGCTTCGTGGAGCAGTACGGGCTGCCGGCCTATGACGCGGGCGTGTTGGTCATGGAGCGCGCCAGCGCCGACTATTTCGAGGAGGCGGCGAAGGGGCGCGACGCCAAGCTCGCCGCCAATTGGGTCATCAACGAATTGTTCGGCCGCCTCAACAAGGAAGGGCTCGACGTCGCCCGCTCGCCCGTCTCGGCGAAGGCGCTTGGAACGATCGTCGATCTGATTTCGACGGGCGTGATCTCCGGCAAGATCGCCAAGGACCTGTTCGAGATCGTCTGGAGCGAAGGCGGCGACCCGGAGAAGATCGTCGAACAGCGCGGCATGAAGCAGGTGACCGACACGGGCGAGATCGAAAAGGCGGTCGACGAAGTGATCGCGAAAAATCCGGACAAGGTGGCGCAAGCGCTGGCGAAGCCGACGATGCTCGGCTGGTTCGTCGGACAGGTGATGAAGACCACCGGCGGCAAGGCCAATCCGCAAGCGGTCAACGACCTGCTCAAAGCCAAGCTCGGCATCTGATTACTCGCGGAGCGCGCCGCGAAAGCGAATCACTTTCGCGGCGACGCTGCGCGATTTCGAGTTCGCGCGACAGCCGCATGACGCGAAAATCGAACGCGCGACATCATCATCGACAGATTTTTTTTCATCCCTTCGCGGCGCCTTGAACGCACGTGCGCCGCTTGCGCTCGCGCGCGCGCCGTCGACACGCGAGCGCGCGCTCCGATGCGCGTCGGCGCGCGAAGAATCTCGCTTTGCTTGGATGCATGCCGACGACGGCGACGCGCGCGCGGCGACGCTTCGTTCGTCTTGCTGATGTTTTCTCTTAGCTAAAGAAAATCAACAAATTGAATTTCAAGCAAGGCGCGTCCCGATACTTTGAATCTTTGCGCGACGCGCGCTTCATGGACGCGAAAACAGCCTCGTTCGCGCGGCGTCTTCAGCGCATTTTTCACGATGCGATTTTTGTGCTTCGTCAACGTTGGCGATCCGCTTCACGCGTGTCCGCGGCGTCACGCCAGCGTTGTCGAGACGCCGCGCGCATGATGTCGACGCCAGTCGCAAGCATGAATCCGCGCGGCGCCACTTGAACACACCATTAACCACGTTACGCTAGCAACGCTTGTTGTTGGCGGAACTGTGCTCCGACAACACGGACTGTAAGGGGACTTAAGATGGCGAGAGCAACAACGAAGCGTAAGCCGGCCAAAAAGGCGGCGGCTAAGAAGGGTGCGCGTAAGACCGCGACGAAGAAGTCCGCGACGAAAAAGGCCGCCGCGAAGAAGACGACGCGCAAGGTCGCCCGCAAGACCGCGACGAAGAAAGTCGCTCGCAAGACCACTGCTCGGAAGACGGCCGTCAAGAAACGCGCGACGAAGAAGACCGCCGTGAAAAAGACGGCGCGCAAGACCGCCGTCAAGAAGACCGCGCGCAAGACCGCCGTCAGGAAGACCGCCGTCAAGAAGACCGCCGTCAAGAAGCGCGCGACGACGCCGCGCAAGCCGAAGGAAACTCCGCCGGCGGCGCCGACCACGACTTCGGAGTCTAATTAGATCGCGCGCGCGCCGAGCTCCCAAGGGAACGCTCGCGCCATGCGGCGAGGCAGCGGGATAACAGCGTCACCCGAGAGCGCTTTCGCGTGTCTCGGGTGTTTTTTATTGATTTGAGCCGGGTTTTTGACGGGTTAGACATTCCCCCGCGAAGGCGCGCCATAAGGGCAGCGGACCGCGCGCCTCCAACTTGAGTTTCGTCCATTCGTCCGCGCAGGCGTGCATTTTCTCGCGCGAGGCGGGCGGCAATCTTGGCGGCGGCGCGGAAGTGTCGGGCGGCGGAGGAACCGGCAAGGGGGCTTTCGGCGGCGCGCCCTCGACATGCGCGGCATCGTTTTTTGGCTCGCGCGGCGCGAGATGGGACGGCGGCGCATGGGACGGCGCGACATGAGGTTGCGGCTTTCGTTCCGCGGGCGCTGGCGCGTTTTCCTTCTTCTTCGCTTCGGCGCGAGGTTTTCCGGGGGCGGTTTTCCCCGCCGTCGGCTTCGCGTTCGTATTCTCGGCGGTCGTCGTCGGCGCGGCGTCGGCTTTTCCGCAGTGAATGCAGGCGCCGAGCGCCAGGATCAAAAACGCGCGACCGAACCCACATGATCGGCGGCGTCGACGGATGGCTCGCCATCGGCTGATGTTCGGCGAGGAACGGATCGCGAAGCACTGCCACTCCCTAATGCGCTCGCGCAATCCGCGGCGCGACAACAACTTGTCTATCGCGCCAAGGCCGCCACAAAACAAGCCCGCCACAAAACAAGATGGCGCGTCGCGCGATCAAAGCGTCGGGCGCCTTTGTCGGGCCATCGCCCTATGATAGAGCCTTTGCTCAATGCGCGCGCGGCGTGAGAGGGAGCTTATGCACGACAGACAAGGGAATGCGCCCGTCGATGGGCGTCTTAGTCTAATCCAGCGTCCGCGCCGCAACCGGCGCAGCGAATGGGCGCGCCGTCTCGTGCGCGAGCATAGGCTCGACGCGAGCGATCTGATCTGGCCGTTGTTTGTCATCGAGGGTTCCGGTCTGCGGGAGCCGATCCCGTCGATGCCGGGCGTCTTTCGCTATTCGGTGGACCTCGCGAAGGAAGCGATCGCCCATGCGGCGTCGCTTGGAATTCCCGCCGTCGCGCTCTTCCCCAACATCGATCCGGATCTGCGCGACGCGGTTGGCGGCAACGCGCAAAGCCCCGACAATCTCGTGTGCCGCGCCTGCCGCGAGATCAAGGCCGCGGTTCCCGAAGTGGGCCTCATCACGGACGTGGCGCTCGATCCATACACCAGCCACGGTCACGACGGACTTTTGGAGGGCGACGAGATCGTCAACGACGCCACCGTGGCGGCGCTGGTTGGCCAGGCGCTCAACCAGGCGCGCGCTGGCGCGGATGTGATCGCCCCCTCCGACATGATGGACGGGCGGGTCGGCGCCATTCGCGCGGCGCTCGACGCGGCGGGATTCGAGCAAATTCAGATCATGAGCTACGCGGCGAAATACGCCTCGGCCTTTTATGGCCCGTTCCGCGACGCGATCGGCACGGCCAAGACATTGCGCGGCGACAAGCGCAGCTATCAGATGGACCCCGCCAATTCCAACGAAGCGCTGCGCGAGGTGGCGCTCGATCTCGAACAAGGCGCCGACATGGTGATGGTGAAGCCGGGAATGCCCTATCTCGACATCGTGGCCCGCGTCGCGCGAACTTTTGGCGCGCCGACCTTCGCGTATCAAGTCTCCGGCGAATATGCGATGCTGACGGCCGCCGCGCAAAACGGCTGGCTGGACGGCGACCGCGCGATGATGGAAAGCCTGCTCGCGTTCAAGCGCGCGGGGGCCTCGGGCGTGCTGACTTATTTCGCGGTCAGGGCGGCGGAGCTTTTGCGGGCGGGGGCGTGAGATATTGGCGCGCCGCGCCTACGGGCTAGACAAAGCGGCGCGCACGTGGTTTGGCTTAAACTGGTCCGACGCCGCCCACACCGGGCGCGGCGCGGTTTCGCTTACCCCCTGAAGACGCCTTTGCGCATGAATCGTCTCGCCGTCCCAGTTGTCATCCTTTTGTTCTGCGCTTGCGGCATGAAATCGGCCCGCGCCGATTTTCGCCTGTGCAACAACACGAGCGGCCGCGTCAGCGTGGCGATTTCCTACACCGACGGCCACGACTGGCTGTCCGAAGGTTGGTGGAATTTGCGTCCCTCGGCCTGCGAAGTGCTTTTGCGAGGCCCCCTGGCGGCGCAATATTACTATGTCTACGCGATGGATGAACGCGGAGGCGAATGGAAGGGGAAGTCCTTCATGTGCACGCGGGACCGGGAGTTCAGGATCGATGGGCGCGCGGATTGTTTCGCGCGCGGCTATGATCGCACGGGCTTCTTCGAGATCGACACCGGCCGCGACGCGCGGAATTGGACGGTGCAACTGACCGACCCGGCCGCGCCAATCGCGCCGGCGTCGGCGCAATAAACGGGAACGCGAGCGGCGCCCACGAAAAGGAATAAGGAAAGAAATGAGAAGGCTGCGGCGCGTCAAGATTATCGCGACACTCGGACCGGCCAGCGTCGACAAGGCGGTCGTCACCGGCCTCGCCGTCGCTGGAGCGGACGTGTTTCGCATCAATATGAGCCATACCGACCACGCGGGACTTGGCAATTACGTGCGGATGATCCGCGAGATCGAACAGGAGTTGGGCCGGGCCATCGGCATTCTGGCCGACCTCCAGGGTCCGAAACTGCGCATCGGCGCCTTCGCCGAGGGCTCGGCGCATTTGCGCAAGGGCGACAGTTTCGTCTTCGATTCCGATCCCACCCCCGGCGACGCGACCCGCGTGCGCCTGCCGCACCCGGAAATTCTCGCGGCGCTCAAGGTCGACGACACGATTCTGATCGACGACGGCAAGGTTCGGTTGCACGTGGTCGAGGCGACTCCGGAGAGTTCCCGGGCCGTGGTCGATGTCGCGGGGCGCCTGTCCAACCGCAAGGGCGTGAGCCTGCCGGAGACCGACATCCCCATCACGTCGATGACCAGCAAGGATCGCGCCGATCTCGAGGCCGCGCTGGCCGAGGGCGTCGACTGGGTGGCGATTTCCTTCGTGCAGCGGCCGGAAGACGTCGTCGAAGTGAAAAAGCTGACCCAGGGCCGCGCGCTGGTGATGGCCAAGATCGAGAAGCCGCAGGCGATCGCCCGGCTCGAGGAAGTGATCGAGGTTTCCGACGCGCTCATGGTGGCGCGCGGCGACCTTGGCGTCGAAGTGCCGCTGGAGAAGGTCCCTGGCCTGCAAAAACGCATCAACCGCTCGGCGCGCCGGCTCGGCAAGCCGGTCGTGGTCGCGACGCAAATGTTGGAGTCGATGATTCTTTCGCCGCTGCCGACGCGCGCCGAGGTGTCCGACGTGGCGACCGCGGTGTTCGAAGGCGCGGACGCCGTCATGCTCTCCGCCGAGAGCGCCGCCGGGCAATATCCGCGTGAAGCCGTGGCGACGATGAGCCGCATCGCCGAGGAAGTGGAGACCGATACGGTCTATCGCAACATCATCAACGCGCAGCGCGCCGACGCGCCAAATCCGACGCCCGCCGACGCCATCGCCGCCGCCGCCCGCGACGTGGCGCAAACTCTCGGCGCCAAGGCGATCTGCGCCTGGACTCATTCCGGCGCCACGGCGCTTCGCATCGCCCGCGAGCGTCCGGTTTCGCCCGTGCTGGCGCTGACGCCGATACGCGAGACCGCGCGGCGCCTCGCTCTGGTTTGGGGCGTCCACGCGGTTCAGACCCGCGATGCGAGCGATGTCGAGGATATGGTGGAGCGCGCTTGCGAACATGCGCGGATAGAAGGCTTCGGCGGCGCCAACGGCGCCAATGATCGGATCGTGATCGTCGCGGGAATGCCGTTTGGCTCCCCTGGCGCCACGAATATGATCCGCATCGCGCTCGTGGGGGAGAAGCAAGCCTGAGATCCGGCCCCTTGGAGGCTCGTCACGCCATCTAGCGGCTATTGCGCCGCCTTGGCGCGGCGGGGCAGGGGATAGTCCGGGCTCTCGTAGAGCGGCAAGATCGCCCTGCCGACATATGTTTCCTCGTCGACGTCCAGCGAACACCCCGGCAGCGCATTCGCCGGCATGTCTTCCATGACATAACGGATCGCATCCGCCGCGCGCGGGAAACGCTGGTACTTCAGCGATTTCTGGCGCGTTCTCCCGCTCGTTCCCGAATAGAGTTCGGCCGAGGCGTCGTAGTCGAAACCGTTCATCGTTTTCTCCGCGCGGTAGCCTCTATTCGCTGGATGCGTTTCGCTTCGGAGGCGCGAATTCGAATAAGCGCCCGATCAGACCCGCTCCAACGTCGCCTCGGTGACAATTCGTTCCTGTCCGTCGCGATCGCTTTTGATCCGATATTGGAACCCATCTCCGCCGTCCGGCATTTGGCGGGTGATCTTGAACGGCGTCTTCTCGCTTTTTCCGCCAATGCCATGCATCACGCTGGCGCCGACCGGAAATTTATGCGACACGACCACTCTGTTTCGTGTCGCCTGTCGCGGGGCGGGCTTCGTATCAAATGCGCTCATGGGATCTATCCGTTTCTGGAGGGTCGTCGGCCCGTCGGCGCGCGCCGTCCGGCCGGGATAGCGCTACTTCTTTTTGCCGGCGTCCTTGCTCTGGATCTTGTCGATCGTCGACCATCCCGCCGAGACGGCGGCCGCTCCGCCCGCCGGCGTCTTCGCCTTGTCTTTTTTGGGCTTTTTCTGTTCCCGATTGGAACGCTGCTGGCCTTTGGCCATGGTGTTGTTCCTTTGTCCGCGGAGGACGGCTTCATGAAAACGGGATCGAACTACTTGCTGGCGGCGGCGCCGAAAATATTCGATAGGCGCCGCTGGGAGGATGCGTTATTGACGGCGCGCCGAAACCGGCGCGCCGTCGCGTTTATAAATCAGACGGTGACTTCCAAGCGATCGGCGGAGGATTTGCCGCTGCGATTGTCGACCACGATCTCGTAGGAAATCTTCTGGCCTTCGGCGAGGCCGCGAAGGCCGGCGCGTTCAACCGCGCTGATATGGACGAAAATATCGGCTCCGCCGGCGTCCGGCTGGATGAAGCCAAAGCCTTTTTGCGCGTTGAACCATTTAACGATACCGCTCTGCATGACATGTTCCTTTCGAAAGAACAGTTGGTGGCGAGCGCGAACGCGCGTCGCCCGTTACATCGATGTTCTGGGAAGGAAGTCATGTGCGGCCGCGCCAAGAAAGCGTTTAAGCAGAGTCGTTCGACCGAAACCCGATTTACACAATATGGGGCGCCCGCGCCCAAATGACAATGATCCCGCCAGCCGCGACTTGCGTCCATGCCCTGTCAAAACGGGTGAGGCCAGTCCGAAATCCGCCAATTCCCGGCGGAAGAACGCTAAATATAGGCCCGATTTTATTTTCCATCCGCCGGACAATTCGGACGCCATTCCAAAACGACAGTGGCTCGACCTGAGCAGCTGATGGCTCCAGCGCCAACGAGGGAGAAGCCTTCGCGCTCGTAAAAGCGTCGGGCGCGGTGATTGTCGGCGTTCACGTCGAGCCGGATGCCGTTCGGCGCCGCTTGGCGCGCCGCTTCGATCAACGCCCGCGCGGCGCCCGCGCCAAAGCAGTTGGGATGCACGCAGAGTTGATCGAGCCAACCAGTCTCGGGATGTATCACGACAAAGCCCGCGAGAGCGGAAGGCGCGTCTTCGTATAAGCAAAGCGTGAGCGCGCCATCGGCCTCCAGCGCGGCGAGACGCGCCTTGAACCATTCGAGCCGCGCGTCGAAATCGATATCCGCGTAGGTCGCGCGCCAAGACGCGAGCCACAACTCCATCAAGGCGGGCGTGTCCGTCGCGACGCGCCGCCCGACGCGACGCGCGCGCGCGGCTTCCATGGCGCGGTCGCTCATGCTTTTCTCAACAGGTCCAGCAATTGCCGATGGATCGCTTCATTGCCCGCGCAGATCTCCGATTTGGTCAGCATGTCCGGGCCGCCAGAGAGGTCCGTGACGAAGCCGCCCGCTTCCCTCACCAAAATGACTCCGGCCGCTATGTCCCAAGTTTGGATGCCGCGTTCCCAATATCCGTCGCATCGGCCCGACGCGACCATGGCGAGGTCGAGGGCGGCGGCGCCCAAACGCCGGATATTGCCGACCTTCGCCATGACCGCGGCCAGCTCGACCTGAAAGCGCGCGTGATGGGCGAGGCCGGCGAGCGGGGGTATGCCACAGGCGACCATCGATTCGGCCAGATGTGCGGCGCGCCGCGACGCGCATGCGGCGGTTGTTGTGGAACGCGCCCTGGCCCTTTTCGGCGACGTAGAGGTCGTCGCTCGCGGGATTATAGACGAGGCCGGCGACGATCTGGCCCTCCCGCTCCAGCGCCACGGAAACCGCGAAAATCGGTATTCCGTGCAAGAAGTTCGAAGTGCCGTCGAGCGGGTCGATATGCCATACGTGGCTTTTGTCCGCGCCTTCGACCGCGCCGCTCTCCTCCATCAAGAAACAATAGCCGGGCCGAGCGCGCGACAATTCCTCGAACAGGGTCTTTTCCGCGCGTCTGTCGGCCGCGGTCACGAAATCGCCGGGCCCCTTGACGGAAACCTGGAGATTTTCCACCTCGCCGAAATCGCGCTTCAGCCCGCGCCCCGCCTTCATCGCGGCGGCGGTCATCACATTCATAAGGGCGGAGCGGATCATCGAAACCTCGGTGCGGGGCGGCTGGCGCAAGCTTCGGAAAAGACGATGGACGTCTCCGGGCGTGAATCAGCGCCAATTCTTTTGACTTCGGGCGCTTTTCAATGCCCACGCGCTCTGGCTCTAGTCAAGCGCCGGAAGGCGCGGGCGGTCGCGGGGAGGGTTCGCGTTTGTTAACTGATTCATAAAACTAGATCGCTAATAGCCATAATCGAACCTTTTCGGCCCTCTGTTTTGGAGTTCGCCGCATGCCAAAAACGCGCGAGGCTTTCGGGCAAAACGCCGCGCCCGATAAGATCGCGCGCCCGCGCGCCGCGACGCGGACGCCCCCGGGCGATCATCAGCGCGATTTTGGCCAGACGGCGGCGCCGCGCGCCCCGTTGTCGCGCCCGCCATGCGTGACGTGGGGTCAGTTGGTGAGGGTGGCGATCCTCGTGCTTGGCGCGGCCGTTTACGCCGACCGCGCCAATTTGACGACGGATTCGCATTTTCGCGGCGACCAGTCGGAAGCGGCGGTCGATGTCGACGCCGCGCCGACGGCCTCCATTGGTCCGGCCGCGCGAATGGAGCCGGGCTCGGGCCGTTAACCATTGCTTAACCTTTCGCGAGCATCCTGTATCCATTCCGCCGAGGCGGGATATTCGGGTGGCTTCCTCCACCCCTCCTTTTACCTCCCTGTCGATAGCCTCCAGAGCCGCCGTTTCGCGGCTCTCTTTTCGTGCCGCGATCGCCCCGCGCGCGGCGCGACGCTTTCGCTCGGCTCCCCGGATTAAGGTTAAAAAAAACCTAACCGAGCAAACTGGCGCTAAATGCGCTAGATTGCTCTCCGTCGGGAACGCGCGGGGCGGGGCCCGGCGTGAAATTGCGCGAGCGTGACATGCGTATAAACGATTCATTCGAGGGCGCGCGGCAACCCGTGTCTTTTGTCGAAAAGCTCGCGGGATCGGAAGCTTTCGCGGCGATGTTCCGCGAGGGGATGACGCTGGTGGAGGAAGCGGCGGCCTATCTCGATGGAGCGGGACGCGATGAGGCCAAGGCCCTTCCACGCGCCGAGGCGCTGGCCTACGCCGCCGAGAGCATGAGATTGACGACGCGGCTGATGCAGATCGCCTCGTGGCTCCTATTGCAACGCGCCGTGAATCAGGGCGAGATGACGCGCTCCCAGGCGAGCAGCGACCGGCATCGGGTCAAGCTGTCGCATCAGGAATTCGCCTCCAACCCCGACGTGTTTCAGGCGCTTCCCCGGAAGCTGCGGGAGCTGTCGATCCACTCCGTGCGCATGCAGGCGCGCATCATTCATCTCGATATGTTGATCTACGCGCCCGCGGCCAGCGCGCCTCCGTCACTCAAGACGAGCCCCGTGGAGGAGCAGTTGGAATTGCTGCGCAACGCTTTCGCCGCCCATTCGTGAGCGGGCGTTTTCGAGCGAAGCGGATGCCGGGTCGCGTTGAGAAAACGCGTTAAAACAAAAAAACCGCGGCGCGCGCCCCGGCGCCGCGAGAATCGCCTTTAAGGCTTGGCCGAACCCATACAAAAAGCTCCCGGCGCATGGCGGCGGGAGCTTTCGCGTAACGACGGGCTCTGGCCCGGACTTTACTTCTTGGCGAAGGACAATCCGCCAAAGCGCGAGTTGAAGCGCGACAGACGGCCGCCGCGGTCGAGAAGCTGCTGCGAACCGCCGGTCCAGGCCGGATGGGTCTTGGGGTCGATGTCGAGGTTCAGCGTGTCGCCTTCCTGGCCCCAAGTCGAGCGCGTGAAATACTCCGAACCATCGGTCATGACGACCTTGATCATGTGATATTCGGGATGAATCTCTTTTTTCATTGTGGTCCGACCTTGCTTGCGGGCGAACGGGACATTTTACCGCGGCGGCGATCGACGCGGGAGCGACCGGTTCAACAGTGATTATTTGGCGGCGTCATAGCCCATCGCGCCGAGTTCGGCAAGCCGGCCGCCGTCCGGGGCGGCGTTAATCCTGAGAAATCGCCGCGCTCAGGCGGCGAGAAGCCGCTGCACTTCGTTGACGAGATCGCGAAGATGGAATGGCTTCGACAGAATTTTCGCCTGCGAGGGCGCCTGATTGTCGGGATTGAGCGCAACGGCGGCGAAGCCGGTGATGAACATGACTTTGATGTCTGGATCCAGCTCCGTGGCGCGGCGCGCCAGTTCGATTCCGTCCATTTCCGGCATGACGATATCGGTCAGCAGCAGTTCGAAAGGCTCCACCCGCAACTGGTCATAGGCGGCGAGCCCATTGTCGAAGGACGTAACCGAGAAACCAGCGTGTTGCAGCGCCTTGACCAAAAAGCGGCGCATGTCGTTGTCGTCTTCGGCAAGCAGAATCTTGGCGGCGGCCTGATCGGTCATATCGCTCCTCGCGTCATTTTTTTCCATTGAGCCGAGCTTTGGTAAAAATCGGATGAAAAACGCGCGATCCCTCGTTAATTTTTGTATCCTTAGACCGTTCGACCCGTTGACGCCATCGTGATCGCCGCGATTTCGTAACCAAGAAGGTTGCGTCGCCGGCGCAATTCTGGCTCCATCGAACACGCCGCGCCGAAAAGAGATAAAAGAGATATAAGACGGGCGGCCCGCGAAACAGCAAGAGGCGGATGCACATGGATTTCGAGAGACAGCAGGACGCGGCGGCCGCGGTTCCCCACGCGGCGCCGGACGCGCCCGTCGAGCCGGAACTCGCGACGCCCTTCGATCTCGTTTTGCCCCGCCAGATCGTCTGTCCGCTGGTGTTTTCGTCACCCCATTCCGGCGATGTCTATCCGGCGCGCTTCATGGAGAGCACGCGCCTCGACGCGGCCAGTCTCCGGCGATCCGAGGACGCTCACGTCCACTTATTGTTCGGCTGCGCCAAGGCCATCGGCGCGCCGATGTTGCGCGCCAGATTTCCGCGCGCTTATCTCGATCTGAACCGCGAGCCCTATGAACTCGATCCGCGCATGTTCGAGGACGCGCTTCCGGATTTCGCCAACACGAGATCGCTCCGCGTCGCGGCGGGACTCGGCACGGTTCCGCGGGTCGTCGCCGACGCGCACGAGATTTATGCGGGCAAACTCAAGGCGGCCGAGGCTTTGCGGCGCATCGAGGGACTCTACAAGCCCTATCACGCCGCTCTGGAGGCGCTGATCGCCGGCGCGCGACGGCGGTTCGGCGCGGCCTTGTTGATCGATTGCCATTCCATGCCGTCGATCCTCGCGCGCGATCCCGCCCTCGACGCGCGCGCTGAAAAGAGCAGAGTCGATTTCGTGCTCGGCGACCGTTTCGGGGCCAGTTGCGATGCGAGGATCGTCGACGCCTTGGAGAGTCGCCTGCGCGGTTTCGGCTACAATGTGCATCGCAACCGCCCATACGCCGGCGGATTCATCACCGAACATTACGGACGGCCCGGCGCCGGTCGACACGCCTTGCAGGTCGAGGTGGGGCGCGGACTCTACATGAACGAAGCCACGCTCGCGCCCAATGAGCGATTCGAGACGGTGGCCGGGCATTTGGGCCTGGCCCTGGCGGAGATCGCGCACGAGTTTCCGACCAGCGTCGCGGCCCCGACGCGCGCCGCCGCCGAATAGTCGCGTCGAAAGTTTTCTCCAGGGACGCGAAAAATGACAGCGGTCGATTTTGAAAGATTTGTCGAACATCTCGCCGATGTTTCGGCGGAGGCGATCCTGCCGTTTTTTCGCACGGCGATCGCCGCCGAGGATAAGGCGCGCGGCGGCGCCTTCGATCCGGTCACGGAGGCCGATCGCGGCGCCGAAAACGCGATGCGCCGGCTGATCGAAGGCACTTTTCCGAGCCACGGCGTCGTCGGCGAGGAGTTCGACGACCGGCGTTCCGACGCCGAATATGTCTGGGTGTTGGACCCGATCGACGGCACCAAGAGTTTTATCTGCGGCCTGCCGACCTGGGGCACCTTGATCGGTCTGACGCACAACGGGACGCCGGTTTACGGCCTCATGAATCAGCCATTTACGCGCGAGCGGTTTTCCGGGGACGGGCGCGCGGCCTTTTGGCGCGGCCCGGCGCGGCATGGCTCGGCGCTGGAGAAGCGTCGCCTGAAGACGCGAGCCTGCGATGATCTCGCGCAGGCGACGCTGATGACCACCTCGCCTTTGCTGATCAACGAAAACTCGCGCGAGAATTTTCGGCGGGTCGAGCGGCGAGTCCGCCTCTCGCGCTATGGCGGCGATTGCTATGCCTATTGCGCGCTCGCCGCCGGCCATGTCGATCTCGTGATCGAAACCAATCTGAACCCGTATGACATCGTGGCGCTCATCCCGATCGTCGAGGGCGCCGGCGGCGTCATCACGACCTGGAGCGGCGAGGGCGCCGAAAACGGCGGCTCGATCATCGCGGCCGGCGACCCGCGCGCGCATGCGGCGGCGATGGCGCTGCTGGCGGGGTGATGCCGGGGTTTCGGGTTTGGCGACGCGCGCAAACCGCCGAAGTTCGCGCTCGGACAAACTCCGGCCATTAAGCGGCGCTTTAGATGGCCGGCCGGGGGCTTCTCTCCATGGCGCTCTCATTGCGCCACCTCTCGCAAGAAGGAAGCATCGATGAAAAAGCTTGGCCTTATTGGCGGCGCGCTGATTGTCGGCGTGGTCGGCGCCTTCGCCAGCGTCGCGAGCGCGCAGCAGGCCGCCCCCGCCGCGCCGCAAGCCGCTCCCAGCGCGCCGCATGGCGAGGCCAACCGGCGGCAGCGCAGTCCCACCGAGCGCATGGCCCAACTCGAAAGTCGCTTTAACGAAGCCGACAAGGATGGCGACGGCAAGTTGACGCTCGACGAGGCGGAGGCGGGAATGCCGCGCGTCGCCAAGAACTTCGCGCTAATCGACAAGGACAAAAAGGGTTACGTCACTCTGGACGAGATCAAGGCCGCCATGGTGGCGATGTCCGGGCATTGATCGATTCCGACCGCCCCGAGCCGGCCTTCGACGCGTCGGGCGGTTTAGCGGGCGGTCCCGCCGTTGCAAAGCGGCCGCGGTCATGGGAGACCATCATTCGCCGCAATTGGCGAGCGCGCTCGGCGTTCGCGATCCCGCCCTTCAGACCAAAGGCCTCATGACCCCCGCCGCACAAATTTCCGCCGCCATCGAAATACTGCAAAAGATCGACGAGACCCGTCGCCCCGCGCCAGACGCGCTCAAGGAGTGGGGGGTGTCGCATCGTTTCGCGGGTTCGAAGGATCGCGCCGCCATCGCCTCGCTTGTTTACGACGCGCTCAGGAAGCGCGCCTCGGCGGCCTATGTCATGGGCGAGGAGACGCCGCGCGCGGTCATGCTTGGCGCGCTGCGCGAGGCGCGCGGTTACGATGTCGACGCCATCAGCGCGCTGTTCTCCGGCGAGGGCCATGCGAGCCCGCCGCTGACGGCGCAGGAACGCGAGAGACTGGAGACGGCGACTCTCGCGGGCGCCCCGGCGCATGTGCGCGGCGACTTTCCGCAATGGCTCGAACCGCGGCTGGAGGCCGCGTTGGGCGAAGGCGCGGCCGAGGAGGGCGCGGCGCTGGCCGCCCGGGCGCCGCTCGACCTGCGCGTGAATATTCTCAAATGCTCGCGCGAGGAGGCGCTGGCCAAGCTGGAGCACCTTCACCCGGCGCCGACGCCGCTCTCGCCGCTGGGCTTGCGCATCATGCCCGGCGCCGATGGGCGCGGCCCCGCGCTCTCGGCGGAACCAGCCTTTGTGAAGGGCCTTGTCGAAACGCAGGACGAAGGCTCGCAACTCGCCTCGCTGCTTTGCGGAGCCGCGCCCGGCGACCAAATTCTCGATCTTTGCGCCGGCGGCGGCGGCAAGACGCTGGCGCTCGCCGCGCAAACCCACAATCGCGGCCAAATCTACGCCTATGACGAAGACGGGCGCAGGCTGACGCCGATGTACGAGCGCCTGGAGCGCGCCGGCGCGCGCAATGTGCAGCTTCGCGCGCCGCGCGGAAAGCTGGATGTTCTCGCCGATCTCGAAGCGCGCTGCGACATCGTGCTGATCGACGCGCCCTGCACCGGCACGGGAACCTGGCGGCGCCACCCCGACGCCAAATGGCGGCTCGCCCCGGGCGCGCTGGAACTGCGGCAAAAATCCCAGCGCCAATTGCTTGGGGACGCCGCGCGCTTCGTCAAGCCGGGCGGGCGCATCGTTTATGTGACCTGCTCGCTGTTGCGCGAGGAAAACGAGGACCAGATCGCGGAGTTCGCCGCGTCGGCGCCGGCGTTTTCGCCGCTATCCGCGCAAGAGACCGCCGAACGCGCCGGGCTGCCGGATCTGGCCCGCTTCGCCTCGAAACTTGGCGTCGGCCTGCGCTTTTCGCCGCTGTCCTCGGGCACGGACGGGTTTTTCGTCGCGGCGCTGAAGAGAAGCGATATCGCGCCTTAACCGCTCACTTGACGGGCGTCTTCGCGACGCCCTATGGACGCAGCCTTCCCTCACGGCAGGCGCAAGCTTTCACGGAAAACAGCCGATGACCGCCGACTTCCATCACGAAATCGCCGACCGCCATGACAAGACGCTGATCGTCGATTTCGGTTCGCAGGTGACGCAGCTGATCGCGCGGCGCGTGCGCGAGGCCGGCGTCTATTGCGAGATCGCGCCGTTTCAGAACGCGGGGAAGGCGTTCGCGGAGATCAAGCCCAAGGCGGTGATCCTGTCGGGCGGGCCATGCTCCGTCACGGAGCCCGGATCGCCGCGCGCGCCGCGCGAGATTTTCGATTCCGGCGTTCCCGTGCTCGCCATCTGCTATGGCGAGCAGCTTTTGGCCGAACAACTCGGCGGCAAGGTCGAGGCCGGGCTTCACCGCGAATTCGGCCGCGCCGATGTCGAAATTCTTTTCCCAAACCCGCTGTTCGACGGCGTATGGGAGCGCGGCCACAAATATCCGGTGTGGATGAGTCATGGCGATCGCGTGACGCGCCTGCCGGAAGGCTTCAAAGCCATCGCGCAATCCGAGAACGCGCCGATGGCCGCGATCGCCGACGAGGCGCGGCGCTATTACGGCGTGCAGTTTCATTTGGAGGTCGCGCATACGCCGGATGGCGCGCGGCTGATTTCGAATTTCCTGCACAAGATCGCCGGGCTCAAATCCGACTGGACCATGAAGGCGTTCCGTCAGGAGGCGGTCGGAGCCATTCGTCGTCAGGTCGGCGACGGCCGCGTGCTGTGCGGACTATCGGGCGGCGTCGACAGCGCCGTCGCCGCCGTGCTGATCCATGAGGCGATCGGCGACGCGCTCACTTGCGTCTTCGTCGATCACGGCATGCTGCGCCAGGGCGAGGCCGAGGAGGTCGTGACGCTGTTTCGCGACCACTATAATATTCCGCTGCATCACGTCGAGGCGCATGAGCTTTTCCTCGGCGCGCTGGAGGGCGTCGAAGACCCCGAGGTCAAGCGCAAGACGATCGGACGGCTGTTCGTCGAGACCTTCGAGGCCGAGGCGAAAAAGATCGCGCAAGACGGGCGCGGCGCGCCAAAATTTTTGGCGCAGGGCACGCTTTACCCGGACGTGATCGAAAGCGTGTCGTTCAGCGGCGGCCCCTCGGTGACGATCAAATCGCATCACAATGTCGGCGGCCTGCCGGAGCGCATGAACATGGCGCTGGTCGAACCCTTGCGCGAACTTTTCAAGGACGAAGTGCGCGCGCTGGGGCGCGAACTCGGGCTTCCCGAGGCTTTCGTCGGGCGCCATCCCTTTCCGGGGCCGGGCCTCGCGATCCGCTGTCCCGGCAAGATCACCCGCGAAAAACTCGAAATTCTGCGCAAGGCCGACGCGGTCTATCTCGACGAAATCCGCAAGGCCGGCCTTTACGACGACATCTGGCAGGCCTTCGCCGCGCTATTGCCGGTGCGCAGCGTCGGCGTGATGGGCGACGGGCGCAGCTATGATTACGTCCTGGCGCTACGCGCGGTGACGAGCACCGACGGCATGACGGCGGATTTCTATCCGTTCGACATGGGGTTTTTGGGCCGGGCGGCGACGCGGATCATCAATGAGGTGAAGGGCGTTAATCGCGTGGTTTATGATGTGACGAGCAAGCCGCCGGGGACGATTGAGTGGGAGTAGGGCGCTCCCTTCAACTTTCCCCAGCGCACTTGCCCCGCGCCCGCTTCTGGCATATACAGCCCCCCATCCCACAGGCGAAAGTCTCTGCGGCGTCTGCTTCAAGACGTCGTTCCGGTGGCCGATCCTTCGGCCTTCCAAGCGCTTTCGCCGAGGTCTAACCGGAGAAAAGACAAGATGGCGCTTCCTGACTTCACCATGCGTGGCCTCCTCGAGGCCGGCGCTCATTTCGGCCACCAGTCGCATCGCTGGAACCCGAAGATGGCGCCCTATATTTTCGGCGCTCGCAATAATATCCACATCATCGATCTCGCCCAGACCGTGCCGCTGCTGCATCAGGCGCTCAAGATCGTGTCCGACACGGTGGCCAAGGGCGGCCGCGTGCTGTTCGTCGGCACCAAGCGCCAGGCGCAGGACCAGATCGCCGACTCCGCCAAGCGCAGCGCGCAATATTTCATCAACTCCCGCTGGCTCGGCGGCACGCTGACCAATTGGAAGACGATTTCCGGCTCGATCAGCCGCCTGCGCAAGCTCGACGAAATGCTGAGCGCGGGCGCCTCGGGCATCACCAAGAAAGAGCGTCTGCTGCTCACGAGAGAGCGCGACAAGCTCGAGAAGGCGCTTGGCGGCATCAAGGACATGGGCGGCACGCCCGACCTGATTTTCGTCATCGACACCAATAAGGAAGCGCTGGCGATCAAGGAGGCCAATCGCCTCAAGATTCCCGTCGTCGCGATCCTTGATACGAACTGCGATCCGGATGGCATAACGCATCCCATTCCGGCCAACGACGACGCCGGCCGCGCCATCGCGTTTTATTGCGATCTGATCGCGCGGGCGGCGATCGACGGCATTTCGCGCAGCCAGGGCGCCGCGGGCGTCGATTTCGGCGAGGCGGAAGCGCCGCCGGTCGAGCCGGCGCTTGAGACAGCCGAGGCCGTCTCCGGCGAGGCGCCGGTCGAAGCCTTCGAACTGTTGTCGGCGCCGCGCGGCGCGCCCGACGATCTCGCCAAGCTTCCGGGCGTCGGCCCGCAGATCGTGAAGAAACTCAACGACGGCGGCGTCTTCCATTACTGGCAGCTCGCCGCGCTGACGCCGGTGGAGTCCGAAAAGCTCGACGCCGATTTGAAGCTCGGCGGCCGTATCGCGCGCGACAAGTGGATCGAGCAGGCGCGCTCGCTCGCTTCAGCCTAAGCGCCGCCGCTTCCGGCGCCTTGGCGCCCAAGAAAATGATTGAGCGCCGGTCCAATTTGGGCCGGCGTTCTTTTCAAGAAAGCTTCCGCCGGGGCGCGCCGACGCCCCTTTAAAACATGCGCCGGGATCAGGGGAAGCGCCCCGCGGCCGGCGCCCGCCAACATGTAAGGATTTACCCATGGCCACGATTACAGCCGCTCTGGTGAAGGAACTGCGCGAGAGCACCGGCGCCGGCATGATGGACTGCAAGGCCGCGCTGACCGAGAATAACGGCGACATCGAAGCGTCGGTCGACTGGCTGCGCAAGAAGGGCCTGTCCAAGGCCGCCAAGAAGGCCGGGCGCGTCGCCGCCGAGGGTTTGGTCGCGGCTTTGATCGGCGAGCGCGCCGGCGTCGTCGTCGAAGTCAATTCCGAGACCGATTTCGTCGCCCGCAACGAGGATTTCCAGACCCTGGCGCGCAACGTCGCGGGCGTCGCCCTGTCGAGCGGCAAGACCGATGTCGAGGAGTTGGGCAAGCAAGCCTATCCCACCGGCGGCGCCGTGGCCGACGCCGTGACGACGGCGATCGCCAATATCGGCGAAAACCTCACCTTGCGCCGCGCGGCGGGTCTTAGCGTCGAAAGCGGCGTCGTCGGCCGTTATGTGCATACGCAGATTTCCGATGGTCTCGGCAAGATCGCGGTCATCGTCGCGCTCGAATCGAAGGGCGACAAGGAAGTTCTCGCGACGCTGGCGCGCCAGCTCGCCATGCATGTCGCCTCGGCCAATCCGCTGGCGATGACCGCCGCCGAACTCGACGCGGCGACCGTCGAGCGCGAGAAGAACCTCTTGGCCGAGAAAAACGCCGGCAAGCCGCCGCATGTGCTGGAGAAGATCATCGAATCCGGCCTGAAGACCTATTACAAGGAGGTGCTGCTGCCCGAGCAGGTCTCCAATCACCCCGACCACGCGGGCAAGACGGTCGCGCAGGCGGTGAAGGAAACCGAGGGCAAGGCCGGCGCGCCGATCGCGATCAAGGGTTTCGTCCGTTATGCGCTGGGCGAGGGCATCGAGAAGGCGACGGGCGATTTCGCCGCCGAAGTGGCCGCCGCCGTCAAGGGCTGACGCCGCGCCGCCGAGGATCGGCGGTTTATCGTTGATATGACATGAGACGCGCCTTGCGCCCGCTTGCGGCGCGGGCGCGTCCTTTTGTATGAAGAACAGGCAAAGCCGCGCGAATCGCCGCGAAGAGAGAAGGACCGCATGACGACGAACCCCAGTCCGGCGAGCAGTTGGAAGCGCGTGGTCGTCAAGCTGTCGGGCGAGGCGTTGATGGGCGATGGCCAACACGGCCTTGACGCGCCGACTCTGGCGCGCATCGCCCGTGATCTCGCGTCGGCCGCCGACACCGGGGTCGAAATCGCCGTCGTCGTTGGCGGCGGCAATTTTTTTCGCGGCATCCAGGGCGCCGACAAGGGCATTGAGCGGGCGCGGGCCGATTCGATCGGCATGCTCGCCACGGTCATGAACGGCCTCGCATTGGAGCAGGCGGTCGAGGCGCAGGGTCGGCAGGCGCGCGCCTTGTCGGCGGTCCCCATGCCCTCGCTTTGCGAGTCCTATTCTCGCCGCGCGGCCTTGCACCATCTGGCCAAGGGCAGGGTGGTGATCGCGGCGGGCGGCACCGGCAATCCGTTTTTCACGACCGACACCGGCGCGGCGTTGCGCGCCGCCGAACTTTCCGCCGACGCGGTGCTCAAGGCGACGCAGGTCGACGGCGTCTACACCGCCGATCCGAAGCGCGATCCCGCGGCGCGGCGCTACGACGTCTTGACCCACGACCAAGCCATCGAACAAAATCTCGCGATCATGGATACGGCCGCGTTCGCGCTAGCCCGCGAGAATAAAATTCCGATCGTCGTCTTTTCAATTCGCGAAGAGGGGGCGATCACCGCGACGCTAGGCGGCGTGGGCCGAGCCACGTATATCGTTCCATGACCGTCGCGCCGTCGTCGTTGGGCGCGGCGCGGACGGGCGCTCTCGAAGTTCGGGCCGCGGGAAAAACCCGAGCAACGGCGTGCGAAGCTGCTATTATGCGTTCACGAACCGAAACCCGAAAATAGACAGGTTGCGACCGATATGAGTCAGACTTTCGATATCGCCGATTTGAAGCGCCGCATGCAGGGCGCGCTCGCCACCCTGAAGCATGAGTTCGGCGGACTGCGAACCGGCCGCGCCTCGGCCTCGCTGGTCGAGCCCGTGCATGTCGACGCCTACGGGCAATCCACCCCGCTCAATCAGGTCGCCACCATCAGCGTGCCCGAGGCTCGCCTTATTTCCGTTCAGGTGTGGGACAAGGCTCTCGTCGGCGCCGTGGAGCGGGCGATTCGCGACGCCAATTTGGGGCTAAGCCCCAATGTGGAGGGGCAGACGCTCCGGATTCGCACGCCGGAGCTGAACGAGCAGCGCCGCAAGGAGTTGGTCAAGGTCGCTCACAAATATGCCGAGGAAGCCCGCGTCTCCGTGCGCCACGTTCGCCGCGATGGTATCGATATTTTAAAGAAGCTATTGAAAGATCATGCTATTCCAGAAGACGACGAAAAACGTCACGAAGCCGAGGTGCAAAAGGCCACCGACGAGTCGGTTCGCGAGATCGACAGCGCGCTCGCGGCCAAGGAAAAGGAAATTATGCAGGTGTGAATTGCGTGTAATATACGGCGACGGGCGTCAATCGCGAATTTCGGCCTCATGTGGCGGCGATCGCGAGGGGGGTGTCATGGACCATGATTTGGATTGGTGAAATGGCGGATGGCGATGTTTTGGACCTTATAGGCGCCGCGAATGACGCGGCAGCTGTTTTGCGCCGCGTCCCGCGCCATGTCGCGTTGATCATGGATGGCAACGGCCGTTGGGCCGCGCAACGCGGCCTGCCGCGATTCGAAGGCCATCGGCGCGGCGTGGAGGCGTTGAGGCGGGCCGTGCGCGCGGCGATCGAGCTGCGGATCGAATATTTGACCGTTTATTCTTTCTCGGTCGAAAACTGGTCGCGCCCGCGCGAAGAAGTGCAGGGGCTTCTTGGCCTGTTGCATCGTTTTATCCGCAAGGATCTCGCTGAACTCGACGCCAACAACGTGCGAGTGCAGGTGATTGGCGCGCGTTCCGACCTTCCGTCGGATGTCGCGGAGCTTCTGCTCGAGGCCGAGCGCGACACCAAGGAAAACACTGGTCTGACGCTGGTAGTGGCGTTCAATTACGGCGCCAGACAGGAAATCGCCGCCGCGGCGCGCGCGCTCGCGCAAGAGGTTCTCGAGGGACGGCTTTCGCTGAGCGAGATCGACGCCGGGGCGATAGCCTCGCGGCTGCATACGGCCGACATTCCCGATCCGGATCTCATTATCAGGACGTCTGGCGAGCAGAGACTGTCGAACTTCTTGCTTTGGCAGGCGGCCTACGCCGAATTTGTGTTTTTGCCGATCAACTGGCCCGATTTCGACAAGGCCGCGTTCGAGGCGGCGATCAACGACTATTCGAACAGAGACCGTCGTTTCGGGCAACTCGGCTCCGTCGCGTGCAACGCGAAAACCGCTTCATGAACGAGGCGGACCGCGACGAAGGCGGCGCTTCGGCGCCGGTCGCTCGCGAGCAGGGCGACGCGCAAGCTTCGAAAGCGAAGTCGGGTGGATTTGGCGATCTCGGCCCGCGCGTGGTCTCCGCGCTGGCGCTGACCGCGCTGGCGGTGGCGGCGTTGATCGTCGGCGGCCATGTATTCGTGCTGTTCTGGTTGATCGCCGCTTTCGCGATCAATTGGGAATGGCAGGGCCTTATAGGCGGCGAGCGGCGGCTCGCCCGCGTCGTGATCGGCGCCGTCGCCCTGTCGGCCGCGGCGGGCTTCACACATGCGGGCGAGACGATCCCGGGCTTGGTCGTGCTCATATTGCTTGCGGGCGTCGTGGCGATCCTTGCCGGTCCCGCGCGACGACTTTGGGCCTTCGTCGGCCTGATATACGCCGGAGCGCTCGTGGTTTCGGTCTGCGCGCTGCGGGATTCGCCGGGCGTCGGCCTGCTGGCGGTGGCCTGGCTGTTCGCGCTGGTTTGGGGCACCGACGTCTTCGCTTATTTTGGCGGACGAATGATTGGCGGACCCAAGCTTTGGCCGCGCGTTTCCGCCGGGAAAACCTGGTCTGGAACGATCACGGGCGTGCTCAGCGGCGCCTTGCTGGGTCTCGCCGTCGTCCATTTCGGCGCCGCCGGACCGACCAAGAGCTTGCCCATCTTTCTGGCGAGCCTCGTCGCCGCCGCGCTGGCGCAAGTCGGCGATCTCGGCGAATCCATGGTGAAGCGGCGCTTCGGCGTCAAGGATTCAAGCCAGTTGATTCCGGGACACGGAGGCGTGATGGATCGGCTCGACGGCTTCATCTTCGCGAGCCTCTTCGCGGCCCTGCTTGGGGCTTTTCGCGGCTTGTCGTCGACAGCCGCCGGCGTCTTTTCTTGGTAGGCGGAATATCATGGGTTCGAGCACTAGACTGGCCGGGGCGACGGCTTCGAGCGGCGGATCGCCTCGCCGGATCGTTCTTCTTGGCGCCACCGGCTCCATCGGAGCCTCGACGCTAGATCTGGTCGAGCGCAATCCGGAAAGCTTCGTGGTGGTGGCGATCGCCGGCGGGCGCGACCACGCCGCCTTGGCGCGGATCGCGCTGGCCTTCAGGCCCGAATTCGTGGCGATTCGGGACGAGAGCGCCTATGCGCCGCTGAAGGAGGCCTTGGCCGGGACAAATATTCAGGTCGCCGCCGGACGCGAAGCCGTGATCGAGGCGGCGACGCGCGAGGCCGATCTCTTGGTTAGCGCCATCGTCGGCGCCGCCGGCGTCGAGCCGACCCACGCGGCGATCGAGGCCGGCCGCGACGTGGCGCTCGCCAATAAGGAATGTCTGGTCTGCGCCGGCGTCCCGTTTATGCGCGCGGCGCGCGAGGCCGGGGTGAGGCTCCTGCCGATGGACAGCGAGCACAACGCGATTTTTCAGGCGTTGGGCGGCGCGGATCCGGCGACGATCGAGCGCATGATCATCACCGCCTCCGGCGGGCCGTTTCGAACCTGGACCAAGGAAGCCATCGAAAACGCGACCGTCGCCGAGGCTCTCAACCATCCGAATTGGTCGATGGGACCCAAAATCACGATCGATTCCGCCACGATGATGAACAAGGGCCTCGAATTGATCGAGGCGCATCACCTTTTCGGCGTTCCCGCTTCCAAGCTCGACGTTGTCGTTCATCCCCAGTCGATCGTCCATGGCCTCGTATCCTTCGCCGACGGCGCCGTGACGGCGGGGATGGGCGCGCCCGACATGCGGGTGCCGATTTCCCATTGTCTTGGCTTTCCCGACCGTTTGGCCGCGCCGACGCCGCGCCTCGATCTGGCGGCGATCGGCTCCCTCACTTTCGAGCGTCCCGATTACGACCGTTTCCCCTCGCTCAGGCTGGCGCTGGATGCGCTGGCGGCGGGCGCGGGCCTGCCGACCGTGCTGAACGCCGCCAATGAAATCGCCGTCGAGGCGTTTCTGGCCGGGCGTATCGCGTTTGGCGGCATTGCGCGGCACGTGGCGGAGGCTATCGACGCGGCGCTCGGAAACGGCTCCGCGAAAGAACCCGCCACGGTGGCGGAAGCGCTCGGCGTTGACCATATTGTGAGAGAAAGGTCGCGGGCCATCTTGGCGGGGCGATAGGCTTCGGGCATGTTAACGTTTCAGTAACCAAGCGGGCCGCGGGGCGGCCGGCGGTGTGGCGTTAGCGTGCAAGGAGCTCGAATCATATGGATTTCCTCATGACTGTCGTGAGTTACGTCTTGCCCTTCCTGGTTGTTCTGAGCGTCGTCGTGTTCGTGCACGAATACGGTCATTTCATTGTCGGGCGGTGGTGCGGCATCAAGGTGGACGCTTTTTCGCTCGGCTTCGGACCAGAGCTTTGCGCCTTCGACGACAGAAAGGGGACACGCTGGCGCATCGCCGCGATCCCGCTCGGCGGCTACGTTAAATTCCACGGAGACGCCAACGCCGCCAGCGGCGTCGACTCGTCGTCGCTGACGCAGATGTCCGAAGCCGAGCGCTCCGTGACCTTCTTCGCGCAACCGGTCTGGAAGCGCGCCGCGACCGTTTTCGCCGGCCCTCTGTTCAACTTCCTGCTCGCCATCGGGATTTTCGCGGGAATATTCGCTTATTTCGGGCAGCCCGTGCTGGTTGACGGACAAGTGGTCGTGACGCCTCGAATTTCCGCCGTCCAACCGGGCGGCGCGGGCGCCGCGGCGGGTTTTCGCGCGGGCGACGTGGTGAAGTCGGTCGACGGCGAACCCATCGAGAGTTTCTCGAAGTTCCAAAGGGTGATAGCGGCTTCCGCCGATAAGCAGCTGCATATCGCGGTTCTACGCGACAAACAGGAAACGGTCCTCACCGCGACGCCCACGCTCACCGAAATCGAAGGGGCGAACGGAAAGGTCAAGGTTGGAAGGCTGGGCTTGAATTCGAGCGCGGACTTTCGCGACATGCTCATGCGGCCGTGCGCCCCCATCGAAGCGGTCGGCCTCGGGCTCCGCGAGACCTGGAACATCGTCAAACAAACCGGCCATTTCGTCGGTGGGCTGCTGAGCGGTCGCGAAAACGCCAACCAACTTTCGGGCCCCATCGGCATCGCTGAGGCTTCCGGCCAGATGGCTCAACAGATTCCGACGCTTGGCGTGTGGCCCCTCGTCAATTTGATCGCGCTGCTCTCGGTGTCGATTGGACTGTTGAACCTGATGCCCGTCCCGCTTCTGGACGGCGGCCACCTTTTGTTCTTCGCCATCGAGGCGTTTCGCGGCCGCGCCCTGAATGAGCGGGTGCAGGAATACGCCTTCCGAATCGGGCTGGCGATGGTGTGTTCGCTAATGCTCTTCGCGACTTACAACGATCTGGCGCGGCATTTGCACCTTTGATTTTCCCGCGCCCGCGTCGGCCGCGCCCAATTGCCCATGTGCGCTAACCTATTGTAATCCCGCTTCGCCCGCTTGGCCTTACCGACCGAGCGGGCGAAGCCGCGAAACGCCCTGGACGGGCGGCGCCTTTCGTCCCTCTTCGCAATGCAAAAGAAGCGTGGCGATTCTTTAAGAGAACCCGCGCGGGCGTCACCGGCGTTAACCTTCTATTGGCCACGATATGTGGCTTTCCGGTCACGGCTTCGACAAATTGCTGTTTCATTACTCCTTCGGCATTTGCAGCATTCGTTAAACCTTGTAGAAGGGATATACGGATCAGACAAAGGGCGCGCGTGCGACGCGCGTCATGTGCGAGAGGCCCGCGCCGCGCCCAGGGGCGGCGGTAGTTGCGACGAGGACCAGGATTACATGCTGTCGACCAGAGCTATTTTGAAGCGTCCCACTTTCGTAATGATGATCCTGGCCGCCCTCGTCGGATTCGCCGCGCCGGCGGCCGCGGACATTGAGGTCGTGGGAAACACGCACGGCGACGCCGACGCGATCCGGTCCTATTTCGCCGGCACCAGCGAGGCCGAGGTCCAGGCGGGGCTGGAGGCTTTAAAGTCCAGCGGGCGATTCTCGAACGTTTCCGTCACCCGTCGCGGTGATCACGTCATCGTTCACGTTTCCGAGGGCAATCTGATCAATCGCGTCGCCTTCGAGGGCAACAGCAAGGTTAAGACGGAGACGCTGCAGACCGAAATGCGCACCAAGGCGCATGGTTCGTTCAATCAGCAGGTCACCGAACAAGACGTGGCGCGGCTGGTCGAGATTTACAGGCGCTCGGGGCGCGCGGCGGCCAAAGTCACATACCGCACCGTCGCTCTTCCCAACGGCGAGATCGATGTCGTCTTCACGATCGAGGAAGGCGACAAAACGGGCGTGAAGGAAATTAAATTCATCGGCAACGAGGTCTATTCCACCAGCCGGCTTGTCGGCCTGATGGAGACGACCGAGATGAATTATTTGTCGTTTCTCAAGACCAGCGACGTCTATGACCCGGATCGCGTCGCGGCTGATCTGGAGCTCGTGCGCCGCTTTTATCTGAAGAACGGCTATGCGGATTTTCACGTCATTAGCTCCGAAGCGCGATACGAGCCCGCCGAGGTCGGCTATATCCTCGAAATAAGGGTCGAGGAGGGGCCGCAATACACCATCTCCACGGTCGACGTTGAGTCGCATTTGCCGGATATCGACCCGGCCGCGCTGCGGCCGCTGGTGCGGTTGTCGCCGGGCGACGTCTATAACGGCGACGCCGTGGAAAAGACGGTCGACGTGTTGACGCGCGAAATCGCGCGTAAAGGATACGCCTTCACGCAAGCTCGCCCGCGCGGTCAACGTAATCAGGCCAATCGGACCGTCGCGATCAATTTCGTCGTCGACGAGGGGCCGCGCGTCTATATCGAGAGGATCAATATTCACGGCAACAACAAGACCCGCGAATATGTGATCCGCCGCGAGTTCGAGATCGGCGAGGGCGACGCGTACAATCGCGTGCTCATCGACCGCGCCGAGCGCCACCTTAACGGTCTCGGCTACTTCAAGAAGGTCAAGATCTCCAACGAGCCGGGGTCCGCCGCGGATCGCGTCGTGATCAACGTCGAGGTCGAGGAGCAGCCCACCGGCAGCTTCAACGTCTCCGGCGGCTACTCGACGACGGAAGGCTTCATCGGCGAGGTTTCGGTTTCCGACAGCAACTTCATGGGCCGTGGCGAGGCCGTTCGGCTTTCGGTCAACGAAGGGCAGCGTTCGCGCGGCGTAAACTTCAGCTTCACCGAACCCTATTTCCTCGATCAGCGCATGTCCGGCGGGTTCGACGTGTTCGTGAAGCAGAGCGACGCTTGGAGTTATTCGTACTACAGCACGACGTCCTACGGCACGACGCTGCGTCTCGGCGTGCCGATCACCGAAGAACTCAGCTTGCAGCCGCATTATTCGGTCTATAACACGATTATTTCGATCCCCAACAACACCCAGACGCCGTATAACGACTGTCAAAACCCGATCCCTTTCTATACGCCGGGTTACGGTTATTGGCTCGCTCCGACGCCCAGCAGCCTTAACATCATCTATAACTGTCATGAGCAACGGCGAAGCGTCTCTCGCGATCAAGAATGCGGAAGGGTCGACCGTGACGTCCCTTTTGGGCTACACGTTGGCGTATAGCAATCTCGACAACTATCAAGAACCCTAAGAACGGCGTTCGCGCCACGTTCACACAGGACGTGGCGGGTCTGGGCGGTGATACGCGCTACGTTCGCACCTCCGGCGACATTCGCTACTTTTACGAGTTTCCGTATTTCAGTGACATCGTCGGCATTGCACGTTTGCAAGGCGGCGATCTGACGGGGATCGCGGGGTATCAGCCGCGCGTGTTCGACAACTTCAATCTTGGCCCGAGCCTCGTGCGCGGTTTCGCGCCGGGCGGCATTGGTCCGCGCGACGTCTCCAACTGGACCAGCACCCAGGGCAATTCGATCGGCGGCACGGATTATATCGGCGGCACGCTGGAAGTTCAGTTTCCGCTCTGGGGTGTGCCGAAAGATATCGGTCTGCGCGGCGCGCTGTTTACGGATGCTGGTTCGCTCTGGAATTACAGAGGGGTGACTAATTTCAGCAAGCCGCTGCCTTGCACGCTCCCCTATACGGCTCCCACCTTTGGCCAGGGTAGCTGCCTAATCACGACGCCTCTGACAGGGGGCAGTTCCACCACCGACTTTAGACTTCGGCAGACTGTCGGCGCGTCGATCCTATGGCAGTCTCCGCTTGGTCCGATCCGCTTCGATTATGCGGTCGCGACAATGAAGAGCCCGTACGACGTCACGCAGCGCTTCCGCTTCTCGGGCGGCACGAGCTTCTAAGCGCGAACGCGTCGGGACAATTAACCAATCCCGACGCGGAATGCTCCGGGCGCGCCGCACTTTCGTGATGGACGGGAAGACGGATGATTGTTGCGCGGCGCGCGTTTATACGCGCGCTTCGCCGCGATGCTTCGATTTGAGGCGCGCGTTTTGGCGCTTATGTAGCCTTCCCCGTTTAGCCCGTGATTAGCGCGACCTTCGCGCCTTCGGATCTCTCAAGTTTTTTCCTCGCGGCCGCGGAGGGGGAGTCCCCGCGCGGATATCGGTTCCCATTCCGCTATAAAAATTTCGGTTCCGCTGTCCTTTTTCCGTTGGTTCCGTAATATTCGCACGACCGGGGTCGGCGGGTCCGACGATCTTTCACGAGGCGAGGACTTTGACCGCCATAGGCTTTTTTCAGTCATCTCGCGTTCTATCGCTCGGCGAAATCGCGACGGCGACGAATGCGGAGTTGCGTTTCGCGGCGTCTGGCGGCGAGGCGGACTTTCCCTCCATTACGGGCGGAGCCTCGCTGGAAGAGGCGAGGCCTGGCGATCTGACCTTTTACGAAAATGCTCGCTACGCTCCGGGCTTGCGGCTCTGCCGCGCCTCGGCTTGCTTCATCAAGGAGGTTGACGCGCGGCTTCTGCCGCCAGCGACCGCCGCTCTTGTCGTCGCGGAGCCGCAACGTGCGATGACGCTCGCGATGAGTCTTCTTTTTCCACAAGCCTTGGCGCCTCGCTCGCTCTTTGGCGCGTCGGGAGTGTCCCCCGGCGCCTTCGTGCATCCGAGCGCGAGATTGGAAGCGGATGTCGTCGTCGATCCCGGCGCCTCGATCGGGCCGCTCGCCGAAGTGGGCGCTGGCGCGATCATCGGTCCGCACGCGGCGATTGGGCCAGGCGTCAGGATCGGGCGCGGCTGCCGCATCGGCGCGCATGTCAGCATTACGCACGCCTTGATCGGCGATCGAGTCATCATTCATCCGGGCGCGCGACTGGGGCAGGACGGATTCGGTTTCGTGCTCGACGCGAAAGGCAATAGGAAGACGCCGCAAATTGGGCGGGTGATCGTTCAGGACGATGTGGAGATCGGCGCCAATACGACGATCGACCGCGGCGCGCTGCGCGACACGATCATCGGCGAGGGCGCGAAGATCGACAATCTCGTGCAAATCGGCCACAACGTGACGGTCGGACGCGGCTGCGTGATCGTCGCGCAGGCTGGCGTCGCCGGCTCCAGCGAGATCGGCGATTTCGCGCGGATTGGCGGACAGGCGGCGATCGGCGGCCATCTGACGATTGGCGAAGGCGCCGGCGTCGCGGCGAAATCCGGGGTCATGCGCGACGTGCCGGCGGGCGCGCGTTATGGCGGGGCTCCGGCGCGGCCAATTCGCCAGTTTTTGCGCGGAGAGGCGCTGTTGGCGCGACTGGGGCGCCGCGCGTCGCGAGGGCGCGACAACGAGAGTTGAGCGCAAGGACGCAAAGAACGTCTGGCGCCGGAGGGAGAGAAAAATGAATGACGCCATCGCGGGCGCGACGCTCGAAACCTTGGATATTATCCGCATCCTCGACTATTTGCCGCACCGCTACCCATTCTTGTTGATCGATCGCATCGTCGATATTCGCGGCGACGAATCCTGCGTCGGCATAAAGAATGTGACGATCAACGAGCCGCAATTTCAGGGGCATTTTCCATTGGCCCCGGTGATGCCGGGGGTGTTGATGATCGAGGCGATGGCGCAGACGGCGGGCGTCATCGCGATGCATGCGCAACGCGCCGTCGAGCGCCCAAAGAGCGTTTATTTCGTCACGATCGACAAGGCTAAGTTCCGCAAGCCGGTCGGACCGGGAGATCGAATTGAATTCCATATGACGAAGACCGCGCAAAGGCGCGCCATCTATTGGTATGAAGGCCGCGCGATGGTGGATGGCGCGCTGGTTTGCGAGGCGCAAATCAGCGCGATGGTCGGGGCGTGACGCCATGCGCGGGGCCTTTGCATGACTCCATGGCGTTGCCGCCGTTCAAGCAGGGCCTAGCCGCGTGACCGCTCGCGCGCACCCATCCGCCGTTATCGAGGCGGGGGCTCGCCTTGGCTCCAATGTCGTCGTTGGACCCTTCTGCCATATCGGGCCGGGCGTGGAGCTTCGCGACGGCGTGGAACTCGCTTCTCACGTCGTCGTCATGGGCGAGACGCGCGTCGGATCGCGAACGAAAATCTTTCCCTTCGCGTCGATCGGCGCGCCTTCGCAGGATTTGAAGGCGGGCGGCAAGGGCGGAAGGCTCGTCGTCGGTTCCGATTGCGTCATTCGCGAAGGCGTCACGATTAACGCCGGCGGATGCGGCGAGGACGACGAAACGCGCGTCGGAGATCGTTGCGTTTTACTGGCCTATTGCCATGTGGCGCATGATTGCCGCCTCGGCGAAAGCGTGATCCTTTCCAATAATGTGCTGCTCGGCGGTCATGTTCGAATCGGAGACCACGCGATGATCGGCGGCGCCAGCGCCGTGCATCAATATGCGCGCATCGGCGCGCACGCCTTCGTCGCCGGACTCTCCGGCGTCGAGGGCGATGTGCTTCCCTTCACGATCGCCAGCGGCAACCGCGCGCATTTGTTCGGCCTCAATCTGGTTGGGCTGCGCCGCCGTGATTTTTCGCCGGAGCGGATAGCCAAGCTGCGCGCGGCCTATCGGCTGCTGTTCGCGCGAGAGGCGCTGTCCGAGCCGTCGCCGCTCGCCATGCGCGTCGAGGCGCTCTCCAAGCTGGACGAGGGCGACGCCGACATAGCGCTAATGGTCGAATTTTTGCGCGCGCCGTCGAGCAGGCCGCTTTGCGCGCCGCGCGCGGGCAGGGCGCCGTGACGCGGATATTCGTCGTCGCGGGCGAAGCCTCGGGGGATCATCTGGGCGCGTTGCTGATGCGCGCGCTCCGCGCGGCGGAGCCGGACGTCGTCGTCGCGGGCGTTGGCGGGGAGGAAATGACGCGCGAGGGGCTCGCCAGTCTCTTTCCGCTCTCCGACCTCGCGGTGATGGGACTTGTCCCGGTCCTCGCCCGACTGCCGCGGTTGCTGGCGCGTTTGGACGAGACCACGCGGGCGGTCCTCGCCGACCCGCCCGATTGTCTGGTGCTGATCGACGCGCAGGATTTCACCCAACGCGTCGCGCGCGGCGTGCGGGCGCGGGCGCCGCGAATTCCGATTGTTCGCTATGTCAGTCCAACCGTCTGGGCATGGCGGCCGTGGCGGGCGCGGACGATGCGGACCTCCATCGACCATGTGCTGGCCGTGCTGCCCTTCGAGCCCGACGCTCTCGCGCGGCTTGGCGGCCCCCCTTGTGATTATGTGGGCCATCCGTTGATCGAGCACATCGACGTCCTCGCGCCGGGCGCCTGGGACAGCGATTGGCGCGACGGGCCGCTTCTGATCCTGCCCGGTTCGCGCCACGCCGAGGTGCGGCGGATGATGCCGGTCTTTGGCGCGGCGGCGGCGCTGCTCGCGCGCGCGCATCCGGGCCTCGACATCGCGATTCCCGTCGCCTCGAACGTGGAATCGGCCGTGAAGGAAGAAGCCTCGCGCTGGCGCGTCGCGCCGCGGCTGCTGTCGCAAGACGAGAAGTTCCCCGCCTTTCGCGCCGCGAGGGCCGCGCTGGTCACCTCTGGCGCCGCGACGCTGGAACTCGCCCTGGCCGACGTGCCCATGGCCGTCGCCTATAAGGTCTCGCCGGTCGAGCGACTGCTGAAATTCTTGATCACGGTCGATTGTTTCAGCCTGCCCAATCTCATCGTGGGGGATCGCGTGGTCCCCGAATTTTTCCAGGGAGAGGCGACGCCGCGGGCTTTGGCCGAGGCGATTGGCCCGCTCCTTGTCGGCGGGCCGGCTCGCGCGGCGCAACAAGCCGCCTTCGCGACGCTGCGCGCCAAAATCCTGGCGGGCGGCGCCGTTCCCAGCGCGCGCGCGGCGGAGATCGTTCTGCGCCACGCGAGACGCGGCCAAATGTCGCCGGTGAACCGGTCGTAATAATGCTTGGGCGCCGGCCAATTTTGAATTATTCTAAGTAGCGACGCCTTTGACGCGCCGCGCGGCGGGAGCGGGCGTCTTTGGATCAAAAATTCCATCAAGGAGCACAAGGCAATGGCTACGCTCAAGGGCAGCAAGACCGAGGAAAATCTGAAGGCGGCTTTCGCCGGCGAATTGCAGGCGAACCGTCGTTATCTCTATTTCGCTCAAAAGGCGGACGTCGAAGGCTATAACGACGTGGCCAGCGTTTTCCGTTCCACGGCGGAAGGCGAAACCGGCCATGCGCATGGCCATCTCGAGTTCCTCGAGTTCGTCGGCGATCCGGCCACGGGCCTGCCGATCGGCAAGACCTCCGACAACCTCAAGGCCGCCGTCGCCGGCGAGACCCATGAATATACGGATATGTATCCGGGCATGGCGCGTTCCGCGCGCGAGGAAGGCTTCGAGGAAATCGCCGATTGGTTCGAGACGCTGGCCAAGGCCGAGCGCTCGCACGCGGGCCGCTTCCAGCGCTCGCTTGACGAACTGAAGTAAGTCGCGTCCTCCCTCCTCCCGCGCGGCGGGAGGAGGGAGCCTCGCCTCGATGGGCGTTCATCATACGGGAACATGGATTTAAGATGCGGGAAGGCAGTCTGGACGCCCCGACGCGGCATCCGATCGATTGGCAAAGCGCCGACTTTTACGACGAAGCCAAGCTCGACGCCGAAATACGGCGCGTGTTTGACATTTGTCACACCTGCCGCCGCTGCTTCAACCTCTGCGATAGTTTTCCGCGGCTGTTCGATCTTATCGACGGCTCCAAGAGCGGCGAACTCGACACGGTGGAGAGCAAGGATTTCAAGCCGGTCGTCGACGCCTGCACGCTCTGCGACATGTGTTTCATGACGAAATGCCCCTATGTGCCGCCGCATGAATTCAACATCGATTTCCCGCATCTGATGCTGCGCCACCGCGCCGTCGAGGCGAAACGGGGGGCGGTGAGCTTCGCCGATCGTCAACTCGCGCAAACCGACGTGACCGGCGCGCTCGCGACGAAACTGCCGGCGCTCGCCAATTGGGCGACGGATGTCGGCAATAAGTTTACGCGCGGACTTATGCAGAGGTTTTTCGGCATCAATCCGCGGGCCGCGCTGCCTAAATTCGCCGATGAGACGCTGGAGGCCGCGGCGGCGCGAAATCCGGCGAAACGTGACGAAACCGCGCCGGCCAAGGGCCGCAAGGCCGTGCTCTACGCCACTTGCTATGGCGATTATAACGACACGTCGATCGGCAAGGCGGCGCTCGCCGTGCTGGCGAAGAACGGGGTCGAGACCAAGGTCTTGCATCCGCATTGCTGCGGCATGCCGAAACTCGAACAGGGATTGATCGGCGAGGTCGCCGACGCCGCGAAACTCGTCGCCGCCGCGTTCGCGCCCTATATCGATGAAGGCTACGACATTGTCGCGCTTGTGCCGTCCTGCGCCTTGATGCTGAAATTCGAATGGCCGCTGATCTTGCCGCATGACGAAAGCGTCAAGCGGCTCGCCGCGTCGACCTTCGATCTCTCCGAATATGTCGTGAGCATCGCGCGCGACGAAGGGCTGGCCGAGGGCGTAAAGCCGATCGATGGCGGCGTCGCCTTCCATGTCTCCTGCCATTCGCGGGCGCAGAACATGGGCCAGCGCGGCGCGGATTTGCTGCGCCTCGTGCCGGAAATGGATCTGACGGTCGTCGAGCGTTGTTCCGGCCACGGAGGGGCCTGGGGCTGCAAGGGCGCTAATTTCGACATCGCGCTGAAGGTCGGAAAGCCGGCCGCGCGCCAGATCTCCGGCGCCGGCAAGAAATACATGGTTTCGGAGTGCCCGCTCGCCGGAATGCACCTCGCGCAGGGCGTCGAGCGGCTTGGCGACGACGCGCCAAAGCCGGAGCTGATCGCCCACCCGATCGAACTATTGGCGCGCGCCTATGGCGAGGCCGTTGGAGCGAAGGATGCCCAGTAAACACGAACTCACGGCCGCCGATATTCTCCCCTGGGCGGAATATGCGAAGGCGCGGGCCGAACATCGAAGCCGGATGAGCGCGATCAAGCGCAACCGACGGGTCGAGGTTGGTCCTCATGTGACTTTCTTTTTCGAGAGTTTCGACACGATGTGGTTGCAGGTGCAGGAGATGCTGCACATCGAGAAGGGCGGCGCGGAGCAGTTGAAGGACGAACTCGCCGCTTACAATCCACTCATCCCCAAGGGCCGCGAACTGGTCGCCACCTTCATGATCGAAATAGACGACCCCCTGCGCCGCGCCCGCGTGCTGGCGGGGCTCGGCGGCATCGAGGAGACCGCGTTTTTTCAGCTTGGGGCTTCGAAAATCCCGGCGCTGCCGGAGGCCGATCAAGACCGCACCACGGCCGAGGGCAAGGCGAGTGCCGTGCACTTCGTGCACTTCCCCTTTACGGAAGCGCAGATCGCCGCCTTCCGCCAGCCCGGCGCGCAGGTGATTCTAGGCTTCTCGCATCCGGCGTATAGCCATATGGCCGTCGTGGCGGAGGCGACGCGGGCGGAACTTGCCGGGGATTTCGATTGAGCGACGCGCGCGCCCGATTTTGACCTCGGGCGCCGCCGGCAACGGCCAACAATGATCGTCACCGCGCCAAAACGGGCGCCGCCGCGACAAGGCTTTGTTTGAAAGCCAACCACAGATCGAACACCTGCGCGTTCGGCGGCAGATGCCGGCAAAGCGAGCCATGACCCTCCACCGGGTTGCTGTCCAGCGCGATGTGCCCGACGAGGAAGTGTTTGAACGCCTGAAGCAACGGGCCATCCCAGCGCCGGGCCCGCAAAATCGAGCGAAATACTCTTTCGAGTTCCGCCATCCTCATAGGTCGGCAGGCTTAACACCCTGGTCGCGTCATCCGCGGCGCGCACCTTGCCGAGGTAGGCGGCGCCGATTGTCAGAAGGCGGCGCTGGCGAATCTCGTTAATGGGCTCGAGATTCAGCGCTCTTCTCATGAATTCATCGTGATCGACTCTCTCGCCGGCGCCCACGACGCCCGGGCAAGGCGAAAGATTGTCGGTGTCGCGCTCGCCGCGATCGAGTTCCTCCAAGCGCTTGTCGTCGGGATAGAGGCGACGGGCGATCCCGACGTTTTCGCAAAATTGAACCGAGAAAAAATAATAGGCCCATGCGACGTCGATGAGCTCGTCCCGCGAGAGGGCGCTCCAATTCAGCTCGCATATTTCGTCGATTACTTGCGCGTAGGGCGCCGTTTCGCGGCTCGCCGCCGGCTGTGGTGAACTCGCGGGCCGTCTGGAGCTGTATTTGCGCCGCGCTCATGGCGATATTCCTTTCAAGGAGATTTAGATTTGATGTTTATCGATAATAAAATATTTACACGGCGGCCTTTTCGACGCCAAACGACGAATGCCGTCAACCTTACCCGTTAAGCTCTCTCGTTAAGCAGTCGGCTCTCCGGCGCCCTTGGCGGACGCCGCGTCGCCATGCGCTCTTTTCGTCATGCTTCGACCGTGATAAGCGCTTGGGCCTCACGCTTGCGCGTCGCGGCGGCGGCGCCCCTTTCCGTTCCCGCCCCCTTGGCCTAGAGGAAAATAATGAGCCAGTCCGGTTTCTTCACCACCCCGCTCGCCAGCTCCGATCCCGATCTCGCCAAGGCGATTGAACTCGAACTCGGGCGGCAGCGTCACGAAATCGAGCTGATCGCCTCGGAGAACATTGTTTCGCGCGCCGTGTTGGAGGCCCAGGGCTCGGTTCTCACCAACAAATATGCCGAAGGCTATCCGGGCAAGCGCTATTACGGCGGCTGCCAATATGTCGACATCGCCGAAAATCTCGCCATCGAGCGGGCGAAACAGCTGTTTGGCTGCGGCTTCGCCAATGTGCAGCCCAATTCCGGCTCGCAGGCCAACCAGTCCGTGTTCCTCGCGCTGCTGCAGCCGGGCGACACCTTCATGGGTCTCGACCTCGCCGCCGGCGGCCATTTGACGCATGGCTCGCCCGTGAACCTGTCCGGCCGCTGGTTCAAGCCGGTGAGCTACACCGTCCGCAAGGACGACAACCGGATCGACATGGAGCAGGTCGCCGCGCTCGCCGCGGAGCATAAGCCCAAATGCATCATCGCGGGCGGCTCCGGCTATTCGCGCATTTGGGATTTCGAGGCGTTCCGCAAGATCGCCGACAGCGTCGGCGCCTACTTCATGGTCGATATGGCGCATTTCGCCGGCCTCGTCGCCGCCGGCCTGCATCCGTCGCCGTTCCCGCACGCCCATGTCGTGACCACCACGACCCACAAGACCCTGCGCGGCCCGCGCGGCGGCATGGTGCTGACCAACGACGAGGACATCGCCAAGAAGATCAATTCGGCGGTGTTCCCCGGTCTGCAAGGCGGTCCGCTGATGCATGTCATCGCCGGCAAGGCGGTGGCCTTTGGCGAGGCGTTGAAGCCCGAGTTCAAGGCCTATCAGCAACAGGTGAAGGACAACGCCCGCGTGCTCGCCGAGACGCTGGTCGCCGCCGGGCTCGCCATCGTTTCGGGCGGCACCGACAACCATCTGATGCTGGTCGATCTTCGCCCGAAGAAAATCACCGGCAAGGCGGCGGAGGCGGCGCTTGGCCGCGCCCACATCACCTGCAACAAGAACGGCATTCCCTTCGACCCCGAGAAGCCCTTCGTCACGTCGGGCATTCGTCTGGGATCGCCGGCCGCGACCTCGCGCGGCTTTGGCGTCGCGGAGTTTAGCCAGGTCGGCGGCCTCATCGTCGAAGTGCTGGACGGCCTCGCCGCCAATGGCGAAGCCGGCAACGCCGCGACGGAAGCGGCGGTGAAGGAGAAGGTTCACGCGCTGACGGCGAAGTTCCCGATCTACTAAGCGGAATAGTCCCGCTTGCGCGCCCCCTTTCCCCTCAAGGGAGAGGGGGCGCTCTATAGGGCGAGGCAAGATGCGCTGTCCTTATTGCGGCTCCGCCGACACGCAGGTGAAGGATTCGCGGCCCGCCGAAGACAATTCCTGCATCCGTCGGCGCCGCGTCTGCCCGGTGTGCGGCGGCAGATTCACGACATTCGAGCGCGTGCAGCTGCGCGAACTCGTCGTCGTCAAGAAGTCGGGGCGGCGCGCGCCCTTCGACCGCGAAAAGCTCGTGCGTTCGCTGCAGATCGCGTTGCGCAAGCGCCCGGTCGATCCCGAGCGTGTCGAGTTGATGGTCAATGGCGTCGTGCGGCAGTTAGAGAGCAGCGGCGACGCGGAAGTCGAAAGCAGCCGCATTGGCGAATTGGTGATCGAAGGCCTGCGCTCGCTCGATCCAGTGGCTTTCGTGCGCTTCGCCTCGGTCTATCGCGATTTTCGCGAGGCCAGGGACTTCAACGCGCTGGTCGACGAGCTTGTCGGCGAGGCGAGGGACTCCACGGAATCGCCAGCCGCGCGCCGCGCGGGCGACGAAAAGCCGAACCCAGGGAAGGCGAGCTAAGGCGCATGAGCGAAGGAGATCACGACGCGGACTATATGAGCGCGGCGCTGGCGCTGGGACGGCGCAATCTCGGCCGCGCCGCGCCTAATCCCGCTGTCGGCGCGCTCGTCGTGCGAGGCGGCGTCATCGTCGGGCGCGGCTTTACGGGAGCAGGCGGTCGCCCTCACGCCGAAACGCTGGCGCTGTCGTCGGCGGGCGACGCGGCGCGCGGCGCGACGCTTTACGTGACGCTCGAGCCCTGCTCGCATCACGGCGAAACGCCGCCCTGCGTCGACGCCATTATCGCCAGCGGCGTCGCGCGCGTTGTGACGGCGATGGACGATCCCGATCCGCGCGTCGCCGGGCGCGGCCACGCGCTTTTGCGCGCGGCGGGGCTGGAAGTGGCGACGCATGTGCTGGAGCGCGCGGCGCGGCGCGATCACCTCGGCCATTCGCTGCGGGTGACGCAGGGTCGCCCGATGGTGACGCTCAAACTGGCGCGGACTCCGGACGGCTACGCCGCCGGCGCGGCTCATGACCCGCGCCTGCATGTGACGGGACCTCTCGCCGACGCCTATACGCATATGCAGCGGGCGCTGCATGACGCGATCATGGTCGGCGCCGGCACGGCCCGCGAGGACGATCCGCTGATGACCGTGCGCCTGCCGGGCATGGAGGACGAGAAGCGGCTAAGGGTCGTGCTCGATACGCGGCTTTCGCTCTCGCCGGGCTCGCGCTTCGGGGCGACGGCGCGCGCGGCGCCGACGCTGCTCATTGTGGGGGCCGACGTGACCGAAGCGGCGATCAAGAGCTTTGTCGCCGCGACCGGCGCCGAGGTCGCGCGCGCGCCGACGGATTTGCTGGGGCGCGTCGCGCTTCCCGCGGCGCTTGGCGAGTTGGCGCGGCGCGGCGTCACGCGGGTGTTCTGCGAAGGCGGACCGCGCCTCGCGGAGAGCCTGATCACCGGCGGCTTCGCGGACGAGGTTATATTGCACACCGGCGCGCAACCCTTGGGCGGCGCGGGAAGACTGGCGCTGAGGCCGGCCGCGAAAGCCGTGCTCGAAGACCCGCGATTTTATCGCCTCGCCGAGAGCGCGCGGCTCGGCGCCGACGAGATGACGCGGCGCGAGAGGATCGCCTGAATGTTCACCGGAATCGTCACCGACATGGGCGAGGTCGTCTCCGTCGTGGAGCGCGGCGGCTTGCGGCGGCTTCGCGTCGCCTGCGGCTATGACGCCGACGGCATAGCGCTCGGCGCTTCCATCGCGTGTTCCGGAACATGCCTGACCGTGGTCGCGGCCACGCGCGAGGACGGCCGGACCGTGTTCGACGTCGACGCGGCGGCGGAGACGCTCGCGCGCACGACCGTCGCGAGCTGGTCGCAAGGGACGAAGATCAATCTGGAGCGCGCGCTCAAAATTGGCGACGAACTGGGCGGCCATATCGTCACCGGCCATGTCGATGGCGTGGCGCGGATCGTTTCGCGCGAGAATTTCGACGAAATGGCCCGCTTTGTCATCGAGGCGCCGCGGGAACTCTCGCGCTTCGTCGCGCAAAAGGGTTCGGTGACGCTGGACGGGGTGTCGCTGACCGTGAACGAGGTCGAGGGCGACCGCTTTGGCGTGCTGATCATCCCGCACACGCTGAGCGTGACGACCATAGGCGCGCGCGAGGCGGGGGACTTGTTCAATATCGAGGTCGATCTGATGGCGCGTTACGCGGCAAGATTGACGCAGGCGGACAATTCGTAACGCGTCGCCGTCACATCGCGCCAAAGCTCGCGCCGCGCAACGCGATGGTTTATAGCCGTGCGATGCACAAAAGTGTATCGGTCGCGGAAGGAGTCCCCATAAATGGCAGGTTTTTCACGCGCCGACGATAACGCCGCGCCCGTGCCGGGCGCGAAGATTCTCGTTGTCGCGGCGCGGTTCAATGACGATATCGTTTCGCTGCTGCGCGAGGGCGCGCTGGCGGCGCTGGAGCGGCTTGGCGCCAAGGTGACGCTGATCGAAGTCCCTGGCGCGCTGGAGATCGCGCCAGCCATCGCAATCGCCGTCGACGTCGCGCAAGAGGCGGGCACGCCCTATGATGGCGCCGTCGCGCTTGGTTGCGTCATTCGCGGCGAAACCTATCACTTCGAGATCGTCGCCAATGAGAGCGCGCGGGCGCTCACCGATCTTGCCGTTTCAAACCGACTGCCGCTCGGCAATGGAATCCTCACCGTGGAAAACGAACAACAGGCGATTGTCCGCGCCGATCCTAAACAGGGCGACAAGGGCGGCGACGCCGCTTTGGCGGCGCTGGCGCTGGTGCGCCTCGCGCGAAAACTGGGGGCGCGGGCATGAGCGTCGAACAACGTTCCAATGCGCGGCTCGCCGTCGTGCAGGCGCTGTATCAGATGGAAGTCGCGGGCAAGGGCCTCAACGACATTTTCGCCGAATTCGAGACCCATTGGATGGGCCGCGAAATCGAGGGCGAGCAATATAAGCCCGCCGAGGTCGGCTTCTTTCGCGATATTCTGCAGGGCGTGCTCGACGAGCAGGTCATGATCGACCGCGAGGTCGACGCGGCCTTGCAGGGCGGCTGGCCGCTGGCGCGGATCGAGACAGTGATGCGCGCCATTTTGCGCGCGGGCGCCTACGAACTGCATAAGCGCAAGGACGTGCCAATGCGCGTCGTCATCAAGGAATATGTCGACGTCGCCGGCGCCTTCTTTGGGCCGACCGAGTCCGGCATGATCAACGCGGTGCTCGACCGTCTGGCGCGGCAGACGCGGCCCAAGGAAATGACGAAGGATTAGCGCCGCGAGGGCAGGGCAATGGCGCGTCGTTTTTCCGAGGACGAACTTATCGCGACGCTGTTCGCGCCTCTCGCTGGCGCGGCGGCGCTTGGCCTTCGCGACGACGCCGCGCTGCTCCCAGCGAGCAAGAATCCCTTGGTGGCGACGACCGACGCGCTGGTGGCCGGGGTGCATTTCTTCAAGGACGATCCGCCGGGGCTGATCGCCAAGAAAGCGCTGCGGGTCAATTTGTCCGACCTTGCCGCCAAGGGCGCCGAGCCCGTCGGCTTTCTGCTCGCCATCGCCCTGCCGCCGGATTGGACCAACGACTGGCTGGCGGCTTTCGCGGCGGGACTTGGCGAAGATGCGCTCGCCTATCGCTGTCCCTTGCTCGGCGGCGACACGGTTTCGACGCCCGGGCCGCTCACGCTCTCCATCACCGCGCTCGGCGAGGCGCCAGAGGGCTGTTTCGTAGCGCGAACCTCGGGCCAAGCCGGCGACGCCGTTTTTGTGAGTGGAACCATCGGCGACGCGGCGCTGGGGCTGCGGCTGCGACGGGACGAGGCCTTCGCGCGCCGTCTGTCGGCGCCGGCGCGCGACCATTTGTTGGAGCGTTATCTCCTGCCGCGTCCCCGACTTGCTCTGGCGGCGGCGCTGCGTCTTCACGCCACCGCCGCGATGGACGTTTCCGACGGTCTCGTTGGCGACTTGGCCAAACTTGCGCGCGCCTCGAAACTCGGCGCGAAAGTCGCGGTCGCGAGCGTGCCCCTTTCCGACGCGGCGCGGGAGGCGATCGCTCTCGACCCAAGCCTGTTGGAGGTCGCGCTGACCGGCGGCGACGATTACGAGATCCTGTGTTGCGCCGGCTCTGACGAGGCGCGATTCGCGGCGGCGGCGCGAGCCTCTGGCGCGCCTTGCGCGAGAATCGGCGAACTAATTGCTGGATACCACGAGACGGTTTTTCTCGATGAGCAAGAAAAAGCAAGGAACTTCAATAGATTGTCCTTCAGTCATTTCTGATCCGCGGCGCCTCCCCGCCATTGCCGGAACCCGCCATTTCTGGCAAAGGAAGGCCCAAACTCGCGGCATCCACGATTCGGTTCGTGGTTGCGTGTTTTTCTGCGGCGCAGCGCCTTTACCGCGGCGGTCCGACACGGCTATCGATCGCGCGAGCGCGGTCAATAATGAGGGGGCGAATCCACCATGGTGCTGTTTTTAACCATTATCTTTGGACTTTTGTCCATTGTCTACGGGGTGAAGACCTCGCAGGAATTGCTCGCGGCGGACGCCGGCTCGCAAAAAATGCAGGAAATCTCCGACGCCATCGCCGAAGGCGCGCAGGCCTATCTGAAGCGCCAATACACCACCATCGCCTATGTCGGCGGCGGCATTTTCGTGCTGCTGGTGATCTTGCTCGGCTGGTGGGTGGGCTTCGGCTTCCTGCTCGGCGCCCTGCTGTCCGGCGCCGCCGGCTTCATCGGCATGAACGTCTCCGTGCGCGCCAATGTGCGCACCGCGCAGGCGGCGACGAAATCGCTGGCCGGCGGCCTCGACATCGCCTTCAAGGCGGGCGCCATCACCGGTCTGCTGGTGGCCGGCCTCGCGCTGCTCGGCGTCGCGGTCTATTACGCCATTCTCACCTGGTTCGCCGGCTATACGGCGGCCGATCGCGTCGTCGTCGACGCGCTGGTGGGGCTCGGCTTCGGGGCGTCGCTGATCTCGATCTTCGCTCGTCTCGGCGGCGGCATCTTCACCAAGGGCGCCGATGTCGGCGCCGATCTCGTCGGCAAGGTCGAAGCCGGCATTCCCGAGGACGATCCGCGCAATCCGGCCACGATCGCCGACAATGTCGGCGACAACGTCGGCGACTGCGCCGGCATGGCGGCGGACTTGTTCGAAACCTATGCGGTGACGGTAGTCGCGACCATGGTGCTGGCCTCGATCTTTTTCGCCGGCCAGAGCGGGCTCGCCTCGGCGGTCATTTATCCCTTGGCCATCGGCGGCCTTTCCATCGTCGCGTCGATCGCCGGCACCTATTTCGTCAAGCTCGGCAACGACAACTCCGAAATCAGCAAGACGTTCGGTCCCTATTTCACCAAAATCGGCATCGACGACTCGATCATGGGCGCGTTGTATAAGGGACTGATCGCCGCCGGCGTATTGTCGGTCGCGGGCCTGTTTCTCGCTACGACCTTCACGGTCGGCTGGGGCGAGATCGGCACGGTCAATGGCGAGGCGATCCATGGCTACGGGCTGTTTATGTCGGGTCTACTCGGCCTGGTCGTGACCGGCGCCATCGTCTACATCACCGAATATTACACCGGCACGGGCAAGCCCCCGGTGGTGTCGATCGCTCAGGCTTCCGTGACGGGGCATGGCACCAATGTGATCCAGGGCCTCGCCGTCTCGCTGGAATCGACGGCGGCGCCGGCGCTGGTGATCGTGCTCGGCATTCTGCTGACCTATAATTTCGGCGGTCTCTACGGCACGGCGGTGGCGGTCACGACCATGCTGGGTCTCGCCGGCATGATCGTCGCGCTCGACGCCTTCGGCCCGGTGACCGACAACGCCGGCGGCATCGCCGAAATGGCGGGACTGCCCAAGGAAGTGCGCCAGTCCACCGACGCGCTCGACGCCGTGGGCAACACCACCAAGGCCGTGACCAAGGGCTACGCGATCGGTTCGGCGGGCCTTGGCGCGCTCGTGCTCTTCGCCGCCTACACCAACGACCTCAAGCACTTCGTCGACACCGGCGTGCCGTTCTTCAAGGGGATCGGCAAGGTCGATTTCGAGCTCTCCAATCCTTACGTGGTCGCGGGCCTCATCTTTGGCGGCCTCATTCCTTACCTGTTCGGCGGCATCGCCATGACGGCGGTGGGCCGCGCGGCGGGTTCGGTGGTCGAGGAAGTGCGCCGCCAGTTCAAGGAGAAGCCGGGCATCATGGCGGGGACGGATCGTCCCGACTATGGCCGCGCGGTCGACATGCTGACGCAAGCGGCGATCAAGGAAATGATCATTCCCTCTCTGCTGCCGGTGCTGGCGCCGATCGTCGCCTTTCTGGTTGGATGGATACTCGGCGGCAAGGCCAACGCCTTCGCGATGCTGGGCGCGTTGCTGCTGGGCGTGATCGTCAACGGGCTGTTCGTCGCGATCTCGATGACCTCGGGCGGCGGCGCTTGGGACAACGCCAAGAAGAGCTTCGAGGACGGCTTCGTCGACAAGGACGGCGTGAAGCATTTTAAGGGCGGCGACGCCCACAAGGCTTCGGTCACCGGCGACACCGTGGGCGACCCCTATAAGGACACCGCCGGCCCGGCCGTGAACCCGGCGATCAAGATCACCAATATCGTCGCGCTGCTGCTGCTGGCCGTGCTGGCGCACTAAGGGCGGGACGGGATTTTGCCGAGAGGGCGGGGGAAACCCCGCCCTTTTTTCGTAAATGCGACTACAAGTGAAGCGAAAGCGATTTCGCGAATTTATGAGGAGGGCGTGTCCATGGCGAGGCGCAACCCGGAAGACGACACGGACGGTGCGTGGGAGTTCAAGCCGCATTGGGTGACGCTCGCGCGCCCCACTTTGCTCGCCCTGCTGGGGCTCGCCCTATATAAATTCGGTCGCGATTTCGCGCAAAGCCGCGCGGGCATGCTCGAAATAGACAGGCTGCTGCGCGGGATCGAACCCATGATCGGCGCCGACGGCGTGAAGCAATTGGTGAAATTCGCCGAACCCGCGAGCATCGGCGCTGTCGTCCTTGTGTTCGGTCTACCCCTGTTCTGGGCGCTCGTCGTGCGCGCGGCGACGATCCTGCGCGTGGACGGCCAGCAAATCATCTGGCAAAGGGGCGTCTTCGCGCGCGACATAACCCAGGTCGAGATTGGCGAGGTCGTCGGCGTCAACGTCTACGAGACGTTCATCGGCCGGATTCTCGGCTTTGGAACGGTCGACATTGAAACGCGCGGCAATGATCGGCTGGTCGCGCATATGATCGCGAACGCGCGCGGTTTCGCGGGTTTGGTGCTGGATTTCAAGCATCGGCTGGCCACGCGGTAGCTACGTCGCTCGAGTTCCCGGTCGGGGCGGCTTTCGGCGCTGGGATCGGCTTCTCCGCGCAGCTGACCCGCCAGCCCTTTTTACCGCGTTCGACCCTATTTTCGCATTGCGGCGCGATACGCTTATAATCCCCGCATGACCCACCCATTTTTCGACCTCAATACCCATGGCTTCCTGCGCGTCGCGGTCGGGGCGCCGCTGGTCGCGGTCGCGGACCCGGCCGGCAACGCCGCCCAGACGATCGAGATGGCGCGCGAGGCGGTGGAGCGGGGGGCGTCGCTGGTCCTGTTCCCGGAGTTGGGGATTAGCGCCTACGCCATCGACGATCTGTTGCAACAGGAGGCATTGCTAGCCGGCGTCGAGACGGCGCTGAAGGACATCCTCGACGCCTCGCGCGCGCTAAACCTCTTGATCGTCGTCGGCGCGCCGCTGCGTCATCGCGAGCGGCTCTATAATTGCGCGGTCTTCGTTTTGCGCGGCCAAATCCTCGCCGTGACGCCGAAAACCTACCTGCCCAATTACCGCGAATTCTATGAGCGCCGCCATTTCGCCTCGGGCGCCTTTATCGCGAACGAGGAGATCCTTGTCGCGGGCCGCGCGGCGCCCTTCGGCTCCGATATTCTGCTCGTCGCGCAAGATGTCCCGAACCTCGCGATTCCACGCCGAGATTTGCGAAGATCTTTGGGTTCCCATCCCGCCGTCGACGCGCGCCGCGCTGGCGGGGGCGACCGTGCTGCTCAATCTTTCCGCCAGCAATGCGATCGTCGGCAAATCGGATCATCGACAGACGCTTTGCGCCGCCCATTCGTCGCGCTGCCTTGCCGCCTATCTCTATTCCGCGGCGGGGCAAGGGGAATCGACAACCGATCTCGCCTTCGACGGCGAGGCGTTGATCTACGAAATGGGCGCTCCGCTCGCCAAGGCCCCGCGCTTTTCCAAGGAGCCGCAACTTGTCGTGACCGATATCGACTTAGGGAGGCTCGCCGCCGAGCGCCTGCGTCAGGGAAGTTTCGGCGATTGCGCCGACATCGAGCAGGGCGCGACGCAATTCCGGCGCGTCGTCTTCGCGCTTGAACCGCGACGCGGCGATCTCGGCCTGCTGCGCGACGTGCCGCGCTTTCCCTTCGTGCCGGACGACGAGGCGCGGCTCGCCGAACTCTGCTTCGAGGCGGTCAATATCCAGGCGCATGGGCTGCAACAAAGATTGCGCGCGTCGAAGATCGAAAAGATCGTGATCGGCGTTTCCGGCGGGCTCGACTCGACGCACGCGCTGCTGGTCGCCGCGACGACGATGGACGCGCTCGGACTCTCGCGCGAAAATATCCTGGCCTATACGCTGCCGGCCTTCGCGACGACGCAACGCACCAAATCCAACGCCTGGGCGCTGATGCGCGCGCTCGGGGTCGCCGCGCGGGAAATCGACGTGGCTCCCGCCTGCCGGCAAATGCTGAACGACATCGGCCATCCGGCCGCGCGCGGCGAGCCGATCTACGACGCGACGTTCGAGAATGTGCAGGCCGGCGCGCGAACGTCGCTGCTGTTTCGACTGGCCAACCAGAATAACGCGCTGGTGCTCGGCACCGGCGATCTGTCGGAACTGGCGCTCGGCTGGTGCACCTATGGCGTCGGCGATCAGATGTCGCACTACAACGTCAACGCCTCCGTGCCGAAGACGCTCATCCAGCATCTCATCAGATGGTGCGCGCGCGACGCGCGCTTTGGCGCCGAGACGGTCTCGGTCTTGCGGGACATCCTGGCCACGGAGATTTCGCCGGAGCTTGTTCCGGGCCACGGCGCCGCGGCGCAACGCACGGAGGATTTCGTGGGGCCCTACGCCTTGCAGGACTTCAACCTATTTTATGCGACGCGCTACGGCTTCGCGCCGTCCAAGATCGCCTTTCTCGCGTTTCGCGCATGGCGCGACGCGGGCGAAGGCGTTTGGCCTTCCGCCGTGCCGAACGACCAGCGCGTCGCCTATGATCTTCCCACGATCAAGCATTGGCTTGGCGTGTTCTTGCGCCGCTTCTTCGAGACCAGCCAATTCAAACGAAGCGCCATGCCGAACGGTCCCAAGGTAAGTTCTGGCGGTTCGCTGTCGCCGCGCGGCGATTGGCGCGCGCCGAGCGATTCCTCCGCCGCCGTCTGGCTCGCCGATCTGAACGCCGTTCCCTGAAGCGGACTCGCCCATGCCGCGAGAGTTCCAACGCCTCATTCGTTGTTTCGCGCCGGGCGCTTTGGAGAGCCTCCCCGCTCGAGCGTCGCGCGATATACGACCTCCCCGGCGGTTGGCTGCGGCCGCCGGGGCCAATTGCTTCCTCCGAAAGCCGTCTTGACGACACCCGGCAAGGAGGCATAGTTTCACCTTTGCCAAGAGGGCTTTTATTTTGATCCTGCGACGCGGCACGCATGTGAAAAAGGTCAGCGCCTTCGTGGCGCTGGCGTCTGTTTGCATCCTTGCGATGCAAATGCTTTTCGCCGGCGTCGCGCTCGCCAGCGGGCCGGGATCCGGTTCCGCGTCAGGCTTCGATCTTACCTGCGCGCGGCAGGGTGACGCCTCTCCCTTGGGATCGCCGATCGGGCCGAAATCTCATCAGCACGCCGCATGCTGCATTCTTCACTCCAGCGTGTTGTTCGCGCCCTCGGCTCGCGGCGTCGCCAGCAGCGTCGAGCGTCTATCCGACGAAACGAGCGTTCCGTCGCCGCAATATCGTCTAGGAGCGTTGCGTAGCGCCTCCGAACTCGGGCCATTGTCGCCACGCGCTCCACCATTTTCAAGCATCTGATTTCCTGTCCTTTCGAAGGGGCGGTCGCCCGTTCCACAAGGACAAACGAAACGGAACTCGAGCCGACGCGTTACGCGTAGCCCGGAGAGTTCCGCGACAACCGAAAATTACAGGTTGTTTCCACGTGATCGCGTTCGCGCGCCGTGATGGACGCATTCCTTCGTGACGCTTTGGGCGGCGCATGGCGTCGCCGCGTCGGGTCCTTAATTTTTAAAATCGGAGAGATCGCATGAGCATCAATGAACTCGCCAGCGGCGCTGGCGCGACGACGGCCACGCAAGCGCCGTTCAGTCTGAAGACATTGTGGATCGGGGCGGGCATCGTGCTGGCCTTCGCGCTTCTGGTGAGACTTTACGAACAGCTTTTCGGGTTCAGCGACGGGCTGGATTCGTTCTCGCCGGAGTTTCAGTTCTACTGGCGAAATCTGCTGATGTTCGCGATTCCGGCCTCGATTTTGGGAGCTGTTGGCGTCGCCGGCTATTTGTGGCGCACCCGCGATCGTCACCTCGACGTCATCACGCCGATTGAAGAGACGCGCCGATATTTCGTACTCGTGCAATGGCTCGTCGTATTCGCGCTCGCGCTTTGTCTCGGCCTGAGCTTCTTCACGGAACAAACGGCGGTCTGGCATATGACCGCGGTGCGCGATTCGGATTTCACGCCCAGCAACATCGTCACTTTCTATATGTCCTATCCGCTGTTCGCGATCTTGGGCTTCGGCTCCTATATCTACGCGATGACGCGGCTGCCGCGTTTCTCCAAGGGCGCATCGCTGCCCTTCGCCATTTTCGTGGTCGGCACTTTCATGGTGATCCCCAATATCGGTTTCAACGAATGGGGCCACACCGGCTTCTGGATGGACGAAGGCTTCGCCAGCCCGCTGCACTGGGGCTTCGCGTTTTTCGGCTGGATGGCGCTGGGCTGCTTCGGCGTGACGCTGCAAATCCTTGGCCGTTTGCGCGAACTTCTGGGTGAAGAAGGCGTGAGGGCGCTGGCGCGCAAGGGCTGAACCGAACGCCTTCGCGCCGCCGTGACGGCGCGGGGGCCTAACTGACCGCCGAATGCTCGGCGCAACCCACTTCACGCGGATGGTCTCCCCTCGCGTGGAGTCCCCTAACTTCCCCGCTCGACGCACAACTGTCGGGTGGGGCTTTTTTTGCCGACTTCGCGGAATTTTCTGGCGAGGCTCGATGTCAAGACAGGCTCGGCGCCAGCAACACACCCTCCGCGCTCGTCGCCGCGCCCAAAACCCTGTTCCCCTCGACGCGCACAGCGCCCGAGGCGACGAGCCGCAACGCCAGTGGATAGATCCTGTGCTCTTGCTCCAGGACGCGCGCGCCGAGGCTTTGCGGCGTGTCATCGTCGAGAACCGGCACGGCCGCCTGCGCGACGATGGGGCCTTCGTCCATTTGGGGAACGACGAAATGCACCGTGCAGCCATGGATTTTCACGCCATCCGCCAGCGCGCGCTCATGCGTGTGAAGGCCGCGGAAAGAAGGGAGCAGGGCAGGGTGGATGTTGAGCATCCTGCCGCTCCAGGCGCCGATGAACCAGGGCGTCAACAATCGCATGAAACCGGCGAGGCAAATGAAGTCGATGCGATAAGTGTCGAGCAAAATCTGCATCGAGCGCTCGAACTCCTCGCGTCCGGCGTAAATCTTGTGATCGACCGCCGCCGTCGCCAGCCCCAGCCCCTTGGCGCGGGCGAGACCTGGGGCGTCCGGTCGGTTCGAGAGCACGAGGGCGATCTCCGCCGGAAAATCGGGCGCCCGAGCGGCGTCGATCAGCGCGTCCATGTTCGAGCCGCGACCGGAAATCAGTATGGCCGTGCGCAAGCGCCTCACAGACGCAATGCTCCGTTCATGAGGACGCGTTCTCCTTCCGCCGCCCCGACGATTTCGCCAATTTTCACGGGGCTTTCACCCGCCGCGCGCAGAGCGGCCTCGGCCTCGCCGGCGCCCTGGCGCGAGGCGACCACGACCATGCCGATTCCGCAATTGAAGGTGCGCAGCATTTCGGATTGCGCGAGGCCGCCAGCCCGCGCCAGCCAGCGGAACACGTCGGGGAGCGGAATCGCCGCGAGATCGAGCGTGACGCCAAGGCCCTTGGGCAGGACGCGCGGCAGATTATCGGGAAAGCCGCCGCCGGTGATATGGGCGAGGGCCGCGATTTTGTCCGTCTTCTTAAGCGCCGCGAGCAAGGGCTTCACATAGATGCGCGTCGGCTCCAGCAGCGTCTCGGCGAGCCCGCGCGCCGGCTCGAACGGCGCGGGCGCGTCCCAGGCGAGGCCAGCGCGCGCCACGATGCGGCGGACCAGTGAAAAGCCGTTGGAGTGCACGCCCGACGAAGGCAGGCCGAATACAATGTCGCCCACCGCGACCTGCCTCGGCAACAGCCCGGAGCGTTCGACCGCGCCGACGGCGAAGCCCGCGAGATCGTAGTCGCCCTCGGCGTAAAGCCCGGGCATTTCGGCTGTTTCGCCGCCGAGCAGGGCGCAGCCGGCGATTTCGCAGCCCTTCGCTATGCCCCTGACGACCGAGGCGGCGGCCTCCGGGGCCAATTTGCCGGTCGCGTAATAATCCAGGAAAAACAGGGGCTCGGCGCCCTGCACGATGAGATCGTTGACGCACATCGCGACGAGGTCGACGCCGATCGTATCGTGGCGTCCCGACTCTATGGCGATTTTCACCTTGGTGCCGACGCCGTCATTGGCGGCGACCAGCAGCGGATCGACGAAGCCCGCCGCCTTGAGGTCGAACACGCCGCCAAATCCGCCGATTTCCCCGTCGGCGCCGGGCCGGCGCGTCGCCCGAACGGCGGGACGGATGAGATCCACGAGTCTATTGCCGGCGTCTATGTCGACTCCGGCCTCGGCATAAGTGAGGCCGCTGGGCTTGTGCTGCATTTTCTGGGATCTTCTCGGCTTTCGGAGGGACGAGCGGGCGGCGATCGACTATCCTCGGGTTATCTGGCGAATGCGGCCGCGAGTGTCAAATGTTTCGCCAAGCGGATCGCCGGACGAATCGCGCGCGCGGGCCCGATGGCGGCGTCCCTTGTGCGGCGCCGCGCTCTTTGAAATGATGATTTGCGCTTCAATCCAGGCCGACGGTCGGGATTTGCGACCATGCCCGTTCCAGCCGTCCTTGGGCAACGACAGCCGCCTTCGAAAAAGGATCGCCGCATGGCTTCCCCCGTTCCCGCTCCCAAGGACCTTCGAGCCGCGCTCGACGCCGGGGTGATCGACGCGCCGACTTATCGGCGACTGGTCGATTTTTTGGCGGCGCCGACGAGCGAGACGCCCTCGCGCTTCGATTTCGTCAATTTGCTCTGGTATCTCGGGGCGTTGATCGTGCTCGGCGCGATGGGGCTGTTTTCGACCAACGCCTTTGGGCTTTGGGGCGCCAAGGCGCTGCTCGCCACCTCCATCGGTTACGCGGCCATCTTCCTTTTCACCGGCGCCTATCTGTGGAAATGGCGCGGTCTGCGCACGCCGGGGGGACTATTGATCGCCTGCGCGGTGGGCATGACGCCGCTGTTTGTCTATGCGGTTCAGTCGATGACGGGCCACGATCCGATCGACGCCGTTCCCTATCGGGATTTTTACGTCTGGATTAAGTCGAGTTGGCTCCCGATGGAGTCAGGGACCATCGTCGCCGCGCTGTTGGCGCTGGCGTTTTTTCCCTTTCCCTTTCTCGTCATGATCATAGCCTTCGCGCTTTGGTTCATGTCGATGGACCTGACGCCCTGGATCGCCGGCGTGGAGAGCTTCACCTGGGATCAGCGCGCGACGGTCAGCATTGCTTTCGGCGCCGCGATGCTGATCGCCGCCTGGGCCGTCGATCTGCGGCGCTGGCGCGGCGGCGACTTCGCCTTCTGGCTGCATCTTTTCGGGCTGATGGCCTTTTGGGGCGGCCTCACGGAGCAGCACAGCGGCGCGGAGTTCGGCAAGGCGATCTATTGCCTCGTCAACGTCGCCCTGATTTTTCTGTCGCTGTTCCTTATGCGGCGGGCCTATGCCGTGTTCGGCGCGATTGGCGTGACGCTATATCTGGGCCATCTCGCCGACGAGGTGTTCCGTAATTCAATTCTGTTCCCCTTCGCGCTTTCGGCGCTTGGCCTCGCGATCATCGGAGCCGGGTTGTTTTTCCATCGCTTCGGCGGCCACATCTCGAGCGCCCTCGCGCGCGCGTTGCCGTCCTTCGCGCGGGAACTGCGTCCCGTCCACGCGCGCCAACAAGCGTGACGCCAGCCCACGCCGGTTAGTCCTCCCATCGAGATGACGGCGAACCGCACGCATCGACGCCGCCCGCGTCCTGCGCTAGAGGATCATCGCGGAACGCGATGCGCCGCCGATCGCGGTCAAGCGTCTTTCATGCGTTCGCCCGAAGGATTTATCCATGCGCCCGCGTCTCCTCGCCGCCCTCTTGGCAATTCTCGCGCTTGCCGCGCCACCCGCGCTCGCGGCCGATACGCTGCGTCTCGCCTTGCAGGCGACGGGGACCACTGTTTGGGAGATGGCGGCGGTCTCAAGCCTCCATCTCGACCAGGAGGCGGGGCTCGATCTCAAAATTACCGAGCTCGCCTCGACCGAGGCCGGCAAGATCGCGCTTCAGGGCGGCTCCGCCGACATTATCGTCTCGGACTGGCTGTGGGTGGCGCGCGAGCGCGCTGCGCGGCGCCAGGCTGACATTATATCCCGCCTCGACCGCCATCGGCGCGGTGATGAGCAAGGATCTGGCGATCAAGGGCGTAAAGGATCTCGCCGGCAAAAAACTCGGCGTCGCGGGCGGGGCGCTCGATAAGAGCTGGCTGCTGCTCAAGGCCTTCGCCTTGAAGCAGGGGGTCGATCTCGAAAAGACGGCGACGATCGTTTATGGCGCGCCGCCGCTGCTCGCCGAAAAGGCCGCGCAGGGCGAAATCGACGCCGTGCTGGAGTTCTGGAATTTCGCGCTCGACCTCGAGGCGCGCGGGTTCCACCGGGCGATTGAAATGACCGAGGTCGAAAAGGCGCTCGGCGCGAAGCGCGATCCGATCGTCACCGGCTATGTCTTCGATGAGGGCTTCGCGAGCGGGCATAGGGACGCGCTGGAGCGCTTCTTCGCGATGATGAGGAAAGCCAGGGCTCTGATCGCCTCCAGCGATGAGGCCTGGCGCGCGGCCGCTACGCGCATCGGCGCGAAGGACAAAGCGACGCTCGATCTATACCGAAAGCGCTATATCGAAGGAGGCCCCAAGGGGACGCTCGATGAGCAAGAGGCGGACGCCTCGAAACTCTTCGCCGTGCTCGCCGAAATCGGCGGCGAAAGACTGGTGGGGCCCGCGAAATCGCTCGATGCGGGCGTCTTCTATAAGGCCAGGGAAACCCATTGATCCGGCTGGCGTCCTTCGCGGCGATGATTTTGCTCTGGCAGGGGGCCGCGCAGTTTTCCGACCCGCGCCATCTGCCGGGGCCCGGACCCGTCGCGCTGATCATGCTGGAGGAGGCGCGTTCCGGCGAACTCTTCGTCAATCTCGCGGCGACTCTGGCGCGCGTCGCCGCGAGTTTCGCGCTGGCCATGAGTTCTGGCTACGGCGCTCGGCTATTTGATGGGCCGCAATCGGCTCGCCGACAAAATCCTCGATCCGTGGCTTGTCGTGCTGCTGAATTTGCCGGCGCTGGTGGTGATCGTGCTGGCCTATATCTGGGCCGGGCTGACAGAGGCGGCGGCGATTGGCGCCGTGGCGCTGAACAAATTGCCGGGCGCGGTCGTCGTGGCGCGCGAGGGCGCTCGCTCGCTCGATCCGGCGCTCGACGAGATGGCGACGGTCTTCCGCCTGCCGTTGGAGGCGCGGCTGCGCCATATCGTTCTGCCGCAGCTCGCGCCCTATCTCGCGGCGGCGACGCGTTCGGGATTGTCCCTGGTTTGGAAGATCGTGCTGATCGTCGAACTGCTGGGCCGCTCCAATGGCGTCGGCTTCAAGATCAATCTAGCATTTCAACTGTTCGACGTGCGCCTGCTGCTCGCCTACGCCTTGCCCTTCGTCGCGATCATGCTAGGCGTCGAAACCTTTGTCGTGCGGCCGTTCGAACGGCGCGTCTCGCGCTGGCGCTCCGATGCTGCTTGATGTCGCAATCGCGTCCAAGGACTATCTTTCCGCCGACGGGCGGCCGCGGCGCGCGCTGGAGGATTTGCGCCTGACGCTCAAGCGCGGCGAGGCCGGCGCGGTGGTCGGCCCGTCCGGCTGCGGCAAAACCACATTGCTGCGCATCGTCGCCGGCCTCGACCGCGACTTCGCGGGGAACGTCGCTCTGCCCCATCATGGCCGGCTCGGCATGGTGTTTCAGGAGCCGCGGCTGTTGCCCTGGCGGAGCGTCGCCGACAATATCCAAATCGCGGCGCCGCGGGCGAGCGGGGCGGAGATCGAGGCGCTGCTGGATACCTTGGGTCTTGCCGGGCACGCCGAACATTTTCCGCGGCAATTGTCGCTTGGCCTCGCGCGTCGCGCGGCGCTTGCCCGCGCGTTGGCGATCAAGCCCGACCTATTGCTGCTCGACGAACCGCTGGTGTCGCTCGACGCCGCGCTCGCGCTCGAATTGCGCGATCTGCTCGCGCGGCTGATCGACGAAACTCATGTGACGACATTGATCGTCACGCACGACCTCGCCGAGGCGATCGCGCTCGCCGACAAAATCTTCATTTTATCGCCGCGCCCGGCGCGGGTCGCCGCCGTGCTCGACATAGCGACGCCGCGCCGGTTGATGACGCCAGAGGCGGCCGAGGCATTGACGCTAAAGGCGAGGACGGCCATCGCCGCGCTACGCGAATAGGCGGCGGAGCGTGCTCACCAGGCGACCGTCTCGCCGCGATAATCGAGGAAGCTCCCGCTGTTTTCGAGCCCGAGCCCGTCGATGGTGGCGATGATTCCGGCGACGCTTTCGGGCGCGGAGAGAGGCGCGTTGGGGCCGCCCATGTCCGTGCGCACCCAGCCGGGATGCAGTGCGACAACCGTCACGCCCAGCGGCGGTTTCAGCTCGACGGCGAGGCATTGCGCGAATTTGTCGAGCGCGGCTTTCGTCGCCGAATAGATCGCGGTGGAAGGATCGACGGTCGCCATGGAGCCGAGCGCGCTCGACATCAGCGCGACGCGCGGATTTTTGGCGCGGCGCAATAGCGGCAGGAAAGCCAGGGCCAGCCGCAGCGGGCCGAGCGTGTTGATATTGAAGAGATCGAGCGCGGCGGCGAAATCCATGTCTAGCGCCGACTGCGGCGACGGCCCGAAGGCGCCGGCGTTCGCGACGAGCACGTCGATTGGAGCGTCGATTGACTTGGCGGCGGCCAGAATGGCGTCATTGTCCCGCGTGTCGAACACCTTCGTTTCAATTCGCGCGTGTTGCGGAGCGAGCCGCGCGGCGAGCGCGTCGCGCGCCTCCTCGCTCCGCACCCCGGCGGTCACTCGGTCGCCGCGCGCCACGAGTTGGCGCGTCAGCTCCAAGCCAATGCCGCGGTTGGCGCCGGAAATAAACCAATGTTCGCTCATGTGACTCTCCGGGCCGCGACGCCGGGTCAAGGCCCCCTTAACGGCGGCTGAGTCCCGCGACGCCGCTGCATTTTATGATTATCCGCGGCTATTTGGCGACCGGCGCGGTTTCGTCAAGGGGTTCGAAGATGCCCGCGGGACCGCGAAAACGAGCGTTTGGCGCGCAAAGTTAAGATCCGGCTAGCTCGCGAGAGCGCGCAAACTGACTTTAAGCAGGGATTTTCGATCGGCGTTGAGACCGACAAAGATATGGAAATCGCCGGGTTCGAGCACGGACTCGAAATTCTCGTCGAGGACGCGAAAGCTCTCGGCGGAGAGGGTGAAGGCGACGACCTTTGACTGGCTGGGATCCAGCGCGACCTTCGCCCAAGCCTTCAGCTCCAACAGCGGACGCGCCACTGTCGACACAAGATCGTGCACAAAGAGGAATATCGTTTCTTCGGTGGCGACTTTTCCTGTGTTGATGGCGTCGACCTCCACTTTGATCCAATCTTGAACGCGAAACTCCGTTCGGTTCAGACGCAAATTCTTCAGTTCGACGCGGCTGAAGGAGAGCCCATGTCCGAATGGAAAAAGCGGCTCGACCGAAAGATCGAGATATTTGCTGGTGAAGGGATCGGCCGGGTCGGCCGGCCGGCCCGTCGGGCGCGACGAATAGAAGATCGGAATTTGACCTGATCTCGCGCGGCCAGCTTATGGGGAGGCGCGCGGTGGGGTTGAAACGCCCGGTAAGCACATCGGCGATCGCCTGTCCGGCCATATCGCCGAGGAACCAAGCGCCGACAACCGCGCGCGCTCTTTCGACGAGCCAGGTGATCATCAACGGACGGCCGGAGAACAGAACGACGACGACGGGAACGCCCGTGGCGAGAGCCGCTTCGGCAAGCTCACGCTGACGCCCCGGCAGCCCGGGCGTCGCGCGGGACGCCGCTTCGCCGCTCATGTCGGCTCTTTCGCCAAGACAGAGCACGATGACATCAGCGTCGGCGGACAATGCGCATGCCGCCGCGATCCCGCTCCCGTCATCGCTGTCCACATCCACGCCCGCGGCGAAAACAATCTCGCACTGGGGCAGGGCGGTCCTCAGACCCGCGAGGGTGGTTACGCAATCCTCCGCGCTTCCAGCCAACGCCCAAGGTCCCCGCATTTCGGCCGGCGCGTCCGCGAGTGGACCAATGACGGCGATGCGGCGCGAATTGGCGGGCAGCGGCAGAATGTCGCGATTGGCGAGAAGGGTGATCGACCGTCGGGCCGCGTCGGCGGCGAGCGCCGCCGTCGCTTGCGCCGAGAATTCGGCGGGCGAGACGCGCCGATAGGGATCGTCGAACAGTCCAAGCTTTTGTTTCAGTCTTAGGACGCGGCGCACGGCGGCGTCTATGTGCTCCAGTTCGACGAGCCCGCGCGCGAGAGCTTTTGGCAAGCAGCTGACATAGGCGCCGCTCACCATGTCGATGTCGACGCTCGCCTTCAGCGCGAGCGCCGCCGCTTCGACCAGATCCGCCGCGACGCCATGTCGCGTCAATTCGGCGATGGCGTTGTAGTCGCTGATGATAACCCCATCGAAACCAAGTTCGCTTCTAAGATAATCGCGCAACAAGCCTCTATGCGCGGCCATCGGAACGCCGGCGACGCTATTGAACGCGGCCATGATCGCCGCGCAGCCGGCGTCGACCGCGGCCCGAAAGGGAGGCAGATAGACTTCATGCAGGGTGCGCTCGGAAACATCGACCGGCCCGTATTCGCGCCCCGCCTGAGCCGCGCCGCCCCCGCAGAAATGCTTGGCGGTCGCGGCGATCGACGGCGGCGCGGATAGATTTGCTCCCTGGAAACCGCGAATTTTCGCCTCGGCGAATTTCGCGCCGACGAAAGTATCCTCGCCCGGACCCTCGGCGATTCGTCCCCAGCGCGGATCTCGCGCGATGTCCAGCATCGGCGCGAATGTCAGCGCGATGCCATCGTCCGCGGCCTCGATCGCCGCCGCGCGCGCCGTGCGCTCCCAAAGGATGGGGTCGAACGCCGCCGCTTCGGCGAGCGGAATCGGGAAGATCGTCTTATGTCCATGCAATATGTCGAGGCCGAACAGGAGAGGAATGGCTAGTCTCGTTTCCTCCAACGCGATCTTCTGAAGGGCCGATGTTGCTTCCCGGCCCCAAAGATTGAGGACGGAGCCAATGTTTCCCGCGCGCAGATTTTCTTCCAGATCGCCGCCGCTGATCGGGCCCGTGATGGCCTGACCCGCCGTGACCATATTGAGCTGGCCGATCTTTTCCGCGAGCGTCATGTTCGCGACTAGCGAGTCGATCAGGTCCATCGTGACATCCGCGGACTAGTAAAGTCGTTGAGAAAACCCCCTGGCCTTGGGGCGCGAAGGGCGAGCCGTCCCAGCGGACAAAAGTGTTCGACGATCAACCTTGCCGATCGGGCGCCCGAGTGATGTTATAGGCAGCGCGCGCAAACGGGTCGAGTAGCCATGGAAAACCAAATCAATAGGGCGAATCGACCTGACGCCAAGCGTCCGGCCGAGAAGGAGGGCCTTGTTTCGCATCTGAAGGCGATGCTGGAAGTCTTCCGCAATTCTCAGCCGGCGCGGCGCATTGCTTTGGCTTGGCGCAGGGCTCGCGCTTGTGGTGGGCGCCACCGTCTACGGGCAGATCAAACTCAATGCGTGGAGCCGACCGTTTTATGATGCGCTCTCGCGCAAGGACCTTTCGGGTTTCGCCTCGCAGCTTTTCGTCTTCATCGTCATCGCCGGGGCGCTGCTGGTTCTGAACGTCGCCCAAACCTGGCTCAATCAAATGACGAAGGTGACCTTGCGCGACGAATTGACGCGGGATTTGTTCGCTCAATGGCTCTCCCCCAGACGCGCCTTTCTTCTCGCCGGCGCCGGCGAGGTCGGGGTCAATCCGGACCAGCGCATTCACGAGGACGCCCGTCACCTCGCGGAACTCTCGACCGATCTCTGCGTCGGCCTCTTTCAAGCCACGCTTCTTCTAACGAGTTTCGTCACGGTCCTTTGGTTCTTGTCTTCAGGCGTGGTGTTCAAGTTACTAGGAACAAGCTTTGTCATTCCCGGATACATGGTCTGGTCCGCGCTCTTTTATGCGGGCGTGGCTTCCTGGGCGAGTTGGCGCGTCGGGCGGCCGCTTGTTCAGCTCAACGCGGAACGTTACGCCCGCGAATCCAATTTGCGATTCGCGCTCGTGCATGTCAACGAGCATAACGAGGGGATCGCCGTTCACCGCGGCGAGGCGGACGAGAAAAGCCGCCTTCAGCACGAACTTGACTCTCTAGTGGTCATACTGCGCCGCCTTGTCGTCTCGACGACCAAGTTGACCTGGGTCACCGCCGGCTATGGATGGTTCACGATCATCGCGCCGATCGTCGTGGCGTCCCCCGCCTATTTCCTTGGAAATCTCTCCTTCGGCGGCATGCTCATGGCCGTCGGCGCATTCCAGCAAGTGCAGCAATCGCTGCGTTGGTTCGTCGATAATGTCGGCGTCATCGCGGATTGGCGCGCGACGCTGTTTCGGGTCGGCGGACTTCGTTGCGCCTTGATCGAAATGGACAGACTAGGAGATCAAGAGAGTCGAATCGAACTCGCGTGGACTGGAGAAGACAAGCTCCGCATTGAAGATCTTGGCGTCATTTCACCCACCGGCTACACCGCCTTGAACGAATCGCGTGTCGAGATCATGCCCAAGGACCATGTTTTGATCCTTGGCGGCCCGGCCTCGGGGAAGACAAGCTTGTTTCGCGCCATGGCCGGTCTATGGTCGTGGGGAAAAGGCAAGATCACTCTGCCTCCGGCCGAGCACATCATGTTCATGCCGAAACGCCCCTATATCCCCGATGGCGCCTTGCGCGACGTCCTGGCCTATCCGGCCTCGTCGCAAAGGTTCACGACGCGGGAACTCGAGGCCGTTCTCGCGAGCATGGGCCTCTCATATCTGTCTTGCTGGCTCGATCGCGAAGCGCGATGGGACAAGGAATTGAGCGAGCCGGACCAGCAGGGCCTCGCCTTCGCGCGCGTGCTTCTCCATAAACCGCGTTGGGTCATTGTCGATGAAGCGATTGGATCGCTCCGCGAGGAAACGCGAATAAAACTCTTCGACATCTTCGAGAAGGAGTTGGCGACAACGGCCGTCATTTATATCAGCGGATCGCAAACCGAAGACAAGTTTTTCACGCGCGTCCTCCGCCTGACCAAGCAACCGCGGGGACCGGGTTTGACGTCCGATGCTCGGCCTTTTGTTTCCGGAGCCGACAAATGAAGTCTCATCGGCCGCGACGCTCCTTTCCAGGTCGATCATTCACGCCGAGCGGGATTCCCTGATGAAGACAGCCGCCGAGAACAGAGGCCGAAAAAAATCGCTCCTTTCGGACGCGGCGCTGCTCGATCTCGTGCAACGACAAACATTCCTCTATTTTTGGGACGGGGCGCATAAAGCGAGCGGGCTTGCGCGCGACCGGGTTGGCCTTGTCGCCGAGCCCGAGGACGATCTCATCGCGATCGGCGGTTCGGGTTTCGGCGTCATGGCCATGATCGTCGCGACGGAACGAGGATGGGTCGCGCGAGAGGAAGCAATCGCGCGACTGTCGTCGATGCTCGATCTCCTGGAGCGCGCGCCTTGTTATCATGGCCATTTCCCCCATTTCATGAATGGGCGCACCGGCGCCGCCATACCCTTCAGCCGTAAAGACGATGGCGGCGATCTCGTCGAAACCGCGTACCTTTTTCAAGGCCTGTTGTGCGCGCGCCAATATTTCGATGGCGACGCCTCGGACGAGAAAGGACTATGCGATCGCATTACTCGCCTGTGGCTCGACGTGGAATGGAACTGGCACGCGCGCGAGGCGAGCAACGTGCTCACCTGGCATTGGAGCCCCAATAATGGGTTCAGCCTTGCCCACGAAATTCGCGGCTGGAACGAATGCCTGCTGAGTTATGTCCTGGCCGCCGCGTCGCCGCGCCACCCGATTGATCCGTCGGCCTATCACGAGGGTTGGGCGCAAAGCCGAAGCTTTCTGAACGGCCATTCCTATTACGATATCGACCTGCCGCTCGGCCCTCCCTATGGCGGGCCGCTTTATTTTTCCCAATACTCCTTCTGCGGATTGGATCCTCGCGGGCTGGCGGACGATTACGCCGACTACTGGCTCCAGAATACGCGCCATGTCATGATCAACTATGAGCATTGCGTGCGCAATCCGGGGAGTCACAAGGGCTATGGCCCCTCCTGCTGGGGGATTACGTCAAGTGACGGCCCAGGGGGCTATTATGCCCATGCGCCTGATGACGACAAAGGCGTGATCGCGCCGACCGCGGCTTTATCGAGTTTTCCCTACGCGCCGGAGGCGGCGTTCCGCGCCTTGCGACATTTTTACGATGTGCTCGGCGACAGGATTTGGGGCCGCTTCGGCTTCGCGGACGCGTTCAGCGAGGATGCAGGGTGGGTCGCGCGAGACTATCTGGCGATCGACCAGGGGCCGATCGTCATCATGATCGAGAATTATCGCACGGGCCTGCTGTGGGATTTGTTCATGAAAGACCCGGATGCGCGGGTTGGTCTGCGTCGTCTCGGGTTTCGAAGCCCGCATCTGAAATAGGATCGAGCATGAGATCGGTTGCCGACGGGAAGGAGAACGCGACTGGAGGCGAAACGGAATCGCTTCTCGATTGGATGAATCGGCAATACGCATTCTCCGCCGCCGCCATGCTCCGCGCCGTTTCCGCGACCGATCTTGTCAAGGAGCGTCGGGCTTTCGGCCAGACGATCAGGCCTTCGCCTGGTTCGGTCCTGGCCTCGCCCGAGATCGCTTCCTATGACCCCGACCCGGATTACTTTTTCCATTGGCTGCGCGATTCCGCGCTTGTCATGGACGCCTTGCGGGCGCTGATCGTGGATCGCGCATTTGGGCCGGACGTTCTGCAACATTTCTCCGATTTCGTCGATTTCAGCCTGGCCCTTTGTCGGCTCGACGGCGGGGAGTTTATTAAGCGCGCGGATTTTGGAGCGACGATCGATCCGGCGTCCCGCGTATATGCGCGCTCGGCGGATGAGCTATCAAGAATCGTTGGCGATCGCGTCCTCGGCGAGCCGCGCTTTAACCCCGACGGAACGCTCGATGTTATCAAGTGGGGACGCCCGCAGCATGATGGGCCCGCGCTGCGCGCGCTCACGCTGTTGCGCTTATGGCGCCATGACGCGTTGCGCGAGCGCCTGAACCGTTCGTCCCTGTCGTCGCTTCTCGAGCAAGATCTCGACTTCACGCTCCATCACTTCCAAGAGCCCTGTTTTGATCTTTGGGAAGAAACTTTTGGCCATCATTATCACACGCGTCTTGTGCAATTCGCGGCTCTTAGCGATGGAGCGGCATGGATGGACGAGACTGGCGATCCGGCGCGCGCCTCCGCGTATCGGGCGGCGGCGCTGGAGCTTCGCGAGCGGCTCGACGCCCACTTCGACGCATGCGACGGCATATATGTCAGCCACGCCGTCGACGCCTTGGAAACAGCGGGTTTCGCCGACGCGAAGCGGCTGGATATAGCCATTGTCCTCGCCGTGATTCAGGCGGCGCGTCCGGATGGTCCGCACGCCCTCCTCGATCCAAAAGTCCTCGCCACGCTGGCTCGGCTCGAGGCGCTTTTTGCGAAGGCCTACAAGATCAACCGCGTGCGCGCGGCGACTTGCGCGCCCGCGATGGGACGCTATGCTGACGATGTCTATTACAGCGGCGGCGCCTATTACTTTTCCACGCTCGGCGCGGCGCAATTCTACTTCTGTTTCGCGGAAGCGGTCGGCCGAGGCGCGATGGTCCCCATTTCAAAGAGCAACCGGACGTTATTGGCGGAGATGATTGGAGCGCCCCCGGAGTCGCTCGGGGCGACGTCGCTCGAGGCGCGATACACGGAGGGCCTGTTCAATGCTCTGCTTAAACGCGGCGACATGTTCATGGCAATGGTTCGAACCCATACGCCCGCCTCGGGAGAGTTGTCCGAGCAATTCGATCAGACGAACGGGGCGCAAACTTCGGCGAAGAATCTCGCCTGGAGCCATGCCGCCTTCATCACCGCCTTCGCCAGCAGGAAAGCGGCGGTCAATACGGCGTCAGGACGATAATCGAACAACGCGCGACAGTCTTTAAAGCTCGAGAGGTTTAAAGTGCACGGCCATCCAGACCAGGTTGTGTTGGGCGACATAGGCGGAACCAACGCGCGCTTCGCTTTCCTGGTGGACGATCGAATTGGCTCGATCGAGACCCTTGCCGTGGGAGACTATCCGCGTTTTGCCGATTCGCTTGCCGCGTTTGTCTCGCGCCATCCCGAAACGCGCGCATTCACGCGATTGTTTCTGGCGTGCGCCGGTCCTATCGAGGACGGACGCTGCGAATTGACCAACAGCTCCTGGATCATCGACGCGGCGGAACTGCGTGCGAGTTTCAACTGCGCCGCGGTTCGAGTGATCAATGATTTCGAAGCCTTGGCCTGGTCCTTGCCTGTTCTCGCACCATCCGATCTTTTCACGATCGGAAATGGCGGCGCCGATCGGACGGCTTCCATGGCCGTGCTCGGGCCGGGAACGGGCTTGGGCGTCGCGTGTCACGCGCCAAATTCGGCGGGCGAGATCGTCATCGCGTCGGAAGGCGGCCATGCGACCTTGCCCGCGACCTGTCGGCGCGAGGACGCCATCATCGAACACCTTCGCAATCGCTTCGGTCACGTTTCGGTCGAGCGTGTTCTTTCAGGTGACGGACTCGTCAATCTTTATGAGGCGATCGCGGCGATCGATCATCTGTCCGCGGCCGGAAGGAGCGCGGCGAACATCACCGCGGGCGCGATCGAGGGCGGTTGTCCCATATGCCGCGAGGCGCTCGATTTATTCTGCGCGATGCTGGGATCCGTCGCGGGAGATGTCGCCCTCACTTTTGCCGCGAAGGGCGGCGTCTTTATCGCCGGTGGAATTGCGCCGCGAATTGTTGAATATCTGAGGGACTCGCAATTTCGAACACGGTTCGAAAGCAAGGGACGCTATAAATCCTACCTCGCCAACATCGCCACATCGGTGATCGTTCGTCGCGAGCCCGCTTTTCTGGGTTTGCAGCGATTGGCTAGGATGACGCTGGATCGATAGGTTTGCTCGTTCGAGGCGCGCGCGGTTTCCATCACGAGGCCTTCGTTGGCGCGCAGGTTCACGGTCGCACCGACCGTTTCGGCTCGGCGGTCGCCATGTGTCGAGATCGCGATCCGCAGCTCGCCGGCGGCTGGCTTGGACCAAATTCGCGGAAGGCCGGAGAAATTGAGCACGACGATGATTGAATATTCGCCCCAGCCCCGTTTGTAGGCGAGGATCGACGAGTTTTGCGAGAGAAGACTCCACTCGCCCTCCTTAAGCGCGGCGCTCCGCCGGCGATAATGGAGGAGACTTCGCACGAGAGAGAGAATTGACGTCTCGTCGTGACGCATCACCTCGACATTGCGCGTTTCATAATCGGGCGTGAGCGGGAGCCATGGCGCGTGCGTCGAAAAGCCGGCGAAAGGCGAGGCGTCCCACTGCATCGGCGTTCGCGAGGGATCGCGTCCAAGGCTGGGATCGCGCTTCCCACACGGATCCCATATGCGATCGGGCGGGATCTCGACATGTCCGACGCCAAGCTCATCGCCGTAATACAGCGTAGGCGTTCCGCGCAGGGTTAAGAGCAACATGGCGGCGACGCGCGCCTGCTCCTGTCCAACGCGCGCCGCCGCGCGCGGCCTGTCATGGTTGCTGAGCACCCAGTTCGGCCAACCACCTTCTGGCAGCGCGGTCTCATATGTTTCGATCAAAGCCGCGACGTCCGGCGCCGTCCAAGCTACCGACAAAAGCTGGAAATTGAATGGCAGATGCAGCCCCATGAGGTTCTCGCCGTAATAGGCGACGAGCCTCTCTATCGGCAGATAAATTTCGCCGATCAACACCCGGTTATCGAATTCGTCGATCACCCGGCGAAAGCCGGCGACGACATCATGCGCCTCTGGCTGGTCCGTCGAATAGGTCGGCGACAGACGGCAAATTTCTGGTTCTCCGGGCGTCCAGGCTGGATTGAGCGGATTGTCGCGAAACGCCGCATCCTTGATAACGTCCGAAACCACGTCAACCCGAAAGCCGTCGACGCCTCGCCGCAACCAGAAGCGCAACACATCGTGCATCGCGGCGCGAACATCGGGATTTCTCCAATTGAGATCCGGCTGTTCCGCTAGAAAGGCATGGTAATAATACTGGCCCGTGGCCTCATCCCAGGTCCAGGCGGAGCCGCCAAAATTGCTGAGCCAATTATTCGGGGGTCCGCCATCGGCGGCGGCGTCCCGCCAGATATACCAGTCGCGCTTTTCGCTGGAGCGCGATCGACGACTGTCGATGAACCATGGATGCATGATCGACGTGTGATTGGGAACAAAGTCGAGGATGACCCTGACGCCTCGCGCATGCGCCGCGTCGACGAGACGATCGAAACTCTCGAGCGAGCCGAAAATCGGATCGACGTCGCGGTAGTCCGCGACGTCATAACCGAAGTCATGCATCGGCGAGGGATAGATCGGCGAAATCCAGATCGCATCCACGCCAAGCCAGACGAGGTAATCCAGTCGTCGCCGGACACCGTCGAGATCGCCTACGCCGTCGCCGTTGGAGTCCTGAAAGGAGCGCGGGTAAATTTGGTAGATCGTCCCGACCCGCCACCAAGAATGCGACATGATGTAAACCGCCAAGCGATGGAATCGGCCCGACGCCGTAGGGCCGGCGTTGGGATAGGATCCTCTTATATCAACTTATTGACGGATCGAGCGCCAAAGGAAAAACTTCTGGCCGGTCCGGTTCAATGGGGGCGGGGCAGCGCGGGGGCGCCCAGGATTAGTTCCCCAGCTTGCCGCGGATCATCTCGATGACGCCAGAAAAGTCGGAGCCGCCCTCGCCAGACGCGACATACAACGCATAAAGTTGCGCCGCCATGGCGCCAAGCGGCGTGGACGCGCCAACGCCGGCGGCGGCCTCCTGGGCGAGCTTCAAATCCTTTAGCATAAGCGCCGCCATGAAGCCGGGCTTGTAACCATTGTTCGCCGGCGAAGCGGGCGTCAAACCCGGCGCGGGACAATAGCTCGTCAGCGACCAGGATTGTCCCGAGGAGACGCTGGCGACGTCGAACAAGGCTTGATGGGAAAGCCCGAGTTTCTCCGCGAGAACGAAGGCTTCGCTGGTGACGATCATGGTGACGCCGAGCATCATATTGTTGCAAATTTTCGCCGCTTGTCCGAGACCGGGGCCGCCGCAATAGAGGACGGTCTTGCCCATCGCTTCGAGGATAGGCTTGGCGGCCTCGAAGGCGGCCGCGTCTCCGCCGCACATAAAGGTCAGCGTTCCGGCTTTGGCGCCCGTGACGCCGCCAGAGACGGGGGCGTCGACCGAGCGCGCGCCCGCGACGCGCGCCATGTCATGCGCCCGGCGCGCGCTCTCGATATCGATGGTGGAGCAGTCAATAAAGAGCGCGCCCTCGGTCGCATGGTCCGTCCGTTGGGACGGGCGTCGTTCGGAAGCCTCATGCGGCAGCAGGTCGCTCCAAACGGACAGCACATGCGCGCCGGCGGGCAACATGGTGATGACCGCATCGGCGCCGGCCATCGCCTCTCGCGCCGAAGCCGCGACTTTAACGCCGGCCTCCGCGGCGCTGTCGCGAACAGCGGGCAGCGGATCGAAGCCGCGCGCGTCATAGCCGGCCCGCGCGAGATTGGCGGCCATGGGTCCGCCCATATTGCCAAGGCCGATGAAAGCGATGCGGGTCATCATTTGTTCTCCTGCCGCGTCGTCGGCGCGGAACCCATCGCATCGGCTATGACATCGTGGGCATGACAAAGCTCGCCGCGTCGTCCGATCCGTCGCTTGGCCAACGGGAGGTCACGGTCTTGGTTTTCGTGTAAAAGCGCATTGCGTCTGGACCATGCTGATTGAGATCGCCGAAGATCGACCGCTTCCAACCGCCGAAGGTGTGATAGGCGAGCGGCGTCGGAATCGGCACATTGACGCCAACCATTCCGACCTGAACCCTGGACGCGAAATCGCGCGCGATCGCGCCGCTTCGTGTAAAGATCGCGACGCCATTGCCGTATTCGTGATTATTGGCGAGGGTTAAGGCGTCGTCGTAATTGGCGGCGCGCAGCACGCAGAGGACGGGGCCGAAGATTTCTTCTCTATAGATGCGCATATGCGGCTTCACGCCATCGAACAGACAGCCGCCCATGTAGAAGCCGTTTTCGTAGCCACGCATCTCGAAGGCGCGGCCGTCGACGAGAAGCCTCGCGCCTTCTTCCAGCCCAAGCGCCACATAGCTCTTAACCTTGTCGAGATGCGTTTTCGTCACCAGCGGGCCGAAGTCGACAGTTGCATCCGTCGAGGGGCCAATCTTGAGATTTTTCACGCGAGGAACGAGGCGCTTCACTAGCTCATCGGCCGTCGCCTCGCCGACCGGGACCGCGACGGATATCGCCATGCAGCGCTCGCCCGCCGAGCCATAGCCGGCGCCAAGGAGCGCGTCCACCGCCTGATCCATGTTGGCGTCGGGCATGATGACCATATGGTTCTTGGCGCCGCCGAAACATTGCGCGCGCTTCCCCGCGGCGGCGGCGCGCGCGTAAATATATTCAGCGACCGGCGTGGAGCCGACGAAGCCTATGGCCTTGATTTCGGGATCGTCGAGCAGCGCGTCCACGGCTTCCTTATCGCCATTGACGACATTAAGAACACCCGCCGGGAGCCCGGCCTCGATCATGAGTTCGGCCAGCCGCAGCGGCACGCCGGGATCGCGCTCGGAGGGCTTCAACACGAAGGCGTTGCCGCAGGCGATGGCCGGGCCGAACTTCCACATGGGGATCATGGCCGGAAAATTGAACGGCGTGACGCCAGCGACGACGCCGAGCGGCTGGCGCATCGAATAAATGTCGATTCCAGGCCCCGCGGCATCGGTGAACTCGCCTTTGATCAGATGCGGAACGCCGATCGCGAATTCGACCGCCTCGACGCCGCGCTGGATGTCGCCCTTGGCGTCGGGAATCGTCTTGCCGTGCTCTCGCGCCAGCAGTTCGGCCAGCGGCTCCATGTCGCGGGCGACGAGATCGAGGAATTTCATCAAGACGCGGGCGCGGCGCTGCGGATTGGTCGCGGCCCAGGCCGGCTGGGCGGCGGCGGCATTGCTGACCGCCGCGCGCGCTTCCTCCTTGGAGGCGAGCGGCACGCGCGAGATCGCCCTCCCGGTCATCGGCTCGAAGCCCTCGATAAAGCGTCCCGATGCGCCTTTGACGCGCCGGCCGCCAATGAAATGGGTGAGTTCGTTCATATGCGCCCTCCTATTGGGCGTCGGCTTGACGCGACGGATGCGCCGCGCGGAAGGCGGGCAAATCCGCGCAGGCTGCCTCGACCGCGAGAATACGTGGAAGATGATCGAGCGGAGTTTCGAAACGCCTGGCGCTGTAGAGTTGGGGGATAAGGCACACGTCCGCCAGCGTCACCACCGCGCCGAAGCAGAATGGTCCCACCGGCGATCCCGTTGGCGCGATCAGCTTTTCCACGGCCTCCAGCCCGTTCAGCAGCCAATGGCGTCGCCACGCGTCGACGCCCGCCTTGGGCGTGTTTAGTTCCGTTTCAAGATAAGTGACGACGCGCGGATTGTTGAGGGGGTGAATATCGCAAGCGATCGCCAGCGCGACCGCCCGCGCCCGCGCCGCCAGCACCGGCTCCACGGGGATGAGTCGAGGCTCCGGCCGTAATGTTTCGAGATATTCGATAATCGCGAGTGACTGCGTGAGCACGGTCCCGTCGTCAAGCTCGAGCGCGGGCACAAGCGCTTGGGGATTTCTGGCGAGATAGCTTGCCCGCGATTGCTCGCCTTGAAGCAAATTCACTAGGCGATGCTCGACAACGATCCCTTTCATCTCCAGCGCGATCCGCACCCGAAAGGCGGCCGAGGAGCGAAAATAGTCGTAGAGGATCATCTCTCGCCTCGTTGCGTCAAAACCAAGCCGAAATTATCGCGTCCAGCGCTCTAAATAGGGCTCGAATTGCACGCGGCGCACCATATATTTCAGTCTACCCGAAGGGGGCCCGCAAAAGGAGGATGACCTCATGGCGCAGTTAAGGCGCGAGGCCCAGCCGGCGATCATTTCGGACGAAAACCCGATGGGCACGGATGGATTCGAATTTGTCGAATTCGCCCATCCCGACCCGGGAAAGCTCGGCGCGCTGTTCGAGTTGATGGGTTTCTCGGCCGTGTCTCGCCACCGCTCGAAAAATGTGACGCTCTATCGCCAGGGCGACGTGAATTATGTGCTCAACGCCGAGCCCGACAGTTTCGCCGCCGATTTCGCCAAGCGCCACGGTCCTTCCGCCTGCGCCATCGGATTTCGCGTGGCCGACGCGGCGGAGGCCTACCGGCGCGCGCTCGCCAAGGGCGCCAAGCCCGTTCCGACGCATATCGGCCCGATGGAGCTTAACATTCCCGCGATCGAGGGAATTGGCGGCGCGCTGATCTATCTCGTCGATCGTTATGGCGACAAGGGGTCGATCTGGGATGTCGATTTTCGTTGGACGGGCGAGCGCGACCCCAAGCCCTTCGGCGCCGGGCTGACCATTATCGATCATCTCACCCACAATGTTAACCGCGGGCGCATGGACGCCGTGGCGGACTGGTATCAATGGATTTTCAACTTCCACCAAATTCGCTACTTCGATATCGAGGGCAGGTTCACCGGACTACATTCCCGCGCCATGACGAGCCCCTGCGGCAAGATTCGTATCCCGATCAACGAAAGCGCCGACGACAGCAGCCAGATCGAGGAATTTCTCCACGCCTACCACGGCGAAGGAATTCAGCACGTCGCCTGCGCATGTCGCGACATCTACGCGACCGTGGCGAAACTTCGGGGCGACGGACTGGAATTCATGCCGACGCCGGCGGATTCCTACTACGACAGGATCGACCAACGCATCCCCGGGCATGGCGAATCCGTCGAGCGCTTGCGTGAACTCGGCATTTTGATCGACGGCGCCGGGAGAGACGCGAACGAACCGAACAGGACGCTGTTGCAGATTTTTTCCAAGACTTTGCTCGGCCCAATCTTCTTCGAATTCATCCAGAGAAAGGGCGACGAAGGCTTTGGCGAAGGCAATTTTCGCGCTCTGTTTGAATCGATCGAAGAGGACCAGCTCCGGCGCGGCGTGTTGCAGCAAGCGTCGGAGTGACGCCGATGGCGACGCCGCCGCGTTATATGTCGGGTTTTGGCAATGAGTTCGAAACCGAAGCGCTGCCTGGCGCATTGCCCGTGGGCCAGAACTCGCCGCAAAGCTGCGCTTACGGCCTTTATGCCGAGCAGCTTTCCGGCACAAGCTTCACGGCGCCGCGCGGCGTCAATCAGCGCTCCTGGCTCTATCGCATCCGTCCGTCGGTGTTGCATGCGCGAAACTTTGCCGCCGGCGATGCGTCCTTGTGGAAGACCGCGCCCGGATCGCGCGAAGAGGCGGCGAGCTTAGGACAGTTCCGCTGGAGTCCGGTCCCCATTCCAAGCGAGAAACTCACCTTCATCGCGGGCGTTCGCACCATAACGACGGCCGGCGACGTCGACACACGATCGGGAATGTCGGCGAATATTTACCTTGTGACGCAATCGATGGTCGACGAGTATTTTTACGACGCCGACGGCGAGCTTCTGGTTGTTCCGCAGCAGGGCGCGCTCACATTTTTCACTGAATTCGGCCGTATCGACATTGCTCCTGGCGAAATCTGCGTTTTGCCGCGCGGCGTCAAATTCAAGGTCGCGCTCATTGACGGCCCCGCTCGCGGCTTTCTGTGCGAGAATTATGGCGCGTCCTTCACTTTGCCGAACCGCGGCGCGATCGGCGCCAATTGTCTCGCCAATGCGCGCGATTTCAAAACGCCGGTCGCCGCCTTCGAGGACAACGAAACACCCGGTGCGATGACGGTCAAATGGGGCGGAAAATTTTATCTTTGCGAGATCGGCCATTCGCCGCTCGACGTCGTGGCCTGGCACGGAAATTACGCGCCCTATAAGTATGATTTGCACAATTTCGCGCCGGTCGGGGCGCTGTTGTTCGATCATCCCGATCCGTCGATCTTCACGGTGCTCACCGCGCCATCGGGCGAGGCCGGGGTCGCCAATGTCGACTTCGCGATATTCTCGGAGCGTTGGCTGGTCGCGGAACATACGTTTCGCCCGCCCTGGTATCACGTCAATGTGATGAGCGAGTTCATGGGGCTGATCCTTGGCCAATATGACGCCAAGCCAAAAGGCTTCGCGCCGGGCGGCATGTCGCTGCACAATGCGATGACGCCGCACGGACCAGACACGGAGGCCTTTGATCGCGCCACGCGCGCCGAGCTAAAGCCGGAAAGGCTCGCGGACACGCTGGCCTTTATGTTCGAATCGCGGCTGCCGCAACATCTCACCGCCTACGCGGCCGAACTCGCGACGCTTCAGAAAGACTATGCCGATTGCTGGTCGGGCCTTCGCAAACATTTTAACGGCGCGCCGTAGGGACAGCCAAACATGAAACTGGCCTCGTTGAAACAGGGCCGCGATGGCCGGCTCGTCGTGGTGTCGCGCGATCTGGCGCGAGCGGCGGACGCGGGCGACATCGCTGCGACGATGCGGGAGGCCCTCGACGATTGGGCGAATGCCGAGCCAAGACTGGCCGAACTCGCCGTAAAGCTGGAGGTGGAGGCCGTCGCGGATTTTCCATTTCGCGCGGAGGACTGCGCCGCGCCTTTGCCGCGCGCCTTTCAATGGATCGACGGTTCGGCCTATGTGAATCACGTCGAGCTGGTGCGCAAGGCGCGCGGCGCGACGATGCCGCCGTCGTTCTGGACGGACCCGTTGATGTATCAGGGCGGTTCCGACAGTTTTCTCGGTCCGCGCGACGATATTCCGTTGTTGGATGAGCGGTTCGGTCTCGACCTCGAGGCCGAGATAGCCGTGGTGACCGACGATGTCCCGATGGGCGTCGATCCAATGGGCGCGCGCGATCACGTCAAGCTCGTGATGCTGGTCAATGACGTGACGCTGCGCGGTCTCGTCGCCGACGAACTGGCGAAGGGTTTCGGCTTTTTCCAGTCGAAGCCATCCTCGGCTTTTTCGCCGGTGGCGGCGACGCCCGACGAACTTGGCGCCGCCTGGCGCGAGGCCAAGCTGTCGCTGCCGCTGCGCTCCTACGTCAACGGCGCGCCGCTTGGCCGCCCCGACGCCGGCGTCGATATGACTTTCGACTTCGGGCAGCTGATCGCCCATGCGGCGCGCACGCGGGCGCTCGCGGCCGGCTCGATCGTGGGGTCCGGCACGGTCTCGAACCGCGCGGCCGACGGGTCGCCCGGCAAGCCGATCCTTGAAGGAGGCGTCGGCTATTCCTGCCTCGCCGAACAGATCGTCGTGGAGAAGCTGCTGCTCGGCGCGGCGCGCACTAAGTTTCTAAAGGCGGGGGATGAAATCCGCATCGAAATGCTGGACGCCGACGGACGTTCGATTTTCGGGGCGATTGAACAGCGCGTTGCGCGGCGCGCGCGGTTATAGCTCATCGCAGCCCTTTGGCGCGAAAATAGTGAAAGTCGCCTTTCGCGAGGATGCGATCTTCCGGGGCAAGCTCGTGCGCCTCAATGTCCGGCGCCGTCCGCAGATATTCGTACAGCGGCTCGAAATCCTGCTCGCAGTCCCGCAGCAGTTGTTCGAAGCTCTCGATCACGAAATAGGTCTGTTGGAAATCGCTGATGATATATTTTGTCCGCATCACGCGCCGCAGATCGAACAGCACTCGATTGGGCGAGCTGTCTTCCAGCGAAAACACCGTTTCCGCGGGAGACGACATGATGCCGGCCCCAAAGATCCGCATTCCCCGCGCGGTCCGCATCAAGCCGAACTCCACCGTGTACCAGTAAAGACGGGCGAGGTTGTGCAGCTGTCCCCGACCCAGCGCGCGCCGACCCGCCTTGCCATAGGCTTCGAGGAAATGCGCATAGACCGGGTTAGCCAGCAGCGGCACATGACCAAAGACATCATGGAAGACATCCGGTTCCTGGAGGTAATCGAGTTCCGCTTCCGGGCGAATAAAGGCTCCCGCGGGAAAGCGCCGGTTGGCCAGATGCTCGAAGAAAGCGTCGTCCGGAATAAGGCCGGCGACCGCCACGACGCGCCAGCCCGTCATCGCCGCCAGTCGTTCGCTCAAGTCCGCGAAATCGGGAATCCCCTCGCGCGACAATTCGAGCCTCGCCTTGGCGTCGAGAAATTCATCGCAGGCGCGTCCCGGAAGCAGCTTCGTCTGGCGTGCGAAGAGACGATTCCAGCGATCATGCTCTTGCGCGGAATAAGATGGCCAATTTTGCTCGATGGTCCAATCCGCCGCGCGAGGGACATTAGCGTAACGATTCTTGGGCGCTTGTGGCGAATGCTTGTTCATCCGGCTCTCCCACGGCCAATGGCTCCGTGCGGCCCGCGGCTTTAAGCACTTCATTCAAATATGGGGTTTTTGGCGCGAAAAACTATTCGTCGCGCGAGCTTTCAAGAGTCGCGCGCGAAAGTTTCACCCGCAAAGCCCTTGCCGTCCCGCCGCGCCGCGCCAGTTTTTGGTCGTTGAGAGCGACAAGGTAAAGCGAGACGGCCATGACCGCGATCTGGACGCCAGAATTGACGCGTCGGCGCGAATGTCTCCTAACCGGTTTCGCGCGAGGGAGCGGCGAAACCGCGAGCTACGCTGACGCGTTTGATTACACCGGGTTGCATCGCTGGAGCCTTGCGCGGCGCGACGCCTTCTGGTCGCGAGTCTGGGAGTTTTGCGGCGTCATCGGCGAGAGAGGCGCGCGCACGCTTGTCGATGGCGGCAAAATGCCGGGCGCGCGTTGGTTTCCCGACGCGCGCCTGAATTTCGCGGAAAACCTGCTGCGTCCTCGGCCGGACGACGAGGCCGCCATTGTGTTCCAAGGCGAGCGGAAATCCCGGCGAACGCTGTCCTTCGCGCAAATTCGAACAGAAGTCGCCGCGCTGGCCGCGCATTTTCGCGCGTTGGGCGTCGCGCCAGGCGATCGCGTCGCCGCCTATACGCATAACGGACCGGAGGCCATCATCGGCATGCTGGCGGCGGCCAGCATCGGCGCGGTTTGGGCGTCCTGCTCGGCGGATTTTGGCGCGCGCGGCGTTCTGGAGCGCTTCGGCCAGATCGAGCCGAAGGTGCTGATCGTCTCCGACGGCTATTATTACAAGGGCCAAAAAATCGAGCGGCTGGACAATGCGCGCGAGATCGCTGGCGAATTGCCAAGCGTCAAGGAGACTCTCGTCATTCCGTACATCGACGCGGCGGCTCCGCTGGAAGGATTTGCCAGCGCGCGCCTGTGGCCGCAAGCGATCCAAAGCCGCGAGGGCGCGCGCTTGACGTTTGAGGCGCTTCCCTTCGACCATCCGCTTTACATCATGTTTTCATCGGGAACGACCGGCGCGCCGAAGTGCATCGTCCATGGCGCCGGCGGAACGCTCCTGCAGCATCTCAAGGAACATCAATTGCAGTGCGATGTTCGGCCGGGCGACCGCGTATTTTACGCCACCACCACGGGATGGATGATGTGGAACTGGCTGGTCTCGGCCCTCGCCAGCCGCGCGACGATACTGCTCTACGACGGTTTTCCCATGGACAAGAATGGCGCGGTTTTGTTCGATTTGGCGAGCCGGGAGCGCGCCACCCTGTTCGGCGTTTCCGCCGGCTTTCTCAAGACGGTCGAGAAGCTGGGCGCGCGCCCCAGAGAAACTCATGATCTTGCCCATTTGCGCCTGATCACGTCCACGGGTTCGCCGCTGTCTCCCGAGAGTTTCGATTATGTCTATCGGGACGTGAAAGCCAATGTGCAGCTGGCTTCGATCAGTGGCGGAACCGACATCGTCTCCTGCTTCGTGTGCGGCAATCCCTGGAGCCCCGTGCATCGTGGCGAAATCCAGGGCGCCGGGCTTGGCATGGCGGTGGAGGTTTGGGATGCGGACGGACGGCGCCTGTTCGGCGAACAAGGCGAGTTGGTTTGCACAAGGGCGTTTCCAGCTATGCCCATCGGGTTTTGGAACGATCCGGGCGGTGAAAAATATCGCGCCGCCTATTTCTCTCAATATCCTGGAATTTGGCGGCATGGCGATTACGCGACGCAAACAGCGAATGGCGGCTTCGTCATACATGGCCGTTCCGACGCCACGCTCAATCCGCAAGGCGTGCGGATCGGCACGGCGGATATTTATAGGATTGTCGAGACGTTTCCGGAGGTGGAGGAGGCCTTGGCGGTGGCGCAGGGCTGGGAAGGCGGCGAGCGCATTGTGCTTTTTGTAAAGCTACGGGCGAACCATCGTCTCCATGACGCTTTGATCGACCGCATTAAACATAAGCTCAAGGAAGAAGCGTCACCGCGGCATGTGCCGGCGATGATTGTCGAAGCGCCGGAATTGCCGCATACGCGATCGGGCAAATTGGTCGAGCTCGCGGTTCGCGAGGTCATTAATGGACGTCCGGTGAAAAATCGCGAGGCGCTCGCGAATCCCGATTCCCTCGCCTTCTTTTCCAATCTGCCGGCGGTAACGAAGCCTGCGGCGAGCGCGACGCCTCAGTCTTGAAACCGGACGCAACGGGACAAATATATCGCCCATGCCGACGCCTTAAGCGGAGGGCGTGCGTTATGCGCCACTGGACCCCGGTTCTGGATTTTGACCTCGGCGAGACGACGGAGTTGCTGCGTCGCGAGGTCGAGCACTTCGCGTCAAAGGAAATCGCGCCTCGGGCGGCGAAGATCGACGCCGATAACGCGTTTCCCGCGGATCTATGGCGCAAGATGGGAAATATGGGCCTGCTCGGGGTCACCATTCCCGAAGAATATGGCGGCGCCAATCTGGGCTATCTCGAACATGTCGTCGTTATGGAGGAGATCAGCCGCGCCTCCGCTTCGGTGGGTCTTTCCTACGGCGCTCATTCCAATCTTTGCGTCAATCAAATCCATCGCAACGGCACGGCCGAGCAAAAGCTACGATATTTGCCAAAGCTGATTTCCGGCGAGCATGTCGGCGCGCTCGCGATGTCGGAGCCTGGCGCTGGCTCCGACATCGTAAACATGCAGATGCGAGCGGAGCGACGCGGCGATCACTACGTCCTCGACGGCGACAAAATGTGGGTCACCAACGGGCCGGACGCGAATGTCGTGATTGTCTACGCCAAGACCGCTCCGACCGCCGGCTCGCATGGAATCACGGCCTTCATTGTCCAGAGCGATTTCGAGGGATTTCGCACGACGCCGAAATTCGACAAGCTGGGAATGCGCGGGTCCAACACCTGCGAACTCGTGTTCGAGAATTGCGTCATTCCGGCCGAGAATGTGCTGGGATGGCCAGAACGCGGGGTGAATGTTTTGATGAGCGGGCTCGATTTCGAACGCACGGTGCTCGCGGGCGGCCCGCTCGGCATCATGCGCGCCTGCATGGATGTGGTTTTGCCCTATGTCCACGACCGCAAGCAGTTCGGACGCTCGATCGGCGAATTCGAAATCATGCAAGGCAAGCTCGCCGATATGTACACGGCGATGAGCGCGGCAAGGGCCTACGTCTATGCGGTGGCGAAAGCTTGCGATAACGGACGCGCGTCGCGCAAGGACGCCGCCGGCGCGATCCTGTTCGCGTCCGAAAGGGCCACCGCCATGGCGCTCGAGGCCATCCAATGCCTGGGCGGCAATGGCTACATGAATGAATACCCGACCGGACGATTGCTGCGGGACGCGAAGCTTTATGAGATCGGCGCCGGCACAAGTGAAATTCGCCGCATGCTGATAGGACGCGAACTATTCGAGGAGAGCGCGTGAGTTGCGACTGAGGCCGCCTGCATAAGACTACGAGAACAATTCGATGCCCATTCTCGAAACTTCGATTGATGCGCGCTCGCGTGAATATGCCGAGAACCGCGAAACAATGGTTAAACGGGTCGAGGAGCTGCGTGAAACCTCACGGAAGCTGCGCAATGGCGGCGGCGAGGAAGCGCGCGCGCGACATTTGGCGCGCGGCAAAATGCTTCCGCGCGAGCGCATTTCGGCGCTGATCGATCCGCTTTCGCCTTTTCTCGAAATCGGCCAATTCGCGGCCCATGGCATGTATGACGGGCGGATCGCCTGCGCGGGGGTGATCGCGGGGATAGGGCGCATCGCGGGACGCGAATGCATGGTCGTCGCCAATGACGCGACCGTAAAGGGCGGCGCTTATTTCCCGATGACGGTCAAAAAACATCTGCGCGCCCAGGAAATCGCGGCGCAAAATCGTTTGCCTTGCATTTATCTGGTCGATTCCGGCGGCGCCAATTTGCCAACTCAAGACGAGGTCTTTCCAGATCGCGATCATTTCGGGCGCATTTTCTATAATCAGGCCATGCTGTCGGCGCAGGGCGTCGCGCAGATCGCGGTGGTCATGGGCTCATGCACGGCCGGCGGCGCCTATGTTCCGGCGATGTGCGACGAGACGATCATTGTGCGCGGGCAGGGGACAATTTTTCTTGGCGGCCCGCCACTCGTCGCCGCGGCGACCGGGGAAGTCGTCTCGGCCGAGGAACTGGGCGGCGCCGACGTGCATTGTCGACGCTCGGGCGTCGCGGATCATCTCGCCGAGAACGACGCCCACGCGCTTGGCCTTACGCGCGAATTGGTCACGAATCTCGAGCGGCGACGCTCTCCTTCCGTCGCGGCGCGAAAACCGGCGCCGCCGCTCCACGACATCGACGAATTGCTGGGTCTGATTCCCACGGATTCGCATAAGCCCTTCGATATTAGAGAGGTTATCGCTCGTATCGTCGATGAAAGCGCTTTCGACGAATTCAAACCGCTCTATGGCGCCACATTGGTGACGGGCTTCGCTCATATCTGGGGTTACCCCGTGGGAATTTTCGCCAACAACGGAATTTTATTCAGCGAAAGCGCGCAGAAGGGGGCTCATTTCATGCAAATTTGCGCAAAAAGACGCATGCCGGCGATTTTTTTGCAAAACACCACTGGCTTCATGGTTGGAGCCAAATATGAAGCCGCCGGGATCGCCAAGGACGGCGCCAAGATGGTGACGGCGGTGGCGACGGCCGCCGTGCCCAAATTCACCGTCATCATAGGCGGCAGCTTCGGCGCGGGGAATTATGCGATGTGCGGACGCGCTTATTCGCCGCGCTTTCTGTGGATGTGGCCGAACGCCCGCATCAGCGTGATGGGCGGCGAACAGGCCGCGAGCGTGCTCTCTCGCGTTCGGCGCGACGCGCTCAACGCGCGTGGCGAGAGCTGGACGCATGACGAGGAAGAAGCATTCAAGGCGCCAATCCGCGAGCAATATGAGCGGCAGGGGAATCCTCTCTATTCCAGCGCGCGGCTTTGGGACGATGGCGTGATTAATCCCATCGATACGCGCCGCGTGCTCGGTCTCTGTCTTTCCGCGAGCGCGAACGCGCCCATCGAGGAAACACGATTCGGATTATTTCGCATGTGAGCGCGGAGCGATGGATTTATTGGAATCGATCGACGAACGTGGCGTCGCGACGTTGACGCTGAACCGCCCCGAGCGCCACAACGCTTTCGACGGAGAGTTGGTCGCGCATCTGACGGGCGCCTTGCGCGGGCTGGACACGCAAGCTGATGTTCGCGTCGTCGTCATCCGTGGCAATGGACCGAGCTTTTCCGCCGGCGCCGACGTCGAATGGCTGAAGCGCATGGCCGCCGCCTCATTCGACGAAAACCTCGCCGACGCTAGGGCGCTCGCCGAATTAATGCACGGGCTCGACCGTCTGTCGAAGCCGACCGTCGCTTATGTTCACGGCGCGGCCTATGGCGGCGGCGTGGGTCTCGCCGCCTGTTGCGACATTGCGATCGCGACCGAGCGCGCCAGCTTTTGCCTGAGCGAAGCAAAGCTCGGGATCATTCCCGCGGTGATCGGACCTTTCGTCATCCGGGCGATCGGCGCGCGTCAGGCGCGGCGCTATGCCTTGACCGCCGAAGTTATTTCCGCGCGGACCGCGCGCGAGATCGGTCTCGTCCATGAGGCGGCGAGCGAAGAGGAAGCGCCCGCCTTGCGCGAAAAAATCGTCGCGGCGTTGTTGCGCTGCGCGCCCGGCGCGCAGGCCGAGGCCAAGTCCCTGGTCGCTTTTTGCCAAGGCCGCGCGATCGATGACGAGCTGGCGCGCGAGACGGCCCGGCGGATAGCGGAGCTGCGCGCCTCGCCCGAGGGCCGCGAGGGCCTCGAAGCCTTTCTCGAAAAGCGTTCGCCGTCCTGGAAAGGCTCGAATGTTTGAAAGACTGCTGATCGCCAATCGCGGCGAGATCGCCTGCCGCGTCATCAGAACCGCCAAGCGGCTCGGAATAACGACGGTCGCGGTCTATTCGGAGGCCGACGCGGGCGCGCTGCATGTCGATCTGGCCGACGAAGCCTGGCTTATCGGTCCAGCGCCAGCGCGAGAGAGCTATCTGTCCATCGACAAGATCATCGAGATCGCGCGCCGCTCGGGCGCGCAAGCCGTGCATCCCGGATATGGCTTTCTGTCGGAGAACGCGCAATTTTCGGAAAGCTGCGCGCGAGCGGGCCTGATCTTCGTCGGACCGCCGGCGTCCGCCATGCGGCTGATGGGCTCGAAGGCCTCCGCGAAGGCGCTGATGGAGCGCGCCGGCGTGCCGGTCGCGCCCGGCTATCACGGCGAGGCGACGGATATGGCGACGCTGAGCGAGGCGGCCGCGCGCATCGGCTTTCCCGTGCTGATCAAAGCGTCGAGCGGCGGCGGCGGCCGCGGAATGCGCGTCGTGCGCGAGGCGGGAGCATTGCCCGAGGCCATCGCCGGCGCGAGGCGCGAGGCGCAAGCCTCCTTTGGCGACGACCGCCTGCTGATCGAAAAATATTTGAGCCGGCCCAGACATGTCGAAATTCAGATATTCGCCGATGCGCATGGCGGCTGCGTGTCCTTTCTCGAACGCGACTGCTCGATGCAACGGCGCCATCAGAAAATTCTCGAAGAGACGCCGGCGCCGGGTCTTTCGCCGAAACTAAGCCGGGAGATGCGGCAGGCTGCCGTGGCGGCGGCGCGGGCGGTCGGCTACATCGGCGCGGGAACGGTCGAATTCCTGGTTCAAAACGATAGTTTCTACTTTCTGGAAATGAATACGCGGCTCCAGGTGGAGCACCCGGTCACCGAGATGATCGCGCGGCAAGATCTGGTCGAATGGCAATTGCGCGTCGCTTCCGGCGAGCGCTTGCCGCTGACGCAGGACGAATTGCGGATGCGCGGCTGCGCGATGGAGGCGCGGATTTGCGCTGAAGATCCGGCGCGCGACTTCATGCCCTCGGTCGGCGAAATCGCGCATCTGCGGCCGCCGCGCGAAAGCGAGGCCGTCCGCGTCGACACAGGCGTGCGGAGCGGCGACCGCGTTACACATTATTATGATTCGCTGCTGGCGAAGCTGATCGTATGGGGCGCGGATCGCGCGGAGGCGCTGCGGCGTCTGCGCGCGGCGCTCGAAACATTCGAGATTGTGGGCGTTTCGACCAATCTCGATCTGCTGCGCGCCCTTGTCGCTGATCCGAAATTTCAGCGCGGCGAATATGACACGGGATTCGTCGAAGCCGAGGCGGCGCGAATGACCATGACCGAGGCTTTGACCCAAAACGACGAGGCGATAATTCTCGCGGCCGGCGCCGCCGCTTGGCTCGCCGATCAGCGGAGACGTGACGAGGCAAACGCGGCCGAGCGCGGCGATCCGTGGTCGCCCTGGGCGATGGGCGATGGATGGCGCATCGATGGGACGGGTCATCACGACATCGAATTCGACCTTAACGCGCAAAGGCTGCGCGCCAGGATTCATCCCCTCGCGGCGGGAGCCTTTCGCCTCGAGACGCCCGCGTTTTCCGCTGATGTCGAAGCAAGGGAGCATGACGGGAGAATGCGGCTTCGCGTCGATGGCGCGGCGCGCGAAGTCGGGCTCGTCAGGCGCGGCGAGGAAATAGTGGTGATCCTGTCAGGCCGCAATTATGCGCTGACGCCCGTCGATCCGCTGAAGCCGCCCGCGCGAGCGGCCGATCTGGATCAGCAGTTGCGCGCGCCGCTGCCGGCCAGGGTGACGCGCATCTTCGTCGCGCAAGGAGAGAAAGTGAAAAAGGGAGCGCCGCTCATCAATCTCGAAGTCATGAAAATGGAAGTCGCATTGACCGCGCCGCGAGACGGCCAGATCGAGAGTATTCTCTGCGCGGAGGGCGAATGGATGCCGGAAGGCGCGAAATTGGCGGCCTTGGTCGAGGAAGAAGCCGCATGACGCTGCCGCCCCGCGTGCGCATTGTCGAGGTTGGCCCTCGCGACGGTCTCCAGAACGAAGCCGCGCTCCTTTCCGTCGACGCCAAGGTCGCCTTCATCGAAATGTTGGCGGGGGCGGGTCTGATCTCCATCGAGGCGGGAAGTTTCGTGTCGCCGAAGGCCGCGCCGCAAATGGCGTCGACCGGCGAGGTGCTGGAGAAATTGCGCGGGCGCGCCGACCTTCGGCTGTCGGTCCTCGTCGCCAATCCGCGCGGACTGGAGGCGGCGTTCAAAGCGGGGGCCAAGGAGATCGCCGTCTTCGCCGCCGCGTCGGAGACGTTCTCGCGACACAACATCAATTGCTCCATCGCCGAGAGTCTCGCCCGTTTCAAGGTTATGGTCGAGGAAGCGGCGCGCCGGGGGATTTGGGCGCGGGGATATGTCTCCTGCGCGCTCGGATGCCCTTATGAGGGAGCCGTCGCGCCAGCGCAGGTGGCGGCCGTCGCGCGAGAGCTGCGCGCCATCGGATGCGCCGAGGTTTCGCTGGGCGACACGATCGGCGTCGGCACGCCGTTGGAGGCGCGACGATTGGTGGAGATGGTCGCGCGCGAAATCGGACTGGAGCGCGTCGCCGTCCATTTCCACGACACTTATGGTCAGGCGCTCGCCAATATTTTCGCCTGTCTCGAAGCGGGCGTCGCTGTCGTCGACAGTTCCGCCGCCGGTCTTGGCGGCTGTCCCTATGCTCCGGGCGCCAGCGGCAATGTCGCCACGGAAGACGTGATTTACATGCTGAACGGCCTGGGCGTCGAAACAGGGGTCGAACTCGGCGCTTTGCTCCAAGCGGGCGCGTATATTTCGCGGCTTCTCAATCGCGGCCCCGCCAGCGCTGTCGCGCGGGCCTTCGCGGCCAAGCGGCGCCCGCCATAGACGCAGCGCTTGTCATGACGCGGCCGCGCCCCAGATTCCCAGAATGGCGGAAGCGGGTGCGGCGATGTTTTCGACGTTTGGATTGAGCGACGAACAACTCGCGATGCGTGAAATGGCTTTAGGCTTTGCGCGCGAGAAACTCGCGCCCCGGGCGCTGGAGTGGGACAGGGAGAAATATTTCCCCGTCGAGACCCTGCGCGAGGCGGCGGCGCTCGGGATGGCGGCGATGGGCGCGCGCGAGGAGTTTGGCGGTTCGGGTCTTTCCCGCTTCGACGCGGTTCTGGTTTTCGAGGCCTTGGCGACGGGCTGCCCGAGCATCGCGGCCTATCTTTCCGTGCACAACATGTGCGCCTGGATGGTGGACGCTTTCGGCTCCGCGGCGCAACGGCGCGCCTGGCTTCCTCGTCTTGCCTCGATGGAGGTCTTGTCGAGCTATTGTCTCACCGAACCCGGTTGCGGCTCCGACGCGAGCGCGCTGCGAACAAAAGCCGAGCGACGCGGCGATCGGTTTGTCGTGAACGGCGAGAAGCAATTCATCTCAGGCGCTGGCGCCGGGGCTAGGGACCATCTCTATCTCGTGATGGCGCGAACCGGCGGCGATGGTCCAGGCGGAATATCGGCCTTGCTCGTCGAAGGCGGGACGCCCGGACTGACCCTCGGCGCGCTGGAGCGAAAGATGGGCTGGAACGCTCAGCCGACGCGCGCGGTGAGTTTCGAGAATTGTCACGTGCCGGTCCAAAACCTGCTCGGAGCGGAAGGGCAGGGCTTCAAGATCGCGATGGCGGGATTGGACGGCGGCCGCCTCAACATCGGCGCCTGTTCGCTCGGCGGCGGACAGGCGGCGCTCGACAAGACTGTTTGCTATTTGCGCGAGCGCAAGGCTTTCGGCCGTTCGCTCGACGAGTTTCAGGCGTTGCAGTTTCGGCTCGCCGACATGGCCACGGAACTCGAAGCGGCGCGCGCGCTGCTTTGGCGGGCCGCGGCGGCGCTGGGCGCGGGCGCGGCGGGCGCCGCGACGCTTTGCGCCATGGCCAAGCGCGTCGCCACCGACGCGGGATTTGCCGTCGCCAATGACGCGCTGCAATTGCACGGCGGTTATGGCTATCTATGCGACTATGGGATCGAGAAGATCGTCCGCGATTTGCGGGTGCATCAAATTCTCGAAGGCGCCAATGAAATCATGCGCGTCATCGTCGCGCGGGACATATTGGGAGCGTCGCGGCGACATGAGTGAAACCGACCTGCTCATATCGCGCATCGGTCATTTGGGGTCGATCCGCTTGAACCGCCCGAAGGCGCTCAACAGCCTGACCCTTGGCATGGTGCGCGGTTTCGCGCGCGCGCTCGACGAATTTGGATTGGACGCCGAGCATCCACGCCGTTCTGGTGACGGGGAGGGCGAGCGCGGGCTTTGCGCGGGCGGCGATATTCGCGCGCTTTACGATTTGCCGGCCGCCGAGCGCGATTCGTTCAAGGCGTTTTGGCGCGAGGAATATGAGCTGAACGCGCGTATCGCTTCCTTCCCAAAGCCCTATGTCGCGGTAATGGACGGCGTCGTCATGGGCGGCGGCGTTGGTGTTTCGGCGCATGGAAATCGCCGCGTCGCGACCGAGCGCACGCGTCTCGCAATGCCGGAGACCGGCATCGGCTTTATCCCGGATGTCGGCGGCTCCTGGCTGCTGACGCGCGATGGCGGCGCCGGCGTGTATATGGCGCTTTCCGGCGCCAGCGTGACCGCGGCGGATGCAATCCACCTTGGCCTCGCCGACCTCATGCATCAATTCCGGCGACATTGCGCGACTGCGGCAGAGTCTGGCGGAAATTGGCGGAGCCGAGGATGTCGACTTGGTCTTGTCCGACGTGGCGCGCGCGCCGAATGAAGGCGTGTTGGAGAGACATAAGCCGCTGCTCGACGCCGCGATGGCGCATGATCGCGTCGAGGACATCATCGCCGCGCTTGATGGTTGCGGCTGTGAGTTCGCGCGGCGGGCCGCCAGGGAACTCGAGCAAAAATCGCCGACCAGCCTGCGGCTCACGCATGAGCTGTTGAAGCGCGCTTCGCGCTCCGAAAGCTTGCAAAGCTGCCTCGTCAATGAATTTCGCGTCGCCTGTCGCTTGCTCCACTCCCATGATCTTTTCGAGGGCGTTCGCGCCGCGATCGTCGACAAGGACCGGAGGCCCTCGTTGGTCTCCGGCTACGCTGGCGCAAGTCGAGGACGAGACCATCGCCGCGATGCTGCGAGGGGACGGCGAAGCCGAGCCGGTTTTCCGGCCGTGGCCGGCCGCCGCCTGGCGCGGTTGGCGGGCTCGCCTTGAGACGGATGGCGCCTCGCGCATGGAGGAAAGGGCGTAATGATGAGCGCGGTGGATCCAGTCGTCATCGTCGGCGCCGCGCGCACGCCCATGGGCGCCTTTCTCGGCGCGCTGAAGGACGCGACGGCGCCCCAACTCGGCGCCCGCGCCATAGAAGCGGCCGTGTCGCGCGCGGGCATTCCCGTCGACGTGATCGACGAAGTTGCCATGGGCTGTGTCCTCCCCGCGGGACTGGGACAAGCGCCGGCGCGGCAGGCGGCGTTAGGCGCCGGCCTGTCGGAGGCGACGGGTTGCGTCACGGTCAATAAAATGTGCGGGTCCGGCATGAAGGCGATCATGCTCGGGCATGACGCCCTGCGCGCGGGGAGCGCGCGGGCTGTCGTCGCGGGCGGCATGGAGAGCATGAGCAACGCCCCATATCTGCTCGACCGCGCCCGATCCGGCTACCGCATGGGGCACGGCAAGCTCGTCGATCACATGTTTTTAGACGGGCTCGAAGACGCCTACGACAAGGGCCGTTTGATGGGCTGCTTCGCCGAGGATTGCGCGACGAGCCATCAATTCACGCGGCAAATGCAGGACGACTATGCGCGCGCCTCCCTGACGCGCGCTCGGCGCGCCATCGCCCAAGGCGATTTCGAGGCCGAGATCGTCCCGGTGACGCTTGGCGGCAAAGCTGATCGCACGATCGCCGTCGATGAAAACCCCGGCCGCGCGCATCTTGACGATATCGGGAAGTTGCGGCCGGCGTTCCGCGCGGACGGCTCGGTAACCGCCGCGAATTCCAGCTCGATTTCCGACGGCGCCGCCGCTTTGGCCCTGACCACCCTTGCGCAAGCCGAGCGCCTGGCGCTTTCGCCCTTGGCGAGGATTGTCGGCCACGCCACTCACGCCGGACCCCGAGCGAGTTTCCGACCGCGCCGATTGGCGCGATTGAAAAGCTGATGGAGCGGGTCGGATGGACGCCAGCGGACGTCGACCTGTTCGAAATCAATGAAGCCTTCGCCGTCGTCGCAATGGCGGCGATGCGCGCGCTCGATCTTCCGCACGACAAAGTGAATGTTCATGGCGGCGCTTGCGCGCTCGGTCATCCCATCGGCGCATCCGGCGCGCGCATTGTCGTCACATTGATCGCCGCGCTGCGCAAATATGATCTTCGCAGAGGCGTCGCCGCGCTTTGCATCGGGGGCGGCGAGGCGACGGCGATCGCGATCGAACGAATCCGTTAACGCTGGCGCGGAATTCTCGGTTTAAATTTCGTCACGAAATTTGCGCGGCGCACGATGACTTCACGCCTCGGCGCGCTACCTCCAATGTGATTGACAGCGCGGAGACAGAGCTTCCGGGGAAGCAGATGAGCGTAAGCTTTCGGATCGATTGTTTGCGGTTTCTTTCGCCTTCGGGCGAGTTAAGCGAAACGGCTGGAGCAATCGCGCGGGATGCGGATCTGTTGGGCCGCTTCTACCGTGCGATGGTGCGAGCGCGCATTTTCGATGGCAAGGCGATCGCATTGCAGCGCACCGGAAAATTGGGGACTTTTGCGTCCGCGCTCGGTCAGGAAGCGGTCGGCGTCGGGGTAGCGTCCGCCATGCTGCCTCGCGACGTGTTCGTGCCGTCCTATCGCGACCACGCGGCGCAATTGCTGCGCGGAATGACCATGGTTGAAAATCTGCTCTATTGGGGCGGCGACGAGCGCGGAAGCGATTTCGCCGTTCCCCGCGCGGACTTGCCCATTTGCATTCCCGTCGGCACGCAGGTCGCTCATGCGGTTGGAGCCGCCTACGCTTTCCTATTGCGTAAAGAAGATCGGGTCGCGGTCTGTTTCGTCGGGGACGGCGGGACCGGCAATGGCGCCTTTTACGAGGCGCTGAACATGGCGGGCGTATGGAAAGCGCCTGTCGTCATCGTGATCAACAACAATCGTTGGGCGATTTCGACGCCGCGGGAACGCGAATGCGCCGCGGAAACTCTCGCGCAAAAGGCGATTGGCGCGGGCGTCGAGGGACTTCAAGTCGACGGCAACGATGTGATCGCGGTCTATGAGGCCGCGCGTCAGGCGATAGAGAAAGCGCGCAAGGGTGGCGGCCCGACGCTGATCGAAGCGCTGACTTTCCGTTTGGGCGACCACACGACGGCCGACGACGCCACACGCTACCGCGATCCGCAAATCGTGCAGCAAGAATGGGCGCGCGAGCCGATCGGTCGGCTGCGAACCTATCTCGCCGCCAAAGGATTCTGGACGAAGGATCGCGAAGACGCGCTGCTGAAGCAATGCGCCGCGGAGGTCGAACAAGCGGTGGCGGCCTATCTCGCCACGCCCGCCCAGCGAACCGATTCCATGTTCGACCATCTTTACGCGGCGCTGCCTTCCGCAATGCAAAGCCAGCTCGAAGAGGCGCGGCGCTTCGCGCCCGGCGATGGACCGCGGGAGGCCGTCCGTGCCGCTTCATCGTCGGGGGCGGGGGATGGCTGAACTGACGCTGGTCGAGGCGGTCAATCTGGCTCTCGCGCATGAAATGGAGCGTGATCCCGATGTGCTGCTGCTGGGCGAAGACATCGGAGTTAATGGCGGCGTGTTTCGCGCGACCAACGGTCTCATCGCGCGCTTTGGACGAGAGCGGGTCATCGACACGCCGCTCGCCGAAGGCGCCATCGCCGGCGTGGCGGTCGGCATGGCGGCCATGGGATTAAAGCCCGTCGCCGAAATTCAATTCTCGGGATTCATTTATCCATGCATCGACCAGATGATCAATCACGCCTCGCGGCTGCGCCATCGCACGCGCGGTCGGCTGACCTGCCCGATGGTGTTGCGCTCGCCCTGCGGCGCGGGCATTCATGCGCCGGAGCATCATTCCGAGAGTCCCGAGGCGTTGTTCGCGCATATGCCGGGGCTGCGCGTGGTGGCGCCTTCCTCGCCAGCCCGCGCCTATGGCCTTTTGCTGGCCGCGATCCGAGACCCCGACCCGGTCGTGTTCCTGGAGCCGACGCGGCTGTATCGGCTGTTTCGCCAGGACGTTCTTGACGATGGCGAGGCGCTGCCGCTCGACGCGTGCTTCGTGTCGCGCGAAGGCCGCGACGCGACGGTCGTCGCATGGGGCGCGATGCTGCACGAGGTCATGACGGCGGCGGAGCTTCTGGAACAAGAGGGCATCGAGATCGAAGTAATCGATGCGGCGACATTAAAGCCGCTCGACTTCGAGACGATTCTACGATCGGTCGAGAAGACGGGGCGTTGCGTCATTGCGCATGAAGCGCCGCGAACCTGCGGTGTTGGCGCGGAGATCGCGGCGCAGATCGGTGAACGCGCGCTTTATTCGCTGCTTGCGCCGGTCAAGCGTGTCACCGGCTATGACGTGGTTGTGCCGCTGTCTCGTCTTGAGATGCAATATATGCCCAGCGTCGCGCGAATTGCCGACGCGGTGCGAAAGGTCATGGAGGGGTGATGAAGATTTTCCGACTCCCGGACCTCGGCGAGGGTTTACAGGAAGCCGAAGTCGTCGAATGGCGCGTACAGTCCGGCCAGACCGTGGCGGTCGATGATCCTTTGCTGGCGGTGGAGACGGCGAAGGCCGTGGTCGAGATTCCCTCGCCGCACGCGGCGCGCATAGAGCGGCTGTTCGCCAAGGTTGGCGAAATTGTCCACATCGGATCGCCGCTGGTCGGGTTCGATGGCGCGGGCGAGGAAGACGAGGGCGCGGGTTCCATCGTCGGCGCCGTCGCGACCGGAACGCAAGTGATGCGCGAGGCGCCGAGTTCCCTCGAACACGCGGGCGCGGGCGTTCGCGCCATGCCCGCCGTCAGGGCCTTGGCGCGCAAGCTCGGAGTCGATCTGGCCATCGTGACGCCATCGGGCGCCGATGGCGTAATTACGTCCGCGGATGTGGAGCGAGTCGCGCGCATTTTGGCCGAATCCGGACCCGCCGAACCCTTGCGCGGCTTCCGCCGCGCAATGGCCCAAAACATGGCGCTCGCGCGATCCGAGGTCGCCGCGGCGACGATCATGGATGACGCCGACGTCGGGAGCTGGTCCAAGGACGCCGACACGACAATCCGGCTGATCCGCGCACTTGTCGCGGGCTGCCGCGCCGAGCCGTCGCTCAACGCCTGGTTCGAAAGCCAGACAATGGCGCGCCGCGTGCTCGGCAAAATCGATTTGGGCGTCGCGGTCGATTTGCCGGAAGGCTTGTTTGTGCCGGTTTTGCGCGATGTCGGCAATCGCGACGCGGCCGATTTGCGCGCTGGACTCGACCGAATGCGCGCGGACATGGCGGCGCGCCGCATGCTTCCAGAAGAGCTGCGGGGCGCCACGATCACTCTGTCCAATTTCGGGATGATCGCCGGCAAATATGCCGCGCCCGTCGTCCTGCCGCCCACGGTCGCTATTCTGGGCGCTGGCCGCATTCGAATGGACGTCGTAGCGTTCGAAGGCGCGCCCGCCATTCGCCGTATCCTTCCCTTGAGTCTGACTTTCGATCACAGGGTCGTGTCGGGCGGCGAGGCGGGACGGTTTCTCGCCGCGGTGTTGGAGGAGTTGGCCAAGGCGGAATAAGAACTGGCGTCGAAACAGCGTTAGGAAGGCAATCGCCGACCGCCAAGTTTGAGGGGCGGATCCGCTGGGCGCCGCTTGCCGATAACAGCCGGGCTCCACGACCCGCCCGGCTGTGACGCGGTAAAACTCGCCGGCGCAATTCAGTCGCTAAAAATCCAGCGGGCCGCGAAATAAGCCGCCGCTCCGACGACGACTATCACGAGCATGCCGACCGGAGTCGCGGCATAGCTGGTCAGTTCAAGAATTGCTCCCATGGTTGTCCTCCCTTTTACGAGGCGCCCAAAACATCGATCCTTCGATGTCGCGCAATACCTTAAATTGTCATAAACTATGACTCGTCAATGCTCCCCGCGCGCCGCAATGGGGACCGCCGAAGCAAGCCCCAAAGCAGGGCCGCCCGGCTCATGCCGTGCATTTGGCTCTGGGGTGGGCGGAAAGAAACAGCCGCAAGACGTGGAACACGTCCGCGGCCCGCTCCTCCGCTCCGAGGTCCATCAACCGCCAGAAATCGCCGATAATCAGGCAGCACAGGGCTTTCTCGCCCCGTTTAAGGCTAAACAGGTAGCTTTTAAGCAAGGATTTATGTCGGGCCGAGGGGATGGCGCATAAAGGCAATTCATCCGGCGCAAGTCCAACCAAATCGGCGCACTCATTCATGGTAATCATAGCGCATTCTCCACCCAAACACCCTCCGAGGGTATTTTGGCATATTAGAGTTTTATTTTTATGACGGCTTGAGAAATGCCTTAATAGCTCGGCATTGCTGCAACGCACCTGAATTATGTTGCGTCGCGCTATCAATTAACCTTGAAAACGTGGCGGAAGCGTGACCGTGACGTGGAAGCTCTTGAGGAACGCGCCGCTTTTCCCTTCGCGGTCCGTCAAGCGTCGCTTATTCCTCAAGCAAGCGAACGGTTGCACAAAAACCAGACGCCCCGAAGCGGCCCATCCGGATGCACGGCGGCCCGCTTTCGCGTGTGGGCGACGCATGTCGAGCAACATTTCAATATCGGTCAGGGCGCGATAAGTTGAGGTAGCTATTTCTCTAACGGCGCGGGTGGATCATGAATACAGCCAATCTCCAGCTTGAAGGCGTTTACGCCGTATTGGCGGCTCTCTTCGGCGCCTTGCGGGACAAGGGAGTGTGCAGTGACCAAGAGATCGATCAACTTTTGGAGGGCGTCGAAAAAGCTTTAGCTTCGGATCCGCAACGGCCAACCGAGTTGCGCGGCGCCAATGTTGACGCCATCTGTTTCCCGGCCCGGCTTCTGAGGCACGCGCTGCAAGCCTCTTCCGAGGGGAGGGATCTTTCTTTTGCACAACTCGCCAGCCGGGTGGGGCAGACAAAACCCGATCATTGACGAAGGGCGTTGCCGCTCGGCGCCCGCGCCTCGGGATTGCGGGTCGGCGATTCTGGACGGGCCGCTTTGGCTTCAATAACTCGCGCGCCCCGCCCGACAAAAGCGGCCACAAGCTTATCGCCTCATGAAAGGGGCTTCTCGGTCTCTGGAGACCTCGATCTCTCGGAAAAACGAGCCCGTCTAGCCCCCAAACTGGAAGAACAAATACGCGCCAATCGCCGCCATGATGAGTGTCACGAGGAGTGGCATGGCGAGTCCGTCGCCGCGATGATAAATTTGCTCTGACATGTTCCTGCCCTCCGGAGAAGAACGCTCCGTGGAGCTACAACGCGCATAATTCGGCTCGGTTCCACCCGTGCGCCTGCGATCGGCGGTTAATAACGCGGTCTGAAATCGGTTGAATTTTCCGTGGAGCGACCTGGTGGAGCTGCGGGGAATCGAACCCCGGACCTCTGCAGTGCGATTGCAGCGCTCTCCCATCTGAGCTACAGCCCCGGCCCGACGCGGTGACTACACGGCGGACTCCGCGCTGTCAATTGCTTCTCGCGCCGCGATCCCTTTCCCGCTCGCCCGTAGCGCCCGGGCAAAAGACCGCGCCCGCGAAGGATTGCGGCGCGGACGCCGTGAGGATAGACAAGTCTCCAAACCGTCAACGCTGGGAACCAAAAAATGCGCTATGCAGTGCTAGAGCTCATTCTCACGGTCATCGATCTCTATTGGTGGGTGGTCATTGCCTCCTTCGTCGTATCGTGGCTCATCGCCTTCGACGTGATCAATACGCGTTCCCAAGCGGTCTATTCGATAAGGCGCGCCCTCGCGGCCCTCACGGAGCCGCTCTATGAGCCGATCCGCAGAGTCTTGCCGACCATGGGCGGGCTGGATTTTTCACCGATGATCGTGTTGCTGGGCCTGCAATTCGTCCGCAGCGCCATCGCGCACAGCTTTGGCTGAACCCGACCCCGGCGCGGCGTGGCGCGCGGAAGAGGGCGGCGTCGCCCTATGGCTGCGGCTAACGCCCAAGGGCGGGCGCGACGCGATCGAGGGGCTGGAGACCCTGGCCGACGGGCGATGCGTGCTCAAGGCGCGGGTGCGCGCGGCGCCGGAGGACGGACGCGCCAATGCGGCGCTGGAGCAGCTCGTGGCGAAAACGCTGGAGGCGCCCAAAAGCGCCGTCTCGATTGTCGCCGGCCACGCGAGCCGCGTGAAAAAACTTTTCGTTTCGGGCGATTCCGCCCGCATCATAGAGGCGCTGGCCCGGCGGCTGGCGCAAACCGCCAAATGAGCAACGGCTGAACCCATGACCAAAACGAAGTCGAACATCGGCAATTTCTTCGAGGATTTTTCGCTCGGCCAGATTATCCGCCACGCGACGCCGCGCACGGTCACGACGGGCGATTCGGCCTTTTACACCGCGCTGTATTTGCCGCGATTCGCGGTGCAGTCCTCGCGCGCCTTCGCGCAGGCGATCGGCTATAAAGAAGCGCCGATCGACGATATTCTGGTGTTTCATTTCGTGCTGGGCAAAACCGTTCCCGACGTGTCGCTCAACGCCATCGCCAATCTCGGCTACGCGGATTTCAAATTTCTCGCGCCCGTCTATCCCGGCGACACGCTGACCGCGACGTCGGAAGTGATCGGCCTCAAGGAAAACTCCAATAAGGAGACCGGCGTCGTTTATGTGCGCTCGACCGGCACGAATCAGAACGGCGAGGTCGTGCTCGATTACGCCCGCTGGGTGATGGTCAAGAAGCGCGATAAAGACGCGCCCGTCGGCCCCGAAGTCGTGCCCGATCTGCCGAAATCCGTCGCGCCCGCCGATCTCGGCAAGGCCGTGCCGCCGCTGAACGCCGCGGCATATGACAGAGTGCTGGCCGGCTCGCCCTATGTCTGGGGCGATTACGAAAAAGGCGAGAAGATCGACCATATCGACGGCATGACCGTCGAGGAGGCGGAGCATCAGCTGGCGACGCGCCTCTATCAGAACAACTCGAAAGTCCATTTCAACCAATATTACGAAGCGCAGGGGCGATTCGGAAAACGCATCATTTACGGCGGCCATGTGATCTCGCTCGCCCGCGCGCTGTCCTTCAACGGGCTCGCCAACGCCTTCCATATCGCGGCGATCAACGGCGGGCGCCATGTCAATCCGCTGTTCGCCGGAGGCACGCTGTTCGCCTGGAGCGAAGTGCTCGACAAGGCGGAGATTCCCGGCCGAAGCGACATCGGCGCGCTGCGCCTGCGGCTCGTCGCGACAAAGGACAAGCCCTGCGCCGAGTTCCCGCTCACCGGCGCCGACGGCAAGCCGGACCCGGCGGTGCTGCTGGATTTGGATTATTGGGCTGTCATGCCGAGGTAGCGCGGCGTCGCTTGAATCGGGACGCGCCTGACGATTTTTGTCGACAGGCGCGCCTTTAGTCTCAGCCTCGCCCTCACATCCGCTCGGGAAACCTGTCCTCTTCCGCCAGATTCGAGAACTTGGTGATCTCCGCCTCGAAGGCCAGCGGCACCATGCCGGTCGGGCCGTGGCGCTGCTTGCCGAGGATCGCCTCGGCGCGGCCATGCGCGCGCTCCATCTCGGTTTGCCAGGCGATATGTTCTTCCGTGCCCTCGCGCGGCTCGCGGTTCTTTAGGTAATATTCCTCGCGATAGACGAACATCACGACGTCGGCGTCCTGTTCGATCGAGCCGGATTCGCGCAGATCCGAGAGCTGCGGACGCTTGTCGTCGCGGCTTTCGACCTGGCGCGAGAGCTGCGACAAGGCCATGATCGGCACCGCCAGCTCCTTGGCCAGCGCCTTGAGCCCGGTGGTGATCTCGGTCAGTTCCTGCACGCGGTTCTCGGAGCGGGCGCGCGAGCCCGAAAGCAGCTGCAAATAGTCCACCACCAGAAGATCGAGCCCTTTCTGGCGTTTCAGCCGCCTCGCGCGCGCTGTGAGCTGCGCGATGGAAATGCCGCCGCTCTGATCGATGTAGAACGGAATGTTTTGCATATCGCGCGCGGCTTCGGTGATGCGGCGAAAGTCGTCTTCGTTGATGTCGCCGCGCCGAATTTTGTAGCTGGCGACGCCCGATTGCTCGGCGATCACGCGCGTCGCCAATTGCTCGGCCGACATTTCCAGCGAGAAGAAACCGACGATGCCGCCGTTGATCGTCTTGCGCGAGCCGTCGGGTTCCAGCTCGAATTGATAGGCCTTGGCGATATTGAAGGCGATATTGGTGGCGAGCGCCGTCTTGCCCATGCCGGGACGGCCCGCGACGATGATGAGATCGGACTTTTGCAGGCCGCCCATTTTCTCGTCGAGATCCTTGAGCCCGGTCGCCATGCCCGAGAGATGTCCGTCGCGCTGATAGGCGCTGTTGGCCATGTCTATCGCGATGGTCAGCGCATCGGCGAAGCGCTGGAAGCCGCCGTCGTAGCGTCCGGTCTCGGCGATGGCGTAGAGCTTGCGTTCGGCTTCCTCGATCTGCTGGCGCGGCGAGGAGTCGATCGGCGAATCGAAGGCCGTGTTGACGACTTCCTCGCCGATGCTGATCAGATCGCGGCGCACCGCGAGATCGTGGATCGCGCGGCCGTAATCCTCGGCGTTGATGATCGTCGTGGCCTCGGCGGCGAGACGCGCCAGATAGCCCTGAATTGTGACGCCTTCGGGCAATTCCATGCCGCTCAGAAAGGTCTTGAGCGTAATGACGGTGGCGAGTTTTCCCGCGCGGATCAGCTGTCCGCAAACCTCATAGATGCGCCGGTGCAACTCCTCGGAAAAATGCTCCGGGCGCAGGAAGTCCGACACGCGGTCGAACGCGTCGTTGTTGAGCAGCAGCGCGCCAAGCAGCGCCTGCTCCGCTTCGATATTATGCGGAGGGACGCGCGTCGCGGGCTCTCTCGGCTCGGCGACCTGATACAGTCGTCGGCCCGGCAAGGGATCGATTGCGGGCATTGGCTCTCTGGTTTTGAGTTAACTGTCCGTTAAACCTACAAACGCGACGCGGAGGCCTTTCCAGGACGCCCGACTGTCGCATGCTCTCGGGCGCGCGGGCAATGGCCGAAGCGGCCTTATGACGACATGACGACGCCCGTTTTTGGCTTATGAGTCTTATTCACATGACAGAAAAATTATATCGCGCGGAAGAACTAAAAATTCTTGCCTTCGGCGCCGAATCGGCTGCTAGCGCGATTCTACTCCAGCCGGCCCAGTCGGCTATGCCGCCGCCCATATAAAAAATAAACGATGAGCCCCAGGGCCAGCCACACCACGAAGCGCTCCCAGGCGACGGCGGGCAATTTCGACAGCAGCCACAGCGAAAATCCGATTCCGATCAAAGGCGTGAAGGGCACGAACGGAGTCTCTGAACCAGCGCTCGGCGTCCGGGCGCGCGCGGCGCAGGGCGATCACCGCGAGACAAATCACCACGAAGGCCGACAAGGTGCCGATGTTCACGAGTTCCGCGACTTCGCGAATCGGATAGAAGCCCGCGACCAGGGCGCAAAGCGCGCCGGCGACCAAGGTCGGGCGATAGGGCGTGGCGAATCGCGGATGCGGGACGGCGAACCAGGCCGGCAGCAGACCGTCGCGGCTCATCGCGAACCAGATGCGCGCGCAAGCCAGCAAAAAGGCCAGCATCACGCTCAAAATCCCGGCCACCGCCGCCAGCGATACGATTAGCGTCACCCAGGGCATGCCGATTTGCGCGAAGGCGTTCGCCACGGGAGCCGCGTTGTTCAGCGTGTCGTAACGCACGATGCCGGTGAGCGCCAACGACATCGCGATATAAAGCGTCAGCGAGATGGCGAGGGAGAGCAGCACCGCGCGCGGCAGATCGCGTTGCGGATCGCGCGATTCCTCGGCCGCCGTGGTAAGCGTGTCGTAGCCGAACACCGCGAAGAACACCACCGCGGCGCCCTCCACGACGCCGCCGAAGCCGAAGGGCATGAAGGGGTGAAAATTGGCGGGGTCGATATGCGGCGCCGCGGCGGCGATCACCAGCAGCACCGCCGCGACCTTGATCAATACGATCGCGGTGTTGAAACGCGCGCCCCATTCGACGCGTAGCGTCAACAGGCCGGCGACGCCCAGACTGCCGAGCATCGCGAAAAGATCGACGCGAAACCCTTCGCCAGCGCCCGGCGCCCCTTGCGCCCAGACGGGAAGCTCGACCCCGAACAGCCGCAGCAGCGCCTGGAGATAACCGGACCAGCCGATCGACACGACCGCGACGACCAGCGCATATTCGAGCAGCAAATCCCAGCCGATGATCCAGGCGACGAGTTCGCCAAGCACCGCGTAAGCATAGGTGTAGGCGCTGCCGGCGACCGGAATCATCGAGGCGAATTCGGCGTAGCACAGAGCCGCCGCGCCGCTGGCGACGCCGGCGATGACAAAGGACAGCGACACGGCGGGCCCCGCCTGCGTCGCCGCCACGACGCCGGTGAGCACGAAAATGCCGACGCCGATCAGCCCGCCGAGCCCGATGCTGGAGAGCTGCCATAGACCAAGCACGCGGCGTAATTGCCCGGGCCTTCCCGTTTCGGCCTGGAGGGCTTCGATTGATTTCGTGCGCAGCAGATTCTTGAGCGTCATGGCGTGTCCAGCGTCGAGAGCCGCATGTTAAGCGCCCCCGCTTCTTCGGCGCGCGCCCTTAATGCCCGGCGATCAGGGATGAAAGTTGAACAGGAATCCGCCGCAAGTCCTTGGCGACGCGGGCGGTGAAGGAATTGACCGCGCGCCCCACGGCGGCAAGCGGGTCGGCCGGGTCTCGTTTACCGCCGTGAACCGCCCGTCCGCCTTGGCCTGTGCGTGATGAAGCGGTTTTGACCACGACGCATTTCTTCTTTGGAAGAATTTCGCTTTGTTTCCCCGGCTTGGCTTCGGCGGCCGCGAAATCCTCCGGCGCCCCTGGCGCCGCCGCGAAATCCCCCGGAAGCGCGGGCTTCGTCTCGACGATCGCGGGAGGCGTCTCGTCGACCGGGGGAGTCGCCCGAGGAAGCCGCTCGGAAGCTTCGCTTGCATCGCCAAAACGGACCGGCGTTATGGGCGTTAGCGCGGCGAGACCCAAGGCGTGGCCAAGGGGAACGACGGAGCCCGGAGCTTTTTCTGGCGAGAACCCCGCCGAAGCGGTTCTCGCGCTGATCGTTGGCGTCCTCGGCGATGCCGAGATCGCACCCCAAAAGGCATAACCCGCCGTCAAACCGGTAACGCCGATTATCAGTGAGGCGGCAATGCCGGAAGCAAAAAACTCCCGCCTCATCCTGGTGTGATTCGTGGGGGCGTCCATGAGAATAGGGGCGCCCGCGCGAAGCGGGCTCGTCGCGAGGGCAGCGTTGGCGTTGGCGACCGGAAGCGTCATGGCGGAAAGTGCATCGCGCATCATGGCGCGACGCGCCATTTCGGCCTCGGGAGGCCAAAAGACTTCGGGCGCGGGTTTGAGTTCGCCAAATAGCTCTTGGGCGACGCGGACGCGCCAAACCGTAATTCCGTCTTGCGGACTTCCAAAAAAATCGGACGATTTGCTATAAAGGTCGAGGCTCACTTGATTGCAAATCGCTTCAGGAGTCAGTTCGTCGTCCTCGTCTATTAACTCACCGCATTCCACAAATAATGTAGAGGAAAGTTGAATACGTAGATTGTATTTCTTGGTATGCCTATTTTCACTGGCGTTAATTTGCACTTTAACCCCAAGGAAAAATGCGCGTATTAACGCCCTGGTTTCAATTTCTCCAAGTTCGATGGGGGGCTCTTGAAAATCCAAATCACATAGTTCGCATCTGAAACGCAATGGAAATTTCTTGAGTGGAAATTTGTTGCCGCCAACATAAGCTGCGTCGAGCTCAATGATGAATCGAATGCATTCGGCGTCTGTCAGGCTATAATAAGTATGCTTTGGATGTTCCTCCGGGCTTTCGACATCGCGAATGAGCGGCGGCAACATAAAGTTGTCTCCCGCCGTCCGATAGATCGCGCGACAAGCCTCAAAAAGTTCTTCCCGACCGAGGGTCGACATATTCACTCTCCCGCATTCGATCGGGTCGCGCGTTTCGACAAGTCTGAGAACGCGACGCCGCCACCATGAAGTCAGCGCGAAATTGTCCACGAAGGCGCTCCCTCGAACGCTTTCGGGCGTCGTATAACCGCGGGATAAGGAGTTACGCCGCGGGTCATGGTCGCCTGAATGCTCATCTACTCGCATGTGACCAACCGGCGGCGACGCATCGGTCGGAAAATCTTCTCAACTCACTCTTGTTACGCAGAGTTCCGAAAGTCCACACCCCATTTGCGGCAAAAAACTAGGCGTCGCGTCGACATTTAACAACCATTAGGGTTGGATAACATTAAATAATTGTGGACAACTCGCTTGGGTGGCGAATATTTCACGATCCGCGGCGAGACGACCGGAGCTTTTCGCCAGCGCCCAGCGCGCCGCCCATTCCGCGTCGCCGGGCAGCGGCGGTTCGGCCGCGCCATGGTCCCGCGCGCGAAATAATCGAGTTGCATCACGACTCGCAGGCTTGGCCGGGCAGCCGGGCGTGGTGGCGAAGGCGTGCATTCTGCGCACGTCCTATAGCGGCCCTCGACGCCTCCCACGCTCAGCGTCTCGGCCTTGAATTGGTCAAACAGAGTTTACGCAATCCGCGCGCATTTCCCAAGGTCGCCGACGAAGCGCGCGACGAATTTGTCCAAATCGCGGCGCGGCGCAATCGTCGCGAGATTGAAACACGGACCGCGCCGGCGTTAGCGGGCTTGGAGCCAAGCGGGAGTCCGATTAAGTTGATTTTACGTTTCGCGCTGTCGCGCGAGAGAGCGGAAGGCGCCATGAAGATGCGGTTCGAAAATCAGCGGCATGGTCGTTCGCGGACGAGAAGGGACGTTTCAATGCGGCGTGCGATATCGGCGATGGTCTTCGCCATTTGCGCTTTCTGGTGCTGTCCGTCATGGGCCGCGGTCGTCTCGGCGGAAGCCAAGCTCCGCGCGGGGCCGAGCGTTCATGCGCGCGTGCTCGGCGTGCTCGCCGAGGGCGTGGAAGTCATTGTCGAAAGCGTCCATCAGGGCGCGCGCCATGACTGGACTTTCGTCACGGTCGCCGGGCTGCGCGGCTACGTCGCCACCGCCGAGCTGGCGCCTCAGCCCTATGCGTCCACGCTCGCGGCCGAGAATCCGCATTGCGATCTCGGCTATCCTTACTCCGGCAGCAGCGTCTATTTCACCGGGCTCACGGAATTGCGCACCTCGGAGCCGCTCGGCGCCTTGCTTGGATACCATATCCAGCGGCCCTGCTGATTTTGATTCGCGTGTGATTTCCTTTCTAGGCGACTGGACCCCGTCGCCGTCTTCGCGGCGCAAAACCCTGCGACAAATTCGCGCGATAAGCGCTCCATCGAATGTCGCTGAGCGCCGTGATCGAACAATGAGCGCAAATAAATCCGCGCTATTTCGGGCGAAAGGCGCTATGTTGTTTCGCGCGATGTGACACTTGCGCGCAGCAAGGCCTCTTGGGCCGGCTCGTTGATGATTGTCAAATTATTGTCGGGTTGTGCATCGTACAATTCTTTTGAAAACCCCGAAGACGTCTCGCAGGGATACGGTGGTTTTTCCAACGCATTCCCCGCATCTCGCATATGCGCCCGAAAAATCCACGAGGACGTGACATCATGGAGCGACTGCCTCTTATTCCGAAACGACGGACCTTTGGCGAAATATCGCTTTCGGCGATCCTTGTGTTGCTCGCGATCGGCGCCGCCTTCATCGCGACGCGGGCCTACACCCCGGCTTACGCCTTTCACATGGCGTTGTTTTCGCTCTGCTCCGTCCTCGCCGTGGTCGCGATCAACATGCGCTTCGACGCGCGGCCGATCGCGCCGACGCCGCTCGTCATCGACGGCAAACCCAATTACAACTATGGCCCGATCAAATTCGCGTCGCTGGCCGCGCTGTTCTGGGGAACGGCGGGATTTGTCGTCGGGCTGTATCTCGCGCTCGAACTCTCGTTTCCGATACTCAACTTCGATCTTCCCTGGATCAATTTCGGGCGATTGCGGCCGCTGCACACTTCGGCGGTGATCTTCGCCTTCGGCGGCAACGTTCTGTTGGCGACGTCCTTCTATGTCGTGCAACGCACCTCGCGCGCGCGCCTCGCGGGCGATCTCGCGCCGTGGTTCGTGGTGCTGGGCTACAACTTCTTCATTCTGATCGCCGGCACGGGCTATCTGCTCGGCATTACGCGCAGCCATGAATACGCGGAGCCGGAATGGTATGCGACTTTGTGGCTGGTGATCGTCTGGGTGACTTATCTGCTCATCTATCTCGTGACGCTGGCCCGGCGCACGGAGCCGCATATTTACGTCGCCAACTGGTTCTATCTCGCCTTTATCGTGACGATCGCGGTGCTGGTGCTCGGCAACAACACGGAAATCCCGATTTCGGTGTTCTCGCCGCAATCGGTGATCGTCTGGTCCGGCGTGCAGGACGCGATGATCCAGTGGTGGTATGGACATAACGCCGTGGGCTTCTTCCTGACGGCGGGCTTTCTGGGCATCGTCTACTACTTCGTGCCCAAGCGCGCCGAGCGGCCGATCTACTCCTATCGCCTGTCGATCGTGCACTTTTGGGCGCTGATCTTCCTCTATATCTGGGCGGGCCCGCATCATCTGCACTACACCGCCTTGCCCGATTGGGCGCAGACGCTCGGCATGGTGTTCTCGGTGATGCTGTGGATGCCGTCCTGGGGCGGCATGATCAACGGCCTGATGACGCTCTCCGGCGCCTGGGACAAGCTGCGCACCGATCCCGTGCTGCGCATGATGGTGGTGTCGATCGCCTTCTACGGCATGTCGACCTTCGAAGGCCCGCTGATGTCGGTGAAGGCGGTCAATTCGCTGAGCCATTACACCGATTGGGGCATCGGCCATGTGCATTCGGGCAGTCTGGGCTGGGTCGGCTTCGTCTCCTTCGGCGCGCTCTATTGCCTGATCCCGTGGATCTGGAACAAGAAGCTTTACTCGCTGAAGCTGGTTAACTGGCACTTCTGGATCTCGACCATCGGCATCGTGTTCTACATCTCGGCGATGTGGGTCGCGGGCATCATGCAGGGCCTGATGTGGCGCGCGTACACCCCGCAGGGCTTCCTCGAATATTCGTTCGTCGAGACGACCGAGGCGCTGCATCCCGAATATCTCATCCGCGCGGCTGGCGGCGGCCTCTTCGTGGTCGGCATGCTGATCATGCTGGTGAATATTTACAAAACCATCGCCGCGCCCAGGGCCGAAGAAGTCTTCGAGGCCGTCGCGTCGCCCATCCCGGCAGAGTGAGGACGAGAAAAATGTCGAATTCGACCCAACATGCTCCCGCCTCGGGCCTGGGAAAGCTCCTCGAGACCAACTCGATCCTCCTGCTGCTCGGCATTTTGCTGATGATCTCGGTCGGCGGCCTCGTCGAGATCGTGCCCTTGTTCTATCTCAAGAGCACGATCGAGCAGGTCGAGGGCGTGCGGCCCTATACGCCGCTCGAACTCGCCGGTTTCAACATCTATGTGCGCGAGGGCTGCTACACCTGCCATTCCCAGATGATCCGGCCGCTGCGCGACGAGGTGGAGCGCTATGGCCATTACTCGCTCGCGGCCGAGAGCATGTACGACCATCCGCATCAATGGGGCTCGAAGCGCAACGGACCCGACCTCGCGCGCGTCGGCGGCAAATATTCGAATGACTGGCAGCGCGACCATCTCCGCGATCCGCGCGCCGTCGTGCCGTCCTCGATCATGCCGGGCTATGCCTTCCTGTCGAAGACGCCCGTCAACGGCGCCCATCTCGCCGAGCAGATGCGCCTGCTGCGGGTCGTCGGCGTGCCTTACAGCGACGAGCAGATCGACAATGCGACGGCCGATCTTGCCGCGCAGGCGGCCTCCGACGACGCGGGCGGCGCGGATTTGCAGAAGCGCTATCCCAACGCCGTGCTCGGCGACGTGGCCGGCAAGTCTTCCGTCACCGAGGAAGACGCGATGATCGCCTATCTGCAGCATCTCGGCGTCTCCGTGGACTTCAAGCTATACGACGACAAGGCCAACATCAGGTGAATCTCATAGGGCGTCAGGCAAGACGCCCGTCCGACGGAGGAAACCATGACAACCGGAGACGTTTCCACTTTCGAGGCGTGGCGGGAGTTCGCCGCGTCCTGGGGCTTCGCCTATTTCGCCCTGATCTTCATCGGCGCGCTCGCCTATGTGTTGCGGCCTTCCCGCCGTGAATACTTCGACGAGGCCGGCAAAATTCCGCTGCGGGAGGACTGAGAATGTCCGTGGACAATCTGCACGACAGTAAAATTCGCATCGACGAGCATAGCGGCACGGCCACGACCGGGCATGAATGGGACGGCGTGGAGGAACTCAACACGCCGCTGCCGCGCTGGTGGGTGTGGACCTTCATCGCGACCGTGGTTTGGTCGCTCGCCTATTGCGTTGTTTATCCGGCCTGGCCGCTGCTGCATGGCGCGACCGAGGGCGTTCTCGGATGGCACTCGCGCGCGGCGGTGGTCCAGGATATCGCCGATCTGCAAGCGACCCGCGCGCCGATCCTCGCGAAGATCAAGGACGCGCCGCTTGATTCCATCGAGCAAAATCCGGAACTGCTCGCCGCGGCGCGCACGGTCGGCCGGGTGGCCTTCCTCAACAATTGCGCCGCCTGCCACGGCGCCGGCGCGCAGGGGGCGAAGGGATATCCCAATCTCAACACCGACGCCTGGATTTGGGGCGGCAAGCTCGCCGACATCAAGACCACCATCGAGCACGGCGTGCGTTGGGACGCCGATAAGCAAACCCGCGTTTCGTCCATGCCGGCTTTTGGGCGCGACGGCATTCTGACGCCAGAGCAGGTCTCCGACGTGGCGGATTATGTGCGCACCATGGCGGACGTCCCCGACGCGATCGCGCCCGAGCCGAAGGGCGAAAAGCTCTATCAACGAGAATTGCGCGGCTTGCCATGGGGTTAACGGCGAGGGCAATCGTGAGGTCGGCGCGCCCAATCTGTTCGACGCGGTCTGGCTCTATGGCTCCGATAAGGCGACGATCGTCAACCGCATCAATCAGGGCGGCGGCGGCGTGATGCCGGCCTGGAAAGGCCGCCTCGACGACACCACGATCAAGGCGCTTACTGTTTACGTCCACTCGCTCGGCGGCGGTCAGTAAGCGCGCGCGCCGGCCTCATGCGGAGGCCGGCGCGCGGCTCCGCTCAAACTCAAGGAAAGGGCCTAGCTTGTCCAGTTCGGAGACCGCGTCCCACGGCAACGCCGACGGCGCTCTCTACGCGCCCGCGCGCAAGATCTACCCCAAGAAGGTCGATGGCGAGTTTCGCCGGATCAAATGGGGCATTCAGCTGTTCACGCTGGCGATCTACTATCTGCTGCCTTTCGTGCGTTGGCATCGCGGCGCGGGCGAGCCGTCGCAGGCGGTTCTGGTCGATCTGGAACATCGCCGCTTCTATTTCTTCTTCATCGAGATTTGGCCGCAGGAGGTCTATTACGCCACCGGCCTGTTGATCGTCGCCGCGCTGACGCTGTTCCTGATGAACGCGGTCGCCGGCCGCATCTGGTGCGGCTACATGTGTCCGCAGACGGTCTGGACCGATTTGTTCCAGATGACCGAACGCTGGATCGAGGGCGACGCGCGCGAACGCATGCGCAAGGACGCCGGCCGCTGGACCGTGCAACGGATTCGCGAAAAACTCGCCAAGCACGCGCTATGGCTGCTGATCGCCTGGTGGACCGGCGGCGCATGGGTGCTTTATTTCGCCGACGCGCCGACGCTCGTCCACGAGCTCGCCACTTTCGCGCCGGGTTGCGGCCAGGCCTATATGTGGATCGGCATTTTCACCTTCACGACCTACGTGCTCGCGGGAGTCATGCGTGAGCAGACATGCCTCTATATGTGTCCCTGGCCGCGCATTCAGGCGGCGCTGACCGATGAATACGCGCTCAACGTCACCTACCGCTATGATCGCGGCGAACCGCGCGAATCGCTGAAACACGCGACGCTGCTGCGGGCGCAGGGGAAGCCGGCGGGGGATTGCGTCGACTGCGGCCAATGCGTCGCCGTTTGTCCGACCGGCGTCGATATTCGCCACGGCGCCTCGCTCGGCTGCATCCAATGCGGATTATGCATCGACGCATGCGACGGCGTGATGGAGAAGATCGGACGCCCGACGCGGCTGATCGCCTACGACACCGAAATGAACATCAAGCGCCGCCAATGCGGCCAACCGTCGATCTATAAGCCGATCCGCGCGCGGACCATCATTTACGCCGCGCTGATCGTCGCCATCGGCGGGTTCATGCTGTTCACCTTGGCGACGCGCGGCGATATGCGGCTCAACGTTCTGCACGACCGCAACCCTTTGACGGTGACGTTGAAGGATGGAAGCGTGCGCAACGCCTATACGATCCGCATCTCGAACATGAAGGCGGCGACTCGCCGCTTCACGCTGGAGATCGCGGGCGCGGCGGGCGCGCAGATCGATCTCGTGGGGGAGACGGCCGATACGCAGGGCCACCTCATCGTCGAGGTCGGCGTCGATCAGACTCGCGAGGCGCGCGTGCTGGTGACGATGCGCGGCGCGCATGGGGCGGATACGCCGCTTGCGCTGACCTTCACCGCGCGCGAAATCGGCGGCGGCGCCAGCATATCCGCGAAGGACGTATTCCTTTGGCGTTAGCGCCGTCGCGCATTGACGCCTTTCGAGCAGGAGAACTCCGATGTCGTCTTACGATCTCGTTCCAGGCAAGACTGGAGCCGACAAGGGAAGGCCGCTCACCGGCTGGATGGTGCTGGCCATGCTGCTGGCGTTTTTCGGCGTGATCGGCTCCGTCAACGCCGTCATGGTCTATTCCGCGCTGTCCACATTCAGCGGCGAGGTCGAGGCGCATCCTTATGAACATGGAATAGCCTACAACCGCGAGATCGCCAGCGCGCGCGAACAGGCGGCGCGCGGCTGGAAGGTCGACGCGTCGCTGGAGCGTCTGTCCTCGGGCGAGACGCGGATATTAGTGTTGGCGCGCGACGCTGGCGGCGCCGATATTTCCGGCGTGGAACTCGCCGCCAATCTGGCCTCTCCCGCCGATAAAAAGCAGGATGTGCCGGCGAAGCTGCTCGAGATCGCGCCGGGGCGCTTCGAGGCCCGCGTCGTCGTGGCGCCCGGCGCGCGCGATCTCGTGCTGACGGCTTCACAGGGCGGGCGCGAGGTCTTCCGCTCCCGCAACCGCCTGCAAATCGATTGAACCCGCCATGAGCGCGCCCGCTCTCGACTTCGAGGCGCTTGTCACGCGCGGCAAGGACGGTTCGTTTCGCTTGGAGGCGGCGATCGAGGGGATGACCTGCGCCGCCTGCATCGGCGACATAGAATCCGCGCTGCGCAATCTTCCCGGCCTCATCGCCGCGCGCGTCAACTACACCAACCGGCGGCTGTCGCTGGAGTGGCGCGAAAGCGCCTTTGAACTCGCGGGCGTTTTCGAGCGTCTGCGCCGCATGGGTTATCGCCTTCACCCGTTCGAACTCGCCAGCGGCGAGCGCGCGGAAGAGGAGGCCTCGAAACGACTGCTGCGCTGTCTCGCCATCGCGGCCTTCGCGGCGATGAACATCATGCTGCTGTCCGCGGCCGTGTGGATCGGCGAGGACACGGACATCGATCCGGCGACGCGCGATATGTTCCACGGTCTTTCGGCGTTGATCGCGCTGCCGGCGGCGGCTTTCGCGGGCCAGCCCTTCTTCGAGAGCGCCTTCAACGCCCTGCGCGCGCGCCGGCTCAACATGGACGTTCCGATCTCGCTCGGCGTCGTGCTCGCCTTGGCCATGTCGGTCTATGAGACGCTCACTCATGCGCAGCGCGCTTATTTCGACAGCGCGATCATGCTGCTCGCCTTTCTCCTGCTCGGGCGCTATCTCGACGCCGCGATGCGCCGCAAGACGCGGGGCGTCGCCGCCAATCTCGCCGCGTTGCGCGCGCCGCTCGCCTGCCGCCTTGGCGCGGACGGCCGCGAGACGATGGTCGCGGCGGCGGCGCTGCGGCGTGGCGATCGCGTGCTCGCGCGTCCGGGCGAGGTTTTGCCAGCCGATGGCGTCGTGATCGCCGGCGCCTCGACGCTCGACGAAAGCATCGTCACCGGCGAGACCGCGCGCCGTCCCGTCTCCCGCGGCGAGCGGGTTTACGCCGGCAGCCTGAACCATGACGGCGCGTTGACGCTGGAAGTCGAGGCGGCCGGCGCGGGCACGCTGCTTGGCGAGATCGAGCGCCTGTTGGAGAAGGCGACGAGCGCGCGCTCGCGCTATGTGCGGCTCGCCGATCGCGTCTCGCGATTTTACGCGCCCGTGGTGCATCTGGCCGCGCTGGCGACCGCGCTGTTCTGGTTGTGGCGCGGCGCGTCGATCCACGACGCGCTGGTGACGGCCATCTCCGTGCTGATCGTCACCTGTCCTTGCGCGCTCGCGCTCGCCGTGCCGGCGGTGCAGGTGGTCGCCAGCGGCGCCTTGTTCCGCGGCGGCGTATTGCTCAACGCCGCCGACGCGCTCGAACGCTTCGCGCAAATCGACACGGTGGTGTTCGACAAAACGGGCACGCTGACCTCGCCTCATCCTTGCGTCGTCAACGCGCGAGACTTCGATCCTGATCTTGTCGAACACGCGGCGGGCCTCGCGCGCGCCAGCAGCCATCCGCTCGCCCAGGCCGTGGCGCGCGCGCGGCCCGACGCGCCTTTGCTCGCCGATGCGACGGAAGAGCGCGGGCAGGGGGTGCGCGCGCTGATCGATGGCGCCGAGGCGCGGCTGGGCTCGCCCGGTTTTTGTGGACTTGAGGAGGAGGTCGCGGATCTCGGCGCGTTGGCGCCGGACGTCTCGCTGGTCGCCTTCCGCCACGGCGCGCGTCACGCGCTGTTCCAGTTGCGCCAGACCTTGCGGAGCGACGCGGCCCAAACGCTCGCGGCGCTGGCGCGGCGCGGGCTCGCCGTGGAAATCCTCTCGGGCGACCGCGCCGAGGCGGTGGAGTCCATCGCCAAGGCGCTCGATGTCGCGGAATGGCGGGGTGGGCTAAAACCCGCCGAAAAGGTTGCGCGGATCGAGGCGCTGCGGGCGGCGGGCCGCAAGGTTCTGATGGTCGGCGACGGGCTGAACGACGCGCCGGCCCTGGCCAGCGCTCACGCCTCCATGTCGCCGATCGACGCGACGCAAGTCACGCAGGCGGCGGCCGACGCGGTGTTTTTGGGCGAGCGCCTCGCGCCCGTTCTCGCGACGGTCGAGACAAGCGTGGAGGCGCGGCGCGTCATGCGCCAAAACCTCGCGCTCTCGGCGGTCTACAATCTGTTCGCCGTGCCGCTGGCGATGTTCGGGCTGTTGACGCCGCTGATCGCCGCCGCGGCCATGTCGGGCTCGTCGCTCTCTGGTGACGTTGAACGCCCTGCGCACGGGCAAGCAGGCGCGCGGACTCGGCGAGGGCGCGCCATGACCGTATTGCTGTTTCTCGTGCCGCTGGCGCTCGCCTTGGGCTTTGTCGGCCTGATGAGCTTTCTCTGGTCCCTGAAATCGGGCCAATATGACGATCTCGACGGCGCGGCGCAGCGCGTGCTGTCGGACGACGACATCGAGGAGGAGCGGCGGTGAGCGTCGACGATCTGAGAATGCGGCCGGGCGAACTGGCCTGTGTCTGCGGCTCGCCCGAAGGCGGCGACGACGCGCTCGACGCGCATGATCTCGGACGCCTCGCCGCCGGCTTTGGCCTCTCGGCGCTGGCGCAGGCTCTGGTGCTCTCGACCTTGCCCGAGGCGAGCCGTCTGCTCGCGCCGACGCTCGATCGGCTTGGCTGGCCCTATGCGCTGCTGCTGGTCGGCGCGGCGCTCGCGACCTTTCCGGCCGCGTTTCTGATCGACGCCTTCGGCCGACGCTCCGCCTTCGCGCTGGGCGCGAGTCTTGGCGTCGCGGGCGGATTGCTGACGGCCTTCGCGGCGTCGCGCGGAAATTTTTCAGCGCTGTGCCTTGGCGCCTTTTGGCTTGGGCTCGCCCAGGGTTTCGCCCTGTTTTATCGCCACATAGCGGCGCGCGGCTCGGCGCTGGCGACGCGCGCGGGTCTCGTGGTTCTGGCCGGCGGGGCGTTGGCGGCGGGCGGAGCGCCGGCGTTGATCCGCTTCGGCGCGCTGTTCGGCGAGGGCGTCGGACCACTGCTGATCATCGCCGCGGCGCTGCACGCGCTCGCCTTGTGGGCAGCGACCCGCCTGCCGCATGCGATAGCCCCGATAAGATTGGAGGCGCGTCCCGCCGCCGCCTCGTCGTGGCGTTTTGTCGCCGCGACGCTCGGCGGCGCGTTGGGCTGGTTCCTGATGGCGGCGGGAATGTTGCACGGACCGTTGCAACTCTCGCTGTGCCAGGCGTCGCGGGGCTTTATCGGCGCGGCGATGGCATGGCACCTGCTCGCCATGTATGGGCCGGCGGCGCTCGCCGCGCGCTGGCCGAAGCTGGCGCCGCCCGCCCTGTCCATGCTCTGGCGGGCTGGCGGCGATGCTTGTGGCGCTGGGCGCCGTGCGCGCCGGGGCGAGCGTTTTCAGCGTGACGGCGGCGATGATGGTCATCGGCGCGGGATGGTCGCTGGTCAATGTCGGCGCGATGCGCCTGCTGCACGACAAGGGCCGTCCGCCGCGATTGGCGCTGGCGCTGCACGATCTTTGTCTGCTCGGCGCGGCGGCGGCGGGGGCGTTGGCGCTTTAGGCGCGCTCATCTCGCGAATTATTCGATGCCGAGGAACTTCTTGGCCGGAACAAGATTGTCCCCGAATTCCCTAAGAAAACGAACAACTTGGGCGCGTTCCGTCACGGACAGGCCGACATCGGCGGCGCGGGAAAAGGCGATGTTGGAGGCGTCCAATTTGGCGAATGTTCCAGACGCCAGCGCGGGAAACTCAATTTCGACGCCGCCGCCCGACAGGAGCCGCGCGCGGGTCTTTCCACCTTTCTTTTCCCCGTGCGCATCGACAAATCCATACCAGAAGGGGAAATCGGCGGGCGGCTTGCCGTGCTTGAGATTGACGACCGCCACCTGATCGGCGTGTTCTTCCGTCAGATCGAGCCATCGCCCGACTGATTGCGCCGAGCCGACATCGGGCGAGATTACATGCACGATCGTCAGGCGATAACCTTCCGCCTCGATGGCGGCCATGAAGCCGTCAAGAGACGCGCCTTCATCGATAATCCGCGTCAGATCGCCGAGAAGACCGCCGGCGAGGTCGTGAACGCAAAGAGCCTCGCGGGACGCCATGCAATCCAACACCATGTTGCGTTCGCCCTCGACGCGGCCCTGATAATAGCCGACGCCCTCGACCGCGCATTGTTCGTCGACGAGATCGCCGCTGGCGTCGCGCAAGCCGAGGACGCGGAGCGTCGCGCCGATGCCTCCATCGGCGTCATATGCCGCGATCCGCGATCCGTTCGACCGGAGGAAATCGATCAGCGTGCGCGTGAATACGGACTTGCCAACGCCGCCCTTTTCAGAGGCGACGAGGACGAGACGACGAGGAGGCGGAGGGATCGCGCGGGTGCGAAATCTCGGAGCGTCGGACATTCTTCCAACTACCGCTGGTTTTATCATGGCCTGCCTCTGGTGTGCCTCGCGCGAAGCGAGACGGTATCGTGGATTACGTGCCGGAAAAATCAGACGTCTCTGTCAGAGAGACGTGTTTTGAGCGCGGCAGCGATGATCGCGGTTCTTTGCAATGTTGGCACTTGCGGCGCGCGAGCCCGTTTGATGCCGTCATCCGTGATCACGGGAGCAACGCGAGCGAGCGGAGCGGCGGCTCGCTGCGTTGGTGATCGGGCATCGGGAGGCTTTTCCGTCGCACGTTCCGTCGGCGTTGCTTCCATGGGCGCGGCCTTGGCTTCGTTAATATAATTTTTTAGCGTGCTAGCGGCAATTTTAAGGCCTTTGGCGGAAAATATGTCAGCAATGTCGCGATGCGAATAGCCATGCGCGCGGAGGCGCAAAAGATCCGGCAACATCTCGACTACAAGCGCGCGGAGACCGCCAGAGCGGCGATGAGGCGAACCCTTGGGAGGCGCCGCGAGCGCGGCGCGGACGGCGGCGCGCACTTTGGCTTTCTTATTGCCAAACTCCATTAAAAAGCCCCTTCGGCCATGCCACTCGTATGACCTAGCCTGACGACGAAGCATATATCGAATCTTTCAAACCGCGCAACCGATTATGTGATTGTCGGGTCTCAAAAAAATGTCGGTTTGAGGCGCCGGAAGCAGCATATTTTCCTGATGGCTTTTAGTTCAGGCCGCATCGCTATCGCGTGGCCGGCGCGGGTTTTCGAACGCCGCGTGACGCGAGCAAAAAACGATGCGCCGGCGGCGCTTTTCGGCGGCATGTCGCTCAATTGCTCATCTGAAGAACGGCTGCGGCTCAAACGCCCGCGCAAGATAGACGAAGAACTCGACGCGCACGACGCGGCTCCATCAGGCCGCACCCGAGCAATTCGCGTTCGACAAGGTCGAAGAGGATTTTCGTTTGTGACGCCACCGCATCGCACTCGTGCGGCAATAGGCGCATTTGTTCGACATTGAATGATTTGAAGATAGCAATGACCGGATGCGCCGAGAACACGGCCGGATGACCGCCTGCTCGGCGCCTCTGATTTTTCAATCGCGTATATTACACCTTTGCCGTGATGATCGAGTTGCGATATTCGATCATGGCGCTTGCGCCGTGAGATTGGGCGAACCGCTGGTTTTGAACCGCGCTTCGCCACACTCTTTCCTGCCGCCCGAAGCCGATCTCGTCTATCACGACGCCTGATCAACGTTTCATGTCGGCGCGGAGTTCCGCCGCGTGTGGTGACGGATTGTCGCATGTCGTCGCTGCGGCGGATTCCCTGCCGTTTTCGCGTTGCATAATTGGCGCTTCCGCGAAACGAAAGGCTCCGGCGCGACACGCTTCAAAACCGCGTCCGACGCCCCACCTCACGGCCCCTTCGCCACCACCGCCGCATGCGCCAGCTCCATCTGCGGCTCCCGCGTAAGAAAATCGCCGAATTTGGCGCGGTAGACGACGAAGTTTTCCATCACGCGCTGGACATAGTTCCGCGTCTCCTGGATCGGGATGCGTTCGACCCAATCGACGGGATCGACATCGGCGTGGCGCGGGTCGCCATAGGCGTCGAGCCATTCCTTCACGCGGTGTCCGCCGGCGTTATAGGCGGCGAAGGTGAGGAGATAGGAGCCCTTGAGTTCGCCCAGAAGGAGCCCAAGATGCGCGGCGCCGAGCTGCGCGTTATAGGCGGGTTCGTCCAGCATTCTGCGGGGGTCGAAGCCGACGCCGACATGGACGGCGGTTTGACGCGCGGTCGATTCGATCATCTGCATCAGACCCATCGCGTGAGCGCTGGAGATCGCGCGCGGATCGAAGGCGCTTTCCTGCCGCGCGATGGCGTAGACGATCGAACGCGACGCCGAACCCGGAAGGCTCGTGAAGCGCGGCACGCCAAAGGCGGGGAAGGCGAGATCGTCGAGCGCGACGCCGCGATGCGAGGCGAGCTTGCCGAGGGCGAGAGAAACCCTGGCGTCGTGGGTTTGCGCGATCACCTCGCCCAGCGCGGCGACTTGCGATTCGTCGCTCAGATGCTTCACGGCGTCCGTGGCGAGCGGGCCGGCCGAGTCCTTTTCTCCCGACGCGAACAGCAACTCCACGACCCGCACCGAATCATCGCGCGCGTCGCCTTGAGCGGGCGTCGGCGCGGGGCGCAAGGGCGAGGCGGTGGAGCCGAGCTTGGCGAGCGCCAACTGCCCGTAAAACGTGGTCGAATGCGTCGCCGCCTCGGCATAATAGTCGTGGGCGTTGACGTTTTCCTCAGGCGTATGTCGCGCCTCGGCCGTTCGCGCCAGCCAATAGGCCGCGCGCGATTTCGGGCTCGGCGTTTCCGCGATTTGCGCCAGAAGTTCGAAATGTCGCTCGGCGCCGGGCAAGTCGTTGAGGAAGCGCAGGGCGATCCAGCCGGCGTGGAATTCCGCGTCGACCCTCGCATTGACGCCATGCGCGGAATGCTGCGCGCAGATCGCATAGGCGCCTTGCGCGTCGCCGAGGTCGAGCAGTTTTCTCGCGACAAGGCGGCGCTCGACCCACCAGGCGTCGCCGTCGATCACGCGCTCGGGCTCGCGCGGGGCGTTGCGCAACAGCGCGGCGGCCTCGGCGATTTTCTGCTGCTTGCGCAGGAGGTGCACGCGCGCGTAGATCAGGCCGGGATCGTTCTGGAGCGACGCCGGGACCGTCGCGAAAAGTTTTTCGCTGCCATAATCGCTATTGGCGGCGGCGCGCACCCGGGCCAGAGCCACGACGTCCTTGCCGGCGAGTTCCGCGGCGCGCATGGCCGCCGCGTTTTTCTCGGCGTAGAGCAGGCGGTCGGCGCGGTATTTGTGGTCGGCGACGGTCAGGAAATCCGAGAACTCCTTGCGCAGCACGCCTTCGATTGTTTCGTTGAAGTCTTCCTCGCGCCATAGCTGGCGGGCCAGCGCGCCGGCGGCGTCGAACTCGCCGTCGCGGGCGAGAACCCGGGCCAGCGCGATTTTTCCGGCGGGCGTCGATGGTTTTTCCTCGGCGAAGAATGACTTAACGGTCGAGTCGGGGTTGTGGTCGCCAAACAGCGCCTCCTCGGCGTGGCGGCGCAGCCAATCCCGGGCCGGCCAATTCGGCTGGTCGAACATGAACCGCGACAAGCGCGAGAACCCAGCCTCGCGCGGATGCAGGCGCAGTCCCGCCCATCGCGCCGCGAGGGCCGGAAGCGGCGCCCGCAACTCGGCGGCGGCAAAGTCGCCGGCGGCGAAGTCGCCCGCCTTATAGGCCGCCAGCGCCCGCGCGAAGGCGGGAGCGTCGTCGCCAAGGAGCAGCGCCGGATCGGGCAGGGCGGGGATGTTCGCGGCGTCGTCCTGATCGAGTCGCGGTTTGCTAGCTTCATAGGAAAGCAGGCCTGAGTCCGGCGGCGCGAAAAGCGCATTTTCGCGCATCAACGGACCGTCCGGGAGCGCGCCGCGCGCATTCTCGCGCATCGTCTCCCCCGGTGGGGTGGGCGCGTATCGCCATTCGCCATTTCGGATCGTCGCCGCGATCGCATCGTCAAGACCAATGTCGATTTTGGCCGAAGGCTTCGTCAACCGCTCGCGCAGAGTCGGCGCATAGAACGCCACTCCGCCTCCGACCAGCAAGAAAAGCCCGAGTCGCGCGGCGCCGCGCGTCGTGATGTGGAAGGGCCGGAGACTTTTCATTAGCCTGCTCTCCCTAGCCAAAAGGCGACCTTGCCTCCATATCGTTAACGAATCGTCAACCATGACGACTCCCCACGCGCGGCCTCGGCCGATTCCAAAGGATTCGCGAGCGACGCATACTAAACCCTGACCGACGCGCCGCGTTCCGCCCTCACCTCTATGAAACCGCCCGAAGGCCTTTCCTGATTGGCTGTCAGCGGCTATGACAGCGGGAACGGATGTTGACGGGCGAATACGGCGTCTGTGAGGCGCTAAGGAAAGTCTTGATCTTATGAGCAAAATGGCGATTTTCCATGGGTCGGTCACCGCATTGGTGACGCCTTTCGAGGGCGGCATGGTCGATTTCGACCGGTTGCGGGCCCTGGTCGATTGGCAAATCGAGAGCGGCACGCACGGACTGGTTCCGGTCGGCACGACCGGCGAAAGCCCCACGCTTTCCCATGAAGAACATGGCGCCGTCATCACCGCGACCATCAAGGCCGCGCGCGGGCGCATCCCGGTCATCGCTGGGGCCGGGTCGAACAACACGCGCGAAGCGGTCGCTCTCGCCGGCCACGCCGAACGCGCCGGGGCCGACGGCCTGCTGGTCGTGACGCCCTATTACAACAAGCCGAATCAGGAAGGGCTTTATCTCCACTTCAAGGCGATCAATGATTCGGTTTCGATTCCGATCATCATTTACAATATTCCGCCGCGCTCGGTGATCGACATGAGCGTCGAAACCATGAAGCGTTTGTCGGAATTGAAGAATATCGTCGGGGTCAAGGACGCGACCGGCAATATCGCGCGCATCTCGCTTCAGCGCGACGCGATGGGGCCGGACTTCATCCAGTTTTCCGGCGACGACATCACCGCGCTGGCCTGCATGGCGGCGGGAGCGTGCGGTTGCATTTCGGTCGTCGCGAATATCGCGCCGAGGCTTTGCGCCGATCTGCAAAACGCCGCGCTCGCCGGGGACTTCAAGACGGCCCTCGCGATACAGGACAAGCTCGTGCCGCTCCAGGTCGCCACCTTCCTGGAAGCGGGCGTCACCGGCGCGAAATATGGACTTTCGCTCCTTGGAAAAGTCGGCGAGGAGGTGCGGCTGCCGCTCGTTCCCTCGACGCAGGCGACCAAGGACCGCATCCGCGCCGCCATGGTCTTCGCCGGCCTGTTGGAGGCATAAGGACGGTCCGTGGCCCAAAAAGCAGATCCAAATTTCAAGGTTGTCTCCGACAACCGCAAGGCCCGTTATAATTACGAGATCGGCGAGACCTTCGAGGCGGGCCTGGAGCTGACGGGAACCGAGGTCAAATCGCTGCGCACCGGCAAGGCGACCATCGCCGAGAGCTACGCCCATGTCGACCGCAAGGGCGAGGCGTGGCTGGTGAACGCCACCATCCCCGAATACATGGCCGGCAATCGCTTCAATCACGAGCCCAAGCGGCTGCGCAAGCTGCTGCTGAAACACCGCGAACTCGTGAAGCTGTCGCAGGCGGTCGAGCGCGAGGGCATGTCCATCGTCCCGCTGCGGCTTTATTTCAACGCGCGCGGGCGGGCCAAGATCCAGATCGCGCTGGGACGCGGCAAGAAACTGCACGACAAGCGCGAGGTCGAGAAAAAACGCGACTGGAACCGCGAAAAGAGCCGGCTGATGCGCGACAAGGGGTGAGTCGCGGGGAATCGGCGGGCGTCCTCCATCCCCAAATGGCAAAGCAAAAAAAAGTCGTCGCTTTCAAAATTGAAAGCGACGACTTTTTATATTTCAACGAGTTGATTCTTACTCTTCGCCGTCCTCGTGAACGGAGGCGGCGGTCTGCGGCATCGGGCGGCGCTCCTGGAAGCGCTGCATCCGCTCGGCGCGCTCGCCGGGGTCGCGGCCGATCTTGCCGACGAGATGGATGAGATCGATGAATTCGTCGGCCTGACGGCGCAATTCGTCGGCGATCATCGGCGGCTGCGTGGTGATCGTCGAAATCACGGAAACGCGGACGCCCTTGCGCTGCACCGCCTCGACCAGCGACCGGAAGTCGCCGTCGCCGGAGAACAGCACCATATGGTCGATGTGCTCGGCCATCTCCATCGCGTCGACCGCGAGTTCGATGTCCATATTGCCCTTGACCTTGCGGCGGCCGAGGGAGTCGACGAACTCCTTGGTCGGCTTGGTCACGACGGCGTAGCCGTTGTAATCCAGCCAGTCGATCAGCGGACGGATGGAGGAGTATTCCTGATCCTCGATCAAGGCGGTGTAGTAAAAGGCGCGAATTAACGTGCCCTTGCTTTGGAACTCCCGCAGAAGGCGCTTATAATCAATGTCGAACCCAAGGGATTTGGCGGTCGCATAGAGGTTGGCGCCATCAATGAATAAGGCAATGCGTTCCTGGTCGGCCATCTCGGTCTCACACGTGTTCAAGGGTTAAAAATATGGGCGTCGCAATCATCCGCCGCCTTCGCAAATTCGCGAAATCAGCATCTAACTCACGCGCCCGGCTCAACGCCGCGGCAGCTTCTCTCTAAGGCTAGTGGACACTTTTTTGTCAGTTTAAGCTTAGTTCTGTTCGGTGAGAAGTCGACGCCGGTCCCCCACGCTTCAAGCCTTGGAGACCACTTTCCAGATTGCTAAATTGCGCGTCGCGTCGAATACGTCAAGAGGCGTTCTCATGATTAGATGCAATTCTGTCGGGAAAATCATGAAATATTGTTCATGGAACTCATTGAGAATGCCGACGTGTGGCGTTTGGGTCACTATTTGAGGGCTAGAGAGCGGGTATTGCGCGGCCGACGCCCGTCCTATTGGCGGCCATTGCCTGTCGCCCTAAGATGTAGTAGCAACTCGCCTCATTCTCAAAAAAGGAGCTGGCCGGAGATGGCGCGCGTCACCGTCGAGGATTGCGTCGACAAAATCGAAAACCGCTTCGATCTCGTGCTGTTGGCGGCGCATCGCGCCCGGCTGATTTCGTCCGGTCAGAGCATCCTGGTCGATCGCGACAAGGATAAAAACCCCGTCGTCGCGCTGCGGGAGATCGCCGAAAGCGCGCTCGCGCCCGAGGATTTGAAAGAGGATTTCATCCACTCCTTGCAGCGGCATGTCGAGGTCGACGAGCCCGAGGCCGAGATGGTGCCGGCTCTGACCCCCATTGGCGGCGCGGAAACAGGCGCCGACGCCCAGTTCGACCGCATGACCGAGGAAGATTTGTTGCGCGGGCTGGAAGGTCTTGTCCCACCAGCGGAAATCGAAGACGAGGCGGAGTGACCCGGCGGCCGGGGCGCCTGTGTTTGCGGCTGGCGGCGACGCCCTCGTTGTTTTAACATCGGGTTCGGCGCGGCTTGTTCGCGACGGGTTTGGCGCGGCCAGCGGGGCTTCGCCATATTAAAACCCTCTGTCCGGCTTCGGGTAGAACGCGGATGATGCGGCAGTATGAACTCGTTGAGCGGGTTCGCAAATACAACCCCAACGTCGACGAGGATCTGCTCAACCGCGCCTATGTCTACGCCATGCAGGCGCATGGCGCGCAGAAGCGCGCCTCCGGCGACCCCTATTTCTCGCATCCCCTTGAAGTCGCGGCGATCCTGACCGATCTCAAGCTCGACGACGCGACCATCGTCGCCGCCGTGCTGCACGACACGATCGAAGACACCAGCACGACGCGCGAGGAGATCGACCGGCTGTTTGGGCCGCGGATCGGCAAGCTCGTCGAAGGCCTGACCAAGATCGACAAGCTCGATCTCGTCTCCAAGCAGGCGAGGCAGGGCGAGAATTTTCGCAAACTGCTGCTGGCCGTCGCGGAGGACGTCCGGGTGCTGCTGGTCAAGCTCGCCGACCGGCTGCACAATATGCGGACGCTCCATTTCGTGCCGATGGAGAAGCGCGCCCGCATCGCGCAGGAAACGCTGGATATTTACGCGCCGCTGGCCGCGCGCATCGGCATGCAGAAGCTGCGCGAGGAGTTGGAGGGGCTGGCGTTCCGCCATTTGTCGCCCGAGGCCTATCAGACCATCGAGACGCGCCTGCATGAGTTGCGCGCCAAGAACGGCCGCAACATCAAGCGCATCGAGGAGGAGCTGACCCGCGAGTTTTCCGCGCGCGGCATCGAGGCCGCCGTCTCGGGGCGGCAAAAGACGCCTTATTCGGTCTGGCGCAAGATGGAGCGTAAATCGATCTCCTTCGAACAGCTTTCGGATATTTTCGGCTTCCGGATCATCGTCGGAGAGGTCGAGGATTGCTATCGCGCGCTCGGCGTCGCGCACACCAAATGGCCCAGCGTGCCCGGGCGCTTCAAGGACTATATCTCGACGCCCAAGCAAAACGACTACCGCTCGATCCACACGACGGTGATCGGTCCAGGACACCAGCGCGTCGAACTTCAGATCAGAACCGCGCAAATGCATGAGATCGCGCGCTTCGGCATCGCCGCGCACGCGCTTTACAAGGACGCGACCGGGCAGGAGGGGCGCGACGATCTCGCCAAGGAAAGCCGCGCCTATCGGTGGTTGCAGGAGACGCTGGAGCTGCTGGCGCATGGCGACAGTCCGGAGGAATTTCTCGAACACACGCGGCTGGAGCTGTTCCAGGACCAGGTGTTCTGTTTCACGCCCAAGGGCGGGCTGATCGCTTTGCCGCGCGGCGCGACGCCGATCGATTTCGCCTATGCCGTGCACACGAAACTCGGCAATTCCGCGGTCGGCGCGAAGATCAACGGCCGCGTCGCGCCGGTGCTGTCGCAATTGCAAAACGGCGACGAGGTGGAGATCGTTCGCGCCGACGACCATATCCCGCCGGCGGCCTGGGAGGCGGCGGTCGCCACCGGCAAGGCGCGCGCGGCGATTCGCCGGGCGACGCGCGAGGCGGTGCGGCGCCAATATGCGGGACTTGGCCGGCAGATCGTCGAACGCGCCTTCGCCCGCGCCAATCGCGCCTATGCCGACGACAAGCTGAAGGGCGTGCTGCCGCGTTTGGCGCGCCATTCCGTCGACGACGTGCTGGCGGCGGTCGGGCGGGGCGAAATCTATTCGGGCGATGTGGTCAAGGCGGTCTATCCCGATTTCAGCGAGGAGCGCAAAGCCCAGCAGAGGCTCCCGGAGCGGGGCGAGCCCGGCTGGTTCGACATCAAGGCCAGCAGCAGCCTCATGTTCAAGGTTCCGGGCGCGGAACAAGGCGGCGCCATTCCGATTCGGGGCTTGCGCGGCGACGTGCCGGTGCGGTTCGCGGAGAAGGGCGGAGCCGTGCCGGGCGACCGCATCGTCGGCATTTTGACGCCGGGCGAGGGGATCACCATTTATCCCATCCAGTCGCCGTCGCTGACCAATTACGACGATCAGCCGGATCGCTGGCTCGACGTGCGCTGGGATCTCGACGAGGAGAGCCGGGAACTTTTCCCGGCGCGCGTTGTCGCGACGGCGCTCAACGAACCGGGGACGCTGGGCGCGCTGGCGACGCTGATTGGCGAAACGGGCGCCAATATCGACAATATCGGCTTCACCGCCAATTCGCCCGATTTTCGCGAGATGACCTTCGACCTCGAAGTCGCGGATCTCAAGCATTTGAGCGACATCATCGCGCGGCTGCGCGCCAATCGCCTGGTCAGCAAGGTCGAGCGGGTCGTGGGGTAAGGAGATGACGATGCCGCCACTGCGTCTTGGCGTGAATATTGACCATGTGGCGACGATCCGTAACGCGCGCGGCGGGCCGCGGCCCGACCCGCTTCGCGCCGCGCTGCTGGCCATCGAGGCGGGCGCCGACGGAATCACCGCGCATTTGCGCGAGGACCGCCGCCATATTCAGGACGCCGACATGGCGCGGCTGAAGGCGACGATCGCCAAGCCGCTCAATTTCGAGATGGCCGCGACCGATCAGATGCTGGACATAGCGACCTTGATCGCTCCGCACGCCGCTTGCCTCGTGCCGGAAAAGCGAACGGAACGCACGACCGAAGGCGGGCTCGACGTCGTCGGCGCGCAGGCCTATCTCGCGCCCTATGTCGACCAGTTGCGCCGCGCCGGCGTCCGCGTCTCGCTGTTCATCGAGCCGAGCGAGGAGGCGATTCGCGCCGCGTGCGCGATCAAGGCCCCCGTCGTCGAACTCCACACCGGCGCCTGGTGCCACGCGGTCGAGGTCGGCGACGCGGCGACGGCGGAACGCGAGTTCTCCCGCGTAAAGCACGCCGCCGCCTTCGCCGCGACGCTGGGGCTGGAGGTGCACGCGGGGCACGGGCTCGACTACGACACGGCGCGCCGCGTCGCGGCCCTGCCGCAGATCGTCGAATTGAACATCGGCCATTTTCTCATTGGCGAGGCGGTGTTCGTCGGACTTAGGGAGGCGATTCGCCTGATGCGCGCGGCCATGGACGAGGGGCGCGCCGGCGCGCTCGCGTCGTGATTATCGGCTTTGGCGCCGACCTCTGCGACATCAGACGCATCGCGGACGCGCTGGAGCGCTACGGCGAACGCTTCCCGCGGCGGCTTTTCACGCCGGCGGAGCGAGAGTATTGCGACGCCAAGACGGCGCGCGCCGCCAGCTACGCCAAGCGCTTCGCCGCCAAGGAGGCCTGCGCCAAGGCGCTGGGCGTCGGGATAAGCCATGGCGTCGGCTGGCTCGACATGGGCGTCGTCAATCTGCCTTCGGGCATGCCGACGCTGGAGTTGACGGGCGGCGCCGCGGCGCGGTTGCGAGAAATCACCCCGCCCGGGACGGCCGCGCGGGTTCACCTGACCTTGACCGACGAGGAGCCATACGCGCAGGCGATGGTTCTCATCGAGGCGGCGCCGTGTTAGAGCGGGGCGCGGCCGAGTCGGACGCGGGCGCGATAGACAGCGCGCAACTTTAGGGAGCATGGCGACTTGAACAGGAACGTCCCGATCGCCAAACCAACCAAAACAAGCGACGAAGGCGGATTGTTGGAGACGATCAAGGTCGTCATCCAGGCGCTCGCCATCGCGCTCGTCATTCGCACGCTGCTGTTTCAGCCCTTCAACATCCCGTCGGGATCGATGATCCCGACCCTGCTGATCGGCGATTATGTCTTCGTGTCGAAATATTCCTACGGCTATTCGAATTACTCGATCCCCTTCGGTCCCAACTGGTTCTCGGGACGCATATTGGGCGCGGAGCCCAAGCGCGGCGACGTCGTCGTGTTCAAGCTGCCGCGCGACAACGAAACCGATTACATCAAGCGCGTCATCGGCCTGCCGGGCGACCGCATCCAGATGATCGACGGGCGGCTTTACATCAATAACGCCATGGTCCCGCGCGAGCCGATCGCCAAGGCGCACACCGAGGGACGCGACGGGCGCGACACGGAAGTGCCGACCTATAAGGAGACGCTGCCGGGGGGCGTCGAGCACACCATCATCGAGATCGAGGGCGATCACGGCATCAACGACAACACCGACCTGTTCGTCGTGCCGCCGGGACATTTTTTCATGATGGGCGACAATCGCGACAATTCCACCGACTCCCGGATCTCGCCGGACATGGGAGGCGTCGGTTACGTCCCATATGTTAATCTCGTCGGGCGCGCCGAGCGTATCTTCTTTTCGGTGAAGGGCGACGCGTCCCCGCTGGCGTTTTGGCGCTGGCCCTGGACGGTGCGTTGGGGACGTTTGCTGAAATCGGCGCATTGACGCGAAATCAGATGGCGCAAGGCGCGGGCGACGATCTATCCAGTCTCGAGGCGAGGATTGGTCACCGTTTCCAAGACAGAGGCCTGCTGAGGCGCGCGCTGACTCATGTCAGCGCGACGCCCGCGCGAACGGATTCTTACGAGAGACTGGAGTTTCTCGGGGACCGCGTGCTTGGGCTCGGCGTCGCGCATATGTTGATCGGCGCCTTTGGCCAGGAGAGCGAGGGGCTGTTGTCCCGCCGTCTCGCCGCGCTCGTGCGGAAGGAGACCTGCGCCGAAGTCGCGCGGGAGTGGGAGGTCGGGCCGTTCATTCGGCTTGGCGAGGGCGAGGCGCAATCGGGCGGGCGTGACAAAAACGCCATTCTCGGCGATATTTGCGAGGCCATCATCGGCGCGGTTTTTCTCGACGCGGGGCCGGAGGCGGCCGAGCGTCTGGTGCGCGCCGCCTTCGGAAATCGCATGGCGTCGCCCGGCCGCGATCTCCAGGACGCCAAGACGACGCTGCAGGAATGGGCTCAGGGCCGCCGGCTGCCGGCGCCGACCTATCGGCTGTCGAGCCGCGAAGGACCGGACCATGCGCCTTTTTTCGACGTGGCCGTGGAGGTCGAGGGATTTCCCGCCGTGCAAGGGACCGGCGCGTCCAAACGCGCCGCCGAACAGGCCGCCGCCCAGGCTTTTATAGCGCGCGAGGGCATCAATCGGAATAAGGGCGGAGCCGCATGAGCGACGGAGACACAAGAACGGAAGATATGCGCTGCGGCTTCGCGGCGCTGGTCGGCGCGCCGAACGCCGGCAAATCGACGCTGCTCAATCAGTTGGTCGGCGCCAAGGTGTCCATCGTCTCGCGCAAGGCTCAGACGACGCGGGCGCTGGTGCGCGGCATCGTCATCGAGGGCGCCGCGCAGATCATTTTGGTCGACACGCCCGGCATTTTCGCGCCCAAACGCCGGCTCGACCGCGCCATGGTGGCGAGCGCGCTATCGGGCGCCAGCGACGCCGACGTGGCGGCGCTGCTGGTCGACGCGCGCAAGGGGGCCGACGAGGAAACCCTCGCCATTTTGCCGCGCTTGAGCGAAACGCGCGCGCCCAAATTGCTGGTGCTCAACAAGATCGACCTCGTGCCGCGCGACAGCCTGCTGGCGCTGGCGGCGCAACTCAACGAAGCGGCCAAATTCGACGAGACCTTCATGATTTCCGCGCTGAACGGCGATGGCGTCGGCAAGTTGCGCGCGCGTTTCGCCGCGCTGATGCCGCCGTCGCACTGGCTTTATCCCGAGGACCAGTTGTCCGACGCGCCCCTGCGCATTCTCGCCTCGGAAATCACGCGCGAAAAGCTGTTCGAGCGGCTGCACGACGAACTCCCCTATCAATCCACCGTCGAAACCTTTTCCTGGACCAATCAAAAGGATGGCTCGGCCCGCATCGAGCAGACGATTTTCGTCGCGCGCGATGGACAAAAGAAGATCGTGATCGGCGAGGGCGGCCGCACCATCAAGGCCATCGGCCAGGCGGCGCGCAAGGAAATCGCCGAGGCGGCGGAGCAGAAAGTCCATCTCTTTCTTTTCGTGAAGGTGCGCGAAAACTGGGCGGACGATCCCGAGCGCTACCGCGAGATGCGGCTTGAGTTTCCTAGGGACGAGTAGGGGACAAGCGGATAACATGCCGGTCTCGCGCGCGTGGATTCGCCAAACGACGAGCTAGGATGGGTGTGAGGAAATGTCTTCCAATGCGCGAAAGAGTTTGACTGTTTATCGCTATCTGACCGGACCGGACGATGCGTCCTTCTGCCACCGCGTCACCCAGGCGCTGAGCATGGGCTGGCAACTCTATGGTTCGCCGACGCTGACCTTCGACTCCGCCAAGGGCAGGGTGATCTGCGGTCAGGCCTTGACCAAGGACGTGGACGACGCCGAATATTCGCCCGATATGAAGCTGTCGGAGGTTTAATCGGCGCATGCAATGGCGGGACGAAGGTCTGGTGATTGGCGTGCGCGGGCACGGCGAGACCTCCGTTATTCTCGAATTGATGACCAGCGAGCATGGGCGCCACCTCGGCCTGGTGCGCGGCGGCAAGGGAAGCGCGCTGCGCGCCGTGCTTCAGCCGGGCAATCAGGTTGTCGCCAATTGGCGGGCGCGGCTCGACAGCCAGCTCGGAGCCTATCTCGTCGAGCCGCTGCAATCGCGCGCGGCGCGGTTGATCGAACACGGATACGCCCTGCACGGCGTGGCTTTCCTCTGCGCGCTGCTGCGGCTGCTGCCCGAGCGCGATCCGCACGCCGAAATCCATGAGATGGCGCGGCTGATCGCGGATCGGCTCGGCTCCAAGGATCACGCGCCGGCGCTGCTGGCGCGGTTCGAGATCGCGATGCTGGGCGCGCTGGGCTTTGGCCTTGATCTCAGCGCCTGCGCGCTGACCGGCGCGCGCGAGGATCTCGCCTATGTCTCGCCGAAATCCGGTCGCGCGGTCTCGCGCGAGGCGGGAGAGCCCTGGCGCGAGCGACTGCTGCGCTATCCCGCCTTTCTGCAAGGCGGCGACTTCGCCGCGCTTCCCGACGAGGCCGAACTCGACGCGGCCTTTCGGCTCACCGGGCATTTTTTGAACCGCGACGTCTTCGCGCCGCGCGGCGTCCCCATGCCGCCGGCGCGCGGGTTTTATCTCAAGGCGGTGATGACGGCGCGGGCGGCGTGATGCGCCCGTTCACCGCTCCTTAGCCCCGTCCTCCGGGCTCGCCGGGAGCGGGAGCAGCGACGCCGCCGCGCCGGAGCGGCGGATCAGCGCCTTGGCGTCGAGCGCGAGATTGGGTTCGTCCCAGGAACCGACAAGATCGAATCCGATTTCGCGGGCGCCTTGGCGCGGCGCGCCATTGGCGTCCGCTTCGATGGCGTGGGCCCGCAAGGCCAAGCCGCGGTCGGACACGCGCGTCGAACCCGCGAAAGCAAGAGCGAAGCCCGGCCCGAAGGCTTGACCATCCTCGAACTCCGCCACGCCGTCGACAATTTTGATCGTCGCCGAGGCTTTTTCCACGCTGGAGCGTCCCGAGCGAATGTCGATCGCGCTCGAAAGAGGCCGCTTGTCGAGACGACTGAGCGCCCGCTCGAAGTCGACGCCGGCGATGGCGCCCTGGGACAGCGTGAAACTCGCGCGTCCATTAAGCTCGCGCGTCAGGGCGGCCATGCTGTCGCCGCTGGAGTCGAGCGTCACGTTGGAATCGAGCGACCCGCCGATGTCTTCGCGGGCGATGGCGTCCCAAAGCAAGGCGCCCGCGTCGACGCCGGTGGTTTGAGCGCTGGCGTGGATGTCGACCGCGTCCTCGGGCGCCTGGGGCGAATGTCGCGCGGGCTTTTAGAGAACCCTTGTAGGCCTTCGCCCGATCGAGGGCGAGTTCCAGTCGGCCGGCGCGTAACCCTAGGCTAAATTCCGCGTCGTCGACGGAAAGGCGCGCCAGTCGCGCATGGGCCGCCGAGAGCCGCAGATCGACGTCGGCGCGGGAGAGATCGGGCAGGTCGAAAGTCTCGCGGCTCCATTGTCCGTCGCCGTTGGACAGGGAAGGCAGATAGGCGAGCATCGGCTTGAGCGAGAAATTGCCGCTGGAGAGCTTGGCCTGGAAGTTCAATCGGTCGTCTTCCCGGCGAAAGTCCGCCGCGCCCTCGAAGGCGTTATTGTCGGCCGAAAAGCGCAGTTGCGAAAGCTGGATCGAGTCCGGCTCCAGACGCGCGGTCGCCGCCAATTTGAAATTGTCGAAGGGCCCGGGCAGGGGCGGCGACAGGCCAAACATCGCGAAGGCTTGCCGCAACGACGGCGCGGAGGCGGTCAAACGCCCAACAAAGCGCGGCTTCACATCGCTCTGCGCCATGCCTTCGGCCTCGATCGTCAATGGCGGGCCGTCGAGTTTGAGGGACAGGGGCGTCGTGTCGCCATGCGGGATCGCCTCGGGACGGGCGATCCACAAGAAGCCTTCCATGCGCTCGCCGCGCCAATCGAAAGCGCCTTTGAGCGTCGCGGGCGCGGCCGGGCCGCGCGATTCCAGCGACGCCCACAGATGTTCCAGGCTGACGACCTTCTCGCCGTCGCGCAGCCTGACCGTCGCGTCAATCAAGGAAACGTCGCCCAATCGCGCCGTCGGCGCGGCGCGCGGCTTCGACGCCGCCGCGAGCGGCGCCGCGCCGGAAGACTTCCCCAAATCGATCGTGACCAGCGCTCGCGCGAGCGTTATGCGGCCAAACTCGATGCGCCCCGTCATCAGAGGAAACAGGCGCAAGTCGCCGGAAAGCCTTTCGGCCTCGAGCATCGCGAAAGCGCTCGGGTCGGCCAAGGCGACCCCCTCCACGACGATGCGCGGCCGCGGCAGCAAGGAGAAGGTGGTTTGTCCCTTGACCGCGACATACAGCCCGGAGGAGCCGTAAATCTCGCCGGAGATCGCATCGATCAGCGCCGTTTTGGAAAAAGTCCAGGGCGCCAGGCCAGCGGCGACCGTCGCCAAGGCGGCGAGGCAAAGCGCGCCGATCAGTCCGGCGCGCAGGCGCCGCCTTTTCGGAGAAGGACGTTGACGCGGGCTCGAACCGACAAGAGGGCTCTGCTCGCCGGGCGGGCTTGAATGACTGGTCATGAGAACTTCATGGAAGGCGCGCCGCCGACGTTAACGCTTCCGAGGCGCCGTCAGCCGCGCTTGCTGGGACTTAAGCCTCAGTGTCGCGCGCGAGGGCGGCGATAACAAGGCGCCGTCGTCCGGCCGCTCTTGGCGTCGATCAATTGATCGGCGCGAAGCCCGGTACGCGGTCGGAGCGTTGCTGACGACGATGGCCCTGCTGCTCGCGATGATGGTCGCCGGCGAGCGTGAACCGGCCTCGCGGCGTTTGCAGAACCCGGTCGATCGCGGCGAGCGCGCCGCGTTTCTCGATCGGCAGATCGTGGGTTTCCGCCAGGGACATGAAATCGCTGCTCTTGAAAGGATAGGCGCCGCCCTTGAACACGCGCACGCCTTTTGCCGTCACCACGGTGTCGCCGGGCCTAAGCGTCGGGTCGTTGAGGACGGCGCTGGAGTTGATCGGATTGCCGGAGGCCGAATGGCAGCCGCAAGAGGCGGGCTTCGCGTCCGAAGCTTTGATCTTGGCCATCAATTGGCCATAGAGTTCGCCGCCGCGCGCCGCGGCGGCCTCGTCGATATTTTCCGAACCGGCGGGCATCACGAACAGCTTGGTCTCCGCCTCCGGGCACAGCGTGTCGCAGGACGCCTGATGCGAGGAGATTTGCGAATTGCGATTCAGCGCGGCGACGGGAAAGAAATAGCCGTCGCAGGTGCGCACGCAGACCGAGCGCCGACCCAACGCGACGGTCTGCGCCGGCGCCGGATGCGCGGTCGCCAGTTGATGAGCGCCGACGGGGAAATGGCGGCGCGCGTGGCGCGCGTATCTGACGTGATGCGCGTAATGCCGGCCGTGATGGCGTCGGCCGACCCGCCAACCATGCTCTCGCGGAGCATAGTACAAGGGTTCGACCACGCGCTGACGATGCGGCGAGCCGAACAACTCCTCGAACAACCCGCCTTGGCGAGGCTTTCGGGCATGTCGAAGGCGAGCAGCGCGCCGAGGACAAGGACGATCGCCGCTCCTGAAGTAACGGCGACACGAGCATGATGGACGGAGACGTAAATCCGCGATGGCGGAAACGTAACGACTAAATCGTGACGTGTTTAGCATCGGTGTTAACTCACCTTAATCGGACGCGACTTTAATTAATTCAAGTAACGCAATAGCGCGACGATCGCAAGACGGCGGCGTGGCCGGATTGCGGCGATGGCTGAAAAATGCGGTTAACTCGAAGGAAAATGGTTTCTCAACCACTGCTGGCCGACGCCAGGGCGCTTCTTAGCGTTTGCAGTATTTCTTCGATATAAAAGGGTTTTTCTACAATCGGCCGGTCAAGGAACGCTTCGGGAAGACCGGCGCGGCCGCAACCCGTGGTAAATATGAACGGCTTCTTTCGCCGCGTCAGCGTCTCGGCTACGGGATCGATTTTTCGCTCGCCGATGTTGACGTCGAGCAAGGCGAGATCAATCTGGCCGCTCGCCGCGAGGCGTAGCGCCTGTTCGATCGTGCTTGCGACGCCCGCGATCACGAGGCCCTGTTCGATCAACATCTCCTCAAGCGCCAGAGCGATGTAGGGATTGTCCTCGACGATCAAAATACGGAGACCCCGCAGGGGGTTGACGTGGTTGTTGGCCTCCGTCGCGCCGCCACCGGACTCAGTCTTCGCGCTGGTTTGATCCAGACTGGGCATATCGTATCGTGCGGCGGAAGCGCCGGTTTGTCTAGCGTTCCGCTGGATTTTTTACCCCGGCGCGTCGCAAGGGGTTAATTCTCGCCGAGTCGGCGACCGGGATTTCCGCCGGAAAGGGCCGGTTTCCCGCCTTCGACGCCGCGATCGCGGTCATTCTTCACGAGGCGGATCATCGCCCAGACCGCGAGGGCGACCCAGCTCAAAATCGTCGTGGTTCCGCCGATTGGCGCGGCGTATGGAAAGAGCCTTCCGGGGCCGAGCGCGCGCAGCGCGAGGTCGGCGGAAAACAGGGTGACGCCGGCTTGCAGCGCGAATGTCGCGTAAATCAGCCCGCGCGGCGGCGTCGACAGCGCGGCGGCCAGAGCGGCGAGCGCCAGCCCGGCGCAGGCGTGCACCATCAAAAACTGGCTCGCGGTCGCCAAATTGGCGCTTGCGTCGACATGGGCGGCCACGGCCGCGAGCGTTACGCCGGCCGCGCCTTGCAGGGCGGCGATCAGCAGGATGAGGGCGTGTTCGCGGCGCAATCCGTTCTCCATCATTTTCGCGAGGGGCGCTCGCCAGAGCAAGTTCCGCGAAAGTTGACAGACTTTCGCGACCGAAATTTGCTCCAGCATTTTGATCTTGCGACGATCAATAAGCGTTATGTCCCTTCACCAAGGCGAAGGGCGTCAGCGCCAAAATATAGATGTCGCGAAGAAGCGACCAGTTCTCTATGTAGTCAAGGTCGTATTCGACGCGCTTTTGAATTTTCTCGGGCGTGTCGGTTTCGCCGCGCCAGCCATTGACCTGCGCCCAGCCGGTTATGCCCGGCTTGACGCGGTGGCGCGCGAAATAGCCGTCGACCACGTCGTCGTAAAGGTGATCCGCCGCGCGGGCGTGCATCGCATGTGGGCGCGGCCCGACCAGGGACAGATCGCCCTTGAACACGACGTTGAACAATTGCGGCAATTCGTCGAGCGAGGTTCTGCGGATGAAGCGGCCAACGCGGGTCACGCGCGGATCGTTCCTCGTGACGAGGCGCCGGGCCGCCGCGTCGAGCTGATCGACATACATGGAGCGGAACTTGTAGACTTCGATTTTCTCGTTGTTAAAGCCGTATCGCGACTGTTTGAACAACGCCGGCCCGCGCGAGTCGAGCTTCACGGCGATGGCGACCGCGAGCATCACCGGCGACAGCGCGACGAGGCACAGGGCGCCGACGATCTTGTCGAAGGCGGCTTTGACGAACACATCCCAATCGGCGATCGGCTTGTCGAAAATGTCGATCACCGGCACGTCGCCGATATAGGAATAGGAGCGGGGCCGGAAGCGCAGCTTGTTGGAGTGCGCGGCGAGCCGGATGTCGACGGGCAGCACCCAGAGCTTGCGCAACATTTGCAGCAGGCGCTCCTCCGCCGAAATCGGCAAGGTGAAGATGACGAGATCGAGCCGCGTGCGCCTGGCGAATTCGACCAGTTCGTCAATGCTGCCGAGCTTCGGGAAGCCCGCGACGACATCGGGCGAGCGCGCGTCGGAGCGGTCGTCGAACACGCCGAGGATGCGCAAATCGCCGTCGTCCTGAGCGGCGAGCGCGCGCAACACGGGTTCGGCCGAAGGGCCGCCGCCGACGATCGCCGTGCGCCGATCCAGCTTGCCTTGCCGCGTCAGCGCGCGCACGAAGGCGGCGAGCGTGAAGCGCTCGGCCATCAGCGCGGCGAGGCCGAAGAGATACCAGCCGGCGAGCCAGACGCGGGAGAATTGGCCGTCGAGCTTCAAAAAGAACTGCAGCGCCAGGGCGCCGACGAAGACCAGGGTCCATCCGCTCAGGATTTTGAGGCCGTGCAGCGCGGGCGCGCGCAACGCCGACACATGGTGCAGGCCCAGCGCTTGCAACGAGATCACCGCGAGCAGCGACATGCCGGGAATAACGATCGCATAGGCCATGTCGTGTCCCCACATGGGCGCCACATGCACCTCATGCACCGCGAAACCGACTCCGGCGAGCAACAGAAATTCGATCAGACGCACGAGGCCGCCGAGAACGATCGGCGAATAGGCTTTGTTCGGCGCGCCGCGGCTCGCGAGTTCCGCGAGGGGGGACGGCGCGGCGACTTGATCGGTTGGCGAGTCGCGCGGGGGCTCGCTGTCTCTCTGGCTCGGCTGGCTGGCGCCGACGGCGAATGCGCACATGATTCGCGGCTCCTGTTCAGACTGCGCGCCCCCGACGGGCGCGAGGCGCGAGCGACGCGACTTTCGCGAAATCGCGTTAGAAAATACGCTCCCGCACCGTGATCGTGTCGCCGGGAAGCACCAGTGTGTCCAACGGCACCCGGCCAGTGATGGGCACGCCGTCCATCACGCGCGTAATATCCACTTCGCCCTGAAAGCCTCGCGGGTTAAAGCCGCCGGCGATGGCGATCGCGGTTCGCACGGTCATTCCTTCGACATAGGGGAATTGCCCGGCCGTTATGACTTCCCCGAGTACGAAGAACGGCCTGAAAGCCTCCACTTCGACGGAAACGCGCGGCTCGCGCACGAAGCCGGCGCGCAGCCGTTCGGCGATCTCGCGTTCGACGGCGGCGGTGTCGCGGCCATAGACCGGCACGGGGCCGATGAGCGGCATGGAAATGTGGCCCGAGCCGTCGACGGCGTAAGAGTTCGACAAGGCGTCCTGTCCGAACACGATGACCCGCAACCGGTCGCCGGCGGCGAGCGTATAGCGGTTCATGGGCGGAGCCGCCAAAAGCTCGGGCCGATAGTCTCCAGGCGCCGCGCAGCTCGCGAGAAACAGGGTCAAGAGCATGCTGAGCGGCAGGGCCGAATGTTTCGTCATTTCCGATCCAAACCTGTTTACAAATTGCTTACGCGGCGGTGGCTCGCACGAATTTTTAGGCCCACGTGGTTAATAAAGGCTCACCGAAATCTTAACCTAACCCTCGCGGCGCGCCGATTAACTCGGCGGCAACCATAACCGGATAATTTCCGCCGGGGACCAACGGAGTTGCGACGATGCGCGCGGGCGAGCGGAATGGCGACGACAGCAGCGTGACGGGAGAGATAGATCTCGCGCGCATCGCCCGGGCCGTATCCGCCAAGCGGTGGTGGGTGATCGGGCCGACCGTGGCGATGTTCGCGGGTTCCGCGATATTCGTGAATGTCGTCAAGCCGCGCTATAGCGCGGAGGCGCGGGTTCTTCTGGAAAATCAGGAAAACTTCATTCCGCGCGCGGACAAGACCGAACGCGCCGCCGAAATCCTGCCCGACCCCGAGGCGGTGCAAAGCCAGATTCAACTGCTGACCTCGCGCGACCTCGCGCGGCGAGTCGTCAAGATGCTCGATTTACAGGGGAACGACGAATTCGACCCGCTCGCGCATGGCGCTGGCGCGACGACGCGCGCGCTGATGATGCTGGGACTGGCGCGCGACCCGACGCAAACGTCGCCCAGAGGATCGCATTCTCGAAACCTTCGGGGACAAGCTCAGCGTTCTTTCTCCGACCAAGACGCGCGTTCTCTCCATAGAGTTCACCTCGCGCAACCCCGATCTCGCGGCCAAGGGCGCCAATGCGGTCGCCGAGGCCTATCTCGAGTTTCAGCAGGACGCCAAACGAGACCACGCGCGCGGCGCCGCGAATTCATTGGCCGCGCTGGTGGCCCAGTTGCGCGGCCGCGTGGCCGAGGCGGACGCGGAGGCGGAGCAGTTTCGCGTGAAGTCCGGACTGCTCGTCGGCTCCAACAACACGACGATCAACGCCCAGCGTTTGAGCGATCTCAACACGCAGCTATCGCTGTCGCGCTCCGCGCAAGCGGACGCCCAGGCGAAGGCGCGATTGCTGCGCGAGATGCTGCGGCAAAACCGGATCGGCGACATTCCCGATGTCGCCAATAACGAGGTGATTCGGCGATTGTTGGAGCAACGCGTGACCCTGCGCGCTCAACTCGCGCTCGAGTCCCGCACGCTGCTGCCAGGTCACCCGCGCATCAAGGAGTTGCAGGCGCAACTTCAGGATCTCGATGCGCAAGGCCGCGCCGCGGCCGAACGCGTGGCGCGCACGTTGGAGAACGACGCCCATATCGCCGGCGCCAGGGTCGAGAATCTGACGCGGGCGCTGGAAGAGCAGAAGACGGTGGTCGGCGCCGCCGACGCCGACGACGTGCGGTTGCGCGACCTGGAGCGGACCGCGCGTCTCTATAAGGAGCAGTTGGAGAGCGCCACGGCGAAATATCAGGAGGCCATGGCGCGGGAAAATTCGCAGGCCACGCCCCCCGACGCGCGCATTTTCCAACGCGCCCTGGCGCCGCAAATTCCTTCCTTCCCCAAGAAAATCCCGATTGTTTCCTTCGCGAGCCTTTCGGCGTTGATTCTTTCGATCGGCGGCGTTTTGTCCGGCGAATTGCTTTCGGGGCGCCCGCGCGTCGCGCCTTCCTCGCCGCGCCTCGCGGGCGAGGCCGTAGAGCTGGCGCCGGCGAACGGCGGAACAGCAAGCCCGACGCTGGTCGAGGATTATTCGGTCGCGCCGACGCCGCCCGCCGCTAATGAGGACGGGGAGGAGAGCCAACCGGCGCCGGAACTTCGGCTCGAACCGACGTCGCGGCCTCCGCATCCGAGGCCTCCGCATCCGACGACGCGCCGGGCGCCGAGAGGACAATCGCCGCCAAGGCGCGGATTGTCGAGAAAATCGACACCGGACGTCTCTCATCGCCCAGCGTCAAGGTGCTGATCTCTCGCGGCGACGACGGCCCGTCGGCGTCGGGGACCGCCCTCGCGGTGGCCCGCGCCCTGGCGCGTCGCGGCAGCGCCGTCCTCGTCGCGGCGGACGCCTCGGACGGGGCGTTCGACGGTCTGTTGGCGGGCGGCCTGGAAAATCCGAAGGGCTGGCGCGACCTGCTGTCGGGCGCGGCCGAATTTGGCGAGGTCATTCACCGCGACGCGGGCTCGCGTCTGCATATCATTCCCGCCGGCGTCGACGATGGCGAGCCGCGATACGATATCGCGATGACGGTGGAGGCGCTGGCGCGGACATATGATTTCGTCGTCTTCACGACGACCGACGCCGCCAATACGCTGCGTCTCGCGCCAATGTTCGACACGATTTTATTGCGGGACGCGGACCCGGCGGCGGGCCAGTTGTTCGACGCGCTCTCGCGTTTCCACGCCGATGTGTCGCTGATCGAAGACGCGCCCGAGGAACTTGTCGCGGCGTAAGCCGGCGCGGGCGCGGAATATGTCGCCGCTCAAAATCGGCGGAAGAGTCCGGACAGCCGCGCGCGCTCCGACAACCGCGACAGCCAGGGCGTCTGCTTGACGCGTCTCTTGCAATCGAGAAAAATTCGTAACAAAGGCGCGGCCAGCGCGCCGCGCGTCGTCACGGGGATGACGAGATCGTAAAGCGCGATCGTCTCGTCGCAAACGGCCTCTTTATAGCGCGCTTCGCCGACGCCGAGGTCGAAATAGGCGAATCCGCGCCCCACGAGATCGCGCATCACCGCGCGCAGAAGGATGTCGCCGGGGGAGCAGCGGGCGATCTCCTCATCCATGTCGTATGAATTGGCGAGAGCCGAAAACCGCCCGTCCATGGCGAGGCCGACATAGGTCGCGATGACCCTTCCGGACAAACGGAGCGCATGGACTTCCATCGCGCCGGCGTGGCAGGCGCGTTCGAGAAAAGCGCGCATCTCGGGGGCTTCGAAGAGGCCGGCGGCGCCCTTGGCCGCGAGCAGAGCCGATTTTTGCGCGATCAAGGCCGCGATAACCTCGCTCGCGCGCTCGCCGCTCGCGCCATGCTCGAAGACGAGCGCGCCAAGCTCCATCAACCGCCTTTCCTTTTTGCGCAGTTTCTTGCGCGAGGCCTTGGAGGTTTGGCAATCGAGCGCGTCGACATTGGCGGGCAGGGCGGTCCCATAGGCGAAGCTGGGGCTGGGGCAGGCGTCACGGCCAAGCAGCGGGTTCTCGAAGGCGCCGAAGCCGCGGGGCTGGTTGCGCAGATAAAGGAGATCGGGCGGCTTTGGGCGGCCGCGCGCCGCCGCGAGCAACAAGCCGCGCCAGTCGAGGCCGCCGCCGGGATGAAACAAACCGATGTTGAAGTTGCTTTCGCGACCGCACAAAAACTCGCCGACGCGCAGCCCGGCGGCTTCATGCGTCGCGAGCGGAAACAGCGCGAGCGGGCGCCCATCGGACCCGCGCGCGACGACGATCATCGGCTCCAGAGCGCGAGCCCGCCCGATCGTCTCGAACCAGGCGGCGACGTAATCGTAATTTTGATAGGGGCTGACATCGGCCTTTTCGCGAAGGGCGATCCAGTCCTCGCGCGCGTCGGGAAGACGGTCGAACACCATTAGGGATGGTTCAACGCGCTCGGTCGGCATTTCCAGTTTTATAACCATCCCGCTCACAAATCGTTCAGGCTTCGCGCCTATCCTTTGAATAGCAAGAAAAGGTCAACGAGAACTGGACAGGGTTCAAACCAACGGATCTCGTTGGAGGGAACGGATATGCCGACCTGGCGGGAAATAGCGATAGACGCCGGCATGGGGCTGTTTCGCGCGAGCGGAGCCCATCGACTGGCCGAGCCCTACACGCGGGGGCTCGGCGCGATCTTGATGTTTCATCGCGTGCATCACCGTCTCCAACGCGGGTTCGAGCCCAATCGGGGACTTGAAATTTCAATCGACTTTTTCGACGCGCTGCTCAAACACTTGCGCCAAAAAGGTTATCGCATTCTGTCGATGGACGACGCCCTGGCGGAATTGCAAGGAGGCGGCGACGAACGCGCGCCCTTCGTCGTGCTCACCTTCGACGACGGCTACCGCGATCTCGTCGAGCATGTTTTGCCGGTGCTGGAGCGCCATCGCGCGCCCATGACCGCCTATGTGACCTCCGGCTTCGCCGACGGCTCGGCGCGCATGTGGTGGGTGGAGCTGGAAGAGTTGATTCGCCGTTTGGATCGCGTCGATGTCGCCGCGCTCGGGCGTCGCTTCAACGCCCCTTGCGGCGACGCCCAGGAAAAGCAGCAGGCGTTCGCGGATCTCTACTGGCTCCTGCGCGACGGCTCCGAGGAGGAGCTTTTGCGCGTCTCGCTGTCGCTCTGCGCGCAGGCTGGCGTGGAGCCCCGTCCGCTGACGTCGGGCCTGTGCCTCGATTGGCGGGGGCTCGCCGAACTCGCGAGACATGAGCTTGTCACCATCGGCGCCCATTCGGTGACACACGCGCGTCTCGCCAAACTCGACGCCGACGCCTGTGCTCGGGAGATGGCCGACAGCCGCGCGGCGATCGCGCGCGAGCTTGGAGTGGACGCGCGTCACTTTTGCTATCCGGTCGGCGACCCGGCCTCGGCGGGAAAGCGCGAGTTCGACCTCGCGCGCGACCTTGGCTTCGTCAGCGCGGTGACCACGCGACCCGGCATGATCTTCGCCGAGCATCGCGATCACTTGCGGGCGCTGCCGCGGCTTTCGATCAATGGCCGCCATCAAAGCCTCGATGAGGTCGACATTTTGCTGACCGGCGCGCCTTTCGCCCTGATGAATCGTGGGCGGAAGGTTCTCGCGGCCTGAGAATCCACGGAGCGGCGCAATTTCCTTCGACCCATTCGAATCAGGCCCGGATGAACCGGGCGCCTCGAAAGCGCGCGGCGTCGCCATCTCCCTGGCGGCGGGCGGCCTCGCCGTGTTCGTTGGAGCCCTCGCGCCGCTGCTCCTCGCGCGGACGCGGGCCTCCGCGGAATTCGAGCCGTTGCGGGTCAATTCCGAGCAGATGTGGCAATGGGTCGATGAAGGCGAGAACGCCTTGGCGCGAGCGGCGGAACATGCGGGTCGGTTCGAGCTTCAGCGCGCCGTCGAGTTGCAGACCCAAATCGCTTACGCGATGATTCTGGCGCTCGTCGTCTATTTTCTCTGGCTTGGCTTGCGCAACAGGCGCTTGCGCGGCTGGTCGCCGTTTTTTTGGATCGCCGGCGTCGGGCTGGTGTTTTTCGCGCCGACCTTCGCGCCAAGCCTCACGCCGGCGCGTCTGGACTATCTCGCGACCTTTTGGATCGAAACGGAAGTCGCGCGTCGCGGCCAGGGCCACGCGCATATTCTCCCGCCCGAGGGCTCGCTGATCGCGCGCGCCGTCGCCGCCGCGGTCGCCGCGGGCTTTCTGGCGCTGTGCGCGCATGACGTCGCTCATCGTCTGCGCGAGGCGCTTTGGGAATTCGGCTTTCTCGCGGACGACGACGAAGAATTTTCGCGGACGGCGCGATCCCGCGGCCGCGCGCGCTTCACGGCGGGACAAGGGAGGGTGGGCGAGTCGATGGGCTCCTCCGACGCCGAGGACGCCGACGCCAGGGGTTTCGGCCACCGCGATCCAGCCGAGCTCGCCACGATGATGAGCAATCCCGAGGCGCGGGCCCGCGCCACTTTGGGCGTGCGGCTCGGCGCGAGCAAGGCCGAGATCGAGCGCGCCTATCGAACGAAAATGAAGCGCGCCCATCCCGATCACGGCGGCTCGGTCGCCCGCGCCGCCGCGCTCAACCAGGCGCGCGACCTGTTGTTGCCGCACGGATGAATTTGGCGGAGCCGAACCCTTACGGATAAATTGATCTCGCAATAAACGTCGGCCCGCTTATATTCGGCGGATAGCGCGATGCCCCGGCCTGAAGGCCGCGCGGGCGTGGCGCGGTCTTTTTCGGAGCAGTCGATGACGCCCCTAGCCATGATGATCTGCGCCGCCATTGTTCTGTCCACGGGGCTCGGCGTTTACCTGCGGCTGCGGCAAATGGCCGTCGTCAGGCGTAACCGCGACGCCGCGCCGCGAGACTTCGCCAAGGAGGTGACGCTCGAGGAACACCGCCGGGCCGCCGACTACACGCTCGCGCGGACGCGATTTTCGATTTTCGAAACGGTCTACGACGGAATTCTCTCGCTGCTTTGGCTGCTTTTCTGGCTGGCGCCGCTCTATAATCTGATCGCGCGGGCGACGGCGCCCGGCCTGAACCGAAGCGTCGCCTTGTTCGTGGCCTTCGCGGCGCTCGCCGAATTACTGGCGATGCCCTTGTCGCTCGCCGACACTTTTTGGCTGGAGGCGCGTTTTGGCTTCAACCGCCAGAGCCTCGCCAGCTTCCTGGCCGACTGGCTCAAGGCCGGAGCCTTGCAACTGGCCATCGGCGCGCCGCTGCTTTACGCGATGTTCGCGCTGCTTCAGGCGGCGCCCGACTATTGGTGGCTATGCGCCTTCGTCGGCTTCATGGCCTTTATCGTCGCGATGATGGCGGTCTATCCAACCTTATCGCGCCATTGTTCAATAAATTCTCGCCGCTCCCCGAGGACGACTTGCGGCGGCGGCTGGAGGCCTTGCTGCAAAAATGCGGGTTCGAATCGCGCGGGCTCTATGTGATGGACGCCTCGACGCGATCCGCGCGCGGCAACGCCTATTTCACCGGCTTCGGCAAGGCCAAGCGCATCGTGTTGTTCGACACGCTGCTCGCCAAGCATACGCCGGAGGAAATCGAATCGATTCTCGCCCATGAACTGGGCCATTTCAAATTTGGGCATATTCGCCAGATGCTGGCGATGGCGGCGGGCCTCGCTTTCGTCGGCTTCGCCGCGCTGCATTGGGCGCTGGGGCCGCAAGGGTTGTCGGTCGTCTTTTCGCTGCCGGCCGACCCCGGTCTGGCGTTGATTATCGCGGTGCTCGCCAAGGATCCGCTGATGCATATTCTTTCGCCGCTGATGGCGTGGCGCTCGCGCCGCGCCGAATTCGAGGCCGACGACTTCGCCAAGAGGATGGTTGGCAAGGAGCCGATGATCGCGGCGCTGACGCGGCTCACCCGCGACAATCTGGCGACGCTGACGCCCGACCGGCTTTACGCGCTGTTCTACTATTCGCATCCGCCCGTGCCGGTGCGGGTTGCGCATCTGCGCGGCAAAGCGTAGGGCTTTTGCCTCGAACGCGCGCGCCGACACGCGATTTTACGCGCTCTGTTTCGTTTTCGTTCCCCCACGAGCCGCCTCATGTCCGATACCCGCGGCGACGCCTTTTTGGGCGTCGAATGCTCCTTGCTAGGCCGGCGTTGGCAAGCGCGCCTCGACGCCGCCGGAGAGGCCCGGGCGGCGGCGATCGCGCAGGCGAACGGGCTCGACGACATTCTCGCCCGAGTGCTGGCGGGCAGGGGAGTCGGCGCTTCCGACGCGCCAGCCTATCTCAATCCGAAGCTACGCGAATTAATGCCGGAACCGCTGACGCTGCGCGACATGGACCGCGCCGTGGATCGTTTCGCCGAGGCGATCGAGGCCGGCGAACAAATCGCGATTTTCGGGGATTACGACGTGGACGGCGCCTGCTCGGCGGCCTTGCTGGCGCAATTTCTGACCGCCGCCGGCGCCCCGCCTCCCCATATTCATATCCCCGACCGGATTTTGGAGGGTTATGGCCCCAATGTCGCGGCCATCCGCGAATTGCACGCCCGAGGGGCTCGCGTGCTCGCGACGGTGGACTGCGGCACGACCAGCATCGAGGCGTTGGCGGAGGCGCGCGCGCTTGGGATCGAGACCATCGTGCTCGATCATCACCAGGCGCCGGAAATTCTGCCGCCGGCGATCGTCGTCAATCCCAACCGTCAGGACGACCTTTCGGGGCAGGGGCGGCTTTGCGCGGCGGGCGTGGTCTTTTTGACCGTGGCGGCGCTGAACCGCGAATTGCGGCGGCGCGGGCATTGGACGCAGGCGCGGCCGGAGCCGGACCTTTTGGCCGGGCTCGATCTCGTCGCTCTGGCGACCGTCGCCGATGTCGCCTCCCTCACGGGTTTCAACCGCGCCCTGGTGGTCAGGGGGCTGGCGGTCATGCGCCAGCGCGGACGAGTTGGGCTCGCGGCGCTCATGGACGCCGCCCGAATGGATGGCCCTCCGAGACCCTATCACCTCGGCTTCGTGCTCGGCCCGCGCATAAACGCCGGCGGGCGGATCGGCGACGCGGGGCTCGGCGCGCGCTTGCTGATGCTCGACGACAAGATCGAGGCGGCGAGGATCGCTCGGGAATTGGACCGCCTCAACACCGAAAGACAGGCTCTCGAAAAAGTCACGCTTGAGTTTGCCGAGGCGGCGGCGGAGCTGGAATTTCGTCGCTCCAACAAGCTCAACTGTCTCGTCGTGGGCAGCGAGGATTGGCATCCTGGCGTGGTCGGCTTGATCGCCTCAAGGTTAAAGGAGAAGTTTAAGATTCCTAGCTTTGCTATTGCTTTTAATAATGAATTCGGAACAGGCTCAGGTAGAAGTTTAAGTGGCGTCGATCTCGGCGGCGCGGTGCGGCGGGGGCTTGACGCCGGCGTGGCGGTCAAGGGCGGCGGCCACGCCATGGCCGCCGGCGTGACGCTCGCTCGCGACGGTCTGGACGCCTTTCGCGATTTCATGAATTTGACTTTGGAACGGGAAGTCGAGGCCGGGCGCCGGGACGACGTTTTGCGCATCGACGCCGCGATCACCTTGCGCGGAGCCTCGAAGGAGTTCGCGCGAGGGGTTGGATTGGCTGGACCGTTCGGACAGGGGAATAGCGAACCTATTTTTGCGATGCCAGCCCTAATGGTGAGCTACGCCTCGGTGGTCGGCGCCCATCATGTGCGGGCGCGACTGCGCGCTGGCGACGGGGTGGAGATGGACGCGATCTGCTTTCGCGCCCTCGAATCTTCGCTTGGCGAGGCCCTGCTGCGCGGGCGCGGCCAGAGCTTTCATGTCGCGGCGCGACTGTCATTGGGCTCGTTTCGGGGCAATGAAAAGCTCGACGCGCAGATCGTGGACCTCGCCCCTTCATAAGCGCGAGCCGCCGCCAACAGGCGACGGCGCGCTCCGAAATGCGAGACATTAACAGCCGTTAATCAATTCGGGCCCGACTCGAACCAAGGCCGACGCCTCCCTTTTTCACCAGGATTTGGTCCAAGGCACGGAATTGGGCCGCATTTTCGTCGCAATCGCGAGGCTCTCTAGCCGCTAGACCTTGGCCTATCGTTCGATTTGGGGCCTCGGGCAATGTTAACGTCGATGTAATGAAATTCAGACAGTCTGCGTGATTGTGCGCGGGCGGGGCCGCGAAAGCGCTTCTGGCTTGGCCGGGGCGCTTCCACGCGAACCCATTGGCAAGGACCGTGCGATGCGATTGAATGGCGGCGGAATGCGTGTGTCGGAGATTATGAATTCCATCGATCCCTCGCGCATTTCGTCCGCGCCCGCTTTGCCGTTGAAAAAATCCGCCGCCGTGCTGGCGATGTTGGCTTTCGCCGGCTGCGCCGCCGCCCCCCCGCCCGCGCAGCGCTATTCGAGCCGCGAGCAAGGCGCCATCGATCCCCGCTATGGCGTGCGTCCAAGCCCCCGCGTCGTCGCCGATGGCGAGGAGGTCCCGCAAGGGGGCGGTCGCTATCAGGTCGGCAAGCCATATCAGATCGCCGGCAAGACCTATGTTCCGAGCGAGAAGCCCTACGCGGTCGTGGGAGCGGCTTCCTGGTATGGCTCGGATTTCCATGGCCGAAAGACGGCCAATGGCGAAGTTTTCGACCGCGCTTCGCTCAGCGCCGCGCATCCGACCATGCCGTTGCCGAGCTACGCCCGCGTCACCAATCTGCGCAATGCGCATTCCATCATCGTGCGCGTCAACGATCGCGGCCCCTATCATGGCGGCAGAGTGATGGATGTTTCGGAGCGCGTCGCCGAGGCGCTGGATTTTCGCTCCACCGGCACCGCGCGCGTAAAGGTCGAGTGGGTGGGACGCGCCGAGCTTTCTGGCTCCGACACCAATAAACTATTGGCGTCGCTGCGCACCGACGGCCAACCCGCCACGCTCGAGGGAATTGAGTCCCCCGTGATGGTCGCCGAGCGCGAGGCGCCAATGCGGACCGCGTATAATGAACCTCCGCGCCGCGATTTCGTGGATGGCGGGGACGGAGCCGTTCGCTCCTACGCCCCGGCCTCGGAGACGCAGGGCCGTTCCGGTCAGGACGAAATGACCGCCCTGGTCAAGAGCGTCGAGGGACGAAGCCGACAATGTGGGCTCCACCTCGTCGAAGGCGGGTTCGCGCTCGTCGCGGGGCCGTCGCCCCGCTGCCGCCCACCCGGCCGTTCGATCTCGGCGGCGCGTCAAGTCAAAAGGGCGTCAAGGAGGCGTCGAATTAACGCCGGCGCTTTTTTTGAAGTTTCGCCGCCCGGCGTCTTTAATAATCGAGAGGAAAGGTTACTTTCGCGGAAAGGAGCCGGCCGAGGCGCGGACCGATTGCGTTCCGAGCGGCGGCGCGGCATTGTTCGTTCGTCGCGGCCGAAACCAAACCGGCGCCAAACGGAATCAAGCACGTGCCAAATAAGATTGTCGGATATTTGCTATATATTGCCGTGGTCGCGCGGTTCTTGCTCGTGGCGGAAGCGCCGGCGCGGGCGCAGGGTTTCCAGACGAGCTTTCCCAACGCGATTTTGATCGACGCGGGTTCTGGCGCCGTTCTCTACGAGAAAGCGCCCGACGAATTCGTGACGCCCGCCTCCACGGTCAAGATCATGACCGCCGAGCTGGTGTTTCGCGAACTCGCGGACGGGCGCTTGAAACTCGATGACGAATTCGTCGTGTCGGAGCACGCTTGGCGCGACGGCGGCACGAGGGCCGGCGGGTCGGCGATGTTCCTCCAGGTCAACTCGCATGTGCGCGTCGAGGATTTGATCCGCGGGCTCGTGATCGACTCCGGCAATGACGCGGCGATCACGCTCGCCGAAGGCGTCGCCGGCGCCGAAGAGGCCTTCGTGATGCGCATGAACAAGCGCGGTTCCGAGCTTGGACTGACCAAATCGAGTTTCGGCAATCCCTGGGGGCAGGCCGGCCCGGATCAGAAGGTCACGCCGCGCGACATGGCGCGGCTGGCCGATCACGTGATCAAAACCTATCCGGACTATTACCGCTATTTCGGCGAGAAGGAATTTCTCTGGAACAAGATCAAGCAGTCGAACCGCAATCCGCTGCTGACCATGAGCATTGGCGTGGACGGGCTCAAGACCGGCAGTATCGACGAGAAAAGCGGCTTTGGCATTGTCGCCTCGGCGGTGGAGGAGGGGCGGCGGCTGATCCTCGCGGCCTATGGCGCGCGCACAGCGAAGGATCGCGCCGAGGAAGCGCGCAAACTCCTGCAATGGGGATTCCGCAACTTCGAGGAAAAGGAACTGTTCAAGGCCGGCGAGACAATCGGTTCGGCGCAGGTGTATGGCGGCGCCAAGGGAAGCGTGTCGCTCGCGGCCGAGCACGACGTCAAGGCGCTATTGCAGCGTGGAAGTTCGGATAAGCTCTCCGGTAGGATCGTCTACGAGGGGCCGGTCGTCGCGCCGATCGAGGCGGGAGCCAAGATCGGTCGGATCGAGATCAAGCGCGGCGCGCTTGTCGTGCTCGACATGCCGCTCGTCGCCGCCGAAAGCGTCGAGGAGGGCCCGCTTTACAAGCGCGCCTTCGACGCCGCCTATGAATACGCGGCTAGCGAGATCCACGTGCGTTTGACCAAAAAGCATTGAGAACGCCGCGATGAGCGCGCCGACCAATTCGCTCCGGGGCCGTCTCATCACTTTCGAGGGAGGCGAGGGCGCCGGCAAATCGACGCAGATTCGCCTTCTCGCGGGCAGGCTGGCTCAGGCCGGAGTTCGAGATCGCGGCGACGCGCGAGCCGGGCGGTTCGCCGCGCGCCGAGCGGTTGCGGGAGTTTCTGCTTTCGGGACGCGCCGCGCCGCTGGGGGCGCTCGGCGAAGCGGTGTTGTTCGCCGCCGCCCGGATAGACCATGTCGATAGTCTGATCGAGCCGGCGTTGGAGCGCGGCGCCTTCGTGCTCTGCGACCGCTTCATGGATTCGACGCGCGCCTATCAGGGCGCCATGGGCAAGGCCGATCCACGCATGATCGCCCTCTTGGAAAAAGTCGCGCTCGGCGATCTCAAGCCCGATCTCACCATCGTGCTCGACCTGCCGGCGCGCGACGGGCTTGCGCGGGCGGCGCATCGACGCGGGACGACGACGCAGCCGGATCGTTTCGAGCGCGAGGAAATCTCCTTTCACGAGGGGCTGCGCGACGCCTTTCTCGACATCGCCTCCAGTGAAGCGGACCGTTGCTGCGTCGTCGACGCGCTGGCGCCAAAGGAAGAGGTCTCGCAGGCGATCTGGCGGCTGGTCGAGGCGCGCTTTCTCGCGCCCGCCGTGCAAGCGCAATGAGCAAGGAGCCCGCCGCCGCGCCGGAAAGCGACCGGTTCGAGGACGCGCCCCACCCGCGCGAGACGCTGGCGTTTTTCGGCCATGCGCCGGCGGAGCAGGCCTTGCTGGCGGCCTACCGCCAAGACAGAATGGCGCAGGCGTGGATTTTGGGCGGACCCGAGGGCGTCGGCAAGGCGACTCTCGCCTGGCGGCTCGCGCGCTTCCTGCTGGCCCATCCCGACCCGGCGGCGCCGGAGGTTCAGCGGGCCGAGTCCCTGTTCGTGCCCGGAGAGGCGCCGGCGGCGCGGCGGATCGCCTCGATGGCGCTCGCGGACGTGTTTCCGCTGCGGCGAAGCTGGAACGAGAAGACCAAAAAATTCTTCACCGAGATCCGCATCGACGATGTGCGCGAGATCATCCACGCCTTTCATCAGGGATCGGGAACCGGCGGCTGGCGCGTCGCCATCGTCGATTGCGCCGACGACCTCAACCGCTCCAGCGCCAACGCGCTGCTCAAACTCATCGAGGAGCCGCCCGAGCGCGCGCTGTTCTTGCTGATCGCGCATCAGCCGGGACGCCTCCTGCCGACCATCCGCTCGCGGTGTCGCAAGCTGATGCTGGGGCCGCTGGCGCCGCCCGACATAGCGCAAGCCGCGCGGGCGCTGGGCGGTCCTTACGCGGCGACTCCGCCCGATGTGATCGACGAGGCGGCGGCCCATGCGCGGGGCTCGGTGCGCGAGGCGCTGCGTTTGCTCGACGGCGACGCCATCGCCTTCGACCGAACGCTGCGCGCCATGTTCGACCGCCTGCCGCAAATCGACTGGAGCGCCGTCCACGCCCTCGCCGACCGCCTCGCGGGCCGCGACAACGAAGCCGCCTACGCGACTTTCATGCGCGCGCTGCATCGGTTTCTTGACGCGCGCGTGAAAACGCTGGCGGGCGAGGGGGCGGGGCGGCTGATCGGCTACGCGGACGCTTGGGAGGAAATCGGCCAGGCGGCGCGCGAGACGGAAGTGTTCAACTTCGATAAAAAGGCGCTTGTGCTGGGGATTTTCGAGCGGCTGGAACGGGCGGCGCGGGGGTGAGCGTGACGCAAGATCGCTCCTTCGGCTTCCCGCCGGTCTCCCGCGCCGACGCGCGCGTGCTGATCCTGGGCTCGCTGCCGGGGCAGGCTTCGCTGGCCGCGAGGCAATATTACGCGCAGCCGCGCAACGCCTTTTGGCCGTTGATGGGGCGGCTGTTCGGCGCCGGCGTCGAGCTTCCCTACGAAGACCGGCTGCGCCGGCTGACCGAGAGCGGCGTCGCGCTGTGGGATGTTTGCGCCAGCGCGCGCCGGCCCGGCAGTCTCGACGCGAAAATCGAGGCTTTGACTGTCGCGCCGAATGATTTCGCGGGCTTCTTTCAAGCGCATCGGGGCATTGGCCTGATTTGCTTTAACGGCGCCGCCGCCGAGCGGCTGTTCGAGCGCCATGTGTCCCCGACATTGCGAGGGCCGCTCCCCAAGTTGCGGCTCCCCTCCACGAGCCCGGCGCATGCGAGCCTCGGCTTCGAGCAAAAGTTCGTAGCCTGGACGGAAGTCGGACGGGCGGCGCAATTGGACCGCGAGCCTTCAGGCTCGCTATTCTGAAGCGCGAGCCTGAAGGCTCGCGGTCCGGCTTCAAACTCCGCTTTCCCGCGCCGCGAAACCACGGTAAACCCGGCGCATGTCGCAGCGCCCCACATACATGATCACCACGGCCATTCCTTACGCGAATGGCGCGCCCCACATCGGCCACGCCTATGAGCGCATCGCCGTCGACGCCTTCGCGCGATGGAAGCGGCTCGATGGTTACGATGTGCTGTTCATCACCGGCATGGACGAGCACGGCCAAAAAATGCAGCGCACCGCCGAGCGCGAGGGCCTGACGCCCCAACAACTCGCCGACCGCACCGCCGCGCAGTTCGAGCGCATGGGCGAGGCGCTGAACGCCCGCGCCGACGACATCATCCGCACGACGCAGGCGCGCCATAAGGAGGCGGCGCTCGAAATCTGGCGGCGCATGGAGCAAAACGGCGATATTTTCCTGTCCAAATACGCCGGCTGGTATTCCGTTCGCGACGAGGCCTATTACGACGAGGGCGAACTCTCCGAGCGCGACGGCAAGAAATACGCGCCGACGGGAACGCCGGTCGAATGGGTGGAGGAGGAAAGCTGGTTTTTCAGGCTCTCCGCCTATGGCGACCGGCTGCTGGCGTTCTATGAGGAAAACCCCGGCTTCGTCACGCCCGAGCATTATAAAAACGAGATCGTCGCCTTCGTGAAGCGCGGGCTCGCGGATCTCTCGATCTCCCGCACCACTTTCGACTGGGGCATAGAGATTCCTCAAAGCCCGCACACCAGCGCCGGCCATGTGATGTATGTCTGGGTCGACGCGCTAACGAATTACATCACCGCGACGGGGTTTTTGACGGGGCAGGGCGAGCGCGTCCATTTCTGGCCCGCCGACGCCCATGTGATCGGCAAGGACATCACCCGCTTCCACGCGATCTTTTGGCCGGCCTTTCTGATGTCGGCGGGCGCGCCCTTGCCGAAGCGCATCGTCGTGCACGGCTTTTTGTTCAGCCGCGGCGAGAAAATGTCGAAGTCGGTCGGCAATGTCGTCGATCCCATCGAACTCGCCGAGCGCTATGGCGTCGACCAGCTGCGCTATTTCTTCCTGCGCGAAATCCCCTTCGGTCAGGACGGCAATTATTCGCATGAGGCGATCGTCAATCGCATCAACGCCGATCTCGCCAATGACCTGGGCAATCTCGCCCAGCGCTCGCTGTCGATGATCAACAAGAATTGCGGCGGCGCGGTCCCGCGCATGGGCGCCGTGCTGGACGAAGACGCCAAAATCCTCAATGAATCCGGAGCGATCATCGACATCGCGCGGCGGGCGATGGACGCCTATCAGCCGCATCTGGCGCTCGGCGAGATTTTTCGCGTCGTCGCCGAGGCGAACCGCTATTTCGCGGGGCAGGAGCCCTGGGCCAAGAAGAAGACCGACCCGGAGCGCATGGAGACGGTTCTTTACGTGACCGCCGAAACGCTGCGCCGGCTGGCCATCCCTCTGCAAGCCTTCATCCCGGCGGGCGCGGGGGCCTTGCTCGATCTCCTGGGCGTGCCGCCGGACGCGCGCGACTTCTTCCACGCCAGCGCCGATCACGCGCTGGTTTCGGGAGCGAAGCTGCCGGCGCCGGCGCCGGTGTTTCCGAGATTTGTGGAGGAGGAAGGGGAAGGCTTCGCGCCTAACTCCGTGCGTCATGTGCTCGCGTGAGATTGGTGATGTAATATCAGGTGCGCACAACCTCATGCTCCTCGACGCTCGCTTGCGAAAAGAAGCGTCTTCTCTCGACCTGCAACGAAAGCCAAAGAGGCTGAACATGTCACATGATCTCAACCGCAGAGGATTTCTCGTCGCCGCGACGACGGGCGCAACGCTCGTTAACGGCATGGCGCGCGCGCAGGAACAAGCGGCGCCGGCGCGAAAAGCTCCAGTCCAAACTGCCAAGCCATTGCCGTTTGATCCCCAGAAAATCAACGGCTTGTCCGAGAAAATCCTCCGTTCGCACTACGACAACAATTACATTGGCGCCGTAAACGCTTGAACGCCATCTCGGATCAACTGACAGCGCTCGATTTCGGCAAGGCGCCGGGGTTCCAGATCAACGGCCTCAAACGCGAGGAGCTGATCGCGACAAATTCGATGATCTTGCACGAAGTCTACTTCGCCGGCCTTGGCGAGGGGAACAAACCGGCCGCCGCCCTCGGAGAAGCCATTGAACGAGATTTCGGCTCCTTCGACCGTTGGCGCGCGGAATTCACCTCCATGGGGAAGGCGCTGGGCGGCGGGTCCGGCTGGGTCGTTCTAGCCTATGACAAGCATGGCAAGCGACTGATCAATTGCTGGGCGAACGATCACACGCAATGCGTCGCCGGCGCCGATCCGGTGCTGGTGCTCGACATGTTCGAGCATGCCTATCAGATGGATTTTGGCGCCAAGGCTGGCGACTATGTCAAGGCGGTCATGGCGGCGGTCAATTGGTCCAACGCGACCGGCTATATGAGCGCCACAGCAAGGCGTGAGGCCTCAAGACATCAACTCCTGGGCGTTTTGTCGCGGCGGCGGCTTGCTGTCCACGGTTTTTGACAGCAGTCTCGGGGTAACGACCGCTTCGCCGGATGCCCCATGCTCATCGACACCCACTGCCACCTCGATTTCCCCGATTTCGCGCCGGAACAGGCTGACATCGTCGCGCGGGCGCAAGCTCGCGGCGTCGGGCGGATGATCACCATCTCGACCCATGTGACCAAATTCGCCGCCATCGCCGCCATAGCGGAGCGTTACGAGGACGTGTTCTGCACCGTCGGCACGCATCCCAATCACGCGCTCGACGAGCCCGAGGCCAGCCCGGAGCAACTCGTCGCGCTGGCGCGCCACCCGAAATGCGTGGCTTTCGGCGAGGCGGGGCTCGATTATCACTACAATCACGCGCCGAAGGATACGGCGGCGCGGGTGTTTCGCAACCACATCGCCGCCGCGCGCATGGCCGGACTGCCGCTGGTCATTCATACCCGCGACGCCGACGAGGATTGCGCGAAAATCCTGCGCGAGGAAATGGGGCAGGGGGCGTTCACCGCCCTGCTCCACTGCTTTACGGCCTCGCAGGCGCTGGCCGACACGGCCGTGGAGCTGGGGCTCTATATTTCCTTCTCGGGCGTCGTGACCTTCAAGAACTCGCAGGCTCTGCGCGACGTCGCCGCCAGCCTGCCGCTGGAGCGAATGCTGGTCGAGACCGACGCGCCGTTTCTGGCCCCGACGCCGCATCGCGGCAAGCGCAACGAGCCGGCATTCGTCGCCGAGACCGCGGCCGTTTTGGCTCGCCTCAAGGGGCTGTCCGACGCGGACTTCGCCGCCGCGACGACCGCCAATGCGCTGCGGCTGTTCTCCAAAATGCCGCCGCTGCGCGAAAAGGAACGCGCCGCGTGACGCTCAACGTCACGATTCTCGGCTGTAGCTCCTCGGGCGGCGTGCCGCGCGTCGGGCAGGGCTGGGGAAAATGCGATCCCACGAACCCCAAGAACCGCCGGCGGCGCTGTTCGCTGCTGCTTAGCCAAGGCGAAGGCGCCAGCGCCACCAATGTGCTGATCGACACCTCGCCGGATCTGCGCGAGCAGCTCATCGACGCCGACGTCAAGCGGCTCGACGCCATTCTCTACACCCATCCGCACGCCGACCACACCCATGGCGTCGACGACGTGCGCGGGCTCGTCATCATGAACGGCCGGCGCATTCCGGCCTATATGGACGACGCGACGGCGCGGGTCGTGACGGCCAAGTTCGACTATATTTTCGCGACGCCGCCGGGCAGTTTTTATCCGCCGCTGTTGACCGCGCATCGCCTTGAGACGGGCGTCGCCGTGTCGCTGGAGGGGCCGGGCGGCCCGATCCGCGCGACGCCGTTTCGGCTGGACCACGGCGACATGGACGCGCTCGGCTTTCGAATCGACGGTCCAAGCGGGTCCCTGGCCTATACGCCCGATCTCAACGCGATCCCGGCCGAGAGCGTTCAATATCTCGAAGGTCTCGATCTGTGGATCGTCGACGCGCTGCGCCACCAGCGGCACGGCTCGCATTTCTCGGTCGGCCAGGCCTTCGAATGGATCGAGCGTTTGAAACCGCGCCGCGCGGTGCTGACCGACCTCCATGTCGATCTCGATTACGCGGCGCTGGCGGCGCTTTGTCCGCCCAATGTGACGCCGGCCTTCGACGGGATGCGGCTGACCGTTTGACGCTTTCCTAGCCGAGAATTTAAGTCGTCCATTAGCCACGCCGAGCAACTCTTCGGCGTCCGACGCCGTCCGCGTGATAGCCTTCACGCCGCGTCCGAAAGCGCCAAACGCGAATGCGGACCGCAGCTTAGCGCGGATTCCGCGCCAGCGCCAAGATCGGAGTATTTAGTTCCATAATACAGATTATGCGAATCTCGTCTGTAGCCGCAATATACAGATGACACCCCTCCGCAAAGTTGAGATGGCGCTCGCCCGGGCGAGTCCCTCAACTGGAGACGGCGGGCATGGTGGTGTCGATGAGCGAGAAAGAGTTTTCGCGGCTCAGTGTTTTGATGGACGTGCAAGCCGGCCGGCTGCGGATCGACGACGCGGCGCGGTTGCTCGAACTGAAGCGCCGACAGGTTTTCCGCCTGTTGAAGGGCCTTCGAACGGATGGCGCCGCCAGCCTGGCGTCGAAACGCCGAGGCAGGACGAGCAACAACAAGCTGCCCGCCGCCGTCCGCGAGCTGACGATGGCGTTCGTCAAGGAGCGTTACGCCGATTTCGGGCCGACCCTGGCGGCGGAAAAGCTCCAAGAAAACCATGCCTGCCTGGTGTCGCGGGAGACCTTGCGCAAGTGGATGATCGAGGACGGGCTGTGGAAGGACCGCAAGCATCGCCTGCCCCCGGTTCACCAGCCTCGCCACCGGCGCGAGCGCGTCGGCGAGCTCGTCCAGATCGATGGCTCGCGGCATTACTGGTTCGAGAACCGAGGGCCGGAATGCACGTTGATCGCCTATATCGACGACGCCACGAGCCGCATCCAGCACGCGGCCTTCGTGCCGTCGGAATCGACGCTCGACTACATGCGCGAGACGCAGAGCTATATCGAGCGTCACGGCCGCCCGATCGCCTTCTATTCGGACAAGCACGCAATTTTCCGGGTCAATAATCGAGAGGCCGCCGGCGGCGACGGCATGACGCAATTCGGGCGGGCGCTGAACGAGTTGAACATCGACATCATTTGCGCCAACAGCCCGCAGGCGAAAGGCCGGGTGGAGCGTTCATTCGGGACGCTTCAGGATCGGCTCGTGAAAGAGCTGCGGCTTGCCGGGATTTCGGACGCGGCGGGCGCCAACGTTTTCCTGCCGGGGTTCCTCGCGCAATACAACGCCCGCTTCGGCAAGCCGCCGCGATCCGACGAAGACGCTCACCGCCCGATCTCGGCCAGCGTCGCCACTGGAGGACGTGTTCGCCTGGAAGGAAGAGCGCACGCTGACGAACAATCTGACGGTGCAATATGACAAGGTGCTGTTCATGCTCGAGCCCAACGAGATCACGCGCCCCCTCGCCCGCCAGCGCGTGACGATCGTCGATTATCCCGACGGGCGCATCGCGATCCGCCACAAAGGCCGCGACCTGCCGTTCCGGACCTTCGACAAGCTACAGAAGGTCAATCAGGCGGCGATCGTCGAGAACAAGCGGCTTGGCGAGGTGCTGGCCTACATCGCCGCGCGGCAGCAGGAGCAGACCGAGGGACGCTCAAAGAAAGCGCCGCGGCGGCAAGGACAGGCGGAGCGGCATATGTTCAAGGTCAGTTGAGCGCTTTTCAAGGTAGGCTAAAGCCTGAGGGGAAGTCGCGGGTTCGTTCGAGCAGCGCGGCTGCGCAACCGAAAGGCTGCGCCGCGCTGCTCGAACCCAGGCCTGGGAGCGAGTGTCATTTCTAACTTAGCGCAAATAGCGACTTGTCTATCTTGCAGTTCCGACACAGTCCGCCTTCGCGGCGGGAGCGCGCGATCCCGCGCGCATCCACCGCCACTAGATGGCGTGAAGCCTGGGTTTTTTCGCTCGGGGCGGGAATCGCCGCGAAAAACTCTGGCCAAACGAGGCGGATATCTGCTAGACCTGTAACGGCGCGGGACTATATGGCATTCAACTGGCACATCCCCTTTCATACCAGCCGGCGGCTTCATCCAGCCGGCGAGGTTATGCTTGGGCGCATTGCGTATGGCATAGCGGTCTTGCCGTTTATGGCGGAGACGAGCAGGTAACATGAGCAAAGGTAAGGATTTCCGGGGGCCCAGGAAGCGCGGGTTCGATGACGACGGTCCCTACAATTACGATTCCCAGCGACCCAGCAGCCGGTCGCCGCGAACACCCTTCGGAGGGGGCGGATTTCCCGAGGCGCCTCCCATATCCTCGAACGAGCCCTCGATCGACGCCGTGGTGAAATGGTTCAAGAACGACAAGGGCTTCGGCTTTGTCGAACTCGGCAATGGCACCGGCGACGCTTTTCTGCATATCGGCGCCGTGCAGGCGGCGGGGTATGAGACGCTCCCGCCGGGCGCGAAACTGAAGGTCCAGGTGACCAATTCGGTCAAGGGTCAGCAGGTCGCGCGCGTCCTCGAGGTCGATCTGGCGGGCGCCGCCGAACGCGCGCCCCCGCCTCCGCCCCGTAGCGGCGGCTTTGGCGGCGGCGGCTTCGACAGTCCGCGTCCGCGCCGCGCCGCTCCCGACCCGTCCACCGCCGTCACCGTGAACGGCAAGGTTAAATGGTTCGACGAGACCAAGGGCTTTGGCTTCGTGCAGTCCAACGACGGCGGCAAGGACGTATTCGTCCATATCTCCATTCTGTCGCCCTCCGGCGTCAGCCGTCTCGCCGAAGGCCAGCCGGTGACGATGCAGGTCGTCGACACGCAAAAGGGGCGCGAGGCGCTGTCGATCACGCTCGACTAAGCCTCGACGCCGCAATTCAGCGCCGCGACGCTCCGCAATGAGCCTCGCGGCGTTTTTTGTTGGCGCGTCCGCTTCTTGCGGCAAACCTGGGGCGACTTCCCGATGAACATCGCGCGCTTGATCGAGATCATGGCGGCCCTGCGCACGCCCGGGAACCGGCTGCCCCTGGGATCTGGAGCAGGATTTCCGTTCGATCGCGCCCTATACGATCGAGGAAGCCTATGAGGTCGCCGACGCGATCGAGCGCGGCGATTTGGACGACCTCAAGGACGAATTGGGCGATCTGCTGCTCCAGGTGGTGTTTCATGCGCAAATGGCTGACGAGGCGGAAGTCTTCGCCTTCGACGACGTGGCCGGGGCGATCTGCGACAAGCTGATCCGCCGCCATCCCCATGTTTTCGGCGAGGCGAACGAACTCAGCCCCGACGGCGTCGCGGCGCAGTGGAGCGAGATTAAAGCCCGCGAGAAAGCCGCGCGCGCGGCGCGGCGGGCGGCGGTTGGCGAGGCGCCGCCGAGCGAGAGCGTGCTGGACGGCGTGCCAAAGCCCCTGCCCGCGCTGACGCGCGCGATAAAGCTGCAGGAAAAAGCCGCCAAGGTCGGCTTCGACTGGGCGGACGCTCGCCTGGTGCTCGAAAAGCTCCGCGAGGAGACGCTGGAAGTCGAGGCGGAACTGTCAAACGAGCCGGGCGCGGCGCCGACGAAGGCGCTCGCCGAGGAAATCGGCGATCTGCTGTTCGTCGTCGCCAATCTCGCGCGCCACGCCAAGGTGGACCCCGAACAGGCCCTGCGCGCCGCCAACGCCAAATTCGAGCGGCGGTTTCATCACATCGAGGCGAGGCTGGCGCAGAAGGGCTCGGCGCCCGCTAGCGCTACGCTGGACGAGATGGAGGCGCTTTGGGTCGAGGCGAAGGGGTTGGAGCGGAAATAGGGGGCTTTGCCCCATAAAGCGAGGGTTGTGTTGATGAAACCGGAAGCTATGCGCGGCCGTTACAGCGCCAGCGCGCAATTTTTTCACTGGCTGTCGGCGTTTTTGGTTGGGATCGCCTGGCTTCTAGGCCAGTTGCGCGACGATTTCGAGCGCGGCGAGCCGCGCCGCATCGTCGATTTTGTCCATGTGTCGTCCGGCCAATTGATCGTCGCTCTGCTGGCGCTGCGCATCATATGGCGCTTTATCGATCCACCGTCGCCAGAGGCGAGCCCGGCCGGCCCTTGGGCCGATCGCGCCGCGAAATTCGCGCATATCCTTCTTTATGTCCTCTTGATCGCCGCGCCGGCGGCGGGAGTGGTCACGCTGTTCGCCGACGGCAAGCCGCTGCCGTTGTTCGGCCTAGGCGAAATCGCTTCCCCTTGGGCCAAGGACAAGGCGCTCGAACATTCCGCCAAGGAAGTGCACGAGTGGTTGGCCAATGGGCTGATCGTCCTCGCGGCGCTTCATGCGAGCGCGGCGCTCGCGCATCATTTCCGGCTGCGCGACGGCGTGCTGAAGCGGATGCTGCCGCGATGGATCGCGGAGTGAAGCAGCGCTCGGGCGGGCGGCGATTGCGCGAGAACTCCCTAAGCCACCCGCGCCGCCGCCGGAAACCGCCGCGCCAGCTCGCCGAACCTCTCCGGCGCGACGCGCAGCAGCAGCCGCACGTCGCCCTCCGGCAGCGGCTCGCGCTCCAGCACCTCGGCGTGGCTGTAGGCCCAGGCGAGGCCTTCGCCATCGGCGCGGTCTAGCGTCAGCGCCAGCGTCACGCGGCCGGCGGCGAGCAGCGTCTCGACCCGCAGCAACAGCGCCTCGATCCCCTCCCCGGTCAGCGCCGAGACCAGCATCGGGCGCTCGGCGCCATCTTCCCGTCGCGCCGAAAGCCGCATCCCCTCCAGCCGCTCTGGGTCGAGCGCGTCGATCTTGTTCCACACTTCGATCGTCGGCTTGCGGTTTTCGCCGGCGAGGCCGAGTTCCTCGATGATCTTCTCGACGTCGCGCCCCTGCGCCTCCCAGTCTTCATGCGAGACGTCGCGCACATGCAGCACCACGTCGGCCTGCGTCACCTCCTCCAGCGTCGCGCGGAAGGCGGAGATCAGCATGGTCGGCAGGTCGGAGATAAAGCCCACCGTGTCGGACAGCAGCGCCCTGCCCCCATGCGGCAGCCGGATTTCGCGCAAAGTCGGGTCCAGCGTCGCGAACAGCAGGTTTTCGGCGAAGACGCTCGCCTTGGTGAGCCGGTTGAACAGCGTCGATTTGCCGGCGTTGGTGTAGCCGACCAGCGCGATCACCGGATAGGGCACGTCGCGCCGCGTCTTGCGATGCAGGCCGCGCGTGCGCTTGACCTTATCGAGCTCGTTCTCGATGCGGCGCATCCGCTCCTCGATCAAGCGGCGGTCGGTTTCGATCTGCGTTTCGCCGGGGCCGCCGAGGAAGCCGAAGCCGCCGCGCTGGCGTTCAAGATGGGTCCAGCTGCGCACCAGCCGCGATTTTTGATATTCGAGATGCGCCAGCTCCACCTGCAGCGCGCCCTCCCTGGTGCGCGCGCGGCGCCCGAAGATTTCGAGGATCAGCCCGGTGCGGTCGATGACCTTGGCGTTCCAGGCTTTTTCGAGATTGCGCTGTTGCACCGGCGAGAGCGCGCAATCCATCGAGACGAGCGCGATCTCGCGCTCCTTGACGATCTCGCCGATTTCCTCGACCTTGCCCTTGCCGAGGTAAGTCGCGGGCCGCACCTCGTTCAGCGAGACGCCGATTTCGTCGACGATATCGAGGTCGATCGCCAGGGCGAGGCCGACGGCCTCGGCGAGACGCGCCTTGGAATCGCGGACGGACATATCGCGGGAGGGCCGCGTCGGATAGGGCCCCAGCACCAAGGCGCGCGTCTTGGCGCCCTGGGTGGTTTCGGACGTCTCCAAACGTCCTGATTTGTCTTCGCTCAACCGGTCCTATGCCTTTCCTTGGCGCGTGGTTTCGTCAAAGCCCGCCTGCTATCGCTTGTCGCCGACGCCGCCCTCGCCCTCGTCGCCGGGCTCGAACATGTGAATCGGATGGCCCGGCATGATCGTGGAGATCGCATGCTTGTATACAAGTTGCGAATGTCCGTCTCGCCGGAGCAGCAGGCAGAAATTGTCGAACCAGGTCACGATGCCCTGGAGCTTCACGCCATTAACAAGGAATATAGTGAGCGGGACTTTGTTTTTCCGAACGAAGTTCAAAAAAGTATCCTGCAGGTTCTGCGCGCGCTCCGACATTCGCTATCCTGTTCTTTTCGTTGAGCGCCGCCAAACGGCGCCGCCTCGAGTTCGTTGCCTCGACTCTAACCCATAATCTTGCATTAGAGCGCGACTGCCGGCGAGGCGCAAGCTACAACTGGTCCGCGTAGCGCGGAATCGCGCTAAAATCACCGTCTCCGCGCCGAAACTCGGTTAAGACAAAGGAGCCTGGCGCCGTCGCTCGCGCCGCGAAACGCCGCCGTCACTCGATCTCCAGCGATTTCAGTTTGCGGTGCAGCGCCGAGCGCTCCATGCCGATGAATTCCGCCGTGCGCGAAATATTGCTCGAAAAGCGGCTCAACTGCGCGATCAAATATTCCCGCTCGAACACTTCGCGCGCCTCGCGCAGCGGCAGGCTCATCAGCTTTTCGCCGCGCACGCCGGCCGGCGTCGCGGGAACCAGTTCGCCGACATCCGCCGGCAGCATCTCGGCGGTGATTTCCGTTCCGGCGTCGCCTGGCGACAAGATCATCAGCCTTTCGACATTGTTGCGCAATTGGCGAATATTGCCCGGCCAATCGTACATCTGCAGCACCGCCATCGCGTCCTCCCTGACACGCCGGCGCGGGAGGCCCGAGGCGATGGACATGCTCTCCATGAAATATTCGATCAATTCCGGAATATCCTCGCGCCGCTCGAACAGCGAGGGCACGCGCATCGTCGCCACGGCGAGGCGATGGAACAGATCCTCGCGCAGAGTCCCCTCTTCTATCGCCGCTCCGAGATCGCGCGCCGACGACGAAATGATCCGCACGTCGACCTCGACCCGCTTCGCGCCGCCGACGCGCAAGAACGTCTGGTCGATCAGCACGCGCAGGATCTTGGCCTGGGTGTCCCTCGGCATGTCGGCGATTTCGTCGAGAAACAGCGTGCCGCCATGCGCTTCCTCGAGCGCGCCAACTCTATGCCCGCCGGCGCGATCCTCGAGGCCGAAGAGCTCGGCCTCCATGTTTTCCGGGGTGATCGTCGCGGAGTTGATGACGACGAAGGGGGCTCCCGCCCGCGGCGACGCCTCGTGGATGCAGCGCGCCGCGAGTTCCTTGCCGACGCCCGGCGAACCGGTGATCAACACCCGCGAATTGACGGGCGCCACCTTCGCGACCATTTGCTGCAACTGGACCGCCGGCAGGGAGCTGCCGACGATACGGTCATGCGCGCCCGAGCGCATCCGCAAGGCCGAGACCTCGCGGCGCAACTGATAGGCTTCCAGCGCCCGCTCGGCCACCAGCACGAGACGGTCGGCCTTGAACGGCTTCTCGATGAAGTCGTATGCGCCCATGCGAATGGCCGTCACCGCCGTCTCGATATTGCCGTGGCCGGAGATCATCACGACCGGCAATGTGCGATGCAGCGTCTGGACCGCCTCCAGCACCTGCAATCCGTCGAGACGCGAGCCCTGCAGCCAAATATCGAGAAAAACGAGATGCGGCCGCCGGGTGGCGATGGCGGCCAGGGCCTCGTCGGCGTCCTTGGCGACGCGGGTTCTATGGCCCTCGTCGCTCAAAATGCCGGCGACCAGTTCCCGGATGTCCGCTTCGTCGTCGACGATGAGAATGTCGCTCGCCATCACGCCCCACTCTTTTCGACACGCGAGGACTGCTCGCTTCTCACCGCTTTTTCCGCCAACTCCGCCGGCGCCATCGGCAGCAGCATGCGCACGCGGGCGCCCCTCCCGTCCGGCGCGTCGAGCAGTTCCAGTTTGCCGCCATGATCTTCGATGATCTTGGCGACGATGGGCAACCCCAATCCGGTCCCCTCGGCGCGCGTCGTCATATAAGGCTCCAGCAGCAGTTGACGGTTGACGGCGGGAAATCCCTTGCCATTGTCGATCACATCCAGTTCGGCCCATTGATCGCGCTGGCGCAAGGAGATTCGCACCACGCCTTTATCGACGGCCTGCGCCTGGTCTCGTCCGGAAATCCCCTCGATCGCGTTCTTCACGATATTTTGCAGCCCCTGAGATAAGAGTCGACGGTCGAACATCGCGTGCAGCGCGGGCTGCGGCAGATCTTCCAAAATATCCACATCGGAGTTGCCGACCCGCATCAAGAAGGCGACTTGCCGCACGCATTCGCAGAGGTCGTCCGGTTCGAGGCGCGCCTTGGGCATGCGCGCGAAGGACGAGAATTCGTCCACCATGCGCTTGATGACGTCGACCTGCCGCACGATCGTGTCTATGCATTGATCGAACACATCGCGATCGGTGGAAATCAGCTTGCCATATTTGCGCTTCAGGCGTTCCGCCGAGAGCTGGATCGGCGTCAGCGGATTTTTGATCTCATGGGCGATGCGCCGCGCCACGTCGGCCCAGGCGGAACTGCGCTGCGCGGTGACGAGATCGGTGATGTCGTCCAGCGTCACGACGAAGTTAGGACGCCCTTCGACGGCTCTCGCGGAAGTGACGCGGACATTGTAGGTGCGCTCGCTCACGCCGCGCTTGATCGTCAGTTGGCGCTGCACGGCGCGCGGAAAGGCTTCCGCCGCGTCCTTGAGGATCGGCGCGAGTTCGGGCATCGCCGCCAGCGCCCGCTCGCCCGCCGCCGCGCCCTGCCCGGTCAAGCGCAGCAATTCCTCGGCCGAGCGGTTGACGACATTGATCGCGCCATTGGCGTCGACGCCGATCACCGCCGCGGGCACGCCGGCAAGCACCGCCTCGGTGAATTCGCGCCGCTCGTCGTTGATGCGATTGGCCTCCAGCAGCCGGCTTTTTTGCAAATCCAGCTCGGTCGTCATCTTGTTGAACACGTCGCCAAGGCGCGCCAGATCGCCGTGCGAGCGATCCACGTCGACGCGCACGTCGAGGTTGCCCGCCGAAACCTGATCGGTCGCGGCGATCAATGTTCGAATCGGCGCGACGAGGCGGTTGGCGAAATCCAGTCCGACCCAGATCGACGACAGCAGCATGATCGTCGTGAGCAGCGCGTACATCGTGACGAAGGCGCGTTTCACCGTGACCCCGTACGCTTCGTAGGCGTCGTAATTATTGATGAGTATTTCCGCCTGTTGCGGAAATTCGACCGCGAAGGGGTCTATCGCGCGCGTCACGTAAAGAAAAGTGTCGGGAAAGGAGCTGAGCGCGCGTAGCGCGACGAAGGTCTTGTCGTCGTCGATCAGCAGACACAGGCGTTCGCCCCGGCGCGCGTTCTCGAATTCCGACAGGGGCGGCGCGATGATGATGGCGGCGGACGCGCCGGACAAATCGACGCGGTCGAGAATTTCGCCGCTTGGCTTGATCAGCGCCGCCGCCGAAAAATCCAGAAACTTCGCCCGCGAGGCGAAAAACTCGTGGAACTTCGAGCGGTCGAGCATGAAGGTCAAAGCGCGGTCGAGGTCATAGGCCGAAAGCTGCGCCTCCTGCAGCAGCGCGCCGCATTGCGTCTCGCGGAACACGCGCGCCGCCTCGGCCGTGTTGTGCACGAAGCCCTTGACATTGGACATGAAGGCGGGATTGAGCGCCCGCTCCAGGCTGACCGAGCCGACCACCGCCAGCACCAGGGCGGGAACAAGGGCGATGACCGAGAAGAAGGCCACGGTGCGCACATGCAGCCGCGCGGCGGCCTCCCCGGCGCGCCATGCCTTGAAAAGGGTCCACGACTGACGGAACACCATGCCGGCGAGCAGGACCAGCGCGGCGCCGTCGACGCCGTAAAGCATCAGCAGCCTGTCGCCGGTCGGCGCGATCGGCCCCAACTCGGCCATCACCAGAAATGTCGCCAAGGCGCAGGCGACCGCGATCACCACCACGATCGGGCCGATCCACGGCCTGAACGATCGCTTCTGCCGGGGCGGCGTCCCCCCTTCGCTTGTTTCTCCGGAAACGGACATAGGTCTCTATAAGCCGGGCCGCGAGCGGCGGCAATAAAAGCGGTGACTTCGCTTCTTCCCGCGTTATTCCTCGCGGCGGTAGAGCGTCCAGGCGAAGCCCGAAAGCCCCCAGGCCGGAAAGCTTTCATCGCGTTGGTAGATTGTCGGACAAGCGGCCGGGCCGGCGGTCTTTCGCGCGGGGAGATCCAACGGCGTGTTGGGCATCGCGACCGAGATGAGCCAATCCGGCGCCTTGGCGCACCAGTCCTGGTCGAGAACGCGCGTCGCGGCGATTCCGGCGCGATCCGCCTCATATTCCACGACCGCCCTTGTTTCGCCCTTGGCGAAATCGGCGGCGTAGGTCACCGGGCCGCGCTCGCTCATTCGCTTGAAAGCCGCGACGTATTCGCCGCGCCCCAAGGAAAAGAAGCTCGCCAGATTGGACGCCTGTCCCGCGACGATCAGCGCGAGAACCGCGATCGACGCGGCGCGAGCGGCGCCCTTGCGGCTCCACAGCGCGGCGAGACCGTCGCTCGTCAGCAGCAGCAGGCCGACCGCCGCGGTCAAATGAAAGCGCGGATAAAACTGGCTGGGCAGGCGCAGCGCGACATGCGCCAGCGGCAAGCCCGAAAATGGCGATCGCCGGAAACCAGCGCCGCCCCGCGGGAACGAGCGCCAGCATCGCCAGGGCGAAAGCGGCGGCGACGGCGACCACCGCCGCGTCGTCCATCGCTTGGGGAAGGCCGAGCACGGTCCGCGCCACGCCGGAGAGCCCTTGGCCGAGCAAGGCGAAGGTGAAGGGCTCCATCGCGCCGACGCGGAAATCGGGCGCGAAGGCGCCATGCACGAATAAGCCGACGGCCGGAAGCGTCGCGGCCGCCGCCGCGAGGCCAATAGGCAGGGAGCGCCGCAGCGCCGCCGCCAATCCCTCGCCGCGCGACCAGGATCGCGCGAAAAAGCTCGCGCAAAGCGCGGCGGTCGCCTCGACCATGGTGAGATGGAAGAAGGTTCCGACGCAAATCGCCGCGGCGAAGACAATGGTGTTCCTCGTCGTGGCTTCGCCGTCGAGGATCGCCAGCAGCGCGTCATAGGCGACGAGCACGGCGAGGATCATGCCGGCATAGCCGCGCGCCTCGGAGCCGTAGTGCACGAAGAAATAGCCGATGGCCATGAGCAGCGCGGCGATGGCGCCGGAGGCCTCGCTAAAGCGCCGGCCGACGGCCCTCGCCGCTAGAATGCCCAATGTCCCCAGCAAAATCGCCGGCAGCCGCATCAGCAGGATGGGCGCGTCTGGACCGATGAGCCAGATCCAGGCGGAATTGAAAAAATGATTGTTGTCGTGATGGACTTTGAAAAACACGTCGCCGAGCGATTTGACCGGCTCGAGCAGTCGCAAGGTCCAGATTTCGTCTAGCCACAGATCGCCTTTCGCCGCGATGATACGCAGGCAAAGCCCCGCCGCGACGGCGGCGAGGACGACAAGGCCGAGAGGGCTCGCGCGCTCCAGCGCCGCTTGCAAGGGAGCCGCCGGCGGGGAAGGAGACGGCGCGACCGGGTTTTTCAGCAAATTCATGAGCCAGTGTTCGTCGCGCGCAAGGCGCGGGCGCGCCTTGCCGATCCGCAAGCTAAAAGACCCAGATTGACAATTTGTATACGGCGCCGTTCGGCGGTCGCGCCCCTACCTCGGCAGCCGCATCAGCCTGATTTCGAGATCGTTGACCTTCTTGCGCAAGGTGTTTCGATTGAGGCCGAGCAGTTCCGCCGCCTTGATCTGGTTGCCGCGCGTCGCCGACAAAGCCGCCGAGATCAGCGGAATTTCGATCTCGCGGACAATGCGGTGATAGAGCCCCGGCGGCGGCAGGCTGTCGCCGCAATCGCGAAACAGCTTGGCGAGATGTTGTTCGACCGAGGCGGAAAGAGTCATCCCGCTTTCCAGCTCCGTGTCCGACGCCGGCCGACTGCCCGTCGCGAGCTTTTCGGGCGCGCGCGGGTTATCCTGATCGAGTTCGGCCTCGATAAGCTGTTCGGAGACGACCTCCTGCGGATGCAGCGCCGTCAGGCGGCGGATCAGATTCTCCAATTCGCGGATATTGCCGGGCCAGCGATAGCGCTTCATCCGGTCGAGCGCCGCCTGTTCGATGTATTTTTGCGGCAGGCCCTCGCTGACCGCGACCTTGAAGAAGTGATTGACGAGGTCCGGGATGTCCTCGGCGCGCTCGCGCAGCGGCGGCAGCCGCAACGGCACGACATTGAGCCGGAAATAAAGATCCTCGCGGAACAGGCCCTGCTGGATGAGAATCCGCAGATCCTTGTTGGTGGCGGCGACGATGCGGACATTGGTCTTGATCGGCGTGCGCCCGCCGACCGTCGTGTATTCGCCCTGCTGCAACACGCGCAGCAAACGGGTTTGCGCCTCCATCGGCATGTCGCCGATTTCGTCGAGAAACAGCGTGCCGCCCTCGGCCTGTTCGAAGCGCCCGGCGGAGCGTTGGGCGGCGCCGGTGAAGGCCCCCTTCTCGTGGCCGAATAATTCGCTCTCGATGAGGTCGCGCGGAATGGCCGCCATGTTGATGGCGACGAAGGGGCCTTTCTTGCGCTTGCCGTAATCGTGCAGCGCGCGGGCCACCAATTCCTTGCCGGTGCCGGACTCGCCGTTGATCAGCACGGTGAGGTCGGTCTGCATCAGGCGCGCGAGCGAGCGATAGATTTCCTGCATCGCCGGCGAGCGCCCGACGAGCGGCATGCCCTCGATCTCCTCGGCCGGGCCGGCGTCGCCGTTCTTGCGCGGCTCGGCCATCGCGCGGCCGACGATGCCGACCAGCTCCTTGAGGTCGAAGGGCTTCGGCAGATAGTCATAGGCGCCCCGCTCCGAGGCGCGGATCGCGGTCATGAAGGTGTTTTGCGCGCTCATGACGATGATCGGCAGCTCGGGCCGCAGCTTCTTGATGCGGGGCAGCAATTCGAAGGCGTTTTCGTCCGGCATCACGACGTCGGTGACGACGAGATCGCCCTCGCCCGATTGCACCCAGCGCCAAAGCGTCGCCGCCGTGCCGGTGGTGCGAACCTCGTATCCCGCGCGCGACAACGCTTGCGCCACGACCGTGCGGATCGCGGCGTCGTCGTCGGCGACAAGTATTTCACCACGGTTCATGAGCATTGTCCCCAGCCCCAACCGGAAGTCCGTCGCGAAAACGCGGATTCGGCCTGTTCCTTAAACGCAAACAACGCGAACGGCGCTTGATCGGCTCTTGGCGACGCCGCCATAATTGCTAGTCTCCGACCTATCATCGACGCTCTTAACGATACATGGGCATGAGTATTCGAAAGGTTGTTCTTCTTGGATGTGATTTGCATTCTATGACGCCGCCGTGGTCGTTGACGATCTTGGCCACCAGTGCAAGTCCGAGGCCAGTTCCCGAAGACTTAGTTGTGACGAAGGGTTCGAACAAATGTCCGGCGATGTCGTCGGGCACGCCGGGGCCATTGTCGCAGACGCGAAATTCCAGCGGCAGCCCAACCGGGCGCTTCGAGCCATGGGCGCGAAGACTGACGCCGGGGCGGAAGGCGGTGGACAATTCGATCTCGCCGTCCACCGCGTCGCCAATGGCCTCGGCGGCGTTTTTGACGAGGTTCAGGAAAGCCTGCACCAGCTGGTCGCGATTTCCCGCGAGCGGCGGAAGCGAGGGATCGTAATTCTCGGTGAAGCGGATATGCCGCGCGAAACCGTTGCGGGCGACCTGTTTCACATGGTCGAGCACGGTGTGGATATTGACCTTGTCGCGTCGCAGCGGCCGCTGATCGGAGAAAACCTCCATGCGGTCGACGAGCCGCACGATCCGGTCGGTCTCGTCGCAGATCAGCCGCGTCAGCGCGCGGTCCTCGTCGCCAAGGCCGGTCTCCAGCAATTGCGCGGCGCCGCGAATCCCCGACAGCGGATTCTTGATCTCATGCGCCAGCATCGCCGCGAGCCCGGAAACAGAGCGCGCCGCGCCTTGATGGGTCAGTTGCCTGTCTATTTTATCGGCAATTGTGCGTTCTTGCAGCACAACCAGCACGCCGCCGTCACTTTGAGCGAGGGGCGCGCAATGCACGTCGACCCTCCGGTCGCCACTCGGACCAGGGCGCCCGAGGTCGATTTTATATTCATTGATCGCGGCGCCGCGCTCCCGCACCTGGCCGACAAGCGTCAAAAGCGAAGAGCCGAAGGGCAGCAAGCGCTCCAGCGTCTGGCCGATCAGCAGGGGTTTGCCGATCTCGAAAAAGACTCGGCGGCGGCGTTGGCGTCGACGATCACGCCATCCTTGCGCAGCGCGATGATGACATGCGGCAACGTCTCCAGAATGCAGGAACGGTCATCGCCGCCGATCACCCGCAGACGGCCGGCGAGCGGCGGCGTGATGGATTTCTCGGCGCGATCCGGCTTGGCGTTCATGCGGCTTCCTCGCGTTCGGGGATTGCAAACAGGCGTTCGATCAGCCGGCGAACCTCTCGCGGTTCGTCGCTGACGACCAGGGCGCGGCGCGGCGCCCGTTCTTCTTCTCGCCTTCCAACGCCGGCATGGTCGGCATAGGCGGCGAGATGTTTTCGCGCGTGACGGAGCCCCGGCCCCTGCCCCATCGCCGCGATCAAACTTTCCAAATGCTCCAGCGCCAGCGCGCCGCGCTCCTCGCGGGACGGCGGCGGGCGAAGACGCCCGGCGGCGAGATAATGGGCGATATCGCCGACCAGCCACGGGCGGCCGATCGCCGCGCGCCCGACCATGACCGCATCCGCGTTTGAGAGCCGCAGCATCTCTCGCGCGGCGTGTGGGCTGTCGCAATCGCCATTGGCGACCACCGGAATGCGCACGGCGTCCTTGACGGCCTTGATCGCCGCCCAATCGGCGGCGCCGTTATAAAACTGTTGGCGCGTGCGGCCGTGCACGGTGACGAGCTTCGCGCCCTCGGCCTCCGCCCGGCGCGCCAGTTCCGGCGCGTTGAGCGAGGCGTGATCCCAGCCGAGCCGCATTTTTACGCTCACGGGAATGTCGATCGCGCTAACGGTCGCGGCGATCAGTCGGCTGGCCTGGTCCAGATCTCGCATCAACGCGGAGCCGGCGAGCCCGCCGGTGACCCTTTTGCACGGACAGCCCATGTTGATGTCGATCCACCCCGCGCCCGTGTCCGCCGCATGGCGCGCGGCCAGCGCGATCCCTTCCGGATCGCGCGCGGCGATCTGAACGACGCGGGGAGCCGTTTGCGGTTCCCGCGCGCCGGCGAGCCGCAGCCGGGTCTCCCGGTCGCCGCGCGAAACACCGGCCGCGGTGATCATTTCGCTAAACGTCGCGCCGGCGCCATGACGCTCGGCTATGTCGCCGCATGGCCGCGTCGGTGACGCCCGCCATGGGCGCGAGGAAGGCGCGGCCGGAGATCGCGAGCCCGCCGATTGTCAGCGGCGGCTCGCCCAGGGCGACGCCTAAAGTTTCAGCATGTGTCATCGTGCCTAGAGTATAAGCAATTTTTGGCGTGATGGCAAATTTTCTCGGGCGGCGCAATTGTCGCACTATTTTTTGGCTGCGTGTTTTGCAAATCGCGGCTTCACGGCTTGCGGTATCTGGAAGCCGCGATGACGTTTTTCTTCATCAGCATCCGCTGAGTCGCCCTCTTTTGGCTCCCGCCCGCGATTGACGCCGCCGCCAAAACGCGACACAGCAGCGCCATGACAGCCCCGTCTCCCCTCGCCATCCTCACCGTCGCCGGCGGACGCGGCTCGCGCGCCGGCGAGGGAATCCCCAAGCAATACCGATCGTTGCTCGGCGAAACCCTGCTCGCCCGCACGCTAAAAGCGCTGCACGCCGCGGCGCCGCAAGCGCTGCTGCTGACGGTCATTCACGCCGACGACCGCGCGCTATACGACGCCAGCGTCGCGCGAGCTTCCCGCCGCCTTGCGCGAAACAATTCTGCCCCCGGCCATCGGCGGCGCCTCGCGGCAGGCGAGCGTCCGCAATGGGCTGGAGGCGTTGCAAGCGCTTGAAAAGCCGCCAAAAATCGTGCTGATCCACGACGCCGCCCGGCCCTTCGCCGACCCCGCGCTGATCGCCCGCGCGATCGACGCGGCGCGGGATCACGGCGCGGCGGCGCCGGGCGTGCCGCTCGCCGACACGATCAAGGAAATCGACGCCGCCGGCACGGTGGTCGCGACGCCCGAGCGGGCGCGGCTGCGCGCCGTGCAGACGCCGCAGGCCTTTGATTTCGACTTGATTTTAAAGGCGCATCGCGCGGCGGCGTCGCGGGCGCTGGAGTTCACCGACGACGCCATGATCGCTGAAAGCTCCGGCCACGCCGTCCACATATTCGAGGGCGATCCGAGCAATTTCAAACTTACCTCCAGGGAGGACTTTTTGCGCGCGGAATCCTTGTTGCTCAATGACTTGCCGGATATTCGCACCGGACAGGGCTATGATGTTCACGCCTTCGCGGCGGGCGATCAAGTCTGGCTCGGCGGCGTCTCGATTCCCCATGATCACGGGCTCGCCGGCCACTCCGACGCCGACGTGCTCGCTCACGCCGTCACCGACGCCATTCTCGGGGCCATCGCCGAGGGCGATATCGGCTCGCATTTTCCGCCCTCCGATCCTCAATGGAAAGGCGCTAAGTCCTCGATTTTTCTGGCGCATGCGGCCGATCTCGTTCGCCGGCGCGGCGGGATGATCGCCCATATCGACGCCACAATCGTCTGCGAAGCTCCCAAAATCGGGCCGCATCGCGATCGCGTCCGCGCCAGTCTCGCCGAGATCATGGGCGTCGACATCGACCGCGTCGCCGTCAAGGCGACAACCTCGGAGCGACTTGGGTTCACCGGGCGGCAGGAGGGGATGGCGGCGCTGGCCCTCGCCACCGTCCGACTGCCGGGATAGGCTCATGCGCGACGCGCATAAACGCGCATTGGCGCGCGAATTGTTGGATCTGGCGCGCAAGGGCGCGCACATGATCGCGACCGCCGAGTCCTGCACCGGCGGGCTCGTCGCCGGCGCCATCACCGACCTCCCCGGCGCCTCGGAAATTTTCGATCGCGGCTTCGTCACCTATTCGAATGCAGCAAAAATTGAGATGCTGGGCGTGCGGACCGAGACGCTCGACGCCCGCGGCGCCGTCAGCCGCGAGACGGCCATCGAGATGGCCGAAGGCGCGCTAAAATTTTCGCGCGCGACGCTCGCCGTTTCCATCACCGGAATCGCCGGCCCCGACGGCGGCTCGGCCGAAAAGCCGGTCGGCCTGGTGCATTTCGCCTGCGCGGGGCCGGATGGCGCGCGGCATGTCGAGCGGCGCTTCGGCCCGCTGTCGCGCGATGAGATCCGCGCGGCGGCCGTGGCTCAAGCGTTGGAAATGCTTATAGATTCCGCTCAGCCGCGTCCGTAGACCTGATCGGCGCGCTTGACAAAGGCGTCGCTGTATTTGTGGAAGGCGGCGTCGAACATCGCGCCCATCAGCAGGCCGAGCGCGGCGCTCTTGAACTCATAGGCGATGAAAAATTCGACGACCGAGCGCGCCTCGCCCGATGGCCCCGGCGGTTCGTCCCGGAAGGCCCAGCGATTATCGAGTTTCTTGAAGGGACCGTCGATATATTCGACGAGTATTTCGAGCTTTTGCGCGTTGCAGGTGACGCGGCTCGCATAGCGTTCGCAGATCGCGCGAAAGCCCACCTGCATTTCGGCGACGATGACCTCGATCCCCTCGCCCATCGGCGTGCGGCGGCGCACGCGCATCCCCTCGCACAACGGCACGAATTTGGGATAGGAACTCGATGTCCGAAACGAGCGCGAACATTTCGGCGGCGGAGTGGCCGACCTGGCGGCGGTTGCGAAAGCTCTTCATGGAAAATCTCATAGAGCAATTTTTTGTGGGGCGTTAGAGGCGGCGGTTAAAAAATGGCGGTTAATTCTATTTGTCGTAGTCTCTAAATAACATATTGAATAATAAGTTTGTTCCACAAGATTTGACACTAGGCGCCAGTCGGCGCGTCGTCGCGTGGCGCGAAGCTCCGCCAATAGCGCGAGACATGGATCGATTTGAAGTTTCCATTCTGGCCCAAAGCGCCGGCGTCACGCCGAAACCGGCGATAAACCCCGCGACACTTTGGCGCTCCCGCCGAATTGGACAGTTTCCCCTAAGAACCTAGCCTCTCGAGGCAACGTTAGCTAGAATGGCCGAAACTTGACGCCGAACTGCTCGCTTAATTTTCGTTAGGATCGGAGATCGTCATGGACTTCATTCGCTCCGCTGTTTTGGTTTCGGGAATATTCGCCGCCCTCCTGTTTCGCATGTCCGCCAGAACCGGCGGCCGCTCAGCAAGCGGGCGGCGCGCCGGGTTCGCCGAGCGCGACGACGACGATCAACGGCGAGCAGATTCCGCCCGCTCCGCAAAAATTCGAAGGCAAGATCGAGCGCAACGCCGCGCAATCGAAGCCTTTTTGGCCGGCGCGCGTCGTCCCGCCGAAAGGCGCGCCCAACATTCTGCTCATCATGACCGACGACACGGGTTTTGGCGCGCCGTCCACTTTTGGCGGCGTCGTCCCGACGCCCAATCTGGACAGGATCGCCAGGGACGGTCTTCGTTACACCAATTTCCATTCGACGGCGCTGTGCTCGCCGACCCGCGCGGCGCTGATCACAGGCCGCAATCACCACTCCGCTGGTTTCGGCGTGGTCGCCGAGCAGGCGACCGGCTATCCCGGCTATGACTTGATCATCACCCGCGACAAGGCCACCATCGGGCGCATATTGAAGGACAACGGCTATCGCACGTCGTGGTTCGGCAAGGACCACAACACGCCGGAATTCCAGGCGAGTCAGGACGGCCCCTTCGATCAATGGCCGATCGGCATGGGCTTCGAGTATTTCTACGGCTTCATCGGCGGCGACACCAACCAGTGGCAGCCCAATCTCTTCCGTAACACCACCGCGATCTACCCCTATGTCGGCAATCCGAAGTGGAATCTGATCACCGCGGAGGCCGACGACGCCATCTCCTATATGAAGCGCATCAACGCGCTGGACCCCGAACAGCCGTTCTTCCTCTATTACGTGCCGGGCGCGACGCATGCGCCGCATCACGCGACGCCGGAGTGGATCAAGAAGATCGGCGACATGCATCTGTTCGACAAGGGCTGGAACGCGCTGCGCGACCAGATATTCGAGAACCAGAAGAAGCTCGGCGTGATCCCGCAAGACGCGAAAATGACGCCCTGGCCGCATGATCTGCTGAAGAACTGGGACGAACTTACGGCGGACGAAAAGAAACTGTTCATCAAACAGGTCGAGGTCTACGCCGCCTATCTCGCCTATGACGACAATGAAATCGGCCGCGTGATCCAGGCGGTCGAGGACATGGGCAAGCTCGACAACACGCTGATCATCTACATCAGCGGCGACAACGGCTCTTCCGCGGAAGGGACTCTGATCGGCACGCCGAACGAGGTCGCGTCGCTCCAGGGCGTCGAACTGCCGGTCGAAGCCCAGCTCAAATATTTCTATGACGTCTGGGGTTCGGACCAGACCTATAATCACATGGCGGTGCCGTGGACCTGGGCCTTCGACACGCCCTTCTCCTGGACCAAGCAGATCGCCTCGCATTTCGGCGGCACGCGCCAGGGCGTGGCCATCTCCTGGCCGAAGGTCATCAAGGACAAGGGCGGCATCCGCAACCAGTTCCATCACGTCATCGACATCGTGCCGACGCTGCTCGACGCCACGGGGATCAAGGCGCCGCAGGTTGTCGACGGCATCAAGCAGAAGCCGATCGAAGGCGTCAGCATGATGTACACCTTCGACAAGGCCAACGCCGACGCGCCGTCGCGCCACCACACGCAATATTTCGAGATGATGGGCGACCACGCCATCTATCACGACGGCTGGATCGCCAGCACCAAGGTCCAGCGGCCGCCGTGGAAAGTCGTCGGCGCCGTCAGCCAGGACCCGGCGAACTTTCCTTATGAGCTCTATGATCTCAGCAAGGATTGGACGCAGTACGAGAACGTCGCCGACAAATATCCGGGCAAGCTGAAGGAGCTGGAGCGGCTGTTCTGGACCGAGGCCGCCAAATACCAGGTTCTGCCGCTGGACGCGTCGGTGGCGACGCGCATCATAAACCCGAAGCCCAGTCTCACCGCCGGGCGCACCGTATTCACTTACTCGGGGGAAATGACGGGCACGCCGAACGGCGACGCGCCGAACCTTCTCAACGCCTCCTATAACTTCAAGGCGGAGGTGGAGATTCCCCAAGGCGGCGCCGAGGGCATGATCGTGACGCAGGGCGGCCGCTTCGGCGGCTACGGCTTCTACCTTCTGAAGGGCAAGCCGGTGTTCCTCTGGAACCTCCTCGATTACAAGCGCATCCGTTGGGAGGGGCCGCAAGCGCTCTCGCCCGGCAAGCACACGCTGGAGTTCGACTTCAAATATGACGGGCTCGGCATCGGCACGCTGGCTTTCAACAATATGAGCGGCATCGGCCGCGGCGGCACGGGCGTGCTCAAGGTCGACGGGCAGGCCGTCGCCACCCAGCAAATGGAGCGGACGATTCCTTTGATCCTGCAATGGGACGAAAACTTCGACGTCGGCGCCGACACCGGCACGCCCGTGGACGATCACGACTATCAGGTTCCGTTCCGCTTCACCGGCAAGCTCGACAAACTGACGCTGACGATCGATCGGCCGAAGCTTTCGCCCGAGGACGTGAAGAAGCTGATGGACGCGCAGCGCAACAATCACATGAGCGAATGAGCAAGCCGCGGCGAGGCGACATGGGATGGGTTTCCATGTCGCCTCGGCGGCGGGCGCAGCGCGTCGCCAGTCGCATGGATTTATGCGCGGTAGCCGGACGCTGACGCTTCGCGTAAATGCAAGCCGGCTCGCCGCCCCGACCCGCCTTGCATTCCCCCTCCCCGCGCCCCAGATTGACCGCGCCCGAATGTTTTTCACACGGGCGGCAGACAATGGTTTCGGCGCGATGTCGCGCCGAGATCGTTTCGACAGTGGAGACTAGAATATGGCGACCAAGAGCGATTTTACCGCCGACGAGTGGAAGACCTTGCTGGAGAGCCCGCTTTTGGCGGGCTTTGCCATCACCGCCGCGGATCCCATCGGCTTCTTCACGACGATCAGGGAAGGCTGGGCCGAGGCCAAGGAGCTGGCGGCCGCGAAGACCAGCGCCAGCGACGAATTGATCAAGGCGGTGGCGGAGGATCTGCTGACATCCGAGGGACGCGACGCCGCCCGCGACGGCGTGCAGGCTCTCGTCGCCGGCGCTCAGATCAGCGAACTCAAGGACAGGGCGCTCGGCCAATTGAAGCGCGCGGCGGCGATCGTCGACGCCAAGGCGCCGGCCGACGCCGCGGCCTTCAAGACCTGGCTCGGACATATCGCCCAGATCGTCGCCGAAGCCGCGGGGAGCGGATTCCTGGGCTTTGGCGGTGTTCAGGTCAGCGACACTGAAAAGGCGACGCTCGCCGAGATTCATGGCGTGCTGGGCGTCTAACGCCAATCTTCGCGCGCTTGAGCCGCCGCCGGTCAACCAGCCGGCGGCGGCGCCGTTTTGGCGGCGCGCTTTTGGCGCAGGCGCTCGAAATCCGCGCCGGCGTGATGCGACGAGCGCGTCAGCGGCGAGGCCGCGACCATCTCGAAACCCTTGGCGTAGGCGAGCGTCTCATAGGCCTTGAAGGCCTCGGGAGTCACGAACTCGACGACCTCGTGATGCTTGCGCGTCGGCTGCAAATATTGGCCGAGCGTCAGGAAATCCACCTCGGCCGTGCGCAGATCGTCCATCACCTGGGCGACTTCGCTCCGCTTCTCGCCAAACCCGACCATTAGCCCGGATTTGGTGAAGATCGCGGGGTCGAGTTCCTTGACCCGCTGCAACAGCCGCAGCGAATGGAAATAGCGCGCGCCGGGCCGCACGCCGGGGTAAAGGCCGGGCACGGTTTCGAGATTGTGATTGAAAACATCCGGGCGCGACGCGACGACCATCTCCAGCGCGCCGGGTTTTCGCAGAAAGTCCGGGGTCAGGATTTCGATCGTCGTGCCTGCGCAATGGGCGCGGATCGCCGCGACCGTCCGCGCGAAATGCGCGGCGCCGCCGTCGGGAAGATCGTCGCGGTCGACCGACGTGACGACGACATGCGCGAGCTTAAGGTCGCGGGTGGCCAGCGCGACGCGCTCGGGTTCGCTCGGATCGAGCGGGGCCGGCAGGCCGGTCGCGACATTGCAGAAGGCGCAGGCCCGCGTGCAGACCTCGCCCATGATCATGAAGGTCGCGTGTTTTTGCTCCCAGCATTCGCCGATGTTGGGACAGGCCGCCTCCTGGCAGACGGTGGAAAGGCCCCTGCCCTCGAGCAGCGCGCTGGTCTCGCGCCAAAGCGCCGAGCCCGGCGCCTTGACCCTGATCCACGCCGGCTTGCGCGACACGGGGCTGTCCGGCCGATGCGCCTTCTCGGGATGACGCTCGCGCGCCTCGCTCAGGCGGCGCGGATCGTCGTGGAGGAGATCGAGGGTTTTGGGCATGGGGCTCCCAGTGGCGAGGCTATGCAATAGGTAAGCCGCGCGGCGCGGCGGAGCAATGTTGGCGCTCAATATTCTCCTGATTAAAAAACCACACCCATATGGTTAATAAATCACACTCCAGCGCGACGCCGAAAGGCGTCTGAAATCGCGGATGTTATAAAACCACACACTCGCGCGCAAAATCCCCGAGGCCGCGCGATCGCTCGCCCGGCTTTATGGTAAATTCCTATGAATGATTGTTTTCAGTTAGTTAAGAAGCGTGGTTAAAACCCGCCCCGCCTCACACATGCTCCACCGCGATCACGCCCGGAATCGCCTTCAAGGCGCCCGCGACCTCCGCGCCGACGGGATAGCCGCCGGGCAGCTTGATCTCGATTTCCTCGCCCGAGGCGTCGCGCATCACGACCAGCGAGACCTCGCCTTCCCCCTTGGCGGAGAGCCGGGTTTTGATGCCGTCGAGCGGTCCGGCGTCGCGGACGAAAATCCGCAGCCCCTTTTGCGCGCGCGCGGCGGCGGCGGCGAGCAATTCGGCCGCGACGATTCGCGCCCGCACCTCGTCGCCCTCCAGGCTCCCCGAGAGCGTGACGAGCACGGCCGCGCCCTTTTCCAGGAGGTCGCGGTATTGGTCGAGCCCCTCCTGGAACATGATCGCCTCATACTGCCCGCTATCGTCCGAGAACTGCACGATGCCCATTTTGGAGCCCGATTTCGTGCGCCGCTCGGCGCGGTCGAGCACGATCGCCGCGACCCGCCCCGCCGAGGCGCCGCGCTTGACCGCCACGACGAACTCGCTCCACCGGGCGAGCCGCAGGCGCTTCAAAACGCCGCGATAGGCGTCGAGCGGGTGGCCGGAAAGGAAAAACCCGGCCGCGTCGAACTCGCGCCGCAACAACTCGGCGGCGGTCCAGGGCGCCGTCTTGGGCAGCGCGAGGCTCTCGTTTTGCTCCTCGCCGAACAGCGCGTTTTGGCCCATCTGCCGCTCGTCGGCGCAGCGGTTGGCGCAGGCGAGGATGGTCTCGGCGCCGGCGAACACGCGGGCGCGGTCGGGCTCAAGCTCGTCGAAGGCGCCGCAGCAGGCGAGGTTTTCAAGCACCTTCTTATTGACCTCGCGCGGGTTAATCCGCCGGGCGAAATCGGCGAGGCTCGAGAACGGCTTTTCGCCGCGCGAAAAAACGATGGAGGCCGCCTGCCCGTCGCCGACGCCCTTGATCGCGCCGAGCGCATAGCGGATCGCCAGCTTTCCGTCCTTGCCGGGCGCCACGTCGAAATCGGCGCCCGAGCGGCATATCGACGGCGGCTCGACGACGATCCCGAGGCGCCGCGCCTCGTGGCGAAACTCGGCCAGCTTGTCGGTGTTGCTTTTCTCGAAGGTCATCGACGCCGCGATGAACTCGACGGGGTAATGCGCCTTGAACCAGGCGGTCTGATAGGCGATCAGCGCATAGGCGGCGGCATGGCTCTTGTTGAAGCCGTAGTCGGCGAATTTCGCCAACAGGTCGAAGATTTCATTGGCCTTGTCGCGCGCAAGGCCGCGCTCCATGGCGCCGCCGACGAAGCGGTCGCGCTGCGCGTCCATCTCCGACTTGATCTTCTTGCCCATGGCGCGGCGCAGATTGTCGGCCTCGCCAAGCGAATAGCCGGACAGCTCCTGCGCGATCTGCATCACCTGTTCCTGGTAGATGATGACGCCGAAGGTCTCCTTCAGGATCGGCTCGATGCGCGGATGCAGATAGTCGGGCTCCTCATCGCCGAGCTTGACCGCGCAATAGGTGGGGATGTTGGCCATCGGGCCGGGGCGATACAGGGCGACCAGCGCGATGATGTCCTCGAAGCGGTCGGCGTGCATCTCGACCAGCGCCTTGCGCATGCCGGCGCTTTCGAGCTGGAACACCCCGACCGTCTCGCCGCGCCCGAGCATCTCGTATGTCTGCGCGTCGTCGAGCGGGACTTTGGCGAGATCGAACTCGGGGACGCGGCGGCGCGTCAGTTCGGAGGCCTCGGCGAGCACCGTCAGCGTCTTGAGGCCCAGGAAGTCGAATTTGATCAGTCCCGCCGGCTCGACCCACTTCATATTGAACTGAGTGACGGGCATGTCGGATTTGGGGTCGCGGTAGAGCGGCGTCACCTCGTCGAGCGGCTGATCCGCGATGACGATGCCGGCGGCGTGGGTCGAGGCGTTGGAGTAGAGTCCCTCCAGCGAACCGGCGATCTTGAACAGCCGCGCCACGCGCTCGTCCTGCTCCACGGCCTCGCGCAGCTTCTGCTCGCTGGCCAGCGCCTCCTTGAGCGTGATGGGCTTCGCCGGGTTTTGCGGGACGAGCTTGGCCAGCTTGTCCACCTGCCCCAGCGGCATTTCCAGCACCCGGCCGACGCCCCGCAAAACCCCTCGCGCGAGGAACGAACCGAAGGTGATGATTTGCGCGACGCGGTCCGCGCCATAGCGCTCGCGCACGTAATCGATGACCTCGCCGCGCCGCGTCTGGCAGAAGTCGATGTCGAAATCCGGCATCGAAATTCGCTCGGGGTTAAGAAACCGCTCGAAGAACAAACCGAAGCGCAAGGGGTCGAGGTCGGTGATCGTAAGTGCATACGCCACAAGCGATCCAGCGCCCGAGCCGCGCCCCGGCCCCACCGGAATCCCCTTGGACTTCGCGTATTTGATGAAGTCCGAAACGATCAGAAAATAGCCGGGGAAGCGCATCTTCACGATCACGTTCAGCTCGAAGTCCAGCCGCGCGACATAATCGTCCCGCGTCAGGCCGGGCGCCGGGCCGGTCGCCTCGAACCGGGCCTCCAGCCCCTCCTCGGCCTGCCGGCGCAGTTCCCCCGCCTCGATCTCGTCGAGCGTCAGCGCGGAGTCCGCCGGCGCCTCGCGGATGAAACGCGGCATGATCGGCGTGCGCGTGCGCGGACGGAAGCAGCAGCGCCGCGCGATCTCGACGCTGTTTTGCGTCGCCTCGGGCAGATCGGCGAACAGGGCGAGCATCTCCGCCCTCGTCCTGAAATAATGGGTGGGCGTCAGACGCCGGCGCTCGGCGGCGCTGGTCACCGTGCCTTCGGCGACGCAGAGCAGCGCGTCATGGGCCTCGAAATCCTCCGCGCTCGCGAAGAACGGCTCGTTCGTCGCGACCAGCGGCAAGCCGCGCCGATAGGCGAAATCCAGCAGTTGCGCCTCGACGGCGCGCTCCTGCGCGAGGCCGTGGCGCTGGAGTTCGATATACAGCCGGTCGCCGAACAGCCCCTCCAACGCCTCGAGCCGCGCCAAGGCCGCGTCGATGCGCGACTGGCCGAGCAAAATGTCGAGCGCGCCGTCGGGGCCGCCCGTGAGGGCGATCAGATCGGCGCCGTCGCTGGAGAGATCCGCCAGCGTGACGCAGGGCGAATCGCCTGGCGCGGCGGCGAGATAGGCGCGCGAGCACAGCCGCATCAGATTGCGATAGCCGGTCTGGGTTTTGGCCAGCAGCACCAGATTGGCGTGTCGCGGCCTCCCCCTGCCCTTGCGCGCCGCCCCTGGAATCACGGGAATTGGCGTCGCCGAAATCCACCGCGAGCTGCACGCCGGGAATCGCCTGCACGCCGACCTTCTCGGCTTTCTCCGAAAACTCCAGCGCCGCGAACAGATTATTGGTGTCCGTCACGGCGAGCGCGGGCTGCGCGTCCTTTTCGGCCAGCGCAATGAGCCGGCCGAGCGTCAGCGCGCCCTCGCGCAGCGAAAAGGCGGTGTGGGCGTGAAGATGGATGAAGCCGGGGTCCGCGATCATGCGCCCATATTAACGCGAGTGATGCGCGCTTCGCGAGTCCGGTTCGCTTGCTACAGCCTGCCGTAAACGACGCGGGTTCCGCAAACGATGTCGTGCAAGGCTTTGCGTTCCTTGGTCCAAAGCGGCATCAGAAAGCCCAGACCCAGCGGCAGGGCCGAGAGAAAATAAGTTAAATAGCGCAGCGCCCCGAACGGCGCGTCGAGGCGCGCGCCATTGGTTCTGATCACATAAATCCCGCAGATTCGCTTGCCCGGCGTCGCCTGCCAGGGGCCGGCGGAAAAATAAGCGTAATAGGCGATGATGGGGACGAATTCGATGACGCCGATGATATTCGCATTGGCGCGCGCCCAATCCTCGGCGCCGTCCCCGTGGATCGCCACGATCACGATGGAGAAAATCAGCGCCGCGACGGTCAGCAGCAACAGGGTCAGCACGTTGTCAATGATATGCGCGCCCAATCGGATCCAGAAACTGGCGAAATTTCCCGGACCGGGCGCCGCGGCGGGTCGCGGCGCGCCATAGTCGGGACCGGCTTCGCCCGACTTGAAGAAGCGCGGGAAAGGCGCGAATTCCATTATCGGCGTCCAGTTCGGCGCGCCGACCAGATTGAGGTTCGAGCCGCGTCCGACCGCCCCGCTCTCGATCATTTCCTTGAGCTTAAGCCCTTTTATCGGGCCGATGACGCCCATGCCGTCGTGCAGGTAATAAAGCCGCTCCAGCGGATCGTCTGGCGACGGCGGGTTCTGGCCGAGACCGGGAAATTCGGACACTGAGCGCTTCTCCGATCCGTCGCGCCGAAATGGCGAGACGCGATTGTCGGTAACGAGCAACCTTTCCGGATCGCGTGGCTCGATCCGAACCGATGGCTCTTCAAGGCGGATTATGTTTCGCGGCCGACAGCTTCATGAGCGCGGCCTCGCAGCATATAGGACGGCGCGAAGGGGCTGTCGAGCCGCGCCTTCCGGTCTCGCCCGATGGAGCAAGCCCCGCGCCCGGCCTCGCGAGGCGGGGCCTAAGTAACTCATATTTTAATTCAATGAATTGCCGAGGTTCCCGCCCCTGTGCTTGGCGGCGCGGCCCGTCGTGGCGAAGACAGCAAGCCCGGCCGCGAAATTCTCGGCCGGGCTTGTTTCAATCATCTAGTAGTCGCGGCGTCGAGGTCCTTCCATTTCTTGTCGAAAGGGAAAGACGTTCGACGCCGGCGCTCTGACGCATGTCTCGGGCGAACGGGGCGTTCCTGCTCGCTCGCAAAGGAAACCAAACGCCTTAGGAAGCCGGCGTAAAGGCCTTCGCGGCGGTCTCGATCGGCTTGAAAACTTCCTTCGCAAGCGCGGTGTACAACTCGCCCAGCTTGGTCGCCTCGGCGACGAAATCCTCGTAGGAGGACTTGGCGAACTCGGACTGAAGCGCGACCGCTTCGTCGATTTTCTTCACGCCAACCAGCTTCTCGGCCAGTTCGCGAGTTTTCTCGAAGGACTTCTTGGAGTAGTCAGTCGTCTCCGTGGCGATACCCTGCAGACCCTTGGTAAGCGCGGCCGTAGCCGCGGAAACCGCTTCGAATTGATCCTTGCCGAGCTGCTGAACGCTATCGAAATTGGCGACCATGTGGAACGTCCTTGTATTTGCGGCGCGATCCTTGGACTAAAGCCGCCACTTGGCGGAGGACGGGCGCGCACTGTTCACGAACTATCTATACCGCAACGCACAATAAACAGTCAAGCGCTATGTTGCGTTGCAAAACGTAACGAAAATCCATTCGCGCGCCTTAACCCCGGAGTAACCGAGTTCCCGTAACTTGCTGGACTGTGATGTTTTGGTGACGGCTCCCGCCCTGGACCCCTCGCCAAGGCTGGGCGTGGGTCTGTTGACGGACGAGTAAAAATGACCAATTCGGGTTTCAGCGTGCGCTTGTGGCGTCTTCCATTCGTCTCCCTGGCGCTCCTTGTCGGCGTCGCGCTCTGCCTGGGGCTAGCGACCACTTCCGAGGCGCGAGGGCGCCATCATGGACGGCATGCGCACGATCATCGGCGCTCCATAACCATTTACGTCTCGCACCATCATCATCGCGGCGCGCGTCAAGCCTATCAGCGCCGCCATGGACGCCATCATTATGCGCGGGCCGAGTCCTCCGGCGGCGGGATGACATCCCCGCGCGGCGTGGCCGCCATCGTCGTCGACGGCAACAGCGGGCGCACGCTGTTCGCGGCGAATGAGAATCAGCCGCGGCACCCCGCCTCCGTCACCAAGGTCATGACTCTCTATCTCCTGTTCGAACAGCTTGAAAAGGGTCACTTGCGTCTCGACTCGCCGCTGATGATCTCGCAGCACGCCGCCGCGCAGGCCCCCTCGAAGCTCGGCCTGCAACCGGGCGAGACGATCGAGGTCGAACACGCGATCAAGGCCGTGGTCACGAAATCCGCCAACGACATCGCCGTCGCCATCGCCGAAAACATCGGCGGCGACGAAGACAGCTTCGCGCGGATGATGACGAGCAAGGCCCATGCGCTGGGCATGCACTCCACGCATTTCGCCAACGCCTCGGGCCTGCCGAACAGCGAGCAGATCACCACCGCGCACGACCTGGCCGTGCTGGGCCGCGCGATCCAGGACCGCTTCCCCCACTATTACCGCTATTTCTCGACCCATACCTTCGCCTACCGCGGCGCGGTGATGCAAAACCACAATCATTTGCTTGGCCGCGTCGAGGGCATGGACGGAATCAAGACCGGCTACACCGCCGCGTCCGGCTTCAATCTGCTCACCTCGGTCCGCCGCGGAGGACATCATATCGTGGCCGTCGTGCTCGGCGGCGCGAGCGCCGGCGCCCGCGACCGCTATATGGCCAGTCTGATCGAGGATCACATCGACGACGGCGCCGGCGTGCGCACGGCCGCCGCGATCACCGAGGACCAGCCGGCCGAGCGAGTCGCCGCGATCGAACCCGCGCCCGCGCCCGCCCGTCGCCGAGCGAGAGGTCGAAACCAACGCCGCTTCGAGCGAAGACGAAGCGGAGCAGCCGGCCCCCCGCGCGCGCAAACAAGCCGCCGCCGCGCCCGCCGCCGGCGAGGAGAAGGCGCGTCCGGCTTTCGTGTCGGGCGGAAAGAAGCAGGCCGAGAACGCGGCCCCTGGCGATCGCAAGCCGCGCGGCGGCGAGCGCGTTCGCGTCGCGGCGGTCGACGGGTCGACGACGGTGGCTGGCGGCAAGGCCGTCCGTCACGAGAGCGTCGCCACGACGACGCCTTCCGCGCTGAAACACAACGACTCAGAGGGAGCTCAACTCGCGAAATTCGACGGCGGGCGTCCCGCGCACACTGGCTGGATGATCCAGCTCGGCGCCACCGACGACGCCGGAAAGGCCACCGAACTGCTCACGCGCGCCCGCTCCGCCGGCCACGCGGTTCCCGCGGGCGCCAAGGCCTTCACCGAGAAAGTGCGGAAAGGCAATGAGACGCTCTATCGCGCGCGCTTCGCCGGCCTTGAGGAACAGTCCGCCGAATTCCGCCTGCAAGACTCTGAAACGTTCGGGCTTCTCCTGCTTCGCAACCAAGAACTAAGGGCGCGCCAAAATGTCCTTCGTCACCGAAAACAACGGATTTTCGCACGCCCGCGATTGGTTCGGCGCCGCGCGCCACAAAAAGAAGGCCATCGCCTTCTCATCCATGATGGCGTCGCATCAGGACGTCCTTCGCTTCATTGACGCGGGCGGCGAGGTCCGTCGTCCCGCCGTGGTCTGGATGCAGCTTCTTCATCAGATCGCGATGCGCCCGCGCTACTTCACTCACCGGCGCGCCTTTCTTGAGGCCCAAAATCTCATAGGCCTCGTCCTCCGACATCGAGCCAGGTCGTCGGGGCTCGGACTTCGCGCCAGAGCCGCTCCGCGCGTTTCGGTCATCCTGTCCTGCGCCACGCCATCCGGCAAAGCGGCGGTCGAGATAAGCCTCTAGCAGGCGCGCGCCTTCGGGGTCGTCGGAGAGGCAAAGCCGGTGCAGTTCGAGGAGCTGGGGCCGCGTCAGTTGATCGAGTTGCTTGCCCTCGTCGGGACCGGCCAGAATCACGCCGCGAATGGCGCCGCTGGACCGGTCGAGCTCCATCTCGATCATCGCCGAACGCACGCGCGAGACGCCCGCGGCGCCCCATCCCGCCGAGCGAAAGCCGCCAAAGGAGCCGCCGCGAAGGCCAAGCAGCCAAAGACCCGCCCCGCCCAGCGCCAGTCCGAGTCCGATCGCGCCGCGCGCCATCAGCAGACCGCCGAGCCCCAGCGCCAGGAAGCCGGCCCAGCCCTTGAGTAGTCGCGCGAGAAACGCCGGCGAAGCCTGCGTGAAGCCCCTCAGCGTGTAAAACGTCAACACGACCACTAGTATTCCGACGATGACGGGCATGAACCGGTCTTCCTTGCTTCAGCTTTCCGCGGTGTGTGTTTCAAGCAAACCAGGCGCTCCCTCGGGCGTCCATCCGTGATCCCGGCGGGGCGCGCCGACGCGATACCTACAACTGCGACAACAACAAGCGCGCCGCGTCCTCGCCGCGCGCCGCCCTTTTCTCCAGCTCCAGCCTTCCCCCGGCGGCGTAGGCCGCGGCGGCCTTCAGCAGTTCCGCGAGCCTGCGCGGCGCGCTCGCGTCAAAGGCGGCGTATGCCCCGCCGGTGAGGCGCGCGATCTCGCGAAAGGCGCATTGCGCGAGAGAGTTGGAGCCCTCCTGAAACATAAACGCCTTGACGCCCAAAAGCCCTAGTTCGCCGGCGACGGCGCCGAGATCGTCGATGCTTTCCTCCATCGCGTCGCCGATGAAGATCAGCGCGCCGACGGGCCGAATTCGGGTCTCGTCGCGCGCGTGACGCAGCACCTTGCCGATCTGCGTGTGGCCGGCGCGGCAGTCGATCTTCGACATCAGCGCGCCGAGCCCCTGCCCGCCCGAGACGAAACGCGAGGCGCGGCATTCGGAAAGGCCGCGAAAATAAACGAGTTGGACATCGAGCCCGCCCTGAGCCGCCGTGGTCGCGAACATTTCGCCCTGGATCGACTGGGCGAGATCCCAGGTCGGCCCGCCGGCTCATGGTGGCGTCGAGCGCGAACACCAGCCGCCCCCGCCCCTCGCCGTCCCGCGCCGGGGCGAGATCGCGAACCTCCTTTAGGAACGCGTCGACCGCGCCGCCCGGCGCCGTCCTGGCTTGCTGCGCGATATTGGGTTTGTCGCTCACGGCCGTCCACGTCGTCTGTTGCAATCGCTATAGCAAATCGGGCGGCGACGCGGTCATTGCAAGGGCGCGATGCGCGCTTCGTCGCGCAAGCCGGGCTAGGATAGTGTGGATCGAGCGCCTCGGCGAGACAATTTCGCGCCCTCACCGCACCGGCGGCGCATACATCAGCCCGCCCTTCGACCACAGCGCGTTCTGCCGCCGCTCCATCGCCAAGGGCGAAGCCTGTCCGAGATCGCGCTCGAACACCTCGCCGTAATTGCCGACCTGCTTGACGACGCGATAGGCCCAATCGGCGGAGAGGCCCAGCCCCTCGCCGAAATCGCCGTCGACGCCGAGCAGGCGGCGGATGTCCGGGCTTCCAGATTGCAGGGCGTCGTCGGCGTTGGCGGAATTTATGCCCAACTCCTCGGCGTTGAGCATGGCGAAATGCGTCCAGCGCACGATGTTGAACCATTGGTCGTCGGCCTGCCGCACGATCGGCCCCGCCGGGGCCTTGGTGATGAGTTCCGGCAGCACGGTATGATCGCCGGGCCGCGAGAGCTTGGCCCGCGCGACGTGTAAGGTCGCGATGTCGGCCGACACCAGATCGCACTGCCCGGCGTCATACGCCTTCACGGCCTCGTCGAGCGAGGGGAACAACCGCGCTTTGTAGTCCGCGGCGCGCGCGCGAAAAAAATCGGCCAGATCGAGTTCGAGCGAGTTTCCCTGTTGCAGGCAGACCGTCACATCGGCGAGTTCACGGGCTATTTGTGGTTCGGATTTGCGCCGCGCCAGAAAACCCTGGCCGCCGTAAAAGGTGATCGTCGTATAGAGCAACTGCTGGCCGGCGTCGCGCGCCTCGGTCCAGGGCGCGCCGCGCGGAAGCAGATCGACGGCGCCCGATTGCAAGGCGGCGAGGCGCTCCTTGGCCGCCAGCGCCGCGATGTGGATTTTACCGGGATCGTCGAACACCGCCGTCGCCAGCGCGCGGCAGAAATCGACGTCGAAGCCGCTCCAAGCCCCGGCCGCGTCCTGCTGAGCGAATCCCGGCGACGCCGCCGCGACGCCGCAGACGACCGAGCCGCGCTTCCGAATCTGCTGCAAAGTCGACGCCTTCGCATCGGATTGCGCGAACGCGCGGGGCGTCGGCGCGGCGCAGGTCAGCAGCAGCGCGAAACCAATGAAAATACAGCGGAGCGTCATGTCCAACTCGGCTTCCTGGCGGGGGTGGTTTAAGGATGGGGAGAGCAGCGCGGGGAGCGCTGGTTGGGCTTAGGGGCGACGATGAGCGATTTTACGAAGGAAACAAGGCGGAAAAAGAGTAGCCGCACGCATCTTGTGCACGCCGGGCGAAACCCCTTCGACCAACATGGCTTCATCAACACGCCGATCTATCGCGGATCGACGGTTCTTTTTCCGACCGTCGCCGATTTCGAGGGCCTGCGCCAGCCATACACATACGCGACCAAGGGCACGCCGACGATCCGCGCGCTGGAGCAAGCCTGGAGCGAAATCGCCGGCGCCGAACTCACCGTGCTGACGCCCACGGGCCTCGCCGCGATCACGCTCGCCCTGATGACCGCGACCAAGGCGGGCGACCATGTGCTCGTCAGCGATTCCGCCTATCAGCCGACGCGCATTTTTTGCGACGGCGTGTTGAAGCGGTTCGGCGTCGAGACGCAATATTACGATCCGCGCCTCGGAGCCGGGATCGCCGATCTGATTAGGGAGAACACCAGCGCGATTCTGGCCGAATCGCCGGGCTCGCTGAGCATGGAAGTGCAGGACGTTCCGGCCATCGCCGAGGCCGCGAAGGCGCGGGGCGTTTGCCTCATCCTCGACAACACCTGGGCGACGCCGCTGTTTTTCCCGCCGCACGCCCATGGCGTCGATCTCAATATCGAGGCCGGCACGAAATATCTCTCCGGCCACGCCGATTTGATGTTGGGGCTCGTCTCCGCCAACAACGCCTTCGCGAAGCGGCTGCGCGCGACCTATGACGCCTTCGCGATGTGCGCCGGGCCGGAAGACGCCTTTCTGGCGCTGCGCGGCCTGCGCACGATGGAACTGCGCATGCGCGAACAGGAGCGCTCGGGACTTGAACTCGCGCGATGGCTTTTCGCGCGGCCCGAGGTCGCCCAGGTGCTGCACCCCGCCCTGCCGTCGCATCCCGATCACGCGCTATGGAAGCGCGATTTTAAAGGCGCCGCCGGGCTGTTTTCGATCATCCTCAAGCCGGTCGCGAAGAGCGCGGTGGCGGCCTTCCTCGATGCGCTGGAACTGTTCGGGATCGGCTATTCCTGGGGTGGCTATGAGAGCCTGGTCATCCCGTTCGACTGCCGCTTTACGCGCACCGCGACGACATGGGCGCCGGGCGGCCCGGCGCTGCGCTTTTCCGTCGGGCTGGAGGATGTCGCGGATTTGCAGGCGGATATCGAGGCGGGGTTTGAAAGGATGCGGGAGAGCGAGGGTTAAACAGCGGCCTCTCAGACCGGGCGGAAATTGGATTGCGCGCCAGCGCAAGCACGGAACAAGGCGCCGCGGCTATGGTCGCCGGCATGGAACTTCGCCAATCAGTCAATAGGAGCCGACCATGAAAAACGCTCTCGTAAACCCCGTCGTCCTCGGCGTCATCGCTATGTTCGCGATTACTTTCGCCTATGTCGAAATCCAGCCGCAAAATCAGACAGTGGCGACCGACGACGCGTTTTCGCTGCCGGTGACGGCGCGCTGAACCAGCGCCTTCGGCTCACCCCGACGACAGCTTCCCCTTGCCGAACGCCAAAATCAGCGCCTTCAACTCGACCTCCGAAACCTCCTCGGCGGCGTCGGCGTAGGTGAACCAGTGCGTCACGCGCTGCCCCTGCTCGGGCCAGTGTTTGGCTTGTCGCTGCACCTGCATCGGGAACACGTCGACGCGGCAAAGGATGACCGCGCCGTTCTTTAGGCGCTTTTGATAGTGGAACGAGCCGATCTTCTTTTTCTCGATCTTGCCTGTTAGCCCCGCTTCCTCCCGAGCCTCGATCGCCGCCGTCATGTAAGGTTCGCAACCCTTCATCGGCCAGCCCTTGGGGATCACCCAGCGCCGCGTGTCGCGCGACGACGCCAGCAGGATTTCGACGCCTTCTCCGACGAGGCGCCAGGGCAAGGCCGCATATTGCTGGCGCGGCTCGCCGCCGTCCGGCTTTTTCGATTTCTTGCTCGTGAGCTCGGGGAATTTCATCAAAACCGCCTCGTCGGCGCGAAGGACAGCGCCGCGATCACGCGCCCGGCCTCGCACAGCCCGCCGACACTTTTTGCTTGGCCGGTCGGCGGCGTGGACATGTCGACTAGCATTTTTTGCGTGTCATTCTCGCCGCGGTCAGCGCGGGAAACCAGACCGCGCTCCTCCGTGGGCATGTGCGCCTGAAACCATCTCAACATGCGCGGCCTCTTTCGGCGGCGTGGTGTCACAAAATCGTCATAAACCAGCCGGGGCTCGGCTTAACTTGTTAAATGACGCCTGTAAAGCACGTAACTGCCGAGACAGGCTCCCGGAGATCGGCGAAATGTCGCGCCGGTTCACGGCGTCGCCAGATAAGATTCGCCAATTCGAATACGGAAGCGGACGCGCGGCCCAACCGGCGCGCGTCCGCCCGAAAATGCTAGCTCGCTTTTTGCGCGAATATCGCCCGATGGATGATTCCGCCGAGCAATCCGCCGCCCAGCGGCGCCGCCCAGAACAGCCAAAGCTGCTGCAAGGCCCAGCCGCCGACGAACAACGCCTGCCCGGTGGAACGCGCGGGGTTGACGGAGGTGTTGTCGACCGGAATCGAAATGAGATGGATCAACGTCAGCGCGAGCCCGATGGCGATGGCCGCGAAGCCGGCCGGCACGCGGCTCTCCGTCGAGCCGAGAATGATCAGCAAGAAGAACCCCGTCAAAATGGTCTCGATCAGGATCGCCGACAGGCGCGTATAGCCCGCGGGCGAGTGCTCGTCGAAGCCGTTGGCGGCGAAGCCATTCGCGAGAGAGAAGTCTATGTTGCCGATAGCGATCGCATAAAGCGCGCCTGCGGCGACCACGGCGCCCGCGACCTGGATAATGATATAGGGGACGAGATCCTTCCAGGAGAAGCGGCCCGCCACGGCAAGCCCGAGCGACACCGCCGGGTTGAAATGGCCGCCGGATATGGGCCCGAAGGCGTAGACGCCGGTCAGCACCGTCAGGCCGAAGGCCAAGGCGACTCCCGCGAATCCGATCCCCAATTGGGGATAGGCCGCCGAAATCACCGCGCTGCCGCAGCCGCCGAACACCAGCCAAAAGGTTCCGAAAAACTCCGCCGCCAATCTGCGGCCTAAGTGATATTCCATAATCAGCCCCCTTATTTAGCTTCTTTTCAACGATGAGCGCGCGACGAATCCATTGGAGCGCACGATGAAATCATAGCAGGGATTCACGAGCAAATGGCGGCGAACGAAAACCGCCCCCGATGAAAATAATTCTTCGCGTGAATTTTGGCGGCCCCGGCAGGATTCGAACCTGCGACCTTCTGCTTCGAAGGCAGTTGCTCTATCCAGCTGAGCTACGGAGCCGAAAGAAAACCCGCCGGCGGACGCGGGCCAAAACAATTTTCGCGCGCCGCCAATTCCATATGGCGAAGCGGACCCTGGCGACCCCGGCAGGATTCGAACCTGCGACCTACTGCTTAGAAGGCAGTTGCTCTATCCGGCTGAGCTACGGGGTCGAAACCACGTCCACCGTCAATGGGTCCAGAGGCCAACGCGGTTGGTCTTGAAATTATCGGCGTAGGAATTGATACGGCGCCAACCGGTCGCCGGCTTGGGCTCCTCGACGCGATAGGGAAGTCCATTGCGCTCGGCGTAAGCGATCGCCTCTTCCTTGGAGTCGAAGGTGAGCTTGATTTGCGACTTCATATCCGACGACGACGTCCAGCCCATCAAGGGATCGGCGGCGCGGGGGGATTCGGGTTCATAGCGCAGCATCCAAGGCTGCTTGACGCCCGGAGCCGATTGCGTGGCGCTCGCGGCGGGACAAAATATGCGTGCGGTCATGTGGCCTCGCGTTCATCTTTTTGCTTCCGGCCCGCGGACGCGACAACGCCCGCGGCGGTCTCTTGATTTGGTCGGGGCAGCAGGATTCGAACCTGCGACCTGAAGTACCCAAAACTTCCGCGCTACCGGGCTGCGCTATACCCCGATGAGCGACCATGCGATGCGCAAGCCGCTTGTTGCTCCCGAACGAACTTCGCTACCATGCTCGCGCCGCTCCCACAAGCGACGCGAACGGGTCTTTTAGCGCGCTTTCCGCTCGGATGGAATCATCCGAGCGATAAGAAATCGCGCAAAATCAAAATGCCGGAGCAAGTTCTAATCGCAAAAGCTCTGTCGACTTTCGCGGAACTTGCTCTAGGGTTTGAAGCTCGGATGCCGAACCTGGTCGCCGACATCGAGCCCTATCGCGCGCGCGGCGCCGGCGTTAAGCTCGATCACCGCGAAGGCCGGCGGTCCGGAGGGAATGACGGTTTCCGACATCGGGACCGCGTCCCGCGCGACGCTCGTCACCCGGCCCTTGCGAGAGACGAAGACCATATCCAGCGGGATATATGTGTTCTTCATCCACATGCTGACCGGTTGTTCGCTAGGGAACATGAATAGCATGCCGTGGTCTCGCGGCATCGAGCGGCGATACATCAGCCCGACCTCGCGCTCCCGCTCCGTGCGCGCCACCTCGATCTCGAACCGATGCGCGCCCGTCGCCGTGACGAACTCCAGGGACTCCGCCGCGGCGGCCGCCCCTCGCCCGATCGTCAGCGCGACGAGAAGAACGACAAGCCGCGCGGTCCATGAATAGCAGGAGTGCCGCACCGCTCCGCTCACGCTCTTCTTGCTCCGCGAATAGCGCCTCGGCCGCCAGGCGAGGCGCGCTCTTTAATGCCGCGCTGGGATTTCGGCGTCAATGCGATGCGGGGCCCTTGGCGTCGAGAGGCCGCACTTCCGCCGCCATGAGCCCCTTGGGACCATCGCCGTAGCGCACCAGGACGCTGTCGCCCGGCTTCAACTCGGCGAGGCCGTAACGGCGGACGGTTTCCATGTGCAGAAAAATGTCCTCGGTCCCCTCCCCGCGCGTGAGGAAGCCGAAGCCCTTGATTCGATTAAACCATTTGACGATGGCGATTTCATAGCCGCCGACGGGGGTTACTTGGACATGCGTGCGTCCGGCCAGGGACTGCGAGGGATGCACGGCCGTCGTCTCGTCCATCGCGACGATGCGAAAGACTTGCAGGCCCTTGGCGCGCAACTGCGCCTCGCAGACGACGCGGGCGCCTTCCTGCGCGGTTTGGTAACCGCAGCGGCGCAGCGTCGTCACATGCAATAAGATATCCGCCGAGCCGTCGTCCGGCACGATGAACCCATAGCCCTTGGCGACGTCAAACCATTTGATCGCGCCAGCCACTTCGATAAGATCAAGTCCAGCCTCGTCGCCTTCCGAACCAGCGGACAAAGCGCCAAACTCATCCTGAAAACCAGATTTAGCTCCCAACTGACCAACCCCCCTGCTGATCCAGAGCAAGACGATTCAGGCGACGGCGCCATAGCCCATCCCGAATTGACGCCGCGTCGATGAATCACTAAGGTAAAGATACCATTCGCAGCGCCGCATCCAACCGAGTTTTTTCATTATTCACGCTTTGTTGTGGACAGCTCTCCCGAAATTTGCGCGATTGGCGGCGTTGCGATAAACGCCTCAAGGAGCACGCGACGGATTGCATTGCCATTTGCCGTCGCGCCGATGAAGAATGCGAGCCAATCAATATCGCGAGCCGCGCTCGCGCGAGGTAGATGCGTCGTTAGCCGCGCGATTGATGTTTGCAAAAGATGAACGCCCAAGCAAAAGCTGGAGCCAGCCATGACCGTTGCGCCGAACGCCATATCAACTCTTTCGCGGTCGCAAGCACAGGATGGGCGTTCCGATGGCGCCTCGACCGATTTGGTCGCGCTCTCGGCGACGCGCGAGAACGAGCGTTTCGCGCTTCACTCGAAATATCTCAATGAAATGTGGGTTCGCGTTCTGAAGACGATCGGCTACGACGTTGGTTTTACGCGCGGCGTTGGGTCTTATCTTTATGACCGCGCGGGCGACCGCTATCTCGATTTGCTGAGCGGTTGGGGCGTGTTCGCGCTCGGCCGCAACCATCCGACGATCCGCGACGCCCTGATCAATGTGATCGCGGGCGATTTGCCCAATCTCGTTCAGCTCGACGTTTCCGTGCTCGCCGGCGTGCTGGCGGAGCGATTGCTCAAGCGAACGCCCTGGCTCGACAAGGCGTTCTTCGCCAACTCCGGCGCGGAATCGATCGAGGCGGCGATCAAATTCGCGCGCTACGCGACCGGCCGATCGGCCGTCGTGCATTGCTCTCACGCCTTCCACGGCCTCACCTATGGCGCGCTGTCGATGAATGGCGACGCTATCTTCAAACAGGGCTTCGGACCACTCGTTCCCGACATGCGCGAAGTTCCGTTCGACGATCTCCCGGCGCTCGAAGAAGTCTTGCGACGCCGCGACGTCGCGGCGTTTTTCGTCGAGCCGATCCAGGGCAAAGGCGTCAACCTTCCGCATGACGATTACCTCAAGGGCGTCGCCGACCTGTGCCGCAAATATGGGACGCTGTTCGTCGCCGACGAGATTCAAACTGGCGTCGGCCGCACCGGCGCCTTTCTGGCCATCGATCATTACGGCGTCGAACCCGACATGGTGGTGCTGGCCAAGGCGCTTTCGGGCGGCCATGTGCCGGTCGGAGTCGTTCTCACGCGCAAATGGATTTTCGACAAGATATTCGACCGCATGGACCGCGCCGTCGTGCACGGCTCCACCTTCTCGAAGAACGATCTCGCCATGGCCGCGGGCATCGCGACGCTGGATGTGCTCGAACAGGAAAAAGTGATCGAGAACGCCGCCGCGAAGGGCGCGCGGCTGCTCGCGTCCTTCCGCGGGATGGCGGAAAAATACGAACTCGTCGCCGACGCCCGCGGCAAGGGGTTGATGATCGGCATAGAGTTCGGGCCGCCGAAATCGTTCAAGCTGAAGGCCGCCTGGAATTTGCTGGAGACGGTGAACTCCGGGCTGTTTTGTCAGCTCATCAGCATTCCGCTGTTCCGCGATCACAAGGTGCTGACTCAGGTCGCCGGGCACGGCAATCACACGATCAAATTGCTGCCGCCGCTGAACATCAGCGACGCGGATTGCGACTGGATCGAAACCTCCTTCGACGCGGTGATCGCCGACGCGCATAAAGCGCCTTCGGCGGTCTGGTCGCTCGGCAAGACGCTGGCTGAACACGCGATCAAGGCGCGCATGAGCGGCTGAGTTCCGCGAACCGCGTTAATCATCCCGAAGACTAAACCGACCGGGTCCAATGGGCGCGGGGTTAAGGAACATTAATTGTCCTATGTCGTCGAGGCGCCGCTCGGGCGTCCCGAAATCGCGCGACTTCCGCCGTTCGAGCCGGCAGGCGCCCCGATACGACACGAAAGGGCAAAGACATGCGTCTCAATTCGAAACTCAAGGCCGCCTGTTTGGCCGGCGTGGCGGTGGCCGCGACGCTGGCCGCCGGCGACGCGCTCGCGGGAGGACGCGGAGGTGGAGGCGGACGCGGCGGCTGGGGTAGAGGCGGCCATGCCATCGGTCGCGCCGCGGTCGGTGGCCATTGGGGCGACCGCGCCGGCGTTGGCCATCATGCGGTCGGATCGGCCTTCGCCAGCGAAAGCGCCCTCAACAGGGCTTATCATGGCCGATATGGCGGCTATGGCGGTTATGGCGGCGGCGATTCCGGGGGCGGCTACTATGGCGGCGGCGGCGTTTATTACGGCGACGCGGACTATGGATATGGCTACGGCGGCTATGGCGGCTATTACGACAACTACGCCGCCGGCGTTCCGGCGGCCTACAGCGCCTTGACCTATCCGCCGAACTACGACCAGAGCTACGGACGGATCTATCAGGTTCCGACCGCGGTCTGTCCGCCGGCCGTGCGCGCGAGCTATGTGCCGGTGACGACCTATCAGGCCCAGCCGCACATCATCTATCTCCCGCCGACGCAATCTCGCACGGTGCGCGGGCGCGGCGAGCGCGAAACAGGTTATTGAGAATGAAAAAGCCCTCGGCCGCGCGTGACCGAGGGCTTTTCGATTTTGTTTTGGCGGAACGCGGGCGCCGTCAGCCTTTCGGCGTGACTTCGTTGGTGTAGTCCTCGATCAGCTGGCGAGAGATCGCTCCCGGCGCGAACTTATAAGGGCCGGCTTCGGCGACCGGCGTGACTTCCGCGCCCGTGCCGCAGATGAAGCATTCCTCGAAAGTCGTCGAGTTCCTCCGGCATGATGCGCCGTTCGACGACCGCAATCGAGCGCCGTTTGGCCAGCTCGATCACCGTGCGGCGCGTGATGCCGTCGAGAAAACAATCGGCGATCGGCGTATGAAGCGCGCCGTCCTTCACGAAGAATATATTGGCGCCCGTGCATTCGGCGACGCGGCCCAGCCAATCGTACATCAGCGCGTCGGCATAGCCGCGCCGCTCCGCCCGATGTTTCGAGATGGTGCAGATCATATAGAGGCCGGCGGCCTTCGCCAGGGACGGCTCCGTTTGGGGGTCGGGCCGACGGTATTCGGCGATGTCGAGACGGATGCCCTTCATCTTCGTTTCGACGTCGAACATGCTCGGCCAGTCCCAGACCGCGATGGCGACGTTGATCGTCGAATTTTGCGCCGCCACCGCCATCATTTCGCTGCCGCGCCAGGCGACGGGGCGCACATAGCAGCTTTTCAGGCCGTTGGCCTTCACAGTCGCGTCCTTGGCGGCCTCGATCTCCTCGACGCTGTACGGAATCTCGAAATCGAGAATTCGCGCCGAGCGGTGGAAACGTTCGGAATGCTCGCGCGACTTGAAAATCACGCCGCCATAAGCGCGCTCGCCCTCGAAGACGCTGGAAGCGTAATGCAACCCGTGCGAGAGCACGTGCAGCTTCGCTTCGCGCCAAGGAACAAGCGCGCCATTGTACCAGATGTGGCCGTCGCGCTGATCGAAGGGCGGAATGGACATTTTCTATCTCCGGGGAAGCGCGTTTTGGCCATGATCGACCCGGCGCGGCGCGTTAGAGCACTAGCCATCGCTCGAAAATATGTCAATATAGCTGACGTAACCCGCGCGCCCGCCGGTCGTCACGGCATGGTCGCCGCTTGAGCGCTATTTTGCTGGAGCTTCGCGCCTCGATGGCGCGGACGCCGATGGAGCGAGACCCCGCGTGAACGAGGCGTCGCCCGTTAATTCCGCCTCCGCCAAGGCCTTGCGTTCCAGCGGCGATCCGCCGGCGCGGGATTTCGCGCCGGAGAGCGACGACGCGATTTTCGACATGATGGAGCTGTTTTTTTTCGCCTATAGAGACTTCGTGAAGGACGCGGACCGTCTGTTGGAGAAATATAAATTCGGCCGCGCGCACCACAGGGTGCTGCATTTCGTCGACAGACGTCCAGGCCTCGCCATCGCGGCGCTGCTCGACATTCTCAAGATCACCAAGCAAAGCCTCAACCGCGTCCTCAAGCAATTGCTCGACGGCGGTTTCGTCGAGGCGCGCGAGGGCGCGAACGACAGGCGCCAGCGGCTTCTCTACACGAGTCCCAAGGGCGCGGCGCTGGCGCGGGAGCTGGCCCGCCTGCAGTCGGCCCGCTTCGTGCGCGTACTGAGCGGACTCTCCCCCGACGCGCGACGCTCGGCGACGGAATTCCTGCTGGCGATGATCGATCAAGACGAGCGCGCCAGCGTCGGGGCGTATCTCCTCGTCGCGGCGACGGCGCGTCCGGCCGGCGAGGAGGCGCCGCCGTGACGCAACTCGCCCTTCTGGAGGCCGAGGCGCCCCACATTCTCGTGGTCGACGACGACAAACGGATTCGCGCTCTGCTGTCCCGCTTTCTGATTGGCGAAGGCTATCGCGTCAGCGCCGCCGCCAGCGCCGCCGAGGCGACCGCGCGGCTGCGCGACCTGCTGTTCGACTTGATTGTTCTCGACGTGATGATGCCGGGCGAAAGCGGCGTGCAATTCGCGGCGAGGCTGCGCGACGGCGCCTCGCCGCTCCGCGACGCGCCAATATTGATGCTCACCGCCTTGTCGGAAACCAAGAACCGCGTCGAGGGGCTCGAGGCCGGCGTGGACGACTATCTCGCCAAGCCGTTCGAGCCGCGAGAACTCGCCCTGCGCATCGCCTGCATATTACGACGCACGCGAGGACGGGACGCAAGCCGGCGCCCGGTTGGCTTTGGCGATTTTCGGTTCGATGTCGAAAAGGGCCTGCTCACGCGCGGCGACCAGCCGATCCATCTGACGACACGCGAGCGCGAGCTGTTGCGCTTGTTGGCGGGCGGCGCCGTCGTCTCGCGCCGGACGCTCGCGCCCCGCGCCGGGGCCGACGCCGAGGCGAACGAGCGCAGCGTCGATGTCGAGATCGCCCGTCTGCGCCGTAAGATTGACGGCGGCGCGCATTGCCTTCAGACAGTGCGGGGACAAGGTTATCGCCTGATCGTCGATGGCGAGGGTCACAACACGTTCGAACACGGGGCGCCGCCATGAGCATGGGACTTCTCGACGCGTTCACCGCGCTGCGCCGCTTGTGGCGCCGCTTCGCCGGCTGGCTGCATGAGCGGATGCCCAAGGGGCTCTATGCCCGCGCGCTGCTGATCCTGATCCTGCCGATCGTTCTGCTGCAATCGGCCGTGGCCTATGTCTACATGGAGCGGCACTGGGAGGCGATCACCGACCGGCTGTCGGCCGCCGTGGCCCGCGACGTGGCGGCGGTCGCGGATGTGTACTCCAGTTTCCCGCAGGATACGGGGCACGACATTCTCTCGCGCATCGCCGGCGTGGATCTCAACATGCAGGTCACTGTGCTCGGCAAACAAGCCCTGCCGGCGCCGACTCCAAAGCCGTTTTTCTCGCTGCTCGACCACACGCTCACCCGCGAACTCACGCGCCACCTGAAGCACCCCTTTTGGATCGACACGACCAAGGGCTCCAACCTCGTCGAGATTAGGGTTCAACTCGACGACACGACATTGCAAATACTGACGACGCGCACGCAGGCCTATGCGTCCAACTCGCATATCTTCTTCATCTGGACCACGGTCGCCTCCGTGGTCATTCTGGCGATCGCCACGTCGTTCCTGCGCAACCAGATCCGCCCGATCCTGCGGCTGGCGCGGGCCGCCGAGGAGTTCGGCAAGGGCCGCGACGTGGCCTTCAGTCCGCGCGGCGCGCGCGAGGTGCGCCAGGCCGGCGCCGCCTTCGTCGAGATGAAGCGGCGGGTCGAGCGCGCGATCGAGCAGCGCACGACGATGCTCAACGGCGTCAGCCACGATTTGCGCACCATCATCACCCGCTTCAAGCTTTCGCTGGCGCTGATGGCGCCAAGCAACGAGGCGGCCGAAATGCGCAAGGACGTCGAGGAAATGGAGCATATGGTCGAGGCCTATCTCGCCTTCGCGCGCGGCGACAGCGGCGAGACGCCGATCAAGACCGACATTGGCGCGCTTCTCAAGGATTTGCAGACCGATACGCAAAAACTCGCGATCGACGCGCGGCTGGCGTTGAGCGGCGATCCGGTCGTGGTCGCGCGCCCGGCGGCGATCAAGCGCCTCCTCGCCAATCTCGTCGGCAATGCGCAACGCTATGGCAAGCGCATCGATTTGACCGCGATCAACGACGGCAAGACGATGACCATTCATATCGACGACAATGGACCGGGAATTCCGGTCGATCGACTCGAGGATGCGTTCCGGCCGTTCTACCGCCTCGATGAATCGCGCAACCAGGACCACGGCAATTCCGGCCTCGGCCTCGCCATCGCCCGCGACATCGCCCGCACGCACGGCGGCGACCTGACTCTGGCGCGAAGCGAGTTGGGCGGGTTGCGGGCGACGGTGACGCTGCCGGTGTGAGCGGCCTCACGCGCTGGCGTGAGGATGCCCGCGTCCGTGTTCGTGTTCGTGTTCGTCGCGGTGTCCGTGTTCGTGCTCGTGTCCGTCGTCATGGCGCCCATGACCGTGGCGGGAGCGATGGCGGATGCCGTCGAATAGCCGATGCGCCAGCGAGCGGAACGGCTCCGTCACGCGCGCGAGGTCTTCGGCCCGGTCGATGAATTTTTCGCCCCGATCCAGCTCGCGGTCGAGCGCGGTCAGCGCATGGGAATGCTCGCCGGTCCGATCCTCGCGCCAGGCTTCCAGCACCCGTTTCCAGGCATAGGCCAGACCTTGCAGCTTCAGCGCGCCGACGGGGCCGTCGCTCTCGATGTCCGCGGCCTCCAGCATGAAGCGCATCGAGTTGACGACTTCGCGACTGAGCGCGGTCGCCGCCAGCGGGTCTTTCGACGACCATTCGATAATGCTCGCCACGGCGTCGCGATAAGGCTCCAACGCCTCCAGACGCCGCGCCAGCACATGATAAAGCCGCTCGCGCGAGGGCTCGGCGTCATGCTCGGTCGGTAGATCGTCGAGCACCTTGCGGTCGATCCGACGCAGGAAAGCGCCGAGCACCGCGCCCTTGGAGGGGAAGGCGTCGCGGAAGTCGGCCAGCGACACGCCCGCTTCGCGCGCGATGTCGGAGATGGTGGTGTCGGCGAATTCGCGCCGCGCCGCGAGCCGCAGCAAGGCGTCGACGATCGCGTCGCGCGTCCCGCCAGCGGGCTTCGCCGCGCGCCGAGGCGTTTCGCCCGATGTATGTGTTTCGCCAGTGGTCATGTCGCCGCTCCTGTGACTTTCATCCCCGCTATGTATGGCCGAAGGGCGTCCGGGCCAAGTCTTCACTTGAAAATTGTCCTTCACTTGAAAATCGTCCTTCACCTGAAATTTGTCGCGTCGAAGCGATGCCGCCGTCAGCCGGAAAGCTCGGCGGCGCGCCGCTTGGCCGCCGCGACCGCCCGCGTCAGCAAGGGTTCGAGGCCATCCTCCGCCATCAGCACGCCAAGCGCCGCCGCCGTCGTGCCGCCGGGCGAGGTCACATTTTCGCGCAGCCGCCCGGGAGACGCATCCGGCGTACGGTGCATCAACTCCCCCGCCCCCTCGACCGTGGCGCGCGCCAGCCGCGCCGCGAGTTCATCCGGCAGGCCCGCCGCGACGCCGGCCGCGGCCAGACATTCGGCGAGATAAAACACATAGGCGGGGCCGGAGCCAGAAATCGCCGTCACCGCGTCGATCAATTCCTCGGCCTCGACCCATTCGACCGAGCCCACGGCGGACAGCAGCGTCTGCGCCAGGGAGCGCTGTCCCGGCTCCACGCCGGGGCTGGGATAAGCCCCGGTGACGCCGCGACCGACGGCCGCCGGCGTGTTGGGCATGGCCCGCACGAAGGCGCGCGCTGGCAGGCGCGAGGCGAGATCGGCGACGCGCTTGCCGGCCAGAATGGACAAAACCAGCGTATCCGCCCCGATCAAAGGCGCGAGAGCGGGCGCGGCGGCCTCCAGCATCTGCGGCTTGATCGCCAACACCAACGCGTCGACGGGCGCGTCGGAGGATTCGACGCGCGCGAACAGCGCGAAATTTTTCGCGCGACACAGCTCAACGACGTCCGGCGCCGGATTGGGCTCGATGACGAGAACGCGGCCGAGCTTTTCGCCTCGCCCGAGCCCCGCCAGCAAGCGCGGAGCCCATTTTGCCGGCGCCGACAAAGGCGATGGAGGGCGCGGGATCGCTCACGCCTCGCCCTTGGTCTCGAATGTGGCGGACTCCAGCGCTTCCTTGGCGCCCTTGCCGGCCCACAACACGAATTGGAACGCCTGATAATAGCGCTCGCAGGTCGAAAGCGCATTGTCCAGCAAGGCCGCGCATTGCGGCCCGGAAGGTTGCGTTCCGCCGATCAGCAGCAGGCCGTGGCGGTGCATCACCACGCCCTCCTTGGGCCACAGATCGAAATGGCCCACCCAGAGCTGTTCGTTGATCGCGGCGATCAGCGCCGAGACTTCCGCGTGGCGACGTTCCGGAACCTTGAGATCGAAGGCGCAACTTACGTGAAGCGTCTCGAGATCCGCGAGCCAGGTGAAGGCGACATGGTAGTCGGTCCAGCCGCCGGCCACGGATATGGAGATTTCGTCCTCGTCGTCACGGTCGAAGGACCAATCATTCGTAGCGGCGAGTTGTTCGACCACGTCGACCGGATGTTGCAAGCGATCTGTTTCTTTTTCAGCTGCGATCAGCATGAGCTAACCTTTGTTGATTGTCCCGGGAACGCGGCGACATACAAACGGCGTTGCGACGCCTGACGCAAAATCCCAAGCACGAACGAGACACCCCGCGACTCGAGTTCGAAATCATCACCGCTTGGAACTATACCCGATCCGACTGAATCCGACGGCCTTTCCGATGTTGCAATTTGCCGGCGCGGCTTACCGCGATTGGCGGCGACAGTGAAAGATTCGTGGAGCCCGGTCTAAAGTCGCATCGCGGCCATCCACAGCGAAGAGTTCCCGCCGGCGGCAAAAAGCTTGGGATAACCAATGCGCGAACGGTTGTCGTCGGCCGATTTTTGCCCAAGGCGGCCAGAACGCGCGCATCGATGCAATACGAAAAAGGCGCGGCTTATGAACAAAGCCGCGCCCAGGGCCAATTACGAAACGCGAGCGCCACGTCTCGTTACGGGACCATCATGACCGGCGAGCCGACGCTGACGCGATCGTAAAGATCGGCTACGTCCTCGTTCAACATTCGGATGCAGCCATAGGAGGCCGCCGAGCCGACGGAGGCGCGCATTTTGGCCGTGGTGCCGTGGATCGCCACCTGATAGCGGTCGAGCGTCAGCGCGCGCACGCCCATCGGATTACGCGGCGAACCGCCGTGAATGAAGTTCGGCAATTCGGGGTGGTCTTGCCTGACGATCGACGGCGGCGACCAGTCGGGATTGACATATTTGCCGTTGACGGCGGCGTAGCCCGACCATTCCTTGCCGGATTTCGGCACGGCGACGGGATAGCTGATCGCCACCCCCTGCCCCACGACCAGAAAAAGTTTGCGCTGCCGCGCGCTGATGACGATGGTGCCAGGCCGCACCGATGGAGAAAACGAAACCATGTTGCGCGCGGCCGCGGCTTGCGGCAAGGCCGTCGCGCCAAAACAAAGAACGGCTCCGGCGGCCAATAGATTTAATATGCGCCCGCCGACGGCGCGCTGAAACGGAAACGACTTGCCCATTGGCTTCACCCTTACGCTTGACCCCGATAGGCCAAATAGAACGAGACAAAAATTATTCTAGCTTCTGCCATAATTTTGTCGAAGACTTACCACTTGTTCGGTTAGTAAATATCGCTAAGGTTTGGTAAAGTGTCGGCGATTGGACGCGCAGATGTCGCCGCTCGGACACAACCGCTCGGCGGCGCCTTGCCAGCAAGGCGCGTCAGGGTTCATGTAGGGCTCATGGCCTCCTCGTCTCCTCCCCTTATCTTCGACCGCCCTCTCTCGCGCGCGCGCCTCGCCAGGGCTATCGCGCGCGGCGCGCCGGATTTTCTGATGCAGCGCGCCGCCGAGGATCTCGAGGACCGCCTCGCCGCGATCCGCCGCGATTTTCCGCGCGCGCTCGATCTCGCGACCCCGACCGAGCATTTCGCGAAGGTTCTCGCCGCCGGCGGACGCCCCAACACCTTGCGCGCCGCGGCGCTCATGCCGGCCGGCGAGACCGGCGCGAAGATCGTCGTTGACGAGGAGGCCCTGCCCTTCGCGCCCGAAAGTTTCGATTTGATCGTGTCGGGCATGGCGCTGCATTGGGTCAACGATCTTCCCGGTGTTTTCGCGCAAGCGCGGCGCTGCCTCGCGCCCGACGGGCTGTTTCTCGCCTGCATGGCCGGCGGCGCCAGCCTGATCGAACTGCGCGGCGCGCTGGCGCGGGCCGAGGACGAAATCTTGGGCGGCGCCAGTCCGCGCGTCTCGCCCTTCGTCGATGTGCGCGATCTCGGCGGATTGTTGCAGCGCGCGGGCTTCGCCCTGCCGGTGACCGACGCCGACGCCTTCACGCTACGCTATGATTCAATGTTCGCGCTGTGCGACGAACTGCGCGCGATGGGCGCGGCCAACGCGCTCACCGCGCGCTCGCGCAAACCGCTGCGCCGCTCGGTGTTTCTGCGCGCGGCGGAAATCTACGCCGAGAATTTTTCCGACCCCGACGGGCGCGTGCGCGCGAGCTTCGAGATCGTCTGGCTCTCCGGCTGGGCGCCGCATGAGAGCCAGCAAAAACCGCTAAAGCCGGGCTCGGCGCAAATGCGGCTGGCGGATGCGCTGAAGGCGGGCCGCGGCGAGCCATGAAGAGGCGTTTGGTTGGCCGGATTGAACTAGGAAGCGGGCCGCGCCAGGAAATTGAACCGCGTCCCAAGTTCCAGCCGCTGAGAAATGGCCCAGATCGCGGAAACAATTGGCGAGGCGGGATCGTTGTTCAGCGTCACCAGTCCAATCCCGCGATTTAGTTCCGGCGTTAAAGGAATTGCCGTCAACTCTTCCTGCATCTCGAACAGGGCGAGCAGACTATGCGGCAAGATGCTGCACATTTGGGCGCAGCGGACATTGGAATAGAGAGCGAACACGGAATCGGTTTCGACGACCACGCGTGGTTCGACGTCGGCCCGGCGAAAAGCCGCATCGATAATACGGCGGTTCTGCATGTTTCGCGTCAATAGGCACAAAGGCAGGGCGGCGGCGTCTCGCCATGAGATCGCACTCGCGGTTGTTCAGCGAGTCGGCGTCCCGCGCCAGAAGGACATATCGTTCCCGATACAAGGGCAGGACACGAAAACGTTCCAGCTTCTGGTCTTCGAGGTAGGTGAGGCCAATATCGAGTTCGAAATCGTCCAGTCTGCGAATAATTTCCTCATTGCTCAAAGACCGCACGGTTTGGCGTATGTCTGGATAAGCGTCCCAATATGGCCCGGTGAGCAGGGAAACGATGGGCATGGTGGTGGGGATCGCGCCGAAGCGCAGGGTTCCGCTAAGCCGCGTGCGCGAGATCGAGGCCTCCTGCCGCAAGCCGTCCCAGGCCGCGATGGCTTGACGCGCCCAGCCTAAAATCCGCTCGCCATCCTCGGTGAAACCGACGAATCTCTGCCCGCGCTCGACGATGTTGACGCCCAACTCCTCTTCGAGGTGTCGTATCGCGCCGGAGAGCGCCGGCTGCGAGACGTTGCAGGCCTCCGCCGCGCGGGCGAAGTGCCGCTCCCGCGCCAGGGTCACCAGATAGTCGAGCTGTCGAATAAACATGCTGGATTCCGTCGAATGAGCGGCGCTTTAAATTTCCGGCCGATTTTTCGACCGCGCTTATTCCTCCTTAAATCCATAGTCAGGAGTTTCGTCCGCCGCGCCGTAATACTTATAAGGCAAAAACTTTCCCGACATAATGATTTTGACCCGGTCCCCCTTGGGATCGGGGAGCCGTTCCAAGCTCATGTCGAAATCAATCGCCGACATGATGCCGTCGCCAAATTCTTCCTCGATGATGGCCTTCAAGGCCGGGCCATTCACCATCACCAGTTCGTAAAATCTGTAAATCAGCGGGTCCGTCGGCGGCATTGGCGTTCCGCGATACGGAGTTTCGTTCAACATTCGCTCCTCGGTCTCCGCGAGACCGAACAATCGGGCCGCCTTTCGCGCCAGCGGCTTGACGAGTTTGCCTTGACCAAGCAAGGCGCCGACGATCAGAATTTCGGACATGCCGCCGATTTCCCGCGCGATATGCGCCCAGGACCAACCCCTCTCTCGTTTGATGTCGAGAATTTTCTCGGTAACTTTTTCTCGTGTCATCTCTCGCTCCCATGCACAACGGCGGAAATTTTCCGAATGACTCCGCTGTCCGTTTGGCGGCGAAGCGCCAAAGCCGGCGCCGTTTGACGGCGCCGGCTCGGGACAGTCGCGATCTAGTATGAAGGCTTAGCCCTTTTTGAAGCGCGCGGCCTCTTCCGATCCGCCCGTCGCATCGCCTTCGCTATAGGAATGCGCGCCGACGCCGGCCAGCTTGCCGCCCTGCACGACGAGATACTCGTTGCGGATCGGGCGACCCTCGAAGTAGCACTCGAGAATTTCGCGCACGCCCGCGGCGTAGCGGGTCTGCGCGGACAGGCTCGTGCCCGAGATGTGCGGGGTCATCGCCTGATGCGGCATCTTGCGCCACGGATGATCCTTCGGCGCGGGCTGCGGGAACCAAACGTCGCCCGCGTATCCCGCGATTTGGCCGCTTTCAACAGCCCGCACCAGAGCGTCGGCGTCGACCAGCTTGCCGCGCGCCGTGTTCACGATATAGGCGCCGCGCTTGAAGAACTTGAGCGTCTTCTCGTTGATCATGTGCTCGGTTTCGGGGTGCAACGGGCAGTTCAGCGTAACGACGTCGCAGACCTTGGCGAGGCTCTCGAGATTCGCGTGGTAGGTGAGGTTCAGTTCCTTCTCCACCGCCTCCGGCAGGCGATGCCGGTCCATGTAATGCAGACCCACGTCAAAGGGCTTCAACAGGCGAAGAACGCGCAAGCCGATGCGGCCCGCGGCCACCGTGCCGACCTGCATGGCTTCGAGGTCGTAGGAGCGCGACACCGCGTCGGCGATGTTCCAGCCGCCCTTGAGGATGATGTCGTGGGAGGGGATGAAGTTGCGCACCAGCGCCAGGATCGACATCACGACATGTTCGGCCACGGCGTGGCTGTTGCAGTAGGTGACTTCGGCGACCGTGACGTTGTTCTTGATCGCCGCTTGCAGGTCGGTGTGGTCCGAGCCAATGCCGGCCGTCACAATCAGCTTGAGCTTCTTCGCCTTGGCGAAGCGCTCGGCGGTCATATAGGCCGGCCAGAACGGCTGCGAGATCACGATCTCCGCGTCGTGCAGCTCGCGGTCGAGCACGCTGTCGGCGCCGTCCTTGCTGGAGGTGACGACCAGTTGATGGCCGTTCGACTCGAGAAATTTGCGCAGCCCGAGCTCGCCGGAGACGCTGCCGAGAAGCGCGCCGGGCTTGAAATCTATCGCCTTGGGGGTCGGCAAGGTCTGGCCGTCGGGATAGATCTTGGGTTGCGGACAGTCGTCGCGCGCGTAGGTTTTCGGATAACCGTCAACCGGATCGTCGTAAAGAACACAAACAATCTTAGCCATTTTCGTTTCCTTTCCCTTTGCATCGGTTTGCTGGCGCCGGAAGTGCTCGCCTCGCGTGGAGATGCTCCGGCGCTCGCGAAACATGTTCATAGGGACAGGAAGTAGGAGGTCTATTCGTTTTGGCGAATGCGGCGATAAGGGCCGCTTATCATGCGGCGAGCAATTGATCAGGAACGTTCAATCACCTTAGCGATTTTGCTGGCCGCGACCGCGGCGCCGTCCTCGCTGGCGATCACGCCGGCGGATTCCCGCGCCCGATGGGCGTAATCCGGCGTCTTCAGCAAAATCCGCAGCTCCCGCGCGAGCTTTTCCGCCGAGATCGTTCGCCCGTCGAACGTTCTCGCGAGTCCAAGACGAACGAGACGCGCCGCGTTATCGGGTTGATCGGCGAGAAACGGCGTCACGAGTTGCGGCTTGCCGGCCCGCAGCGCCTGCGCGCTGGTGCCGACGCCGCCGTGATGGACGACGAGACAGGCGCGCGGAAACAGCTCGGCGTGAGGCACATAGGCCACGACAAAAGCGCCAGCGGGCGCGCCTTCGCGCAGCCGCGCCACGTCATCGCCATGGGCGAGCACGACCGCGCGCAAACCGATGCTGCTCGCCGCCGCCATGCAAGCGCGATAATAATCGCCGCCGCCTTGCGCGACGAAACTGCCGAGCGAGAACACGACCGGCGGCGGTCCCGACGCCAGAAACTCATCCAGCGCGCGCGCCTCTTCTTCTTCAGGCGGCGGCCCGCGGTCGTAAAAAATCTGGCCGGCGATCAGAATATCGGGAGAGTGATCGGGCCGTGGCGGCGCCAGCAGCTTCGAGTGCAGCGCGATGGTTTTGACTCCAGGCGCCGCGCCGGCGAACAGGTCGAACCCGCCGCGGCGCGGCAGGCCGACCTCGCGCCGAAACTTTCTCAAAGGCGCCGCCCAAAGCGCGGCGCCCCAGGCGAAGGCGCGAAGCAGCGCGCGGTTGTAGGCCAGCGCGAGCGTCCGGCGCGGAGCGGCGACGAAGGGCGCGCGCGTGCCCAGCGGCGGATCATAGGCCGAGTAAAGCATCAACGGCGAAAGCGTGACGACGAACAGCGGCAGCCCGCGCTTTTCCGCTACCGCATGGGCGGCGAAGGCGATGGAATGCGCGACCACCGCCACGGCGCCCTCGCTCGCCGCGTAAAGCTGCTCAAAAGCCTCGTGAAGGAACGGAAAGATCAGCCGCTGGAACAAAAAGCCGTCGTCCGCGCTCATCCGCCGCGCGATCTCGCCGAGATCCATCCCGAGCCGCTCCGTCGCCTCCTCCACATCGGGACGAATGGCGGCGAAGCCCAGGCCTTCCTCGATGATCAAATCGCGATAGGCTTCGGAGGTCGCGACGACGACCGCGAAGCCCTCCCGCTGCAGCGCCTGCCCCAGCGCGACGAAGGGATAAAGATCGCCGAGCGATCCGAAAGTGGCGATCAGAATCTTGGGCAGCGCCGCGCGCATGTGGGGAACTCGGACAGAGGAGTTTGAAATCTAGAGTTAAAGGCCGTCATTTTCAAAAGAAAGGCGTTCGGCGCCAGAGAAAGATTCGGCGTGAGCGGGTTTGCATTGCCGCCCCGCGCCCGAAATAGGCGTTTCCGCTCGGCTCAGACCGAAGCTCCGCATGGAGGCCGACGCTCGCCTATTTGTGGTGTTCGCATATGTAGGCTCGTTTGCTTCCCCAGCATGATCCAGTTTTGTAAACCTTGCCCAATTCCTGGCTTCCCAAGGTCGCTAGCCATGTTCTCCCGTGGTCATGGGAGATCGTCAAGGGTTTCTCGGCGAGTTCAAAAGTTACTCGCTGTTTTGTCCAAGAAACTTGGCACGATCGGTTGATAAGAACACGTCTGTCCACTTTGACAAGACAGTTGCTGGTCGATTTGTTGACCCTGGACTTGGCCTCTTTCTCGACCCTACTAACATTCTCGACATCGCTGGCGTTCTCGACGTCGCCGGCCTTTTCGACCTTGCTGACTCTCGAAGGCGAAGGCTCTGAACTCGAGTCCAGATTTAGCGGCGGCGCTTGGTCGAACAATAGTTTTGGCCTCGTCGCGACTTCTTCGATCGGCGCCAAGACATAGCCGGGATCATCATGTTTGGCGCCGGCCGGCTCCTGCGCCGGCGGCGTGCTCGGCGTCGTTTCTGGCGATGGGATCGACGCCGCGGACGTCGGGATGCCGACTGGCGCGGACGAGGCGGCGCGATCGTCGGACGAGACGTCAGCGGGCTGTGCGTCGACAATGGAAGCGTTTTGAGCGGGACGGTCGGCGTCCGCCATTTCTTCCGGTTGCGGTCTGGCTTCTCTGGTCTCGCGCCCGATCAAAGTGGTCTCGGTCGGGTTCGAAAGCTTTCGCCAAGAAACCGAGCTTGCCGCTAGTCCGACAAAGCCAATGACGATAATCAACGCCGTAAAATAGAGCAAACGGCGCCGCGCGGCGGCTCCGTAACCGATGTCAACGGCGCGGTAGTCCCAATGCCTCCTTGCGGGGCTCGGACCCAGCATTTCTGTTTCGAAAACCGCTTTCCCGCGCCGACGCGGCTTCGATCGGGGCGAAATCATCGTCGACGTAGCGCTTGCGCGCTTGGGAACCGGCGCGTTCGGCAGGATTCGAACGTTCATGTCGAATCTCCGCGGAAGGCCGCCCTCGTCGTTCGCGACCCTGTTCACCTCGGTTCTTTTGCGCGTCAACGAAGCGGGAAAGTTCCGCCAGAGCGCTATTTTCGTCTTGGGCGCCGCTCGGCGCGCCGCGAGGGCGCTTTTCACGATTCTCGAACTCGGCCATTAGCCTTTGCTGCTCACTATATACGCTCACACTAAGACTCCGGATTGAGTTTCCGAGCCGGACCACCCGGGACACACGTCGTAACGAGCGCGCTTTCCGCCTCGAAGGTTCGTAAACCGTCGCTTTTCTACCTCGAAACTACCGAGCCAAGCGACATGAGCCATGCTCGAGGGCTTTTGCAAACCCATCACCCGAGGGATAGCCTTATTAAGGAATTGTAATTATGGCCGATATTGGCCGCGATGCAGGCTAAAATATATTTTGTTGAAGCTTAATCCGGACGGCTTTGCGCCCGTGATAGGAATAGATGCGCCAGTCTGAGCCCCGCGCCTCTTTGCAAGATGAACTCATTCACCCAGCGGACGCGCCGTAATTCTTGCAGAATCGAGAAGAGGCATATTCAAATCGATCCGACTTGCAAAATCTCACCCCTACGCGCCGCCGCTTCCCACGCTATACTGCCGCCCGCGCCTTGAGCCAAGTGTCCCCTTCCCGCGCTGGCTTGCCGGAGTTCGCGGAGGGCTTCGCGTCGGTTGGAACCGCCGGAGCGCGCGAATTCGTGCTCGCGGACGGCCTGGTATCCGGCATTACGGAACCCGGATACTAGGTATTTTGAGTATCCGCTTCATTCTCAATGAATTGCGAGCCGCGGCGCGACTCGCAAATTGTTGAGGGCGGATACAAGCTCAAAAGAAAGCGCCGCGAACAAGATAAAACGTTAAATAAGAACCCCAAACAAATATCATCAAGGATGCGGCGAAAATCATAAAAGCGCATACATCGTATATTTCAGCGACATCCACGAGAAGAAGCTTTTTCGACGCGCCCGAGCTGTAGATCGCTCTCGCTTTATAATCAAATAGACACGACAAAATGGACACAATTGCTCCAAATGTAAAACATAACATGAGGTTGGAAAACGTTATTATTGTTTCAATCAATTTATGGTGGTTCATGACCGTGAACACCACCGTTAGAATTGCAACCAATATGGCTGCGTTTATATTTATGATAATGCTTAGTTTCGGCATGGCCGGCAGGCTGTAAGGCCTGTCGTTTAGCGTCGAGAGACACGAATCCCAGTCTGAATCGGCATGGTGTTGTTCGAGCGCCGTATGTTGCACGAGACTCTCCATGGGTTGGCGGCATTTTGTTAAGAATTATTTACGCGTGGCGCGGCTATATTCTTCACGAAGGTTACTACTTAAAATGAACGGAATAAACATCAACATAATCGCATGGTTAGCAATCAATTGACTCTTCAGCTGTTGCTTTGCCATGGCCGCGCCGTCGCGCGCGATAAAACAACGCGCCGCCGCGCCGTCCGGGCAAATTCGCGACGCAATTCTTTTTGCGTGGCGGGATGTTAGCGGCCGTCACGGGGCCATCGAGCGGTAAGGCGCATAACGGGTTTGTCGCGGCGGCCTCGCGCTTCGCGCGTAACGCGGCCAAATCCGCCAAGATGCTCTTAGCCGTTAAACTTCTGTCGGTTCGCGTGGCGATGCCAAAAGGCGCCGCCCCATGCTATACTGCCGCCCATAACCTCGAGGTCCAAATGCCCCATTCCACCGCGCTGGCCGCCCCGGCGCCGCTCGCCTTCTCCGCCAGACCCTCGCTCGCCGGGCTCACCCGCGCCGAGCTCGCCGACGCCTTGCGCCGGCTGGAGTTGCCCGACCGCGAGATAAGGATGCGCGTGGCGCAGCTTTGGCATTGGATTTACTTTCGCGGCGCCGATGATTTCGGCTCCATGCTCAATATTTCCAAGGCCATGCGCGAGCGGCTGGACGTGGCTTTTTCGCTCGATTTGCCGGAAATCGTCGAGGAGCAGGTCTCGAGCGACGGCACGCGCAAATGGCTGCTGCGGCTTTCGCCCGCCCATCAAAACGAAAAGCCCGCCGAGATCGAATGCGTCTATATCCCCGAAAGCGACCGGGGCACGTTGTGCGTCTCGTCGCAGGTCGGCTGCACGCTCAACTGCAGCTTTTGCCACACCGGCACGCAAAAACTGGTGCGCAACCTCACCGCGCAAGAGATTATCGGCCAGATCATGGTCGCGCGGCGCCGGCTCGGCGATTTTCCGGGGCTGGAGCGGCCGACCGATGGCCTCGTGCCATCAGGCGAAGGCGTGCGCGCGGTCTCGAACATCGTGTTCATGGGCATGGGCGAGCCGCTCTATAATCTCGAAAATGTGATGTCCGCCGTCGACGCGATGGCCGATGGCGACGGGCTGTCGGTCTCGAAGCGCCGCATCACCGTCTCGACCTCCGGCGTCGTGCCGCAAATCGAGCGGCTCGGCGCCGAATGCGGGCCGATGCTGGCGATTTCGCTGCACGCGGTGCGCGACGAGCTTCGCGATGAGCTGGTTCCGCTCAACAAGAAATATCCGATCAAGGAGTTGCTTCAAGCGTGCCGCGGCTACCCCGGCGCCTCCAACGCGCGGCGCATCACCTTCGAATATGTGATGCTGAAGGGCGTCAACGACTCTCCCGCCGAGGCGCGCGAACTGGTGCGGCTGCTCAAGGGCGTCCCGGCCAAGATCAATCTCATTCCGTTCAACCCATGGCCCGGCGCGCCTTACGAGTGCTCGGACTGGGAGACGATCGAGCGTTTTTCCGACATTGTGTTCAACGCCGGCTACGCCAGCCCCGTCCGCACGCCGCGCGGGCGCGATATTCTGGCCGCCTGCGGGCAGCTTAAGAGCGAGACCGAGAAGCTGAGGGCGCGGGCGCGGCTGGCGGCGGGATGAGCGCCGCCGACCGTGGCCACGACGCAAACGCCTTTGATCCGCCAATGGCGACAATCACGGGGGCAAAAGTGAAGAAACGCGTGTCGGACGTCATCATCGGCTTCGCCCTTCTGGCGCTGGGCTCGGGCGGGACGGCCACGGGCGTTCGCGCTTTCGAGGCGGTCGGCGAACAAGAAGCCTATGAGATCGGCAAGGAGGCTTATGTCTATCTCTACCCGCTCGTCATCATGGACGTGACGCGGAAGATCATGACCAATGTCGAAGCCGGAAAGAGGATCGGGGCCGGCCCCGCGAATGAATTCTCCCATGCGCGGACCTTTCCGCCCGCCGACTTCCGCGACGTGGTGCGGCCAAATTTCGACACGCTCTACTCCGTCGCCTGGCTTGATCTGACGAAGGAGCCGATCGTCCTCACCGCGCCCGACACCAAGGGCCGCTATTATCTGCTGCCGCTGCTCGACATGTGGACGGATGTCTTCGCCGTCCCCGGCAAGCGCGCCAGCGGCACGAGCGCCGGCAATTTCGCCATTGTTCCGCCGAACTGGAAAGGCCAGCTGCCGCGCGGCGTCGAAAAGATCGAGGCGCCGACGCCCTATGTCTGGCTCATCGGCCGCACGCAGACCAATGGGCCAAAGGATTACGACGCCGTACACGAGGTGCAGGACGGCTACAAGCTCGCGCCGCTCTCGCGTTTCGGCAAGGCGGCGAAGCCCGCGACGGCGAAAATCGACCCCAATCTGGATATGAAGACGCCGCCGCTCGATCAGGTCAACAACATGCCAGCGGGCAAGTTTTTCGCTTATGCCGCCGAATTGTTGAAGGTCAATCCGCCGCATGTCACCGACTGGTCGCAGGTCGCGCGCCTGAAGCGCATCGGCATCGAGCCCGGCAAGAGCTTCGACTTGGAAAAGGCCGATCCGGCCGTCCAGCGGGCGCTGGAAAAAGCCAGCGTCGACGGGCTCGCTTATATGAAGGGGAAGACGCCGACGCTGGCGCGCGTCGCCAACGGCTGGCAAATGAATACCGACACGATGGGCGTCTATGGCGATTATTATCTCAAACGGGCGATTGTCGCCCTCGTTGGGCTCGGCGCGAACCAGCCGGAGGACGCGATCTATCCGTTCAATCTCGCCGACAACGAAGGCAAGCCGCTCGACGGCGCGAAGAAATATGTGCTGCATTTTTCCAAGAGCGAGTTGCCGCCGGTTGGGGCGTTTTGGTCCATCACGCTCTATGACGAAAAGGGCTTTCAGGTCGCGAACCCGCTCAACCGCTTCGCGATCGGCGATCGCGACGCGCTGAAATACAACGCGGACGGTTCGCTCGACCTATACATCCAAAACGCCAATCCCGGCGCCGAACTGGAAGCGAACTGGCTGCCCTCGCCCGCGTCGGGATACGAGAGCATCACCATGCGACTTTACGCGCCCAAGCCCGAAGCGCTTGACGGCCGCTGGGTTCCCCCGGCGATCAGGCATGCGCGGTGATGATTTTGTGAACCGAGGAAGATTCTAAGCCCGAGAGCTTTTTGAGCGGACGCTGGCGGTTTTAATGAAAGAGCGCGCATATCGCCAGCGCGCGCCGCTAAGCCCGAGAGCTTTTTGAGCGGAGGCTGGCGGCTTTGATGAGGGAGCGCGGAATATCGCCAGCGGCGCGCCTTTCCGCGACAATTTACCCCCTCGCCGCGCGTCTCCAGCCCCAGGCGGCGAGCCCGGACAATCCCAGACAAACCACCGCCTCCCAGACAGCGAGACTAAGCCCGAACACGAGCAGCGCCGGCTCGTCGCAGCGCACGGGCTTCACCCGTTTTAGCTGCGCCATGAAATCCTCGGGCGCCAATGCTCCCGTCAGCGCGCCCGTGCATTCGGTCGGGCCAGGCCAGAGGTGGAACTCAACGCCCGAATGATAGACGGCGATTCCCGCGCCAGCCAAAAACACCAACGCCAGCAGGGCCAATCCAAATCGCGCCAGCCCCGCCCTGCCCCAATGCGCCGCGAGCGCCGTCAGCGCCGCGAGAAAAATGCCGACATAATAGGGAACGCGGCCCAGGAGGCAGAGTTCGCAAGGGATGTAACCCATGGATTCGAAAATCCAGGCGCCCGCGATCGTTCCCGCCGCGACGACGAGCACGACCACCGCGATCGCGCGCGAAATATTTTCGCGCAAGAACACTGTGAGCGGACGAGTCAAAACAGCTTCACGGCGACCACGAAGCCGCCGACCACTATCGCCGCGAGCGATCCCATGAACAGGCCGAAATGCTGTTCGAGCTTCAGCCGGATCGGGTCGCCGAAATGATTGAGCGCGGCGGCGAGCAGGAAGAAGCGCGCGCCGCGGGTGATCGTCGCGAGCAGCATGAACAGCGGGAAATTATAGGCGAACAGCCCCGAGAAGATCGTCACGAGCTTGAACGGGATCGGCGTCAGCCCCTTCACCAGAATGAAAATCGCGCCCCATTTCGCGTAGAACTCGCGCATGGCGTCCATCTTCGACTCATAGCCGTAAAGATGGATCAGCCATTGGCCCGCCGTGTCGTAGAACAGCGCGCCCAGCGCATAGCCGAGCGCTCCGCCCGCGACCGAGGCGACCGTGCAGATGGCGGCGTAGCGCCATGCCTTTTTCGGCTCGGCCAGCGACATCGGCACCAGAATCGTATCGGGCGGCACGGGAAAGAACGAACTTTCCGCGAAAGCTATGGCGGCGAGCGCCAGCGGGGCGTGAGGGCTCGAAGCGAGCCGCATGGTCCAGTCATAGAGTTTTTTGAACATTTTCCACCGTTAGCACCGGCCGCGTCGCGAAGATAGGCCGGCGCGCCGGCGAACATTACGCATCTTCACTTGACGATGGGTTGACGGGGGCTTTTTCAAAGCTAATATCCGCGCCGCGCGCCGGCCCCACGCCGGTCCGCGCCCCTGTGGCGGAATTGGTAGACGCGCTCGACTCAAAATCGAGTTCCGCAAGGAGTGCTGGTTCAACTCCGGCCAGGGGCACCAAATCGCCGTCCAACGGCGTCCAGAAACGTCCAGAAATCACTGAAAAACAATATGTTAGCCTCGGATTAGCGTCCGATGGCGTCCGGGGCGGTTTGTTGGTATCCGCGAAAATCGTTGGTATATTTGTTGGTATGCCGTGGCATATCGAATAGGCGCCGGCCTTCGGGACGCTCGGAAAGCGGGACGCGGACGCCTGAGACGCCATGATCCGAGACGACTTGATCGATGGTGAACCCGGCTTTGCGGGCCTGCGCCTCTTGGTGCGCGATGGTTTGATCAACTGTGGAGACGCGCGCGTATAGAATGGTCGCCACAGGAGGTTCCTCTGTCCGTTAGGATACTGTCCATACAGTCACATGACCGTTGACCAAAGTAAAACCTAACGGGCGCGCCAACCTCCACATGTCACAATGTCCGTCAGATCATGACCTATACGGACAAAATAATGGTGAACTTGGAAGAGCACGCGTTCGTCGACGCGGTTCCAAGCGCGTGCTGCCAACTCCGCGAGACCGGGACCCGCCGAACTCAAAGCGCCGCCTCGCCGAACCGGCGCGTCGCCTGCGTCCCTCTCGCCGAGGCGCGGGGAGAGCCGAGGAGACGTCGCCGCGACCATTCGAACCCATGTGGGACAGGGCGCGGCGAACTTGCGCGGGACTGGCCCGCGCCGGGTCACAGCGTCTTCATATATTCGATCAGGGCCATGGCGCCGTCCCGGTCTTTCGACCAGTCGAGCCGCCGCAGCGCGCCATCGATCTCGACATCCGTATCGTGGCCCTTGTTGGACACGGCGGAGAAGGCGGAGGTATCGAATTGATAGCCTTCCTTGCGCGCGGGATCCTCGCCGAAGGCGTAGCCGACAAGTTTGGCGTCGTAATCCAGCCGGCCCTTGACGAAGACGCTGGGGCGCTCGGCGGGCACGAGCAGATGATAGAGCGTCGGCACGGAGCCATTGTGCAGATAGGGCGCCTGCGCCCAGACGCCGCCGAGCGGCAGCGCATCATAGCCGTCGTGCAGGGCGGGATCGGCCATGGCGACATCGGCGCGGCCGGCCAGCGAAACCCCGTCGAATTCGGCGCAGGGCGTCACGCGCGTTCCCGCCGGCGGCAGGTCGACGGCCCGCTGCGGCGGACAGATGCCGGTGAAGCTGGTTCTGGCGCCTTCGGCGATGGACTGGCTGACGACGCGGGCGCGGCCCTTGTCCGAGCCCATGTCGTAGACCGCGCCATTGTGCGGCTTGTGGCAGACGGCGCAATTTTGCGCGAACAGCGCCTCGCCCTTTTTCGCCAGAGCGAGATCGACCTCGAACGGATAGGCCGGCGCCGGAAGATCGCGCAGCAGACGCTCGGCGAAGGCGGCGATGCGAATGTCGGTGTCGGCGCCAAGGCCGAGCGTGAGTTCGGCGGCGAGATTGCGGAACATGGGAATGGGAATGTTGCCGTTCCACTGGCCGCCGCCGTCGATCAGGCTGGTCTTGTCGGCGGACCAGTGGGCGAGGCGCTTGCCCTGCTCCCACACCGCCATGAAATCGGTGAGGCCCGCCGTCGGCGGCAAAGCCGTTTGCGGATCTGGCGCTTCGCCATCCGCCTTGGCGGCGGCGAAGGCCATGGAGACGCTGACGCCGGTGGCGTCGGCCATGCCGCCGAAGCCCGCCGTCATCGGCCCTTCGAATCCCTGGTAATTCTTGGCGAGGAGATCGAGGAAGGAGGAGAGTTCGAGGCCGGCGCGGATCAGAAATCCGCGCACCAGCGCCGGCGCGTCTTTCTGGAACAGGGCGATCTGCTCGGCTTCATATTGGGCGTCGAAACGCTTTCCGCCGAAACTGTAATTTTTGTAGAAGAAATTTTTGTCCTCGGCATGGGCCTTGGCCAGCGCGTCGAGAATGGCGGCGGTCGCGCGCTCGGTTCTTTCATCGAGCGTCTTTGCGCCTTTCGTGATCTTGTCGATCGTCGCGGCGACGCGCACGCGATATTGAACGAGGTTGAACTGCGTATTCACGCCGCCGTCGAGATAGCGCAGCGCGCCATCGCCGAGGCGCACGCGGCCGATATGGCAGGCGCCGCAGCTCAGCGCGGCGAAATCCGGCGCGCCGCTCGGCTCTGCGCGCGAGAGGCCGGTGAAGCCGAACCCGCGCGCGATCGGATAGCCGGGCTCGCGCTCGTCGACGAACAGCCCGACGACATCAAGAAAATTCGCCTCGCTGCCCCATTGTTCCGGCGCGAGCCGCGGCAGCAGCTTCAGAACGAGATAGGGGACGCCGCTGGAGACGCCGAAGGGAAAATCGGCGAACCAGCGATAGGCGACCGGATCCTTGGCCAGATAGGCCTCGAGCATGGCGTCGCGCGCCTTGCGCCGCGCGCTCCAGTCCGCCGCAGGGGCGGCGGTGGGCGCGGGCGGCGGGACGGAAGCGCCGCCGTAGCTCTGCGCATCGGCGGCGACGGGAACGACGAGCGTCAGCAACAGGGCGAGACAGGCGGCGCGGCGCATGGCGGCTTCCCTCACTTCGGATAATCGACCGGGAATTTCGACGGTTCGCGCGGCTGCGCGCGATATTGCGACGAGGCGATATAGACGGCGCGGCGCAGCCGGTTGATGCCGCCGAGCGGCTGATGCTCGGTCAGCCCGTGCCAGGGCGTGAACACCAGATGCTCACATTCGGTGATGCGCAGCGGATTGTCGAAATCCTGCGGCGAAATGGTGAGCGTCGCGACCTTGCGATAGGAGGCGGCCGCCGTCTCCTTCCACTCGAAGGCGGCGTCCTCGATCGGGAAAGCGGCGTCGCCGGGCGAAAGCCCGTCGGGCCGCAGCTGCACGGAAAAATCATATATAACCGGCTTCCCGTCGGTGATGGAAAGGCTGTGCTTCATCGCCTGACGGAAGGCGTTGTCGCTCGGGAAGTCGTCGATCGGACGTTTTCGGGATCGCGCCGCGTCACGCTGAATTTCGCCGCATGGCCATTTCCGTAAAGAAAGGGCGAGGCCGAAAAATATGGGCCATCGAGCGGATTGCTCATTTTGTCGCCGCCGATGCGCGCGAGGATCGCCGCGGTCTTGGCGATGTCGGGCGGGCTCATCGGCGCGATGGTCGGATGCGGGATCTTGCCGAACAGGACGCCGAACAACGCCGTATTGTTGTCCTTGAACTGCAATTGCAGCTGCGTGACTTTCAGATAGGTGGCGACATCGCCGAAGCCGAACATGGGCTGGTTGATCAGCAGAAAATCCTGGGTCTTCGCGCCCGGCTCGTCGAACAAAGTCGCGCCCTCGACGCCCATCAGCTTGATCGCCATGCCGCGGCTCGTCGCCGTGTGCGTCGTCGCGCCCGTGTTCGTGTCGTGCGCCGTGTCGTAATCCGCCGTCACGACGCCGGTGGCGTTGGAGAAGCGCACCCAGGCGTCATAGCTCTTGCCGGGCGCGGCGAACACGCCGGCGCGCAGCGCCTCCGGAATATCGGCGTCGACGGCGAGCGTTCCCTTGACGCAGCCGTGATCCTTGGCGTGGACGCCGCGGCGCGCGAGGCTGTCGCCATAGCGATATTGCAGCAGTTGCACGGTGAGATCGACAATCTGCCCGATCTGTTCCGTTTCCCCCGCCGGTGGGGCCTCCAATGGGGTGGGAGTGAAATCCGCCGCCTGCGCGCGCGCCACCAGCGCGCAAAAGAGCAGCACCGTAATCGAGGCTCGTTTCATGGTCTTTCCTCCCCAAATGCCGCGTCGGTCGTCGAAGCGGCCGTTGGCCGTCCGATCGGGGCGCGTGTTGTTTTGTTTTCTAAAACCTCTTGCGATCTGATCGCATCAGATGGGCCTCAATTCTGCTTATCGCGCTCTTTTGCCGCGAACCGGCGTCCACTTCATGGGAAGGCGCTCTGGTCCGCCGCGGGCGCGAAACCTCCATGTCCGAGCGGCGCCCAGACATGGCCGTGGTCTTCACCGCATCGCCTCGCGCGGCGCGCGCGTCACAAGGTCTTGAGATATTCGAGCAGAGCATTTTTCTGTTCGTCGGTGAGCGTCACGCCGAAGTCGTGGCCGCAATGGCTGTCGCCCGAGAGCGGATTTTCGCAGCCGGTGGTGACCAGCGTTGTGCTGGAATTCGGCTGCTCGACGGCGAGGCCGACAGTTTCGGGATCGTAGGCGGGTCCGACCTTGAACGACTCGACGCGCTTGTTCGAGGGCTTCAGCAGTTCGGCGAGCGTCGGCACCGAGCCATTGTGCAGATAGGGCGCGGCGGCCCAAATGCCCTGCATAACCCGCGCTTCGTAGCCGGGCGGCGGCGGCGCGCCCAAACCGGGAATCGGATAAGCGCCCTTGATGGCGTCGATCTTTTTCATGACATCGGTTTTGAGCCGCGGATCGAGCGTCTCGATCACCGCGTCGAGCGCCTTGTGCGATTTCACCAGCAGCCGGCGCAAATTCGGGTCCATCCGCACATCGGGGAAGTAATGCTGCAGGACCGCGCCGCGCACCGAGAGGCCGAGCACGCTCACGGCGTCGTCGGTTTTGTTCAAAGGCTCGCCGAGGAAGGGGATGAAGGCGCCGATTAGCACGCCGGTGTCGACCTTGCGTCCCAGATTCTGCAATTCCTTGGCGTCGGTGCGGATCTGCGCGATCGGCGTCACCGGCGTCACCCAATTGCCGTCGGCCAGGGTTTTGACCCCGTGGCATTCGACGCAGCCGCCCTGCGCGGTTGTCCAGTTGAAAATCTTTTCGCCTTCGGCCGCGAGTTTGGCGTCGACGGCCCAAGGCCACTTCGGCGGCTTCAGGGCGATGATATCGCTTTCCAGCGCGGCGAGCCCGTCGAAATTGGCGGAATTGTCGCCAAGATAATCATAGCCGATGGGGTGCGAGTCGTCCTTTTTGGGATGAAACACGCCGAAGACGCCATAGACTTGGCCGAGGTTGCGCGACAGCGCCAATATTTCATTGCCGTTCTCGGCGAACCCCGGCCATTGCGTGCGATTCTGGATCGGCGCGTTCCACAGGAAGGGCGGGCGCACCGGTGCATTAGCCCGCGCGATGTTGTCTTGGATGATGTAATTGTCCGCGGGCGCGCCGATGTCGAGACCGGCGACGCGGTTGAGAATCATGCCGACGGCGTCGAGCCGGCCTTTGCCCCACGGCCGATCCTTGCCCGGCTTGGGTAGGCCGCCGTCGGAAATGGCGTGGAAGGGCGCATACCACGCCTGGACTTTCAGCAGCAGCGTCTCCTGCTTTTTATCCGTCCACTCCGCGCCGAGCACGGCTTTGGCGAAAGCGGTGAATTTGGCCGTGTCGTTCAGCGTGCGGCCCACCGCCGCATCGAGATCGGCCCAAAAGGCGCCGAGGTCGGCGAGCGAAGGGCCGCCGTCGATGCGATAGCTCTTGCCACCATGTTCGATCTGCCGCGTGTGGCAGGCGGCGCAATTGAGCCCGAGCGACGGTTCGTCGACGCCCCCCCGGGCGACCATGAAGCCGACCGGCAGGCCGGCTGGCGCGCTGCCCGGATTGGGCAGATAGCCGTAGCGCGCGAGGCCATCGGCCATGAAGGGCGCGCCATTGGCCTGTTCCAGCGCCGAAATCCAGCTCCAGGGAATGAGCCGCGTGCCCTGATCCTGCGTGTAGAAATTGTTGCGCGTCGTGGCGTCCCAGCCCTGTCCGTCCACGGATTGCGCGGCGGCGAGAGCGGTGGAAGCTAAGAGCGCAGCGGCGACGAGGCGTGCGAAAGGGAAAATATTCGGTCCGAACATTCGGATGCTCCACAATGCGAAACGATTAGCGCGGCCCGTGCCGAGCCGCCAACGATTTGCTTACGCCGTTTGACAACGCCAACCAATGGCGAAGGTTCCGCAACGACGAAAATAATGCTTCAAATACGCGATCTTGCGAAATTTTGCGAGCTTGTCGGACGGGCGCAGACGGTTTCGGGTCGCAGATTTCAGGGAGCCGCGACGTTTGCAGCTTCCGCTGCGAGGCTTGTCGCAGGGGCCGGTCGGGATACTCGGAGTTGTGCGCCTTGAAGGGGGAGCTTGTCTGAAAGGCGCGCCCTAGCATTTCAGTTGCATTTTAAGATGGGCGCGCCTTGCTTAAGCTTGATGGGCTCGTCGCCATAGGGACCAGCCGATGACGAAGTCTGGGTGGATTTGTTTTCGAGCGAGGCGGGTGGCGATTCGGCGGATTTCCTGGATGGACCAACGCATGAGCGATGGGTTCGTTAGCTCTGACGCGGACGGGGCGTCTTCGCTTGCTCCGTATTGTTTTTGGGGGCGGCGCGGCCGTATTGGCGTGAACGCGGATCGCACCCATCATGGCGAAGGCGGGCATGACCAGCGACGCGTGACGACGCCAGCCATGCCAGGAGCGTGTCTCGTTGTGATCGGGGCCGAGTTCGTTCTTCGTCATTTCGAAACCGTCTTCGATCGCCCCCAACGATGTCCTTCGATTTTCGCCAGTCTTTCGATGGTCGTTCCGCGCGGAGCCCATGTCGTGAAGAAGGCGAGGTCACCGTCGGCGATTTTGCGCCGGATCAGAAGGCCGCGCGTCCATTCTTGACCGGCGAGCGCTTCGCTGTAGTCGCCGCCATCGAGATCGGCGAGTTCGAGATAGGTCCAATCGTGAAGTCGCTCGCCTTTGGTTGGCGCCGACCCAAAATGGCCTATTGCCGCCACGGACCAGGATCGCCAGCTGCTTCCGCCCGCATCCAGCCGGTCTTGCGCCGCTCCTCGCCGAGCAAAGCCTCGAGAAAATTCTCCGCCGACAGCGCCACCCGTGCTTGCGTGAACAGCGGCCGCATCCGACCCTTCACGTCACGCAGCGACAACGCCCACAGCTCCAACGTCGTCTCGATCGATGCTCCCGACATCCCCTGACCCCCATGACGAATTATGGTGACCCAGAGAGTCAGAAATCAGATAAACCCGCAACTGTAATGCTAGGATCGAAAGCGACGGCCATAATCACACTGAGAGGAATCGCACCGAACCATAATTTCGAGAACCTTACGCCTGGTTCGAAAAATACGAACCCGCTCAAACGTCTCGCGAAGGTGCGGGCGTCGGCGCAAATTCCCTTTAGCTTTCAACGGTGTCGTTAATGCCCGCACCTTCGGATTAAGCTTTGTTTCTACGTGATTATTTCAGAACGGCCAGGGGCACCAAATCGCCGTCCAACGGCGTCCAGAAACGTCAATAAATCACTGAAAAACAATATGTTAGCCTCGGATTAGCGTCCGATGGCGTCCGGGGCCGTTTGTTGGTATCCGCGAAAATCGTTGGTGTGTCGCCGCCACCAACAAAGCAGATACCAACATGCCGCTCACCGGTCTGGAAATCCGCATGGCGGAGCCCGGCGCTCGAATCGCCGGTTTTCCGATGGCGGCGCGCTTCAACGCTTCGCGATTGGCCGCCACGGCTCCGCAAGCTTCGTCCGTCCCGCTGGCCCGCTCGCCAAGCATTTCACGCGCATTGCCGAGATTGCTCGGCGTCGGTCGCCCAATTGCGGTCAGGCCGCGCATGCCGCCACTGTCTTGCCAGTTAGCCACTACGGATTTGAGCCGCGAGATAGCGCTTTCCGACGAATGCCTGACGACTTGCTCCAAATCCGCGTCGACCATTTCCTTGATCAGCGCGTCGAGCGGAATTCGCGGCTCCCAGCCCAGCGTCTTTCGCGCCTTGGAGGAGTCGCCGAGCAACACCTCCACCTCGGCGGGACGATAGAAGGCCGGATCGATGACGACATATTTCTCCATGTCGAGTCCGACATGTTCGAAGGCGATGCGGCACATGTCGCGCACCGTCGTCGTCACGCCGCTGGCGATCACATAATCGTCGGCTTTTCTTGCTGCAGCATCAGCCACATCGCGCGCACATAATCCTTGGCGTGGCCCCAGTCGCGCTTCGCGTCGATGTTGCCGAGCCGCAGTTCGTCGGCGAGGCCGAGCTTTATGCGCGCGACGCCGTTGGTGACCTTGCGCGTGACGAATTCGACGCCGCGCAGCGGACTCTCGTGATTGAACAAGATGCCGGAAGAGGCATGCAGACCGAAGCTCTCGCGATAGTTCACGGTCATCCAATGACCATAGAGCTTGGCCACGGCGTAGGGAGAGCGCGGATAGAACGGGGTTTTTTCGTTTTGCAGGGGCTCCTGGATAAGCCCATACATTTCGGCGGAAGACGCCTGATAGAAGCGCGCCTTGGGCGCGCCGAGGCGCATCGCTTCGAGCATGTTCGTCACGCCGACGGCGGTGACATTGGTGGTCAACAGCGGCTGGCGCCAAGAGGAAGCGACAAAGGACTGCGCGGCGAGATTATAGATTTCGTCTGGCTGAACCTCTTGCACGATGCGCTGCAGGCTGGAGATATCCGCGATATCGCCATCGTGTAGCTGAACCCTTTCGGCGACGCCAAGCCAGCGCAGGCGATGATCCTCGACCCCGCGATGCGACGAGCGGCGGATCACGCCGTGAACCTCATAGCCCTCGTTCAGCAGCAACTGCGCCAGATAAGCGCCATCCTGCCCCGTAATTCCAGTCACCAGCGCGCGTTTCGCCATAAAACTCGTACTCCTTACCGAACCACGCCCCGCGCATGGGGTCAGCAGCAAAGGAACGCCACTTCGTTATTGTACACTTCCACTAAAATTTGGTTTCGAATTTTATGCATCTCTCGCGACGCACCGGACGCACGGCATGACCGAAGCGGCATGGAGAAGCGCTTTTTCCGAGGCGGCAAGGCTTGGGAGTGGCGAGAACCCTCGCGCCGCGCATTGAAAAAATCCGCGCCCTGTCGGGACGAACAATTCGATGAAATTTTAATTATTGGGAGGGAATGTAAACTATGATGACTTCAAACCGGAAAAACAGTTGAACGACCGAAGCTTCTCGTGGCCGCGGAGTCTTTCTCGCTGGTGCGCGGCGGGATAGCGAGAACGGGGCGATTGCTAGCGCGACTTGCCGCCGACATCGGCCTCGAAGCGGACTTGCTCGCGCTGACCGATCCCCAGCCGACAACGGATTTCGGCCTGCCGGCGCGAACGGCGGCGGGCAGCCGAGCGGGTTTCGCGCTTCGGTGTTGGACGGGCGGCGTCACTCGATCGCGTTTCATGTACAATCATGTCGGCATATCGCGCGCTCACTGTCCCTTGCCGATGCTGGACCGGCCTTACGCGCTCTGGATATACGGCGTCGAGGTCTGGGGCCCGCGAATGTTCGGCGACTACGGGCGCCAGGTGCAGGACGCCAGTCTCTTGTTGTCGATCACCGACTTCACTCGCCGGCGCGCGGCCAAACTCCTCCCATCGGCCGCGAGAGCCAAGGTGTGCTGGCTGGCCACGGAAGAGGATGACGTTCCGGAGACGCCGAGCGATGTTGGCGGCCCTCCAACAGCCCTGATCCTATCGCGGATCGACGCGACGCAGATGCGGAAGGGGCACTATGAATTGATCGACTGCTGGCCCAGCGTCATGGCGGCGATCCCAAACGCGCGGCTGCTGATCGCTGGCGGCGGCGACGGGCTCGAGATCTTGCGCGCTCGGGCGCGGGCGTCGACGGCGGCGAGCAATATCGAGTTCACGGGCCTGCTGCCCCAAAGCCAGATCGACGCGCTCTGGTCGCGGGCTCATGTGTTCGTGATGCCCAGCCGTCAGGATGGATTTCGGCATTGTGTATATCGAAGCGATGCGGCGTGGCTTGCCGGTGATCGCCTCCACGCAGGACGCCGGCCAGGAAATCAATCTTGACGGCGTCACCGGCTATAATGTCGATCTCGAGCGGGAGGGCGAACTCGCGCGGCGAACAATCGAACTGCTGTCGGATAAGGCCCTCGCCCGTCAATTTGGCGAAAACGGGCGCGAGCATTGGCGCGCGAATTTTTGTTTTAGCGCGTTTCGTCGCCGCATGGAGCCGATTATGGCGGAGTTCCTCTCCGACAATTGACCGTCCGCGTCAGTCCGCGACCGTGCGCCGCTCCCCTTGTTTTCCTAGCCTTTAAGCCCGATAATCGTCTCCTGCCTTCCGCCGCCATCCGCCCCGATCCACGTCGGCGAGTAAGCTGAAAAGTAAGAGCCGACCCGAAAGGCGGAGATCATGGCGAAGGAAAAGGATAACGATAAGCCAAAGCGCCGAGGCGGCGCAAAACTGACGGCGGCGGAGGCTCTTTCCACAATTGGCGACCGGGCTTTTAGACGGCGCTCGGCGCCCTTGATGACTCCGCCGCGAGGCGTATTCTCCTCGCCGTGACGCTCGACATCGACATCGACGGAACGCCTATCGAGGCGCCAATGAAACGCGGCAGGCCAAGTTCGCGTTTCTCGCCCGCCGAGAAGCGCGCGCGCTCGTTGCAAATCGCCTTCAATGAGATCGCGGAGGCCCAACCCTTGAGGCTCATCGACATCGCCGCCCGCGCCGATGTGCTGCGGGTTCGGTCGAGGATGCGCGGTGGGTTCGATTTTTCGACGCTGGCGACCCTGAGTGCTGAGGATTCCATGAAACTGATGAGCAGCAACTCTTCGGGAAAAGGGCGCTATGATCGGATGCTTCCAGTCGTAAAAGCCGACATGGATAGGATTTTTGCGCAAGTTAAAGCCGCTAAGGCAGCCTGTCTTGCTTGACCATCTCGTAGCAAATATGCACCCCTGCCCCGTGGCGGATATAGCGCACGGGCGCAATTCCATATTGGCGCTTCCATGACTTCGTGCGTCCTCAATAGGTTTACCCACTCGCAAGTCGCTAACGGCAACACCCCGCTCCATTATCCCCGAGTTCGCGGGCCGTCGAGCAATCCTTACACCGCCGAATTGTCTCGCCTATTCTTTAAGCAAGCGAACGTTTCCCGCAGACCCAGACGTCACTAGGCGGCCCGTCCGGATGGACGGCGGGACGTTTTTTGCGTTTAACTCAGCCGATGTTGCGGATTTATTACACCTCTCCAAAAAGCTACCCGCGATAAATTCATCGCGCGAGTTTTTTATTCAAAGATCAGGATTCCGCTATTATTGTGCAATACAGTTGTTTGGGATGATCGTGTGTTTCCTACGATCAACGACCAGAGAGAGCAGGAGTTTTGCCATGAAAAGTATTTTTATTCGCCGTCAGCGCCGATTGCGTTTGCGCTATCCTCGGGATCGGCGATTGCCGCCTATCTTCCGTCGCGCAAGGAAGCGCCGGTTTATGTGCCGCCGCTGCCGCCCCCTCCGATGTGGACCGGTTTCTACGTCGGTCTGAACATCGGCGGCGGCTGGGACGCCAATAGCGGCCAATCGGGCGTCTCCGGCTTATTATGATCCGAAATTCGCGATTCGGCTGTCCACTACCATTGCCTGGCTCGCTTTGGTCCCGAACCTGTTCTTCCTGCCCAACGGCAATACGATCGGCAGCGCAGGACGGTGTCGTCGGCGGCGCTCAGGTTGGATATAACTTCCAATTCAATCAATTCGTCGTGATAGGCGCCAAGACCGACTTCCAGGGCACCAGCATCAGCGGCGGCGGCTAAGCAACTTCCCTTTCTGACGCTGTTCCCAGTCCCTTTTCCCGCTCGGCAACCACTTCCTGACGCCCATTGCAGCTATCACCGGCGGCAACATCGGCCTGCCGTGGTTCGGCACCATGCGCGGCCGCGTCGGCTATCTGATCATGCCGACCTTGCTGCTCTACGGCACGGCGGGCTTCGCCTATGGCGGCGTCGAGCGCCTTTGGCTTTAACAACACCCGCACCGGCTGGACCGCCGGCGGCGGCGTCGAGTGGATGTTCGCTCCGCATTGGTCGGCGAAGCTCGAATATCTCTATTTCGATCTCGACAGCAACTGACGACCGGCGCCTTCGGCTGGAACTTTGGCCATCAGCTTCCATCCGGAGCTCAACGTCGTGCGCGCTGGCGTGAACTATCACTTCAACTTCGCTCAGCCGGCTCCGGTCTTCGCCAAGTATTGATCGTCTGCGGTAGGGTTGCTGCCTCGGCCGTAGAACTGATCCGATCCATGGCCCCATCGCCGCGCGGAGCCAGATGATCTTCCAATCCTCATCAACGCTGGCGTCCGCGTCTCGAACCTTTCGCGAAAGTCGTCAAATATTGGTCCTGGTCGGCGATGGCCTTGTCGTCGAGAATTGTGTGCATTCGCGCGCATAATTCCCGCGCGGCGGGATCGCCCGCCTTGGCGAAGCGCCGGTATGCTTCGAGCACGTCGCGCGCCGCGCGTTGCAGGATCGAGAAGCTCGTGTCGTCCTCCGGAGAAAAGCTGATTTCGACCGCTTCGGTGGGCGTCGTGTCTTCGTCGCGGCCGCGAAGGAAGATCCCAACTCTCGATGGATCGGCGTCGAAAAAGTCCCGGACAATCTCTCGCAGCGGGCGCGGGGCGGGCGCCGCGGAATTGTCGGCGCGCGGGTCCAGCGCCTGGACGCACAGCCGTCGCATGGCCTCGGGGCGGCTCGGGACGCCCGGTAGATCGCGACGGTAGCTGTCGATCGCGGCGAGTTCGTCGGGCTGCATTCGCACCCCGATCAGCTGGCCGGTTCCAGCTCTGTTGGCGGCGTCGCTCATTGATGTTGACCTCAGGGATTTGCGCTGAACGCAGTCGCGCGCGCCAGGCGCGCCAATGAGCATTGATAACACGTTATCGCGTTAACGTGTTATCAAAAACCGCGCGCCTTGCCCTGACGCGAGAGGTTCCTCGGAAAAAAATCGATCGACGTCCGGAAAACTGGCAAAAAAAGAACTCCGCGCGCGCCGCACGGAGTCGCCACACAAGCGGCAGTTGTAAAGGCGACGCAACAAAGGATTATGGGGGCCCCTTTGAACGCTTCCGCGCTCAAAAATTCACGCGGGCCACGCAACGCGTACGAACTCGGTCGAGGGTCGCAAACTTAGTCGAAGGCCGCGCCAAGCGCGCCGCCAAGCAGGGCGCACACGACGCCGGCGAAAAAAACTCCGCCGTAGCCGAGCAGCACGTAGCCAATCGCCCCGCCGAGCACGAAGCCGACGCCGGCTCCGGCGATTTTGCCAGTCCACTTTTCGGGCTTTTCGGCAACCGCTTTGTCGGCGCTATTCGATACATTGTTGCTCATGGAGTCTCTCCTTCGTCGATCACGATGTTCGCCACATCGACGCGGAGTTCTAGCATTTACATGTGAGGTTTGAATGAGACTTACATGAAGTTACCATGAGATATTCTTGAATATTCCATGCGCTATGCTTGACGGGCGCTTGATGGTTCAATGGCGCCGCAACTCCAATAATTCCATGGACAAGACGCCATTGGCGGCGTTCATGGAATCGAAGGACAAGTTTCACAATTTTGAATTGGCGGCCCTTCTAAAATCAAAAGCCGCGCCAACAGCGCGATCACCCGGCGCGAGCGGCGCGAAAAAGCCCGGTCGCGAAGGCCGAGGTTCCGGTTGGTCGCATCAAGCCGGCGGCGTTCGATCGCGCCTCCCCCTGCCCGATCAATATTTGCCGACGACCGGAGCCGGCGCGCGCCCCTCTTGCAAGCGCGCTTCCGACGCCCGATCTTATCGGATAAGCCAAATTCGGCCCCAAATTCGGCCTTTGCGGAAAAGCATTCGTGCCCCATCCCCTGCCCGTTCCGACGAATCGCATGAACAAAGCCGACAGCGCCGCGCTGGAGGCCGCCGTCGCCGCGCTGGAGAAAACCAGCTTCGCCAAGAAGCTCGCGCATCTCGCTGGCCGCCAGATCGGCTTCGCCGGTCGAGTCATGCCGGCGAAACTCCAGCAGGTCGGCGCGATCGCGGCGCGAAGGGCGCTGTTTGGCGCGATGAACGTCGCGCTCGCCAGTCTCAAGGGGAAGCCCGTCGCCGACACACGGCTGCGCCACCGCCAGCTGGCGATGGTTTCGGGCGCGCTCGGCGGCGCGCTCGGCCTCGCCAGCCTGCCGGTCGAACTGCCGATTTCAACAACGATCATGCTGCGCGCCATCGCCGACATCGCCCGCGCGGAGGGGGAAGATCTTTCCGATCCAACGGCGGCGATGGCCTGTCTCGAAGTGTTCGCGCTCGGCGGGCATGGCGACGACGAAAAAATCATGGAGGGCGGCTATCTCGCGCTGCGCGGCCTGTTCGCCAAATCGGTGTCCGACGCGGCGGCCTATGTCGCCCAAAGCCGCGTCGCCTCCGAGTCGGCGCCGGCGCTCGCCCGTTTGATCGGCATGATCTCGGGTCGTTTTGGCGTCGTCGTCTCGCAGAAGACAGCGGCGCAAGCGGCCCCCGTTATCGGCGCGATCAGCGGCGCCGTGATCAATCTCGCTTTCACCGAACACTTCCAGACTCTCGCGCGCGGACATTTCATCGTGCGGCGGCTGGAGCGGAAATATGGACCACATGAAGTGCGGGCCGAATACGCGCGCGTCGCCCGCGCGGCGGGCTATTGGCGGGAGGAAACCGCGGGAGCGGCTTGAACCGCCCGCGCCGCCTCCAGCAAATTGCCGACCTGTTTGGTTTCGCCGATGTTGTGCTCGTTTTCCTCCAGCACCACGGCGTCGGCGTCCAAGAAGCTTCGCGGCAATTCGGCGAGGTCGGCGGTAAGTCGGGCGCCATTGCCGATTTCGCCCGGCGCCGTGACAAAGCGCGCCAGGATGAAGCCGCCGCGATCGTCGCGCATGTAAAACCAGTAGTCGATCGTCGGCGGACAGGGCGTTTGCGCCGAAACGACGATGAGTTCGCGCATGAAACTATCGCCCACCATCAAAATATGCGGCGTTCGCGGGCACGCCCCGCCCTTCCCGCGACCTTCGACGATTGCGGTCGGATAATGATCCGGCGGCCAATAGAGGTTGAGCAGATCGAGCAGATCGCGGTCGGTTCCCTTGGCCAGATCGTCCTCGCGCCAGTCGAACTCGAAGCGCCCGACGGGCGAGCCGCCAGGACTCGCCTCGAAAGCCTGGCTTATGTCGCGCAGGGTCAATGCGGCGCCAAGCAGGTTCCAGTGCGTCCCGCCGCGCGGAAAAAGGTCGATCGCGTAGTTCATCCGCTCGGCGTCCATTAATCGCGCGCCGTCGACATAGGGTGCGCCTCGCTGTTCCAGCGCCGCGCGAAACGGAGCGAGCTTGTCTCGCGGCCCGCCCCGCGCCAGCGCCGGGCATGTCAGCCCTAGCGGCAGATATTGCGGGAGGCGCGCGGCTTTCGAGGGCGAGATCAGATAGGCGAAGCTCTTGCCATGCGTCTTCGCGGCGGCGGCGATTTCCGTGATCGCGTCGGCCCAGTGGTCGAGGCCCGCCGCGGCGGTCGGCGCCCGCTCCCGAGAGCAAAATTCGTCGATATATTCCCAGCCGAACAACTGCCCGTTGCGCCCGATGGCGATGTTGGCCGCGCCGGAGACTCCGAACAGCGAATACATGGTCTGGTTCTTCGCCCGCACGGAAATCGGAAACACCGGCGAGGCGCGTCCGAGGTTCATCGACACCGCGCGCTGCGTTTCGCCAGAAAGGAAGGCGCTCAACGTCCAAGGCGCGGGCTCGGGCGGCGTCACTCCGTTTAAGGGCTGGGAACTGCGGATGCGCAGCTTAGGCCAATCGCGCTCGACCGCGTAGTTCCAAAGATTGGCGAGGAACAAAAAGCCGATGAAGCCGGCGCAGGCGAAAATCGGCAGTCTCTCCACGGTGCGTCGGGTCATGGCTAGAACCTGAAATAGATGAAGGGCTTGAACGGCTCGGCGAGCCCCTTCGCCAGCGCCGCGACGAACAGCAGGGCGAGCAGCGTATTGGCCGAGAAGCGCGTGACGGCGCGCCAAGTCCATCCAGTTGAAGCCCTCGATCGAAAGCACGGCGCGCTGCGCGACGACGACGCCGGCGCCGATAACCGCGGCGAGCCAGTAATAGGACGGAATCATCTGCCCTATAGGCGCCCGCGCGAAAGGCTGACCCATCAGCGCCAGCATGCCGCCCGCCTGATGCAGCGAAGCCGTCGAGCGAAAGATCGTCCAACCCACCATGACGATGAAAAAGGTCGCGATATTTGCCTCCCATGGCCGCAGCCGCCCCAGCGCTCGGGCCAAAAACAGCCGGTCCAGCACCAGAAAGAACCCGTTATAGGCGCCCCAGACGATATAGTTCCAGGCCGCGCCATGCCACAAGCCGGAGGCAAGGAAGCATAGCCACAGATTAAAATGCGTGCGTAGCGCGCCCCGACGGTTTCCGCCGAGCGGGAAATAGAGATATTCGCGTATCCAGCCGGTCAGCGACATATGCCAGCGGCGCCAGAATTCGGTCATCGTGGTCGCGATATAGGGCTCGTCGAAATTCTCCAGCAGGCGAAAGCCGAACATGCGGGCGAGACCGATCGCCATGTCCGAATAGCCGGAGAAATCGAAGTAAATCTGAAATGTGAAGAAGATCACGCCGGCCCAGGCCTCGACAAAGCCCAACTCCGCCGGATCGTGCGCGAAGACGAGATCGGCGCCGCCGGCGAGCGCGTCGGCGAGCAGCACCTTCTTGATGACGCCCAGCATGAAGCGGGAAAAGCCGAGGACGAAATCGTCGACATGGGCTGGCGGACAGGCCTCCATCTGGCCGGCGATGTCGTGATATTTGACGATCGGGCCGGCCAGGAGTTTTGGGAAGAAGAACACGTAAAGCGCATAGAGCGAGACGCTCCGCGCCGGCGCCGTGACGCCGCGATAGACATCGACGAGATAGGTGATCTTCTCGAAAACGATGAAGGAGACGCCGATGGGCAGCGCGATCTTCGGGATGCTCACCCCGCCGAGGTCGAGCGCGCCAAGCAGAGCGTCGAAATTCACGGCGAGAAAGCCGGTGTATTTATAATAGACGAGGATGCCGATATTGGCGCAGACGCCCAGCGTCAGCCAGTTTGACCGCGCCGGCGCCCCCTCGCGAAGCGCGAAAATCCGCCGCGCGACAAAAAGATCGAGCGCGACCGAGGCGAAAACGACGAACACGAAGACCGGTTCGCTCCAGGCGTAAAACACGATGCTGGCGAGCAGCAGCACGAGCGCCCGCGACGCCCTCCGCGCGCCGACCGCGAGATATAAAAGGTAAACCGCCGGCGCGAACAGGAACAGAAACAGCGGTTCGTAAAAGAGCATCCCGGTCCTTTGGGGAGAAGCGAAGGGCGCGCGGGTCATAGCAGAGCGGGAGCGGGAGCGGCAAGGGAGCAGCCCTTGCGCCTATTCCCCCTTCCCTTTAACAACCGCGCATAGCCCGTCGAAATCGACGGGCGCCCCAACGAACGCTCCCATGTCCGACGACTTCGCCCCCAAATCCGAATTTCTCGCCACGCTCATCGCGCGCGGATTCGTGCATCAGTGCACCGATTTCGGCGCGCTCGACGCGGAGGCGCGCAAGGGCGGGCTTTCGGCCTATATCGGCTTCGATTGCACCGCGCCGTCGCTGCATATCGGCTCGTTTGTTGCCGATCATGCTGCTCGCCTGGCTGCAACGGACTGGCGGCAAGCCTTTGCCGCTGGTCGGCGGCGGCACGACGCGGGTCGGCGACCCTTCCGGCAAGGACGAGAGCCGCAAGCTGTTGACGATCGAGCAGATCGACGCCAACAAGGCCTCGATCAAGACCATTTTCGAGAAGTTTCTGCGCTTTGGCGAGGGCGCCGGCGACGCGCTGCTGCTCGACAACGCCGACTGGCTGGCGGGTCTGAATTACATCGAGTTTCTGCGCGACGTGGGCCGGCATTTTTCGGTCAACCGCATGTTGACGATGGACAGCGTAAAACTGCGCCTCGAGCGCGAGCACGAGCTATCCTTCATCGAATTCAACTATATGTGTCTGCAAGCCTATGATTTCGCGCAGATAAACAAGCGTCATGGCGCGCTGCTGCAAATGGGCGGCTCCGACCAGTGGGGCAATATCGTCATGGGCGTCGATCTCGGCCGGCGCATGGGCTGCCCACAGCTTTACGGCCTGACCTCGCCGCTGCTCACCACCTCTTCCGGCGCGAAGATGGGCAAGACGGCGGCGGGCGCGGTCTGGCTCAATGCCGATTTGTTGTCGCCTTACGATTACTGGCAATATTGGCGCAACAGCGAGGACGCGGACGTGGAGCGCTTCCTGAAGCTGTTCACCTTCCTGCCGCTGGAGGAGATCGGGAAGCTGGCGGCGCTGCAAGGCGCCGAGATCAACGAGGCCAAGAAGACGCTGGCGACCGAAGCGACCGCGCTGGTGCATGGGCGCGAAGCGGCCGAGCAAGCCGCCGCCACCGCGAAGACCACTTTCGAGGAAGGCGCGCTGGCGCTGTCCCTGCCGAAGGTCAAGGTCGACGCCGAAGAAGTCACGGCGGGCCTTGGCGTGCTGACGGCCTTCGTCAAGGCGGGCCTCGTCGCCTCGACCGGCGAAGCGCGGCGGCAGGTGAAGGGCGGCGGGCTGCGCGTCAATGACGCGGCGGTCACCGACGAGCGCGCGACGCTTGGAGACAAGGATTTCGAGAAGGACGGCGTGGCGAAACTGTCGCTCGGCAAAAAGAGACATGTGCTGTTGGAGCGGGCGTAACTTTACCGCCCTTGTGCGTCCGGGCGCGCGGTGCCGTCCATCACGCCCATGATCTTGCGGAACAGCCCCGGCGTCAGCAGCGAGGCCGGCGAGACGTTGACAATCGGCGCGCTGACCTTGCCGGTGACCCGATAATTGAGCGCGATCACCCCTTCGTGAGCGCCGCCGGTGATCAGCGGGCCCACCAGCGGGATATTCGTCACGAGATTGTTGAGGCCATAGAGCGGCGCGTAGGAGCCGCTAATATCGAGTGTGTCGCGCGTGATATCCGCGTCGCCGTCGAACAGCAGGCCCATCTCCGGCCCGGACATTATGCCGTCGCTGAGCGCCAGTCTGCCGCCGGCCCAGGCGAAATTCATCTGGAGCCGGGCGACGCGCACGGATTCGGGATCGAAGCTCAGGACGCCCTTATCGTCGGCGCGAGGCGCGCCCTGCGACATCAGTTGGCGCATCGCCGGCTCGTTCTTGAGGTAAAAGTCCCGCACATGCAGCATGCCATCGACGCGCCCCTGCGCACCCAACTGCACACGGGCGTTGAGCGCGCCGGAGTCCATCCGGTCGTAGAGGGCGAGGAAGGACATCAGCGCCCCGCCGTCCGAGGTGGAAATTTCAACTTGCGGCGGGCCGTTCTGATTGCGCATTAGCGCGACGGCGAGCGGTTCGCGGCCAAAACTGCCGGTGAGCGAAAACACGCGCGGTTTATTGCCCCGGCGCTCCCATTTGAAATCGACATTGGAGAGGATTTGCTTGCCGTAGCCGGTCACCAGCGCGGATTTCAGATCGAGATCTATGTCGTCGAAGGATACCGGACCCTTGCCCGCTCCGCCCCGGCGCCTGCCGTTCCCCATTGCTCTCCGCGAGGCCATGAAGGAATGGCCGCGCGTCGACATTGTTCCCGCGCACCGTGAGCTTCAGAACATCGCCGCTCCGCTGCGCCTCGAACTTGGCGTCGTCTCCGGGCGAAAGCCGGAACTGCGAAAATTTCGCGGAGCGGAAGGCTCCGTCGCGCGCCAGTTCGACCACGCCCGAAAGCTGCATCGCGCCCGCGTCGAGCGCGAAATGATCGAGCGTCATTCCATCCGCTCGCTTGACCAGGGTGAATTGGGCTTTCGCGGCCTTGCCCGACGGCTTGGCGACGCCCGGCGCCAGATTGTCGAGCGAAGCGCGGGTCAGGTCGAGTTCGACCGGCGTTTCGGTCTCGGATAATGGCAGCTGCGTCTTCACCGAGGCGGTTATTGGGCCCACGACGCCGGGAAGGGCATAGCCGGCCTTGGCGCGCGCCGCCTCATCCAGCACGACGGAGAACTGCGCCTGCGTCACGGCTTTTTCGTCGCCGGCGCGACGAATATCGAGCGTTGTCGGCCCGCCGAACAGCCGCCCTGTTCCGCTGACGCGCAGCCCGGCGTGGTCGTTAACAATGTTGAGCGCGCCATTGTCGAGTCGCTCGGCTCCCACAAAGCGATCGACCGAGAGATTGGTCGTATTCGCTTCGATCGATACGACCGTATGATCGCCGCGCGCCTGGTCGCCTATCTCGATATTGGCCCGCAAGCGGCCGTCGATCTGCCCCTTCAACTGCGAAGGATCGAGCGGCAAGTTCGCATAGGGCGCGAGGCTCGGAAGGGCGAGAATCTCGGCGACGCCTTCGACATTTCCGGCAAAGCGCAAATCGAGCGTGGCCGGCGCCGGCTTCAACATGTTGTCGTCGATTACAAAACTGCCTTCGGAGAGCGCGAGCCGGCGTTCATGCGGCGTGTCCAGCACGGCGCTGGCGCCGTCCAGCGTCAGCGTGCGGCCGGTCTGACGCAAATGCATCGACAAATTGCGCAGAGGCGGCAGGCCGGGGAGCAAATCCAACAAGGCCACATTGACGAGATCGGCCTCGGCGTGAATCGCCGCGTCGGGCGGCGGCTGCTCATAGCGCATGGCGATGATGTTCGCGCGCGTGAAATCGGCTTTGAATTCGCCGTGTCGAATGGCGCCCAGCGGCAGCGTGTTCGATCAGCCAATTGCGGACCGGCGCCGCCACATGGGTGGACACGAGGCGCACGAGCGCCTGTATCTGGGTGTTGTCCGACGTCAGTCCGAAGGCGACATGGGGCTCATCCACCCAGTCGGCGGCCGCCGAGCCCGTTAAATTCACCTCGGGCCCGACAAGTTCGAATTGTTCGATCGCCAATTTTTTCTGGATGGGCGAGAGATGCAGTCTGAGCGAGGAGCGTTCGAGCGTCAGCGGCGATTGTCCGGCGCGCTCGGGCCCGACGCTGCTCGGTTTCGCGAGGCGCAAGGAGCCAATCCAAGAGTCTCCCTCGGCGGGCGCCGCGTCTGGCGGAAGCGAGACGCTCGTCGGCGGCGGCGCCAACGCGCCTTCGATGGTCATATCCAGCGCGCCCGTCCTGATCTTTATCGGCGAAATCAAGAATTGCCGATTCTTCCGGTCCCAATGGGCCGCGCCGGAAATAGACTGGATCATGACGGGCTCGAAATCGGGCTCGTCCAGGCGAAAATAGCCCGCGCCGATCGTGATCCCACCGCTCGCCTCGGCGACAAGGTCGTTCTCGCCCAGCGCGAAGCGCAGTTGCGCCGATAGGGGCGCGTCGCTGTCGAACGGCAGGTTCCGCAGCCCGCCGAACAGCGCGATCTCGTCGAGCGAAAAGTCCTGCGCCTTCGCCTCGAACACACGCCGCGCGCCAGGCACGCCCTGGGCGGTCGCGACCACGGCCCAGCGGCGGGTCGCGCCGGTCGCGGCGAGATTGAATTTCATCCCGCCAGCGCCCTTTTCCAGACTTAGCGTGAGATCGTCGTAGCGAATCACCCGGTCTAGCGTGCGATCGTCGATGACCAGTCGGCCGTGCAGGACGCCCACCCGGTCAATGGCGCCGATCGCGCTGTCCGGACTGGTCACGAGATCGGTCAGCACGCGCAGCGCCGCCCCACCCCGCGCGAGCAACTTCGCGCTATCGGCCGCGTCGCCTTGGTCGGCCGGGACGCTCGGCGTCAGGGGCGTCGGAGCCCGCGGATCGAGCGAAAGGGCGTCCTGCGGGGCCGTCCCCGCCGAGATGGTGACCCGACCATCGGGCATCACCGCGAGGCGCAGCTCCAGATCCAGCATTTCCAGTCGGCGCAGCTTGATCCGGCCAAGCAGCAAGGAAGACAAATCCACGGAAAGTTCGGCTCGCGGCGCCGCGACGATCGTCCGGTCGTCGGATTTCACCGTCAATCCCGCGGCGGTGAGTGTCGGCCCGTGGTCCGTGCTCGCGAGCGCGACGCCTCCCAGCCCAAAATCATATCGATGGGCGTAAAGCTCGTCCAACGACTTGACGATGACAGGCGTGAGCCAATCGAAGCCAATGGGTCCGCGCGCCAGCACGAGAAGAAAACCGCCGATCGACACGCTCAAAATCGCGAAAACGCCGAGCCCGAGATAGATGCAGGCGCGCGTAACCCGGCGCGCGGCGCAGACGAGCCTCGGCGCTTGCAGCCGCACACCCGTCAAAACGACCTCGTTCGATAGGATCTCCGCGTCGCCGCGTCGTCCGTCCGTCAATCGCCCTCGCATGTGTCTTGAGCCATTCGTCCCTCGCGAAATCGCGCCGATGCGCGCCGGCCGTTCCCGGCGCGCCGTTTCCGCGACGCCCCGCGGCGGCGGCGAAGCTCCTATAATTGTCCGCGCTTGAGCCGAAACAATGGCGCCGACCGACATATCGCTCTCGCCAGCGCTCCGCCCTCGCTAAAGCGCCCGACCTCTCCAGCTTGAATTATCGGCTATCGGCGCGACTTGTCGCCTCCAATTGACTTTTCGCGTCACGCGCGGGACGCCGCCTTTTCGGAACGGCGCTTGCATTGCTCGCGCGGCCTTTGCAAACTGATGACGAACATAATTTCTCGCGACACGAAAGGAAAGCCCGATGACGGCCGCGACCAGCCAACCGCAAGAAGGCGACGCAGCGCCAGATTTTCATTTGCCCGGCGCGGGGGGAGAGCCGCTGTCGCTCGCTGGGCTGAAGGGCCGGAATCTGGTTCTCTATTTTTATCCAAAGGACGACACTTCGGGGTGCACCAAGGAGGCGATCGAGTTCAACGCGCTACGCGACAAATTCGACAAGGCCGGAACGACGATTATTGGTCTGTCGCCGGATTCCGTCAAAAGCCACGACAAGTTTCGCGTCAAATACGAACTGGCGATTCCGCTGGCCTCGGACGAGACAAAGGCGACCCTCGGCGCCTATGGCGTATGGGTCGAAAAAAGCATGTATGGCCGGAAATACATGGGCGTCGAGCGCTCGACCTTTCTCGTCGGGGCCGATGGCCGCATCGCGAAAATCTGGCGGAAGGTCAAGGTTCCCGGCCATGCCGAGGCCGTCCTCGCCGCGGCGCAAGCCTTGTGACGCCCACGGCTGGCGCCCGCGGCCGTTGACGGCTTGAACTCTCGCCCCCTCCCCGCGCGACCGAGCATCCGGGGAAGGGGCGTTTCGCATTTCTGTTTCGCGCCGACGACGTCGAGCGCCCGGCTTAATGGCTCGCGGCGGGCCGGTCGGAGCGGCCGTCGCCGCCTTTTTGGCGATCAATTTCTCCACTTCGTCGAGGCCCTTCTTGGCCGAGGCCAAATCCGGCTTCAGCTTGAGCGCCGCCTCGTAATCCTGCTTCGCGCGATCGAGGTCTTTCTTGGCGCGCCAGGCGTTGGCGCGATTAAGATAGGCGGCCGCGTAGTTTGGATCGCGTTTGATCGCCTCGTCGAAATCGGCGATGGCGTGATCCAGATCCCCCTTGGCGTGATAGGCGAGGCCGCGATTGCTGTAGGATTGCGGCGCCTTGGGGTCGCGCTTGATCGCGTCGCTGAAATCCGCGAGGGCGTGCTCAAAATCGGCCTTCGATTGATAGAAGGCGCCGCGGGCGTTCAGAGCCGCCGCCGTCTTCTTGTCGAGCTTGACCGCCTCGCTCAGATCCGCCAACGCCTTTTCGCCGTCGCCCTTCAAGCGCCAAGCGATGGCGCGCGCGCTGAAGGCCGCGGCGTTTTTGGCGTCCAGCTTGATCGCCTCGTCATAATCGGCGATGGCGTGATCGTAATCCGCCTTTAAATGATAAATTTCGCCACGACCAAGATGGGCGGCGGCGTCCCTCGGGCTCCCGCTCAGGACGGCGCTATATTCGGCGAGCGCGCGATCGAGATCGCCCTTGCCCCGATAAGCGACGGCGCGGGCGCTGAGTATCGTCGCGGATTTGGGGTCGAATTCGAGCGCCTTGGTGTAATCCGCGATCGCCCGATCCCAATCCGCCTTGGCTGCATAGGCGCCGGCGCGGTTGAAATAGGCCGCGATCTTATTGTGGCGCGACTCCTTGGCGATGTGATCGATCACGCTGGTGCAGCCGGCGATGCGGTCGTCGGGATTTGCGCTACGGCATCCCGCCCAGTCGTCTTTCGGAGCGGCGCCGGCGTTCGAGATCGAGAAAATCGCCGCGAAAGCGACCAGAGCGCTGGAATAAACGAATGACCGAGCCATCTGCCTTGGTTCCCTGTGGCGACCGCCGCCGTTAAAACCTGACCATTTTAGTATAATATTCATCGTTGCTTCCTCCCGCAACAGGAATCGCCGTGGCCTTTTGTTTGGTGGTTCGCCGATCGCCGGACGGCCCCGCGAGGACAATATAGAGACGGCGAGGTTAGAAAAGCGGGTTTTTCGTCGGCCTGCGGCGATCGAGGGGCTAGCGCGGCGCTGGACGATCGAGGAGCGCCAGTAAATCGCGGCGCGCTCGCCGGCCCTGGCCGGCAAACCGACCGGCGGCACGGCCAATATGTCGAAATTGCTTGCATTCGCGACCTCGCCGCATGCTAGAAAGCTGCAATGCAGGGCAGTCGCGCGTGTGCGATGCGCTCTCTCGGATAAGGCCGGCAAAGCCGAACGGTCCATGCGAAGCATCGGCGCGTTCACCGATATTTAACTTAAAGCTACTGGGGAGGCAAATGCCCGAAGTCATCTTCACTGGCCCGGCCGGCAGGCTGGAAGGCCGCTTTCATCAATCCGCGACGCGCGGCGCGCCCATAGCCATCGTGCTGCACCCGCACCCGCAATTCGGCGGGACGATGAACAATCAGATCGTCTACCATCTCTATTACGCCTTCGCGGAGCGAGGATTCTCGGTGTTGCGCTTCAACTTTAGAGGCGTCGGCCGCAGCCAGGGCGCGTTCGATCACGGCGCCGGCGAGCTTTCGGACGCGGCGGCCGCGCTCGACTGGGCCCAGGCCGTCAATCCCGAGGCGCGCGCCTGCTGGATCGCCGGCGTCTCGTTCGGCTCCTGGATCGGGATGCAGCTTCTGATGCGGCGTCCCGAGATCGAGGGCTTCGTTTCGGTCGCGCCGCCGGCCAACCGTTTCGACTACTCGTTCTTGGCCCCCTGCCCGTCCTCCGGCTTGTTTATCCACGGCGATCTCGACCGCGTGGCTCCTCTGAAGGAGGTCACCGGTCTGATCGAAAAGCTTAAAACGCAGAAGGGCATCATGATCGAGCATGCCGTGGTGAAGGGCGCCAATCACTTTTTCGAGAATAAGATCGACCCGCTCATCGCTGAAGTCGACGCCTATCTCGACAAACGCTTGGGTAATCCGCCGCGCATCGCCATCCCGGCGCGCGGGGACTAGCTCGCTAGCCGGTTTGCGACGCTTTTCAAAAGCGTCGAAGGTTCGAACTTTTTTGGCGGCGGGCGTTTTCCAAACGCCTTTCCAGCACCACTTAATTGGCTGCCGCGACGTCGGGAACGGCGCGCGAGCACGGTGTTGAGCCGAGGAACGAACATGACGGAGCAAACCATCCGGGAAGCCAAAGGGGCGTCGAGAACTTTTCCGGCAAAGTTAAGAAGGGCCTTGCGGGTTGCTCCAAGCGTATTAGGCAACACGCTTATAGTACTAGTTATGTATTTGATTACAATCAGCTTAATTACTGACACGCCTATATTGAAAGTTATTAAGGATTATTATAACTTGCTGAAATGAGTTTCATGTTTCCATTTGTCGCCGGCTCGGAGCGGGCCGTTTGTGCGGTGGTCGCCTGCGGGAGTGTTTTTTGCGCCCACATTTATCGGGCGAGCGTTCTGCTTCTTTCCGATCTTGAATGTCGCGTTATCCAGTCTGGGTGAGCGCGGGAAGAATCTTGTCCTCGATCGCGGCGCGGTCGAGTTCGCCGAAAATCGCGACCTCGACCCTTGGTCCCGGCGCGATGACGAACGTCGCGGGAACGCCGCGCGCGCCGAGCGCGTGTTGCAGAAACCCCCGGTTGTCGGCGCCCACCGCCCGGTAGGGATTTCCGCGTCGGGTTAGAAAGTCTCGCGCGTGCTTGGCCTCGTCCTTCACATCGGCGCCGAAGATTGGCGCGAGGTCGCGCGCCGCGAGATCGACAAGCAGCGCATGTTCCTCGACGCAGCTCGGACACCAGCTCGCCCAGAAATTCAGGATCGACCGACGCCCCGCGAGGTCGGCGGCGGAAAATCCCGCGACCGGCTCGCCATCCGGCCGAGCGAGGCCAGGCACCGCGGCGAGTTCGAATTGACCGAGCGTGAAAGGATTGAACAGACGCGCGCCAATGTCCTTTCGGGTCCACAGTAATCCCGCTAGACCCGCCCCGCCTCCAAGGCAAGCGAGGCCGATAGCCGCCCGCAAAACACCGCGCCGCGTCGCGCGGCCACTATGTTGCGATGCAATATTTTCGGCGCCATTTTGCATTCCGCAGTCCTCTTTCCCTTGGCCGCGAGCGGCTGGAAGTCTTAATAACCACTTAATCGCCCACCGGCCTCGCCCGCGCGAGCACTCCGCCTGTCGTCGGCCGCGGAACGCCCGTCGTGGATGGAAAGGTCAGCGGAAGCCCCTCCAATACACGCGCCGCGAGAAATCCGAACGCCTGGGCTTCCAGATAGTCCGAGGACCAACCCACCACGTCGGCGGTGGTCACCTTGCACGGAAGGCGCAAGGCCAACTCCCGCACGAGGATCGGATTGCGCGCTCCGCCGCCGCAGACGATCAGCAATTGCGGCTCCTTCGGCAGATGGGGAAACAGCCGCAGCACGGAAGCGGCGGTGAAGGCGGTCAGCGTCGCGGCGGCGTCTTCAGTTGAGAGATTACTTATTATGTTAAGTGAAAAAGTGTTTCTGTCTAAGGACTTTGGCGGGGAAACCTCAAAGAATGGATGAGATAGCAAACGGAGCAAAGTCGCTTCGTTCACGCGTCCCCTCGCGGCGGTATGACCATGGCGGTCGATCGGCGCCCCGGTGCGCTGGAGCATCAGATCGTCGATCAGCGCGTTGCCGGGACCGGTGTCGCAGGCGATCGGCTCGTCGCCATCCGCGATGTACGTGACATTGGCGACGCCGCCGATATTGAGCAAGGCGACCTCGCCGCGCAATCCGCCAGCCACAACCAGAGCGCGATGGAAGACCGGCACGATCGGCGCGCCTTCGCCACCGGCGGCGATATCGGCGGCGCGAAAATCATAGGCGACATCGATGCCGAGCCTGGCCGCCAAGGCCGGCCCGTCGCCGATCTGGATGGTCAGCCGCTGCTTTGGGCGGTGCAGCACGGTTTGGCCGTGGAACCCGATTATCGAGATGCTGGCGGGGTCGATCGCGTTCTCGCGCAGGAAGTTTTCGACGGCTTCGGCATGCCGATCCGTGACCATGCGCTCGGCGAAAGCGAGCACGCCAGGACGCGCCGAACGATCCTCCAGCGTCGCCCCCTCGGCCAAGGCGCCGCGCAGCAAGGCGCGGTCGGCGTCGGAATAGGGATAGGCGCCCGCCGGACCAAAAGACAGGCTGGACTCGCCGTCGGTTTCGACGAGGGCTACGTCAACTCCGTCCATGGAAGTGCCGGACATTAGTCCGATGGCGCGATATAAGGGCAACGCGGTACTCCTACGCAACAGGCTCGCAGAATAACGCGAAGGAGCAAAGAAACAATTTCGCGAACGGCCCGATGCCCCCCAAAACACACCCGCATCCCTCGACGTTTCGGGGCTTTCTTCGAAGCGAGGCGGCCGGCGGCCTCGCGCTGATGTTTAGCGCCGCCTTGGCCCTTATCGTCGCTAATTCGCCCTTGAACTCCGATTACGAAGCCGCCTTGGCGGCGCGGATTGGCCCCTTGTCGGCGTTGCATTGGATAAACGACGGACTAATGTCGCTGTTTTTCCTGCTGGTCGGGCTGGAGATCAAGCGCGAGCTGCTCGACGGCCATTTGCGCCACTGGTCCGCGCGAATCCTGCCTGGGCTGGGGGCGCTCGGCGGCATGATCGTGCCCGCGGCCATCTATGCGGCGTTCAATTTCGATTCGCCTACAAGGTTGCATGGCTGGGCGATCCCAGCCGCGACGGATATCGCCTTCGCGCTGGGGGTCCTGGCTCTGCTTGGTCCGCGCGCGCCGGCTTCGCTAAAGGTGTTTCTGACCGCCCTGGCCATTTTGGACGATCTCGGGGCGATCGCGATAATCGGCGTCGCCTATACCGACAAGATTTCGGCTCCGTGGCTACTGGCGGCGGGAGCCACGCTGCTTTGCCTACTCTCGCTCAATCGGTTTGGCGTAAGGCGGCTGCTTCCCTATCTGGCTCTTGGCGTCGCGCTTTGGCTGTTCGTTCTATATTCCGGGGTTCACGCGACTCTCGCCGGCGTGTTGCTGGCGGCCGCGACGCCGCTCCGCTCGAACGGTCCCGACGAGGGTGAGCGCAGCCCGCTCCATCGGCTCGAAAGCGCCCTTCAACCTTATGTCGCCTTTTTGATCCTGCCTTTGTTTGGCTTCGCCAACGCCGGGTTAAGCTTTGACGCCGCATTTTCGGCGGACGCGACGCCAGTCGCGATCGGCGTGGCGGTCGGGCTGTTCCTGGGCAAGCAACTCGGCGTATTCGGCGCGGTGGCGCTGGCGATCCGGACGGGATTGGCCGCGAAGCCGCGCGGCGCGAACTGGTCGCAAATCCATGGCGTCGCGGTGCTCTGCGGCGTGGGCTTCACGATGAGCCTGTTCATCGGAGAAATCGCCTTCGACGGCGACCGCGGACTTGTCGCGCAAGTGAAGCTTGGAGTGCTGGCGGGCTCCCTTGCTTCGATCGTCGCGGGAGTCCTGCTGCTGCGCCGTGGCGGCGACAAACCGCCGCAGCTCATTTCGCCATGCAGTCCTTGATGTCGCTTTCTTTCTTCATGCGCTCGAAGGTGTCCACGCAATAGCGCTCGAGGTCGGGCCGAACCTTCGGGTCGGCGGCGTTGGCGCGTATGCTGACGGCGCCCTCCAGCAGTTCCTTTTGGGCGGCGTGAACGCGATCCTTTGACAACAGGGACGAGCATTCCTCGTAGCGCTGCAGCAGCGCGTCGCATTGCGGAACGCCAGTGGGATCCATCGCGAGAGCGGGAGAAGCGGCAAAAAGCGCGAAACCAAGGACGACGACGATTTTCACGGGAGCGAGATCCTCTTATGGCCGGGTTGAGCTGGCGCGGACCATAATGAAAAGGCGTTCAAAATAAAATGGGCGGCGGGCCTTTCCTTGGACCCGCCGCCCCATTCTCCGGCGCTGGTTGTCTCGCGAACGCCGGAGCATGGCCCATGCGTGGGGCGCTGTTACAGCCCCGCGAGATAATTGGTCGGATCGACCGGCGTCGAGCCCTTGCGCAACTCGAAGTGCAACTGCGGCGAGGAAACATTGCCGCTCTGGCCGGATTTGGCGATGGTCTGGCCGCGCGTCACCTGATCGCCGCGCTTGACCGTAATGTCGCCATTATGCGCATAGGCGGTCACGAAGCCATTGGGATGGCGGATGAGCACCAGATTGCCATAACCCTTGAGCTCGCTGCCGGCATAAGCGACCACTCCGGACTCGGCCGCCTTGACCTGAGTTCCCTCCGGCACGGAAATATTGATCCCGTCGTTGCCGCCGTTGGCGAAGCCCTGAATGATGCGTCCCCTCGCCGGCCAACGGAATTCGGGATGCGCGGCATCCGACGGCTTCTCCTCCGCGGCTGGCGCGATCGCCGCCGTCGTGGTGGTTTTGTCGACTTTCCGCTCAGGAGCCGGCGCTCGCTCGGCCGGCGGGTCGTTGACCGCGACCTTAGCCTGCTCGCGTTTTTCGGCCTTGGCGACGCTCTTCACGGGCGCGGGGGTTTCCACCGGCTCCGTCACCGGTCCCGCCTTGGCGATTTTAGATTGCGCCTTGGACTTGGGCGCGGGCTTTTGTGCCGCGTCGTCATCGGCCTTGGCCGCCGTCTTGGCTGGTTTGGCCTTGGCTGGTTGGATCTTGGCCTTGACGGCGGGCTTTTCGTCCTCTTCGTCGTCGGATTTGGCGGCGACCTTGGCCTTTTTGTCCGGGGTCTTGGCCTTCTTTTCAGGGGATTTGCTCGGCGCGGCCTTTTCCCCATCCCTTTCGTCGGACTTGGCGAGCTTCCCGGGCTTCGCCGCGAGCGACCGCGCGCCCTTTTGGCTTGCCTTCGGCGCGCGAGCGTCGTCTTCCTCGGCGTCGGCCTTCGCGGCGACATGCTTTGGAGTCGGTTTGGCCTCCGCGCGCGCCTCCTTCGCGGGATGCGCCTCGGGCTCCGACCGCGCATTGGCGGCGGTCGCGCGATAGACCGGAATGACCAGACGCGATCCCGGCTGCACTTGCGAAGAGCTTGAGAAGCCGTTGACCTTCAAGAGAACGTCGGTCGGCACGCCATAGCGGTTAGCGAGAATCGGGGTGGTTTCCCCTGCCCCGACCGTGATGGGCGTGCCCCCTTCGGCGCTCCAATGATTGTAGCTGCCAGACGACGCGGCCGGCGCCGGGGCGGCGCTCGCGACAGGCGTGGCGTTCGACGACGACGCGTTCTTGGACGGCGCCGCGAGTGGCCGAGACTGAACGGGGGAGTAGTTCGGCGAGCCGGAGATCGAACCCGTGCTTGAACGGTCGACGGTCCGCGCCGAGCGGCTCGTCGCGGCCGGCGGATTCCCGAACGGATCGGAGAATGGATCGGATGCGAAGCGGCTCGCGTCCGAACAACCGGCGAGCAGAGCGGCGGCCCCCGCCGCCAACATGAGCCGCAACGCGACTCGCGAAAAACCAACCTGACGCTCTGTTGCCATGACTCAACCCACTGGAACGCTACATCAACGCCCTGATGTAACCACCCTCGGGTTAAGGGAGCGTTTAAGATGAATCGAAGGCTTCGACGAAAGATAAAAAAAGCGGGTTGTCTCCGATATTAACCAGTCGCGGACCAAGATTTTTAATTGTTCATAAAGAAAGCGCCCGCCCGGCGATGGCGCCGCTCAAGCGGCAAGGGCCCTTGTCCGTCTCGCTGAACATCTCGCCATTCGCGGAGCGCTCTAGCCGGATCAGGCGAGACCGCCGGCGCTGGCCAGGCGCGCTCGCGAGAAAGCGCCCGAACACCATGACGCCGCTGGGCGCGAGCAGGTCCAGAACCGCCATTGGCGGGTCTTCCACCGACAGATGCATGATGATGCGGTCGAAAAGGCCCATCGATCGCGCCGGCGCGAGCCCATCCTCGCAAAGCACCCGCGCATTGTGGATGGCGAGCGCGGACAGCCGACCGGACGCCTCGATCGCCAGCGTCTCGAAACGCTCTATCGACACGACCTCCCTGGCCAGCCGCGACAGAACCGCCGCCCCGTAACCGGAGCCGGCGCCGATCTCCAGCACGCGATGCTGGGGTCCCGCGCCCAGCGCGTCGATCCGGCGGGCGAGATCGGCGGGCGCCGGCATGGTCTGACCGCAGCCTATCGGCAGGGCCATGTCGCGATTGGCGAGATCGCGAAAACGATGCGGCGCGAAAAGTTCGCGCGGAACGCGCTCGAAGGCTCCCATGACGGCCACGTCGCGCACCGAGGCGCCGCGCAACTGCAACGCCAGAGCGGCGCGCTGCTCGACCGGGAGCGGCTCCGTTCCGAAGGATTGGCTCATGACGCGGCCTCGAACGCGGCCGCGAGCGATGTCACCGTCGGATGGTCGGTGAAATCGAGTTTTATCGGCGTGATCGAGATTTGGTTTTGCTCCAGCGCTTCGAGGTCGGTGCCGGCGCCGGGCGTAAAATTCCCGCGCTGGAAGGAGATCCAATGATAGGGATTGCCGCGGCCGTCCTTGCGGTCTTCGATGCGCATCAGATCGTTGCTGCGTCGCCCCTGCATCGTGATCGCGACGCCGCGCGCGTCCCGCGCCGGGCAGGGCGGAAAATTGACGTTCATCAGCACATTGGCGGGAATGCCAACCTCGATCAGCTTGCGCAATATGCCGGCGGCATGGCCTTCGGCGCAGCTCCAGTCAACGGTCTGGCGCCCCGAGAAAAAATCATAGACCTGGGACATGGCGATCGAGGGAATGCCGAGAATCGTCCCCTCCATCGCGGCGGCGATGGTGCCGGAATAGGTCACGTCCTCGGCGACGTTCTGACCGCAGTTGATGCCGGACAGCACAAGGTCCGGCGGGCGATCCAGAATTTTATGCACGCCCATGATGACGCAATCGGTCGGCGTGCCCTTGATCGCGAAGCAGCGCGGGGAAATTTCCCGCATACGCAGCGGATCGCTCAGCGACAGCGAATGGGCGACGCCGGATTGGTCGCTTTCGGGCGCGACGACGAAAACGTCGTCCGAAATCTCGCGCGCTATTTTCTCGGCGAGGGCGAGGCCGGGCGCGTGAATGCCGTCGTCATTGGTGACGAGAATGCGCATGATTTACTTTCCCGCGACATGCGAGCCTGGAGGCTCGCGGTCCAAAGGACGCCACCCGGACCGCGAGCCTTCCGGCTCGCCCTCGGACGCGACCGCCTCTATGCCGCCCGCTCGATTCTATCCGCGCCGCGCATATAGGGCCGCAGCGCCTTGGGAATCGTGATCGAGCCGTCCTCCTCCTGATAATTCTCCATCACGGCGACCAGCGCGCGACCCACCGCGACGCCGGAGCCGTTGAGCGTATGCACGAAGCTCGGCGCCTTGGCGTCCTTGGCGCGATAACGCGCGTTCATGCGCCGGGCCTGAAAATCGCCGCACACCGAACAGGAGGAAATCTCGCGGTATTTCCCCTGCCCCGGCAGCCATACTTCGAGATCGTAAGTTTTTTGCGACGCAAAGCCCATGTCGCCCGTGCAGAGCGTCACCTTGCGGTAGGGAAGCTCCAGAAGTTGCAAGACTTTCTCGGCGCAGCCGGTCATCCGCTCATGCTCGGCGAGCGATTGCTCCGGCGTCGTGATCGACACCATTTCGACCTTGAAAAACTGATGCTGGCGAATCATCCCGCGCGTGTCGCGCCCGGCGGCCCCGGCCTCGGCGCGGAAACAATAGGTGCCGGCGGTGAAGCGGAGCGGGAGTTGCGATTCGTCGAGAATGGATTCGCGGACGAGGTTTGTTAGGGGGACTTCGGCGGTGGGGATGAGCCAGAATGCATCGTAGCTCTCGCTGTACCTTCGGTACCGCACGCTTCGCAAAGTCCGCGCGAACGGCGATCGCATGCCTCCGCTCGATATCTAATCGACAAAATTCTTCACGCGACTCGACGCTGGGCCTCCGAAGATCTCGCGACTCAGCTGATTGCGCGCAGAACTGATCCTCCCGAAACTTCGGCAATTGCGCCGTGCCGAACATCGCCTCGTCGCGCACCAGCAGCGGCGGGTTAACTTCCTGGTAACCATGCTCGTCGGTGTGCAGATCGAGCATGAATTGCGCCAGCGCCCGCTCCAGCCGCGCGATCTGGCCCTTGTTCACGACGAAACGCGCGCCCGAAAGCTTCGTCGCGGTCTCGAAGTCCATCAGGCCGAGACCTTCGCCCAGATCAAAATGTTCTTTCGGCTCGAATTCGAACCTGCGCGGCTCGCCCCAGCGCAAGACCTCGACATTATCGTGCTCGTCCTTGCCGTCGGGAACGCTGTCCAGCGGCGCATTGGGGATTTCCGCCAGCGCCTTGTCGAGCGCGGCGATAGCCTCCCGCTCGGCGGCCTCCATCGCCGGCCAGTCTTCCTTGATTTTCGCGACTTCGGCCTTGAGGGCGTCGGCGCGGCCAGCGTCCTTCTCCTTCATCGCCACGCCGATTTCCTTCGAGGCGGCGTTGCGGCGCTCCTGCGCGGCTTGCAACTTGGAAATCGCCGCGCGGCGCGAATCGTCGAGCGCCAGCAGCGTCTTGGCGAGCGGCTCAAGCCCGCGCCGGGCGCGGCTTTTGTCGAAGGCTTCGGCGTTGTCGCGAATCCATTTGATGTCGTACATGAATCGGTCCGGCGTTCGGATAAGGGTCAGGCGACCTTGTCCCCCAAGCGGAAGAAGGGGTCAACCCGCCCCTAAACGCTTTTACCCGCCGCCTGCGCCGCCGCGCGCTTCTTTTCGATCATCCGCACGGAAAAGATCGACGCCTCATAGAGCAATATCCCGGGAACGGCCAAGGCGAGCTGGCTGAACACGTCGGGAGGGGTCAGAATGGCCGCGACGATGAACACCAGCACGATGGCGTAGCGGCGCTTTTCCGCCAGAAATTGCGATGAGACGATGCCGACCTGCCCGAGCAGCGTCAGCACGACAGGCAGTTGAAAAACAATGCCGAAGGCCAGCACCAGCGTCATGATCAGCGACAGATATTCGGAAACGCGCGGCAAAAGCTCGATCTGCGCGCGGCCCGGCTCGTTGGCCTGCTGCATGCCGATGAAAAAGCGCAGCAGATTGGGCGTCACGACGAAATAGACCAGCAAGGCGCCGGCCGCGAAAAAGATCGGCGTCGCGAAGAGATAGGGCCGAAACACCGCGCGCTCATGCTTATAGAGGCCGGGCGCGACGAAGGCATAGAGCTGGCTGAACACCACCGGGCAGGACAAAAACGCCGCCGTGAACAGCGCGACCTTCATTTGCGTGAAAAAATATTCCTGCGGCGCCGTGTAGATGAGCCGCGCCTCCGGCCCCGCGACATGCGTATAGGGCACGACCAGAAGATTATAAATATCCTTGGCGAAGTAGAAGGAGATCAAGAACATCACGAGGAATGCCAGCAGCGCCCGGATCAACCGTTCGCGCAGCTCCATCAGATGCTCGATCAACGGCGCCTTGGTGGCCTCGATATCGGCGTCGGTCATGCGCCGGGCTCTTCCTTGCGCGCGGCGGGCGCATCCGCCAATTTTTTGGGCCCCTCGACTTTGGGCCCCTCGACCGTGTCGGCGATTTGCTTGCGCGCCTGCTCCATCGGATCGAAGGAGCCGTTCAGCCCGACGCCCTTCACGGCCGAGTCGACTTCCTTTTCGAGGTCTTTCTTCAAATCGTGCAGTTCGGCCTCGCGCATCGCGTCCATGAACTGGCCCTGAAACTCCGCGGCCATGCGCCGCATCTTGCCGGTCAACTGCCCAAGCTGCCGCAACACGCGCGGCAGATCCTTCGACGGAATCGCCACGAGGGCGACGATGCCGATGACAATCAGCTTGCCGGCGTCGAAATCGAACATTGGTCTATCCGCGCAAGCGTGGCGGGAAGGCGGCGCGAAGGCTCGAGGCGAAACATCGAGCCTCACAGCTTCTTGGCGTCGCCCGCCTTGTCGAGGGCCGCGTGGTCCCGCGGCAGACTCTCGACCGACTTAGGAGCCTCCTCGGAAGTCGAAGCGGTCGTCTCGTCCTCCGCCATGCCCTTCTTGAAGGCCTTAATGCCCTTGGCGACGTCGGTCATCACGTCGGAAATCTTGAACTTGCCGCCAAACAGCACGAACACCACGCCGCCGACGATGATCCAATGCCAGATGGACAGACCACCCATGGCGCAACCTCCAGAAACGTCCAGGTCGCGATTGCAACCCGTTATTTGATCGGGAAATTAGGACGCCCGTCGCGTAAAAACAAGAACAATCCTCGATTTCCCCGAGCAGAACGATGGGGCGGCGTCGGTCTGGGCGGAACTCGATGGCGCGAGGCCGCTAATATGTCTTGGCCAAATAATCGGCGATCGTTTTCGCGTCCGCCTCGCTTATGGGCGCGTGGTAGGATTTGATCATCTTCTTGACCTCGGCTTCCCAAAACTCTTTTCCGCTCCGAGGCGGCTGCGTGTTGATATAGTCGACCGAATGACACGACGCGCAGATGTCCCGCGCCGTCTCCACACCGGGACCGGGACGCAGCGTCGCGGTTTCCTCGGGGAGCACGTAGGTCAACGGCTTGGCGTCGCTCGCCTGCGTCAGCAGGACGAGGATGACGAGGGAACACGGGAAATTTCGCATCGCCGCCGTCTCCGTTCACGCCGCGACCACGCGCACGGTCTCGACGACGTTGCGCAGATAGCCGGGAGGATTCCACAAAGGGGTCATTGGCTGCGATTGGCCGATGCGGTTGATCGCGCGCACCTTCAACTCGTGTGTTCCGGCGGGCAGCCGCAGCTCGGTTCGCCATTCCCGGAAGGAGTAACGGCCAAGGTCGGAGCCAAGACGCGTCTCGCTCCAGTTCTGGCCCCCGTCCCACGACATCAGCACATCGCTTATACCGTAACCGCCGTCGAAGGCGATTCCCTTCACCAATGTTGGAGCCCTGGCCTTGACCTTCGCGCCGTCGGCGAGATTCGTGATGAAGGAACGCACGTTGAAGCGACGAATGGGAACGGTCGCGGTCGCTCGTTGCCCCGGTTCGACGCAGGCGCAGTCATTGTCGGGCATGCGATAGGCGCTCGCCATCCAATAGCCGTCGAAAACATGGTCGATCACCGTGATCTCGTTCAAATGCTTGACCCAATACGTGCCGTAATATCCGGGAACCACCAGCCGCACAGGGAAGCCGTTGAGCCAGGGCAGATCCTCGCCGTTCATCGCGTAAGCGATCATGACCTCCCCATCGCGGGCGTGATCGAGATCGAGCGCCTTCACAAAGTCGGGCGTTTCCGGCAGCACCGGCCCGTCGAGCCCGTTGAGGGTGACCTGCCGGCTTCCAGCCTGAACGCCGGCGCGGTCGAGGACGGCCTTTAGCGGAACCCCGCGCCAGCGGGCGTTGCCCATGGCCCCATTGCCAAGTTGCCCGCCCGCGACGCGAGGCTCGACGAATCCGCGGCTATTTCCCGAGCATTGATGGACGGCGACGAATTCGACCGGCTCGAAGCCGGTTTTAAGCTCGGCCAATGATAGCGAAAGCGGGCGGTCCACCTTGCCCTTCACTTCCAGACGAAAGGCTTCGGGATCGATCGAGAGCGGAATGTCGGCTCAGATGATACCGCACGAAGAAAGCGTCGTTTGGGGTGATCACGCTCTCGTCGAAAACGGAAAACGGCGTTTCCAGTTGCGGCGGGCGGGCGGTGAGTTGAATGAGCGGCCGCTTGCCGGGGTAGCGAACAAGCGGCCGCTCGCCATTGGCGAAAGGCAGCGTCGTCACGCCTTGCGCGCGCGCGCCGAACGGCGACATGAAATTCGTCAGGGCCGCGCCAGCGACCACGCCGCCCAAGCCTTCAAGCAATGACCGTCTGTCCATGTTGGCCTTCACGCCATTTCCAGCGGCCCCTTCGCGCCGCTTGCCCGTTATATGTCGTCGCCGTCCGGCGTCTCCAGCGGCTCGGCTTCGTCGAGAAACTCCATTTCGAGCAAGGCCGGCGCGTCCGCCTCCAGCGGCTCCTCGTCCTCGGCGAGCGCCGAATCGTCGGAGGGTTGCGGCATGCGGAAGTCCTTCGGCAGGCGCCCGTCGAAGAGGCCCGCCCCTTTCAATTCGTCGAGCCCCGGCAGATCGCCGATCTGCTCCAGGCCAAAATGCATCAGAAAATTCTCGGTCGTGCCATAGGTGATCGGACGCCCCGGCGCCCGCCGGCGTCCGCGCAGACGCACCCAGCCGGTCTCCAGCAAAACGTCCAGCGTGCCCTTGGAGATGGCGACGCCGCGCACTTCTTCGATTTCGGCGCGGGTCACCGGCTGGTGATAGGCGACGATCGCCAATGTCTCCAAGCGCGGCGCGCGACAGCTTCCTCTCCTCGACGCGCTGGCGCGCCAAAACATAAGCGAGGTCCGGCGCCGTGCGAAAAAACCATTTCTTCCCGGCGCGCGCGAGATTAACCCCGCGCGAGGCGAAATCCGCCCGCAGCCGCTCAAGCGCCGCCACGACATGGACGCCGTCCGGCAATCGTCGCGCGATCTCCGCCTCGTCGACAGGTTCGCTAGAGGCGAACAGCAGCGCCTCGGCGATTCGGACCGCGGCCGCCAAGTCGTCCTCGGCGCGCCCGATGGCCTCGTCGCTCGTCGCGTCGAACAACTCGATTGTCTTAGCGGCCCGCGCCAATGCGCTCCTCCCGTTGACGATAGATGATCACCCGCTCGCTGCTCCTCACGACGCGGCGCTGGACCCGTCCGCGTCCGCGCTTGGCTCCCGGCGCATGACCCAAATTGGCGAAAAAGCGCGATCCTGGCGTATATGGAAACGCCCCTCGCGGACCATCTCCAGCGAGGCCGAAAAGGCGGAAGCCCGCACCGTGCGCGCGGTCGTCGGATCGACGCAAAACTGTATCAGGAAATCGTCCAGCACGGTCCATTCCAACGCCGCTCCGGCAAGTCGTTCCAACGCCTCCCGCGCTTCGGCCAGCGACCAGACGCTGCGCTGGCGCAGCGTGACCTTCGAGATCGCGCCTTTCTGGCGTTGGCGGGCGTAGGCCGAGAGCAGATCGAACAGATTGGCCCGAAAACGCGTGGACGAAGTTGTTTCCAGCCCCTCGCCCGCGCCGCGCAAAAACATGTCGCGTCCGAGCCTCGCGCGCTCCGTTAGCGCGTCGGCGGCGCGGCGGATCGCCTCAAGGCGCCGCAACCGATCGGCCAGGGCGCTGGCGAGGTCGGCGGCGGACGGCTCCTCGCCCTTGGGCGGCTCGGGCAGCAGCAGGCGCGATTTCAGGTAGGCGAGCCAGGCGGCCATCACGAGATAGTCGGCGGCGAGCTCCAGCCGCACGCGCCGCGCCGCCTCGATGAATTCGAGATATTGCTCGGCGAGCGCGAGAATGGAAATCCGGGCCAGATCGACTTTCTGGCGGCGCGCAAGCTCCAGCAACAGGTCGAGCGGGCCCTCGAAGCCATCCACGTCGACCAGAAAGGCGGGTTCGCTTTCGCCCCGCTCCGCTTTGGTCGTCGTCTCGAACGCCAGCTCCCGCGCCATTCCCGCATTGCTCTCCACCCGGGGCTTCCAACCGCCCCGAGCCGTTGAGATTGGGCCTTTTAGGCCGTCATCGCAAGCGCGGCGTCGAATTCGCGGGCGCCATCCACAGGATTAAAATCCTCGATGCGAGCTGAAGCTTCCAGCGCCGCGTCCGCCCGGGCGAGCGCGCGTCCGGTCAGAACCGGCGCGCCCTCCGCCACTGCGCGCGCTTCGTCGAGATCGCCGTTGCAGTGAAGCACAATGTCGCAACCCGCCGCGATGGCGGTTTCCGCCCGCTGGCGGAAATCGCCTTGAAGCGCCTTCATCGACAAATCGTCCGTCATAAGCAGGCCGTCGAAGCCAATCGCGCCGCGAATCGCCTCGCGAATCACCGTTTTCGACAAAGTGCCGGGCATGGCGGGATCGAGCGCCGTATAGACGACATGCGCCGTCATGGCGATCGGCAGATCGGCGTTGGCGATGAAGGGCGCGAAATCGACGCGTTCCAATTCGGCGCGCGGCGCCTCGACCACCGGCAGCTCCAAATGGCTGTCGGCGCGAGCGCGCCCATGGCCGGGAATATGCTTCATGACAGGCGAGACGCCGCCGTCGAGCAGCCCTCGCGCGGCCGCGCGGCCGATGCGCGCGACGCTTTCAGGGTCGTCGCTATAGGCGCGATCCCCGATGACGCCATGCGCGCCGGGTTGAGGGGCGTCCAACACCGGCAGGCAGTCGATGGTGATTCCGACTTCGCGTAGATCATGGGCGATTAGCCGCGCGCCGAGCCAGGCGAGGCGTTCCGCCCCCTCGACGCTCGAAGCCGCGCGCTCGAAGGCGGCGGCGGACGGATAGCCGCGCCAATGCGGCGGGGCCAGGCGCTGCACCCGCCCGCCCTCCTGATCGACCAGGATAGGCGCTCTGGCGTCGCCGAGCGCCTCGCGGACAGAGTCTCGTCAGCGCGCGCAGCTGCGCGCGCGATTCGACGTTCCGCCGGAACAAAATCACGCCCCAGGGCCGCGCCTGACGCAAAAAAGCGCGCTCTTCTTCCGTCAACGCCGCGCCGGCCAAGCCGCAAATAAAGGCGCTAGTCATGGGGCGCGCCTCCAGACGCGACGATCGGCGGAAAAAGAAATCAGGATCAATCCCCGGCGACGAAACAAGTTCCGCCGGAGGACTTCACATTGCCGCAAACGCTCGCGGCCGACTCCTTGCTCATGCCGCTCGCGCGGACACGGTAGACGGTCTTGTCTCCGACCTTCGCCATTTTGAACGTCGGCTTATGGCCGCCAAGTTGCGATGCGTATTTGGTCGCGACCTTGGTGACCAATGCATGCGCCTCGGCCTCGCTCGCCGCGGCGCCGAATTGCACGGAGAAACCGCCCGTCGCGACTTTTTGCGTGGACGCGGGAGCCTTCTCCTCGGCCTCGGGCTCGACGGCGGCGACTTTTTGCGTCGCTTTCGGCTTGGCGGCCTTATCCACGCGCGGCGTGGCGCTGGGCCTCGCTGGAGTCGCCGGCGTGGTTGACGCGTGTTTCGCGGCGGCGTCGCGCGAGCCGGCGCCAGCGGCCTTCTCCACCGCTGGCGGGACTTCGGCGTTCGTGATCAAACTGCCGTCCGGCCGCACGGATACGGTCTTGATTTTCTTCGGCTGCGGCGCCGCCGGCGAGGCCGCTCCGCCATCCGCGTCCGTCTGACCCGCTCCATTGTAATTAGCGCGCGATTCGACCTTCGGCTCCACGGCCTGCTCCTGGTGCGAAACGACGCGCTTCACCGGCGCGTTTTCGTGACGGTCCAGGACAGCGGCCTCGGGCTTGTCCACGCTCGCGTCCGCGTTCGCGGCCGGGAGAACCTTGGCCGGACCGTCCGGCGCGTTGATGACGGCGATTTCGCGACCGCCGATCACGCCGCCGCGCTTGGCGAAGCCCCAGGCGAGGAGACTGGAGGCGAGCAAGGCGACGACGGCGACGGCGTGCCATGGCCGCAAGCGGATGGAGCCGCCTTGCGCGGGCGCATCGTCCGCGTCGTCGTAGCCGACATCATCCTCCAACTCGTGGTGGCCTGAATCGGGCCCCGGATCCTGGGGCCAGGCGTCCTGAGCGTCCGACGCGGCGGAACGTGTTTGCGGTCCGGGACGCGCGGCGAAATGGCGCGCCGCGAGATCGGCCGCGGCGAACTCATTTCCTCGAGCCTGCGAACCGTTGGAGGAATACTCGCCGGAATAGGCTCCAGACTCGTGAGCGGCGCCCGAGTCGGGCCGCGTTCGTTGAAAATCCTCGTGAACGGACCCACGCAACTCGGCGGCGAAGGCGTCTTCGTCAGGCGCCTTTCGCGAAGCGGCCTCGTCCCATTCGGTGGACGGCGCGGATTCCGCGGCGAACATCCGGTCGTAGCGCCGCGCGGCTTGAGCCTGCTCTTCGCCGTGCATCAGCCGCGCGAGTTCGCTGAGCGGATCGCCGGAAGATTTGCGGGGCGGCTCGACGCCACGCAGTCGCCGTTCGAAATCGTTGATGTCGATCGCGGCGCCTCTGACTGTCGACTCACGCATGGCCTACCTCGCCTGTTCTGTTTGGCGTCAAAGATGCGGCCGCCTCACCTAATTTGTCTCCCTTCGACGAGGGAGCCAGGAGGATCAGCGCATTTCCTCGGGCGCGCTCACGCCGAGAAGTTTCAGGCCCGACGCCAGCACGCTGGTTAAACAGACAACCAACGCAACACGCGCGCTTGTTAGGTTTCTCTCAAGTGGATTAACAAACCGTAATTGTGGCCGATCTTTGCCCCGGTTCCAGTGGGCATGGAAATAACTGGCGAGTTCATAGAGATAGAAGGCGACGCGGTGCGGCTCGTGCGCCGCCGCCGCCGCCTCGATCAGCCGAGGATATTGAGCGATCACGCGAGCCAGCCCGATCTCGCCTTCGTCCTCGAGAAGATCGAGCGGCGCGCGCGACAACGCCGTCGCGCTCACGTCGAGATCCGGGAAGGCCGCCAACGCCTGCCGCAACGCCGATCGTCCCCGCGCATGAGCATATTGCACGTAGAAGACCGCGTTGTCCTTGGATTGTTCGAGCACCTTGGCGAGGTCGAACTCGAGCGGCGCGTCGTTTTTGCGGTAGAGCATCATGAAACGCACGGCGTCGACACCGACTTCGTCGACGACTTCCCGCAAGGTCACGAAATCGCCGGAGCGCTTGGACATTTTCACGGGCTCGCCGTCGCGCACGAGCTTGACCAACTGGCACAGCTTCACGTCGAGATCGACCTTCTGATCCGACAGCGCGGCCACGGCCGCCGTCATGCGCTTCACATAGCCGCCATGATCGGCGCCCCAGATATCGACCAGCGTCGTATAGCCTCGGTCGATCTTATTCTTGTGATAGGCGATATCCGCGGCGAAATAAGTGTTGGAGCCGTCGGATTTCTTGAGCGGACGATCCACGTCGTCGCCCCAGTCGCTGGAGCGGAACAAGGTCTGTTCCCGGTCCTCCCAATCGTCGGGGAGCTGGCCTTTCGGCGGCGGCAGCCGCCCCTCGTAGACAAGGCCGGCGGCGCGCAACTCTTCGATCTGGCGGTCGATCTCGCAAAGGCCGTTCACTTTTTCGTGCAACGTTCGTTCGGAGAAAAACACCTCATGCGTTATGCCGAGCGCCTGGAGGTCGTCGCGAATAAGGTCCATCATCGCCGCTATGGCGATGTCGCGCACGGGCGCGAGCCATTCGCGCTCCTCCTTGCCCAGCAGCGCGCGGCCGTGCTCCTTGGCGATTTGTTCTCCGGCGGCCTTGAGATAGTCGCCGGGGTAGAGTCCCTCGGGAATCATGATGGTCTCGCCGAGCGCCTCGCGGTAGCGCAGATAAGCGGAACGCGCGAGCACGTCGACCTGCGCGCCGGCATCGTTGATGTAATATTCGCGCGTCACCTCGCAGCCCGAAAACTCCAGCAGATTCGCCAGAGCGTCTCCGAACACCGCGCCGCGCCCATGACCCACATGCATCGGCCCGGTCGGATTCGCCGACACATATTCGACATTGACCTTGCCCGACAGCGTCCCCGCCCTGCTGTGTCCGGTCCCATCGGACGCAGAAGGCGCATGGCGGCCAAAATCGTCCGGCGCGCACAAGACGCCGCGCAGCACGTCCCGATAAACCGTCGGCTTTAGCCTTATGTTGATGAATCCGGGACCGGCGACTTCGACTTCGGCCACGCCCTCGCTTTGGGCCAACGCGGTCGCGATCTCGGCCGCGAGTTGGCGCGGATTGGGAAAATGCGGCTTGGCGTCCTTCGCGAAGACCATCGCCGCGTTGGCGGCGAGATCGCCCATCGCGGCGTCCTTGGGCGGTTCGACGACGAATTGCGCCGGATCAAGCGCCGGAAGGCGTCCCGAAGCTGTTATCTGGCCAAGGATCTCGGCGATGCGATCGTGGAAGATTTGAAAGATGTTCATATTTCGTGAGCCGCTCGTATGTGCCCTGGAATCTCTGTGGTTTTGATTGAACCGCGAGAGATTCCAGATTCTTTTATTTTATCGTGCTTTCCCAGGCAAAACCGGCGTCCGCTTTTGCGAAAAAGCGCTCTGGCGGCGTTCCAAGGGCGAGGCCGTCGCGGGCGACGGGATCAAGTCGAACGAAACCCTAGTCGAAGCGGGTTTAGCAGACCTCTCGCGCGAAAACACCCCGGGTCTTTTGCCGCTGCTTAGCCATCTCGTAGGCGGCGAGCGGCGCGTCCAACCGAGGAAGCGAGCATCGCGCGCGCTTTGAAATCGCCCTCAAAATATTTTCAGGCAAATTACGCTGTCACGGGTCGCGGTTGCGTGAAGCAAGGGTTCGTTCACCCTGTTTCCTCACGGACGGATAAGATTAACTTTACACGGTGATTGGGATCCTCGGTTAGGAACCCAACATGCCCTTGATATTTTATTCCCTTCGTCGTTCGACGCGGGTTCTGGCCTCCCTAGCGGGATCAGCTTTTTTCCTTCACGCCCCCCTCAACGCGCGCGCCGAAACTCTGACTGACCCGACCCCCGTCTCCGGCTGGATCGTCACCGTGCGCGCCAACGCCGGCTACGCCGCAAATTACGACGGTTCGAGCGGCGTTTCTCCTTACGCGCTTCCCGGTCTTGAGATGCGTCGGCCGAATACCCCGGTATCGTTCAGCGCGCCGGACGAATCTCCGGGCTTCGCGCTTTACGACAACGGCTTCTTCAAGGCGGGCCTCACCGGCCGGTTCCGCACGCCGCGGTCTTCGGCGATGTATACGGAGCTGCGCGGAATTCACGACATCGACTGGACCGTCGAGGCCGGCGGCTTCGCCGAATTTTGGAGTTTCAACAAATTGCGCGCCCGCGTCGAGTTGCGTCGCGCCTTTTTGGGAATAAACGGCGACGTAGTGGACTTTTATCTCGACTGGGTCGAACGGCGCGGGCCGTGGACCATCTCGCTCGGTCCACGGCTGACCCTCGCCGATCAGCCCTATATGAATAAACTGTTCGGCGTTACTCCTTATGAGGCGCTCGCCAACGGCGTGGTCACCCCTTACGACCCGTCCGCGGGCGCGAAATCCGTGGGCGTGACCGGCTCGGTCACCTATAAATGGTCGGAAGAATGGTCGACGAGCGTCTACGGCAAATACTATCATTTGGTCGGCGCGGCCGCGGCAAGTCCGATTCCGACCAAGCTTGGCTCGGCGAATCAGTTCACCTGCGGTCTAAGCATCGCTTATAGCTTCAACTGGAACGGGTTTTGACGTCGCCTCCATGTGGACGGAGCGCCATCCGCCCCTTCTCGCCCAGGCCGCCGCGCGAACGCGCAAAATCAAAATGCTGGAGCAAATTCCAATCGCGAAAGTCCATCAACTTTCGCGGAACTTGCTCTATGCGGCGCGCGGCGCGCGCTTCTCCCCGCCGCCAAAATGTTCGAGATAGCGCGCGTCCATCTGCTTGACCGGCATGACCACGAACACATCGACCGTATTGAATTTGCGGTCGATCACGGCGCCGTCCCCAAAAACCGCGCCGAGCCGCAAATAGCCCTTCAACAACGGCGGCAGGCTCGCGAGCGCGCGACGCGCGTCAATCGCGTCGCGGCCGAGCATCTCCATTGGCGTGTGGCGACTCCTTCGCGCGCATACGCTCCACTCGCCCTCCGCGCGCGCGTGGTGCGCGAGATAACTCAGCGGCGTCGCATGGGCCAAGGCGTTGGCGCCCTCGAAACTCGCGCAGCCGATCATCACGTCGATGTCGTAATGGCGCAGATATGCGAGTATGCCGCGCCACAACAGATCGATCGTGCGCTTGCCGCGATAGTCCGCCAGCACGCAGGAGCGCCCGAGTTCCAAGAAGCGCTTGTCCGGGTGACGATCGAGCAACCCTGAAATGTCGTATTCGTCCGCCGAATAGAAGCCGCATTTGCCTTGCGCCACTTCTCCGCGCAGCAGTCGGTAAGCGCCGACGACCTTCGCCTTGACTTTGCCGAAGCGCGTGCGCGCGGCGTGATCGATCACGATCAAATGGTCGCAAAACTTGTCGAAACGATCGGCGTCGCGCCGCGTGAGCGCCGTCTTGGCGTCGGCGACCGCGCCGCCTTCTTGATAAAAAACCTTGTAGCGCAACCGCTGGGCCTTGCGGACATCCTTCCTCGTCACCGCGAGCCGCACTTCGAGCGAGCCGGCCCGGGCGATCGATCCGTCGAGCGCGTTTGCCGGCTTTTTCGATTTCGATTTCAGGGCGGGAAAGGCGCCGCGAACGATGTTGCGCCCCGCTTCCAGGTTGAAAACCCACATGGCCCAAGGTTCTCCGCGCGCGCGGGCGTTAATGCGCCAGCGACAATGATGGATAGATCACCATGGAACAAAAGTTTTGTGACAGGACGGAAGGCGCTCAACCGCCAACGCCAATCCCGCCGCGGCGCTCCACGGCGGGAGGCGCCTCGCTTAGCGCGCGAATCGCTTCCGCGAGCCGAGCGAAATCCACCGGCTTCGTCAGCAAGGCGTCGACCCCCGCGGCTTTCGCGGCGCGCGCGTCTTCCTCCAAGGCGCTCGCGGTCAGCGCGAGAATCGGCGTGCGCTTCGCGCCGGCGCGCGCCTCATCGAACCGGATGCGTTTCGTCGCCTCGAGCCCATCGAGTTGCGGCATGAACAGATCCATCAGGATGACGCCAAAGGGCGTCGCGGCGCCCATGATCGCCGCGCGGGCGATTTCCACCACCCGGGCGCCATTTTCGGCCCGGGTGACGAGCGCGCCCAGCGCCCCCAGATGACGCGTCACGATGAGGGCGTTGATGTCATTGTCCTCGGCGAGCAAAACCTGCAGGCCCGCCAAGACGGGCTCCGGCGCCGCGCTGGCCGCGGGCGCCGCGCCCCGAAGCGCGGGCGCCAGTCGCTCGATCAGCGAGGCGGAGCGCACTGGCTTCACCAGCCAGCCGTCGAATTGATGGAGCGCCGCTTCGCCGAAGGCGCGCCGTTCGAGTGGGGAGAACAGCAGGAACACCCGCCCCGCCCGCGCCGCGCGCGCGGCCAGCGCCAAAGCCTCCGTCGCGCTTTCGCCAAGGCCGCAATCGACGATCACGGCGTCGTAGCCCGGCGGTCGACCGCTCCACAGGCGCGCGAGCCCTTCCGCTTCGCCTTCGGCGATTTCGGCGGCGGCGCCGGCTTCTCGCAAATAAGTCGCCAGGAAAGGAGCCTCGAAGTGCGTTCGCGCGACGATGAGCGCCAGTTGGCCCGCCAGCGGCCGCGATTTTTCGCGCGCGCGCTCCTTTGTTTCGAATGGGGACGGCAAGGAGAACGCGAAAGTCGTTCCCCGCGCCGACGTCCCGGCGATTTCCAATTGTCCGCCCATTTGCTCGACGAGTCGGCGCGAAATTGCGAGTCCGAGCCCGGTGCCGCCATGACGGCGGGTCGCCGAGCCGTCGCCTTGCTCGAATTCCTCGAAGATCGCCTCGCGCGCGGCGGCGGGAACACCGGGACCGGTGTCCTCGACCTCGAAGCGCAAACCCCCGGCGTCGGAAGGGCCGACGCGCACGCCGACACCGCCTTTTTCGGTGAAATTCACGGCGTTGCCCGCGAGATTGATCAGCACCTGCCGCAACCGCGCGGCGTCGCCGACCACGCGTCGCGGAGATTCTCCAGCGACGAAACTGGCGATCTCCAACGCCTTCCCCTGCGCGCGCGGCGCGAGCAGTTCGACCACGCTTTCGACCAGCGGCGCCAGCTCAAAGGGCTCGGCGCGCAGTTCGAGCTTGCCGGCCTCGATCTTGGAAAAATCCAATATGTCGTCGATGAGCTGCGCCAGCGAGCGCGCGCAATCGCCAATCAACTCCACATAACTCGCCTGTTCCGCCTCGAGCTTCGTCATTCCCAGCAATTGCGCGAGGCCCAGAATGCCGTTCAACGGGGTGCGGATTTCATGGCTCACGGTCGCGAGAAAGCGCGATTTCGCGAGGCTCGCCGCCTCGGCTTTGTCGCGGGCGGCGGCGGCGGCGCGCAGCTCCCAGATTTCGTCGCGCAGCGCTTCGATCTCGGCTTCAGACTCGGCGTGGACGCGCTTGCGCAATATGCACAGCGCCGCGCCAAGCCCCGCCACGAAGACGCCAAGCCCAAGCGCCAGCGCGACAAAACGCAAAACCTCGGAGTCCATTTCCTAATTCCCCGATGCTCAGGCCGCGCGCCGCATGCCGGCGAGGCCGGAGCGATAGGAGAGAGCCTCCGCCAGGTGGCGGCGGGATACCGACTCGGAGCCCTCCAGATCCGCGATCGTGCGCGCGAGCTTCAGCACGCGATGGAAGCCGCGCGCCGACAGCGCGAAACGCTCCGAGGCCTCGCGAATCAGCGCGGTTCCGCTGGCGTCGAGATTGACCACGCCTTCAACGAGCTTGGCCGGCGCGCTCGCATTGGTCGTCCCCTCGGCGCGTCCCAGCGCTAGGTAGCGGACGCGCTGCAATTCGCGCGCCGCCGCGACCCTCAAAGCGACTTCGCGCGACCCTTCGGTCGGCGGCGGCAGCACGAGATCGGCGGCGGTGAGCGCCGGCACTTCGATCTGCAAATCGAAGCGATCGAGCAAGGGGCCGGACAGCCGCGCCTGATATTGCGCGGCGCAGCGCTCGTTGGGCTGGCGCTTGCACGCGAAACCCGGACTGAGCGCATAGCCGCAGCGGCACGGGTTCATCGCGGCGACGAGTTGAAAGCGCGCGGGATAGATCGCGCGATGATTGGCGCGAACGATCGCCACCTCGCCGGTCTCCAGCGGCTGGCGCAAGCCGTCGAGCGCCTGCGATTGAAACTCCGGCAGTTCGTCGAGGAACAGCACGCCATTATGGGCGAGCGATATTTCCCCTGGCCTCGCTTGCGTTCCGCCTCCGACCAGGGCGGGCATGGACGCCGAATGATGCGGCGCGCGAAACGGCCGCCGGTCCGTGAGTTCGCCGCCCGCGAGCTGCCCGGCGACCGAATGGATCATCGAAACTTCGAGCAATTCGCGAGGCGTCAGCGGCGGCAGGATCGACGGCAACCGCGCCGCCAGCATCGATTTGCCGGCCCCGGGCGGCCCATTCATCAGGAGATTGTGGCCGCCCGCCGCGGCGATTTCCAGCGCGCGCTTGGCGCTCTCTTGCCCTTTCACATCGGCGAGATCGGGCAAGTCGCGCACGGCGGCCCGCACCGCCGGAACGGGCCGCGCCAAAACCTGTGTTCCCTTCAGGTGATTGACGAGCTGGATGAGGGAGGTTGGCGCGATCACCTCCATGTCCCCAGAGGCCCAGGCGGCCTCCGGCCCGCAAGCGGCGGGACAAATCAGTCCGTGTCCGCGCATGTTGGCGGCGACCGCCGCCGGCAGCACGCCCGCGACAGGGGTCAGGGTTCCGTCGAGAGCCAATTCGCCGAGCACGGTGAAGCCCTCCAACGCGTCGGAAGGAATGGCGCCAATCGCCGCCATGATTCCGAGGGCGATTGGCAAGTCGTAATGACTGCCTTCCTTGGGCATGTCGGCGGGCGCGAGATTGACCGTGATGCGCTTGGCCGGCAAGGCGAGCCCGGAGGCGTTGAGCGCCGCGCGCACCCGCTCGCGCAATTCGCCCACCGCCTTGTCGGCCAGGCCGACGAGGCCGAATACGACCGAGCCGCCGGAGAGATGCACTTGAACATCCACCGGCTTGGCGTCGATCCCCTCGAAGGCGACGGTTGCGACCCTAACGACCATGACTCAAGCTCCAGGAAACCAAACATGAAAGCCTGACGCGAGCCTAACCCGAGCCGCGCGAGCGGGCAAGAACAATATGCGAACACGCGCCCTGTTGGAGAGCGCGTGGTTTAAATCTGGCGCAGCGCCGCGGCGGCCGCGAAGGGGCACAGCGCCAGCGCGACGAGACTGATCGCGCAAAGGATCGAGAAGGGAGTCAAAAACGGAACCGTCCCGCCGGCGGCGGCGTTCGCCGCCGAAACGCCGAAAATCAGCACGGGAATGGCGAGCGGCAGAACGAGCAGCGCCATCAGCAGGCCGCCGCGCCGCAGCGTCACTGTGGCCGCCGCCCCTATCGCTCCGATGAGAGTCAGCGCCGGCGTGCCGGCGAGCAGGCTCGCGACGACCCCGAGCAGCGCCGCGCCATCCTGCTGCAACATCAGGCCGAACAAAGGTGAAGCGAGCGCCAGCGGCAGGCCGGCCGTGGTCCAATGGGCGGCGCATTTGGCGAGCACCGCGAGCTCTAGCGGGGTGTGCGAGAGGTGAAACTGATCGAGCGAGCCGTCCTCGGCGTCGGCCTGGAACAGCCGGTCGAGCCCGAGCAGGCTGGCGAGCAGCGCCGAAATCCACAGCATCGCCGGGCCGATGCGGGCGAGCAGATTGGGATCGGGTCCGACCGCGAAGGGCGTGATCGTCACCAGCGTGAGAAAAAAAACCACGCCCATCGAGCCCGAGCCGCCGAGCCGCTGGGCGATGCGGATTTCCCGCAAATAGACGGTGAGGAAGGCGGATGTCATGACGCGGCGACCTTGAGCTTCTTTCCGAGCCGCAACTCCCGCGTCTCGTCGAAGCCGAGCGGCTCATGCGTGGCGGCGACGATCATGCCGCCGAGCGCGCAATGATCGCGCATGGCGAGCGCGAATTTTTCGCGCGACGCCGCGTCGAGGCCGGTCAGCGGCTCGTCGAGCAGCCACAGCGGACGGAAGGCGACCATGAGCCGCGCCAGCGCGACGCGCCGCTTCTGCCCGGCGGAAAGGATCGCGACCGGCGCCCCCGCGACATGCTCGAGCCCGACATTGGCCAAGGCCGCCGCGACCGAGAGATCGCGCGCCGGAAAATTTGGCGCGGCGTCTTCGGCGGAGAGATAATCCGCCCAAAAGGCGAGGTTTTCCGCGACCGTCAATTGGGCCTTTAGACCGTCGGCATGGGCGAGATAATGCGTTTGCGGCGCGACCTCTTCCTCTCCCGTCCCCTCCAGCGCGACGACGCCGGCGCCGCGCGGCAAAAGTCCCGCCAGCGCCCGCAGCAGCGTCGATTTGCCGGCGCCATTGGGACCGGTGACCTTGAGCGTCTCGCCGCCCGCGAGCACGAAACCGAGATTTTCGATGACCCGGCGCTCGCCGCGTTCGACGCAAAGCCCTTCCACCCGCAGCCTGAGCGCGGAGTGAAGATCGACATGGGGCCTGTGGGAGCTGGTCATCTCCTCCGCCATAAAGCCTCGCGGGCGAAAGCGCCAGAGAGGGCGCGCGTCAGCGCGGTCGCGAAACTTAAATCGAACCAAATCTTGCCCCATCCGGCCCGCCGCGCGATCCTAGCGCTCATGAACGAAACGATTCTCCTGACCAACGATGAAGGCGACAGCGCCGAGATCGACTGCTTCGGCGCCGAGCTTATGGCCTGGCGCGCGAGCGGGGTCGATCTTGTCTGGGCCAAGGACCCAAAAATCTGGAACCAAAGCGCGCCGATCCTGTTTCCGGTGGTGGGCTGGACCCGCGACGGGACCGCGCGGGTCGACGGCAAGACCTATCCGCTGTCGTTGCATGGCTTCGCCTGGAAGAAGCAATTCGCCGTCGCCGAGCGGCGCCGCGACTTTCTACGGCTGGAGCTTGCGGCGGACGAGGAAACGCGCGCGCTTTACCCCTTCGAGTTTCGTCTGGCGGTCGAGTTCCGGCTGCTGCCCGGCGGTTTGGAAAACGCGCTGATCGTCACCAACAGCGGCGGGACGCCCCTGCCCTATGCCTGCGGGCTGCATCCGGCCATTCGCTGGCCGTTTGGCGGCTCCGCCGCGCCGCACGCCATTGTGTTCGAAAAGCCCGAGCGAACGGAGGTTCCGATCATCGCGCCCGGCGGTCTCATTTCGCGGCGCGCGCGCGCCGTCCCGCTAAAAGGCCGCGTTCTTCCGCTGACGCCGGAATTGCTGGCCAATGACGCGCTGGTTTTTCTGAACGCCAACAGCAAAAGCCTCGCCTTCGACAATGGCGAGGGCGCGCGCCTTGTCGTGGAGGTCGAGGATTTCCCGCATATCGCCTTCTGGTCGCTGCCGCCGGCGCCTTATCTTTGCATCGAGCCCTGGACCGGCCATGGCGACCCGGAGGATTTCTTCGGCGAACTGGCGGAGAAGCCTTCGATGCGGCTGCTGCCGGCGGGGGAAAGCGCCCGCCACTCCGCCACATTCCGCTTTGAAAGAATGGGCGAGACCGCTTAAAGCGATAGGATCAGGAACGATGATTGCTTGTCCGCTCCAACCGCCGCCCCAGTTCGAGGATTCACCCGCATGACCATAGCCGCCAATGTGATCGACGCCATCGGCAAGACTCCGTTGATCGAATTGCGCGCGGCGTCGAAAGCGACGGGCTGCCGCATTCTCGGCAAGGCGGAATTCATGAATCCCGGCGGCTCGGTGAAGGACCGGGCCGCGCTCTATATCGTGCGCGACGCGATCGCGCGGGGAACGCTTGCGCCCGGTGGGGTGATCGTCGAGGGCACCGCGGGGAATACCGGCATTGGCCTCGCCCTGGTCGCCAATGCGCTCGGCTTTTCAACCGTCATCGTCATTCCGGAAACGCAGTCGCAAGAGAAGAAAGACACATTGCGCCTCCAGGGGGCGCGGCTTGTCGAAGTGCCCGCCGTCCCTTACGCCAATCCCAATAATTACGTAAAGCTTTCGGGCCGCCTCGCCGACCGATTGGCGGGTGAGCGCGCGGAAGGCGCGATCTGGGCCAATCAATTCGACAATCTAGCCAATCGCGAAGCGCATATCGAGACGACCGGCCCCGAGATTTACGACGAACTCGGCGGCGACGTCGACGGCTTCATCTGCGCCTGCGGCACGGGCGGCACGCTCGCCGGCGTCGGACTGGCGCTCAAGGCGCGCAACCAGAACATCAAGATCGGCCTCGCCGACCCGATGGGCGCGGCGCTCTATTCCTATTACACCAGCGGCGAACTGAAGGCGTCGGGAAGTTCGATCACCGAAGGGATCGGCCAGGGCCGCGTCACCGAGAATCTCGTCGGCGCGCCGGTGGATTTCGCCTGCCAGATCACGGACGAGGAGGCGCTGCCGATTGTCTTCGATCTCGCCCAGAACGAGGGTCTGCTGCTCGGCGGCTCATCCGGCATAAATGTCGCGGGCGCCATTCGCCTCGCGCGCGAATTGGGTCCGGGCCACACCATCGTGACCGTGCTCGCCGACGGCGGCGGACGCTATGCGTCAAAGCTGTTCAATCCGGCGTTCTTGCGCGAGCAGAAGCTGCCGACCCCGCCGTGGCTGGGAGAGAACGCAGCGATTGATCCGGGCTATGTTTGAGCCGCCACCGCCTCGCCGCGCTCCACATCCTCGGGCCGATTGACGTTGAAAAATGGATCGTAAGGCTCGGTCGGCCACTCCACCGCGACGTGCTTAAATCGTTCGATGAAAGCAGCCACCTTGCGCAATTCCTCCTCCACCAGCGCGCGCCGCAGTTCGCCCCGCAAGGTCACGGGCCATAGCGCGATGGCGTGATGATCGCGCTCGCCCGATCTCGCGACGGCGATGTCCGCGCCCGCCGCCGCCCGCGCTTCCGAGAGCCGCGCCACGAGATCGCGCGGAATGAAGGGCGTGTCGGCGGGGACGGTGACGATATCGGCAATGGGCTCGAAATTCGCGGCGACATATTCCATCCCGGCCAGAACGCCGGCGAGCGGGCCAGCGAATCCCGCGATATCGTCCGCGACGACCACCAGGCCAAACCCCGCGAAACGCGCGGGATCTCCATTGGCGTTGAGCGCCAGGCCAACGCATTGGTCGCCGAGCCGTCGCGCGAGGCGCGTCAGGATCGGCTCGCCGCCAACGGCGATCAAAGCCTTGTCGACGCCGCCGAGCCGTCGCGCCTGTCCGCCGGCAAGAATGATTCCATAGGCTTCACGCATCGACCTATCCTCGCTCGCGGCGAATTCCATGTAACATCGCCGTCGCCTTTAGCGAAGACTAGATCGAGAGGCCATATTCGCCGCTCACGTAGGTGCGCCGCCGCGGCGCGAAACAGGAGAAGCTCATCCATGCCGACACGCCGCACGCTGCTCGCCGCCGCTTTGTTTTCCGCCGCGGGCCTGCCCGCCTTCGCCGCCGAGTTCGCGCCCTTCACGCAAGAGGGCTTCGCCGCGGCGCAGGCGGCCGGCGCCTCGATCCTCGTTCACATTTTCGCTCCCTGGTGCCCGACCTGCAAGGCGCAGCAGCCGATTCTCGAAAAGCTCGAAAGCGCGCCCAAATTCGGCGCGCTAAAGGTCTTCCGCGTGGATTTCGACAGCCAGAAGGGCGTCGTGCGCCAGTTCAAAGCGACGACGCAAAGCACATTGATCGTTTTCAAAGGCGCGACCGAGACGGGCCGCTCCGTCGGCGACACCGACCCCGCGTCGATCGCCGCGTTGCTCGATAAAGCCTTGTGAGGCGGGAAAGATGAGCATCGGCGCCATTGGACTTGCGTTTCTGGCGGGGATTTTGTCGATCCTCTCGCCCTGCGTGTTGCCGTTGTTGCCGCTGGTTCTCGGCGCGGCGGCGTCCCGGCACAGGTTCGGCCCGGCGCTATTGGCGCTTGGAGTCGCGATCTCCTTCGTGGCCATTGGGCTGTTTGTCGCGACGATTGGCTTCGCGATCGGGATTGACGATTCCGTGTTTAGGTTCGGCTCCGCGATCTTGATGATCCTTTTCGGAATTGTCCTCGTCGCGCCGCCGTTGCAAGAGCGTTTCAGCGCCGCCGCCGGACCCTTGAGCGACAAGATCGACAGCGCCTTCCGCGGCTATCCGGCGGCGGGCGCGCTGGGCCAGTTTGGCCTTGGGCTCGTGCTCGGCGCGGTCTGGAGTCCTTGCGTCGGGCCGACGCTCGGCGCCGCCTCGGTGCTGGCGGCGCGCGGCGAGAATTTGCAACAAGTCGCCGTGACCATGGCCGTCTTTGGGCTTGGGGCCGCGCTGCCGCTTTTGCTGCTCGGCGCCTTGTCGCGGCGGCTGATGTCGAGCTGGCGCGATTCATTGCTCGGAGCCGGCAAGCGCGTCAAGCAGGCGCTCGGCGTTTTGCTGATCGTCCTCGGCGCGCTGATCGTCGCGGGTGTCGACAAGGATTTGGAAGCTGGTCTCGTCGCGGCGTCGCCCGCCTGGCTCACGCGATTGACGACGCGGTTTTAGCGCTCAAAACCGCGCCCAGACCGCGCTGATGATTCCGCGCTCGGCCGGCGCGTTCACGCCGAAGGGCGCATAGACGAAACCGAGTTGGACCGAAAAAGTTCGGTTCAGGTCATATACGCCGCTGACCTCGAATTTTTGCGCCGCGAAACTGCTCGCCGAGCTCGGCCACGGCGCGATGGCGGTGAAACTTTGCGCCATCAGCAGCACGGCGGGTTGAGGGCGCACGCCAAAGGTCAGATCGGCGCGGATTTCGTCGCCGTTCTGCCCGCGCGAGCGATAGCCGAGCTGCGCGTCGAGGAAGGCCGGGAAGCCCCATGTTTCCAGAGAGTGAAACATTTGCACCCGCGCGTCGACTTGCAGAAAGTCCCTCATGTCGAGATAGGTTTCGGCGTTGTGCGAGGCGGCGCGGAGGCTGCCCTCCAGCGAAAAATAATAGCCCGCGATCTCGCCGAGCCGAATGCGGGCGCCGATCGAGCCAAGCCCCAATCCGGCGTAACTCGGCGCCGGCGACGCCGAAAACGGCGCTGGCGCGCTGCTCGATCCCTGGAAATCCATGCCGCCGCCCTGGCCCACCAAAGTCAGCCAATCCGTCGCGCCATATTCGACATAGCCGTCGAGTTCGAATTTGCGATAGGAAGGAGTCTTGATCAGCCTTCCCTGCGAGTCATAGGCGTTGCTCGCATTGGAGAAGGTGGTGGTGAGGATAGCCTGGCCCTCGCCTTCCGGAAAAAGCAGGGCGCCGGCGCGCGCCGGCGATCCGGCGAGAGCGGCGACAATAACTAAAACAACTTTGACGCCCTTGGACACGGAACCACTCGACGCATGGCGCAACGGCGCGCTGAAATGCGGCAAGTCTATTTAAAATTAACGTTCTGGCAACCATTTTCAAAAAGCCGCGTTTGATCGGCTGGAGGACGTTCCGCAAAAGTTGATAGACTTTTGCGATTAGAACTTGCTCCATCATTTTGATTTTATGAGATTTCTTATCGTTCGAACGATTTCGTTCGAACGAAAGCGCGCTAAGTTGTTTTCACCGCGCCATCCGCGCGAGAAGTCTTACCTCGATAGCTCACGCTTTCGAGCCTCAGTTCGCCCTTGGGTTCGAAGGCGTCGGCGCGCAGTTTCAGCTCGCCGTTCTCCAGTTCGAAGCCGAGCATCGCATAGGCCGCCGATATCATTCGCGCCGCCGAGCCCGTATACCAGGCCCAGCCGCCGTGCCCTTCATAGCCCTCGCTCTCATAGACGTCGGCGGGTTGCTGATGCGGCGGCAGGCCGTAAATATCCGCCTGCTCCGGCGTCGTCAGCTTGGAGAGCGGCGATATCGCCACCCAGCTTTGATAGGCCTTCGCGAACAGCGCCACGGCCGTCGCTTCGTCGCCTTGGGCTCTCGCCTCGACGGCGAGTTTCGACAATGCGTCCACGAACCAGGAGACGCCGTGCGAATATTGCCCGCCGTTCTCGCGCACGCCCGGCGGATATTCCGCGCTGCGCCCGGGATAAGGGCTCGAATGTTCGTTGTAGGGAGGCGTGACGAGCAAGATGCGATCCGGACGCGCCAGAATATTCAGCGCGTTTTCGATCGTCTCGCGCCCGCGCTCGGCGTCGACGGCGCCAGACAGCACCGGCCAGGAGGCGGTCATCGCGCTCATCGGCGTCAGTTCGCGCCCGTCGTCCGCGAAGGCGCGCAGGAAGCGATCGCCGCGCCAGCATAGAGCCAGCGCCGCGCGAAGCTTCGTCGCCTGGTCGCGATAGCGCGCGGCGCGCTTGGCGTCGCCCTTCAATTCGAACAAGGGCGCCATGTCGAGCAGAATTCCATGCAGGAAGAAGCCCATCCACACGCTCTCGCCGCGACCGCCCGCGCCGACATGATCCATGCCGTCGTCCCAGTCGCCCGTGCCCATCAAGGGCAGTCCATGGGCGCCGAAGCGCGCCAGCGTATAGTCGATCGCCCGCGCGCAATGGCCGAGCAGCGTATCCTTGTCGCGCGAGGTCAGCGGCACCGTCGCCTCGCCTTCCCGGTCCTTGGGAACGGGCGGCGCTTCGAGGAACGGCTCGACGCAATCGAGTATGGCCGCGTCGCCGGTTCCGTTCACGTAGCGCAAGGCGACATAGGGCAGCCAGAGATGCGGGTCCGAGGCGTGGGTGCGATCGCCAAGACCGGTGCCGCCATTCGGCGCCCGGTGCCACCATTTGACCGCGTCGCCCTCAATGAACTGATGCGCCGCATGCAGCAGAATTTGCGCCCGGGCGCGCGGAGGGTCCAGGAAAATAAGCGGGATCACGTCCTGCAACTGATCGCGGTAGCCGGTCGCGCCCGAGCGCTGCGAGGGGCCCGTGCGGCCCCAAAGACGCGACGCCAGCAGTTGATAGGGCAGCCAGTCGTTAACCAGGCGATCGAAGTCGGGCTTGTTTGTCTTGATGCGCAGCACCGAGGTCTCGGCGACCCAGGCGGCGCGGCTCTCGGCCAGCGCGGCGAGGGCGAACGCCGGATCGCGAACCCGCGACGCGAGCAGCTTGGCGTCCTCCAGCGAGCCGGTCTGGCCATGCGCCAGCACGACCAGCGCCTCGCCGCCGGCCGCTACATCGATTGAGCCGCAGAAAGCCGCCACCTTGCGCTCATGCGCGGGAGCGCCGGCGTCGGGATGACCATGCTCGACCATATAGGGCAAGGCGGGATCCCGGCTCTCATGGCCGAGGAATCGGCGGCGCGACGTCTCCGCGAATTCGGCGTCGAGCGAGGTCGAGACAAAGGCCCAGCCCTTCACGAAATCATTGCGCGGATTGCGGAAATACAGCGATTTCAGGTCGTCCGCGGTCGCGGTTTCAATGGAGCCGAGACTGTCGTTCGGCGTCTCGGCGAGAACGATCTCCATGACAGGCACGATTTCGAGCAGCCGTTCGTGATCGCCGAGGTTGCGGATGCGCAATAGTTTGAATTCGACGGGCGCGGATTTGGCGACGAAGACCGTCAACTCCAGTTCCAGCCCGTCGCGCCGCGACCAGTAAGTCGCGACGCCCGGCTCGAAGGTCACCTTGTAATCGGCGTCGCGACGACGGAGCGGAACGAAAGTGGCGGCGAAAGTGTCCTTGCGCGCGAGATCGAAGACATAGATCGCCTGCCCCGCCGGCGCCATGCGGCCTTCGCCCAAGCGAAACGGCGTGAAACTGTTGAGCCGCGAATTGCCGCAGAACGAGAAAATGTCGCCGTCATTGGTCAGCACCGCGCCAACGCCAAGCGAATTGGCGATCACATGCGCGAATGGGCGCGGCGTGTCATGCGCCGTGACCAGACTGCGCCCATCGGCCGAAAATTCGAAGCGATGCCGTTCGGGCGTCGGCGGCGGCAAGAGTTTGCGCCGCCGCGAGAGCGCGCGATCGAGAACGTCGGGCGCGACGGGCGCCATTCCAAGACAGCGGGCGACGGTTTCGGTCGCGACGCCCATGTCTCGCGCCCAGCCGTCAAGAATCACGATCTCGGCGACGCCGCCCTCCGGCACGTCGATCTCGACGTTCAGACTGGCGCAAGGCTCGAAGCCGTAAAGCAGCCCTTCGTCGCTCGGGTCGCGCTGGGCGCCAAGACCAAGCAGGCTGTCGGGCGCGTTGGTGGGTCCGAGCCCGTAGAAGCGCGACTTCACGTCCTCATAGCCCTTGAGCGCGATCGTTGTCCCGGGGGCCGCGCCGATGGCGTGAAAGCCGATCTCTGGCGAAAGCCGCCGGTCCGCGCGCTTGCGCGCGCCGCCCTTGAGCAGGCGATTCTGGGCGAACACCGCGCCGAGCGACCGCACGAACCAGGTGCCGACGTGAATGGCGTTATAGGCGGGGTCGCGCTGTTCGACGCCGGTCTCGTTCAAGACCCATTCTCGCAGCGACGCCAGCATGATTTTGCGCGGGCGCTTTTCGAGATTGATCAGCTTCAGCCGCATCGTCTCCACCGCTTCGCTGGAGGAGAGCGCGACGCGCGCCTCGATGTCGAATCCCTGTTGGCGGCATTGGAAAAACAGGCGATTGTCGCCCTCGTCGATCAGCGTCGCCTTGGCCCCGACGCCGCAGGTGGGCGCGTGGCCCGAGCGACCACAGGGGCCCCCCGTCTTCGCGCAGGAACAGGAATCGCCCGCGCGGATGGGCGTGGTCGGAGGGACGGCGGGTGAGGTCGATCGGCGGACCGCCGCGCGCGACCCCTTCGACGCAGAGCGCGCCCTGCCCGTCCTCGAACCATTCGCTCGTCATCAAGCCATTGGCGAGTTGCAGCGGACGCGACCCCGGCGCGCCGCCCGCGCCGGTGACGCCGACCAGCGGCAATTTGCCGGCGCGCGCGAGTTGCATCAACAGGAAGACGATCAGCGCCAGCGCCAGCACGCCGGCGTAAACGAGATAGCCGCTGACGAGATAGAGGTAGGACGGCGGCCGCATATGGGTCATCTGCTCGGCGCCGCTCCAGGCCCTGTCCCATTCGGCCCCGCGCGGAATATAGAAAGGCAACAACAGCGGCGCCCAGGTGCCGAAACGCCTGATGCCCTCGGGAATGGCGCGGCTGATCTGCGCCTTGCCGAGGAAGCGCGCCGCCTTTTCGTCGGCGATGTCGCCGCCGATGAAGGACAGATTGACCAGCGTCGCGACGCGCAGCCCCATGTGGTCGAACCAGATCAGGACGCGCAGACCGTCGAAGGCGAGCAGCGCCGTGAAAATATCGAGGCTCCACTGGCGGAACTCATTGTCCGGCAGGGTCGAATTCAGCCATGTCGCGACGCCCGTGCGCACCAGCCCGTCTTGATTGTACCATGTCGGATCGGGCGACGCCTTCAGGAAGGAATAAATCACCGGGGCCATCCACAGGCCCCAGCGCAGCACGCGGACGGCGTTTTCGATCAGCAGATCGAGGCCCTCGAAACTCGCGAGCTGGCGCAGAGGCTTCAGGCTTCGTTGGATAAGCGCGGTGAGGAAGAACATATTGATCGAGAACAAGGGCGCCGCGAACACCCATTGAATGACGCCCGAGAGCGACTTGTCATAGAAAACCCGCACGCCGCCATCGGCCATGCCAAGGTCCGTCGCGCCCCATTTGGAGAATAAGGGGCGAATGACATAGGCGTTGACCGGGCGGCCGTCGGCGCGATAGTCGAGCGACACATAGGCATGGAATTTCGCGACGATGGTCGCGACCTGGCCGCTGTCGAGGTACCAGGCGATGGCCCCGGCGACCAGCCCCCCGAGCAAGGATCCGAGCGCATAGACTCGCCAACTGCGAAGATGCTGCCGGCGCTCCTCGCGCAGTTCGAGAGCGTCGAGCGCGGCGTCGACGCCGGCGAACGCCAGGGCGCCCACGGCCACGCCGAACAAAAACCGATCGAACCCGCTCCAGCCCGGCAGGTCGAGATAAAGGGCCAGCCAGACGCCTACCCCAGCCACGACGCCGCGCGCGAAATTCGAGTTTCGCGCATATGCGGCTTCGAGCCGGCCGAAAAACGGCGGCGTCGAATCGGTGCTTTCGACGATGGCGCGCGCCAAAGGAAACAACAGCGCGCCGAGAATCGCCGCGCCGAGCGGTCCGGTGGCGTGGATGACCGCGACCGCCGGCGTGAAACCCAGGATCAGATTGGCGCCAAGCAGCAGTCCCATGAAGACGAGACCGTAGACGAGACCTTTTTCGGCGCCGCTTTTCCAATCGCCGAAGACGATGACCGACAGCGAGGCCGATCCCCGCAACAGGCCCGCGAGCGACTGCGTGACGAGATAAGTCTCGCCCCATAGGCCCGCCTGCGCCAGCGCCGCGGCCAGCACCGCCGCGATTTGCGCGATGGGCGTGGGCGCCCATGGCGTGACATAGGCCGACACCGCGGTCGCGATATAGGGCGTGACGGCGGCGTAAAGCGCCGCGAGAAACAAGACGCCGTGCGGGCGCCACTCCCGCGGCAAGAAGCGGCCAAGCGCCAGCGGCGCGCCGACGACGACGGCCTCGTTGACTAAAAACAGCACAAGCACGCGCCCGACGACGGTATTGACGAACTCCGGCGCTTCGAAACCCAAAAGCGCCGCCCGTCCCAATTCGACCGCGACGGGCGAGCCGAGCGCGACGAGCAGACAAAACAGAAACGGCAACGCGAACAGCGCGGCGCGGATCGCGAGGGGGGAGCGCCCGGTGAGCCCGACGGAGCCCGCGAGATAAAGAAAAACCGCCGTCCCGGCGCCGCTGGGGGTCAGCAGAAAGAGGTTTTCAATCGATGTCGGCGCGCGCCACAAAACTCCCGACGGGTCGCACAGCGCCGCGAGCGCCGCCACCGCGAAAAAATCCACCGCCGCTAAAATGCTTCTTTGGCGGCGGTCAAGCGCCGCATCGTGGACGCGATGCAAGCAGATAGAGCGCCAACGCCGCCAGCGCGCCCGCGAAAACGGCTTGGCCGCGCCCGTTCGCGGCCTCGACAACCGCCCCCGCCAGCAGGGCGCACCCCAGAAGCATTCGTTCGAGCTTGCGTCCCGGCGATCCCGTTCCGACGTCAATTGCGGCCATGGCGTTTCCTTAGCGCGGCCGATTCGTGACGGACGCATTGGTGCTCTGATCTGGAATCATGGGCATTTTGTGAAGTCATTGCCGGAAGGCGGCGGAAAAGTCGACTCCGCGGCTAAAGGCGGCGGACAAGCCGCCGCGCCCCTTCGCAGAATCGTCGGAAGCGTCTATAGTGAAGAAAGCGTAAACCCGCGCGTTTTTAGTGAGCGGAAGAAAGTGGCTGACATGGACGATACCGGACGCGAAGGCGGCTCCCCGCCGGAGCCGACGCGGATCGGCGCCGGGGCCGTCAAGGGGAAGCCGGAGACGCCTGGAGCGGAATTGGCGCCCTCGCCGCGAGCCGCTCCACCGAATCTCGAACAGCGCGTCACCAGTCTGTCGGCCGCTTTGCGCCGAGCCCGAATTGACAGCGCCGCCCAGTCGGGCGTCCTCGCCGATCTGCGGGGAGCGGAAATCGCGAGGCTGGAAATTCTGCGCGAGCAGCTCGAACCCGTCCTGGCGCAGTTGCCGCGAGACTGCGACCTGTTCGACGTGGCGGTGTCGCCGGGCGAGCGCCCGCGACTGTTCATCGATCAGATCGGCTTCGTCGAACTTGCCCATGACCAGCGAACCTATCGTTTTTTGCAGGACACGCGGCATGGACGCATCAAGATCTGCGAAAACGACAAGCTCGACGCGGTGGTCGAAGCCATCACCGCCTATATCGCGCACCGCCTGATCGAGCGGGAAAAGGCGCTGGCGGCGGATTACGCCAGCGGCGGGGCGGGAGCGGCCGTCGCGGCGCGGGCCGCCGCGCGCGCGCAAGCCTTGGGCGGAGGCGGACCCGCGCAAAGCGCGTTTTCGATTCAGGCGTGGCGAATTTTTCTGTTTTTCGTGGAGTTCGTGGGGTCGGTGACCTTCTTCGGGCTGCTCGGACTGCTCGGTGTGTGGCTGTACCGCAATTTCAAATAGCGCCAAGGCGAAAGGAAAATGCGATGGCGTTTACGCGCAGATCATTTTTGGCCGGCTTTATTTCGTGTCCGCTTTGCGCCGCCGCCGCCAGGGCCGAGGACGCGCAATGGGACTATGAGGACGTTCACAATTGGGGCGCGCATTCGACCAATGAGGCCTGCGCCTTCGGCGGCGAACAATCGCCGGTCGACCTGACCGGGGCCATCAAGGCCAAAATTCGCGCGCCCGCCCTGTCCTGGAAGCCGCAAGCATTCACTGTCGTCAACAATGGACACACGATCCAGGCCGACGCCGCGCCGGGAAGCTTCGCCACGTCGGAGAATGGCAAATTCGAGCTCAAGCAATTTCATTTTCACACGCCGAGCGAACATGCGATCGACGGCAAGCGCGAGGCGATGGAGGCGCATTTCGTCCACGCCAAGGAAGGCGGCGACTTGCTGGTGCTCGGCGTGCTGATGCGGGCTGGCGGCGCCAATAAGGTATTCTCCGCGATCATGGCGGCCGCGCCGCGAACGAAAGGCGAGGCGGCGCTGAAGAAACCCGTCGACGCGACGGCGCTTTTGCCGAAGAACCGTCATTTCTTCCGCTACGAGGGCTCGCTCACGACTCCGCCGTGCTCGGAAGTCGTCAATTGGTATGTCTTTTCCACGCCCATCGCGGTCGCGGCGAGCGACATCGAGATTTTTAAAGGGATTTTCCCGATGAACGCCCGGCCGCTGCAGCCGCTGCGCCGGCGCATGTTGCTGACGGATTAGCGCGGCGCTGCTCGGCGAACCCGCGCGACCGAGGCCGAACGCATAAATTGGACATAGTGCGTCGGTTTATGCCATCGGTCATTGCTCTCGGCGTCGCTTGAGAGACCGATCGGTGATCGCTTCGCGAGAAGACGGGAAGTTTCAATCATGCTCAATCGACCGCGCCGGGCTGATGCGTCCCGGCCTTCGCCGAGGCGGAAGCGACCCCCACGACGGGAACTTTTCCCCGCGGGCCCGGCAGATGATGCAGGCTCTGCCTGTGGTTGTGGCCGTGCAGCACCAGTTCCGCGCCTGCCGGCGGCGATGACGTCCTCGAACGCGCCGGCGTCGTCCAGTCCGCGCAGCGCCCGCGCGCCGCCGCGATGCGGCGGATGATGCAGCAGCACGACGCGCGCGAGTCCCTCCGCCTCGGTCCGCTCCAACAGCGCCGCCAGATCAGCGCATTGTTTCGCCCCAAGACGCCCGGAGGCGACAAAGGGGGCGGTCGGCACGCCCGACGACAGGCCAATCAGCGCGACGCCGCCGCGCCGGCGCAGATAGGGAAAGCCGACCGCGCCGTCGTCGCCGCGGCTCCAGGGCGCGAAAGTCTCGTTCAGCAGCGCCATGGCCCGCGGGACATAGGCGTCGTGGTTGCCGGGCGAAAAACTCACCTGCTCCGGCCCGCCGAGCCGGCCGAGCCATTCCCGCGCCAAGGCGATTTCGCCGCTAAGGCCAATATTGACGATATCGCCGGTCATCGCGACATGATCGGGCTTTTGCGCGAGGAGATCGTCGACGAGCCGGGCGAGCAGCGACATATCGTGCTGGGCGGCGCGCTTGCGCAGCCAGTTCACATAGCCGGTGGCTCGCTTGCCCAAAAGCTCCGCGAGATTAGGGCGAGGAATTGGGCCGATATGGGCGTCGGAGAGATGGGCGAGAAGGAAACTCACGCTATTCACGCGCCCCCGATCAACACGCCGGCGGCGAGCACGATGGCGCCGCCCAGCACGATCTGAAACACCGCCTGCAGGAAGGGCGTGTCCATGTAGCGGGCGCGCACATAGGCGATCGCCCAGAGTTCGAAAAACACCACCACCGCGGCGATGGTCGTCGCGATGCGAAAATGATCGGGGAGCGTGTCGGGGACGAGATAGGGCAAGGAGTGGCCGAGGCCGCCGAGCGCCGTCATCAGCCCGCAAACGCCGCCGCGCAAAAAAGGCGAGCCGCGCCCGGTGAGCGAGCCGTCGTCGGAAAGCGCCTCCGCGAAACCCATGCTGATGCCGGCGCCGATCGACGCGGCGAGGCCGACGAGAAAAGTCGGCCAATTGGCTTGGGTCGCGAAGGCCGCCGCGAACAGCGGCGCCAGCGTCGAGACCGAACCATCCATCAAGCCGGCGAGGCCGGGCTGCACATATTGCAGCACGAACATGCGATGGCGGGTTTCGTTCTCCTCCTCGACGGCGGTCTTGGTGAGCGTGGCGGCGCCGATACGCTCGGCGACCCTTTCGTGACCGCCCTCCATCGCCGCGAGATCGCCCAGAAGCTTGCGAACGCCAACGTCCGAGGACTGATCGCGCGCCTTCTCGTAAAAACGGCGGCTCTCGAACTCCATCGTTTCGGCTTGCTTGCGGATGGTGTCGAGCGGCAGATTCTTGGTGAGCCACACGGGACGCCGGCGCAAAAAGCCCTTCACGTCCTCGCGGCGGATGGGCGGGAGATGCTCGCCGAAGCGCTTTTGATATTGTTCGAGCAGCATGTGACGGTGGCGGTTCTCCTCCTTGGACATCTGCTCGAACAGCGTGGCGGAGGCCGGATAGCGCTCGGCGAGATCCTCGGCGAAACACATGTAGATGCGGCCGTCCTCCTCCTCGGAGGTGATGGCGAGCGCCAGAATTTCGCGTTCGGTCAGTTCCGAAAAGGCTTTCAAGGCGACTCCGATGGGCGACGGGCGAGGTCGCCCTCGGAACTTTGTAGAGTGTCCCGACGTTTTTTGCCATAGATTGCGTCGTCCCTCATCACGGCGAGTCCCATGACCGAGAAAGACCCAAAGCCCCGCGCCCCGCTGGCGACGCGTCTGATCACCTTCGCCGCGCTGTTCCAGCGGCCGATGACGCTCGGCGTGCGCGGCCTCGTCATCGACCCCGCCGGCAAGGTGCTGCTGGTGCGCCACACTTATGTGCCGGGCTTTTATCTCCCGGGCGGCGGCGTCGAACGCGGCGAAACGCTGATCGAGGCGATGACGCGCGAACTCGCCGAGGAAGGCAATATCGTCGTCGAGGAGGCGCCCACGCTTCACGGCGTCTATCTCAACCGCGCCGCCTCGGCCCGAGACCATGTGGCGCTCTATGTCGTGCGCTCCTTCCGCCAATCCGCCCCTCATGTTCCCGACCTGGAAATCGCCGAAGCGAAGTTTTTTTCCCCCGACGCGCTGCCGGACGACGCCACGCGGGCGACGCGGGAGCGGCTCGCCGAGGTTTTGCGGGGCGCGACGGCGTCGCCTTATTGGTGAGCGGCGGCCCGCCACGCGGGAAGGCGTTAAGCGGCAGGCCAGGGAAGTATCGCCGTTGCACTGATTCCCGCTGCGCGGCCAAGTTCCGGCCTCACTGATAACAACCGATGGAAAGCCGTCATTGCGAAGAGCGTGGCGACGAAGCAATCCAGGGCCGCGCCCGCGACTCCTGGATTGCTTCGCTCCGCTCGCAATGACGGGAGTTGACTGTTGGATGAGTTAGGGATTATAGGATTTGGCACAAGTTCCGCCCCAGCCTAAAACCGAGCAATCCCCGCCACTCCCTTCCAGTCCTCGAGATCCAGCTCGGGACGTTCGCGCCGGTATTCGGCGTAAAGCGCGATGCCTAGTTGATCCTCCAATATGTCGACCTTGACCCCTTTCGCGCGCAAAAACTCTTCGTTGCCGCTGGCGTTGGTCACGTCGCCGACGACGACCCGGTTGAACTGGCGCATGTAGAGGAGCGTCGCGCATATGTCGCACGGGCTCAGCGTGGTGTAGAGGGTTGTCTGGCTGAAATTCTCCCTCCCGGCGTCTCTAATCGCCGATGTCTCCCCGTGGTTATAGGGGTCGTTTTCCTGCACGAGAGTGTTGTGCCCCTTTCCCACGATCTGACGTGTTTCGTTGTCGACGATCACCGCGCCAATGGGGCACCCGCCCTCGTCAAAACTCTTTCGCGCCAGCCAGACGGCGATACGCAGAAAATCGCCGTCGCTCAGTTTCTCGAAGAAGCCTCGTTCGACGACGGATGGAAGGCTCCGCGTCGGGATATGGGCGATCGCATTGAGGACTTCGTTGGTTATGGCGGTATCCCGCTTGATTAGAGCGCCCAAGCCGCGTCCTCCCCGCTAAAAGCGATAGGAGCTTACGATGCCGACCATAAACGTCAATCCCGCGCCTGAAATCGCCGAGTTCGTCGCCGCGAATTGGCGGAATGAAACCTAGCCCGTGATCGCGGGCGCGCCCGCCGCGAGCTTCGAAATATCCTGGTAACCGTATGATATATCGGCGAGCGTGACGCCCAAAATGGTCCATTCGCCGTCGATCCCGGTTCTTTTCGCGCCGAGCGCCTCATGAAAACGGCGTGCTGGCGGATAGTCGCGGAACACCCAGCCCGAGGCTCTGGAATAGCCCGCGGCGATAAGATGCTTCGCCATGGCGCTCATCATCGCGCGCCCGAGCCCGCGTCCCTGCGCCCGCCGCAACAAATAGAGCGTCGAAAACTCCACCGGAAAACCCGCCTCCGCGAGGCGCGGACTGCGTTGACGACCGCAGGCGGCGAAACCACAGGGCGAGCCCACCTCGTCATAGGCCAGAAACACCGCGCCGGCGTCGTCGCCTTGGCGGCTTCGAAAAATATCGCGCCAGCGCTCCGCCTGTTCCTCGACGCTCATCAGGCTTAGCGCCTCCGGCGGCATCAGCGACGCATAGGATTCGCGCCAGGCGTCGACGTGAAGCTGAGCGATCATCTCCGCGTCGTCTATGCTGGCGCGGCGGATCCGGGCCTCGGCCATCGTGGATTCTCCGGGACTCTTTGTTTAATAGTTTGCCACGCCAAGCGCCCCGCCGCCACCCGCTTCCCGCCTCGCTCCGCCCGTGCTAACCCGCAGGGATGATCGACCTCGCCCTGCGTTTCTTCCCGCTAACCACCGCCGACCAAGCCGCCATCGAGAAACTCGACGAGCACGCCTTCGGTCCCGGGCGCTTCGCGCGCACGGCCTATCGGTTGCGGGAGGGCGTGGAGCCCGATCTGTCGCTGTCCTTCGTCGCGCGGGTCGGCACGCTGCTGGTCGGCGCCAATCGCATGACGCCGATTCTGATCGACCTCGCGCCGGCGCTGTTGCTCGGGCCGCTCACCGTCGAACCGGCCTTCCGCTCGCAGGGCGTCGGCGAAGCGCTGATGATGAAATCGCTCGACGCCGCGCGCGACGCCGGCCACGGTCTCGTGTTGCTGGTCGGCGACGTGGATTATTATTCGCGCGTCGGCTTCAAGCGCGTCCCGCGCGGAAAAATCACCATGCCGGGACCGGTCGATCCCGACCGCCTGCTCTATTGCGAGTTGCGCGACGGCGCGTTTGCGGCGACAAGCGGGAAGATGCGCAGGCTTTAGCTGGCGCTTGCCCCCCCAACGACCCGAAAGGACGCCTTGCCCGCAACCTCCCCGCGACTGATTCTCCGTTACGACGCGCTGGTCGCTTCCCGCGCCATCGAACGCGACCCCGCGCAGCTCGTGGCGCTGGAGACGCTGGACCGGCTCGCCAGGGATTTGGCGCGCCAGGCGCCCGCTCGCGCGGCCCTTGGCTTCCTCGCCCTTTTCAAGCGGCGAACGGCGCGGCGCGTCCCGCGCGGCGTCTATCTCTGGGGCCATGTCGGGCGCGGCAAGACGACGCTCATGGACCTTTTCTTCGACGCGGCGGCGGTCGAGAAAAAGCGGCGCGTGCATTTCCACGCCTTCATGGCGGAAGTTCACGAACGGTTGCACCAGGCCCGCCGCGAGGCCAATGGCGGAAGCGACCCCGTCTCCCGCGTCGCCGCCGAATTTTCGCGCGAGGCGCGGCTGTTGTGTTTCGACGAATTCGCGGTGTCCGACATCGCCGACGCGACCATTCTGGCGCGGCTGTTTTCAGCGCTCTTCGCCGCCGGCGCCGTGGTGGTCGCGACCTCCAACGCGGCGCCCGAGCGGCTCTACGAGAACGGCCGCAACCGCGATCTGTTCCTGCCCTTCATCGCTCTGCTGCAAGAGCGCATGGAGGTCGTCCAACTCGACGCGCGCGCCGACTTTCGGCTGGAGAAAACATGCGGCCGCGAGGTGTTTTTCGTCGCCGCCGACCCAGAGGCCAAGGCGGCCGCGCAAGCGCGCCTCGCCGCCCATATGGGCGACGGCCCGTTCGAGCCGGCGACCGTGCGGGTAAAAGGGCGCGACATTCTGGTTCCGCTGGCGCGCGGCGGATTGGCGCGCTTCGATTTCGCGGAGATTTGCGGCCGCCCGCTCGGCGCGGCGGATTATCACGCGCTGGCCGAGAACTTCGACAAGATCATCGTCGACAACGTTCCCGCGATGACTTTCGACCGGCGCAACGAGGCCAAGCGTTTTATCACGCTGGTCGACGTGCTCTACGAGACGAAAACCAAGCTGATCCTTTGCGCGCAGGTCGAGGCCGAAGACCTTTACCACGCCGATCAAGGCGCGGAGGCGCAAGAATTTCGCCGCACGGCGTCGCGGCTCAGAGAGATGCGCTCGGAGGATTATCTCGACGCCTGGGCGGCGCGGCGCCGCCTTACCTAAGCCGGAGGCTTCCTCCCCTTCCAACTCGCGGAGCGGGCACATCGAAGCGGCGATGAGCCTCGGATGGATGGTTCACCTTCGAAGCGCGGCCCTCGCGCCGCATCCGCCGATGCGCTTCTTCCCAACTCTGGCTCCCGTCGGAGTCCTGCGTCCAATGCGCGACGGCGGCTTCGTCGCACCATTCGAGCAATTTCGGCATGGCCGCGCGATGCGCGCCCGTGGTCATGAAGGCTCTCATCGTGGCCTCGTCGGTCCAGACCGAGCGCGTCCAAAAGGTGTCGCGCGCGTCGCGCAAAATACTGAAAGCAAGGCTGCCCTCGGCCCGCCGCGCCTGCGACGCCGACCGGAACGCCGCGACGAAGAACGCCGGGAGGTATATCCACGACCTCACCCGCAGACGCGTGATCGAGACAAACGGCATGGGTCCTCCGCGAATTTAATGGCGCGAATGCGACGGCGACGCCCGCCGCTCACCGCCGCCCCTCCCAAGTCCACACAAACAAAATCGCCCCCAGCAGCGCCAGCAGCGCCGAAAGCCCTATCCCCAGCGGCGTCGCCTCGACGCCCTTCAGCGCGCCGGCGGCGCCGCGCTTGACGCCGATCCAGTCGGCGCCGCCGAACATATTGGCGTCGCGCAGTTCGACGATCCGCGGCATCGTAATCTCGTCCGAGGCGCCGGTGGAAAGCCGCCGCGCCGTCCCGCCGGTCGCCGAAGCCAGCGGGCGCAGCTTTTCCGGGGTCGACGCCACCTCGCGAAATTCGCGCGGATTGGCCGGGCCGACATTGACCAGCGCCGTCAGGCCGCCGTTCTCGAAGCGATAGAGCCCCATCTCCTTCGCCGTGAATCTCGCGCGCGAGAGTCCGGGCTCCCCCCGCTCCAGCGCGATCTCCTCGCGCGCGCCGGACGGCGCGGTGACCGTCACGGGCGGCGTCTCGTCCTTGAGACTCTGGCGCTCCACCAAAATCTCGTGGCCGCTCACTGTCGCGCGCAAGGCTTCCTCTTCGAGTTCGGGCTCCTTCATCAGCCAATGGGCCATGCGGCGCATCAGATCGACATGCGGCCCGCCGCCGTCGATAGCCGCGCGCCCACAGCCACAGCTGATCGGTCAGCAACATGCCGACCCGCCCCTTGCCCTCGCGCGAGAGCACGACCAACGGCTTGTCCTCGGCGCCGAGCAGCACGCTGTCGCCCTTCAGCACATTGGTGTTCACCTGCCGGAACCATTCGCCCCAGCTTGGCGGCGTCGTCTTCGAGCCCTCCAGGCCGCGGGTGACCGGGTGCTTCTCGCCATCCTTGCTGACATGCGCGCGAAACGCCTGCTCGAACAGCGCGCCATCGGGCCGCGCCGGCAATATGCTTTCCAGCGGCGAGTAATAGAGCCCGCGCAGCGTCGCGTAATCCGGCCCGACCGCCGCCAGAAAAGCCCCGCCGTTTTCGACATAGGCGACGATATTGTCGAAATAGACGCTGGGCAGCAGCGTCTGGTTCGAATAGCGGTCGAAGATGATGAGGTCGAAATCGTTGATCTTGCGCCCGAAGAGGTCGGCGGTCGGAAAAGCGATCAGCGACAATTCGGAGGCGGGAACGCCGTCCTGCTTTTCCGGCGGGCGCAAAATGGTGAAATGCACCAATTCCACATTGGCGTCGGCGCGCAGAAGATTGCGCCAGCCGCGTTCGCCGGGATGCGGCTCGCCGGAAACCAAGAGCACCTTGAGCCGGTCGCGCACGCCCTCGATCACCACCACCGCCTTGTTGTCGATGTCGGTGAGTTCGCCCGGGACGACGGGCGTCTCCAATTCGACGACATTGGGTCCGCCATGTTCGATGCGCACGGGGATCTCGACGATTTCGCCTGGACCGGCGCGCCGCGTGGCGATCGCCTCCCCATCGCGCCGCGCGGAAATCGTGATCGCCGGATCGAAACCGCCGCCGCTGTCGACAACTCTGACGCGAAGAATCTGGTCCTTGCCGACGACCCCAAAACGCGGCGCCTCGACAAGCTCGATGCGGCGGTCGCGCTCGCCCTCATGGCCGGTGATCAGCGCGTGCAGCGGCGCCTTGAAGCCCAGCGCCTCGGCCTTCGCGGGAATGTCGTGGACGAGACCGTCGGTGACGAGGATCGCCGCGCCGATCCTGTCGGGGGCTACGTCTTTCAGCGCCTCCGCCAGCGCCGAAAACAGCAGCGTGCCGTCGGCGCCGGTCCCGACCGAAACGAAACGCGGCTCGATGTCGGGCGTTTTCGCGAAGGCGTCTTCCAGCGCCTTGCGCGCCGCGTCGACCTGCGTCATGCGGGCGCCGAGAGTCTGGCTTTCGCTGCGGTCGAGCACGACGGCGACGATGCTCTTTTGCGCCTCGCGCTGCTCGCGCACCAGCGACGGGTCGGCGAGCGCGGCGAGCAGCAACGCGAGGGCCAGCGCCCGCCATCCCGCGCCCTTCTGCTTGGCGTAAAGCGCGAAGCCGAGAACGCCCAGCGCGGCGACGATCAGCAGCGCGAAGGCCGGCCAAGGCAGCAGCGGCGTGAAGGCGAGGGTGAGTTCACTCATGGCGCGCCCTCACTGCCCCAGACGTTGCAGCAGATCGCGCACATGCACCTGATCGGATTTGTAATTGCCGGTCAGCGTGTACATCACGAGATTTACGCCGCCGCGCAATGACATTTCGCGCTGCCGCGCGCCGCCCGGCGTCAGCGGATAGAGCGGTCGCCCGCTCTCGTCCTGCGCCCAGGCGCTGGCGAGATCGTTCGAGGTGATGACGATGGCCGAGACATTATCCGTCGCGCGCACGGGGCGCGGCGCGTCATTGGCGGGTTCCGGCGGCAGCGCCTCGACCCATGTGTCGCCATTGGCGTAGCGCCCGACAAAGCCGTCGAGCAGATAAAAGGTCTTGGTGATGACGTGATCGCGCGGGACGATTTCGAGTTCGGGAATGTCGAGCCCCTTGGCGAGTTCGCGCAGCCATAGGGCTTCCGGCGTCGGCGTCGCGTTGGCCCTGGCGGTCAGGGCGTCGCGCGTGTCGAAGACGACCGTGCCGCCCTGCTTCATATAGGCGGCGACGCGCGCGACGGTCTTTTCCGAAGGCCGCGGCGCGAGCGCGTTGATCGGCCAGTAGAGCATCGGATAGAAGGCGAGTTCGTCGCGGGAGACATCGACGCCAACCGGATCGCCCGGCGAAAATGAGGTGCGCTGATCGAGCGTGCGCGATAGCGTTTCGAGGCCCGATCGACTCGTCTCGTCGATGCGCGCGTCGCCGCTGATCACATAGGCCAGCCGCGTTTTCAGCGCGGCGTCGCGATCATGCGCGCTGGGCGGCGCTTTTTGCGCGTCGGCGCGCGCCGGATGCGCGTTTATGCTCATGCCAAGCACGCAAACGACGGCCAAACCCGCGACGCCGGCGGCCAGCCGCAACCGGCCGGAGAGCCACAACAGGGCCAGCCAATCGATCAGCAGCCCGACAAAAATCAGCGTCAACAGCAGCGGCCGCAAATCGAGCGCGGCGCCCTCGCGCTCCAATGGCCGCGGCGAAAGCTCGAACTTGGAGAAATCGAACGCCCGCACGGAATCGTCCGGCGCGAGGGTTTGCACCGCGGTCTCGGCGCCCGGCGCGCCATAGAATCCGGGCGGATGCTCGGCGTCGCCACGTCCGGGGAAATCCGCCCCGATGGCCTTCGCGGTCGCCGGCGGGGCGCCGAGAACGCCGAAACCGTCGAGCGTGCGCAACGGCGGCAGCGTCGCGCGGTCAACCTCCGGGGCGCTCGCCGAATGCTCGGCCGCGCCTTCGTTCGACAGCGCGCAAATGCGTTTGAGCATTTCGACGAAAAGCCCGGAAATCGGCAGGTTAGACCAGTTCGCGTCGGCGCCGACATGGAACAGCACGACGACCCCCTTGCCGCGCCGCTCGAAGGTCGCGAGCGGCGTGCCGTCGGCGAGCCGCGCCCAGGTCTTGGCGGAGAGGCCGGGGTCGGGCTCCGCCAGAATCTGCCTGTTCACGGCGACGTCGGCGGGGACGGCGAGACCGAAAAACGGGCTGGCCTCGTCGAAATCGGCGAGCCGCTTGGGCGTATCCCACGACATCGCGCCGCCGAGCACGCGCCCGTTGCGGCGCAGCCTGACCGGCGTCAGATCGTCGGGGTCGTTGGCGAGGCGCGGTCCGGCGAAACGCAGCAACACCCCGCCCTGCTCGACAAAATTCGACAAGGCCTCGAAAGCCTCTCCCGGCGCGACCTTTTCGTCGGCCAGCACCAGAACGTTGGGGCGGTCGGCCAGGGCGGCCAGAACCGGGTCGGCGTCGCCGGGATTGGATTTCAGCAGCAGCGTGAAGGGCGCGAGCGCCTTTTCGAGATAATAGGCCGCCGACAGCAAGGGCTGCGCCGCGTCGCCGGCGGCGCCTCCGACAATCGCGACGCGCCGCACCCGCCCGCGCGAGTCGAGCAAGGCCACGGCGCCAGCGGAATTTTCCCCGGCCACGCGCAAAAAGCTCACCTCGTTGCGCAATTCGATCGGCAGATCGAAACGCGCCTTTGTCTTGTCGGAGCCGGCGAATTGGAAAGGCGCCCTGGCGACCAGCCGCGCCTTGTCGTCGAGCGCCTCGACCACGCCGTCTCCCCTCGGCCCGGCGCGCAGCACCGAGACCTCCAGGGCGGCGCTGTCGTTGGCGGCGCCCTCCAGCGCCAGCGGCGCGGCGTCGTCCTTGAGCGCCTCGACGCCAGCGCCCGCCGCCGCCGCCTCTCGCAGCGCCGCCGCGAATCCCGCCGCGCCGCCCTGCTCCAGCCCGTCGGCGATCCACACAAGGCGCGCGGTTTTATGAGCGCGCGCAAAGGCTTTGACCTGAGCGGCGGCGAGGCCGCGATCCGGCAGCCAAGGCTTTGGCCGGGCCGCGCGCAAATGCTCCGCGGCCCGGGCGCCATCCGTCAATTCCGGCGCCGCCGCGCCTTCGGACGCCAGCATCAGGGCGACCGCCGTCCCCGCGCGCTCGGCGCCTTCGATGAGGCCGGCGGCCGCGGCGACTCGCCGGTCCCAACCGGGCGCCGCCGCCCAGCCGTCGTCGAGCGCCACCAGCAACGGACCGCCCGCGGCGGCCGGGCCCGCGGGATTCCAAACCGGACCCGCCATGGCGAGCGAGGCCAGCGCCGCGATCGCGAGACGCAGCAGCAACAACGGCCAGGGCGTCTTGACCGGGGTTTGTTCTTGCGGCTTCAAGTCGCGCAGCAGCCGAACCGGCGGAAAGATGATTTCGCGCGGGGCGGGCGGCGTCACCCGCAGCAGCCAATAGATCAGGGGCAGCGCCAGAAGGCCGAGGAGCGCCAAGGGCGCCGCGAAGGCGAAACCCATTAGCGCGCCCCCATCCCTTCGCTCAGGCCCATCAGCAGCGCCAGAGCCGCCTCCGCCGCCGGGCGGTCGGTGTGGTGCAAGAGAAACAAAAAGCCCGCGTCCCGCGCGGCGATCCGCAGACTGTCCTTGTGTTCGGCGAGGCGCTCGGCATAGGCGGCGCGCAAACTCTGCGCCTCTCCGGCGTGAAAGGGCGCGCCGCCGTCGGTGTCGCGAAACAGCGTTTCTCCGGCGAAGGGAAAGCTCTCCTCGGCCGGATCGAGAATCATCAGCAAGGCTCCGCGCGCGCCGGCCTGCGAATATTCGCGCAGACGCGCCGCGAGCGCCTCCACATCGCACAGGAAATCCGAGACCAAAACGAGTTTCGCGCGCGTCGGCAGGGCGGTCGAAGGCGCGATGTCTTGAGCGCCCGAGGCGGGCGGCTGGTCGCTTATGACCGCGGCGAGGCGATCGATGATGTTTCTCGCGCAAAGCGCCGGCGTCAGCCCGAGAGCGCCGACGCGCTCTCCGCCCTGGACCAGAACCTCGGCGGCGGCGAGGCCGAGCACGGCGGCGCGGTCGATTTTATAATCGCTCGCCAGCGAGGATTTGAACGCCATCGAGGCCGAGCAATCCACCCAGACGAAGTAATTTTGCGCGGCTTCCCATTCGCGCTCGCGCACGAATAGCTGATCGCCCCGCGCCGAGCGTCGCCAGTCGATGCGATGAGCGGATTCGCCGCTCTCGAAAGGGCGATACTGCCAGAAGGTTTCGCCCGCGCCGGCGCGCCGGCGGCCATGCACGCCATGCACGACGCTGCCCGCGACCTCGCGCGCCTGGGCGACGACATGGGGCAAGCGGCTGGCGAGATCGGCCGCGTCCGCCGTCCGCTCCCCGTCGGGACGCGGCGTCCGCGGATCGAACCAATGCGTGTCCGCGACAAAAGCCATTTCGGCGCCCATGTCAGCCGAGCCGTTCGACAAGCTTGTCGATCAGCGTCTCGACGGTCAACTCCCGGCGCGCGGCGAAGGTCAGCGCCATGCGATGGCGCAGCACGGGCGCGGCGAGCTTGGCCACGTCGTCGAGCGAGGGCGAAAGGCGACCATTGACCAGCGCCCGCGCCCGCGTCGCCAGCATCAAGGCCTGCGCCGCGCGCGGTCCCGGACCCCAGGCGACATGCGGCGCGATGGCGGGATCGCCGTCGCCGGGCCGCGCGGCGCGCACCAGATCGAGAATGGCGTCGACGATTTTTTCGCCGACCGGCAGCCGCCGCACCAGGCGCTGCACGACCATTAATTCATCCGCCGTCAGCGCCTGCGTGGGCTGCGCGACATGCTCGCCGGTCGTCTCCAACAATATGCGCCGCTCATTGGCGCGGTCGGGATAGAGCACGTCGATCTGCAGCAAGAAGCGGTCGAGCTGCGCCTCGGGCAGCGGATAGGTGCCCTCCTGCTCCAGCGGATTTTGCGTCGCCAGCACATGGAACGGGCGCGGCAGGTCGTGCGGCTGGCCGGCGATGCTGACGTGATATTCCTGCATCGCCTGAAGCAAGGCCGATTGCGTGCGCGGCGACGCCCGGTTGATTTCGTCGGCCATCAGCAATTGCGCGAACACCGGCCCCCTGATGAAGCGGAAGGCGCGGGATTTGTCGGCCCCCTCCTCCAACACTTCGGAGCCCAGAATATCGGCGGGCAAAAGATCGGGCGTGAACTGCACGCGCTTGGTGTCGAGCCCGAGAACCTTGCCCAGCGTGTCCACGAGCTTGGTTTTGGCGAGGCCGGGCACGCCGACCAGCAGCCCGTGGCCGCCGGCCAGCAGCGTGACCAGCGCCTGTTCGACCACCTCCTCCTGACCGAAGATCACCCCGGCCACCGCCTCGCGGGCGCGGTGGATTTCGTCGAGCGCGCGGTCGGCGCCGGCGATGACGGCGGCGTCGAAGGCGATGGGTGATTGATCGGTCATCTTTGCGCGGACTCTGGCGTTGGAGGAGACTGGCGGAACCGGAACGGCGCGCGATTCCGCGTTGCATGATAGCTTAGAACGCCAAGCGGCGTTGTCGATATGAAAGACGCCGGCTTGGGCAATTGGTTAATGTTCAACGCAAAGGCGCGGGAATTATGGCGACGAACGCTATACAGCGCATGACGCGTTAACCATCGCGCCCCTTGCCTGCGCGCCCACGCCAAAGCGTGTATAACAACCAAAACCCGACACCGCGCCTCGCAGGCGCCAACGAAGGCTCCCTCGCCCATGTGGCGCGCCATTATCGAGACCACGCTGTTCTTTTCCGCTCCGTTCGCGCTCTACGCCTTGTTTCATCTGCTGCAGATGCGCTGGCCCTTCGTCGCCGAACTCTGGACCAAGGGCGTCGTGTCGACGCTGACCGTCGCGGGGCTGGTGGTCGCCGTCGCCGGCCTCTTGCTGATTGGCCTCGGGCCGCGCCAACAGGGAACCTATGTGCCGGCGCATATCGAGAATGGACGCCTTGTTCCCGGACGGTTCGAGTGACGGGCGCCAGCCGCGTTCTGAACGATCCGAAGCTCGCGCGCTTGCTCGCGGCGCTGGCCGCGACCGGGCGCGAATCGCGGGTCGTCGGCGGCGCCGTGCGCGACGCGCTGCTGGGTCTCGAGCCGCATGAGATCGACATCGCCACCGCGGCCCTGCCCGAGGCGGTCGCCAAGGCCGCGCAAGACGCCGGGTTGAAGGCCGTCCCCACCGGCCTCGCCCATGGCACGATGACGGTCGTCGTCGAGGGGACGCCTTTCGAGGTGACGACGCTGCGCGAGGATGTCGAGACATATGGGCGCGCCGCGAAGGTGCGATTCGGCGCCGATTTCGAAAAAGACGCGCTGCGCCGAGACTTCACCGTCAACGCGCTGTCGCTGTCGCCGGACGGTCGTCTGCACGATTACACCGGCGGCCAGGCCGATCTGAAACAACGCAAAATTCGCTTTATCGGCGATCCCGCGACGCGCATCGCCGAGGATTATTTGCGCGTCCTGCGCTTCTTTCGCTTCCATGCCGCCATTGGCGAAGGTCCGCTCGACCCGCCGGGGCTGCACGCGGCGATTCTCGCGCGCGAAAATCTCAGTCTCCTGTCGCGCGAGCGGATTCGCGCGGAACTGCTCAAACTTCTGGTCGCGCGGCGGGCGGCGGCGACGGTTCGCGAAATGTCGCGGGCCGGCGTGATCGAGATTTTGCTGGGCATGGACTATCCGGCGCGGCTGGAGCGCTTCATCGCCATCGAAACGACGCGCGGCGCGCCAATCGACCCGATCGCGCGCCTCGCCGCGCTCGCCGTCGTCGTGCGCGAGGACGCCGAGCGTCTGCGCGAGCGGCTGCGCCTCTCCAACGCCGAATATGCGCGCCTCGCGCTGGCGGCGGGGCTGGTCGAGGAGCTGCGCGGTCGGGGCGGACGCTTTTCGACGCATGAACTGAACGCAATGCTGTTCCTGCATGGCCGCGCCGGCGCGGCCGACGCGCTGGCGCTGCTGCACGCGGAGAGCGCCGCTCCGCCTGACGACGCGGGATGGCGACAAGCCGCGACATTCATCGCTGAAGCGGAGCCGCCGACCTTTCCGCTCAAGGGGGCCGATCTCGTGGCGCGTGGCGTCGCGCCCGGCCGCGCCTTGGGCGCCGCGCTGAAGCGGCTGCAGGCCAATTGGATCAGGGCCGGATTTCCGCGCGATCCGCGCCGCGTGTTGCAATTGCTCGAGGATGTCGCGCCGAACGGCGAGGATTGAACCCGCCGCCCAATTCGCGACTCCCCTTCGAATTGAAAACGCGCTAGCCTGTTTGAACGAACTTCGGCCGCGGAGGCGCATATGAACTTCGAAACGAACCGACCAGGAGATGTCGCCAGGCGGATCGCGCAGCGAGCGCGCCAGACAAGATCCGCCGGCAGAGGCGACGGCTGGCGGCGCGAAACCTTCACCCTGGCGCGGATGGAAGCGCGCGACAAGGCGCGCGAATGGTTCGAGCTTTATCCCAAGGCCGCCTATATGACCGAGATAGAATTCTGGCGCCAGCTCGACGACGGCCGCATCGAGTTTACGATCAGACGGCTGCCCAGCGCGGATTGACGCGGCGGGTGGAAGGGCCCCCTACTCCGGCTGCACATCGGGCGTGCGCCACGCGAGATGCTGGCCGCTGTCGACCGCGATCATCTGTCCCGTCACGGTGCGCGCGCGCGCCAGATACATCACGGCGTCGACGACTTCGGAAAGATCGGCCGGACGGCCCAGCGGCACGCCGGCGACCTCCGCCGCGAACTCTTCTTTTCCAAGTTTTTCGTTTGGCAACACCGGGCCCGGCCCCACCGCGTTGACGCGAATTTTTGGCGCGAAGGCCTGCGCCATCGTCCGCGTCGCGGCCCACAACGCCGATTTCGTCAGCGTATAGGTGAAATAATGCGGCGTCAGCCGCCAAACCCGCTGGTCGATCACATTGACGATGGCGCCCTCCGCGCCCGGCGGCAACCGCGCGGCGAAGCCTTGCGCGAGCAGCAGCGGCGCGCGCAGATTGATCGCCATCTGCCGCTCATAGACCTCCAGCGAGAAATCCTCGGCGCTGTCCGGCTCGAACACCGAGGCGTTATTGACGAGCAGCGTCAGCGGCCCAAAAACGCTCTCGGCGCGCTCGATCAGCCCCCGCGCCTCCAGCGCGTCGGAAAGGTCGGCCGCGACGGTCTCCGCGCGCGCGCCTCGCGCCCGCAGCGCCCCCGCCGCCGCCGTCGCCTCCGGCAGGGAGCGGGGCGAAGCGTGCAAGATCACCGGGCGCCCGTCCCCGGCGAAACCCTCGGCCAAGGCTAGGCCAATACGCCGCGCCGCGCCGGTCACCAGCACGGGCCCAAGGCCTTCCGCCCCACTCATGCAAGTCCCCTCCTGGCGATTGAGCGACATTTCCGCGAGCCGCGTCCGTTGTATCAGCCCGCGGCCCGAACGAACCCCTTATTCACGCTTTATTAGCCAACATCAACGGAAATCGAAACCACGTTGTTTAGCCCGAATGAAACATCGGCAAATATTACATGGATTTATCCTATAACTATCAAATTCGCGCCATAAAGTTTACTCAAAGTTTCCCATGGTGTTGCTTTTGCGGACTCGGTCGACGGCTCGAAAGAAAGGTCTTGTTAAGATGAATCATTATAATTCGATTCATCACAGCGAACGGCATGAGCCATCGCGATGGATGAATGCAAGAGCCGCGCCGCCCAAGTTTTAGGGCGCGCGTGGCGCGTAAGCGGAGTTGAGTTATGAGACAGGCCCTGTTCGCGACGCTGCTCGCGCCCCTCGTCCTTGCGGCGACGCCCGTGCTGGCCGCGGATCTGCCGCGCGGCTCTCCCCCGCCCCCGGACTATTATTCGCCAAGGCCGGTCGCCAATTGGGAAGGTTTCTATGCCGGCATCAACGGCGGCATTGGCTTTGCCAGTTTCACCGACGGCGCCGATACGCTGTTCGCCAATCCGACCGGAGGCCTGATCGGCTTCACCGCGGGCTACAACCACATGGTCGCGCCCAACCTTTTGATCGGTCTCGAAGGCGATTTCGATTTCGCCGGCCTGAGGGCGTCGCAGAATCCATATTTCGGCTTCGCCACCCAGGGCAGCATCAACGACATGGCGACGATCCGCGCGCGCGTCGGCTACGTCATGGACCGCGCGCTCGTCTATGTCACCGGCGGCTTCGCCGGCAGCAACAACACCGTCAGCGTGAACAATGTGTGGGGCGGCGCATTTTATGGAGAGCAGTCGATCTTCCAGACGGGTTGGGCGCTCGGCGCGGGCGTCGAATTCATGCTGACCCCCAATCTCTCGGCCAAAGCCGAATATTTATTCACTTCGGTGGGGTCCGACCGCTACTTCGACTATTCGTACAACGCGTTACAGTCCGCGGTGAACACATCGGCGGTCAAGGTCGGCGTGAACTATCACTTTTGATCAAGTCGTCACACGCGAATATCGCGAGCCCGGAGCGAAAGTTCCGGGCTTTTTCGTATGCGCGATACACTGCGCGCTTATATAATGGTCAACGCAGCGTAAAGACGCGGCTGCGTTTCAAAATCGATAAGTCAGGAGAGCGAAATGGGTATTCTGGATTTTCTGTCGAAGAAAAGCCCCGACGCGCCGGCGCCCGCCGGGGCCACCGAGACGACAGCCGCTCCGGCCGACGCGCTGAAAGCCGAAATCGTCAATCATGGCCTCGACGCCTCCAGGATCAACATCGCCGTTGACGGCTCCACGGTCACGCTGACCGGCGGCGCGGCGACGACGGCGGACGCCGAGAAAATCGCCCTCGCGGTCGGCAACACCAAGGGCGTGACCAAGGTCGTCAATAATATCGTCGCGGATGCGCCGCATCAGGATTCGGGCTTCTACACCGTCAAATCCGGCGACACGCTCTGGAAGATCGCCGAACAGAGCTACGGCCACGGCCAGGGCGCGAAATACCAACAGATTTTCGAGGCCAACCGTCCGCTGCTGAAGAACGCCGACTTGATCTTCCCCGGCCAGGTGCTGCGGATCCCCGGCGCGACCGGAACCGCCGCGCCGCAAGCGAGCGCCGCCGCCGGCGACGACAAGAAGGGCGACGACATCGTTCTGGAAGGCGCCCACGACCTGATAGCGTCCTTCGTCGCGAATAATTGCGCGCGGAAAAACTTCCGCGCGTCTTTTTAAGCCCTGGTCGCCTCGAAGGACGGCGTGTTTTTGGCGAAAGCGTCGAGCCAGGCGACGAGCCTCGGATGGCCCGCGCGCCACCCGCCTTCGAAGCGCAAATCGAGATAGCCCAGCGCCGTCGCCAGCGCGATATGGCCGATGTCGACGGCGCCTTGCGGCGGCGCGGCCTCCAGCGCCTTCAGCGCGCGGTCGATCTTGCCCTGTTGCAGTTCGATGAACGCCTCGTAACGCGCCGCTTCCGGCCGCGAGGCGAGTTCATAACGGACCAGCAACGCCGCGTCGCAAATCCCGTCGCCGAGCGCCTGCAAGCGCAGCGCAGCGAAACGCCGCGCGGGATCGGCGGGAAAGAGTTTGCCGCCGCCGGCGAGATGGTCGAGATATTCGGCGATGACGCGGCTGTCATAGAGCGACGAGCCATCCTCCAGCACCAGCGCGGGAATTTTGCCGAGCGGATTTTGCACGCGAATGCTGTCGGCGGGATCGGCGAGATCGACGCCGACAATCTCGATGCGGTCCGCGAGCCCCAGAATATCGGCGGCGATGCGGATTTTGCGGGCGTAGGGCGAGGCGGGGGAATAGCGGAGGGTGAGCATGGGCGGGGAGGTCCTTGGGGGCGGGAAATGCTTGGGGCTTTTAGCAGAATGCGAGGCGGCTTTTGCTCGATAAATGACGAGAACGCCAATTTTGGCTCCCGAAATCGCCTTGCTAAAAGATAGATTTCCCGCTCATAATCTAGTCATAAGAACCAGAAAGCTAAGCGCATGAGCAGAGCGACAAATCCCAAATCCGGCGAAAAAGACCCGCCTTCCGGCAATCGTTGGCGGCTCCAAGACGCCAAGGCGCGGCTAAGCGAATTGGTGCGCGACGCGCGGACACACGGTCCGCAGACCGTGACCTTGCACGGCCGCGACGCCGTGGTTGTGGTCGGCGCCGAGGAATTCGCTTCGATGCAACGGCCCGTCACCGGGCGCGACATCGTTGAGGCGTTGCGAGGATCGCCGCTCGCCGAGGTCGATTTCGAGCGGCTGTCGGTAAAATCCCCGGTAAGAGACATTGAGCTGTGAGGGGATGGCTGCTCGACACCAATGTCATTTCCGAACTGCGCAAAGCAAAGCCCGACGCCGGAGTCGTGGCTTTCATGGAGGCGCAGCCCGGTGACCTTCTCTATGTCAGCGAGATCACCTTCGGCGAAATCAGATATGGGATCGAGCAGATTGCCGAGCCCTCGCGTCGCGCCGATCTGCGAATTTGGCTCGATCGCGCGATCCGCCCGCTATTCGCCGGCCGCGTCATTCCCATCACCGAAGAAGTGATCGTGCGCTGGAAAACAATGGTCGTGGAAGGCGCGAGGCGCGGCCACACTTTCGGACAGCCCGATTTGTTCATCGCAGCCATCGCGGCGCTGGACGATTTGGTGGTCGTATCGCGGGACACCACGCATTTTGTGGCGGCGGCCGTGCCGGTGTTCGATCCTTGGGCGAGCGTTTTATATGCAAGGGGCGACGCTTATGCGATGGAGAGGCCGGCGACGGCGAAAGCCGTGGGGGCGGCGTTGAGGAAGAGTCGGCGGGGGTGAGGGAGCGGCTTTTGTGACGGCTTATCGCGCGTCTTCCTGCTGGAATTTCGCTCGAACCCGCGTTGAAACTCTTCCACTCACTCCCCCGCCACCTCCTCCACCACAAACCCCGCCCCAGGCCCTTGCGCCAACCGCTCCGCCAAAAACGGCAGCATCGCGCGCGCTTCCCCCTCGAAACCAAACGGCGGATTGATGACGACGAGGCCGGCGCGGTTCAGGCGCTCGCCTGTTCCGCCGACGCAAAGCTCTATTCGCAGCACCCGTCGTATTCCGGCCTCACGAAAACTTTCCAGAAAGCTTTTCGTTTGCGCCAAATCCTTGACCGGATGCCACAATACATAAACGCCCGTCGGCCATTTGCGATAAGCGGCGCGAAAAGCGTTGAACATCGCGCGAAATTCATTCGGTTGCTCGAACGGCGGGTCGATCAACACGAGGCCGCGCCGCTCGATCGGCGGCACGAAGGCGCCGGCGGCGGTGTAACCGTCGAGATTTATTGTCTTTATGCGCTTGTCGCGGGCGAACCGCCGGCGCAGCGCGGCGAAGGCGTCCTCGCGCAGCTCGCAGAAAATGGCGCGATCATGTTCGCCCAAAAACCCTTGCGCCAGCAGCGGCGAGCCCGGATAAAGCCTTGGCCGCCCGTCAACAAAAGGCCCTAAAGCGTCGATATAAGGCGCGAGCAAATCACGCGCTTCGGGCGTCGCGCCGGAGAGCTCGGCCAGCCTCCCGATGCCGCCGCGCCACTCTCCCGTGCGCTCGGCTTCCTCGCCAAAGAGGTCATAGGCGCCCTCGCCGGCATGGGTGTCGAGCACGCGAAAACGCGCATTTTTGCGCATGAAGTGGCTCAAAAGACGCGCCAAAAGCGCATGTTTGAGCACGTCGGCGAAATTGCCGGCGTGAAAGCCGTGGCGGTAATTCATTCCTTGATCATGATCAATAGGGCGCCGGAACGCGGATCTCGCGCGAGCGGCAGCCGCGCCGCGCCACCTCGGGACAGGCGCGGAAGTCGCGCAAATCCTTGGTGAGGCAAATGCGCACCTCCTCCAGCACGCCGCGCTGACAGCCGACGCTCAACATCCCCGGCCGCAGCCGGGGATTGGCGTCCAGAAAGGCGCGCTCGATGTCCATCGTCGCGAGATTTTCATCCGAGGGAAGCTTCGCGAATCTCTCGGGAATAACGACGCTGGCCCTGGCGCGCGCCACGCTTTCGAAATAGTCGCCAGGGCTCAGTCCCGTGCAGCTTCCATGCTTGCGCCACTCATAGCGCGCGAGCCCTTCGTCGGGGTAGACGCCCTTGGCGCGATCGAGCGCCATGCGCGAGGGCGCCGGCGCGTAGCCGCAATTGCTGGGAAAGCCATGCTCATATTGCGGCCACAGGCCGTGCACGACAAAGCCGAGGTTGGAACCCGGCTCGCACTGGCTTTTGCCGCCGCCGCTCAATTCGCAAAAGCCCGCCGACCAGGACAGGGCCAGCACGTAAAAATCGAAATCGCCGGTCGCCATCGGGCCAACGCGCGACGGCGACGCGGGCGCGGCGGAAGGCGCGGGCGCGGCTTTATCGGCGCAGCGGTCGAGGATGCAATCATCGGCGCGCGCGCCCGGCGCCGCGAGGCACAGCAGCATGGCGAACAGCGGCGCGGAGAATTTTTTCGTCACGAAACGGGCTCCAAGGCTCGAGTTAAGGCCCGGCGGCCTTGCAGTTTGGGGAAAAGGCGTGCTCGCGGTCGAGACCCACGACGCACCAAGTGACGCCGAAGCCCATGCCGAGGAAGCCGAGATCCTCGCCAAGCTGATAGACCACGGCGCGCTCGCGGCCATCGTTGAACAGCGCCCGCGCCGCGCAATAGCGGCGAGGAATATAGCTCGCGCCATTAACGCGCAGGCCGGTCTCGCGCACGCCGCCAAAGCTCTCGATGGCGAGGCCGGACTGCCAGTAGTCGCTCTCTTGATCGTAAAAAGCGCGCTGTATCCGCGCCAGCGCGAAGTCGTCGTCGCAGGCCGGCAACACGCCCGTATAGGGCAACATGCGCGCCTCGGCGGGCGGCGTATCGGCCAGCGAGGGCTCCTTCGCGGCGGCGCACGGCGCCAAGGCGCAGGTCAACGCGAAAGCGGCCATCGCGACAGCGCGTCTAAACATGCTTCTCTCCCAGGACGAACCCTCGCCAAGGAAAGACCTCAAACGCCAGGCCCGCGTCAAGTCGGGTTATGCGTCCGGCGGTGGGGGTGAATTTCCGCTTTTAAGCCCAAGCGGCCATCGCACGCGACAAACCCGCCCAGGCGTGGCCCGGGCGGGTCGTTTCATAATAATTTTTCAGGCTATTCCATCTTGCCCTTCATAGCCTTTACGCGCTCTTCGATCTCGGCCTTGACCGAATCGAGATTGAAGCTCGCTCCTTTCTGCATCGGCGGGAACTCAATAAAGCTCGGCGCGTATTCGCCGATTTTCTGTTGCAGGAACACGAAGCGCCAGAATTCGTGCATGTAGAAGTCGGAGACATAGTAGAAAGACCCCGTGTTGCCCTTCGCGAACTGCATTCTTTCAAACGGATCGAGCCGGAGATTGGAGAGGATCGGCCAATCCAGCTTGACCGTCGGCCCCGATCCAGCCTTCCGGCTGGTCGATCATTCTGAACTTCCAGTCGTCGATGCGAACGGCGCCCAGCGTGCCCTCGGCGAAGTAGAAGACTTCATGGCGATTGGACTTTTCCTTGCCCGTCAGAAAGTCCAACTGGTTATAGCCGTCGAGATGCACCTTATAGGTGTTGTCCCCGAGTTGCTCGCCCTTCAGCAATTCGTCCTTGATGTTTGGATTGCCGGCGGCGGCGACGAAGGTCGGGAAGAAATCCAGACCCGACATGATGCCATTCTCGACCTTGCCCGCCGCGATTTTGCCCGGCCAGCGGATGATCATCGGCACGCGCATGCCGCCTTCCATGATCGTCCCCTTGCCGGCGGCGAAAGGCGTGTTGCCGCCATCGGGCCAGGTGAAGTTCTCGGTGCCGTTGTCGGTCGTGAACACGAGGATCGTATTGTCCTCGAGACCCTCGTCCTTCAGTTTCTTCATGATGCCGCCGACCACGTTGTCGAGCTGGGACATCACGCCTTCTTCGAGATACCAGCCGTTATCGCCGGTCAACTTCGCGCTGTATTTCGGCGACAGATGCGAGATGACATGCGCGCGGGTGGGATTGACCCACATGAAGAAGGGCTTGCCGTCCTTCTTGGCCTTGTGGATGAAATTCTCGGAATGTTCGAGAATCACCTCGTCGATGGTCTCCATATTGTACTTGATGCCGGGCATCGGATGCGGCGGCAGCGGCCCCTCGTCCTCGATCTTCTGCTTGCCGATCTTGCCCCAGCGCGGCTCTTCCGTCGGATCGTCGACCGTGGTCGCGAAGCTATGGATCAAATTGCGCGGCCCGACCTTGTCCTTCAGCGCCGGCGGATAGGAGTGCCAGAACGGATCCTCCATCGCGTCGAGGTGGTAGAGGTAGCCGAAGAATTCGTCGAACCCGTGCACCGTGGGCAAATAGCGGTTCAGATCGCCCAGATGGTTCTTGCCGAATTGGCCCGTGGCGTATCCCATCGCCTTCAGCGCCGTCGCGATCGTCGGGGCCTCGTCGGGGATGCCGATCTTGGCGCCGGCTTGGCCAACCGTGGTCAGGCCAGTGCGGATCGGCAACTCGCCCGTGATAAAATTGGCGCGACCGGCGGTGCAGCTCGGCTCCGCGTAATAGTCGGTGAAGCGCAAGCCCTCGCTGGCCAGCTTGTCCAGGTTCGGCGTCGTCGAATACATGAGGCCCTGATGATACGCCCCGATGTTCTCCCAGCCGATGTCGTCGCCCATGATGACAATGATGTTGGGCTTCTTGTCGTCCGCGACGTGGGCCTTCTTCTCGAGGGCCTGCGCCGATACCGCGCCGAACGTCGCCAAGGTCCCCGCCATTAAGGCGAGCATAGGCGTTCGGAATTTGCCGAGTTGCATCATGGCCTCCGTCTTCCCTGCTGATTGTTTGATTGGATTGACGTGGTTGGCGAGAGAAAGCGACGTGTCTTCGTTATCCAAAATCAGGCCGAGCGCGCGCCTCTGGCGCCGAGAAAATCCCTTTTCCACTATTGCCAGTGTTGACTCGCAACCTTTGACCGTGAACGGCCCATCGCTCGTCACCGCACCAATCCAGCGCAGCCTACACCGCTCGCGGCGTATTGAATACCGGTTTTTCGCTGACGAATTTAGCGGCGACCCGGCGGCGATGCGCTATAATGGCCCCCATGCTCCAAGCGCTCCTAACGCCACGCCTTTGTCGACCGCGCCTCGTGGCGGCGCTGCTCGCGCTGCTGCTTTTCGCGCCGCCTACCGACGCGCGCGCGCAAAATGTTATCTCGGATTTTTTTGGCGGTTTGTTTGGCGGCGGCAGAAATTCCCATTTCATCGAGCGCTCCTGGCAGGAGCCGCGCCGGTCGCGCGAGAGCGCCCCCATGCGCCGCATCGTGCCGCATTCCACGTCGCGCGCGCCGACTTATTGGCGCCCCGCCATTGAGCGCCCCGCCACGCGGACCGCGAAGACGCCGCATCGGCAACCGGCCGCCGCCGCCGAAGCCAACCGCGGCGAAGCGCCGGCGGTCGAGGCCGATTTCTTCGTGGTGGTGATGGGCGATACGCTCGGCGATATGCTCGCCGATGGGCTCGAAGAGGCCTTCGAGGACATTCCCGAGATCGGCGTGCAGCACAAAGCCAAGGAAAGCTCCGGCCTCGTGCGCGCTGATTTTTACGATTGGCCCAAGACGGCGCAGGGTATCGCCAACGGCCCGCGCAAGCCCGATGTCGCCGTCATGATGCTCGGGAGCAACGACCACCAGCCGCTCGAAGACGGCGCCCAGGCGGTTGAGCCTTTCTCGCCGCGCTGGCGCGAGGTTTACACGGCCCGGGTGGACGCCGTCATCCGCGCCTTCAAGGAAAAGAACATTCCGCTTGTCTGGGTGGGGCTCCCGATGATGAAGGCGGAGCGTTTTTCGGCCGATATGGGGCAAATCAACGAAATTTATCGCGCCAGCGCGGCCAGCGCCGGCGTTCCCTTCATCGACATCTGGGACATCTTCGCCGACGATCACGGTCAGTACAGCGCCTTCGGCCCCGACGTAAACGGCCAGAACGTCAAATTGCGCGCCGCCGACGGCGTGCATTTCACCAGCGCCGGCGCGCGCAAGGTCGCGCATTTCGTCGAGGGCGAAATCAAGCGGGTCTTCGACGCGCGCCAGCAACAGGCGCCCGAGGCGTCCGCCCCGCCCGCCCAGGAGACCGGAGCCCTCCCCGCCACTCCCGCCGCGCCGGCGCCGGCGGTTCAATCGCCGGGCGCGCCCGCCCCGGCGGCGGCGCCCAGCCTTCCGCCGCAACGTCCGGCGATCGGACCGACGCAGTTGCTGACCGGGCCGCCCGGCGGCGGCCAGGATCTCGCGCGGCGCGACAAACCGAATTCGCGCCAGGCGACCCCCGTCTCGGTGGAACGCGCGGTGGCGGAGCATGTTTTCGTCGAAGGCGGCGTCCAGCCGGCCCGTCCAGGGCGCGCGGACGATTTTTCATTGCCGCCGAAAGCGCCGCAACCGCCGCAGACACAGTAAACGCCGACGCCGGCGCTTATGATGGAACCAACGGCCAGGCTCGCGCATTCTATCCCAAACCGTCGCCACAAAAGCGACACATTTGGGAGGCGCACATGCCGTTGTTTGGCTTGCTGTTGTTCGCGATTACCGCTGTTCTCCTGGGGTCGGCTCCCGCCAGCGCCGACGAAAGGGGCTTCCTTGCATTGTTCGAGGGTCAGCCGGAGGCGACCGGCGTCGCCGCCGCTCCGGAGCAGGAGCGGCTGGCGCGAGAATATCCGGAAACGACCAGGGAACTGGTTCCCGACCCGACCCATGCGCGGCCGGGCACGATCACCATAGATACGAACGCGCGCCTGCTCTATCTCTCGCTGCCGAACGGCATGGCCTGGCGCTATGGCGTCGGCGTCGGGCGCGAAGGTTTCGAGTGGCGCGGCCGCACGCGCATAGGCCGCAAGGAAACTTGGCCGTCATGGACGCCGCCGGCGGCGATGCTGAAGCGCCGGCCCGACCTGCCGCGCTACATGGCCGGCGGCGAAGAAAATCCGCTCGGCGCGCGCGCGATGTATCTCTACTCCGGAGAGCGCGACACGGGCTTCCGCATTCATGGCTCCAACGAACCCTGGACCATCGGCCACGCGGTGTCGTCGGGCTGCATCAGAATGTTGAACGAGGACGTGACCGACCTGTTCAACCGCGTCAAGGTTGGCGCTCCCGTCGTCGTGCTCTGAGCGGTGGGGCATGGGGAAAGCCCCGGATTTCTCCGGGGCTTTCCTACTGTTGCGGCTCCGCGGTGCTGATCGGCATGTCGAGTTGCGGACAACTCACCACGAGATTGTTGGTGAAGCTCAACGCCAGCTGGATCGGGATCCAGACGCCAATCATCATCCATCCGCGTCTATGTTGTTTACGCCCATAGTAATAGGCGCCCGCGAGCGGGAGCAGTAAAAGCAGGAACGGCCACGGCCCCGCGACAATATTGTCGCAGTACCATACTTCGGCGCCACCATTGAACATGTTTCCTCACCTTGGCAGATTTGTTTCGCCCATTAGATATTCGTCAACGGCGCTCGCGCATTGACGCCCCTCGCGGATGGCCCAAACGACTAGCGACTGGCCTCGTCGCATGTCGCCGCAGGCGTAGACCTTCTCCCGCGAGGATTTGTATGAGCGCGTGTCCGCCGCCACGTTGCCACGCTGATCTAGTGTGACATCGAGTTTTTGCAATAGCCCCTCGCGCACGGGCGCGACAAAGCCCATCGCCAGCAGGACGAGGTCCGCGCGGAGCTTGAATTCGCTTCCCGGAATGTCCCGCATTTTGTCGTCGACGCGCACGCAGCGCAATTCCTTCACCGCGCCGTCGACGCCGAAGAATTCAGTGGTTCTCACGGCGAAGTCGCGCTCCGCGCCTTCATCATGCGAGGACGAGGTGCGCAGCTTGAGCGGCCAGTCCGGCCACACGCGCAGCTTGTCTTCCTTTTCGGGCGGACGCGGCATGATTTCGAGCTGGGTGATCGACAGAGCGCCCTGCCGCTTCGAGGTGCCGATGCAGTCCGAGCCGGTGTCGCCGCCGCCGATCACCACGACATGCTTGCCGGACGCCAGGATCGGCGCGTTGCCGATCGGCGGCTCTCCGGAAACCCTGCGGTTCTGCTGCGGCAGAAACTCCATCGCGAAATGCACGCCGTTGAGATCGCGGCCCGGCATCGCCAGATCGCGCGGAGCCTCGGCGCCGCCGGCGAGCAACACCGCGTCATAGGCCGACACCAGCTCCTCCACCGTCATGTCGACGCCGACATTGACGTTGTAGTGGAACACGACGCCTTCCGGCTCCATCTGCTCGACGCGGCGGTCGACCAGATGTTTCTCCATCTTGAAGTCTGGAATGCCGTAGCGCAGCAGGCCGCCCGCCTTGGCGTTCTTCTCGAAGACATGCACATTGTGGCCGGCGCGGGCGAGTTGCTGCGCCGCCGCCAAGCCCGCCGGGCCGGAGCCCACCACCGCGATGAGTTTGTTGGTCTTGCGGCGCGGCGGCTCGGGAACGACCCATCCCTCGCGAAAGCCGCGATCGACGATCGCGCATTCGATCGATTTGATGGTCACCGGCTGGTCGTTGAGATTTAGCGTGCAGGACGCCTCGCACGGCGCGGGACAGACCCTGCCGGTGAACTCGGGAAAATTATTGGTCGAGTGCAGATTGGCCAGCGCGCGCTTCCAATCGCCCTCATAGACGAGGTTGTTCCAATCGGGAATCTGGTTGTTGACCGGACAGCCGTTGTGACAGAACGGAATGCCGCAATTCATGCAGCGCGCCGCCTGGTTGCGCGTGGCTTCCTCGGACAGAGGAATGACGAATTCCTCGTAATGGCGAATGCGGTCGGCTGCCGGCTTATACTTGCGGTCCTGCCGGTCGATCTCGATAAAACCCGTCACCTTGCCCATAGCGCTCGCTGCTCATCGGTTCGTCCATGTTCGGCGCGCCCCCGCCTCGCATGGGTTATAACTCATCCCGCCCGCCGCGATAGCGACGGCGTTGGCCAAATTGCGTACGAATTTCGCATCGCGCCGCGACGCGCCCCTCGCCGAAGGGGCCGCCTTATTCCCCCGCCGCCTTCAGCTTCTGAACCGGCTTGCCCTTGGCGAAAAGCTCCGTCAACGCGCGGCGGTATTCCACCGGCATGATTTTGCGGAACTTCGGCCGATACTCTTCCCAATTCTCCAGTATCTCGCGCGCGCGCGTCGAACCCGTGTAGCGCGCATGATTGGCGACCAGTTGGCGCAGCCGCTCGGCGTCGAAGCGGGTCATGTCGCCCATGATGTCCACGCGCCCATGTCCTTCGAGATCGCCGGACTGGTGGAAGTTCTCGGTCATCGCGGTCTCTTCCTCGGACAAGGGCTCGAGATCGACCATGGCGAGATTGCAGCGCGAGGAGAAATTATCCTCCTCGTCCAGCACATAGGCGATGCCGCCGGACATGCCCGCCGCGAAATTGCGGCCGGTGGCGCCCAGCACCACGACGACGCCGCCGGTCATATATTCGCAGCCGTGATCGCCGACGCCCTCGACGACCGCTATCGCGCCGGAGTTGCGCACGGCGAAACGCTCGCCGGCCACGCCGCGGAAATAGCATTCGCCGGCGATGGCGCCGTAAAGCACGGTGTTGCCGACGATGATCGACTGATGCGGCGTGATTTTCTTGGCGTCGCGCGAGGGATAGATGACGATTTTGCCGCCAGAGAGCCCCTTGCCGACATAATCGTTCGCCTCGCCCTCCAGCCGCAGCGTCACGCCGCGCGCCAAAAACGCGCCGAAGCTTTGCCCCGCGGTGCCGAAGGCGCGGATGTCGATCGTGTCCTCGGGCAGGCCGACATGGCCGTAGACGCGGGCGATCTCGCCCGAAAGCATCGCGCCGGTCGCGCGGTCGACATTGCGGATCGGCGTTTCGATCGCCACCTTGGCGCCGCGGTCGATGGAAGCGCGCGCCTGCGCGATCAGGCTGTTGTCGAGAACCTTGTCGAGGCCATGATCCTGGCGGGCGCTGTGGCGGATGGCCCCGCCCTCCCCGGCCGGCTTATGGAACAGCTTGGTGAAGTCCAGCCCCTGCGACTTCCATTGCGCCAGCGCCCGATCCTTATCGAGCATTTGCGCCTGTCCAATGAGTTCGTCGAAGCGGCGATAGCCCATGGAAGCCATCAATTCGCGCACTTCCTCGGCGACGAAGAAGAAGAAATTGATGACATGCTCGGGAAGGCCGACGAAGCGCTTGCGCAGCACCGGGTCTTGCGTCGCGACGCCGACCGGACAGGTGTTGAGATGGCACTTGCGCATCATGATGCAGCCGGCGGCGATCAAGGGCGCCGTCGCGAAGCCGAACTCGTCGGCGCCGAGCAAGGCTCCGATCACGACGTCGCGCCCGGTGCGCAAGCCGCCGTCGACCTGCACGGCGATGCGCGAGCGCAGCCCGTTCAGCACCAGCGTCTGATGCGTCTCGGCGAGGCCGATTTCCCAGGGGCTGCCGGCATGTTTGATCGAGGTCAGCGGCGAAGCGCCCGTGCCGCCCTCGAAACCCGAGATCGTCACATGATCGGCGCGGCCCTTGGAGACGCCGGCGGCGACCGTGCCGACGCCAACCTCCGACACCAGCTTGACCGACACGTCGGCGCGCGGATTGACGTTCTTGAGGTCGAAGATCAGCTGCGCCAAATCCTCGATCGAATAAATGTCGTGATGCGGCGGCGGCGAGATCAGCCCGACGCCCTGCGTCGAATGGCGCACCTTGGCGATGACGGCGTCGACCTTATCGCCGGGCAATTGCCCGCCCTCGCCGGGCTTCGCGCCCTGCGCCATCTTGATCTGGATCATATCGGCGTTGACGAGAAATTCCGCCGTGACGCCGAAGCGGCCGGAGGCCACCTGCTTGATCGCCGAGCGCTTGCTGTCGCCATTGGGCTCGGGCTTGAAGCGGTCCGCTTCCTCGCCGCCCTCGCCGGTGTTCGACTTGCCGCCGATGCGGTTCATCGCGATGGCCAGCGTCGTATGCGCCTCGCGCGAGATCGAGCCGAAGGACATGGCCCCGGTGGCGAAACGCTTCACGATGTCCTTGGCGGGCTCGACCTCTTCCAGCGGCACGGGTTCGCGGCCGTCTTCATCGGCGCCCTTGATCCGGAACAGCCCGCGCAGATTGAGCAGGTTTTCGTCCTGCTCGTTCAGCAGCTTGGCGAAGGCGCGATATTGATCGCGCGAATTGCCGCGCACGGCGTGTTGCAGCAGCGACACGGTTTGCGGCGTCCAGCTGTGAGCCTCGCCTCTGATGCGGTAGGCGTAATCCCCGCCGACATCGAGCGCGTCGCGATAGATCGGCGCGTCGCCGAAGGCGAGCCGGTGGCGGCGCACGGTCTCGCGGGCGACCTCCTTCAGCCCGACGCCCTCGACGCGCGTCGTGGTGCCGGCGAAATATTCGTCGACGAAGCTCTGAGCGAGGCCAACCGCGTCGAAAATCTGCGCGCCGCAATAGGACTGATAGGTCGAAATGCCCATCTTGGACATGACCTTGAGCAGCCCCTTGTCGACCGCCTTGATGTAGCGCTTGATCGCCGTTTGCGCGTCGACGTCGGCCGGAAGGGCGGCGTTTGGAGCGGCCAGCGTCTCGAAGACGAGATAGGGATTGATCGCCTCGGCGCCATAACCCGCGAGACAGGCGAAATGATGCACCTCGCGCGCCTCGCCGGTCTCGACCACGAGCCCCACCGATGTGCGGAGCCCCTTGCGGATGAGATGGTGATGCACGGCGGCGGTCGCGAGCAAGGCCGGGATCGGCGCGCGATCCGGGCCGACCATGCGGTCGGACAGCACGATGATGTTATAGCGCCCGTTCACCGCCTCCTCGGCGCGTTCGCACAGGCGCCGCAGCGCTTCGCTCAGCCCGTCGGCGCCCTTGGCGGCGTCATAGGTGAAATCGAGCGTCTTGGTGTCGAAGCTGTCCTCGACATGGCCGATGCAACGGATTTTCTCCAAATCCTCGTCGGTCAGGATCGGCTGGCGCACTTCCAGCCGCTTCTTCTTGGCCGAGCCGTCGTGGTCGAGAATATTGGGGCGCGGGCCGATGAAGGACACGAGGCTCATGACCAATTCCTCGCGGATCGGGTCGATCGGCGGATTGGTCACCTGCGCGAAGTTTTGTTTGAAATAGGTGTAGAGCAGGTTCTCGCGGTCGGAGAGCGCCGAAATCGGCGTATCCGTGCCCATGGAACCCACCGCCTCCTGGCCGGTGACGGCCATCGGCAGGACGAGCAGGTCCAGATCTTCTTGCGTGTAGCCGAAGGCCTGCTGGCGATCGAGCAGGGACACGTCGGCGCGCGAGGCGCGCGGCTCGACCGGCTTCAAATCCTCGAGCACGATCTGCGTGCGCGCCAGCCATTCGCGATAGGGATGCGAGGCCGTCAGCTGCGTCTTGATCTCGTCGTCCGAAACGATGCGGCCCTTCTCAAGATCGACCAGCAACATCTTGCCGGGCTGAAGCCGCCATTTGGAGATGATCTTTTCCTGCGGAATGGGCAGAACGCCCATTTCCGAGGCCATGACCACGAGGCCGTCGTCGGTGACGAGATAGCGCGCCGGCCGCAAGCCGTTGCGGTCGAGCGTCGCGCCGATCTGCCGACCGTCGGTGAAGGCCATCGCCGCCGGGCCGTCCCATGGCTCCATCAAGGCGGCGTGATATTCGTAAAAGGCCTTGCGATGCGCGTCCATCAGCGGATTGCCCGACCACGCCTCGGGGATCAGCATCATGACGGCGTGAGCCAGCGAATAGCCGCCGCGCACCAGAAATTCGAGCGCATTGTCGAAACAGGCGGTGTCGGACTGCCCCTCGTAGGAGATCGGCCATATCTTGCTGATGTCGTCGCCAAACAACGGCGAGGCCACCGTCGCCTGTCGCGCGGCCATCCAGTTCAGATTGCCGCGCAGCGTATTGATCTCGCCGTTGTGCGCGACGAAGCGATAGGGATGCGCGAGGCGCCAGGACGGAAAAGTGTTGGTGGCGAAACGCTGGTGCACCAGCGCCAGCGCCGAGACGAAACGCGGGTCTTGCAGATCGAGGAAATATTTCCCGAGCTGCTGGACGAGCACCATGCCCTTATAGACGATCGTGCGCGTCGAGAGCGAAACGGAATAATGCTCGCGGCCCAAGGCCCCGAGCGCGTAAATCTCGTTCGAAGAGGTCTTGCGCGCGAGGTAGAGACGCCGCTCGAAATCGGCCTCGTCCTTGACGCCCGCGCCGCGTCCGACGAAGACCTGAGCGTGGAAAGGCTCGACCGCGCGCACGGCGTCGCCGAGATCGCTGGAATCGACCGGCAAGTCGCGCCAGCCCAGCACCGTCAGCCCCTCGGCCTTGAACGCGGCTTCGAGGATGGCGCGCGCCTTGGCGCGGGTTTCGAGGTCGCGCGACAGAAAAAACTGGCCGATCGCGTATTCGCCGGGCTTCGGCAAGGCGATGCCCAATTTTTCGGCCTCTTGCGCGAAAAATTCGTGCGGAATCTGGACAAGAATGCCGCAGCCGTCGCCAAGCTTCGGATCGGCGCCGACGGCGCCGCGGTGATCGAGATTGAGCAGGATTTGCAGGCCCATCTCGACGATGTCGTGGCTGGCCGCGTTGTGCAAATTGGCGACGAAGCCGACGCCGCAGGAATCGTGCTCCTTGGCGGGATCGTAAAGACCTTGCGCTTGCGGAGACAGGGGATCGCGACCCTTCACGGCGACCTCTTCCGCGCGAGGGCCGACATGATTTTGATTTTCTGTTCGCGCCATATTCTCGTCCCTCGTCCTAAGCATATTCTCGCGCATCGCCTCCGACAGCCGCTCGCCGGGATCGCGCCGTCGGCGCTTTTCTCGAAGGCCGGGGCGGGGTCAAGCGCCCACCCGCCGTGGCAAGAGCCGCGCCATCGAGCCTGTCTTTATTTCTCCGGCTCCCTCGATCGCGGCGTCCTAGGCGAAAAATGCCGGCGGGACCATTGATGTCGGATCGAGGGCGTAAACTGGAACTTGCGTGCTTGTCACCCCCGAATGGTCAGCAAGACTGACCATTCGGGGGAGCACATTCTTGCCAGATTTGCCGACGCCGCACAAGCAAGCCGAGACCGCCCCAAATTCGACCCGCTTCGCCGCGCGAAGGCAAAGGTTCCGTCCAATCCCCGCCGCATTGGGCGCGGAACTTCGTGGCAGGCCCGGGCGGGCAATCAAAGGAGCATGCGTCATGACGCATAAGTTCGACGCTCGCAAAGGCGTTTCAAGGCGCGCGTTGTCCACCTCGGTCTTCGCCGCCGTTCTGGCGGCGGGAGCCGCGGCAGCGCCAAGCGGACCGGCCCGCGCGCAGGTCGTTCTCCAACCTCAAGCGTATTTCCAGCCCTATGTGCAAACCCATGACTGGCAGGCTCCCGCCCGACCGCGCGGCGAGTCATACGTCTCGCGCCGCGACATCGCCGCGATTCTTTACGGCGAGGGTTACCGGCTGGCCGGACCGATCGACTACCGTGACGACGCAATTATAGTGGTCGGCGCCGACGACCAGGGGCGGCGGATGCGTTTCTTCCTCGATCCCGATGACGGCGAGGTGGTCGGCGCGCGCCGCTTGGAGCCGCCGCGACCTTCCCCCTCTGGCGCCTACGACCAAGATGCGCGGGTAGAGCCGCCGTCCGCGCGGCCCCTCGATAGCCGCCCGCGCGAAATTGTCTCGCAACCACCGGTCGCGGCGCCGCGAAAGGAACGTTCGTCGGAGGCGGCCGCGCCAGCCGGCATGGCGCATCAATCGGCCGCGCTCGGCGACCCCGGCGCGGCGGCGCGTCCCGAACGCCCTCGCCCGCCCGCCGTCGCTTCGATCCAACGGTCTTCGCCGCGACCGACGGCGCTCGTCACGCAAGACCCGGCGCATGGCGCCGCGGTCCCGCAAACATCGCAAGCGTCGCCGGCCCCGCCGCGGGGTTCGGCCCGTCCCGACGGTCCGCCGGCGCCTTCCGCGTCAAACGTCCAAAAAGCTTCGCCGCGACCGGCGACCCCGCCAATCGCGCATGGGTCGGCGCATCGCGCCATTGTCCCGCCGCCGGGCGCGGCGCAAACCACGCCCGCCGCGCCAGTGGTCGGCTCGACCGGGACGCCGGCGCCTGCCCCCGGCGCCGCCAAACCCGCGGGCGGTTAAACGAACGCAAAAAAGAGGCGCCCCGAGGGACGCCTCCCAAACAGCCATCCTCGTCCCGCGTTACGCGGCCCTGGCTTCCACGACCTTGGCGTCGACGGTCTTCACGGCGGCCGAAGCCGGCGTGCCGATGTCGATGCGACGCGGCTTCTGCGCCTCCGGAATCTCGCGCACGAGGTCGACATGCAAGAGGCCGTTTTCGAGCGCGGCGCCCGTCACGACGACATGATCGGCGAGCTGGAATTGACGCTCGAAAGCTCGCGCCGCGATCCCCTGATGCAGGAATTCGCGACCGGGCTCTTCCTGAGTCGGCTGCTGCGCGCCGCGAATTGTTAGCGCGTTCTCGCGCGTTTCGATCGAGAGATCCTCGCGCGCGAAACCCGCGACCGCGAGCGTCACCCGATAGGCGTGCTCACCGGTGCGCTCGATGTTGTAAGGCGGGTAATTCGGAGCGGGCTCCAAGCCGCCGCTCTGCGCCAAATTATTGATCAGACGATCGAAGCCGACGGTCTGACGAAACAGGGGAGAAAGATCGAAAGCACGCATTGCACATCCTCCATTTGAGCGACATGAGGTTAGACAGGTCTCCGAACTTCGCTTTTTCGTTGGCGGAGCCGGCTCCAAGCGCGTCCGTTACGGCCCGCGCTGAAAGGCATGTGGGAACCGCCATTTTGGACTTCAAGAGGCGAATTGGCGTCTTTACCGGCCGTTGGGTTGGGCTATGGTGAAATCGACCGGGCGGCGGCCGAATCCGCGCCGCTCGCCTCCGCAAGCGAAGAAATGCTCGATGCTCGACCTCATAGCCACGCCGCGAAATCCCATTCCGCCCGGCGCGCGGGTTTACGCGCTCAACGCCGTGGACAATGTGTCGTTGCGCATGGCGCGCTTTTCGCCGCCCGGCGCGCCGCGCGCGACGGTCGCGCTGTTGCAGGGACGCGCCGAATTCATCGAAAAATATTTCGAGACCATCGACGACCTGCTGGCGCGCGGATTCGAGGTCGTCACGCTGGACTGGCGCGGCCAAGGCGGTTCGGAGCGCGAACTCGCCAATCCGCGCAAGGGCCATGTCGACGACTTCGCGCAATATCAGCGCGATCTCTCTGTCTTTCTGGCGCAGATGACGCTGCTCGCCTGCCCGAAGCCCTGGTTCGCGCTGGCCCATTCGATGGGCGGCGCGATCTTGCTTGAATACGCCCACGGCGGCGGGAGCCATTTCGCGCGGCTGGTCGTCACCGCGCCGATGATCGACATTCACGGCTTGCCGTTTCCGCGCGGCGCCCGGCTCCTCGCCAATGCGCTGGACATGCTGGGGCTCGGCGCGATGTTCATTCCCGGCGGCCGCGACGCCTCGCTGGTCGAGCTGAAATTCGACGGCAACATACTGACTTCGGACCCGGCGCGGCTCGCCCGGAACGCGGCGGTGCTGGCCCAGGCGCCGCGGCTGGGCATCGGCGACCCCACCATCGGCTGGACGAACGCCGCCTTCCGCCAGATGCGCCGCTTCGCGGAGCCCGACTATACGCACCACTGGACCGTGCCCACGCTGCTGATCGCCTCGGGCCGCGACACGCTTGTCTCGACGCCGGCTGTCGAGAGCTTCGCGCGAAGGCTCGACATCGCCACGCTCGTGACGATCCCCGGCGCGCGCCACGAAGTCATGATGGAGCGCGACGAGTTGCGCGAACTGTTTTTCGCGGCCTTCGACGCGTTTATTCCGGGAAGCGCCGAGAAGGCGGGCGTTTTTCGCGCCGCCGAGTGAGGGCGGGCTGGCGTTAGGCGATGGGCCCCGACCGCCGCGCCGCCGCTCTACGCCTTCCCCTATGCCACGACGCGCTTGGGCAACCGTGGATCTTCTGCCTGAGGGTCTGCATGGCGAACTCATCTCAAGACAATAAAACGAGGGGTGCTCCCCGCCGCCTCACGCCTCTTCTGTATGCGTGGCTCGGCTATCAGATTGAGACCCTTGATCCGGGCTGCTTCACGCGTGTGATGGCGACCGGAATCATTTCAAATGCCTTGTTTCTCACTGGACCTACCGGACTGTCTGAAGTGATGTTCGTGATAAATTTGATCGTTTACCCTGGACTTTTGTTGCTCACGATCATGCGGTTTCTTTGGTTTCGGCGGCGAATATGGGCCGACCTGATCGATCCTGCTCGCGTCTTCGGGTTCTTCACCATTGTCGCCGCGACCGACGTTGTTGGCATCGGGCTTGACCTGCGCGGAGAGGCGTTCGCTGCCGCGACGCTGTGGGTGTGCGCGTTCAGCCTCTGGTTGTTCCTGATTTATTTTGGTTTCGCTGTCCTCGCATTCCTAGATACGACGGGTGGCGCCAACGTCCTCCAGGGTGGCTGGCTTGTCGCTATCGTCGCCACTGAATCCTTAGTAATCCTCGGCGGGATCGTGGTCCCGCATGTCGGTTCGCTTGGCCCGGCGGTATTCGTGCTTATCCATATGATGTGGGGGATAGGACTGGGATTTTACGGTGTGTTGATCGTGTTTCTCAGCTATCGCATCTTCTTTTTTGCAGTCACCCCCTCAGACATCACGACCCCGCTCTGGATTGTGATGGGTGCGGCGGCGATCACGGCTAATGCGGGTTCCACTCTCGTCCTCGCTGAAAGCGACATTCCTTACTTCGAGCTCATGCAACCATTCATCAACGGCATCACGCTCCTCATGTGGGCATGGGCGACATGGTGGATCCCTTTCCTGCTGCTGTTAGGGGTTTGGAAACACCTGGTTTGGCGCGCGCCGATCACTTACGCGCCAACGCTTTGGAGCCTCGTGTTCCCGGTTGGCATGTATGCCGTAGCCAGCTTGCGGCTTTCGCTCGTGGCTCATTTCGCTCCCTTATTGTCCGTTTCAAGGATTATAGCGTGGATCGCGCTAAGCGTGTGGTTTGCGACCGCGGCCGGGCTAATTGTTGCGACGTGGCGGAGTGTTCGGCAGTGGACCCGTTCGTAGATGCGCCTCGCCGTCCCAGGTTCGCCGCATCATGTCACGCGGCCCGGCGGAAAGCCGAAGTCGGTCGAGGAGGCAACTGGCGTCGCGTCACCCTAACCCATGCGCCGGTTGGTAATTATTTCTTCAAGCTATTCTCTTATAATCGTCAACTCGTCTCGCCTGTTGAGTCTCTTATGCGTCACCTCTCGCTATTCATAGCGCTGGCTCTTTTGGCTGGCTGCGCTTCAAGCGGCGGTCGCCCGGAAGACGTGGACTATGCGCGCGAGGCGCTGCTTCAATCCGTCAGCGCCTACCAGATTTGCCTCAAGGAAAACAACGGCGATCCAAAAGAATGCGATGGGCTCGCAAACTTGGAGAAGGCCGACGAGAAAAGACTGGAACGCTTAACTTCGCAAAAATAAAGCAAGCGTATCGCTTCGCTCGGTCCATCGCGCTCCGTCACGCGGTTCGGCGCTCACAATGAGCGCCCGCGCAAAATGCCCCGCACAAGCCCGCGCACCGAATTGCCCATGTAAAATTCGGCGCCATCGAAGTCGGCGAGCCGCAGCGTCGCCTCCCGCGCCCGCCCCTCGCGCAAGAGATGCGCGCGCAAGGTTCCCGGCAGAAGGCCACAGGACAGCGGCGGCGTCAGCAAGACCCCTTCGCGCGCCAAAAACACGTTTGCGCGCGCGCCTTCGCAGACCTCATCGCGCTCGTTGAGGAAGAGGACTTCGTCGGCGTTCGAGCGGGCGAGTTCGGTCTCGTAAATCTCGCGGCGCGTGGTCTTGTGCCGCAGCAGCGGCTCAGTCGAATCAAAGCGCCGCTCGGCGACCGCGACCGTCCAGACCGCGTTCTCGGCGACAGGCTCGATCTCAGCGGCGCTCGACTCGATCGCGCCATCCCCGCTCAAGACGATTCTCACGCGCAAACGCCCGGCCGCGGCGCCCGGAAAACTTTCCGCCGCTCGCGTAAGCGCTTCGACGACGCGTGATTTGTCATGGCGAAAACCCAGTTGCGCCGACGAACGGCGCAAGCGCTCCAAATGTTCAGCGAGAAGGAAAAACCCCTCGTCCCTCGTCCAGAGCAGCGTTTCGATCAGTCCGAAATCGCTCACGCCCCGGTCAGGAATCGCGCCTTGATCAGACATTCCTCATACTCTTCGCGCGCCGTCGAATCCGCGACGATGGCGGAGCCGACGTTGCAGACCAGCTCATGATCGGGGAAAATCGTCAGCGTGCGGATCGCGACGTTGAAACGCATGTCTCCGTCCGGCGAAATCACCCCGAGCGAGCCGCAATAGACGCCGCGCGCCGCGCATTCGAGATCGCGGATAATCTCCATCGCGCGGATTTTCGGCGCGCCGGTCACGGAGCCGCAGGGGAACAGCCCCGAAAACAGCTCGGCGAGCGTCACGTTTTCGCGCAGCTTCGCCTCTATCCCCGAAGTCATCTGGTGCAGCGTCGGATAGGTCTGCACGGTGAAGAGGTCGGTGACCTTGACCGAGCCGACCTCGGCCAGCCGAGACAGATCGTTGCGCAGGAGATCGACGATCATCAGATTCTCGGCGCGGGACTTTTCGTCCTCGACCAGATATTTCGCCCGCGCCATGTCCTCGGGGGGCATGAAGCCGCGCTGCGCGGTGCCCTTCATCGGACGGGCGCGGATGGCGCGGCCCATCGGGGCGCCCGTCGCGGACGCGAGGCTATGCGCCTCGAAAAACACTTCCGGCGACAGCGACACGATCGTCTCGCCGCCCAAGGCCACGACCCCGCCATAGGCGACCGGCTGGCGCTTGCGCAGGGCGCGGTAAAGCGCGAGAGGCTCCCCCTCGAAGCGCCCGTAAAGCGGAAAGGTCAGGTTTATCTGATAGACGTCGCCGGCGAAAATATAGTCGCGGCACTTTTGGAATCTCTGGGCGTATTCCTCGGAGGTCCAGGCGGGCCGAAGCGAAATCCGCGACTCCGGGAGATCCGCGCCGAAGTCCTGGTTGACGGCGCGGGGCGCGGCGAAGGCGCCGAACAACAGCAGCGGGGTGCGCGACTCGGGCGACGGGCGCGCGGCTAATTTTGGCTCGAGCGCATAGCCCAGTTCATAGCTCGCATAGCCCGCGAGATGCAGTCCGGCGCGCGACGCCGCCTCCATGCGGGCGAAGGCCCGCGCGACCTCGCCGGCGTCGCGCGCGACGATGATCTCCTTGGGCGCGTCGAACAGCAGCGCGCGGCCGTGGTCGCGACCGTCCTCGAACAGCACATAGGGGCGGCCAATCGTCTCGGTGCGCGATTGGCGAACGGCGGGGCCGGATAGATCGGCGGTGTTAGGCATCTAAGGAGGCGCTCACATTGGACCTTCCACTATAGCATCCGTATCCCCTAAGGAATGCCGATAGGTTGAGCAATCCCCTTGAGAGCGCCGATTCGGGACCGGCCTTGCGAATTGCCCGCGCGTCCGTGGCGCGTTAAGGGCATTGGGCGACCTCCGCCACGAAAGATCCCATGAACGATTCGACGCCCGCCCCGCTCCGCCTGCTGTTCATCGGCGATGTGATCGGCCGCGCCGGCCGAGCCGCCCTGCTGGCGCGGCTGCCCAGGCTGCGCCAGCTCTGGAAGCTGGATTTCGTCGTCGTCAATGGCGAGAACGCCGCCGGCGGCTTCGGCATCACCGAGACCATTTGCGATGAATTTCTGCAGGCCGGCGCGGATTGCGTGACGCTCGGCAATCATGCCTTCGACCAACGCGAGGCGCTGGTTTTCATCGAGCGGCAACCCCGTCTGCTGCGGCCCGTGAACTACCCGCCGGGCGCGCCGGGACGCGGAGCGAATCTCTATACGGCGGCGCGAGGCCAACAGATTCTCGTGATCAATGTGCAGGGCCGGGTGTTCATGGACGCGCTCGACGACCCCTTCGCGGCGATCGAACGGGAGCTTGGCGCCTGTCCTCTCGGCGTCGCCAGCGACGCGATCATGATCGACATGCACGCCGAGACCACCAGCGAAAAAATGGCCATGGCGCATTTCGTCGACGGCCGCGCCTCGCTCGTCGTCGGCACGCATACCCATGTGCCGACCGCCGACAGTCAAATCCTGACGCATGGCACGGGCTATATTTCGGACGCCGGAATGACCGGCGATTATGATTCGGTCATCGGCATGGACAAGGAGGAGCCTCTGCGCCGCTTCACCCGCAAGACGCCCGGCGCCCGCTTCGAGCCGGCGCAAGGCGAGGCGACGCTGTGCGGGGTCGCGGTCGAGATCGGCGCGGAGGGTCTGGCGACAAAAATCGCGCCCGTGCGACTGGGCGGGAGGTTATCCCCGGCTTGGCCCGAGTTCTGGGGCACGCCGTAAACGTCGAATCCGTGGAGAATTTCGCCGGAGTTTAGGAGCCCGAACGCCGTCGATTTGGGGTCAGGCGCTAAAAACTTTTGTTTTCGACTGGAAAAGCGCATTAATGAGACGCTGATGTGCAAAAAGATGTCACGCCGGGGCCGCAGCCCCGGACGTGAACTCAATTGATCAGCTTACTTGATCATGCGGGCGGTCGAGCCGACGCCGGCGCCTTCGATGCCGCCACGGTTGCCCGTGCCATTGGTGCCTTCCGGCGAAATCCAATCCGGCACCCAGGTCAAGGCGACGATGACGAAGGCGACGATTCCGGCGATCCAAAGAAGAGTCCGGCCAATTTCAGCAGTGCTGTGAACGCTGGCAGCCATGTTATTTCCCCCTGTTGTTGTTTTCTGCACCAAAATGCTTGCCGCATCGCCGTCAGGGTAACGCGATTTGAAATCGTTGGCAATGCGGCGAATAGCGCATTTTTTAATTATGCGAAAATCAAGAATATACCATTTATTTTCAATGGCTTGCTGTGTGGCGCTCAGGCTACCGGGGGCCTGTGCGCACTCTCTCGGTATCATTTTATCATGACGCTTTGACGCGTTTGGCTCGCGCCCGATTCTCATTTGTCTCAAAATCGCGAGCCCCCATCCCGAGGTTTCGAATCGCCCCGCCCGCGCCGTTCGCGGAACCGACGCCATCCTGCTAAAAGGCAAAGCATGACCTCTGCCCAAAACACACTTGGCCCCGGAAGCCACGTCTTTCTCATCGACGGCTCGTCCTTCGTGTTTCGCGCCTATTTTCAATCAATTAGGCAGGACGCGAAATATAATTACCGCTCCGACCGGCTCCCCACCGGAGCGGTGCGGCTGTTTTGCGCCAAGCTCCTGCAATTCGTGCGGGACGGCGCGGCGGGCATGAGGCCGACGCATCTCGCCATCATTTTCGACAAGTCGGAAAACTCTTTCCGCAAGGAGCTTTACCCCGACTACAAGGCGCACCGCCCCGACCCGCCGGAAGACCTCGTGCCGCAATTTCCGCTGATGCGCGCGGCCGTGCGCGCCTTTGGCCTGACGCCGATCGAGCAGGACCGCTATGAAGCCGACGATCTGATCGCCACCTACGCCCGACAGGCGAGGGAAAAGGGCGCCGACGTGCTGATCATCTCCGCCGACAAGGATCTGATGCAGCTGATCGGCGAAGGCGTCGCGATGTACGACCCCGCCTCGGGCGAACAGGGCAAATTCGGCGCCCGCGCCGAGAGGTTTATCGGCGAGAAGGAGGTCGTCGACTATTTCGGCGTGCCGCCGTCAAAAGTCGTCGATGTTCAGGCGCTCGCCGGCGACAGCACGGACAATGTGCCGGGCGCCAAGGGCGTCGGCGTCAAGACCGCCGCCCAACTCATCAATGAATACGGCGATCTCGACACGCTGCTGGCGCGCGCCGGAGAGATCAAGCAGCCGAAACGCCGCGAGGCGCTGACCGATCCGCAAAGCGTCGAATTGATTCTCATCTCGAAGAAGCTGGTCGAACTGGTGCGCGACGTAGCCGTTGAGACGCCGCTTGAGGATCTTGCGCTGCATGAGCCCGACGCCAAGAAGCTGATCGCTTTTTTGCAGGCGATGGAGTTCACGACCATCACGAGGCGGGTCGCGGAGCTTTACGATGTCGACCTCGGCCAAATCCAAGCCGACCCCGAATTTGTCGGGCCGGGCGGATGGCGCGGGCGTAACGGCGAAACGACCGAGCGCGCCGCCGAGGCCCCCTCCCCCTCCTTGCCCCAGACTCAAAACGCGGCGGCGCAAACGCCTGAAATGCTCGCCGACGCGCGCGCGAAGCAAGCGCTCGCGACGCCCGTCGACCGAAGCAAATATGAGACGATCCAGTCGCTCGAGCGGCTCGACCAGTGGATCGCCGACGCGCGTCGCGGCGGGGGTCGTGGCGCTGGACACCGAGACGACCTCGCTCGATGCGATGAATTGCGACCTCGTCGGCGTTTCGTTGGCGCTGGAGCCGGATCGCGCCTGCTACATTCCGCTCGGCCATCTGGCGCCGGGCGCGCAAGATCTCTTTGGCGGCGCCGGTCTCGCGCCGGGCCAAATTCCGCTGGCGGCGGCGATGGAACGCCTCAAACCGCTGCTCGAAGACGCGGCGACGCTGAAGATCGCGCATAATATGAAATACGATCTTCAAGTGCTGTCGCGTCACGGCGTCAATGTCGCGCCGCTCGAAGACACGATGCTGATCTCTTACGCGCTCGACACCGGCCGCAACAATCACGGCCTCGACGAACTCGCGTTGAAACATCTCGGGCACAAGAATATCGCCTTTGGCGCGGTCGCCGGCACGGGGCGCAATTTCATCGGTTTCGCGCGCGTCGCGCTGGACAAGGCGACCGAATACGCCGCCGAGGACGCGGACGTTTGTTTGCGCCTGTGGCGCGTGTTGAAGCCGCGCCTCGTCGCCGAGCGCATGACGAATGTTTACGAGACGCTGGAGCGTCCGATGGTCGCGACGCTCGCCGCGATGGAGCGGCGCGGGGTCGCCATCGATCGGACGATTCTCTCGCGTCTCTCCGGGGAATTCGCGCAGGCGATGGCGCGACTGGAGGGGGAGATTCACGCGGCCGCCGGCGAGCGCTTCAATCTGGGATCGCCCAAGCAGCTCGGCGATATTCTGTTCGGCAAGATGGGACTTCCCGGCGCCAAGAAAACCGCGACCGGCGCCTGGTCGACCTCGGCCAGCGTGCTCGATGAGTTGGCCGAAGGCGGCAATGGTTTCGCGGCGCTCATTCTCGAATGGCGCCAGCTCTCCAAGTTGAAATCGACCTACAGCGACGCCCTGCCCGGCTTCGTCAATCCGCAAACGCACCGCGTCCACACATCCTATGCGCTGGCCGCGACGACGACCGGACGGCTCTCCTCATCGGAGCCGAATTTGCAAAATATTCCGGTGCGCAACGAAATGGGGCGCAAGATCCGCGCGGCCTTCGTCGCGGAGCCCGGAATGTGCTCATCTCGGCGGATTATTCGCAGATCGAGCTGCGGCTGCTCGCGCATGTCGCGGATATTCCGCAGCTCAAAAAGGCCTTCGCCTCGGGACTCGACATTCACGCGATGACCGCCAGCGAAATGTTCGGCGTTCCCGTGGAGGGCATGCCCTCCGAGGTGCGGCGCCGCGCCAAGGCGATTAATTTCGGCATCATCTACGGCATCTCCGCCTTCGGCCTCGCCAACCAGCTCGGCATTTCGCGCGAGGAGGCGGGCGCCTACATCAAGCGCTATTTCGAGCGCTTTCCCGGGCATTCGCGACTACATGGACAAGACGCGCGCGACCGTTCGCGAGCATGGCGTGGTGACGACGATTTTCGGGCGCAAATGCCACTTCCCGAAGATCGCCTCGTCCAACGCGTCGGAGCGCGCCTTTTTCGAACGCGCGGCGATCAACGCGCCGATTCAGGGCGCCGCCGCCGACATCATCCGCCGCGCGATGACGCGCATGGACGCGGCGCTCGCCAAGGCCGGCCTCGACGCGCAAATGCTGTTGCAGGTGCACGACGAACTGGTGTTCGAAGCGCCGGCGGATCAAGCGGAGGCGACGATAGAGGTGGCGAAGCGCGTCATGTCGGAGGCGCCGCTTCCAGCGGTCGCGCTTTCCGTGCCTCTACAGGTCGACGCGCGCGCCGCGAAAAACTGGGACGAGGCGCATTGATCCAAGCGCCTTTCATGAATTCTTGTCGCTCGGAAGATTCCATTCGAGCGGAATGCCTGCAAAGCGCTTCGAGGCGCGGAAAAAGCCCGCGGCTGATCTTCGGGAACGGCGTGACGGCGCACGGGATGAAATCCCGCGCGGCCCATGCTACACCCCGCGGTCCGGCGCGAACTCGTCTCTCGCCCGGCGGATTTCGCGCTCCCTTCTCGGTTGGCTCAATAATGTCGCAACAGGTCGTCACACGTTTCGCCCCTTCGCCCACGGGCTTTCTGCATATCGGCGGCGCGCGCACCGCGCTGTTCAACTGGCTCTATACGCGCAAGCGCGGCGGCAAAATCAGGCTGCGCATCGAGGACACCGACCGCGAACGCTCGACGGAGGCCGCGATTAGCGCAATCCTTGACGGGCTCAAATGGCTCGGACTCGATTGGGACGACGAGGTCGTCTACCAATTCTCGCGCGCCGCGCGCCATCGCGAGGTCGCGGAGGAATTGCTCGCCAGGGGCGCCGCCTATCGTTGCTACGCCTCGGCGAAAGAACTCGAGGAAATGCGTGAAACGGCCAAGGCCGAAGGGCGCCCGCCGCGCTATGACGGACGTTGGCGCGACCGCTCTCCGGGCGAGGCGCCCGAGGGCGTTTCGCCAGTGATCCGGCTCAAGGCGCCGCGCGAGGGCGAAACCGTCATCGACGACGCCGTGCAGGGGCGCGTCGTGTTCCCCAACAAGGACATCGACGATTTCGTGCTGCTGCGCTCGGACGGGGCGCCGACCTACATGCTCGCCGTCGTCGTCGACGATCACGACATGGGCGTCACGCAAATCATCCGCGGCGACGATCATCTCACCAACGCCGCGCGGCAAAAGCACATCTATGAGGCGCTCGGCTGGGAAACGCCGGCCTTCGCCCATATTCCGCTGATCCACGGACCCGACGGCGCCAAGCTCTCCAAGCGCCACGGCGCGCTCGGCGTCGACGCCTATCGCGCGATGGGTTATCTGCCGGCGGCGCTGCGCAATTATCTCGCGCGCCTCGGCTGGAGCCAGGGCGACAAGGAGTTTTTCACGGGCGACGAATTGATCGAGGCCTTCGATCTCGCGCAGGTGCATCGCTCGCCGGCGCGCTTCGACTTCGTGAAGCTCGAAAATATGAACGGCCATTTCATGCGGGCGATGGACGACGCCGAATTGCTCGACGCGCTCGTCGCCACCCTGCCCTATCTCAAGGGCGGGCCGGAGATCGCGGAAAAGCTCGACGAAAAAAAGAAGGCCCAATTGCTCGCGGCGATGTCCGGGTTGAAGGCGCGCGCGAAAACGCTGAACGAATTGCTCGACGGCGCGCAATTTTTGTTCGCGGCGCGGCCCTTGCCGCTGGAAGCGAAGGCGGAATCGCTGCTGGCGCAGGGCGGACGAACGCGACTCGGCGTGCTGACGCCGCGCCTCGCGGCGCTCTCCGACTGGACCGCGGCGGCCACCGAGGGCGCGGTGCGCGAAACGGCGGAGGCGCTTGGCGTAAAGCTCGGCGACCTCGCGCAACCGCTTCGCGCCGCGCTGACCGGTCGCGCGACCTCGCCCGGAATCTTCGAGGTGATGGAGATTCTTGGTCGCGAGGAGAGCCTGGGGAGACTGGCCGATCAGGCTGGGGCGTAAGCAAACCTTTAGCGTCGCTTGACAAGGCGCTGCGTTGTTATAGCGTTGTGCAATGCACAATTCGCCGATGGGGCCAAATAGAGGAAATATCGTCTTCGCCGCGCCGCGATGGGAGAACGCTTTCGCGCGTCTCCCGGTAGCGCGTGGCGGGCTCTCTCGTGCTTAGATCAGGAAAGGTGGAGCGATGACCGAAGCAAAGGGTTCCATTACGGTCGCCGACAAGTCGGTCGATTTCTCCATCAAAAAGGGCACGATGGGGCCGGATGTCCTGGACATTCGCTCGCTTTACAGCGAGACGGGCATGTTCACCTACGACCCCGGTTTCACCTCGACCGCGAGCTGCGAGTCGAAAATCACTTTTATCGACGGCGACGAAGGGGTTCTGCTCTATCGCGGCTATCCCATTCAGCAGCTCGCCGAGCACGGTGATTTTCTGGAGACCTGCTACCTTCTGCTCTATGGCGAACTGCCGACCGGCGCGCAGAAGGCGGATTTCGACTACCGCATCACCCGCCACACCATGATTCACGAGCAGATGGCGCGGTTCTTCCAGGCGTTTCGCCGCGACGCGCACCCCATGGCGGTGATGGTCGCCGCCGTCGGCGCGCTGTCGGCGTTCTATCACGACTCGACCAATATCGCCGACCCGACGGAGCGGATGGTCGCCTCGACGCGCATGATCGCCAAGATCCCGACGCTCGCCGCCATGGCCTATAAATATTCGATCGGCCAGCCCTTCGTTTATCCAAAGAACGACCTCGATTATTCGTCCAACTTCCTGCGCATGTGCTTCGCGGTGCCGTGCGAGGATTACAAGGTCAATCCGGTGCTGGCCCGGGCGCTCGACCGCATCTTCATCCTGCACGCCGACCACGAGCAGAACGCGTCGACCTCGACCGTGCGCCTTTCCGGCTCCTCGGGCGCCAATCCCTTCGCCTGCATCGCGGCGGGCATCGCGTCGCTTTGGGGGCCGGCGCATGGCGGCGCCAATGAAGCCGTGCTCAAAATGCTTGGAGAGATTGGCTCGGTCGATCGCATTCCACTGTATATCGCCCGCGCCAAGGACAAGGATGATCCGTTTCGGCTGATGGGCTTTGGCCACCGCGTCTACAAGAATTACGATCCTCGCGCGAAGATCATGCAGCATACGACGCGCGAAGTGCTGAACGAACTTGGCGTCAAGGATGTGCTGCTCGACGTGGCGCTGGAGCTGGAGCGCATCGCGCTGCACGATCGAATATTTCATCGAAAAGAAGCTCTATCCCAACATCGACTTCTACTCGGGCATCACGCTCAAGGCGATGAACTTCCCGACGACGATGTTCACCGTGCTGTTCGCGGTGGCGCGCACGGTGGGCTGGATCGCGCAGTGGAAGGAGATGATCGAGGATTCCGGCTCCAAGATCGGCCGCCCGCGCCAGCTCTACACCGGCGAAGTCCAGCGCGACTATGTGCCGATGACGAAGCGGGTGTGAATCCCCTTTAGCTTTGCGCTCGCTCGCGAGATGAACGAAGATCGCGGCGGGCGGCTGAATGATTCCCTGCGCCCCATGCACTGGAGGCGCGGTTTTCTTTAGTGACCACCCGTCGATGACGCCGCAAGATTTTATCCGCAAATGGAAAACCCATGCGCTGACCGAGCGCGCGGCGGCGCAGGAGCATTTCCTGGATCTGTGCCGGCTGTTCGACCACCCGACGCCGGCCGAGGACGACCCCAAGGGGGACCACTTCACCTTCGAAAAAGGCGCCGCCATCGCGGGCGGCGGCGACGGCTGGGCGGACGTTTGGAAGAAGGGCTATTTCGCCTGGGAATATAAGAAGCGCCGGCGAAACCTCGACGAGGCGATGGTCCAGCTCACGCGCTACGCCGCCGCGCTGGAGCACCCGCCCCTGCTCGTCGTCTGCGACACGATCCGCTTCCAGATTCTCACCACATGGACCAATCTGGAGACGAAGAAATATTCCTTCGAGCTCGAAGACCTCGCCGATCCCGACAAATTCAATATTCTTCGCTCGGTTTTTCATAATCCCGACGCCCTGAAGCCGACCCGCACGCGGGCGATGATCACCGCCGAGGCGGCCAGGAAATTCCAGAGCATTTCCGACGCGCTGCAGCATCGCAATCCCGACCGCGAGGCGGTGGCGCCACGTTGACCAACCTCTACAACGAGCGCCCGAGTTGGCTGGACAGCGCCCACGCCGAACTCGACCGCGCGGTGGCTTCCGCCTATGGCTGGCCGGAGGATATTTCCACCGAGGACGCGCTGGCGAGATTGCTGGCGCTCAATCTGGCGCGGGCGGAGAAGCAATGACACGATATGCGCATATCGTGTTATAACGCGGGCGGAGGAGCGGGGCCATGAATGTATCTGTCGGCAAACGCTGGGAAGAATTTATCGACGCGCTGGTGAAATCCGGCCGCTACGCCTCGGCGACCGAGGTGATGCGCGAAGGTCTGCGCCTCGTCGAAGAGCGCGAGGCCAAATTCAACAGTTTGCGCGAAACGATAGAGGCGTCGCTGGCCGAGGAAGGCGAACTGACCGACAACACGTCGGCGCGGAACCGCGCGCCCATGTCCAAATGCGGAAGCGCCCAGGCCGGTAAATGCGCGAACTGAGGTTTTTTGTCCAATTGAAGCCCCAAAAGTCCAGCTTCACCGCCGAGCCCTCATCCGACCCGGCTGCGCCGGGCCACCTTCTCCCGCAAGCGGGAGAAGGGAGCGCCCGTGCTGCCGACGTGACTGAGGCCGAATCTTGCCGCGCCCTTCCTTCTCCCACTTGTGGGAGAAGGTGGCCTCGCGAAGCGAGGTCGGATGAGGGGCGCCGGGCGCGAACGACAAACCCGGGCGACCCGCTCCAATGACCGGCGCCGGCACCGACCACACCAAGCCCAAGCTCGAAGGCGGACCGGCGATCATTCTGGTGCGCCCGCAGCTCGCGGTTAACATCGGCATGTGCGCGCGCGCGATGGCCAATTTCGGCCTTTCCGATCTGCGTCTCGTCGCGCCGCGCGAGGGCTGGCCGCGCACCGGCGCATATCGCAAGGGCGCCTACGCCGCCGCCGCCGGGGCCGTGCATCTTCTGGAAAGCGCCAGGGTTTTTCCCGATGTCGCCTCCGCGATCGTCGATCTGTCCTTCGTCCACGCCGCCACGGCGCGCGGGCGCGGCCAGATGAAGCCCGTGCATATCCCCGCCCAAGCCATGCCGCTCGCCGCCCAGGCGATCGCCGCCGGCGAGCGTCGCGGCGTGATGTTCGGCCCCGAGCGCACCGGTCTCGACAATGACGACGTGGCGCTCGCCGACGCCATACTGACCTTTCCGGTCAATCCCGCCTACGCCTCGCTCAACCTCGCGCAGGCGGTGCTTCTGACGGGCTATGAATGGTTTCGCGCCGCTCATGGCGATGTGCTGCCTTTCGACACCAGCGAGCGCTCGCCGCCCGCGACGCGCGAAATGACGGCGGCATTTTTCGACTTTCTGGAGGAACAGCTCGACGCGCGGCAGTTCTTCCGGCCCATCACCAAGAAACCGGTGATGGCGCGCAATCTGCGCAATATGTTCCACCGCATGAGCCTGACCGAACAGGATGTCCGCACGCTCTGGGGCGTCGTGGTGCGCCTCGTCGAAGGCCCGCGCCGCGAGCCCAACGCGAGGCGCCGCAAGAAGCTGGAGGAGGCGGAAGCGCGCGAGGCGGCGGCGAAGGCCGAGGCGCGGCGCATTCCGAAGGGCGAACCGCCCGAGGCGCCGGAGTGACGCGGGGCTCGTTTGACCGCGATGCCGCGTTATATTATTTGATCTTATTGATTATTACTTAGGGGCGTCAAAAGATGCGGCCAATGGGCGACGCAAATGTTCTGCCCTCCGCTATAGAGGAGGCGGCGCGGCGTCTTGCGCGCGCCACCGAAGCGGAATTGATTATATTGTTCGGCAGTAGAGCGCGAGGCGACTGGCGCGGCGACAGCGATTGGGATTTGTGCGTTATTCTTCCTGACGGGGTCGAGCCGGGGAAGTTTACGCCCATTACTTTATGGCCGCTCGTTTCTGGCTTCGGGGTTCCGATCCAAGTCTATCCCATACGGCGCACCATTTTTAACGAGCGACGCGGCGATCTCAATTCGCTAAGCCACGACGTGGACCGCGACGGGATCGTGTTATTCGACAAGCAAGGGGATCGCGACAATGAGCCAAGACGAGGCGACGTCCTGGCTTGAAAAGGCCAAAGGCGATTTGGACGTCGTGCGTCGATCGTTGATGCCGCTGCCCGACAAAAATCTGGAAGCCGCAGCCTATCATTGTCAGCAGGCGGCGGAGAAGAGCATCAAGGCTTTGTTGGTTCATTTGAAGATAGCATACCCGAGAGGCGGCGGAAGAGGCCATGATCTCGGACTGGCGGCTTCGGCGGCGCCGAAAGGCCATAAATTATATTCGGAGGCGCTGGCCCTCGTTCCTTTAACGCCTTGGGCCACGGCTTACCGATACCCCTCCGACGACCCGGCGACGGCTCCGGCCGTTCCAAGCGACAGCGATATCGAGAAATGGTTAGAGAGGATCGAAAGCTTTGTGGCCCACATCGAAAGCGAGATGACGTCCACTTGACTCCCGGGCCAGAGCAAGAACATTATAAGAACACCGTTCGCGTTACAGCAGTCGAAGCCGCCCGTGATCATCCCCCTGCCCCGCTATGCCGAACTCGCCACGACGACCAATTTCTCGTTCCTGCGCGGCGCTTCGCACCCCGAGGAGCTGGTCGCGAAGGCGCTGGAGCTGGGGCATTGCGGCATAGGTCTCGCCGACCGCAATTCCGTGGCCGGCGTCGTGCGCGCCTTCTCCTTTTTGCGCGCGCATAAGGTTTCGGACCAGGACTTCCGGCTGGCGGTCGGCGCGCGGCTGGTCTTCGCCGACAAGACCCCGGAAATCCTGTGCTATCCGCGCGACCGCGCCGCCTATGGCCGGCTGTGCCTGATGCTGACGCGCGGCAATATGCGCGCGCCAAAGGGCGATTGCGCGCTGGTTCTGGACGATCTCCTCGAGTTCGGCGAGGGCCAGCAGCTTATCGCGCTGGGCGAGACCGCGCCCCCCGCCCCGCTGCGCGCGGCGTTCGAAGGCAGGCTGTGGCTCGCCGCGGCCGCGCTCCTTGACGCCAATATGCGCGAAAAAATGCGGCGACGCATCGCGCAGGCGCGCAAACTCGGCCTGCCGCTCGTCGCGGTGAACGACGTGCATTATCACGTCGCGGAACGCCGCCCGCTCGCCGACGCGCTCGCCTGCATCAGGGAGGGCGTCACGCTGGAGGACGCGGGTTTTCTGCTCTCCGCCAACGCCGAGCGCCACCTCAAAAGCGCCGGCGAAATGACCCGGCTCTTCGCCGAGGCGCCGGAGGCCGTGGACGAAAGCGCGCGCTTCATCGAACGCCTCGACTTTCGGCTTTCCGATCTTGCATATGATTACCCCAGCGAATTGCGCGAGGGTTTTGCTAGCGAACAGGAAGCGCTGGAGGCCTTTACGCATGAGGGCGCGAAGGACCGCTATCCGCGCGGCGTGCCGAAGAATGTGGAGGCGCAGCTCGCGCATGAATTAAAACTCATCGGCGAATTGAACTACGCCGCCTATTTCCTCACCGTCCACGACATCGTGCGCTTCGCCCGCGAACAGGGGATTCTCGCGCAAGGACGCGGCTCGGCGGCCAATAGCGCGGTGTGCTTTTGCCTTGGCGTCACCGAGGTCGATCCGACCAAGCACGATCTTCTGTTCGAGCGTTTCGTCTCGGCCGCGCGCAATGAGCCGCCCGACATCGACGTGGATTTCGAGCATGAGCGGCGCGAGGAGGTGATTCAATATATCTACAAGCGCTTCGGCCGCGATCATTCGGGTCTCGCCGCCGCCGTCGTCACCTATCGCGCGCGCTCGGCGATGCGCGAGATCGGCAAGGCGTTCGGCCTCTCCAACGATTTTCTGGCGCGCCATTCGCGCATGGCCGGCGGCGGCGCCGACAGGGAGCAGCGCCGCGCCGATCTGGCGCGCGCGGGCTACGACCTCGGCGAGCCGCGCCTCGCGGCGGCGCTCGCCCTGGCGCAGGAACTCGCCGGTTTTCCGCGCCATCTGACGCAGCATTCCGGCGGCTTCGTCATAACCCGCGCGCGGCTGGACGAAGTTGTCCCGGTGGCGCCCGCCGCGATGGACGGCCGCACCACGATCATGTGGGACAAGGACGATCTCGACGCGCTCGGCATATTGAAGATCGACGTGCTGGCGCTCGGCATGCTCACCTGTCTGCGCAAGGGACTGGACCTGCTGGCGGCGCATTATGGCGTCCGCCATCGCCTCTCGAGCATTCCGGCGGAAGATCCGCGCGTTTACGCGATGGTCTCGCGCGCCGACACGGTCGGCGTGTTCCAGATCGAAAGCCGCGCGCAAATGTCGATGCTGCCGCGCCTGAAGCCGCGATGTTTCTACGATCTCGTCATCGAGGTGGCGATCGTGCGGCCCGGCCCCATTCAGGGCGATATGGTGCATCCCTATCTGCGCCGCCGCATGAACAAGGAGAAGGTCGACTATCCCTCGAAGGAGCTGGAAGACGTCCTCGGCAAGACGCTCGGCGTGCCGCTGTTTCAGGAGCAGGCGATGAAGATCGCCATTGTCGCGGCGGGATTTTCTCCCGGCGAGGCCGATCAATTGCGCCGCGCCATGGCGACGTTCAAACGCGCCGGACTCGTCGGCGGATTTCGCGACAAGATGATTTCCGGCATGGTTTCGCGCGGTTATGAGCGCGACTTCGCCGAGCGCTGCTTCAAGCAGATCGAAGGCTTTGGCTCCTATGGCTTTCCCGAAAGCCACGCGGCCTCCTTCGCGCTGCTGGTCTATGCCTCTGCCTGGCTGAAATGCCGCTACCCCGACGTTTTCGCCTGCGCGCTGCTGAACTCCCAGCCGATGGGCTTTTACGCGCCCGCGCAGATTTTGCGCGACGCGCGCGAACATGGAATCGAGGCGCGCGAGGTCGACGTGAACGCCTCCCAATGGGATTGCACGCTGGAGCCGGCGGGGGAGCTTGGGCCCGCGCATCCGCGCCACGCCGAAATGGCCGAGGATATTTTGGGCCGCCGCGCGCTGCGGCTGGGCTTTCGCCAGGTCCACGGCGTGGCCGAAAACGATATGCGCCTGCTGGCGGCGCGGCGCGGCTCTGGATACGATTCCGTGCGCGATTTATGGCTGCGCACCGGCCTCGCCCCCGCCGTGCTGGAAAAACTGGCGCAGGCCGACGCCTTCGCCAGCCTTGGCCTCACGCGCCGCGAGGCGCTGTGGGCGGCCGCGGGACTTAACCGCGCCGGCGACAAGGACGATCTGCCGCTGCTGCGCGCCCTCGCCTTCGCGCCGCTGGAGCCGGACGCCAGACTGCCGCCGATGCCGCCGGGCGAAGAGGTGATCGAGGATTATCGCGCGCTGTCGCTGTCGCTCAAGGGCCATCCCGTCGGTTTTTTGCGCGCGGGGCTGGCGGCGAAGGGAATCCTGCCCTGCGCGGAACTCGCGCGCTCGCGCGGCGTGCTGCCTTCGCGCGTCACCGTGGCCGGGCTGGTGCTGATGCGCCAGCGCCCCGCCACGGCGAAGGGCGTCATCTTCATGACCATCGAGGACGAGACCGGCGCGGCCAATATCATCGTCTGGCCCAAGATTTTCGAGAAGCAGCGCGCGGAAGTGCTCGGCGCGCGGCTCGTCGCCATCGCCGGAGAGGCGCAGGTGGAATTGGGCGTCGTCCATCTCATCGCCCGCAAGGTCGAGGATATTTCCGCCGATCTGCGCAAGATCGAAAGAGCGAGCGCGGCGACGCCGAGGGCGAGGAATTTTCATTGAGCAAGCGGCTGGAGCGGCAACCCGGCGCGAAAGAAATCGCTTTACGCACCAGAGGGCGCTATAAACTCGCCGGACCGATCGAGAGCCAAAATGTCCTCCGACAGCCTCGCCCCCGTCTTCGATCTCTCCTTCGCCGCGCCGGCGGGCGAACTCGCGCGCGTCTCGCCATTGACGCGCCGGCTGATCGCGCCCAATCCGGGCGCCTTCACCTTCACCGGCACTTGTTCCTATATCGTCGGCGAAGGCGAGGTCGCGATCATCGACCCCGGGCCGGCGATCTCCAGCCATATCGACGCGCTGCTCAAGACAATCGCCGGCGAAAAGCTCGCGGCGATCCTCGTCACCCACACCCATCGCGACCATTCGCCCGCCGCCAGCATATTGCGGGAAAGAACCGGCGCGCCGGTCGTCGGCTGCGCGCCCTACGCGGCGCGCGGCGACCAGGCGGGCCACGGCCTCGACGCCTCGCACGACCGCGACTATGCGCCGGATCGCGTGATGGCGGACGGAGAACTCATCAGGGTCGGCGGCGCGACCATCGAGGCCGTGGCGACGCCGGGCCACACCGCCAATCATCTGTGCTTCGCGCTGCGCGAGGAGCGCACGCTGTTTTCCGGCGATCATGTCATGGCCTGGGCGACGACCGTGGTGGCGCCGCCCGACGGCTCCATGCGCGACTACATGGCTTCGATCGAAAAGCTGCGGCGGCGCGAGGACGCGCTCTATTGGCCGGCGCATGGCGGACCCGTGCGCGATCCGCGACGCTATTTGCGCGCCCTCGCGCATCACCGCGCCCAGCGCGAGGCGGCGATCCTGCAACGGCTTAGCGAGGGCGACGAAACCATCCCGCAAATGGTCGCCCATATCTACGAGGGCGTCGATGCGCGGCTGCACGGCGCGGCGGCGCTGACGGTGTTCGCGCATATCGAGGATTTGATCGCGCGCGGTCTCGTCCAGACGGATGGACCCGCGGGCTTTTCCGCGCGCTATGTCAGAACGTGACGCGCGTTCGGCCGTCGCGTCATCGCGTCGCCGGCGAGCCGCCCGCGACCGGAGTCAGGATCACGACTTCGTTCTTGTGCACGCGGCCGAGCAGCGCCCTCGCTTCCTCGTCGAGAATATCCGCGTCGACCGCCTCGCCGCGTATCAGCGTGATGCGGCTTTCCCATTGCATTCGTTCGAGTTTCAGTAGATCGCGTTCGAGCCGCAGCTGTCCGAGGCGCTGTTCGAATTCCTCGCCGGCCTTCAACCCGCGCTGGCCGTTGACGGCGTGCCAGATAAAATAGCCGCCGATCAGCCCGGCGAGACCATAAAGGGTCAGCGGGACGGCGAGCGAACGAGCCATGGCGCGCAAACGGTACATTGCGGAAGAGTACCCGCGACAGAGTATAAACGCCGTTAACGCCGCGCGGGATTAGTGAGATTAACGCCGGCCGCCGCGCGCCACCCGCTCGATCTCCGCGCGCACCAGGCGCTCGACCAGCACCGGCAGGTTGTCGTCGAGCCAGGCCTTCAGCATCGGACGCAGCATCTCGCGCGCATAATCGTGCAGAAGCCCGGAATCATTGATCACCATGCTGGCCGCCAGCGTCTGGAATTGCGCGGCGATGGCGGCGGCGGCGTCGGACGAGACGAGCGGCGTGGGGTTCTCGGCCGGAGAAAAAGCGTCCTGCTCGCCCGCGTGATATTCCAATTCGGCATGTTCATGCTCGGGATAGGCGTCATCGCCGACCGCCTCGGGCTCCTCGGCCGCGTCATGCTCGGCGAAAACCGGCTCTTCCTCTTCCTCGTCGACGGCCGAGGGCGCGTCATGGAACGGCGTCTCCTCGTCGTAACGCGAGCGCTCCAGTTCGTCCCGCGCCGGCGTCTCTTCCACCGCGACGAGGCGCGGCGGCTCGGGTTCCCGAGTCTTGCGCGGCTCCGGTTGGACGTCGTCGATCTTGCGGCGATCCTGCCTGTCGCGACGGACGGACAGACTGACGTCGTCGTCGGCGATGATGCGCCGAATCGAAGCTAGGATCTCTTCCATGGAAGGCTCATGGGCGCGGCGCTCATCTTCCAACGAAAGGTTTGGGGTCTGGGCATTTAAAGCGCTCATCGCATTTGCTCTTTTCAGGTTCGACGGCCCGGGCGAATCCCGACTACATATTCATCTTCCTATGCTGTGATCGGAGAAGCTAGGCTAATTAACCGCTCTCGCGCGCAGTCCACACTTTTCCGCGCGCCGCGTCAAAAGATCATTGGCCGTCCGGCGTGTCCAATCCGAGCCATTTGTCCTTGACCTGATCGAAATGAACGGCCGGATCGTAATCCACGACGTTCAACCTCAGTTCGCGCGTGGAAAGTCGTCCGATCGCCGCGAGCGCCGCATAGGAAGCGACAACCCTGTCATGTTGCGCGATCACGAGATTGACGCGCGCGTTCAACAGCGCCAACTGCGCGTTGAGCACGTCCAGCGTCGTGCGCTGGCCGACTTTCGCCTCCTCGCGCACGCCCATCAACGCGATCTCGGCGGCCCGCACCGAGGCTTGATTGGAGATGATCGACGCCTTCGCGGTTTCGAGTTGCGCCAGGCTCGACACGACGCTCACGCGCGCGTTGTCGCGCTGCAAATCCGCGCTGAGCCGCGCCTGACCCAATTGCTCCTTGGCCTGTCGGACCGAGGCATATTCCGAGCCGCCCTGATAGAGCGGAATATTCAGATTGCCTATCGCCTGCGCCGAGAACTGACGTGATCCAGGAAAGCCAAGGAAAGAGTCATATTGCGGCGAGACCTGCGCGTTGATCGAGAGGGTCGGAGCCAGGGCGCTCTCGGCGACCTTCACGGCGAGCGCCGCCACGTCGATCTGATGCTCCGCGGCGATAACAGCGGGATTTTCGATCAATGCCGCGGCGATCGATTCGTTCAGCGACTTCGGCAGCAGCTTTTCCACGCTCTGCGCCGGTTCGAGCCGCTTGGGCTCGACGCCCACCACCTGCCGGTAGCCGGCGACGCTGATCTTCAACAGGCCCTGCGCGGCGTAGACATCGGAGTTCGCCTGCGCGAGCGAGGCTTCCGCCTGCGCTACGTCGGTGCGCGTGACCTCGCCGACCTGGAACCGGTCCCGCGTCAGGCGCAATTGCTCCGTCAGCACGGCGACATTACTCTTGCGCAAGTCTAAAATGGCCGTATCGCGCAGCACGTTCATATAGGCGGTCGCCGCGTTTTGCAGGATCGACTGCTCGGTCTGCCGCAGGGAGGCGCGCGCCGACAACACCGAAGATTCCGCCTGCCGGACGGAACTGGCGGTGCGCCCGCCGTCGTACAGCGTCTGCGAGACGTTCAACGCCGCGCCGCGCGGCTTGCCGAGAAATTCGTCGTTGTAATAGGCGCGCGAGCCATAGTCGTTGCGCCCGGCGGGTATTCTGACGGTCGCGAATTCAGGCCCCGCATTGGCCGAAATGCTGGCCTTTGGCCGCATGCCCGCGAGCGCCTTGGGCGCGTCTTCGTCGCGCGCGCGCACATTGGCGCGGCTTTGGTTCAAGTCGGGATTGCCGTCATAGGCGCGCGCCAGGGCTCCATTCAGCGTCTCGGCGCGGGCGCCGATCAGGCCCGCTTGCCAGAACAACGCGACGAAACCGGCGAAGAGCATCGCCCGGGATCGAAGGCGGAGCCTCGCCGCTCCGACCAGCCCCCGCGACCTCCGAACCCGCGACTTCTGAATAGGCGCCGCGTCACGCATACGTTCGAACCTCGACGTCACAACCTCAGGACAACGCAACGCCTCGTGAACAAAACCACGCCTTGGGACGGCGACAAGTCGCCGTCGTCAAATTCACGAATTCGAACGCCACGAGGCCTCGGCTCGCGCCGCGGCGAAGATCCTAGAACGCGAACCCGGGCGCGTTCGCGAACGGAGCGAGCAAAGGCGCCGTCGCGTCGAACAGGGCCCGCTCGCCGGCGGGCTTGCCTTCGGAACGCTCGAACCACACCACCTTCATTCCGGAGTCTTCTTCGAGCTTTTTGTAGGCGAGGAGATGTCCATTGGGCGTGAGCTGCTCGAACAGAGCGTCGAGCCCGCCCTCTACGGCGCCGTGGATCAGAATCACGTCGAACGGCGCGGCGGCCGGAACGCCTTTCTCCAGCGGGCCGCATTCCACGCGCACTTGCGTCGCGCCGACCTTGGCGAGGTTCGCGCGCGCGAGCGCCGCGAGTTCGGGCTCGCTTTCGAGCGCGACCACCTCGCCCGCCAGCCCGGACAGCAGCGCCGCCGAATAGCCGGCGCCGCCCGCCACGTCGAGCACCCGATGCGTTGGACGTATCTCGGCCTTTTGCAGGAATTTGGCCAAAACCAGCGGCGCGGGAATCGCGCGAGACGCGGCGCCGACCGCGCCCCTGCCGGAGATCGCGAGGTCGGAGTAAGCGATCGGCTTCAGCTCGGGCGGCAGGAAGAATTCGCGGGGAACGTCGAAGAAACGCTGCAACACCGGCAAATCCGTCACGTCGAACGGGCGCAGCTGGCGCTCCACCATCACCTTGCGCAATTCCTCGGTCGCCTTGCCGTCCTCCAAGCCCGCGGACGGCTCGACGATGGGGTTAACCGGCGCTGCTTTGGCCGTCGCTGCTTGAGCCATGAGTGATTTTCCGGCTTCGCGCCGGCCTCTCGAAATTGGAACGCCGCGCCGCGGGCGCGGGACGGCCGTGCGCAGCTTTATATGTTCCGCCTCGCCTCATGTCCATGCCCGGACGACGCCTCTACGCGAGACCTTCGCCCGTCTCTCCCAGACGCCGCATCTGGGCCAGCGTCGTTTTGTCGAGAACGCCGGCGATCGCCTCGCGGGCTTGCAGCATCACCAGCCGCACGGCGCAGTGGTTCTCGTCCACGCAGTCGTCGCAGCGCCGATAAACGGTCTGGCTCGCGCATTGAATCGGCGCGAGCGGCCCGTCCAGCGCGCGAATCACATTGCCGACGCCGATTTCCTCGGGCGTTCGCGCCAGAGTGTAGCCTCCGCCCTTGCCTTTCTTCGAGTGAACGAAGCCGGCGTTGCGCAGTTCGCCGAGAATCGCATCGAGAAATTTCTTGGGTATTTGATTGGCGGTGGCGATGTCGGCGACGAGCGCGGTTTGTCCCGGTTCGATCCCGGCCAGGAACACGAGGGCCTTCAGTCCGTATTTCGCTTTTTTAGTCAACATGGCCCCAAGCGCTCTCCTCGATCTTCGGCCGGGCCGCCGGGATAGGCGTCGCGTCGACCCGCCCGCGCGACTTGCGAGCGCCCGATAGCTCATGCGCCGTCAAGGAATCCTCATATCAAAATAGATGAATATTCCCTAGCGCATTTAAACAACCAAATTTATGGATTTCTCCGAACGGATCTCTCGTCGTCCGGAAATTGCATATAAATCAATAATATGCGCCGCGACGCGCCGCCTCGCCGCGCGGCGGCGTCAAAATGATGTCGAAAGACCTATTGACAAAAACTACGGTTTTTATGGACTATGCAAAAAATATCTCCCGCTCGCGCGCGGAGGCCTTCTCCACCTTCACCTTCGAGCCCCGACATGGACGCCTTGGACTATAAAATTCTCTCCATTCTGCAAGACGACGCCTCCCTGCCCATCGCCGAGATCGCGGCGCGGGTCGGCCTGTCGCAGACGCCCTGCTGGAAGCGCATCCAGAAACTCGAGGCGACCGGCGTCATCACGCGCCGCGTCGCGCTGCTGTCGCCGGAAAAACTGGGGCTTGGTCTTTGCGTCTATGTTTCGATCGTCGCCGGCGAACATTCCGACGCCTGGCTCGAGCGCTTCACCAAGCAAGTCGCCAAAATGCCCGAGGTCGTCGAGTTTCATCGCATGGCGGGGGACGTGGACTACATGCTGCGCGTCATCGTCGCGGACATGGCCGCCTTCGACGCGTTTTACAAACGCCTGATCTCGATCACGCCGCTGCGCAATGTCGTTTCGCGATTCGCGATGGAGCGCATCAAGTCGACGACCGCCCTGCCCTTTCCCGAGGCCGTGGAGCGGGCCGCGCGAACCGCCCGCATCGCCGAAGCGATCGCGATCTGACGCGCGGGGTCCGCTCGAGCCCCTGGCCGGCGCCGGCGCGGCGGCCTCCCTTGACGCCAAGTTTCGCGACGCGCCGGCGCGCGGATTTCGTCCCAGGCGTCAATTCATGTATTTTCACGGTCAAGCTAATGACGCGGGGATTGGCGAAGTCCGCGCGAATAAACGAGGAGCAAGGACAATGACGCAGAGCCCCTTTTATACGCCCCCGGCCAAGCCCGGCCGCGGACGCATTTACGACTCGATCACGCAGACCATCGGCGACACCCCGATCGTGCGCCTCGACCGTCTCGCCAAGGAGAAGGGCGTGAAGGCCAATCTTCTGGCCAAGCTCGAATTTTTCAATCCGATCTCCAGCGTCAAGGACCGCATCGGCGTCAGCCTGATCGAAACGCTGGAAAAGAGCGGCAAGATCGCGCCCGGCAAAAACGTGCTGATCGAGCCGACCTCCGGCAACACCGGCATCGCTCTGGCCTTCGTCGCGGCGGCGCGCGGCTACAAGCTGATCCTGGTCATGCCCGAGTCGATGTCGATCGAGCGGCGCAAGATGCTGGCTCTGCTCGGCGCCGAACTCGTGCTGACGCCGGCGGCGCAGGGCATGAAGGGCGCGGTCGCCAAGGCCAACGAGCTCGCCGCCGAAAACCCCGGCTCGGTCATTCCGCAGCAATTCGAGAACCCGGCCAATCCGGAAATCCACCAACTCACCACCGCCGAGGAAATCTGGAACGACACCAATGGCGTCGTGGATTATTTCGTCTCCGGCGTCGGCACGGGCGGCACCATCACCGGCGTCGGCCACGCGCTGAAGCCGCGCCGGCCCAGCTTGCGCATCGTCGCGGTGGAGCCGGAAGACTCGGCCGTGCTGTCCGGCCGTCCGCCGGGACCGCATAAGATTCAAGGGATCGGCGCCGGTTTCGTCCCTCCGGTGCTCGACCGCGGCGTGATCGACGAAATCATCACGATCGGCAACCAGACCTCTTTCGAGACCGCGCGCCATCTCGCCCGCATCGAGGGCATACCCGTCGGCATTTCCTCCGGCGCGGCGGTGGCGGCGGCGCTGGAAATCGCCGCGCGCCCGGAAGCCGAGGGCAAGAACATCGTGCTGATCATTCCATCCTTCGCCGAGCGCTATCTTTCGACCGCGCTGTTCGAAGGACTGTGACGCGATCGCGGCTGGCGCGTCGCGCCGGCCGCCGACCCTCGCTCGAAAAGTTCGGGGGATTACTTTTTGGAAATCGATTGCGCGGGCGCGGCCGCCTTCACCTTGAATTTCTCGTGGTGATAACGCGCATAGGCGCCGACGATATAGCCGACGAGGGCGATCACGAAATAGACGATGATCAGGAAGCCGCCGCGCTCGCTGGCCTTCTGCGCCCTGTCGAGCAGTCCCGTGACATCGGTGACATCGACAAATTTATCGACTCCAACGCCGAACACTATGCCGAGGATGATCACCGACCAGGAGGGCGCGCGAAAATATCCAGCGGCGGCGGAAACCAGGAAAGCTCCCAAACCCACGAGATGGATGAATTGTAGGAAGATCGCCTGCGACACCAGACCGCCCAAGCGGAAAAGCTTCATCATTGGTCACCTCTTTAGACAGGAAGCCGAAACCGAAGGACGCAAGTTACACATTTGGAAGGTGTTGCGCGAGAGCCTCGAGCACCGCCATGCGCACGGCGACCCCCATTTCGACCTGTTCGCGGATCAGCGAACGCGGACCGTCGGCGACGGATGAATCGATTTCGACGCCCCTGTTCATCGGTCCGGGGTGCATCACCAGCGCGTCCGGCGCCGCGCGCGCGAGCTTTTCCTCGTCGAGACCGAAAAAATGGAAATATTCGCGCGAACTCGGCACCAGCGCGCCGCTCATGCGCTCGCGCTGCAGCCGCAGCATCATCACGATGTCGGCGCCGTCCAGTCCGCGCGCCATGTCGTGGTGAACCTCGACGCCCAGCCGCTCCAGCGAACGCGGAACCAGCGTCGACGGCCCCACGACGCGCAGCCGCGCGCCCATCGCGCCGAGCAAAAGAATGTTCGAGCGGGCGACGCGCGAATGCAGCACGTCGCCGCAAATGGCGACGATCAACCCCTCGATCCGGCCCTTGTTGCGGCGGATGGTCAGCGCGTCGAGCAGCGCTTGCGTCGGATGTTCATGGGCGCCGTCGCCGGCGTTGACGACGGAGCAATCGACCTTGCGCGCCAGCAGATGCGCCGCGCCCGCCTGCGAATGGCGCACGACGATGATGTCGGGACGCATGGCGTTGAGCGTCATGGCCGTGTCGATCAGCGTCTCGCCCTTGCTTTCCGAGGATTGCGCGACCGACATATTCATCACATCGGCGCCAAGCCGCTTGCCGGCGATCTCGAAAGACGCCTGCGTGCGGGTCGAGGCCTCGTAAAACAGATTGATCTGCGTGCGCCCGCGCAGATTGGACCGCTTCTTTTCGACCTGCCGCGACACCTCGATGGCGTCCTCGGCGAGATTAAGAAGCGCCACGATATCCGGGCGCGACAGGCCCTCGATCCCGAGCAGATGGCGGTGGGGGTAGTGATTTGGGGCGGGGTCTTGCGGCATGGGCGGTTGATAGCAGGTTTGTGGCGGGGGCGGAATCGGGGTTTTGCCTCGCCCGATCGGCGGGAACGCCCGTCGCGCGGGTGTTCGCGCAAAGGTCAGGCGCCGAGGCGCGAAAAGCCCTGATTTCGCTCGCCGCCGAACCACGTCGCTGTTTTGAGGCCCCGCCGTCAAAGAGCTGGTATTGGACCGCCATGAATTTCCGCATTTGACCCTGGGCGAAAATCGCCGCCGTTCTCACGCTCGGCGTTTTGCCGTTGGCGTCGGCTCCGGGTTTGCCAGTCTCGCCAAAAAACGGTGCGGCTTCTGCAGCGCGCGCTCTACCGCGTCATCTCGGAAATTGGGAATGGCGCCCGGTCCTGGCTGAATTACAACATCGCTCACGGCTGGAACGATTTTGCAGGTCGGGCAGGCGCCAGAACTGTCAAGAACTGTCCCGCAGTTGGCATGGGAGAAAATTCTTCGCGGGCCGCGCCTCGGCGCTTGATAGGCTTCGCCCCACGCGGCGAGACCATACAAGACCGGCCACAAGGCCTCGCCTTGTTTCGTCAGAATGTAGTCGCTTTGTCCGGCTCTATACTCTTTGCGCCTGAGCACCCCAGAATTCGACAAGCTTGGCCAAGCGCGAGCTCGAGTGTCGCTTTGGGGATGTCGAGGTGAAGGAGGAAATCGTTGAAGCGCGAAACCCCCAAAAAGCAGTCGCGAATGATAAGCATGGTCCATCGCTCGCCCACAAGTTCGAGCGCGCGCGCGACGGGGCAGTCCTGTTGCTCGTAGTTTTGCGCCAACGCCATGAAGCTCGGCTCCTCTTTTCAATATTCAAACTCTCCGCGCGGGTTCGCAGTCCATCGCCGCTCCAAGACGGCTTTTCACCGCAAGTGACCTTCGCGCGAGAAGCGCCTCACGCGCGAATACTCCGTTCGACACATAGCAGAGTTTCGCGCCAAGATCGAAGATAGGTCTTGTCAATGAACCTGTCATCATCTACCGTAAGTTCAATGAGCAGACCTCTTGCGTTCTGATCGCAAGAACCCTCACGCTCATGCAACAACGAAATATGGGAGCGATGACATGCCTTTATGGAAAATTTACCACCCTGTCGGGGCATATACCGCCGCAAGATAAAAAGGGTTTGGCCGAACGCATTACTTCCGTCTACGCAAGCGTCCCCATACCTAAATTTTATGCCGTGATCATTTTCGAAGAGGTTCCCGCGGGCTCTTGCTTCGTAGGCGGTGAACCGAACGACAGGTTCGTTCGGTTCAAGATTGATCAAATCGCGAGAACGATCCCTGGCCCGTTCCTCAGAGAATGGTGGATGAGGACGCTTAATGAAACCATCGCGCCTTGGGTCAAGGACAGAGGATACGATTGGGAAATTTCTATTGATGAGACGCCGTTTGATTTATGGTGTCTCCAAGGTGCAGATTGCCTCCGCCCTTCGAATCGGTCGGTGAGAAGCGCTGGGTGAAGGAAAACAGGGCTAGTCCCTATATCCTGGCCGAACGCCTCCCAGTTAATCTTCTGCTCGCGCCGGGAGTATCGGATCGCTAAACTACAGCGCGAAAATCGACCTAAGAGTTTCCGCGTCGTGACGCCGAGGCGGAAACTCGGTGAGACTGAACGCGATCCGGGACCGAACGAGCCCTTGGGATCAATGATTTTCCCATTGCTGCAAAGGCGAAAATTCGCGAGCCGCCACGCAGGCCCCGCCCAAACCCAAGCAATTCCCCGCTCGAACCGGCTTCTTGACATATACTCTTAACGAGCATATGTAGGCGTCAAGGCTTCATGCAGGATTGTCCCGACATCCCCTGCGCGACAGCTGTGCTATAGCGGCGGTCGGCATGTCCGGCCCAAAGGGGTTTGGTTGGCCGGCTTATGCTCATATCGAGCATAATATCGCCGCGGACCTCGAAGTCCAAATGTTCCTCGCGGCGTAAATTGGGAGCGGCGTCATGAGCATATCGTCAGTTTTCGGCGAAACCGGCAAGCGCGCCGGCGTCGCGCCGCTCGGCGTTTCGCTTCGCCAGCGCTTTCCGATTCTGCCGCGCCCCAATCTCGATTGGACGCCGCAAGTCGAGGCCGCGACCGCGCATCTTTACGAGCGCGTCTCGAAGGTCATGCCGCCGGTCGAATGGCCCTTCCACGCGCCTTACGTCAAGGCGATCAACGAGTTGAAGCGCGAGCGCAACGCGGTGATCCTGGCGCACAACTATCAGACGCCGGAAATCTATCACTGCGTCGCCGATTATGTCGGCGACAGCCTGCAACTCGCCAAGCTCGCGGCCGCCTCCCCCGCCGAGGTGATCGTGCAGGGCGGCGTGCATTTCATGGCCGAAACCTCGAAGATTCTGAGCCCCGAAAAGACCGTGCTGATCCCCGACAGCGAGGCCGGCTGCTCTCTGGCGGCGTCGATCACCGGCGCCGACGTCCGCGCGCTTCGCATGGAATATCCGGGGGTTCCGATCGTCGCCTACGTCAACACCTCGGCCGAGGTGAAGGCGGAAGTCGACATCTGCTGCACCTCGTCCAACGCGCTGAAGATCGTCGAGAGCCTCGGCTCGGATCGCGTCATCATGCTGCCGGACAAATATCTGGCGCAAAATGTCGCCGCGCAAACAAAGGTGAAGATCATCGCCTGGCACGGCGCCTGCGAGGTTCACGAGCGTTTCACGGCCGAGGAAATCGAGAGCTACCGCGCCGACAATCCCGGCGTGAAGATCATCGCGCATCCCGAATGCCCGCGCGAAGTCGTTGAAATTTCGGACTTCGCGGGCTCGACGGCGGCGATGATCGACTATGTGCGGACGAAGAAGCCGGCGCGCGTGCTGCTCGTCACCGAATGTTCGATGGCCGATAATGTCGCCGCCGAAACGACGGGCACGGAGTTCATCCGCCCCTGCAATTTCTGCCCGCATATGAAGCGCATCACACTGCCGAAAATCCTCGACAGCCTGATCTATATGCGCGACGAAGTGCTGGTGGATCAAGCGCTTGCGGCGAGAGCCCGCGCCAGCGTGCAGCGCATGATCGATGTCGGCTGAGCCCCCCGGCGCGCAAGATCTCGCGGAGGCGAGACTGGAATCGGTGCTGGCGGCGATCGACGCCGCCAACGCCGACGACCCGCGCAAATGCGTCGTCGACGGCCCAGAGATCGCCTTCGAGCAGCTCTATTCGACGCGCATGAGCGCGCATCTCGCGCGCATTTACGCGCATCCATCCGCATTGCTGCGCATCGCCGCGCATGCGCAGCACCTGCGCCGGTGGGAGATTCCTCGCGGCGATTTTCCGCCCGGGCGCCACGGCTATAACGACTGGCGCAAGCGTTGCCGTATCCATCATGCCGACCTCGTGGGCGGCATCATGCGGGAGCATGGCTATAGCGACGCCGAGGCGGCGCATGTCGGCTCTCTCATCAAAAAAGAGCAACTGAAAAAAGACCCGGAGTCGCAGGCGCTCGAAAACGTCGCGGCCGTTGTCTTTCTGGCGTATTATTTTGACGAATTTTTGGCCAAATATACCGGCTACGACGACGACAAGATCGTCGACATCCTCGGCAAGACCCTGTGCAAAATGTCGCCGCGCGGACATGCCGCGGCGCTGGAGCTTCCGCTGCCCGAACGCGCCCGCGCGCTGGTCGCGGCGGCGATCGAGAAGGAATCCGCCGCCCTCGACGCGCCTCGCCGCCGTCGCAATCGACTGAGCGCATGGATAAAAGGGCGCCATCCATTCTCATCGTCGGCGGCGGCCTCGCCGGGGTTTTCTGCGCGCTCAAACTCGCGCCATCGCCCGTGACAATCCTGGCCCCGGCCGGAATTGGCGGCGCCTCGGCCTGGGCGCAGGGCGGCGTCGCGGCGGCGGTTTCGGAAGGCGACACGCCGGAGGTTCACGCCGCCGACACCATCGCCGCCGGCGCCGGACTTGTCGACGCCGACATCGCGCTCGGCGTCGCGCTGGAAGCGCGGGCGCGGATCGACGATCTCGCGGCGTTCGGCGCGCCGTTCGACCGCGACGCGCTCGGCGTGTTGCAGCCCTCGCGCGAGGCGGCGCACACGCATCGCCGCATCGTGCGGGTGAAGGGCGACGCCGCCGGCCGCGCGATCATGGAGACTCTCGCGCGACGGGTGCGGGAAACGCCGTCGATCGAGGTCGTCGAGGGCATTTCGGCATTTGAGATCGTAACGCGGGAAGGCCGGGCGATCGGCGTGCTTGGCCGCGACGCCAACGGACAAACGCGCTTCCTCGGCGGCTCCGCGCTCGTGTTCGCGACCGGCGGCGTCGGCCATCTCTATAGCGTCACGACAAACCCCATCGACGCCCGCGGCGCCGGCGTCGCCATGGCGGCGCGCGCCGGGGCGCTGATCGCCGACGCCGAATTCGTGCAGTTCCATCCGACCGCCATCGACATCGGCGCCGATCCCGCGCCGCTCGCCACGGAATCGCTGCGCGGCGAAGGCGCGCTGATCGTCGACCGGGACGGACGCCGCTTCCTCGCCGACATCGACCCCGCCGCCGAACTCGCGGCGCGAGACATTGTCGCGCGCGGCGTCTTCAGCAGCATCAAGGCGGGCAACGGCGCCTTTCTCGATGCGCGCGCGTCGATCGGCGCGGCGTTCGCGACAAAATTCCCGACCGTTTACGCAAGCTGCATGGCGGCCGGGATCGACCCCGTGACCACGCCAATCCCCATCGCGCCCGCCGCGCATTACCACATGGGCGGCGTCGCGACCGACGCCAAGGGCCGCACGAGTCTGCCCGGCCTCTGGGCCGCTGGCGAAGTCGCCTGCACCGGCCTGCACGGCGCCAATCGCCTCGCTTCGAACTCGCTGCTGGAGGCGCTGGTTTTTGGCGCGCGGGTCGCCGCCGACGTCGCCGCGTCCGCCTCCGACGAGACGACAGCGTCTTTCCATGCGAGAGAGCAATCTCATCACGACGTCATGGATCACGCTGTCGTCGAGGAGTTGCGCGACGTCATGGCGGCCTATGTCGGCGTCGTGCGCGACGGCGCGGGGCTTGCGCGCGCGCTGGCCGCGATCAAGCGCCTGCGCCGGCAAGCGACTGGCGCGCAAACGCAAAACATGCTGACGACGGCGCTGCTGATCGCCAGCGCGGCCTTCGCCCGGCGCGAAAGCCGGGGCGCGCATTTCCGCTCGGATTTTCCTGACCTGTCCCCGGAACCGGCGCGGCGCTCGCGGCTCACGCTGAGCGAGGCCGAAACAATCGCGCGGGAAGCGACATCGTGACCAACCTCCCTGCCCTGTCCAAGCTCCTTGTCGCCGACGCCGTGCGCGCGGCCCTCAAGGAAGACCTCGGCCGCGCCGGCGACATCACGACGCAAGCGACCATCCCCGAGACGGCCCGCGCCAAGGCGGTGATCGCGGCGCGCGAAGACGGCGTGATCGCCGGGCTCGCGCTGGCGCGCGAAGCCTTTTCGCAAATCGACGCGGCGATCACGTTTGAGCCATGCGTCGAAGACGGCGCGCATGTTGCAAAGGGCGCGGTCGTCGCGCGGATCGAAGGTTTCGCGCATGGGATTCTTTCGGCCGAACGCGTCGCGCTGAATTTTTTGGGCCGGCTGTCCGGCGTCGCGACGCTGACCGCGCGCTTTGCTTCAAAAATCGCCCACACCAAGGCGAGGGTCTGCGACACGCGCAAGACCACGCCGCTGCTGCGCGCCTTTGAAAAATACGCGGTGCGATGCGGCGGCGGCGCCAATCACCGCTTCGGGCTCGACGACGCGATTCTGATCAAGGACAACCACATCGCCGTCGCCGGCGGCGTAAAGGCCGCGCTGCGCGCCGCCAAGGATTTTAAAGGCCATCTCGTGAAGATCGAGATCGAGGTCGATACGCTGGAGCAGTTGCGCGAGGTTTTGGCGGAAGGCGCCGATGTGGTGCTGCTCGACAATATGTCGCTTGGCGATTTGCGCGAGGCCGTCGCGATGATTGGCGGACGCATGATTGTTGAGGCCTCCGGCGGCGTGACGCTGGAAACCATCGCGGGAATAGCCGAAACCGGCGTCGATCTGATTTCGGTCGGCGCGCTGACCCATTCGGCGCGGGTGCTGGATTTGGGGCTGGATGTGGTGGTGGAGGCGGTCGTCGGTCGTTAGAAATTTCGGCTTTGCGCCAGGACCAGTCGGCAGCCGAATGCCGGACCGCCCGTTGTCGGTCAGTCGGTCTTGACTTTTTGGTACGCAAATTCATGCCAAATCCTCACGGACTCGCCGAGAAATCTAACGACATCGCGGTTATTGACCTCAAGGGCGGAGAACGCGCCGACATCGCTCGTCTCGCGTCACGTATCTGTCATGATTCGATAAAACAGGCTATGCGACAGCAGCGCCCGTCTCGGCGTTCGAATTCGAAATAAGGGGGGCTGTTCCATTTGTTTGCGCACGAATGTTTATGGCTGCTTCCGTTCTATTCTTAACGTGCATCTTCTTCATAACATTGTGAATATGCACCTTTACGGTGCTTTCGCTGATACCCAACTCGAACGCGATAATTTTGTTGGTTTTGCCTTTCCCAACGGCGTTGGCCACGGCGTTCTCACGAGGGGAAAACGCCCGAATTTCTTGTCCGCCAATCGGCCAAGCGTTGGGGGCCGGACGGGTATTCAAAAAGCAGTCGGCAGGCACGAAAACACCCCCAGCAAGCACAATCCGCAACGCTGCGATGGTCACGTTCAATGATGTGTTGGTGGGAATATATCCACGAACGCCGCACGTGATACTCTCCGTGATATTATCGAAGTCCGACGCATCCGAGAGAATAACTATGAAATGGCAGCTGCTGTTTCACTAGTTGCGGATATGGTCGCGATCGTAGCCTTCTCCGCTAAATATGATGAGCGACGCGCGGATTTCGAGCGAAGCCTGCCGACTACCAATGTTCTCGAATGAGACTACAGCGCACGAAAGGCCTGTGCTAATGTTACGCGCATGGCATTCCGTAGATGTTCGCTTTTCGATAGCACGACAACCGTCTCATGAGGGCTTTGTTTCCCAACGACACCGTCATTAACGTTTCCGTCCTCTACGTCTTCGCTCGTGTTGAAGTTGATGACGCAAAAGCTCCGTTTATATGCTCGTTGCCGTATGCCATGATCAAAGTCCTTTACACTTACGGCACGCCCCCGATAAGTCGCGAACGTTTCGAAAACGGATCATATTTTACGCCACAGCTTACGTTCGGTTCCAATCGGCTTGGATGTGACCAAAGGTCGCGCGCGTCCGCCACGTCCTCGGCCTTGGTGATAAGAAAGTAGGAGTGGAGCCAAATTGTCCTGGGGATTTTCTTCGGAAGGAGCATGACAGCTAGCGCATGATCCACGTATTCCGTTGCAAACCCAAGTCCTGAAAACTTAAGACATTTTTGTGCAAAACTCCGGTGCGAACTGATCCCTGAGTTCAGCTTGACCAGTGTCGACGGTGAACGGCCGCTTCGGGTCACAAGCAGAATCTCGCCCCGCCGCCTCGCCCCAGCTTCACATCTCCAAAAAATCGCGGCAACAGAGATTCGCCAATTCCCCTTCGCGCGTCGCTGCCGCCGCCCACCCTTTCGCCACGTGCGCCGCCGCACATTTTCGCGTCCGCGATCTCGCTAAATTCCTCCCATCAACAACGCGATGGAGACGGACATGTCGAACGCTTACTACTCGGTCATCGAACCCGCATCGGCCCGCAGGCAGTTTCGGCTGTCGATCGCCATCGTCGTCGGCATGGCGATCGGGGCCTTCGCTTTGGGCTTCGCGACGCAAATTCATCAAGCGCCGAAGGCGACGACGCTGGACGATGGCGCCGCTTTCAACGGTCGTCTGGTCAGCTTGTTCGAGAAGTGAAGTCCGGCGGCCTCCACGTTCCGTTCAGCCCCGAAGCCGCCCCAGCTTCAACCCCCGCCGCTCCAGCATTTCCGCGAAGCGCGGCGACAGCAAAAACGCCAGCTCCTGCTCGCGCGTCACCGTCACCGGGTCGAGCGCGCGCAAGTCTTCGTCGACGTGGCCGGGGTGGCACATGATCAGATGGCGCCGTCCGCGCGCGCGCAGATAGGACTCGAATTGCGCGGCGTAATCATGGCCCGGATTGAATTCGGAAAAGCCGGCGAAGCCGTCGTTGACGACGAAGCCGGCGCGGCGCGCGGCTCGGCGGAAGCCCGTGGCCAGACCTCTTACCAACAAAGCTTTTTTGACCTGCGCGCCGCGTAAAAAAATGCGGTGCAAGGAGTCGCCGCTGTCGCGCAGCCAGCACTTGCCTTGCAAGCGCCGCTGCTCAAGCGCGTCGAGCAGCGCGCCGCGAATTGCCGGCAGCGCCTGCACATGCTGGTGGCCGTCGACGAAATCCGGCGGGCGCAGCATCACCGCCTGGAAGCGGTCGAGCTGGCGGTCGATTTCTTCGCGGATTTCGTCCATCGGCAGCTTGCCGCGCGCCGAGAGGCGGATCACCTCCGAGACCGATGGAAACGCGCCCTTCGGCGCGAATTTCGGCATGGTCCCGAGCGGGGCGCCGAGCGTCAGATTGAAATGCAGGCCGATATCGGCGTCGAACTCGCCGCGCGCGAGATCGCGCCCGAGCGCCGGCCAGCGCGGGCCAGTTGGTCAGCACGGACACGGCCGACAGCCGCCCCGCCCGCAGCGCCTCGAGAATGCCGGCGCTGACGCCATAAGAGAGGGCGTAATCGTCCGCGCAAAGCGTGATGAATTTGTTTTTGGCCATTGCTTCAATGCCCTTCGCGGCGGCGTATCGCACGGGGCGGCGCGCGTGTATAGTCCGCCCCGCGCGGCCTTGTTTTTTAGGCGCCGCGCCAAACGGAAACGGAATTGACGAAGAAGCAGCAAAGCGCTCCCCGCCCTACGCCGACGCCCTCGCGCGAAGACATTCTCGCATTTCTGGCGCGCGAAAAAGAGGCGATGCGCAAGTCCGGCCAGAGCGGCAAGATCGGCAAGCGCGAGATCGCGCGGGCCTTCGGCATCAAGGGCGCCGACAAGATCGAGTTGAAGCGGCTCTTGAGCGAACTCGCGGCGGAAGGCGCGATAGAGAAGCGCGGCAAGCGCCTCGCGAAGCCCGGCTCCCTGCCCGCCGTGGCGCTGGTCGACATTGTGGGCCGCGACGCCGACGGCGAGCTGATCGCGGCGCCGGTCGAGTGGAACGAGGACGAATTCGGCCCGCCGCCGCGCATATTGATCCACGCGCCGCGCAGAGCCCGGCCCGGCGAGCCGCTGCCCGGCGTCGGCGACCGCGCGCTGGCCCGCGCCGAGCCCGACCGCGACGCCGGCCCCAATGATCCGCAATTCACCGGACGGGTCATCAAGCTGCTGGCGAAAGCGCGCCATCGTCTGCTCGGCGTGCTGCGGATCGAGGAGAACGGCGCCGGACGGCTGCAGCCCATCGACAAGAAGCAGGCCGGCCGCGATCTCGTCGTCGCCAAGGAAGACTGGGGCGAGGCGCGCGACGGCGATCTCGTCAGCGTCGATCTCCTCGGCAAGACCCGGCTCGGCGCGGGGCGCGCCCGGGTGCGCGAATGTCTCGGCTCCGTCAAGGGCGAAAAGGCGGTCAGCCTGATCGCGCTGCGCGCCCATGACATCCCCGATCTGTTCCGGCCCGAGGCGCTGGCGGAGGCGGAAAAAGTTCACGCGCTCCGGCAGGGCGCCCATCACGAGGACTGGCGCGACCTGCCGCTCGTCACCATCGACCCGCCCGACGCCAAGGATCACGACGACGCGGTCCATGCGGCGCCGGACACGGCGCCCGACAACGCGGAAGGCTTCGTCGTCACGGTGGCCATCGCCGACGTCGCCCATTATGTGCGGCCCGCATACGGCGCTCGACCGCGACGCGCTGGAGCGCGGCAATTCGGTGTATTTTCCCGACCGCGTCGTGCCGATGTTGCCGGAGCGCATCTCCAACGATCTGTGTTCGCTGCGCGCGCTCGAGGACCGGCCGGCCCTCGCCGTGCGGCTGCGGCTCGACAAGCACGGGCGCAAACTCGGCCACGGCTTTCACCGCGTCATGATGCGCTCGGTCGCCAAGCTCAATTACGCCCAGGCGCAGGCGGCGATCGACGGACGCCCGGACGAGACGACGGCGCCGCTGCTGGAGAACGTGCTGCGCCCGCTTTGGGCGGCCTATGCGGCGGCGAAACACGCGCGCCATGTTCGCGCGCCGCTCGATCTCGATCTGCCCGAGCGCAAGATCCTGCTGAAAGCCGACGGCGCCTTCGACCGCGTGGTCATTCCGCCGCGATTGGAGGCGCATCGGCTGATCGAGGAATTCATGATCCTCGCCAATGTCGCCGCCGCCGAAACGCTGGAGGAGAACCGGCAAAGGCTGATCTACCGCGCCCATGACGAGCCTTCGCGCGAGAAGCTTTCCGCGCTGTCGGAGTTCCTGGCGACGATCGGCGTAAAATTCGCCAAGGGCCAGACCGTGCGCGCCGCCAATTTCAACGCCATTCTCGCGCGGGTCAAAGGGCTGGATCAGGAAAATCTGGTCAATGAAATCGTTTTGCGCACCCAGGCGCAGGCGGAATACACGCATGAGAATTACGGCCATTTCGGCTTGAACCTGCGCCGCTACGCGCATTTCACCTCGCCGATCCGCCGCTATGCCGATCTCATCGTGCATCGCGCGCTGATCGCCGCGCTTAAACTTGGCCCCGGCGGAATGCCGGACATCGCGGTCGGCGAACTCGCCGAAATCGCCGCGCGCATCTCCGCCGCCGAGCGCCGCGCCATGGCCGCCGAGCGCGAGACCGTCGACCGGCTGATCGCCGCGCATCTCGCGGATCAGATCGGCGCGCGCTTTTCGGCGCGCATCTCCGGCGTCACGCGCTCGGGTCTGTTCGTGCGGCTGCTCGAAACCGGCGCCGACGGCTTCGTGCCCGCCGCGACCCTGGGCCAGGACTATTTCACCTATGACGAGGCCGCGCATTCCCTGACGTCGAAGCGCTCGGGGCAAAGCTACCGCCTCGCCGACGTGATCGAGGTTCGGCTGGTCGAGGCGGCGCCCATCGCCGGCGCGCTGCGATTCGAGATCGCGGCGACGGCGGGCGGCGGCCGACCGGCCAGACAGAACGCCGCGCGCGGGAAACCGGCGCCGCGCGGCCCGAAACGACCGCGGCGGGCGCGATGAACGCGCGCCGGATTGGAGCCGATCCAAGCTAGAGGCGATCCGTGGCGAAGGCCGTTTCGCGCCGCGATGTCGCCGAATTCTCGCGAAAAAAGCCGTGCGCTGATTTCGCGAATTTCCGCTTAGGCGTTTCGTTCCGGTGAAAAATGCGCTAGGCGTCATTGCGCCGCCGGGCGAACAGAGACGCTCCGCGGGTAAGCGCGAAGCCGCCGTTTGTCGGAAAACTCAAGTTTTCCCGACGCGGCGCTCGGCCCCGCTTCGCGGGTTGAAGCGCGCGAGCGAGAGCTTGGCTCGCGGGACGATTACACGGGAGGCCTTGGAATGCCGTCTTATCTCGATCTTGCAGTGCTCGCCATCGTCCTGGTTTCCGCGATGCTGGCCTTGCTGCGAGGATTTACGCGCGAAACGCTGGCGATTCTCTCGTGGGTCGCGGCCGGCGCGGCCGCGTATTATTTTCATCCGCTTGCGCTCCCCTATATTCGCCCCCATGTGCCCAAGGAGAATATCGCCCAGGCCGTCGCCATCGCGGCGGTGTTTTTCGTGGCCTTGATCGTCGTCTCCATCATCACGGTCAAAGTGTCGGATCTCATCCTGGATTCGAAAGTCGGCGCGCTGGACCGCACGCTGGGGTTCATTTTCGGCGCGGTGCGTGGTTTGCTGCTCGCGATCGTCGCCTTTGCTTTCTATGGCTGGCTCGCGCCCGAGGCGAACCAGCCGGAATGGGTGAAAAACGCGCGAATGAAGCCGATTCTCGAAGCCGGCGGCGACAAGCTGCGCGATCTTGTCCCGCAGGACGTCGACGCGCTGATCGCCAATCTGAAGCCCAAGAAGGCCGCGCCGGTCAACGAGGAGCCGCCAGCCGAAAGCGAGGGCGACAACGACAAGCCGGCCGCGGACAAGAAGACAGAGGCTTCCCCGCAAGACGCGGCGCCGGCTCAAACCGCCGGGGCCAAGTCCGTCGCGCAGGATAAGCCTAACTCGCTGCTTTCCGGCGCGAAGCCGGCGACCAAGACCAGATGAGGCGCAAGGCGCGCGCGAGCCGCGCAACGAGAGGACTTTCGCGATGAAGCGTTCGCCCGACGGCGAGGTCGACCACGAACAATCGCGGTCTCCAACCGGTTCCGACGATGATCGCCTGCGCGAATATTGCGGCGTATTCGGCATTTTCGACCACCCCGACGCCGCGGTGTGCACCGCTCTCGGCCTGCACGCGCTTCAGCATCGCGGACAGGAGGCGGCGGGCATCGTCTCCTTCGACGGCTCCCGTTTTCACGCCGAGCGACGTCATGGCCTCGTCGGCGATCACTTTTCCAAGGAAAGCACGATCAAGCGCCTGCCGGGCGCGTCGGCCGTCGGCCATGTGCGTTACGCGACGACCGGCGAGACGATCCTGCGCAATGTCCAGCCGCTGTTCGCCGAACTGAATTCCGGCGGCTTCGCGGTCGGTCACAACGGAAATCTGACCAATGCGCAAGCGCTGCGCCGCGAACTCATCGGCGAGGGCGCGATCTTTCAATCCACGTCCGACACGGAGGTCATTCTCCATCTCGTCGCCCGCAGCCGCAAGACCAAGCTGATCGAGCGCTTCATCGAGGCGCTGCGGCAGATCGAGGGCGCCTATGCGCTGGTCGTGCTGACCAACCTCAAGCTGATCGGCGCGCGCGACCCCCTGGGGATTCGCCCGCTGGTGATCGGCGAACTCGAAGGCAGATATATCCTGGCGTCGGAGACTTGCGCGCTCGACATTCTCGGCGCGCGCTTCGTGCGCGATGTCGAGAACGGCGAGATCGTGGTGATCTCGGAAGACGGCATCGAGAGCATAAAGCCTTTTCCCAAGCAGGCGATGCGCCCCTGCATCTTCGAATATATTTATTTCGCGCGTCCCAACTCCATCGTGCATGGACGCCCCGTCTATGACGTGCGCAAGGCGATGGGCGCGCAGCTTGCCCGCGAACGCAAGATCGACGCCGATGTCGTGGTGCCGGTCCCCGATTCCGGCGTGCCGGCGGCGCTCGGCTATTCGCGCGAGGCGGGCATTCCGTTCGAACTCGGCATCATCCGCAACCATTATGTCGGCAGAACCTTCATCCAGCCGACGCAATCCGTGCGCGAGATCGGCGTGCGCCTGAAGCACAGCGCCAACCGCTCGGTCGTCGAAGGCAAGCGGGTCATTCTGATCGACGACTCCATCGTGCGCGGGACCACCTCGGTGAAGATCGTGCAAATGATGCGCGACGCCGGCGCGACGGAGGTGCATTTCCTGATCTCTTCGCCGCCGATCACCCATCCCGATTATTACGGCATCGACACGCCGCAAAAGGACAAGCTGCTCGCCGCGACGCATAGTCTCGAGGAAATGCGCGCCTGGATCGGCTCCGACTCGCTCGGCCTTCCTGTCGATCGACGGCATTTATCGCGCCATGGGCGAGCCCGGGCGCAACAACCGGGCGCCGCAGTTCACCGACCATTGCTTCACCGGCGATTATCCGACGGCCCTCACCGATCTCGGGGCGGAGAACCGCGCGCAGCTGTCGCTGCTGGCGGAGGCGAGCTGAGGCGACAAAGAAAACGCATGGCTTCCCGGATTTCGTGACCGCATGACCTCCCCCTCCGCCCGCATCGCGCTTGTCACCGGAGCCTCGCGAGGGATTGGGCGCGCCTTGGCGCTCGGCCTCGCGCGGCGGGGCGCCCATGTCGTGGCGCTCGCCCGCACGCAGGGCGCGCTCGACGAACTCGACGACGAGATCGGCGCGATGGGCGGCCAGGCGACGCTGGTCCCTTGCGACCTCGCCGACTTCGAAGCGCTCGACCGGCTCGGCGCCGCCTTGTTCGAGCGCTTCGGCCGGCTCGACGTTCTCGTGGGGAACGGCGGCATTCTGGGGCCGCTCACGCCGCTCGCCCATGCCGATCCGAAGGACTGGAACAAGGTGATGGCGGTCAACGTCACCGCCAATTGGCGGTTGATCCGCTCGCTGGACCCGCTGCTGCGGGCTTCAAGCGCCGGACGCGCCCTGTTCATCACCTCGGGCGCGGCGCACCGCGCGCGCATGAAACCCTATTGGGGCCCCTACGCCGTCTCGAAAGCCGCGCTGGAAGCGATCGCCCGCACTTATGCGGCGGAAACCGAAAACACCAGTCCGATCAAAGTGATGCTCGCCAACCCCGGCCCGCTGCGAACCCGCATGCGCGCCTTGGCGATGCCCGGCGAAGACCCCGCGACGCTTCGAGCGCCCGAGGAATTCGCGGAAAAAGCGATACCGCTCTGCGCGCCGGAATGGCGCGAGAGCGGCAGGCTTTACGATTTTCCAAGCGACCGCGTGCTGGATTTCGCCGCGCCGATCTAGCGCGCCAAACAAAGCGCGGGAGGCGGCCGAGCCGCGACTCCCGCGCCGGCGCGAACCGTTTACTTCGTGATGAGATGACGGCGCACTGAAGGGCGGCGGCGGCTGATCGGGAACATAGGCGAGCGTCAGCCTCTCGATCCCGGCGGTAAGGCCAAGCCCCGAACCGCCCTCGACTTCCAGAGGCTGCAAGGAAACCGTGTTGTCGGAGCCGCCGACCAGCAAGGCGCCGCCTCCGCCCACGCCAGCCTTGACCGTGGTTTCGGGACCGACGTAATCGCCCGCGAGCGCGCCCGGCCCCACATGCCCGGTCGCCGCCGCGACCAGCCAAACGATGTCGCCGGGGCCGTTGACGGTCAAATTGGCCCCGACCTTGGTCAGCGTGCCGACGTAATGCGAGGGAACCGCGCGTTCGTCGACGCCTTGAAAAACGCAGTCCAACGCCTGATTTTCGACGATAACCGTGATGTTGTTGCCGGAAAGGTGGCATTCCAGCGCGCCAGCCCTCTCGTCCGCGGAGGCGACGCCCGACGCGAACGCCGCCAACAGAACCGCCCCGCACAGCGCTTGCGCGGCTCTCTTCCGTCTCAAATTCAATAAATTGCGCATGTCAGCCCTCCATTTTTTCTTCAACACGCCCCAGCGCCCGCAAGGCGCCAACGGAATGACGCAAGCCAAGCCACGCCACTGGCTTGAACGTAAGCCGCGATTGCCCGAAAGCAAGGCGCGCGGGCGGCCAAGTCGACGTTTCAGGCCGCGGATTGGCGCGACCAACCGTCGCGCTTCTCGCGGCGCCGGGCTTTCGCGCGTGATTCTTGATCCTTCGGGCGGAATCGGGCACAAGTCCCCGTGAGGCCGAGCCATTCGGGGCGCGAGCCGCCTCTTTTCTTCACGAAAGGTCGCTATGTCCGATAGTTTGCGCGTCGGCGTCGCCGGGGTTGGAACGGTTGGCGCGGCCGTCACGCGTTTGCTGGCCCGCCAGGCGGACGCGCTCGCCTCGCGCACGGGGCGGAAAATCGTCGTCACCGCGGTCTCGGCGCGCGACCCCGGCAAGGAGCGCGACGCCGATCTGAAAGGCTGCGAATTTTTCGCCGATCCGGTCGCGCTCGCCGCCTCGCCCAAGATCGACCTGTTCGTGGAGTTGATCGGCGGCGCCGAAGGGCCGGCGCGGACCAGCGTCGAGACGGCGCTGGCGCATGGCAAATCCGTCGTCACCGCCAATAAGGCGCTGCTCGCCGCGCATGGACTGGAACTCGCCGCGCTGGCCGAGGAAAAACATGTCGCGCTCGCGTTCGAGGCTTCGGTCGCCGGCGGCATTCCGATCGTCAAGACGCTGCGCGAGGGCCTCGCCGGCAATTCGATCGATCGCGTTTACGGCATCCTCAACGGCACCTGCAATTACATCCTCTCGCGCATGGAGCGCGAGCAATTGTCGTTCGAGGAATGTCTCGCCGAGGCGCAGAAGCTCGGCTACGCCGAAGCCGATCCGACCTTCGACATCGGCGGCTTCGACACCGCGCATAAGCTCTCCATTCTCACCTCGCTGGCCTTCGGCGTGCGCATCGCGCCCGAGGCGATCGAGATCGAAGGCATAGAGCGGGTGTCGCTCGCCGACATAGCGGCGGCCGGCGAACTCGGCTTTCGCATCAAGCTGCTGGGCGTCGCGCAGCGAACCGCCGAGGGCGTCGAACAGCGCGTGCATCCGACCATGGTGCGCAAGACCACCCCCATCGCCGAGGTCATGGGCGTGCTCAACGCCGTCACCATCGACGCGGACGCCGTGCACGAACTCACCCTGGTCGGCCCCGGCGCCGGCGGCGAGGCGACGGCCTCGGCTGTTGTCGCCGACATCGCCGACATCGCCAAGGGCGTGCGCTCCGCGCCGTTTGGCGTGCCCACCGCCGCGCTCGGCGAACTGCGCCGCGCGCCGACGCGCCACCATGAGGGCGGCTATTACATCCGCCTTTCCGTGCCCGACGTTCCCGGCGCCTTCGCGGGCATAGCGACGCGCATGGCGGAGCGCGGCATCTCGCTCGAAAGCATCATGCAACATGGCGGCGGGCGCCGAAGCGCCGACCGCGCGGCCCAAAAGCCGCATGCCGGCGGCGAGGCGCTGCGCAGCGTGATCCTCATCACCCACGCGACAAGCGAATATCTGGTGCGCGAGGCTCTCGACGCGATCTACGCCGACGGCGTTATCGACGCGCCCGCGCAGGTCATCCGCATCGAGCGCGAATAGCGCCGCGCCGGAAGGAAAGCCCGTTGCCGCTGACGCCCATCGTCGACGAACAATCCATCGAACGCTTCCTCGCGTTGGCCCTGGCGCGCGTCACCGAACGCGCGGCCGTCGCGGCGGCGCGCCTGCGCGGACGCGGCGACGAAATGGCCGCCGACGAAGCCGCCGCGCGAACGATGCGCGCGGAAATGGAGCGGCTGCCTTTTCGGGGACGCGTCGTCATCGGCGAGGACGAGCACGCCGCCGCGATGTTCGTCGGCGAGGAAATCGGCGAAGGCGATGGTCCGCTGCTCGACCTGGCCGTGGCGCCGCTGGAGGGCGCGACGCTCTGCGCGAAGGACATGCCCGGCGCCATCTCCGTCGTCGCGATAGCGAACGCCGGCTCCCTGCTCCACGCGCCCGACGTCTACATGGACAAAATCGCCATTGGTCCCGGCTATCCGCTCGGCCTCGTCGACCTCGACCGAGAGCCCGGCGAAAACATCGCGGCGCTGGCGCGCGCCAAGAACGTCGACGACAGCGACATCGTCGTCTGCATTCTCGAACGCCCGCGCCACGCCGAACTGATCGCCAAATGCCGCCGGGCGGGCGCCAGCGTGCGGCTGATTTCCGACGGCGACGTGGCCGGCGTCATCTTCACCACGCAGCCGGCGCAAACGGGCGTCGACATGTATCTCGGCCGCGGCGGCGCGCCGGAAGGCGTCTTGGCGGCGGGGGCGCTGCGCTGCGTGGGCGGACAAATGCAGGGGCGCCTCGTGCTCGACACGCAGGCCAAAATCGCGCGAGCCGCCGCGATGGGGATCACGGACCCGCGCAAAAAACACGATATGCGCGATCTCGTCAGCGGCGATGCGATCGTCTGCGCGACCGGCGTCACCGATGGCCCGCTCGTCGCCGGCGTCGACTTCGGCAGAAACACGATCACGACCGAGACGGTCGTCTATCACTCCTTCACCGGAACGGTGCGCCGCATTCGCGCCGAGCACCACGCCGGGAAGATGCAGGACTAAAGTCTTTCCGGTTTGGAGCGCGAAGAGCCGCGGCCGCGGACGCGCGTTCGACGCGCAAGGCGAGTCGAACGCGCGACCTGTTCAAGGCCTCAATATTGAGGATGCGGCGTGTCCTTGCCGCGCGGCGGCAGGATCGGATATTCGATCTTTGGCTGATCGCCGGTAAGCGCGCCGAGGAAGGCGACAATCGCGCCCGTTTCATCGGGCGTCAGCGTCTCGTTGAGCTGATCCGCCGCCATCAGATTGACGGCCTCCTCCAGAGTCCAGACCTGTCCGGTGTGGAAGTACGGCGCCCGCAACGCGACATTGCGGAGCGGAGCCGCGCGAAACACGAAGTCATCAGCGCTGCTTTTGGTGACCGCGCTACGCCCCTTGTCGGCGGCGGGTCGGATCAACTCGCTGGGGTTTTGCGCGACGCCGAACGGGAAATAAGCCGCGCCGCCAAGGTTCACGCCGCCGTGACAGCCGGCGCAGCCCTTATCGATAAAGAGACGCAGGCCCGTCTTCTCGAGGTCGCTGAGCGCGCTGGCGTCGCCCTTGAGAAAATGGTCGAAGCGCGCGTTCGGCGTAATCAGCGTCGTCTCGAAGGCCTCGATCGACTTCGCCATGTTGTCGAAGGACACCGGCGCCGGGTCGTTCGGGAAAGTCTTTTGGAATTCGGCGACATAGGCGGGAATGCTGCGCAGCGTCGCCTCGACGGCGGCCGGCGTGTTGTTCATCTCGACGCTCGCCTGCACCGGTCCCTTGGCCTGCGCCTTGAGATCCTCGGCGCGGCCGTCCCAGAACTGCGCGACGTTGAACACCGCGTTCAACACGGTCGGCGCGCGGCGCGGACCTTTTTGCCAGCCATGACCGACGGAGGTCGGACCCGCGTCGACGCCGCCGGTGCTCAGATTGTGGCAGGTCGCGCAGCTAAGCAGCTGGCTCTTCGAAAGACGCGGCTCGAAAAACAGCTTGCGGCCCAATTCGACCTTGGCGGGCGTGACGTCGTTGTTTTTCACTTGCGCCGCGACCAGGGACGACTCGATCGGCTGGAAGACGGCCGCGGCGTCGTGTTGCAGATCGCCCGCGGCGGCCGCGAGAGGGAATAGGAAAATCGCGCTCAACGACGCGATCCATGACCGTGACATGTGTTTCTCCTAGAAGATTTTCCGCCAAGATGATTGACGTGGGTTGTGCGCCGCAAGTTCGAACCGCCGCCACAGCGAAGTAACACAAGGACGGCGCGACGGCAAAGTCAAGCATACGCTCTCAATGCAGGAATTTTGTTTTAAATACAGCTTCGTCTGTCATGAGCCTGACTTATGCGTCTGGCAGCTTCCGTCTAGCGGCGCTCGAGCCGGCCGACGCCCGGACCAAATATTCCTTGTAGCGTCTTCCGATGAATATATTGCATCGCACAATTTCGTGCACGGTTTATTCGTTTCCTATCGCCTCAACTCTTCACTCGTTGCGAACAATGCTTGCCAGGATTGCTAAAGCAAGGCAGGATAGCGAATGATGGGGACAAAGAGCGACCTGGAATAATATCGGGCGCCATCAGTCAAATAAAGCGAGGCGGAGCAATCCGCCCTCGGCCAAGCGGAGGGGCGAGGATGGCCAAGCGCATGCAGTGGGGAGCGCTTCTCATGGCGCTTGTCGGTTTCACCGCCGTCGCGGCGGGGCGAAGCGGCGCGGAGCCGCTCGGTTTGCCGCCCGTGCCGATCCCCGCCGACAATCCGCAAACACCCGAGAAAATCGCGCTGGGCAACAAACTGTTCCACGACGCCCGTTTCTCGGGCGACGGAACGATCAGTTGCAGCACCTGCCACGCCGATGAAAAGGCGTTCACCGACAGCCCGCGCAAGACCTCGCGCGGCATCCGCGGCCAGTTCGGAACGCGCAATGCGCCGACCGTCATCAACGCGGCCTATTTCCACACGCTGTTTTGGGATGGGCGCGCGTCCTCGCTCGAAGACCAGTCGCAAAACCCCCCGCTCAATCCTGTCGAAATGGGCCTCACATCCTTCGAGCCCTTTTTAAAAGTCGTGCGCGAAGACCCCGCCTATGTGGAGGCGTTCAACAAGGTCTTCCATGTGACCGGCGCCGCGGTCACGATCGAGCATGTCAAAAAGGCGATCGGGAGCTACGAGCGCACGCTGATCTCCGGCGATTCGCCTTTCGACCGCTGGTATTTCCAGCATGACGCAATGGCGATCAGCGAAGCCGCCAAGCGCGGCTTCGAGGTGTACGTCGGACAGGGGCGCTGCGTGTCCTGCCATGTGATCGAGCAGGACCAGGCGCTGTTCACCGACAATCGTTTCCACAACATCGGCGTCGGCATCAACAAGATCCAGGCCGACACGCCGCGGCTGACGGCGGAGTTCCTGAAGGCCAAGGCCGCCGGCGCCTCGGTCGACAAGACGGTGTTGTCGGACCCCAAGACCTCGGATCTCGGCCGTTTCGCGGTGACGACGCATTTCGACGAAATCGGCGCCTTCAAGACCTCGACGCTGCGCAACGTAGCGGTCACCGGCCCCTATATGCACGACGGCTCGCTCAAGACGCTGAGGGATGTCGTCAAACATTATAACGACGGCGGCAAGAGCGCGGGCGATCCCTCGGTCAACCCCTATCTCTCGGGCGGCATTCGTCCCTTGAATCTCTCCGACCAGCAAATGGACGATCTCGTGGCGTTCATGGAGACATTGACGAGCCCCGCCTATGTCAACGCCAAGACGAAGGAAGGCGACGCGGCGCCATGAGCCGGCGCCGCATCCTCGAAGCCGGTTCGAAAAACAAAAATATGCGCCGCGAAACAAACGCGCGAGCGGGAGGATCAAATCCATGAGCAAATTGATCACGAGACGAAGCGTGATGGCGGCGGGCGCGGCCGGCGCCGTCGGGACGCTGACGACGCTTCCCATCAGCATGGTGCGCCTCGCCTTCGGCGGCACGCGCGACGACTTCACCTTCACCTATATTTCCGACGCGCACATCCAGCAGATCAAGGGCGCGAGCTTCGTGCGCAACTGGGACATGGGCCTTAAGCGCGCGGTGGCGGAAGCCAATCTCGTGCAGCCGGAATCGGATTTCGTCATGTTCGGCGGCGATCTCGCGCAGCTTGGCAAGAAGGACGAACTCGATCACGGCGGCGGAGATTCTCTCGCATCTTTCGCCCAAGCTGCATTGCGTCATGGGCGAGCACGACTATTACTTCGACCTCGGCGAATATTGGAGCAAGCTTTACGGCCCGCAATATTACAGCTTCGACCACAAGGGCGTGCATTTCGTGGTTCTGAACTCAATTCTGACATTCGACGAGTGGACCTTCCACCGCTGGCCGACCGCCGAACAGCGCATGCAGGAGATGGCCGGGCTCGACAATCCCAATAGCTCGCCGTTCATGGTCGGCGAAAAGCAGCGGAACTGGCTCCGGGAAGACCTGGCCAAGATCAGCCATGAGACGCCGATCGTCGTCTTCTCGCATTCGCCGCTGCAAAAAATCTACAAGGGCTGGAATTTCTGGACCGACGACGCCGAAGAGGTGCAGGCGTTGTTGCAGCCGTTCAACTCCGTCAACGTGATCTACGGCCACGTGCATCAGATTCAATATAATCAGATCGGCAACATCTCATTCAATTCGGTCATGGCGACCGCCTGGCCGTGGCCCTATCCGCAGAGCTACGCGCAGGCGGAAAGCCATCTGCCGGTGCTCACCGTGCCGATGAACCGCGGCGACCCCTTCTTCGAGCGCGACGCGACCGGCTGGCAGTTGATCGACGTGAACTCGGGGCGCGTCGCCGCGCGCTACCAGCTTTGGGACAACGAGCCGCGCACTGTCGCCTTCGATCATAAACAAGGACGGCCGGTCGATCTCGCCTTTCAGGAGCCGACCAATCGCCGTCCCCCGCAAACCCATTATTGATCAGGAGCCGACGATGCGTCGCACCCTCGCCGTCCTCGCCATCGGTTTTTCGCTCTCCGCGCTGAACGCGCGGGCCGATGAATTCACCAAGGCCGACACCGACCGCTACCAGAAAGAATATTTGAACGTCGTCGCCGACGGTCGCGCCCTGTGGACCAGCGGCACGCTCGGAACCAACGGCGTCGCCTGCGGGCAATGCCATCCCAACGCCGCCAACACGCATCCCGAGACCTACCCGAAATTCCAAAAGCAATTGGGCAAGGTCGCGCAGCTGTTCGAGATGGTGAACTGGTGCGTTCGGAATCCGCTCGAAGGCAAGCCGCTCGCCGCCGACGATCCGAAGATGACGGCGATCATCTCCTATGTGAACCAGGAGCGGCGCGGCGTGAAACTGGCGCCGGGGACGCATTAGCGCTTTCCGTTTGAACGGAATCGTTCGAACGATAAGAAATCGCTCAAAATCAAAATGTTGGAGCAAGCTCTTATCGAAAAAGTCTATCAACTTTTTTAAGAGCTTGCTCCAGCGGTTTGCCGCTCTTGGCGTTAACCGCTCTTGGCGTTAACAGGAAATTTTCAATTGTGAGGCTTCCCTATTGGGCGCGCGATCCAGTGGGGAGCTTGGCCGATGAACCGCCTCTTAACGTCATCGGACCGATGGCGGCTGACTCTCCTCGGCGGCTGCTTGGCGCTGTTGCTGGTGTTTCAGCCGCTGACGTCCATAACGATCGCGCCCGCGACCTTCGTGCTGCCCATCCTTCTCATCGCTTTCGTCGGCGCGCTGGGGCTGATCTATCGCGTGCTTGGCCGCGACGAAGGCATAGCCGCCACCTGCTTCGCGCTGTCGCAACTGCTGCTGTTTTCGAATTGCGCGGCGCTGCTGAACTATCTTGGGCTCGCGTTGCGCCGACCGCTAACGACACGCTGCTGGCCCAGGCCGACCGCGCGCTCGGACTGGACTGGTGGGCCTATGTGGTCTGGCTAAAATCCAATCCGTTTGTCGCCCAGGCCACCACCCTGGCCTATAATTCGTCGTTGATCCAATTTGTTATCGCGATCCTGCTGCTCGGGTTCACGCGGCGCTTCGAGCGCCTCGACCAACTGTCGCTGGCCTTCATGATCGCGGCGATCGCCACCATAGGGACGTGGTGTCTGTTCCCGAGTTTCGGGGCTCTTCCCATGCATTATGCTCAAGGAATGGCGCAGCCCCCGTTCTTTCTCGCCATGACGAAACAGGAATTGCTGGGTTTGCTGGCTTTGCACTCCGGCGCCGTGCCGCCGCTGCGGTTCGACGAGTTGACCGGCCTCATCGGATGCCCGTCGTTTCACACCGTCATAGCCATTCTGACCGTGCACGGGCTCTGGCGCGTCCCTTGGGCGGGGCCGTTGGCGGCGGCCGCGTCCATTCCGGTGTTCCTGTCCATACCGGCGGACGGCGGCCATCACTTTATCGACATGGCGGCGGGAGCTGGCGTCGCGGCCGCGTCGATCGCCTTCGCCGGCCTCGCATCGCGACAACGCATGGATCAGCCGGTCCTCGCGCGAGAAGCCTTCGCCTGACCGCTCCGCGAACGCGCCCTTACAGCTCCACCGCCCTGCCCGACAGCCGCCGATATTCGCCGAGCGCATAGCGGTCGGTCATGCCGGCGATATAATCCGCGACGACGCGCGCGCGCGCCTCCACGCCGCCTTTTTCGGCGAGTTCGGCCCATTCGCGCGGCATCAGGCGCGGGTTCGCCATGAAGGCGGGAAACAGGAATGAAATCGCCTCGCGCGCCTGCTCCCAGACGCTCATGACCTTCGCATGGCGATACATATGCTCGAACAGAAATCGCTTCACCTCGCGCTCGGCTTGCGCCATGGCTGGCGAAAACCCCACCAGCGCGGCGCCATGCTCGCGGATGTCTTGCGCGCTTTTCGGCGCGGCGCTGGCGATCCGCGCCCGAGATTCGTCGATCGCGTCCTCGACGAAGCGGGTTATGACGCGGCGCGTCAGTTCGTGGATCACCCTTTGCCGTTCGAGACCGGGATAAAGAGCGGCGACTTCGGCCAACAGCCCGCCGGTGAAACCGACGCCGGCGATGTCGTCCAATTCGAACAGGCCGGCGCGCAGCCCGTCGTCGATGTCGTGAGCGTTATAGGCGATGTCGTCGGCGACCGCGGCGGCCTGCGCCTCGGCGCTGGAAAAGAGCGTCAGCTCCAGCGGAAACAGCGCGTCGAATTCGAGAATATAGGGGTCGATCCGCCGCTTTGCCGCCGGCCCCGCCAGAGGACCGTTGTGTTTGACCAGTCCTTCCAGGGTCTCCCAGGTGAGATCCAGCCCGTCGTAGCGCGCATAACGGCGCTCCAGCTTCGTCACGACGCGCAACGCCTGGGCGTTGTGGTCGAAGCCGCCGAAATCGGCCATGCAGTCGGTCAGCGCGCCCTCCCCCGCGTGGCCAAAAGGCGTGTGGCCGAGATCATGGGCGAGCGCCACCGCCTCGGCGAGGTCTTCGTCGAGCGCCAGCGCCCGCGCCAACGCCCGCGCGATCTGCCCGACCTCGATGTGTGGGTCAGCCGCGTGCGAAAATGATCGCCGTCGAGCGGAACGAACACCTGCGTCTTATGGGCGAGGCGGCGAAAGGCGGTCGAGTGCAGAATCCGGTCGCGGTCGCGCTGAAACTCGCTGCGCGTGCGCGACGGCGCCTCCTCGATGAGCCGCCCGCGCGAGCGCGTCGCGTCGCAGGCGTAGGGCGCCAAAGGCGGGCGGATAGCCAAGGAAAACTCCCGTCATTGAAAGACCATCGAGGCGCGCCTATGATAAACGTAATTTGACGCGGGCGGTGAAGCGCCGCGATATTTTCGCGCGATCCGCCGGAAAGGGACAAGACACATGAGCGGCGCACAGACGACGACCCGAGTTCGAACTCAGCGAAGCGGCGGCTCGGCGAATCGCGGGCATTCTCGCCAAGGAAGCGCCTGGCGCGGTGTTTCGGGTCGGCGTCGACGGCGGCGGCTGCTCGGGTTTCAAATATTCCTTCGCCGTGGACCCCGCGCCCGGCGCCAATGATCTTTTGCTCGAACAGGGCGCCGCGCGACTTGTCGTGGACGAGACGTCGCTGGCCTATCTGCAAGGCGCCCGCATCGATTTCGTCGACGATCTGATGGGCCAGGCCTTTCGCGTCGAAAATCCCAACGCTTCGTCCTCCTGCGGCTGCGGCGTCAGTTTTTCCGTCTAAATTCCCCGGCCGCCGGGGAGCGGTCTATCGCGGAGCGAAGCCTTGGACGCGCTGTTCATCGGTCACGCCTATATCGACGTCAGCATGATCGCCGACGCCCTGCCCCACGGCGACGAAAAGTCCGTCGCCAAGGATTATGCGGTGTCCTTTGGCGGCAATTCGGCGACCGCGGCCTTCGCCTGCGCCAAGCTCGGCCAATCGCCCGATCTGCTGATCCCCGTCGCGCGCGACTGGCTCGCGCACATGTTCTTGGATATGGCGGCGACCTATGGCCTGCGCGTCCACTCGCGCCGCGTGGCGCGAAGCTCGCTGTCCTTCGTGTTTCCCCACCACGGCCAACGCGCGATACTTCGCGCCCGCGACGACACTTATCTCCAGTCCTTCCCGCGCCTCGATCTTACGAGCGCGAAACTGCTGCATCTCGACGGCCATATGGGCGACGCCGCGCTCTATTACGCCAAGGCCGCGCGCGAAAAAGGCGTGCTGGTGTCGCTCGACGGCGGCGCCTTGCGCCCCGGCCTGCTGGAGCTGCTGAACTTTGTCGACGTGGCGATCGTCGCGAAGGACTTGTGCCGCCAGATGTCGCTGTCGGAATTGGAGATGCTGGCCTTTCTCAAGGAGAAGGGGTGCCGCGTCGGCGGCGTCACCAATGGCGAAAAGGGACTGCTCTGGTACGACCTGGATGGAGACACGCAAAACTTGCCGGCGCTGCATGTGCCGGCCGAAAAAGTCGTCGACACATCGGGCGCGGGCGACGTGTTCCACGGCGCCTATTGCGCGTCCTTTCTCGACGACCCGACGGCGCCTTGGCGCGAGCATTTCGAATTCGCCAACGCCGCCTCGTCGCATAAGGTGCAACATCTCGGCAATGAGGCCGGCCTGCCCTCCCGTTCCGACATCGCGCTGGCGCGCCGGCATCTCGCCTCGGTGAGTTGAGCCGCGGGCGCGGCCGCGTTATCGCGGTTTGATCAGCAGTATTTCGTACGGAATATCGAAGAAATCCGGCGCCGCGCATCGTTTCGTCTTGCCGCCGCGCAAAAGAATTTCGGGAATCCACGCCGATCCCAGTCCCGCCTTGACTTGCGCGAGCAAAGCCTCCGCCGAGGCGCTCTCGCAGACGGGCGACTCCTGAATTTGGATTCCATGACGCTCCAGCATGGCGGCGATTTGCGCGCCATATGTCGTGCCGGGCGTATAGACCATCACGGGGCCGCGCAGTTTCTTCTGGACCAAGGCCACCGGGCGCCGTTGCGTCGCGCCGGCCACGAGCATTAAACGATCCCGCCCAATTTCCAGCGTCGTCAGCCCCGCCAAGGCTTCGTCGCCGCCAAAATGCGGGATCAGGCCCATGTCGGCGTGCCCACGCCTGACCGCCTCTAAACAGCCGGAAATCGACGCGACGATCAGCGAATAATTCTCCAATTTGTTTTCCGCCAGCCACGTCGACAGGAATGACGCGGCGAGCGTGTTGGTCGTATAAATGCGCAGCGATTTCTTGAAATGGCTGGACGCGCTCAACACCGCGCGGCGCGCGTCGAAAATGTCCTCGCGCAGCCGATGCGCGCGCGTCAAGAACTGCTCTCCGGCGGGCGTGAGATCCACCGGGCGCCGCTCGCGATAAAACAGCGGCGCGCCGAGCCATTCCTCAAGCCGCCGCATTCGACGGCTATAAGCGGATTGCGTCGTGCAACGCGCCTCCGCCGCGCGCGTAAAGTTTCGCGTCTGGCACAAAGCGAGGAAATCGTCGATCCATTGCAGCTCCATGATGCATAAAATGCATCATTGCCATCGCAAACGACAATTGGATTTTCACCGCTCGCCGCGCTTTAAATAGCTCCGACGCAAGGGAACGAGGAGGCGACCATGAACAGTGCGAATGGCGTTCTGGAGTTGTCGGAGAATTGCGTCAACTCCAGTCACTTGCCGAGAAGCGTCCTGCTTCGCGGCGCGCCCTCTGCCCGAGACGATCGAGGCGCGGCGACCGGCCACGGACATGTACGAGTTCGAAGTCATCGCGGAAAACGCGGCCTACAGGAAAGGCGAACGCTTCTATCTGACGCCCTCACAGGCCAAACGCGCTTATTTCGCGGATCGGCGCATGTCTTAGGTCCGGGCGTGGCGGGACTTCCCGCTTTAATCAGCACTCGCGCGATATTGCTGCCAACCCGCTGTTATTAAAAGATTAAGTGGCATATGGCTTGCTTAAGACGTCAGTCGCTCCATTGATTCAGATAATGAAGGAGAGCTCCGATGGCGTCGCGCGATTTCTGTCGAATGATCGAGGGCTATGGGCTCACGACCGCGAATATCTTCTATCGTCTTCCCGACTATCCGGCGATCGTTCAATCCTACGTCTGGCAGGAATACGACCTGCATCCGGACTTCCCCGAGCTGCACAAGTTTCTCGACTTCTGGTCAAGGAGTCTGGACGGCAAGCTTCACTCGGTGTTGGTGGCGCATGCGAGGCTCATTCGCCCCGCCGAAATTTCGATGGTGGACGCCGAATTCAGATTGCACTGAGGGCCTATACCCGCCGCCCGTCCATGCCGATCCGGTGCATGAGGTAGCACAGGCAGTCCAGACGGATCGCGTTGGGGTCTTGAGTCAGCATGGCGGGCGTCGCGCCCTGGCGCAGCCTTATCTCGCCGCCCGAGTAGTCGAAATACTCATCTGGCGCGTGGCCGCCGTCTCCCGGCGCGAGTTCCAGTCGCGCGCCGGCCGCGCCGAGCGTTCCAAAACGCTCGCCGGCGGGAAGATCGCTGAAGTTCAAACGGTCGATGTCCGAACGGAATTGAAAATCAGCGGGCGAGCCATCGAAGGAGAAGCTGGCGCCCGGCGGCGTTTTCACAATCGCGAAGGTGCGCAGCAAATCGACGTCCCGCGGCGCCGGCGGATGGTCGGGCAAATCCGCGATCGAAAGCGCCGCCTCGATCAATTGGGCGGCATGGGCGGAACCAGGCCGCCCCCGGCCTTGCCGCATTCGACGGTGATCGCCGGACATAGATTCGCGAAGGCGCGGGCCTGCACGCCGAGCGGACGCTCGAAATTCACGACGATGCGGGAAAACAGCTGGGCGAGCGCGACGAATTGGGGCTCGAGGCGCGTCACGCAGGCGTAATGCGGGTTGAAGCCCGTGTTGTTGTGGATGTCGAGGCTGGCGAACGGACGCCGCCGCGCCACGTAATCATAGACCCATCGCGCCATGCGGGCCTCGGGCGCATCGGGCGTCGCGGTTCCCGGCCAGACGCGGTTGAAGTCATGCTGACTGGGCAATGTGCGCAGATTTTGGGCGGCGGCCCGCACATTGCCGATGAACAGCAGCAGGGCGCGCGGCAATTCCCGCGACGACCAGCGCCGCAGCGCCTCCTGCGCGGCGACGAGTCCGCCGTCCTCATTGCCGTGCAGCAGCGCCGACACGAACAGCGGCCGGGGATCGCGGCCCGGGAGATCGAGCAATGTCGGCCCCGGCAGAACATCGGCGAGCCGCGAAGCCGGACAATCCAGGAATCCTTGCGGAATATGGTCGAAGACGGCGCAAATCTCGTCGCTCACTTTTGCTCTCACGGATCCCATTCATGCGCCGGCGCGCCGGCGCGTTGTCTTTCGCAATAATCGGCCATGAGCGGAAGGACGTTTCCGCCATGCGCCGCGAAGGCCTCGCGCTGCCACGCCGCGCCGGTTCGCCCCGAACGCGCCCGCGCCTCGACGACATCTAGCCGCCGATCCTGGCTTCGGTCGAGGCCAAATCGCGGCAGGGCGCTCCGCGCCGCCGGCAGCAACCGCTCGATCAACAGGCGCTCGGCCGTGATTTTGCCCTCGCCCGGCCAGATCAATTCGGCGGCGAGACCTTCGCGCGCCGCGGCGTAAAAATTCGTCACCGCGTCCGCGAAGGCGAGGCCGCCCGCGCCATTGCCGCCGAGGTCGACGAGATGGCGCATGAGCCCCAGATACAGCGCGGTGTTGGCCATCATGTCGGCGATGGTGGGTCCGGCCGGCAGAATGCGTTGCTCGATGCGCAAATGCGGCGAGCCATCGGCGTCAAAGCCGACGAGCGGCCGATTCCAGCGCCAGATCGTGCCGTTGTGCAGGCGCAAGTGATGCAACGCCTCCGGCGCATCGTCGAAGGAGATTGGCAACAGCGGTGGATGGTCGCGCAGATTCTCCTCGAAAATTTCGAGGCAGGAGCGTTCAAGATAATTCGATCCCATGCTCACGCGGCGGGGGCCGACATGGAAGCCCGGCAGGTCCACCGCCTGTTCGAACAGCGGAATGCGGGTCTCCTCCCACAGGCGCTTGCCGAACAGCAAGGGCGAGTTGCCGCAGGCGGCGAGCAACGGGCCGGAGGCCGCGACCGAGGCGTTGTAGTAGAGGGCGGCGAGATCGGCGGGAACCTGCAAATGAATTTGAAAGGACGTCGCCGCCGCCTCCAGCATCACGTCGCGATGTTCGCAGACGAGATGGTCGCGGCCCTCGATATCGATGCGCAACGGACGCCCGCGCCGCCGGCGCAGCACCTCCTTGTTCAAGGCGTAATAGCGATTGAGCGGCGAAATATTGGCGAGCGTCAAATCCTCCTCGCGGATCGTCGGCAGCGTGCCGATCATCACCATATTGGCGCCGAGCCCGTGGGCGACGGCGTTGCATTGGCCCCAAAGCCGCGACAGCGCCTCTTCCGCGCGGTCGAGCGCATCGGCCCCAAGCGCCAGCGGTTCGCTGTTCAGTTCGACATTGAAGCGCGAAAGCTCGGGAACGACCAGCGGATTGCCCAGCGCTTCGAGCAGGCGCTGATTGATCGGCGCGGGAAAGAAATTGTGATCGACGATCCAGGCCTCGATCTCGAAGCCGAGCGAAAATCCCGCTCGCGAGAAGCGCGCTTCCGCGAACATGGCGCGCGCGAACTCCGTCTCTTCGGCGAGGCGGCGCGCGAACAATGAGAAATCCTCGGCGCGAAAGCCGGCGGTCGCGATTTCGTCGCCCATGCGCCTCCTTGGGAATCCTGTCGCGGGAACAATCGCATCGCACGCGCGCGGCCCCCGCGCCATTGGACATAGCGTCGCGAGGCCGGCGACTCCGAAGGGCTTTGCCCCGAACCTATCCGCCAGATCTATCCGCCTCGCGACGCCTTCCATTTAATCGAACAGCCGATCGATGGCGTTTGCTTCAGCGGCGCCCGGCCCGTCGCGGCGATGGCGCGCATCGCCTCCACAAGCTCTCGCTTCGCGCCGGCGTGCGGCGGCGTCGTGCGGCCCTCGTCGAGCCGGCCCCGGTATTTGAGGTCGCGGGCGCGATCATAGCCAAAGAAATCTGGCGTGCAGACCGCGCCATAGGCGCGCGCGACTTGCTGCGTCTCGTCGTGCAAATAGGGAAAGGGGAAGCCATGCGCCTTCGCGAATTGCTTCATCTTGTCGAAGGAGTTGTCGAGATAGGCCTCGGCGTCGTTCGAGCAGATGCAAGCGAAGCCGACGCCCTCGAGCTTGAGCGCGCGCGCATCGGCGACGAGGCGGTCGATCACCGCTAGGACATAGGGGCAGTGATTGCAGATGAAGGCGATCACCGTTCCGTTTTCGCCCGCGACGTCGTCCAGCGTATAGAGCCGGCCATCGGTCCCCGGAAGCCGGAAATCCGGCGCCGGCGTGTCCAGCATGATTTGCGTCGAAGTCGCGGCCATCGGGCGCCTCCATGAAGTTCCGCGTTCACCAGCAATCATATATATCGCGTAGGGCTATTCGTCGAAAAGATGCGGATATCGCCGCGGCTGCGATCGCAAATATTGCTTCGGCGCCTTGACGCGGGCGCCAAAATAGGCGGCTGCGTGCCAGGGCCAGCGCGGATTGAAAAGCATCGCCCTCGCGAGCGCGATCAAATCGGCGTCGCCGGTCGCGACGATAGCCTCGGCCTGCTCGAAATCGACGATCAACCCGACGGCGACGACCGGCATTTTGGTCGCCGCCTTGACCGCCCGGGCCAGCGGAACCTGATAGCTCGGCCCGACCGGAATCTTTTGATCGGCCGTCAGCCCTCCGCTCGAGACGTGAACCGCCGCGCATCCCCGCGCTTCGAGCGCCCTGGCGAAGGCGATCGTCTGGTCGATGTCCCAGCCGCCTTCGGCCCAGTCCGTTCCCGAAACGCGCACGCTGACCGGGCGATCGGCGGGAAAGCTGGCGCGAACCGCGTCGAACACCTCCAGCGGGAAACGCATCCGGTTCTCCAAACCGCCGCCGTATTCATCGTCGCGGACATTCGACAACGGCGACAGAAACTGATGCAGCAGATAGCCGTGCGCGGCGTGAATTTGCACCGCCGCTATGTCCAGCCGCGCCGCCCGCCGCGCCGCTTGCGCGAAGGCGTCGCGGACTCGCGCCATCCCGTCGCGGCCCAGCGCGACCGGCGGGGTCTCGTTCGGCAGGAACGCAAGCGCCGAAGGCGCGACCGCGCGCCACCCCGTCGCGCCATTGGCGGCGATCTGCCCGCCGCCCTTCCAGGGAACCTCGGTGGAGGCCTTGCGTCCGGCGTGCGCGAGCTGAATCGCGAACGGCATGTCCGAATACCGCCTTATGCTCGAAAGGACGCGCCCCATCGCCGCCTCGGTCTCGTCGGACCACAGACCGACATCGGCGTAAGTGATCCTGCCCTCGGGCAGGACGGCGGTCGCCTCGATGGTCAAGAGGGCGGCGCCGGAAAGGGCGAGCTGGCCCAAATGAATCAAGTGCCAGTCGGTCATGCGGCCGTCCTCGGCGGAATATTGACACATGGGCGCGATGACGATGCGATTGGCGAGTTCGGTTCCGGCGACGCGAAGCGGCGTGAAAAGTTTGGCCGAGCTCATGGTCTGTCTTGCTCCCGGTGTCGCGGCGCTTTACGCGCGGATGGTTGAACGGACGCGCCTCACCTGCTCGTGTAGGAGAAGCTGATCGAATAGGTCAAACCTCTCGGCGGCGGCGGAAATGGCGCCGCGCGGCGCACCGCCGCGAGCGCCTCCGCGTCGAGATCCCCGAAGCCGCTGGACTGCTGAATTCCGATACGTGCGAGATTGCCCTTTATGTCGACGTTGAAGACGAGAACGCCGTCGCCCCGGAGGTGATTCTCCTTGAGGCGCTCCGGGATGCGCATGCTGGGCACGATCAGGCCCCACAAGGTCGAGAGATAGGTCGTGTTGGCCGTGCCGCCAGTGACCGGCGCCGCCTTGGCCGCGCCGCTGAACTGGTAATAGGGAACGGGCTCGGGATTGGTGAGTTGGTCGGCGAGGGATTTGGCGCCCTGCTTCGTCTCGCCTTGCGACTCGGCCCGCGGCTCCTTCGCGTCGGGCTTGTCGCGATTGATCTCCGCTTTCTCCGTCACCTCGGCGTCTGGCTTGTCCTCGACCTGTTTGAGCGCCGGAGGCTCCGGCGAGACTTCGGGCGCGGCGCTCTCGACGGGACTCGGCCGCTTCTCGGGCGATGGCTTTTGCGCGGTCTGATCGGACGGCGGCGCCTTGCGAAGCGCCTTGGTCTCCTTGTCCTGCGCCGGCCGGTTGATCTTCTCCGGGCTTTCCGCGCGCGGCGCGTCGGTCGCCGGTTCTTCGTAAGGCTGCTGCTGTTGCTTGGCCCGCGGCTTTTCCTTGGGCTTTTCTTCCGGGGGCTTTTCTTCCTTGGCTTGCGGCTGTGGCGGCGGGGGCGCCGGCGGCGGTTCGACGATGACCTCGACCGGCGTTTCCTGGGTCCGCGCCTCGCGCGGGAGCAAAATGGCGTCGAGGATCACCAGCAGCGCGAAAATCGCCGCGTGGACCGCCAGGCAAATTCCCAAAACGAACACGAATTGGCCCCGCCGCGGCCCGGCGAGCCGAGACGGTTCGATCATCCGCTCGATAGCTTTGGCTTCAAGACTCAACGTCGACATGCGATGGGTTGGGCGCCGGGACGCCTTGCAACAGTGATGCGCGCGCGTTTTTCGTCCCCCGGCGGACGGCGGCCTCGCGTGAATTGCGCCGGAGATTGCCACAGCCGCGTCGTCGCCGCCAGTCGCCTCCGCGCGCCGTCGGCGAGAAGCTAGCTCACCCAATAGCCGTTCGCGGGGGTGATGGTCGACAGGTTTTCGGCGGAGGTCGCGAAAGTGACCAGCAGCGCGCTCAATTGCCGCGCATCGGCTTGGCCGGCCGCCCCCCGACGTAGGTCGTCAGCCGATAGCCGCGGCATATGTCTCAGATATGGTCGCGGATAAAGGCTCCCGCTCGGGCAAGCGCCGCGCGACCGTCGGCAAGACGCGCGTTCCACAACGACCATGCATGAATCATATGCGGCCAGATTTCCAAGGTCACGGAAACGTCGGCGGCGCCGGCGGCGGCGGCGAATCTAGCGGCGTCCGAGAGAAGCGTCTCGCTCGACCCAACCTGGATCAAGGTCGGCGGGAAGCCCTTCATTTCAGCGTAAAGCGGGGAGACCCGCGGGTCTCTTGGGTCCACGCCGCTTGGAAGATAGGCGTCCGCCAGTTCCTCGAGGTAGCCCTTATGTATGAGCGGGTCCACGGCGTCCTTCGTGGCGAGTGTTTCGCCCGACATGGTTAGATCCGTCCATGGCGACGCGAGCCATGCGCAAGCTGGACCAATCTCGCCGGCCTCGCGCAGCCGATTGATGAGCGCGACGGTCAGTCCGCCGCCGGCGCTGTCCCCGCCCACGGCGATGCGGTTCGCCGCGACACCCTGCTTTCTCAGGAAGCGCCAAGCCGCCAGCGCGTCATCATAGGCCGCCGGGAATGGATGTTCAGGCGCCAGACGATAAGCGACGGCGAGCGTTCGCGCGCCCGCCGCCCGGCCCGCCTCCGTGACCATGCGGCGATGGCTAAGGATGGACCCCGAGCAATAGCCGCCGCCGTGAAAAAACAGCAGGACGCGCGACGCGTCGCTTCCCGGCGCGATGGACCATTCGCCGGGCAATCCGCCGAGATCGACGGATTCCAGCGCCACATCGCCGGCCACGGGCCAAACCGAACCGACCTCGTCGATCCGTTCACGCCGCTCCGCCCAGCCGACCGGTCGAGGCTTGGCGCTCAATAACGCGCGGATCGCATCAATCTCAATGTTATCCATCGATGTCTCCCACGAACAGATGGTAGGTAGCTCTTGTTTCGCGGCAGGGAACAATGGTGGGTCGTGTAAGACCCGCCAATTGCGCGGAGCCCCATCGTCACTCGTCCGGCCCTCGTCGACTCTTGAGGGTCGTCAATGTGTAATGGAGCTTAACATGAGCCATGAACATTCAGATTCTTCCCGCCTCGACGCTCTGGAAACGCTGGTCGCGCATCAGGACAGGATAATTACCGAACTGAACGACGCAATCACCGCGCAGTGGCGCAAGATCGACGCTCTGGAGCGGCAAGTCGCCAAGTTGCTTGAGGAAATTCAGAGTGCTGGAGCCCCGCGCGACGCCTCGGAGCCGCCACCACCGCATTATTGAGGAATGGATTCCTCGAGGTTTCTGATAATATTGAAGAAATGCCGACTTGCGCCGCCAGGAGGGAAGAAGACCATGCTGACGCTTTTCTCCTACCCCGATCTGTTCGGCGTCGCCGACAACAATCCCTACGGCCTCAAGGTCTTCGCCTTCTTGAAGCTCTGCGGGCTCGAGTTCCGCCACGTCCACATCATCGACACGAAAGCCGCGCCGCGAGGGCAACTGCCCTATATCGACGACGATGGCGAAATCCTTGGCGACAGCGATCGCATCATCGCCCATCTCACGCGGCGAAACGGCCTGACGATCGACGAGAGCCTCTCGCGCGAGCAACTTCGCACGGACCTGCTGCTGCGGCGCTTGCTCGATGATCTCTATTGGGTGATGTCCTATTCGCGCTGGCGCGACGACGCGTTCTGGCCGCTGTTTCGCGACGAGATGCTGAAGACTCATGCCGCGCTGACCCCCGACATGCTCGAAAAAGCGCGGGAATATAATTTTCAGCGATACTTCTATCAGGGCGTCGGCCGCTACGCGCCCGGCGACGTTTATGCGCGCGGGCTCGCCGATCTCGGCGCGCTCGCGGAAATGATTCCGGAGCGCGGCTTCCTCTTTGGTCCAAGACCCGCCAGCGCCGACGCGGGGGTTTACGGCTTCATCGCCAATATTCATTTCTTCAAGATCAACACGCCGCTGAAGCTGTTTGTGGACGCGCGCAAGAATCTCGTCCGCCATTGCGAGGAGATCCACTCCAAGGTGATGGCGCGCTGATTGATCCGATTCAGTTCGGGCCGTTCGCCGGACGCGGCAGCCGGATAAGCCTATGAAAAATAATGATTTGAGCGAGAACAGCGGCGAAATGCGTCCACCATTCTATGAAGGTCGCGCATGGTTCGTCCGAGGCCGCGCAACCAAAGTTCCGTTCAAGCAAAGGGTCCGCCGCGGCGCCGAGCGGAAATCCGAGCGGGAAAGAGAGAACCTGCATCGCCGTTCGCGTGAAGGCGCCCGTCGCTCGCAGTCGCTCCGTCACGCCGGTATTGTCGTATGCGCTGACATATATCGCCAGAACCACAAGCGAACCGACAATGGCCGCGGCGGTGTAGATAAGCCATAGCCTGGATGCGAGACGCCCCTTTGAAGGCTCCAAGTTTTCCATCGGTCCCAAACTCCAATCAAGCGATCCAGACTGAATGGTAGCGCGGGACGGCCGCGGCGCCAGCGTCAGCGGAGGAGTCGGATGCGCCTCGACTTAACCGGTTTTTCACGATGGGCGATCCAGCGAGCGCCCTTGAATCCAAGCGACCTTTCTCGTCGCGCGCCGCGAAAAAATTCAACAAATCCGCGGCCCCGGGCGCATGGTTAAATTAACCCTAACCGCAACCGCCGACAATCTATCGGCAAATCGCCAGCAATTTCGAATATTCCGGGAAGGATTCGTTAAGGAAGCATGAACATCCTCACGCCCTATGAAGTGTCAATTCGACACAGCCTAGCGCGTCTTCGAGGTTGATCATGCAACCACAATCCTCAAACCACCCCCGACGCCATCATGCGTCTCGCGGCGCTCCGCGCGCGTTCGGCCGTTTCGCCTCCGACAGGCGCGGCTCGGCGGCGGTCGAATTCGCCATCGTTTCGCTGCCGCTGCTTTTTACGATCCTCGGCATCATCGAGATCGGCTGGGGCAATTTCACGCAATCGCGCATGGACGCCGCCGTGCAGTCCACGGCGCGGCTCATCATGACCGGCGTCGTGCAAAACACGCAGGTCAACGGCCAGCCGCTGACCGCGCAAGAGTTCCGCGACCAGATCCTGTGCCCCAAACTGCCATCGACAATGAATTGCAACGACGTGTTCGTGAACGTCTCGGTCTTCGCGGAGCCGACCTCGCTCACCGCGCCCTCTCCCTATACGCAATTCATCAATGCGTCCGGAACCGGCCTCGTGACGCCCGCGCTCGACAATACGAAGAACAGTTACTGCACCGGCGCGAACGCCTCTTACGTCGTCATCGACGTCGTCTACCCCCTGCCGCTGCTGACGACCGGTTATCTCACCGCCTCGGCCACGACTTACAACGGCTATCCCGTGCGGATGCTGCAATCGACGGCGACATTCAAGAACGAGCCCTTCACGATCACGGGCACGGCGGGGTGCTGACCATGTTGAAAGCGCTCGATACTTTCAAAAAGGCGCAAGGCGGTCTGGCCATGCTCGAATTCGCGGTGGCGCTGCCGTTTCTGGTGCTCGCCTTGCTGGGCTTCTTCGAGATCGACCGTTACGTCTCGATGACGCGCCGGCTGGAGATCACCGCCAGCTCCATCGCCGAGCAACTCTCCCAGGACACGCTGGTCACGCCGGTCGATGTGACATTCGCGCAAGATTCGACGGTGGTGCTTTTCCCGGCCGTCCTCGCCGACAGCGCGCGCAAGGGCGTCGCCTGGAGCAAGGACATCGCTTTATCGATGAGCAGCATCGTGTTCAGCCAGACCAATCCGAACTGCGCGACGAACTGCAACTACAAAGCGCAAGTCGCCTGGAGCAGCGGTTCCAACAGCCTCTCGCGCCCTTGCAACGTGCTGTTGCAGTCGGCTCCCGACACGCAGAACTCCTCGCCGACGACGCTGCCGGCCGACGCTTTCGGCCCCGCGCCTTTGATCGTCGTCGATGTCGCCTTCAATTACACGCCGCTGTTTGGCGCGAGCATGGTTCCCGCCATCACGATACGCCGGTCGGCCTACATGCAGCCGCGCTACACCACCGGCAACGCCTATCTGCAATACAGCGTCGCCGGCGGCGACAATCTCGTCACGACTTGCCAAGGATTTTGATCATGAAATCCAAACTCTCCGACACGCCGCGCAAATCCTTCGCCGCCAATGCTCGCGGCTCGGTGGCGATCGTCATGGGATTTTCGATGATCCCGCTCATGCTCGCCGCTGGCGTCGCCGCCGATTTCGCGGTCACGCAGACCGTCAAGGCGCGTCTCGACGCCGCCGCCGACGCCGCCGCGCTCGCCGCGATCAAGACGGCGCAAGCGACGATCATCGACATCGGCGCCTCCAATCCCAATCCCGACCCGCAAGCCATCGCCGCCGGCGAGGCGCAGGGCGGAAAGCTGTTCCTCGCGCAGGCCGGCCGCAACGGCGCCAATCTGACGGGCGCGCCATCCGTGACGGTGACGATCAGCGGCCAGACCGTCAGCGCGACAGCTTCGTACAACGCCGCCGTCGCGTCCAATTTCGGTCGCCTCGCGGGCGTCGACACACTGGCCGTGCAAGGCGCGGCCACGGCGTCGCTGACCATGGGAAAATATCTCGATTTCTATTTGCTGCTCGATGTGTCCGCCTCGATGGGCCTGCCGTCGACGCCGACGGGCCAGTCCGCGCTCGCGGCGATTAATCCCGACGGCTCCGGCTGCTTTTTCGCCTGCCATTTCAGCGGCTCTCAGAGCTACAAGACCGCGCGCGCGAACGACATCCAGCTGCGCATCGACGCGGTTGGCGCCGGCGTCGCCGCGCTAATGAGCGAGGCGCAACAAACGCAGACGCTGCCCAATCAATATCGCATGGGCGTCTATCCCTTCATCACCCACGCCAACACCTTCGTCGATCTCACCTCCGATCTCACCGGCGACGCCTATTCGGTCGCCAGCGCGATCAACTACAATGCGAGCACGGGCTCGACCAGCTTCGGCGGCCTGCTCGACACCGGGAATGACAGCGTTTTCGCCTCCTCGTTCAACCCCAATTACCGCGTCACCTCCAACTCGCCCGCCGACACATTTCCGATTGGCGCGGGCGGCACGCATATCGAAAACATCTTCAACGACATCAACGCCAAGATCGTTTCAATCGGCGACGGCTCCACTTCGTCGAAGACTCTGCCCTTCGTGTTCTTCGTCTCGGACGGCATGGAGGACAGCCAATATTACGTCACCAAAACCGGGAGTTGGCCGGGCGTGACGACCTATCCGACGCCCAAGGGCCAGACCGTGTCGATCCGCGCGATGGACCCAAGCGTGTGCGACGTGTTGAAAACGCGCGGCGTCACCGTCGCCGTGATGCAAATTCCCTATCCGCCTTTCGCCGACCCGACGAACTACGCCAATAGCGAGGACTTTAAGGTCAACGACGCCCAGCCGAATCTTTCTCCGGCGATGCAGCAATGCGCTTCGCCGGGCTTCTTCACCTTCGCAAGCTCGCCCGAAGAAATCACGGCGGGCATACAAAAGCTGTTTCTACAGGCGGTGCAGCAGGCGCGGCTGATGCAATGAACGCTCGGCGGCGACGGGAACAAACCACCCTCGAATTGTCGCCTAGCGTTTCGGCGAATTTCCGGCTTCGGGTTTCTATGAGTGGACTGGCGCGAAAAGGGCGAAGGCGCCGCACTATTTCACGTCGCCCGATGGCCGTCCCCTCGCGCTCGCGGGCATATGGGACCATTGGAGCGGACTCGACGGCGGCGACGACCTTCCGAACGCGACGATCATCGTCGGCGGGGCGAATAATTGGATGCGGCGCTTTCACGACCGCACGCCGATCATTCTCGATTGGCGCGACGCCGGCGCTTGGATAAGGGGCGAAAGCCCCGGCGCGATGTTGCGCTCGGCTCCCGATGACGCCTTGCGGGAATGGATCGTCTCGGCGCACGTGAACACGGCCGGCGCTGGCGACGACGATCCGGCGCTTATTGAGCCGATCGAACATGCTTGAGCCGCGCTTCAGCCCTTCAGGCTTCAAATGACGACGCACGGCGTTTACGCGGATCGACGGCGCGCTTGACATCGCCGAGGATGATTGGTCGCTCCAAATCGACGGGCTGTCCGCTGCGCGCGTCTATCGCGTGCGCGGCGGCCCGCACGATGGGCGACGGTTCTGGGCTGTCCAGATCGGCCCTGGTCGCGTCCCGTTCAACAGCGGGGCGGGTAACGCGGACGGCGGCCGCGAGGCGCGCGAGGCTTGCGAGGCGATTTTGCGGGCATGGGAGACGCCTGACGGCAGAAGCTGCCGCGCGCGGGGAGCTTGTCCACCGCCTCACATGAACTATCGCGCTTGACCTGCAGCCGCTGCGGGAGCATGCGTGGGAAGCGTGGGCGCTGCCGTCGCCCAATCCTTTCGAAGCAAGATCAATACCTTTCATCCCTGCCGGCAACGCTTGTGAATTGAAGGAAATTCTCTTAACCAGCGTCGCAACGTGAGCGAGACGCGGTGAGGGAATGGATTTCCGCATAATCATGAGCTGCTCCTTGGGGCTGTGTTTGGCTTGGTCTCAGTGCAATCCGGCGAACGCATTGGTCTTCGATGCCTTCACGGGCCGCGCTGGAGTCCTCACAACGCCTGTCTTGATGATGAAGACCGACAACAGAGTCGGAGCAGGCGAATTTGCGGCTTCTCGCATGGAGCCGATCGAGATGCTGCGCAGATCTCATGCCGCCTCTGGGTTGATCAAGTGCGGGGAGACTCATGGAGCGGGTCAACTCACCTTATCTAACAATGTGGTCACAACGGCTGCGCATGTCCTGTTCGATGAGCGTGGCGCGTTGCGCTCTGAAAGCTGTGACTTCGCTATAGAAGCGGACGGAAAATGGCGTCATAGCCCGCTGAAAATGTCGTCGATCGTGACTGGGGCGGTTACGCCATATGCAGTCAAAACGATTTGCGACTGGGCTGTCGTAGAACTCGAGGCCCCTCTTTCCGGAGTTGAGCCGTATGAGCTCGCGCAACGGTTTGCGGTCAATGACACGGTGGACTTTGTAGCCCGCGGCCATTCCAATTGGCGCGACATCCATGATATGTCATTTGAAAGCTGTAACATTCGCGCACAAACGAGCGGCGGGGCGAATGGAGTAAGAGAATTTGCCTTCGATTGTTCAACTGGCGACGGCTCCTCAGGCGGCGCCGTGCTGCTTGCGCGCGAGCGTCGACAATTAGCCGCCATATTGGTCGGATGGCGTAGCCTCAGACCGACTAAGTTGAGCTCCTACTCGCCTAACCATTACAACTTCGTAATTTCCGTGGAAGGAGATTTTCGTCGCGCGATAGAACGGGCGGCGGGTAAGCGTGAGAGGACTCCTCCAACGCACAATACGGGTACGGTAGCCGAAGACAACGACGCGCATACACCGAGCGATATCTTTTCCGCTCGCCGTTCAACGACGCACCACTAGAAGACGCCGTTCGTTTCGTGGCGGCCCTGTTGCTCGTAAAGTCGAGACGCATCACACTCTGGAGCGCGTTCTCCAAAAGTTGTCCCACCTTTGCAGTTAGAACGCGCTCCAGAAGCTGTCCATACGCGTTCCAGGACGCACGAACAGCCCAAAGTCAGCGACACATGTCGCGGTAGCGGCGACAATTGCCCCCACCTTCCTCGCCGAGCTCTCCCTTGTGCATGCATGCTCGGCGCAACTCCCCGCAACGCGAATCAGAGGCCGAGCGTCCCTCGTAATACCCGTGGTGACGCCTGCCCGGATCAACCCGCACGCCCCCCGGTCCGACATCGATATCCAGCGCGGCGGCGTAGCCCACAGAACTAAAAAGCGCCGCAACTACGGCTGTGGCGAAGATGTATTTGTGCATGCTCTCCTCCTGAGAAGCTTCAAGCCTGCATAACGATAGAGACTTTGATTTGTTCCTTGCATTCGCGGATTCCATAATGACCATGGGTTCCGCCCACCGAGTGGTCGAGTTAGTGAGAACAGCAAGACGGCGGGCGCGGCAGGCTGACAGGAACCCCGCGAGCGACCTTGCGGCCTGGGCCGCGAAGGATTGAAACGGGCTTACTCGCGATCGGAGCCAACGCGACTCCGCGACGAGGGGCCGGCGGGCAACAAACAGCCCTCGAATTGTTGCTGGGCGTTTCCGCGAATTTCTGATTTCTGCTTACCGAGCCCCCCGGCTCGCGCCAACGGCCGGAATAACACGCAGTTAACTTTTTGATTTAATTGGAGCGGGCGATGGGAATCGAACCCACGACATACAGCTTGGGAAGCTGTCGTTCTACCACTGAACTACGCCCGCGAAACCACGTCCGAGGCTTCACGCTCGAACGCCCCTTTATAAGCGCTTCTCACGAATTTTCCAACTCGACCGCGGCCGGCCTGGATTTATGACGGGTCCGCGTCAATGTTCGACCAAAATTATCCACAAGACCCCGAAGCGGTCCGTCGCCATCGCGAAGCGCGGCGAGAAAAACGTCTTCGTCGGCGCTTGCATGACGCTCCCGCCCTCGCTCAGCGCCGCGAACAGTCGATCGACCTCGCCGTCATCAGCGACGGAAAGCGTGAGCGAAAAGCCCTGAAAGCGCGGGCCTTCGGCGCCATGTCCGTCGGAGAGCAAAAGCGTCGAATTGCCGATTTGCAGCCGCGCGTGCATCACGTTTTCGGCGATGGCGGGATTTGGCGGCGCGCCGTCGGGATTGTCCTTGAAGCGCAGCCGCATGACGAGCTTCGCGCCCAGTGTTTTTTCGTAGAAGTCGATCGCCTCGTCGGCGCGTCCTTCGAAGAAGAGATAGGGCTGGATGTGCATCTTCGATCCTTCTTGCTTCGTCTCGGCGCTTAAGCTTGCACCAATCCCTGCATCGGCGCCACCCCAGCGGACTCCGGGAACACCTTTTCACCCAAGGCTTGCGCCGAAATCCCCAACTGGTCGGCGAGAACGCCTTTCAAAAGTGCGCGCAAATCCGTGGTCGGCGCGAGGTCGCGGCCCTGATAGAGCTGGTTCGCCTTCAGGCCCGGCCAATTGGCGACGACGCGTCCGCCCGCGACCGCGCCGCCGGCGAGGAAGGCCACCGTTCCCGTCCCGTGATCCGAGCCATTGGTGCCGTTTATGCGCGCGGTGCGGCCGAATTCGGTGATCGCGATGATGGTGGTGTCCTTCCAGCGCTCGCCAAGGCCCTTTTCGAACTCCTCGAAGGCGCCGTCGAGCCCGGAAAGCCGATTCGCCAATTGACCGGTCCCGGCGCCCTCGTTCTGATGCGTGTCCCAACCGTCGAAGGCCAGCGCCGCGACGCGCGGCCCTTCCGGCGCCGCCAGCAGCTTCGCCGCGCCGGCGGCCGCCTGGCGCATGCCGCCGGGAGAATCCATGCCGCCCTTGTTCTTCTTGGCCTCTTCGCTCATGCCGCCCTGCGTCGCCATTTTCTCGGTGTCGAGACCGGCCCGCAAGGCGGCGCCGAGCGCCGGATCGCGATGGGCGTAAAGATCGAGCGCGCGCATGGCCAGGGCGTCGCCGGCGTTGGGAAGCCCCTGCGGCGCCCAGCCAAGCACCGGCGCCGGCCCGCGCATCACCAGCGGCGCGGTGACGCCGACTCCAAGTCCTCGCTCCGCAGTCCCGCGGCGCCCCGCCCGCCGCCGGCAGCAAAGCGATGGCGCGGTTGAGCCAGCCGCTGTCGGTGCGGTTTGGCCCGGGATAACCGCTCTCCAGCACGTCCTGCCCGTCGAAATGCGAGCGGTCGCGGTAGTTGGTGGCGACGGCGTGGGCGACCAGCGCGCGCTTCTCCTTATAGAGGCGGGCGAAAACGGGCATCGCCGGATTGAGCGCGAAAAAGCCGTCGAGCGGAAGACCGGCGTGCTCGCCGACCGCCGGCAGCGCCAGCGCGCCATGCAGCAGCGCGTAATCGGGATCGCCAATCGGCGCGACCGCCGTGAGGCCATCGAGCGCGCCGCGCAAAATGATCACCACGACGCGCGGATCGCGCGCGCCGGCGGCGCTCAGCGGCCTTGGGCGCGTAAGCCGGCGGCGAAGGAGACCGACAGGCCTTGCAGCGCCGCGCGGCGCGAGAGGATCGGCGCGGGAACGAGACGCCTCATGCTCATCTCCTCTGGAATTCGGGCGACATGAACAGCAGCGCCAGCGCCTGCGGGCGCGATTCGGCGTGCAAAAGGGCGTCGCGCGTCTCGCGCGAGGCGGCGAGGCCGCAGACCGTATCCAGCACGCCAAGCGGCGCGCCATAGTCGCGCGCACGCTGCGCCATCTGCCAGGAGACGTCGAGCCGCAGCTTCATTTGTTCGGGCGAGGCCCAGACCGCTGTCGTGTCGGCATAGCCGTTCGGCCCCGCCGGCTGCCACAACGGCATCCCCAGCGAATTCATCACGCCCAAAATCTGGCCGGGATCATTCGGCGTGAAGGCCGTCGCGCGCATCGCCGCGATGACGAATTCGTTCGGGTCGCGAATCTTGGTCGGCGGCGCGCTCCAAGCGCGGTCATGCGTGACGAGCGCCGCGGTCACGACGGCGAGATCGCCGTCGCTGTCGCGAAAGGCTTTCGCCAGCGCGTCGACGAGATCGGGCGGCGGCGCGTCGGCGACGAAATGGCGCGCGAGCTTGGTCGCGATATGGCGCGCCGTCGAAGGATGACGCGCGAGATCGCGCAACGCCGCCTCGCCTTGCGCGCGGCCCGCCTGCGGATAATTCTTGCCGAGCAGATTATGCACGCCCGGCTCATGCCAATTGGCCTTGAACAGGAACGCGCCGGGCTCGCCCGTTTCGCTGCCCGCTTCCGCGAAACTCCAGCCCGTGATGATGCGCGCCAGCGCCGTGACATCGGGCTGAGCATAGCCGCCGTCGACGCCGAGCGTATGCAGTTCGAGAATTTCGCGGGCGAGATTTTCGTTGAGCCCCTTGCCGTCGAAGCGGCCGGCGTTGGAGCCGGGACCGATCGAGCGCTGGTTGTCGAGATAGAAAATCATCGCCGGATGCGATTCAACGGCGATCAACAGGTCCGAGAATTTGCCGAGCACATGCGGGCGTATCGCCTCGCGCTCGAAGGCGCCGGCGGTCGCCCGAAGACCCTGGCCCTTGGCGACCGACACCGCGAAATGATTCGACCAGAAGGCGACCAGCCGCTCGACGAGGCCGGACCCTGCCTTGAGTTGCGCGCTAAAGCGCGCCATCGCCTCGGCGCGAAACAGTCTTTGCTCGACCGGCGGCTCCAGCGGTTTGGGTTTGGCCTCCGCGGGCTTGGCGTCCAACGGTTTCGCGTCCATGGCCTTGGCGTCCGTCGGGCTTGCGTTGGCGCTGGCCATGACGAGCGGCGCCGCCATGGCCGCGGCGGTTTCGCGCGCGACGCGCAATTGCTGCTGCTCGGCGAAAAACATTTGCAGCGCCTCGCGGCGTCGACGACAGTCCTTCCGCCGGGATCAGCCCCGCGCCTTGGGCTCGGATTTCTTCGAGCAGAAAACCGCGCGGATCGCTCGCCGCCAGCGCGAGATCGCCCGGCTTGGCGCCAAGGCCGAAGCGGTTAAACGCCGTCATCGCCGCATAGGGGTCGGGTCCAGGAGCCATCGTCGCCTCTCGCCGCGTTAATTCAAGGAACGCCAAGACATAACGACCAAGACATAACCACAAGGAAACTGACCGGAGGATGAATGCCGCATGGCGCAATTCGATCCGCGAAATCATTCCTTATGGCGCCGCGCGCCGGCGCGTGCGATAAAGCCACATGACAAATATCGCGGAAACGGAAAGCAAACACACGATCACCCTGCGCTCGCGCGGCGGCTCGGGACGCGGCGCCATGTGGCAGTGGGAAATTCATGCCGCCGGCAAGAGCCTGCCGGTGCAAAAAGGCGTCGTCGCCGGAACGGAGAAACACGCCCACGACACGGCGAAGGCGGCGCTAGCGGCGCTCGAGCGGCGCGCGGCGGCCGGGAAGTAGCGGGGCGGAAGGCCGAGAGTGTTGGCGCGGACGTTGGCGAAGCGATCATCGGCGCGGGAAGCGAACGTCCGCGACGTGCATGGAAACGCCGGGGAATTATTCGATTCGCGAAGGCGCCATTATGGAACGGGAAACGGCGCGGAACCCGAATCAACATCAAGTTCAAATCATGGGCGGCCTGAGAAATGTCGGCTAAGCTTTCCCGTGCGGCCTCATATTACGCACGAGACGAACGGCTGCGTCTACCGCCTCGACAACGTGGCCTTCCAAGGACGCTAAGTCGTCACGGCCAAGTCCATAGATCGCATCTTGAACAACCGCGTTGACTGCATCGGCGATGAGCGCGTCATGTTTTCCTTCAACGACACCGCCAGCGGCGCGCAACCGCTCGGCCACGCACGATTGAACGGCGGCCTCGAATTTAGCGTAAGCCGATTTCAACGACATCGCCGCGCAAATGGCCGTGTCGAACTGAGGAAGCCCTTCGATAGTGTTCATCTTCAAGCCCTCGGGTTGTTGCAAGAACGCGCGCGCGCCGGCTCCAACGGCTGATTTACGTTCGCGGCATTGCTTGATCTCAAGTTCGCCACGCCTCGAATTGTCCCGCCGCTCACCTTGTATGATAATCCAATTTCCGCACGCGTTGCATCGCCGCCGTGGCGGCGACATGCGGCAATCTGTCACCACACGCAGCGGCAACTTATGCCGACGTGAGACGTTGAGAGAGCGTTAACGATGCATGAGAGCGACTTCGAGGAACAACAAGAGCCGAAGAACGCAGCCCGAAGCTGGCGGTTCGCCCAAGCGCATAGAGCAACGGCCATGATCGAAGATCGCAACCTGATCGCTAAAAAAAGAAGCGTGGAACACGCCATCGAGAAGTGGGGGAGCGCGGGGCATGCGGTGATCCGGCCGCATGCGGGGGGCGATTCAAAGAGCCGTTAGAGTCCCGCTTCTTTTTTAGACCGACGATCGCGCCGCCGATCGTCGCGAATGGCCGCGCTGATTCAAACGAAATTCGTCGCGTGAAGCGCCCGCACATGCGGCGTGATTTGCCGCCTATGTCCCGCGGGAATACCCCGCCATTCCAACGAGATTGGCCGGAAGGAATACGATGATCCCGATTAGAAAGGTGATGACAGTTGCCGCAGGAGACACATAGAGGGCAATGATCAAAAAGAGCGCCATGCCGCCAACGATACGAATGGATTTTTCTTTGTCGTATTCAATGCGCTTGGCCAACTCTGCGGTTGACTGCGCCCACAAACGAACGGGCGCTGCCTGATCAGCCATCAGCACGATTTCGAGGCGATGCTTGGGTAGTGTAACCATTGGTAGCCCCATTCCTATCGCAGCACCTAAGCTAGCCTATCAAACTTCCCAAGGCTGTTCAACCTTAGGGGGCATCGTGGAAGCGCGTCAAAGCTGCGGCGTTAATCTAATCTCTCCAACGGAAAGTCGGTGTAGGGCGGGCAGGCGCGGATCGAGCGGCGCTCGGCGCGGGGGCGGCATGGCGTGCTGCTTGCCGCCCTTCTCATGCAAGCGCACCCACAGCCGCCGGTTCTGCGAATACACGTCCTCAACGTTCATGCCGATCTCCGCGCTGACGCGCGCGAAGGAATAGACCATCAAGCCGATGAGCGCGGCTCGGCTGGTTTTCGCCCCAGAGCGACGAGGCTTTCCGGCCTCGTCGCAAACGACATGCAGCGTCCGTGACCAGCCCCTTATTTGCCCGAACACGCCCGCAACAACTTATGCACCTGATTTGCGCACCAAAAAAGGCTCAATAAATCAAAGGGCTTTTTCGAAAGCGAAAGTGTTAATTTTGCTCAGCGGCAAGATTTCTCGTAAACTCCCGCTCACCCCTGCCCGCTCACCCGCTCGATCTGCGCCCCGCAGCCGCGCAATTTGAACTCCAGGCGCTCGAAGCCGCGGTCGAGGTGATAGACGCGATTGATCGTTGTCTCGCCGCGCGCGGCGAGCGCCGCGATCACCAGCGACACCGAGGCGCGCAGATCCGTCGCCATGACCGGCGCGCCTTCGAGGCGATCCGCGCCCGTCACGATCGCGCTGTCGCCATCGAGCTTTATATGAGCGCCGAGCCGCGCAAGCTCCTGCACATGCATGAAGCGGTTTTCGAAAATGGTTTCGGTGATGCGCGAGACGCCCGACGCCCGCGTCATCAACGCCATGAACTGCGCCTGCAGATCGGTCGGGAAAGCAGGGAACGGCGCCGTCGTCACATCGACAGGCGAAATTCCCGCGCCGTTGCGCATCACCCGCACGCCCTCATTGCTCTCGCTCACTTCCGCGCCCGCCTTCGTCAGCGCGTCGAGCGCGGCTTGCAGCAAATTGGCCCTGGCGCCGGCGAGCAGAACGTCGCCGCCGGTCATCGCCACCGCCATCGCGTAAGTGCCGGCTTCGATGCGGTCCGGCAGGACGGCGTGGCGCGCGCCGTGCAACGAGGCGACGCCCTCGATCTCGATCGTGGACTCCCCGGCCCCGAATATACGCGCGCCCATTTTGTTGAGGCAGTCCGCGAGATCGACGATCTCCGGCTCGCGCGCGGCGTTGCGCAGCACGGTCGTTCCGCGCGCCAGCGCGGCGCCCATCAGCGCCGTGTGGGTGCCGCCAACCGTCACCTTGGGGAAGCCTATCTCCGCTCCGCGCAGCCCGCCCTTGGCGCTGGCGACGACATAGCCGCTTTCTATGTCGATCTTGGCGCCGAGTTTCTCCATCGCCATCAGCAACAGATCGACCGGCCGCGTGCCGATGGCGCAGCCGCCCGGCAACGACACCCGCGCCTCGCCCATGCGCGCGAGCAGAGGCGCGAGCACCCAAAAGCTGGCGCGCATCCGCGAGACCAGCTCGTAAGGCGCTGTCGTGTCGACGATTTCGCGCGCGGTGAAATGGATGGTGCGGCCGGAGTTGGCGGTCTCCCCGGCGCGCTTGCCGGCGATCGCGACATCGACGCCGTGATTGCTCAAGATCCGCTCGAGCTGCGTCACATCGGCGAGCAGCGGCATGTTTTCGAGCGTCAGCGTGTCCTTGGTCAGCAGCGAGGCGATCATCAGCGGCAGCGCCGCGTTCTTGGCGCCGGAGATCGGGATGACGCCGTTAAGCTTGTTCCCGCCGACGATCTTTATCTTGTCCATTTAGCCTCGTCTTCTGGCGCTTGGGCGTGCGCGGGCGCGCGTTCTTCCCGCGTGTCTTCGCGCGAAGCCGCGGGCGCGCGCGCCTTGCGCCGCCGCAGATTTTCGCGCAAGGCGTTGGAGAGCGCCGTCATGTCCTTCTTGGGCGCGCGGCCCGGTGATTTCTCGTTCGTATCGATCATCGCGGCGAGGCGGCGCCTCTTATGTTTCGCCAAAAGCGTTTCCTAAGCCGTCGCGGCGCGCGTGGCAATACGCCGGCGATTCTTGCGTCTCGCGGGCCTCTCGCCTATAGACTGCCCCGCGCGCCGTGTTTCCGACACCCCTGGAGGCGAATGGCGCGTATTACTTTTGCAAAAGGACAAGAAAATGGCCGAGACCAAAAAACTCGCGGCCACGGTTCGCGGCGGGACAGGCAAGGGGGCCGCCCGCGGCACACGCCGTGAAGGCCGCACGCCCGCCGTGCTCTATGGCGGCGGAGAGGCGCCGACGCCGCTCTCGCTCGACACCAGAACCGTGACCAAGCTCATCTTCGCGGGGCACTTCCTGACGACGATCTTCGAACTCGAAGTCGACGGCAAGACCGAGCGCGCCATTCCGCGCGACTATCAGCTCGACGTCGTCAAGGACCATCCGATTCACGTCGACTTCCTGCGTTTGAAGCCCGGCTCGCGCCTGCGCCTCGAAGTGCCCGTGCACTTCATCAATCACGAAGCGGCGCCCGGCATCAAGCGCGGCGGCGCGCTCAACGTCGTCTATCACTCGATCGAGCTTTGGGTGCCCGCCGACAATATTCCGGAGGCGATCACGGCCGATCTGACCGGGCTGGACTTCAACGATTCGCTGCATATTTCGGCGATCCCGCTGCCGCAGGGCAGCAGGCCGACCAATCCGGACAAGAACTTCACCGTCGCCAGCATCACCCCGCCGCTCGTCGTGGCGGAAGAGCCGGCGGCGGGCGCGGCTCCCGCGGCCGCTGGCAAGGGCGCCGGCAAGGCGGCCCCCGCCGCCAAGGCCGCTCCGGCGGCCAAGGCTCCGGCCGGCAAGAAGTAATCGTGAAGGCCCCTCTCCCGCCTCGCGCGGGAGAGGGTTTCCTATTTGCCGCGCAACCTCGCGCCAGAGCGGCGCGATTTTCATTTGGGCCGCCTGGAGTCGTCGGCGATGCTGCTCTTTGTCGGACTTGGCAATCCTGGCCGGGAATACGCCAAGAACCGTCACAACATCGGCTTCATGGCCATTGAGACCATCGCCCGAAAGCACGGCTTTTCCCCGCCGCGCGCCAAATTTCAGGGTCTTTTGCGCGAAGGGACGATCGGCGGCGAGCGCGTCCTGTTGCTCCAGCCGCAAACCTATATGAACGAATCCGGCCGCTCGGTCGGCGAAGCCGCGCGTTTTCATAAGATCGGCTTGAACGAAATCATCGTCTTCCACGACGAACTCGACCTCGCGCCCGCCAAAATGCGCATCAAGATCGGCGGCGGGGACGCCGGCCACAACGGGCTGCGCTCGATATCGGCGCATATGGGCGCGGGCTATAAGCGAGTTCGCTTGGGGATCGGCCACCCCGGCGACAAGGCGCTGGTTCACGCTTATGTTCTATCGGATTTCGCCAAGGCGGAGCAGCCTTGGGTCGAGGCGTTGTGCGACGCGCTGGCCGACAACGCCGCGCGGATCGTCGCGGGCGACGACGCCGGATTGCAGAACAGGGCGCATCTCGCGCTGGAGGCCGCCGGCTTCGCTTAAAAGAACGAGAAAGTCGGGCAATCATGCGGTTTCGCGCCATAATGCTCATGCTGTCGCTTTGCGCCGCCATCTCGCCGGTCAGCGCGGACATTCCGCCGCCGCCGGTCGCGCCAAAGGCGATAGCCGCCTTCGCCAACGACAAGCCGAACTGTCTCGAATGGACCGACGGCTGCACGATCTGCAAGAAGCAGGCGAACGGGAGCGTCGCCTGCTCCACCGTCGGCGCCGCCTGCGTTCAAACGGCGCCCGTCTGTTCGAAGCAGAAAACGGCTCCGTGACGCGGCGCGAAAATGACGCGGCGCGCAACCGATAAGGCTGTAATTCGCTTCCTTGCAGTTTTTATGTCGGCGCCCGCCAACGGCCCTTTCGGATTGTAGTGGGAGCGCGTATATTGATTTTGCCGGCGCTTGCGGCGGCTATGGCGATAAACGAACTTCGTAATAAACCTATCGGACCCGGGGGCGGTACCCGGCGCCTCCACCCGAGGCCGTGTTGCGTTATGATGATGCGCGGCTTGGGGCGGGGGCGAAATAGGATTGACGAGGGCGTAAAGGAAGATTTTTCGCTCGGCATGATACCGCCGTTATCGGGTCAAAACTTATAGTTGCCAATGACAACTATGCTCCGGTGGCTGTCGCCGCGTAATGCGGCGCCCGTACTGGGATCAAAGTCCTAGGGGTTTGCACTTCTAGGCGGGGTCCGGAGGCGCCTGGCAACAGAAGCCTCCACTTTCATTCCGGCGGACGCCGGCCTTATCGTGACGCGCTGCCCGGCTGGAAGTTATACGCAACGACATGAACAATCACCTCATTCGATACGATCTGCTCGTACAGGACGCCATGCGCGGCGTCGTCCGCAAAGTCTTGGGGGAAGTCGCCGCGCTGGGCGAATTGCCCGGCGAACACCATTTCACGATCACCTTCCGCACCGACGCGCCCGGCGTCAAAATCTCTCGCCGGCTCGCGGAACAATGGCCGCAGGAAATGACGATCATCCTGCAGCATCAATATTCCGGTTTGCTGGTGGACGATCTGGGTTTCGCCGTTACGCTGTCGTTCCGTTCGGTGCCGGAATCGCTTTACATCCCGTACAGAGTCGGTGACGATGTTCTCCGATCCGTCGGTGGAGTTCGGGCTCAAATTCAACATCGAGGACGACCGCGACGAGATCGAAGCGGCGCCGGTCAAGCGCCCCGGCCCGAGCCTCGTGCGCCCGGAGCCGGCTGTCGAGCCCGCTCCGCCGCCCGCTCCGGCGAAAATCGAAAGCGCGCCGCCGGAGCCGGTGAAGAACGCCGGCGACAAGATCGTCTCGATCGACGCCTTCCGCAAAAAGACCTAAGGATTTGGCGCGATGGGCGAGGTGATCAATCTCCGCCGCGCGCGCAAGGACCGCGACAAGCGCGTCCGCGAGGAAAAGGCGGACGCCAATCGCATCGCCTTTGGCCGTCTGAAGATCGAGCGCGAGTTGAGCGAGGCCGAGGCGAGGCTTGAGCGCGCCCGTCTCGACGCGCATCGGCTGGAGCACGGCGACGCCCCGTCGGAAGATTCATAGCGCATGACCGCGCCGGCCGGCGTCAAAAAACACTCGCTCGTGATCGCCGGCCATCGCACCAGCGTCTCGCTGGAAGCGGCCTTCTGGGACGCGCTGAAGCGCATCGCGGCGACGGACGGCTGCTCGCTGTCGGCGCTCGTCGCAAGAGTGGACGCGGAGCGCGGCGCGGCGAATCTTTCCTCGGCGCTGCGGGTATATGCGTTGGAGCGGTTCGCGGGCGGCGCGGAGGCGCCGTCCCCCAAAAAGTGATTCGCGATCCGTTCTCCTGTATACTCCGGCGGAATCACCTGGAGCCCGCTCGTTGCCGCTGCACCCGCCCGAAGACGATTACCACCCTGCCCCCGGCGGTCTCGCCGCCCAGGCCAGCGCGCTGGCGCGGGGGACGCGTTATCTCGACGTGCTCAATCCCGAGCAGCGCGCCGCCGTCGAGACGCTCGAGGGGCCCGTGCTGGTGCTGGCCGGCGCCGGCACCGGCAAGACGCGCGTGCTGACGACCCGCATCGCCCATATATTAAGTCTCGGCCTCGCGCGGGCATGGGAAATTCTCGCGGTCACCTTCACCAACAAGGCGTCGCGCGAGATGCGCGAGCGCGTCGAGACATTGGTCGGCCAGGGCGCCGAGGCGATGCAATGGCTCGGCACTTTTCACGCGATCAGCGCGAAAATCCTGCGCCGCCACGCCGAACTGGTCGGGCTCAAATCCAATTTCACCATTCTCGACACGGACGATCAAATCCGCCTGCTCAAACAAGTTTTGAAGGCCGAGAACATCGACGACAAGCGCTGGCCGGCGCGCGCGCTGGCGCATCGGATCGACGGCTGGAAGAACCGCGGCCTGACGCCCGCGCAAGTCCCGGCGGGAGAGGCGCACGACTTCGCCGACGGCAAGGGCGCGGCGCTTTACGCGCTGTATCAGGAGCGCCTGAAAGTCCTCAACGCCGTCGATTTCGGCGATCTGTTGCTCGAGGCGCTGCGGCTGTTTCGCGACAACCCGGACGTGCTCGCCGATTATCAGCGGCGCTTCAAATATATTCTGGTCGACGAATATCAGGACACCAACACCGCGCAATATCTGTGGCTGCGGCTGATCGCGCAAGGGCGGCGCAACGTCTGCTGCGTCGGCGACGACGACCAGAGCGTCTATGGCTGGCGCGGCGCCGAGGTCGAAAACATCCTGCGCTTCGAAAAGGATTTTCCCGGCGCGAAAACCGTGCGGCTCGAGCGCAATTATCGCTCCACCGGCCATATTCTCGCCGCCGCCTCGCATCTGATCGCCCACAATGAGGGACGACTCGGCAAGACGCTGTTCACCGACGGCGGCGAGGGCGAAAAGCCCAGCGTGACCGGCGTCTGGGACAGCGAGGAGGAAGCGCGGGCGATCGGCGAGGCGATCGAGCAATTGCAGCGGCGCGCGCACGATCTCGAAGAGATCGCCATTCTCGTGCGCGCCTCGTTCCAGATGCGCGAATTCGAGGAGCGCTTCATTACGCTCGGCCTGCCCTATCGCGTCATCGGCGGCCCGCGCTTCTATGAGCGCGCCGAAATCCGCGACGCCCTCGCCTATCTGCGCTGCGTCGCGCAGCCCGCCGACGATCTCGCCTTCGAGCGCATCGTCAATACGCCAAAGCGCGGCCTCGGCGACGCGACGCTGCAAATGCTGCACGAATTCGCGCGGCGCGAAAATATCCCGATGATGCAGGCCGCGCGAATCCTCGTCGAGAGCGAGGAGATCAGGGCGAAGCCGCGCGCGACGCTGCGCGCGTTGCTCGGCGATTTCGAGCGCTGGCGGGGGCTGATCGACGCCAAGCCGCATCACGAACTCGCGGAACTCGTGCTCGACGAATCCGGCTATACCGAGATGTGGCGGCAGGACAAAACGCCGGAAGCGGCCGGGCGTCTCGAAAACCTCAAGGAACTCGTGCGCGCGATGGAGCAGTTTCCGGATCTCGCCGGATTTCTGGAGCATGTGTCGCTGGTGATGGAGACGGACGAGGCCGCCGGCGCGCGGCGCGTGTCGATCATGACGCTGCACGGCGCCAAGGGGCTGGAGTTCGAGACGGTGTTTCTCCCGGGTTGGGAGGAAGGGCTGTTTCCGCATCAGCGCTCGCTCGACGACAACGGCCGCGCGGGCCTCGAGGAAGAGCGCCGCCTCGCCTATGTCGGCATAACGCGCGCCAAGCGGCGGGCGAGGATCTTCTTCGCGACCAACAGACGTATTCACGGTCTGTGGCAGACGACGAGTCCCTCGCGCTTCATCGACAATCTGCCGGCGGCGCATGTCGAGGTCGTCGAGTCGAAGGGCGCTTCGCAATATGGCGCCTACGGCGTCTCGCGCTTCGCCAATCTCGACAGCTACGGCTCGGGCTATGCGACGCCCGGCTGGAAGCGCGCCCAGAGCGCGCAAAAGGAGTGGGCGCCGCGCGGCGGGCCGGCCCGCGCCAGACAAGCGCCCGTCATCGAGGGGCAAGTGCTCGCGAAATCGACTTCCACGTCGCGCTTTTCGCCGGGCGCGCGCGTGCTGCACCTCAAATTCGGACCCGGCACGGTGACGAGTTCCGACGGCTCCAAGCTCACGGTCGATTTCGACAAGGCCGGCCGCAAGATGGTGATGGAGAGTTTTGTAGAGCCGGCGTAACGCTCGCGCCTATCGCGCTCCATAGAGCGAGCAGTCGATCACCGCCACGTCCCGAACCTCGCGCGAGACCTTGCGTCCGTCGACGGTCTCCTCGACATTTTTGGCGGGAGCGCGCCAGATTTGCGCCACGACGTCCGCCGGCAGCGCGTCCGGCGACTCGACGCCGCCGAGAATCCACGCCGGCGCGTCCGGCCGCGCGCAAATTTTCGTGATTTTCTCGCGGGTGAAGTCCGGCAGCGGTTTTTCGGGAGAGGCGTTCGACATCCAGCGCGTGAACACGCTCGGCTCGATCCAACCGACATCCAGCAGCGCGAGAATGCGATCCCGCCAAATCATCGTGAGCGGACGCGAAAACACATTGCCGGCGCCATGCAGATAGGACACCCAATTGGGCCGCCCCAGCCAGACCCAGGGCGCCTGGCTTTCGCCGACCCACAACACCTCGCCCGGACGCGACGCGACCATGCGCTCCAGTTCCGGTGGATGCTCGTTCGTCGCGAGCGCCCGATTGAACGCCGAACCGCCGTTCCATGTCGCCAGCGCGAGAATGGCCAAACCGGCCGCCGCGCCGGTGAGCGCCGCGCGCGGGACGCGATAATCGGAGACAGCCCAAGCCAGAGCCAGCGCGGTTACGGGCGTGCGCAGCATGATGGTCGTCGTCGACGCCGCGACGAGATCGAAAACACCGCCCTGCGATTCTTTCCAGGCGGCGACGGTCGTATAGACATGCGCGCCCACTTCGCCCGCCGCGGTCAGCGCGGCGATGGCGGCGCAACAAAGGGTCAGGAGCCTCGCGACTTGCGGGGACAGGCTCGCGCGAAGGGCGTGGAGCGCGATGGCCGCGAGGCAAAGCAGCGCGCTCTCCTTCGATTCGGCGCCGATCCAGGCGATCACGAACAAAGCGAGCGACGCGCGGCTCGCGCCGCCCTCCGCCCAAAGGCGCGCCACGCAAAAACACAGGCCGATGGTTCCGAACAGCGTCAACAGCCAGATCGCCCGCCACGGCTGCGCCTGCACGATCAGCACGAGCGGATAAATGTCGCCGAAAACCACCGTGAGCAGCAGCCCGCCGAGGCTCGCGACGATCACCGACCAAAACAGACGCCTGATCGGGGCCGTCGCGGCTGTCGCGGCGAAGGCCAGAGTCACCGTGTGCACCGCGAGCGTCGTCCAGGCGGGCTCCCGCCACAGCAGCGGAAACAGAAAGGACGCGCGCAGGCGCAAGACGATCAGCCAGTTCCAGTCGAAGCGCTCGACGAGGCGCGAAAACAGCGGCAAGCCAGCCAAGGCCGCGACGATCACGCCCGCCGCGCCAAAAAGTCCAAGATAAATCCAGCGGCGATTTTCGAGACACAAAAAGACGTAAACAGCGCCCGCGCCCGCCAGCGCCATGATGGGATGAAACAGCGCCGCGAGGCCCAAAAAGAGCATGGCGAGCGGGCGCCTTCCCGCGAGCAGCGCCGCGAGCGCCGCCAGCACGCCGGCCTCGGCGAAAGGCCGCGGCGTCGCGAAAGCTTCGGCGTATTGCAGCGGAAGCCCGCCATAGGCGCCGCTCGCCGCGGCGACGCAAATCAAAATCGCCCATTTCAACCGCCCGCTCGCGAGTTGGGCGGCGAGAGCCGCCATGGCCGCCAGCCACAGCACAAGCGCGGTCACGGTCAGCAGCTGCGCCGAAAGCGCCAGGCCAAAAACGGGGATCAACGCGTCGACGATCTTCGAGAAGATGCTGAAGGACGACTGCCCATCGAGCCGATAGAAGTAATCGGCTCCGACGCCGCTCGGATCGAGATCGGCGAGCCCTCGGCCCATGTAGATCATCGAATCGTGCAGCAGCCCATTATATCGGCGCCGCAGGAACCACAGAGCAACCAGCGCGACGGAGCCGACAAAGGGCCAAAGGGCACGCTCGCTCGGCAAGGCGCCAAACAGTCCCGGCGAAGGCGAGCGCGGCGACAAGGCGGTCGGGTTCGCTTCGGTGGACATATTCGCCCTCGATTGGGAAACAGACGGATGGCGTCCTTTCGCTTCCAAGTGAAACGAAAGGACGCCATCCACATTGTTCGAGATGTGTGTTCACGCGAACGAGCGAGCGGCGCCGCGGACTCCACGCGCGCGTTAACTAAAACCCGCGAAGCGCTAATTTGGCGTTAACCCGCCGCGTCGAGCGCGGCCAGATCAGCTCAGGCTGGCGCAAAATCGCTGTATCTTGCCGCAGGCGTCCTCGAGCAAGGCGTTCGACGCGGCGTAAGACACGCGGAAATTCGGCCCCGCGCCAAAGGCCGAGCCGTGCACGACGGCGACGCCTTCCGCCTCCAGCAGCGCCGTGACGAAATCCGCGTCGTCGGCGATCACCTTGCCCTCCGGCGTCTTGCGTCCGATGGCCTCCGCGCAGGACGGGAAGACGTAAAACGCGCCCTCGGGCGTCGGGCAGTTCAAATATTTCGCCTGGTTGAGCATGGACACGACAAGATCGCGCCGCTCCTCGAAGGCCGCGCGGAAAGTCGCCAGATGATCCTGCGGCCCTTCCAGCGCCTCGACCGCCGCCCATTGGGCGATCGAGCAGGCGCCAGAGGTCTGCTGGCCCTGCAACAAATCCATCGCCTTGATCAGCGCGCTCGGACCCGCGGCGTAGCCGATGCGCCAACCGGTCATGGCGTAGGCCTTGGAGACGCCGTTCATCGTCAAGGTCCGGTCGTAGAGATTAGGCTCGACCTGCGCCGGCGTGACGAATTTGAACCCGCCATAGACGAGATGCTCGTAGATGTCGTCGGTCAGCACATGCACTTGCGGATGGCGCAGCAGCACGTCGGTGATTTTCTTCATCTCGTCGAAGCCATAGGCCGCGCCCGACGGGTTGGACGGCGAGTTGAGCACCAGCCATTTGGTCCTTGGCGTGATCGCCCGTTCCAAAACCTCCGGCTGAAGCTTGAAACCATGCTCCATGCGCGTCTCGACCGTGACGGCGGTCCCGCCGCAGATCGCCACCATTTCAGGGTAGCTGACCCAATAGGGCGCGGGAACGATGACCTCGTCGCCGGGATTGAGCGTCGCCAGAAAGGCGTTGAACAGAATGTGCTTGCCGCCCGTGCCGACGATCGTGTCCGACGCCTTGTAGTCGAGGCCGTTTTCGCGCTTGAACTTCTTGGCCACGGCCTCCCGCAGCGGCGGGATGCCGAGCACGGGCGTATAGCGCGTCTCGCCGCGATCGATCGCCGCCTTCGCCGCCTCGCAAATATGTTTCGGCGTGTCGAAATCCGGCTCGCCGACCGAGAGGCTGATCACCTCCCTGCCCTGCGCCTTGAGATCGCGCGCCTTCTGCGTCACGGCGATCGTGGCCGAAGGCTTTACGCGCGACAGGGCGTTGGCGAGAAAGGTCATGTCCAATATCTCCGGGTGTCGGGCGGCGCCTGGGCCGGACGTCGTGGCCGGCTTCGATATGTGCGCCGCACATAACTGAGCCGGAACATAAAAGCCCATCGCGCGCGGAGCAATGAAAATCCATCGCCACGCTGCCGCCCGCGGCGCCTATGATTTACGCGAAGGCGCTCTATTTGCTCGCACATCGCCGCAAGGGCGGACCAGTCCGCCGATGTTGGTGATTGTGCGCCGCAACTTAAAGTGCATTCGGCAAAAACGGAGATGGGCCTCGCCTCGGAAAGCAGAACTCTCGCCTCCAGCGCGAGCGGCGCCGCCTAGCGGTCCTCGACTGGTCGTCGGCTTGGCCGCGAATCATCAAATGATCGGGGTCTTTTTAATAAAAGTTAAACAATAATTAAAATTTCGAACCTCGATGCAACTTTCCTTCAGTTCGCGTGTTTATGGATGTAACAAGCCGACGCTGGCATCGAGACTCGGCGCGCGAACTAAAGCGCGAGAGGCGGGAGGGTGGCGGACGGCAAAAATGGATCGCCAGGGGGTAGTTATGTCGCTCGCGGACAAGTTCGAAAATCAAATGGAGCCAGCTTTCACGCGGAGTTTCGACCCGGAAAGCGCGCGCAGACAATTGCGGATGTCGATCATGCTGGTTGTCGCCATGGGTTTCGCCGCTTTCGTGCTGGGCTTCGCCTCGCCGATCGACGCGCAAAAACCCCTGAAGCAGACGACCGCCAACCACAATTCCGGTTTTTCGGGCCGTCTGGTCTCGATCGGAGATAAGTAAGAACGCCCCGACATTGTGTAGGGCTTCCACGAAACGATTTCGCCTCCCCTTGGCGAAGGCCCGCGCTGGAGCGATGCTCTTGCGCGGGTTTTTCCGTTTTTACTTCCCGGTCATTCCCATGGCGGGCGC
>CAVQBO010000020.1:0-102299 GCA_963710695.1 uncultured Alphaproteobacteria bacterium | reverse complement strand
AGGGGCTTTTTGGCAAAGCAGTCTGAGCGTCGGCGGCGGCTTCGACCTGGCGAGCGCCCGCGCCGTGGGTTCCCGATCCCGTCGATAAATGACGCCGCGCCCGCTCAGACGCTCGACTGGATGTGGTCGCGCACGACCGGATAGACCTGGTTGTCCCAGCGCCGCCCGTTGAAAACGCCGTAATGGCCCACGCCAGGCTGCATATGATGCGATTTCATGTAAGGGCGCAGCCCACCGCACAGATCCTGCGCCGCGAGAGTCTGGCCGACGGCGCAGATATCGTCCTTTTCGCCTTCGACCGTCAGCAAAAATGTCTTCTTGATCGCCCCCGGCGTCACAGGCTGCCCTTTAAAAAGCAATTTGCCTCCGGAAAGGGCGTTTTTCTGGAATATGACATCGATGGTTTGGAGATAGAATTCCGCGTCGAGGTCCATGATCGCGAAATATTCCTCATAGAAGGCGCGGATCTGATCCGCCTTCTCGAAATCCCCTTCGAGGCGGCTCTTGAACAAATCGACGAAAGCCTTCGAATGGCGATCGATGTTCATGCTCATGAAGGCGGCGAGTTGGAGAAACCCCGGATAGACGCGCCGCCCGGCGCCTGGAAGCGATCGCGGCACGACGCCGATCAGCTTCTCGCGAAACCATTCGATCGGCTTTGACGTGGCGAGTTCATTGACTTTCGTTGGCGAGACGCTCGTGTCGATCGGCCCCGCCATCAGCGTCAGGCTGGCGGGTTGATCGGGGTCGTTGTTCTCCGCCATCACGGCGACGGCGGCGAGCGCCGCCACGACCGGCTGGCACACGGCGACGACATGCAACTCTGGCCCCATGAATTTGATGAAATCGATGAGGTGCTGGACAAAATCGTCGAGGCCGAAGACGCCTTTATCCGTCGGGATGTCGCGGGTGTTGCGCCAATCCGTCACATAGACCACGTGGTCGCGCAGCAGCGTGCGGATCGTGCCTCGCAAGAGCGTCGCGAAATGACCGGACATCGGCGCGACAAGCAGCACGCGCGGCTCATTCTCGCCGCCCTCGCGCGAAAAGCGCAACAGCGTGCAAAATGGCGTGCTCAGCACCGCTTTCTCCGTGACATCGGCGAGATCGCCGCCGTGCGCCGCGATACGCCCGATCTTGTAGTCCGGTCGGGTGTGGGTGAAGCCCGAAAGCGCGACAAGTTCGTAATAGGCCGCCATGCGCCGCAGCGGCGAGGCGAATTGCATCGTGCTCCACATTTGAAGAATGCGTTCGCTGCTCAAGGCCAGCGTGCGAGCCGGATGGCTCAAATCGGCGTAGCGTTGATAAGCGTCGTACATCATGCCGTCGCGAGACTTTCCTTTGGGGCCGAGTGATAAGCAGCAAGGCCCATGCCACGACTGATTTTCGATGGCACGCCATTTGCTGCGTTTTAGCGAATTATCCGGGGATCAGCGGGTTCCAGCAATGCAGCCGACGACGCTCACCATCAGCAGCAAGAACTATTCCTCATGGTCCCTACGCGGATGGCTGATGGCCAAACTCTCCGGCATCGAGTTCGAGGAGATCGCGGTCGATCCGGACGACGCCGCCGCGCGCGCGGAAATCCTGCTGCTGTCGCCATCGATCCTGGTTCCCTGCCTCACTTACGAGGGAACCAAAATTTGGGACACGCTCGCCATCGGCGAGTTCCTGAACGAAGTCGCGCCGGAAGCCGGGCTGCTGCCAACCGACCGCATGCGCCGCGCCCGCAGCCGCTCGATTTGCGGCGAAATTCATTCGGGCTTCACCTCCCTGCGCTCCGCGCTGCCGATGAACCTCAAGGCGCATTTCCCCAACTTCAAGGTTTGGTCGAAGGCTCGCGGCGACATCGCCCGCGTTACGCAGATCTGGCGCGAATGTCTCGACGCGTACGGCGGTCCTTATCTGTTTGGCGCGATATCAATGGCCGATGCGATGTATGCGCCCGTCGCGACGCGCTTTCGCACCTATGACGTGCCGCTCGACGAAACGAGCCAAGCCTATTGCGACCAAATCTTCGCATGGCCGGCAATGCAGGAATGGATAGCGGACGCGCAACTCGAGAAAGACGAAATCGAGGAGCTGGAGGTCGAATTCTAATACGTTTGGCGCTTCATTGGCTCGTTCGGATCCAATGCTTGGGGCATTTCGCGCCGCGAAGCGATCAGGCAGAGTTCGCGATATCAGGCGCGTCAAAAGAGACGGCGCCTGCGCCCTGCGGATCAATTCGTTCCCCGGCGGTCTTGGAGCCCAAAAGCCGCTTGATCTGAACCGATACTCCGGTTGTAAATGGGCCAATGACAGTTTTTCGATACATAGCCGTTCCCATGGTCGCCGTGTTCGTCGGGACGACTTGCGCAAGTGGCGGCGACATCAGCTCCACGATTCCAATGACCTTGACCCAAAGCGATTACGGCGGCGGCCGCATCTACCTTCCAGTCCAATTCGGAAATGTCATGGGGACCATGCGCCTCGACACGGGGGCCTCCACCACCCGCGTCACGTTCGCGCCTTGGAACAAAGATCTGCTGACCATAGGTCAAAGCGCCTCTACCGGGGCGTCGGGGAGGACAACGGCCTGCGACGATGTCGAAGCCAGGAATGTGGAGCTTAAGGCCTCGCGGGGGAACAACATCGCGCGTGCGAAATATGAAGTCACGCGCTGCGCGACCGGCGATGGAGATGACCTTCTGGGGCTGGACTTCTTCAAAGACACGCGTTTCACCCTGGATTTCGAGCGCCGCGAGATGGTGTTTTTTGGCGAGCCCCATGCGACTGGTCGCCCAAAGCCGTTTCGGTTGATTGGCCCCGACCACCGCCTGGTGGGAATTGAATTGCGGGCAGGCAATACCGCAACCGTCGGGTTATTCGATACGGGAGCGGAGATTTGCGCTGTCGATCAACAGTTCGTGGATAAGCATAAGAAGCTGTTCACGCCAGTTAAAAGTAAAGGCAAAGCCAGCGAAGCCGGCGGAAAACAGTTTTCGCATAAAATGTACATGATCAAGGTGCTCGATCTTGGGGAAGGTTTGGTTTCGCGGAACGTTTATGCGATCGCCTATGATTTTGGTATTTTGCGAGAGGCGCTCGGTCGCCAGACGCCGTTCATACTCGGCTATAATTTTGTGAGCCAACTAAATTGGGAATTGGATTTTGCGTCTCCCGCTTCTCCGACATGGGATGCGAGGGCGAAGTAGCGTCGCCGACAGGCTCACAGCCGTCGTCTTTGCTCTCGGACAATGGTTTGATCCAACGCTTGCAGGAACCGGGACCGGTTGGCCGAGGAAAATGGCGGCGGGCCGCCAGTCATTTCGCCTGTCGAGCGGATATGCTCCATGAGCGAGCGCTGCGCGAGAGCCAGGCCGATCGAGTCCTCTGTAAAGGCGCGGCCATAAGGCGCGATAGCGTGGGCGTCCTTCGCCAATATGCGCGCGGCCAAAGGAATATCGTTGGTGACAACCACGTCTCCGGCAACGACCTGCTCCGCGATCCAATCGTCGGCGACGTCTGCTCCGGCGCCAACGATCATCCTTGAGATCAGCGGCGATTGCGGGATTTGCATGAAGCTGTTGGATACAACAATGGTCCGCAATCGGTAGCGAGCGGCGACTTTGTAAGTTTCCTCCTTCACCGGGCAAGCGTCAGCGTCGATGTAGATGTTGATCGTCATGACCGCGCCTTATTGGACATAGGTTGTCGCTCGCGCTCCATGCCTATGGAACTCTCGCGGATCCCAGTGCTCCGGCCGCCGCAAGCTCTTGATACGCCCGCGGCATTAACCGCGCGAGGAGCGCGCCCCACGCTCGCTGCCCGCCCGTGTCGGCGATCAGATCCTGGCGGATCTCGATCTCGACGTGAAGCAGGCCACGTCGCTCGCCATGCACTGGAATGGTGTAGTCCGACGCATCGGACACGCTATAGGGCTCGTTGTCGCCGATGAGGAGCCCTTCTTCGCGTTTCAGCAACGCCATCAGAATATCGGCGAAACGAGGATCGCGGTTGTAGAGCACGCCAGCGTGCCACGGTCGCGCCACGCCCTTGAAAACCGGCGTAAAGCTGTGCATCGCGATCAGCACGGCCCGCCGGTCGTCTTGCCGTCTCCGGTCGAGTTCGGTTTCTATCGTATCGTGGTAGGGCCGGAAAATATCGCGAACGCGCGCGCGCTTTTGATATTCGCTTACGCCGACGTTCCCGGGGATGAGGGTAAACTCACTGATTTCCGAGATCGACGTCTGCGACCCCGGCGCGCGGTTACAGTCGATGACCAGGCGCGAATAGTTCTGCCGCGCCAAGGTGGCGTCGAGCTCGTCCGCCAGGAATAGAGAAACCGCGGCGACGCCGATATCCCAGGCGATATGGCGCTCTAATTCGGCCCGCGCGACGCCGAGCCGCCCGAGCGCGCGCGGGATCGCATTGCCCGCGTGATCGACCACGATCAGGAACGGCGACTGGCCATCCTTGTTGCGCACGGTGACCGCCGGCGGCTCGTCCGTTGCCAACAGGCAGTTGGCTGTCTCGTTCATCGGCGGCACGCCCCGATAGCGGCGTCAAGATTGCACTTCATCGCTCCAAACCTTGAAGCTCTTCAGCACGTTTGGTCCGAATATGGTGCTGAGCGGCACATCCGTGGCGTCGCGCCCGCGCCCCATCAGCACCCGTCCGATGCGTGGAACGTTGTTGCACCCATCAAGATATGCCAGCGCCCTCCGAGAAAAACCTCGAACCAGGCCGCGAAATCGCCCGGCGCATAGGGCGGCGGCATGCCGATGTCTCCGGGATTGTCGGTGCGATCAGCGCGGGGATGTTCATGCAGCGGCAAAAGGTGATGGCGAGATGCGTATAGTCACGGCAGACGCCCCGTCGCTCCTGGAACGCCTCCATGGCGGTTCTCGTCGACCGCGCATGTTCGTAGCCGAAGACGATGTGATTATGGACGAAATAGCAGATCGCCTGGACCCGCCCCCCCCCGCTCGGCGCCTTATCGAACCGGCCCCAGGCGATCTCGGTCATCCGATCCGTGTCGCAGTAGCGGCTTCCCAGGAGAAACACCAAGGTCTCGTTGGGAAGATCCTGCACGGGGTGTTGCCATGCGTTGGGTTCGATCGGATCGGGTAAGCCGCTGTCGTTGAGCACCGCATCCGTCGAAATGCAGATTGGCCAGTGGGCGCCACGATGCGGCTGCACCAATTGCCGAACTCGTCCCGATAGGGCGTGATCGGGACCGAGGGGCTGGTGACGATATGGTCGGGAGCGACAATATCCGCCACGCGGCTAAAGTGAGTGTTCAACGTCAGCAGCATCGGCGTCGGCTGCGGGCACTCGTAGATCAAGTTCATAGCCGACACGGATGCGCATGATCTGCCTTGTTCGCGGCGCGCCGATCACGAAGCGCTCCTGATCGGCGAGCAAGACGCGCGCCACGCGGTTCTTTTAACGATAGCCGCCGTCGTATGGTTGCTTCAACCTCTTTTTGCATCGAGAAACTGTTAGCTCAGCGAAGGCCGCAAATCCTACTCCCACTTGTGGGAGAAGGCAGCCCTTGCGAAGCAAGGGTCGGATGAGGGTCGCCGGGAAGTTCCAACCAAGCCGCGGCGCTCAACTTCCATAATCAAGATACAAAATTTGGTGGATTTCCGCATCAAGGCGCGGCGCGCGGCATAAGCTCATTTATTCACGGCGGGCTTCCGCCGCCGACGCTAACGCGATACGAAGGACCCGCATGTCACAAAAGTTCAGCTTAACCGAAACCCCGCATGGAGCATTTGGCGTGAGCGTCGGCGGCGGCTTCGACCTGGCCAGCGCCCGCGCCGTGGGTTCCCGATCCCGTCGATAAATGACGCCGCGCCCGCTCAGACGCTCGACTGGATGTGGTCGCGCACGACCGGATAGACCTGGTTGTCCCAGCGCCGCCCGTTGAAAACGCCGTAATGGCCCACGCCAGGCTGCATATGATGCGATTTCATGTAAGGGCGCAGCCCACCGCACAGATCCTGCGCCGCGAGAGTTTGGCCGACGGCGCAGATATCGTCCTTTTCGCCTTCGACCGTCAGCAAAAATGTCTTCTTGATCGCCCCCGGCTTCACAGGCTGCCCTTTAAAAAGCAATTTGCCTCCGGAAAGAGCGTTTTTCTGGAATATGACATCGATAGTTTGGAGATAGAATTCCGCGTCGAGGTCCATGATCGCGAAATATTCCTCATAGAAGGCGCGGATCTGATCCGCCTTCTCGAAATCCCCTTCGAGGCGGCTCTTGAACAAATCGACGAAAGCCTTCGAATGGCGATCGATGTTCATGCTCATGAAGGCGGCGAGTTGGAGAAACCCCGGATAAACGCGCCGCCCGGCGCCTGGAAGCGATCGCGGCACGACGCCGATCAGCTTCTCGCGAAACCATTCGATCGGCTTTGACGTGGCGAGTTCATTGACTTTTGTTGGCGAGACGCTCGTGTCGATCGGCCCCGCCATCAGCGTCAGGCTGGCGGGTTGATCGGGGTCGTTGTTCTCCGCCATCACGGCGACGGCGGCGAGCGCCGCCACGACCGGCTGGCACACGGCGACGACATGCGACTCTGGCCCCATGAATTTGATGAAATCGATGAGGTGCTGGACAAAGTTGTCGAGGCCGAAGACGCCTTTATCCGTCGGGATGTCGCGGGTGTTGCGCCAATCCGTCACATAGACCACGTGGTCGCGCAGCAGCGTGCGGATCGTGCCTCGCAAGAGCGTCGCGAAATGACCGGACATCGGCGCGACAAGCAGCACGCGCGGCTCATTCTCGCCGCCCTCGCGCGAAAAGCGCAACAGCGTGCAAAATGGCGTGCTCAGCACCGCTTTCTCTGTGACATCGGCGAGATCGCCGCCGTGCGCCGCGATACGCCCGATCTTGTAGTCCGGTCGTGTGTGGGTGAAGCCCGAAAGCGCGACAAGTTCGTAATAGGCCGCCATGCGCCGCAGCGGCGAGGCGAATTGCATCGTGCTCCACATTTGAAGAATACGTTCGCTGCTCAAGGCCAGGTTGCGAGCCGGATGGCTCAAATCGGCGTAGCGTTGATAAGCGTCGTACATCATGCTGTCGCGAGACTTTCCTTTGGGGCCGAGTGATTAGCAGCAAGGCCCATGCCACGATTGATTTTCGATGGCACGCCGTTTGCTGCGTTTTAGCGAATTGTCCAGGGATCAGCGGGTTCCAGCAATGCAGCCGACGACGCTCACCATCAGCAGCAAGAACTATTCCTCATGGTCCCTACGCGGATGGCTGATGGCCAAACTCTCCGGCGTCGAGTTCGAGGAGATCGCGGTCGATCCGGACGACGCCGCCGCGCGCGCGGAAATCCTGCTGCTGTCGCCATCGATCCTGGTTCCCTGCCTCACTTACGAGGGAACCAAAATTTGGGACACGCTCGCCATCGGCGAGTTCCTGAACGAAGTCGCGCCGGAAGCCGGGCTGCTGCCAACCGACCGCATGCGCCGCGCCCGCAGCCGCTCGATTTGCGGCGAGATTCATTCGGGCTTCACCTCCCTGCGCTCCGCGCTGCCGATGAACCTCAAGGCGCATTTCCCCAACTTCAAGGTTTGGTCGAAGGCTCGCGGCGACATCGCCCGCGTTACGCAAATCTGGCGCGAATGTCTCGACGCGTACGGCGGTCCTTATCTATTTGGCGCGATATCAATGGCCGATGCGATGTATGCGCCCGTCGCGACGCGCTTTCGCACCTACGACGTGCCGCTCGACGAAACGAGCCAAGCCTATTGCGACCAAATCTTCGCATGGCCGGCGATGCAAGAATGGATAGCGGAGGCGCAACTCGAGAAAGACGAAATCGAGGAGCTGGAGGTCGAATTCTAATACGTTTGGCGCTTCATTGGCTCGTTCGGATCCAACGCTTGGGGCATTTCGCGCCGCGAAGCGATCAGGCAGAGTTCGCGCATATCAGGCGCGTCAAAAGAGACGGCGCCTGCGCCCCGCGGATCAATTCGTTCCCCGGCGGTCTTGGAGTCCAAAAGCCGCTTGATCTGAACCGATACTCCGGTTGTAAATGGGCCAATGACAGTTTTTCGATACATAGCCCTTCCCATGGTCGCCGTGTTCGTCGGGACGACTTGCGCAAGTGGCGGCGACATCAGCTCCACGATTCCAATGACCTTGACCCAAAGCGATTACGGCGGCGGCCGCATCTACCTTCCAGTCCGATTCGGAAATGTCATGGGGACCATGCGCCTCGACACGGGGGCCTCCACCACCCGCGTCACGCTCGCGCCTTGGAACAAAGATCTGCCGACCATAGGTCAAAGCGCTTCTACCGGGGCGTCGGGGAGGACAATGGCCTGTGACGATGTTGAAGCCAAGAATGTGGAGCTTAAGGCCTCGCGGGGGAACAACATCGCGCGTGCGAAATATGAAGTCACGCGCTGCGCGACCGGCGATGGAGACGACCTTCTGGGGCTGGACTTCTTCAAAGACACGCGTTTCACCCTGGATTTCGAGCGCCGCGAGATGGTGTTTTTTGGCGAGCCCCATGCGACTGGTCGCCCAAAGCCGTTTCGGTTGATTGGCCCCGACCAACGCCTGGTGGGAATTGAATTGCGGGCAGGCAATACCGCAACCGTCGGGTTATTCGATACGGGAGCGGAGATTTGCGCTGTCGATCAACAGTTCGTGGATAAGCATAAGAAGCTGTTCACGCCAGTTAAAAGTAAAGGCAAAGCCAGCGAAGCCGGCGGAAAACAGTTTTCGCATAAAATGTACATGATCAAGGTGCTCGATCTTGGGGAAGGTTTGGTTTCGCGGAACGTTTATGCGATCGCCTATGATTTTGGTGTTTTGCGAGAGGCGCTCGGTCGCCAGACGCCGTTCATACTCGGCTATAATTTTGTGAGCCAACTAAATTGGGAATTGGATTTTGCATCTCCTGCTTCTCCGACATGGGATGCGAGGGCGAAGTAGCGTTGCCGACAGGCTCACAGCCGTCGTCTTTGCTCTCGGACAATGGTTTGATCCAACGCTTGCAGGAACCGGGACCGGTTGGCCGAGGAAAATGGCGGCGGGCCGCCAGTCATTTCGCCTGTCGAGCGGATATGCTCCATGAGCGAGCGCTGCGCGAGAGCCAGGCCGATCGAGTCCTCTGTAAAGGCGCGGCCATAAGGCGCGATGGCATGGGCGTCCTTCGCCAATATGCGCGCGGCCAAAGGAATATCGTTGGTGACGACCACGTCTCCGGCAACGACCTGCTCCGCGATCCAATCGTCGGCGACGTCTGCTCCGGCGCCAACGATCATCCTTGAGATCAGCGGCGATTGCGGGATTTGCATGAAGCTGTTGGATACGACAATGGTCCGCAATCGGTAGCGAGCGGCGACTTTGTAAGTTTCCTCCTTTACCGGGCAAGCGTCAGCGTCGACGTAGATTTTGATCGTCATGACCGCGCCTTATTGGACATAGGTTGTCGCTCGCGCTCCATCCCTATGGAACTCTCGCGGATCCGAGTGCTCCGGCCGCCACAAGCTCTTGATACGCCCGCGGCAATAACCGCGCGAGGAGCGCGCCCCACGCTCGCTGCCCGCCCGTGTCGGCGATCAGATCCTGGCGGATCTCGATCTCGACGTGAAGCAGGCCACGTCGCTCGCCATGCACTGGAATGGTGTAGTCCGACGCATCGGACACGCTATAGGGCTCGTTGTCGCCGATGAGGAGCCCTTCTTCGCGTTTCAGCAACGCCATCAGAATATCGGCGAAACGAGGATCGCGGTTGTAGAGCACGCCAGCGTGCCACGGTCGCGCCACGCCCTTGAAAACCGGCGTAAAGCTGTGCATCGCGATCAGCACGGCCCGCCGGTCGTCTTGCCGTCTCCGGTCGAGTTCGGTTTCTATCGTATCGTGGTAGGGCCGGAAAATCTCGCGAACGCGCGCGCGCTTTTGATATTCGCTTAAGCCGACGTTCCCGGGGATGAGGGTTAACTCACTGATTTCCGGAATTGACGTCTGCGACCCCGGCGCGCGGTTACAGTCGATGACCAGGCGCGAATAGTTCTGCCGCGCCAAGGTGGCGTCGAGCTCGTCCGCCAGGAATTGAGAAACCGCGGCGACGCCGATGTCCCAGGCGATATGGCGCTCCAATTCGGCCCGCGCGACGCCAAGCCGCCCGAGCGCGCGCGGGATCGCATTGCCCGCATGATCGACCACGATCAGGAACGGCGACTGGCCATCCTTGTTGCGCACGGTGATCGCCGGCGGCTCGCCCAGGGCCAACAGGCGGTTGGCCGTCTCGTTCATCGGCGGCACGCCCCGATAGCGGCGTCACGATTGCACTTCATCTGTCCAAACCTTGAAGCTCTTCAGGACGTTTGGTCCGAATGTGGTGCTGAGCGGCACATCCGTGGCGTCGCGCCCGCGCCCGATCAGCACCCGTCCGATGCGTGGAACGTTGTTGCGCGCATCGAAGATATGCCAGCGCCCGCCGAGAAAAACCTCGAACCAGGCCGCGAAATCGCCGGGCGCATAGGGCGGCGGCATGCCGATGTCTCCGAGATAGCCGGTGCAATAACGCGCGGGGATGTTCATGCAGCGGCAAAAGGTGATGGCGAGATGCGTATAGTCACGGCAGACGCCCCGTCGCTCCTGGAACGCCTCCATGGCGGTTCTCGTCGACCGCGCATGTTCGTAGCCGAAGACGATGTGATTGTGGACGAAATCGCAGATCGCCTGGACCCGCCCCCAGCCGATCGGCGCCTTATCGAACAGGCTCCAGGCGATCTCGGTCATCCGATCCGTGTCGCAGTAGCGGCTTCCCAGGAGAAACACCAAGGTCTCGTTGGGAAGATCCTGCACGGGGTGTTGCCATGCATTGGGTTCGATCGGATCGGGTAAGCCGCTGTCGTTGAGCACCGCGTCCGTCGAAATGCGAATCTGGCCAGTGGGCGCCACGATGCGGCTGCACCAATTGCCGAACTCGTCCCGATAGGGCGTGATCGGGACCGAGGGGCTGGTGACGATATGGTCGGGAGCGACGATATCCGCCACGCGGCTAAAGTGAGTGTTCAACGTCAGCAGCATCGGCGTCGGCTGCGGGCACTCGTAGATCAGTTCATAGCCGACACGGATGCGCATGATCTGCCTTGTTTGGCGGACACGACGGCCGCCCCGCTGTCCTCCGACGATAGCCGCCGACCCATGGTCGCTTCAACCTCTTTTTGCATCGAGAAACTGTTAGCTCAGCGAAGGCCGCGAATCCTACTCCCACTTGTGGGAGAAGGCAGCCCTTGCGAAGCAAGGGTCGGATGAGGGTCGCCGGGAAGTTCCAACCAAGCCGCGGCGCTCAACTTCCATAATCAAGATACAAAATTTGGTGGATTTCCGCATCAAGGCGCGGCGCGCGGCATAAGCTCATTTATTCACGGCGGGCTTCCGCCGCCGACGCTAACGCGATACGAAGGACCCGCATGTCACAAAAGTTCAGCTTAACCGAAACCCCGCATGGAGCATTTGGCGTCCTGGCGATACTCGAATTCCCCGGTCAACCGGCGCGGGGATTCACGAGGCAAGAGGCGGCCGTGGTCTCGCGCGCGCTGATCGCGGTCGCGCGGGGAACCAGCGCGGAGCGTCAGGTTTATATGAGTCCGATCGCGAGCGACCATGACTTCGAAGCGCGCGTGACGGAGACGGGCGTCGTCGTGATCTTGGATGGATGCGTCGACCTTCAGTTGGATTGGAACGACGTCGACGCTCTTTCGCGGCGGTTCGCGTCTTTTGGTTCGGGCGGCTGATCGAGAATCGTCCACTCGGCCGAACGCGGTCCGGCCGATATTGCCTTACAAATGGACGTAGACAAATTTCGTCGCCTTGAGGGCGGGAAAATTCTCACGCAGCGCCGCGGCGATTTTGCCGACGAGGCCCTTGTCGCCCGCCGCCGATGGGCCCACGAAATCAGTTCCCTGCATCCAGGTCTCGAGGAAGCAATGCAACGTCTCGTCGTAATCGGCGCCGGTGGGATTCGCCGACTTGTCCGAGAGATTCGCGACGCCGTTCGCATCGACCTCCAAACGCCAATCGCGGTCGTCGATCACCGATCCAATCAGCTTGGCGATGTCGGCATCCGTCCAGTTTCCCTTCAGATCCACGGACATGAGCGTCATTCTCCAGACAATGTTGGCTATGTTCAGAACCGGCGACAACGCATGCGCGAAGATTTCGCCGCGAGGACTCGAGTCGGAAAAGATAGAAGCATGTTATGGGCCAATGCGTCGGCGCGGCGACGCGCGATAATCTCGCGAGATTCGCCGCGCGAAGCGATTGTTGGTTTTGTCGGGTTCCGCGCCGGAGACGGCACGAGTTTTGCGGGAAAATAGCCTCACGCCGCGAGGGGAAATTGCAATGCCTATGGCCGAAACCGACATACAGCCGGGAAAGTGCTACGCGACCGGGGGCAGCGAGAACTACAAAGTGCTGCATATCAACAGAGGCATCGTCTCCTATCAAACCTGGACGAAGGGCGCGAAGATGCACCCGCTGCGCACCAATGCGGGCGTCAAGGCTTTCGCCGCGGCCGTCATCAAGGAAATAGCGTGTCCGGCCGAGGGTTAGATTTCATCTGGCCTTTCAGGCGTCGGCGGTCGTCGCGCTTGTCGAGCAAAAGTCGGTTCGCGGACAGCGAAAACTCCCGCCAGGCGGCGCCTATGTCGCGTAGCGTCGTTGAAATATAATCCTTCGCCAGGCGGTGCTCCTCCGGGAAATTCGAAAGAGCGCAGGATGTCCGGTTGAAGTCTATGATCGCGTCCAGCAACGCCTGAATGAAGCCCTCGAAGGCCGCCTGGACTTTGGGCGTCAGATCGGAGCGACCGCGCTCGATGGCCACGCCGTCATGGCTGAATGGCAGTTCCTCGAGAAAGGCCAACGCGTCGGTGAACACCGCCTCCATGGCGCCAAGCATCGCGCGCTGAGTCAACTGCTCCCTCTGGCCATGGGAGAGCGCGTAGTTGAGCCTTTGGCGATAGCTGGCGAAGGCCGGCGCCTGTCTCGACGCCACCCATTCGCCGAAGCGTTCGAGACATCTCTGGTTGACGAGATCGGGCGACGCCGGAGCCAGCGTTGTCGTCATCATGGAATCCTCTCGCGGCTTGAACAATTGATCGCGGATGCGAATGGCGGCGTTGATCGCTCCTTCGATATAGCCGCCGCCCTCGCGCGCGGTTTCCGACGCGCCGAGATAAAGCTTGCCGTCCCATCGCGATTGGCGCAGCGCGTTCGAGCCATAGTCGGGATGCGCGTCCGACAAATCGAGGTCGGCCTGGGCGCAGGTGAATTTTTCCTTCGCCCAGTCCTGCATTCGCGGTTCGCCGGATTCGAGCGCCTTGCCGAATAGCTGGACGAATTGGCTCGCCACGAGCATCGGCAAACCGTCGCGGAAGTCTTCGCGCATCCGCGCCGAGAGAGCGAAGAATTCCGCCAAGCGCCGCCTTCGCGCCGCTAGCGTCGCAAGCGTCGAAGATTTCTCCGAGCACGGCCTGATCGTGAACCACGAAGGCGTTGCCGGAATGTCCCGCTTCGCGCCAGGCTGGAGGCTCTGAAAAGCCGACCACGGCCTTGGCCTGAGCGGCCATCCATGTCGGCGTCGCGCTCATCGCCGCCCGATCGGCGCTCGGCAGCGCCGGCGTAAATCGCACTTGTTCGGCGAGCAGGCGAGGCGGAACCGCGAGCACGACCCGGCGAGCGGCGACCGTAACCGCCTCGCCCCCCGCGTCGAACAGCAGTTCGATATGGTCGCCCCGATCTTTAGCCTCGCGCAGCACGCATCCGAGGTGAAGCGCTTCCTGGGGAAACGCCGCGGCGAGGCTTTCCACCAGCGACGCCATGCCGCCTTTCAACCGTTGGGCGCCCGCGTGGAGGCGGGGCGTCGCTCGGGTCGCCGGCGGCTCTTCGGGATCGGACAGCAGCAAGGCCGAACCCGGATCATATTGGTCGAAGCGCTCGAGGCCAAGCTCTTCCGCCAGCCGGCGGACGGCGGGCTGCGTATCGGGCCAGAACCAGGTTGGACCAAGATCGAGGCGCTCTCCGCTCGTCGGGTTTTGAACAGACAGAACACGCCCGCCCAGCCTTTCGCGCGCCTCGAAGAGCGCGAAGGACACGCCTCGCGCCGCGAGTTCGCGCCCCAGCGTCAGCCCACAAATCCCGGCGCCGACAATGGCGATTTCCAACATGGAGCACTCCTTGGACAAGACCATCGAACGCGCACGCAAGCGCCGTGCCGACGGGCGGCCAAGGGCGCGGCAAGGGCGCGGCAAGGCGTTTGCTAGGCGTCATGCAACGTCCGATGGTCCCCTACGTCATGGCTCCCAAATTCGCTCCGCCGCCGTCGTCCGATTTCGGACAGACCAACCCCGCGCTCGGCATCCCGCGCATGGCGTCGCTGCTCGCCGAGATGGAGGCCGAGCCGGATGAGGAAGCGCTGAACCTCATGTCGGAACAGGTGGAGGCCGGCTTTCCGACCGACGCGGCTCCGTCCGAAATTTGGCCCGAGCTGGTTCGCGGCCTGATGGGGCCCTCGCCGTCCAAAATGCTCCGGATTTTGCGCGAATGCGGCGCGCTGCCGCAAATCTTGCCAGAGGTGGCGGCTTTGTTCGGCGTTCCGCAAATCTGCGACGAAGCGACCGACGTGGATCTCGGCGAACACGTGCTGAACACGCTCGCCGAGGCGGCGCTATGCGACGCGCCGTTAGCGGCGCGCTTCGCCTTGCTTGTGATGAATGTCGGCAAGGCGGATTCGCCGCCCGAACATCTTCCGGTCCACTACAAACATATGGATCGAGGGCGCCCGCGCATCGAAGCGCTGTGCGAGCGCTTGGGCGCGCCGGCGGAATGTCGGGATTTGGCCCTTCTGTCGCTGGCCGAATGCGAGCGCGTGCATCGTGTTTCGAAAGCGCGCGCCGGGCCTGTCGCCTTGATGCTCGAACGGCTGGGAGCCTTCGGCGCCTCCGGGCTGTTTAAGCAGTTGATGACCGTGTGCGCCTGCGACTACCGCGCTTACGCGGGCCGCTCGGGACAAGTCTATCCCAAGGCGGCCTTGCTGGAGATCGCGCTCGAGGCCTGCGCCGAAGTCGAGGCGATTGGGTTTAGCGCCGACGCCCGCGACTTGGTCGCCAGCGACTTGGAGGCGAGACAAAGCGCGCGCGCCGAGGCCATCGCGCGGACGTTTCGCTCGCGACGATGGTCCGATGAACTGACTTAAGGGCGAAGGTTGGCCTCGACAAAATGGCGACCTAACAAAACGAGGACTGGTCATGGGGCAGGCGGAAGGTTTTCGCGGGATAAATGTCGCCGCCGCGCGGGACATCATGAGCCGCGGCGAAGCGCTTGTTCTCGACGTGCGCGACGCGGATTCCTATCGGCGCGGACATATCGAAGGATCGCACCTCGCGACGAAAGAAAATCTTTCCACCTATCTTTCGGACGCGCCGAAAAACAAGCCGGTCATCATCTGCTGTTATCATGGCGTTTCCAGTCGGGCTTTTGCGAAGGCGTTCGCCGAACGGGGCTTTTCCGACGTGTCCAGTCTTGACGGCGGCTATGAGGCTTGGGCCGCGGCGGAGCAATCCGCGCCGAAAGCGCGCGCCGCGTTCGTGGAGCTCGGCGCGGAGCTTCGGGCCTTTCTCGCCGAGCATGGCTTCGCGCCGAACGACATCGACGCGCGCGACAAGGACCTTGCGACGCCTCTGATGCTGGCCGCGCGGCTGGCGCCGCCCGCATTGGTGAAAGAACTGCTGCGAGCCGGAGCCGACATTCATGCCGTCAACGCCGACGGCAATCAGGCGCTATGGCTCGCCTGCGTCGGCGAGATTTCCGAGAACATCCAACTTTTGATCGACGCCGGAATTGATATTCAGCATGTCAACGTCAACGCCGCGACGCCTTTGATGTTCGCCGCGTCGTCCGGACGCGCCAAGGCGGTCGCGCTGTTGCTGGCGGCGGGCGCCGATCCGCTCTTTGAGACCGATCTTGGATTGACGGCGTTCGACATGGCGTCCTCGGTGGAGTGCCTCGATCTGATGCGCGCCGCGATCCGGCGCAAGAAAGCCCTGCGACTCTAGCCATCCGTTCGTCGAACCAGAACGGCGCGATCCGAACGGAGCGCCGATGCGGAAGCACGCCGACCGCGCCGGGCGCGGCGTGCTTTCGCATCGCTTTACCGGCAAACTTGCTTGCCGTTTTCGATCTCGCAATGCGGCTTCTTCGGCGCCGGGCTGGCGCCGGGGCGGTCGGAGCGCGCGCGGGCTGGAGGCGCCGGGCGCGCCGCCGGGGCGGTCGGAGCGCGCGCGGGCTGGAGGCGCCGGGCCAGGCGCGGGCGGCTTTGGCGGCGGCGGTGCGTGGACAACTGGCGCCGGGGGCGCCGCCGGGGCGGTCGGCAGCGCGCCGCGACCATGGTCTTGCGTCCGCTCGCGCGATGGGACCGCGTTCCGGCGCCGGAGTTTTTCTCGCGGGTGCTTGTGTCGCGGGGCAGGGCTGGTCGCGCCGCGCCGCTGGCGCCGGCTTCGCATGATGAGCCGCCGGGGCGCGCTCAAGGCGGGGGCTGCTTTACGGGCGCGGGAGCGTTTGTCGGCGGCGAGGGTTTGGTGCGCCGCGCCCGAAGGCGTCGGCTTCGCTTCATGCGCCGCCGGGGGCGCGCTCAAGGCGGAGGCTGCTTTACGGTCGCGGGAGCGTTTGTCGGCGGCGAGGGTTTGGCGGGCGCCGCGCCCGAAGGCGTCGGCTTCGCTTCATGCGCCGCCGGGGGCGTGCTCAAGGCGGGAGGCTGCTTTACGGTCGCGGGGCGCTTGTCGGCGGCGAGGGTTTGGTCGGCGCCGCGCCCGAAGGCGTCGGCTTTGCTTCATGAGCCGCCGGGGGCGTGCTCGAGGCAGGAGGCTGCCCTACGGGCGCGGGAGCGCCTGTCGGCGGCGGCAAGGGTTTGGGCGGCGCGGCGGCAGGCTTCTTGGCGATAAAATGCGGCAGCGCCGCGCCGATCGCCGCGCCCGCCGCGCCCGCGCCAACCGCCGTCAGCGCGCTGGACGACAGCACTTGGCCCTCTGGATTCTTGATCACCAGATTATTGCTCGCGCGATCGACCATCACGCTGTTATGCAGATTCTCGAAGATCACATTGTTGGGCGGCGGCGCGATATAGGCGGGCGCCTGGATGTAGACCGGCACGGGAATATAGACCGGCACGGGCAGAACATAGGGGTCGTAGACCACATAGGGCGGCGGCAGCACGACGAAATCGGGCGGCGGCGGCGGCAGGAAATAGTCGGGCGGCGGGGGCGGCGGCGGAAAGCCGAACGCCGGATTGTCGAAATAGAGTTCCGGCCCGTCGAGATAGACCATCTCTTCGGGCGGCGGCGGCGGATAGCCCATGTCGACCGGTTGGAAAGCCGGCGGCGGCTCCAGCGCGCTAGCGCGCATGGCGAGCAGACGCCGCGCGTCCGCGACATGCGGCCCGCGCGGATAGCGGCGCAAATAGGACCAATAGGCCTCGGGCGTATCCAGCATCCGCGCGCGGCGCCAAATCAGCGCCTCGCGCCGCGCCGCCAGAATGGCGCGCACGCGCTTGGCCAGCGGATCGCGGGGATAGGCGGCGAGATATTCCTGATAACCCTGGAACGTATCGCGGTCGACGCAGGCGGCGTAAGCGTCTCGCGCCCCAAGCTGCGCGATCGGCTTCGCGCGCAACGCGGCGTCGTCGCTGGGGCGCGCCGGCGCTTGCGCCGTGCGTTCGAAAAACACGAAGGAACTATTGATCGGCGCCGAATTCCACGGGATTTGCGCGCCCTTTGTCATTTCCGAGACGCGCAGCCTGGTTTCGTCGAAAACCTGCATCAGCGGCATTCCGCCGGCGCGGATCGTCTCGGCCAGCCCATGCGCATAGGCGCCGTAAGGGCCGGCCTCCGTCGGGGCGATCGTGCCCGGCGCGGCGTTGTAGGCGAGCAGCAGATTGGGGCCGGGTTCGAACAGCGCAAGCCCGCCGGCGATCGGCTGGTCCGCCAGCGCGAAAGGATTTGCGCGCGCGGCGTCGATGACGACGACGGTGGTTTTCAAGGCGAGCGCGGCCAGGGGTTTCAAATAGTCCGACAGGCGCGCGGCGCGCAGGCTAATGTCGGCGTCGCGGGCGATGGCCGCATCCACGGGAATGAGATAATTCTCGCCGTCAAGCTGGAGTCCCAGCCCCGCGAAATAGACGAAAGCCACGGTTTCCGGTCCCGAAGCGCCGGCCTTGTCCAAAAAATCGCGCAAGGCGCGGCGCAGCCCGTCTTCGTCGAGGTCGCGCGCGCCGGTCACGTCGAAGCCCGCCGCCTGCAAGGTCTGCGCGATCAGCCCGGCGTCATTGGCGGCGGTCGCGAGCGGATGCTCTTTATAGGCGGCCTCGCCGATCACCAGCGCGATGCGCTTTTCCGCGGCGAAAGCGGCTTCGCCGCCGAGCCAGCCAAACAGCCCGGTGAGCAGCAGGGTGAGGAATATTATTCTTTTCATGCCGCCTCCGCGCGATGACGAAACATCCATTTTGCCATAAAGTCCAGCGGCGATGAACGCAAAGTGAACGGATATGCTTCCGCCAACGGCGCTCGCTTTTGTCATCCAATTTCGCGGCAAATTCGTTCTAACCGAGCGGCGGCTTCTAATCGCAAGCAACGCACCAGTGGCCCGCGTCATTCGAAGCGATCGGCCTTTGCGAGCCCTGGACGCGATCCAGGGCGGCGCTGGAACGCGAAGCTCGCATTTCCACCCCGCCAATTTCAGCGACGGGAGTCACGTAGCGGCGCCGCGGCTTACAGCGCCTTGCGGCAAACCGAGCGGGTCACATGGCCGCTCACGCCATATCCCTCGTCGATTTCGACAATCACCTGCCGGCATTCCGTCTTGGCGGAGTTGTCCCGCGCCAAGGTGGCCTGCTCGCCGCCGCGCGCGGTGGAGGCGGGAGCGTTGACCGCGACCACGGGTTCCTGGCTCTTGCTCAGCAGAACGTCGGCGGCGGCGAGGCTCGCGTCGGCGGCGAGGAAGCAAAAAATGATTTTCAACACCAGGGCGAAGCGGATGGGGCGCGACGCGAATTTCATCTGATTGAAGGACATGGCAGGCTCCCCAATTATCTGGGCGCCGTCTCGCGCCCTTCGGTCATTCGCTTATTTGCGAATGTCGCGAAGCTAGGGCTTTCCTTTCGAAAAGTTTGTGCGCTGACGCACGGGACGCTCTTCGCCGCGCGAAGCCGCCATCACGCGTCCTGTCGGCGCCAGACGCTCGCGAACCAGCGCTGCTGTTCGCGCGGAAGTCCGGCCGGGCGATAATAATGCTCGATCTCGACAAAGCCCGCTTCGCGCACGTGGCGCCGCCAGCTTTCTGGAGCGTGAAATACGCCGTAGCGCCCATCGCTCCAGCCTTCCTCGTCATTGCCGCGCGGTATCGAACTGAAGAGAACGCCGCCCGGCTTGAGAGAAGCGCGCAATTCCCGCAGCACGCGCGGCAACTCGCCGCTGGGCACGTGAAACAGCGTCGCATTGGCGAAAATGCCGTCAAAAAACTCCTTGGGCAAATCGAGCTTGAGAAAATCCTGTAGCCATACGTCGCAACCGCTGTGCTCGCGCGCCATCTCGACGAAGCGCGGCGCGCCCTCGAGGCCGATCGCGACGTGACCGGAGTCGGCGAAGACTTTCAGATCGCGTCCCGGCCCACAGCCGAAGTCAAGCAATGTGAAGGGCGGTTCGCCCTGAATGTGTCGCAACATCGCCGCCATGTTTTGGCTGACGTCGTGATCGCGCGTTCCCTCCCAGAACGCTTCGGCGCGCTGGTTGTAATGGCGCAGCGTGAGCTCCGTGATCGTGTTCGGATCATGCGGTTTCCGATCCATTTTGGCGCGCCTTTTTTAAGAGCCCGCGCGCGTTTGTCGCGCGCGGCTTGCTGTTTGACAGTGGAGGCGAATTTGCATGGCGATCCGCGTCCCGAGCGTCCCTCTTTCGTGATAGAAGGCAAGAACGCTCGCGCTTTCCTTCGTCCCGGTCGCCATGCCCGCCGCCGCCTTCAAAATACGCGTCGCACCGTCTCTCGCTCTCGTCGACGCGAAGGCTTGGGACGCATGCGCCAATCCCGCTGGACTGGGCGAGCCGGAAGCCGCTGGCGAACGATACAATCCTTTTGTCTCTAGCGCATTCCTGCTTGCGCTGGAACGATCGAAATCGGTCGGCGCCGGCACGGGCTGGACGCCCGCGCATGCGCTCGTCGAGGATGCGGATGGACGGTTGGTCGCCGCGGCGCCCGCCTACCTCAAAACGCATAGCCTGGGCGAATATGTGTTCGATCAGAATTGGGCGCGGGCCTACGAGCAAATGGGCGGCCGCTATTATCCCAAGGTTCAGGTCGCCGTGCCCTTCACGCCGGTGACGGGTCGGCGGTTGCTCGTGGCGAAGGACGCCCCTCCGGGCGCGCGCGAGGCGCTCGTCGCGGCGCTGCGCGCGCTGCGCGAGGCGAGCGGCGCCTCTTCCGTGCATGTCACCTTCGCGACGCAACCCGAGGAGCGCGCGCTGCGCGACGCCGGCTTCGCGCCGCGCGTCGGCGAGCAATTTCATTTCCTCAACGAAGGCTATGGCGATTTCGACGATTTTCTCGCCGCTCTCTCATCGCGCAAGCGCAAGACGATCAAGCGCGAGCGACGGGAAGCGCTGGGTGACGATCTGACGGTGGATTTGCTGACCGGCGCGGACATAAAATCCGCGCACTGGGACGCGTTCTTCGCCTTTTACATGGACACCGGCTCGCGCAAATGGGGCCGCCCCTATCTGACGCGGGCGTTTTTCGACCATATCGGCGCGGCGATGGCGGACCGCATATTGCTGGTCATGGCGCGACGCGGCGAACGGCATATCGCCGGCGCGATCAACTTTCTCGGCGACGACGCGATATATGGCCGCAATTGGGGAGCGGTCGAGGAGCGGCCGTTCCTGCATTTCGAGCTTTGCTACTATCAGGCGATCGAATTCGCGATTCGTCACGGCTACAAGCGCGTCGAGGCCGGAGCGCAAGGCGAGCACAAGCTCGCGCGCGGCTATCGGCCCGTCGCCACCCATTCGGCGCATGAATTCGCCGATCCGCGTTTCGGCGCCGCTGTCGCCGAGTTCCTGACGAGGGAGCGCGCGGCGGTTGACGAGTTGCTCGCCGATTATGAGGCGGGCCTCCCATTCCGAAGCGAAGCGTAATCACGGAAGTAGGGCGAGCGTCCCGGCAAAGCCGGAGAGCTAGCGTCTCCGAGCGCAAGTCGCGCGTCTAGGCAAATTCGGCGCGCTGGAAGCTGTCGCGCGATTTTCGCAAGGTTTACAATGCCTTAATCGTGACGCTTGCCAAAAGGTTAGCAAAAAATGACAAAAGGTGTCGTTTGCATTTAGTTTGTATTGTTCGTCATTTTTCCTGATTGTCGCGCTTTAAAATGCGATCTCGGCTGTCTGTCCAGCAATGCAGCGGATGTTAAAACTTTCTTTCCCTTTGTCCTAATGCCGATAGTTGCTTGAAATGTGCGCGAGCGCACAGCGCCAGTGTCGATTTTCTATTTTGATCGCCTCCATGCCGCCTTGGCAAGCGCGAAGGAAGTTCCCGTGTTTCTCCTTATTCCCCGGACTGCCGCCACCATCGCGCCGCGGGCTCATGCTCGTCATCGCCGCCGTGCATCGTTCTGTTGAAGGACGAGATCGTGAAAATCGTCGTCACCGGCGAGTTCTGAAGATGTCGGGTCATGTGGAATCTGCGAATCTCGCCTTTCGCCGGTTTGGCCGGGGTTCGCCATGTGCGCCAGAGCACAACGTCGGAGGGGCGTTCTTGCTTTTATGTCCTCATGCCGCTTCGGCAAGCGTAAGGGAGTTTTGCATGTTCACTGGCGCCCTCGTTCCCCTGTGCCCCGCCGCCATTCGCTGCGCGCTGATGCTCGCCTGCGCCGTCTCCATAATTCTCTTTAGCGGCGACCTCGTGCAATTCGCCGTCGCCGGAACGTTCTGAAGGCGGTAAGCTTGGGCCGTCTCCTGATCCGAAGGCGCGCCGTCACGATCGGATATCAGCGGAGGCGAAAGGCCCCCGCCGCCAGGCGGTCTTACGAATCCGCCTCGCCCATCTGCTTTTGCGAATAGAGCTCGACGCCGAGTTGCTTGATCAACTCATTCTGGGTCTCCAGAAAGTCGATATGGCGCTCTTCGCTCGTGACGATCTCCTCGAACAAGTTCTGGGAGACGCGATCGTTGATCGACAGGCAATAGGCCGCCGCCTCGAGGTAAAGCGCGCGCGCCTCGATCTCGGTCACGAGGTCGGCGTCGATGATTTCCTTGACGCTCTCGCCGATGCGCAGCGGATTTAGCGTCTGCATGTTGGGAAAGCCTTCGAGAAACAAGATGCGCTTCGTGAACTTATCCGCGTGCTGCATTTCCTCGATGGATCCTCGCGCCACTTCTTGGCCAGATGCGTAAAGCCCCAATTGTCGAAAATCCGGTAATGCAGCCAATATTGATTGACGGCGGTCAGTTCGCTACGCAAACCCTGATTGAGATATTCGATAACTTTTACGTCGCCGCGCATTATAAATTCCTTTCACATTCCGCTCGCGCGGGTTCACGCCGCCATTTCGTCGACTCGGCAATCCTCGCAGCCGCCGCCCCCGCATTCGCTCATCGCCGCGTGGTGCTCGTCCACGACCGCGACAATATTGCGCGCGCAGCGCCCGCATTTGGCCTCGCAGCCCAATTGGCGAAACAGCGCGCCGACGCTCGGGCGGCTGCCGCCGCCGAGGCGTTCGCGAATGTCGCGATCGGAGACGACGTTGCATGAGCATAGTATCATGACGTTTCCTAGTTTGGAAAGATTGCAAACTGCGTGCGGTTACAAGATGTTACCCGCTTTTACCGGCTCACGCTAGCACTCTTCCCTTGTCGGTTTCCTAACAAGCCTCTTTAAAATATAGTTACACGCAAGAGCCGCGCCATGCGCGGTCGCGGCGAAAATGGAGAGGCGCGATGAAAAAGGCGATGGCCGGGTCGGGGGGCAAGTCGGCGGGCAAGTCGGCGGCGTGGATCGGCGCGTGTCTTTCGCGCTGCGCGACTGTTCGCTCGGGCTGGCGCTGATCGGCTCCTCGGCGGGCGGGCTTTGCGCGCTTATGCTGGGCGACGACCGCGAGGCGCTGCTGCGAGCGGCGCGGGCGCGTTTTCCGGACGCCGAGACCAGCGAAGGCGGCGCGGATTTCGAGAGAGTGGCGGGCCTCGCGCTGGAACTGATCGAACGGCCGGGGCAGGGATGGTCCCAGCCGCTGGACATCGTGGGCACGCCGTTCCAGCGCCGCGTCTGGAAGGCGCTATGCGAGATTCCGCCGGGCTCGACGACGAGCTATGCGCAAATCGCCGAGCGAATTGGCCAGCCCCGCGCCGCGCGCGCGGTCGCCGGGGCCTGCGCCGCCAATCGGATCGCGGTGGCGATTCCCTGTCACCGCGTCGTGCGCGGCGACGGCGACCTCTCCGGCTATCGCTGGGGCGTCGCGCGCAAACGGGAATTGCTGGCGCGCGAAGCGGCGGCGGCCTGACCGCCCGTCCGTCAGCCCGCCGTCTTCCGCCGACAATACCCGCTCGCCCAGCGTGTTCAGCGCCGCCCGCAGCGCGTCGTTCTCGACGCCTTGCGTCGTCTCCTCGGCCCGCGTCCGCGCGGCGGGGTCGCTCGGCGGCGCCCGCGGCCCTTTCGGCGCGGCGCGGTGGAGCGGCTCCTGGCGGATCGCCAGTTTCGCCACGCAGCGCCAGCCCAGATGCGTATTGACGCGCTCGATGATCGCGCCGCTCATATGCTGAATGTCGAGGCCAAATCCGGGCTCGACGCGCAGCGCCAGCGTCGCCGGCTGCTGGCCCGCGTCCGGCGCGCCGTTCTTGGGCCGCGGCGGCCAGTTGAGGCGCATGGGCTGGCACAGCGCGCCAATGCGCGCGCCGACGATCATGTCCCATTGGGTGAGCAGCGTGGCCTCGCCAAACCCCCGCCGCGCGATCAGCGGATCGAGCGCGCGGTTGACCAGTTCCGCCAGCGGCTTGGAAACGACCCGTCTCGCTGGTGACGCGCCTTGTTGCGACATCGACATCCGTCCAAACATATTTCGCCACGCCGGCCGACGCGCGCGTTTCATGCTATCACGAACTTAAGTTTCTCCAACCGCCCGGACCCATGGCGCGCGCTTCCGCCAAGCCCCGAAAGCCCGCCGCCGCCGCCGATCTCGGCGGCGCGCTGCTGGCGTGGTGGGACCGCCATCGCCGGGTTCTGCCGTGGCGCGCGCCGCCGGGGCGGACGGCGGACCCTTACGCGGTCTGGCTGTCGGAAATCATGCTGCAACAGACGACGGTGGCGAGCGTCACGGGATATTTCAGCAAATTCATGGCGCGCTGGCCGAGCGTCGAGGCGCTGGCCAAGGCGCCGCTCGAAGATGTCCTCGCCGCCTGGGCGGGGCTTGGCTATTACGCGCGCGCCCGCAATCTGCACGCCTGCGCCAAGATCGTCGCCGAGAAACATGGCGGGCGCTTTCCCTCCAGTGAAGCGGAGTTGCTCAGGCTTCCCGGGCGTTGGACCCTATACGGCGGCGGCGGTCGCGGCCATCGCCTTCAACCAGCCTTGCGTCGCGCGGGACGGCAATGTCGAGCGCGTCGTCGCGCGGCTGTTCGCCGTGGCCGAGCCGCTGCCGGGCGCCAAGGCGGCGATCTCGGCGCATGCGGAGAGTTTTCTGCCGCGCGAGCGGCCCGGCGATTTCGCCCAGGCGCTGATGGACCTTGGCGCGACCGTCTGCGCGCCGCGCGCGCCGGATTGCGGGCGCTGTCCGCTGGAGTCTCGCTGCGCCGCGCGGCGGGCCGGGACGCAACTCGCCTTTCCGGTCAAACCGCCAAAAGCGGCGCGTCCGCATCGGCGCGGCGCGGTTTTTGTATTGCGGCGGGGCGACCGGGTTTTGCTGCGTAGTCGTCCCGCCAAGGGGCTGCTTGGCGGCATGAGCGAATTTCCGTCGACGCCGTTGACGCGGGATGTCGAGCCCGGCGCGGCGCGCGCTTATGCGCCGATCGAGGCGCGATGGCGCGAGATCGAGGGCGGCGTGCGCCATGTCTTCACGCATTTTTCGCTGGAGCTGACGGTTTTCGTCGCCGACGCGGCCGCGGCCGACCCGGCGCTAGAGGGCCGCTGGACAAAGGCGGCTCGACTCGGCGATGAAGCCCTGCCGACGCTAATGCGCAAGGTTGCGGTTCACGCCGGGTTGATCCTTGCGTAAGATCGGCGCGATTGGGGGAGACAAACATGGCGCGGCGCGGCTCAACAATCGACGTCGAGATCACCGAGGGCGCCATTCGCGTTCGCAGTCACGAGCGCGTGCTGACCATCGTCGTCACGCCGCCGCCCGCCGACCTCGAGGAAGACGCCGATTTCTACATAGAATTGGACGAAATCGAATTTTGGGACCCGCCGCATGACGAAACGGCGATCGAGATCGACGAATTGCAGAAGATTCTGGAGGCCATCGAGGAGCAGGTGGAAAAACACGGGTTGAGCGTGGTGTTCGATTAGGTCGTCTGCCGCGCCAGCGCCAGCTTTTCGCCATGTCCGAATTTGCGGCTTTAATGTCCTTTTGGCGACGACGGACGGATGTCACTATTCGCGTGGGCAAATTTTGCCCAGAATTGTAAACGCGGAGCATAAGTATATGCATGCCAATCCGAATAAGCTTCCGTCATATGAGGGGTTTGCTCAGGGAATGTCTCCCCCGGGAACAAAGCCTTTTCGCGTCGGCATAGTCATCGGTCCGGGGTTTCTTCCGATGGATATGGTCGGCATCCATGCTGTATTCGGATTTTGCCCGGGAACGGAAATCCATTTGCTGTGGAAGTCTCTTGATCTGGTGGAAGGCTTTCCCTCATGGTGGACCAAGCCAACGACAACTTTCGATAACTGCCCGGACCGGTTGGATGTGCTGGCCATTCCAATGTTAGCGCCGGAAACCACGAACGATCCCGACGTAATAGCATTCGTGGCCGAGCAAGGACGCAAAGCAAAATACATAATCGGCGTTTGTAATGGCGTCGTGGCTCTTGGCGCGGCGGGCCTTTTGAAGGGAAAGCGCGTGACGACGAGTATAAACTCGCTCCCTCTATTGACAAAGCTCGCGCGCGGAAGTCGTGACGACGGGCGGCGTCGTCGTTGACGGCAATATTTATACCGCGAGACCGAGCATTGGCGGCTTCGAGGCCGCGCTGATGGTCGCGGATGTCGCCCTGGGTCATCAAGTCGCTCAAATGGCCAATTTGATCATCGAATATGATCCGCATCCGCCGCTCGGCCGTGGCACCGTCGAGAATGCCGGAAAGGAAATTAGCGGTAGATATGCGGGTTTGATCGCGGGTATCATTCACGAGTATAGCCGCGGAGCGATCCCCGCTTATGAAATGCGGAAATAGGTCGCCATCCGCCTGAAAACGGCATCACCGTCGCCAAGCAAGCACGGCGACGGTGATATGACACGCGTGGGGCGATGAAACATAAAATTACTTTCCTCTTACATTCGAAGTTCGAATTGCTTGATTTGAGTGGGCCATGTTCCGCATTCAATTTGGTAAACGAGTTGTACGACAGTCGCTATGACATCACCGTGGTGTCCGCGGCGGGAGGCTCGATCACAGATAGAGCTGGCTTAAGCGTCAACACCGAAAAATGTAGAGACGTCGCCGAAAACGAAACGATTCTGGTCGTTGGGGGGCCGGCGGCGCATCTTTACGAATTGGATTCCGAAACCAAGAAATTACTCTCCGAATGCGCTCATCATTCAATTCGTATGGCGAGTGTTTGGTACTGGAGCATTTATTTTAGCATCCGCGGGCCTACTTGATGGGCGCCGAGCCACTACTCATTGGCGTTATGCTGGATTACTGCAAACACAATATCCTAGCGTGCATGTAGACGCGGATCGCATATTCATCAAGGATCACAACGTCTGGACTTCGGCGGGGTTGACCGCCGGTATCGATCTTGCGTTGGCCTTGATCGAAGACGATTGCGGTTCCGCGGTCGCCAAGGGGGTCGCGAGAGATATGGTCGTCTACCATCGTAGGCTAGGCGGTCAGTCTCAGTATTCCACAATGTTGGAAATGGAGCCAACCTCTGGACGCGTTAGAGAAGTGCTGTGTTATGCGCGGTCTCACCTGAAGGAGCCTTTGTCGGTCGAAAGTCTTGCGAGCGTGGCGGGCATGGGCTTACGCCAATTTAGCCGGAACTTTCTGAAGGCGACTGGAACAACGCCCGCCAAGGCCGTGGAGCGTTTGAGATTGGAGATAGCGCGTCCGAGAATAGAAGAAGGCCTAGAGTTAATCGCGAAAATCGCGGAAGATGTGGGCTTTGGCTCCGCGGAAAAAATGTGCCGCGGTTTTGTCAAGGCGTTTGGGCGCACTCCACAAGAATTACGCCGGTCGGCCCGCAAGCACCCTGGCTCCGTCGACACGGATACTTCTCTCGTGTGAGCGCCGGATCGTGGGGCTTACCGCCTTCAGGCGCGGAAAATGAACCATTCCGCGACATAGCGATGCCTAAGGTCCAGCGGCCAATTGCGGGCCCCGTTTTCATCTGGCGAGGGCCCTTTATTAACGCCCAAAGCGTTCATTGCGGGCGCCCCGTCCCGCGAGGATCGCCCATGACGACATCCGCCGAGCCCCTGACCGTCGTGATCTGCGCCGACCATGCCTCGATCACCGGCGGGCAGGCCAAGGTCGCGATAGACAGCGCGCTGGGCTTGCGGCAAAGCGGCGTCAGGACGATCTTCTTCGCCGCCGCCGCGCCGGTCGATCAGCGGCTTTATGACGCCGGCGTCGAGGTGGTTTGCCTCGGCCAGACCGATCTTCTGGGCGCCGCCTCGCGCGCGAAGGCGATGGCTGCAGGGCACCTGGAACGGGCTCGCGAGCAGGGCGCTTGGCGAATTGCTGGCGCGATTGCCGAAGCAAAACACAATCGTGCATGTGCATGGCTGGGCGCGCGCGCTCTCGCCCTCCATCGCGCGGCCGATCAGGGCCAGCGGCCTGCCGGCGGTCTATACCGTGCATGAATATTTCCTGTTTTGCCCAACGGGCGGCTTCTACAATTACCCGGAGAACCACATTTGCGCGCTGACGCCGCTGTCATCAGCGTGCTTCGCGACGAATTGCGATCAGCGCAATTACGCGCGCAAGGTCTGGCGCGGCGCGCGGCTGCTGCTGGCGAAGAATTTCGCGCGGCTGCCGCAAGCATTTTCCGATTATGTCTGCATCTCGAATTTTCAGCGCGAAATCGTCGCGCCCTATCTGCCGAGCGGCGCGCGGATGACGCAAATCTCCAATCCCATCGACGCGCCCGATCTTGGCCCAAAGGAAAACCCCGCCGCTGGCGATTTCGTGTTTGTCGGGCGTCTCTCGCCGGAAAAGGGCGCGTTTCTGTTCGCCGAGGCGGCGGAGCGGCTGGGCGTGACGGCTGTCTTCGTCGGCGACGGCCCGCTGGCCGGGGAATTGCGCCAGCGTTTCCCTAGCGCGCGTCTGCTCGGCTGGCGCGACGGCGCCGGAGTGCGCGACGCGATGCGCGCGGCGAAGGCGCTGGTGTTTCCCTCGCTGTGGGACGAGGGCCAACCGCTCACCGTGCTGGAGGCCAAGGCCCTGGGGACGCCGGTCATCGTCGCCGATCGCTGCGCCGGGCGCGACGAAATCGAGCACGAGGCCAGCGGCCTGTGGTTTTCCGCGGGCGACGCCGGCGCGCTCCAAGCCGCGATGGCGCGGCTGGACGATCCCGCCTTGGCCGCGCGGCTGTCGCGGGGAGCCTATGAGAGCTATTGGCGCGATCCGCCGACGCTGGCGCGCCATGTAGAGCGGCTGACAGCGCTTTATCGCGACATGCTGGCGCGAGCCGGGCAGGGGAGGCGGGGCGCGGAGCTTTTTGCCGCTGCGAAAGCAGTGGACGCGGCGCCGTCTAACGACTAAGCAGCCGATCAGACGCTGTTCCCTCTCCGCTCTCAGGGCGGGAGGGGCGGGCTCGCCAGGATTTGTCAAGGACGCTCAAAAACCCATGCCCACCCGCATCGACGCCCGCTTCAAAGATCTTCGCGCGCAAAATCGCGCCGCGCTCATCACCTTCGTGATGGCCGGCGATCCCGATCTTTCGACCTCGCTGGAGATTCTCAAGGGGCTGCCGGCGGCGGGCGCCGATGTCATCGAAGTCGGCATGCCCTTCACCGACCCGATGGCCGACGGCCCCGCGATCCAGGCCGCCGGACTGCGCGCGCTAAAGGCCGGGACGACGCTGAAGAAAACGCTCAAGCTCGTCGCGGATTTTCGCGCAAGCGATCAAAAGACGCCGATCGTGCTGATGGGCTATTACAATCCGATCTATGTGTTTGGCGTCGACGCCTTCCTCGTCGCGGCCAAGGCGGCCGGCGTCGACGGGCTGATCGTCGTCGATCTGCCGCCCGAGGAAGACGCGGAGCTATGCGTGCCGGCGCGAGCGGCGGGTTTGAACTTCATACGCCTCGCGACCCCCACCACCGACGACAAGCGCCTGCCCAAGGTGCTCGAAAACACCAGCGGCTTCGTCTATTATGTGTCGCTTACGGGGATCACCGGCGCGGCGCTCGCGGATTATTCCGGCGTCGCCGAGGCGGTGGCGCGAATCAAGCGGCATACCGGCCTGCCCATAGCCGTTGGTTTTGGCGTCAAAAACGCCGACAACGCCGAGGCCATCGCCAAAACCGCCGATGGCGTCGTCGTCGGCACGGCTCTGGTCGCCGCCCTCAAGAAATCGCTGGGCGCCGATGACCGCGCCGGGCCGGAGACGGTCGGCGCCGTGACGAAGCTCGTCGCCGACATCGCGGGGGGCGTCGCCCGGGCCCGCGCCCGCAAGCCGGACAGCGCCGGATCGCCGCTTGGCAAGTTATTTGGGACGCTCGCGAAGGTGTGGTCATGAACTGGTATTCCAACGTCGTCCCGCCGAAAATCAAAGCCATCCTCAAGCGCGAGGCGCCCGAGAATCTTTGGGTCAAATGCCCCGAGAGCGGCCAACTCGTGTTCCACAAGGACATCGAGGCCAATCTCTATGTCGTGCCGGCTTCCGGCTATCACATGCGCTGCCCGGTCGAGGCGCGGCTGGAGAGTCTGTTCGACGACGGCCAATATGAATTGATGACGACGCCCGAGGCGCCGACCGACCCGCTCAAATTTCGCGACATCAAGCGCTACATCGACAAGCTGAAGGAATATCGCGCCAAGACCGGCCGCCCCGACGCGGTGACGGTCGCGGTCGGCAATCTGAAGGATCTGCCGGTCACCGTCGCCGTGCAGGACTTCGAATTCATGGGCGGATCGCTCGGCATGGCGGCCGGCGAGGCGATCGTCGCCGGCGCTGCCCATGCGCTCGAGAAGCGCACGCCCTTCATCATCTTCACCGCCTCGGGCGGCGCCCGCATGCAGGAGGGCATGTTCTCGCTGATGCAGATGCCGCGCACGACGATCGCGGTGCAGCGGCTGCGCAAGGCGCGGATTCCCTATATCGTCGTGCTGACCAATCCGACCACCGGCGGCGTGACCGCCTCCTATGCGATGCTGGGCGATATTCAGATCGCCGAGCCGGGCGCGATCATCGGCTTCGCCGGCGCCCGCGTGATCGAGCAGACGATCCGCGAAAAACTCCCCGAGGCGTTCCAGCGCGCCGAATATCTCAAGGACCACGGCATGATCGACATGGTCGTGCCGCGCCAGGAGATGCGGGACACGCTGGCGCGGTTGTGCGGCATGCTGACCAAGGCGCCGGCGCCCCGTCAACCCGCCGTCGCGGCCTGAGCGGAGCAAGGCGCGGCATGGATCAGCACGACGCGATTCTGTCGCGATTGCTCGATCTTCACCCCAAGAAGATCGACCTTTCGCTGGGGCGCATCGAGCGGCTGCTGGAGGCGATGGGCCGGCCCGATCTGGCCTTGCCGCCGACCATTCACGTCGCCGGAACCAACGGCAAGGGCTCGACGCTGGCCTTCCTGCGCGCCGCGCTGGAGGCCTCCGGCGCCCGCGTCCACGTATACACCTCGCCGCATTTGCTGCGTTTCAACGAGCGCATCCGTCTCGCGCGTCCCTTCAACGGGCGTCCGATGGCGCCCAGGCGCGGCGGCGGCAGGCTCGTCGACGACGACGCGCTGAAGGACGCGCTGGAATTATGCGAGCGCGCCAATGGCGCGCAGCCGATCACCTTCTTCGAGGTCACCACGGCGGCGGCGTTTCATCTCTTCGCCAACACGCCCGCCGACTGGCTGCTGCTGGAGACCGGGCTCGGCGGACGCTTCGACGCGACCAATGTGATCGCGGCGCCGAAGGCCGCGATCGTCACCTCGGTTTCGCTCGATCATCAAGAGTTCCTCGGCGACACCGTTGAAAAAATCGCTTACGAGAAGGCCGGGATTTTCAAGCGCGGCGTTCCCGCGATCATCGGCTTCCAGCCGGACGGCGCGCGCGATGTCTTGTTGCGCGAGGCGCGCCGCGTCGGCGCTCCCGCCATTGTCGCGGACCGGGATTTTCACATCCACGAGGAAAACGGCCGGCTGGTGTTCGAGGACGAGCGCGGCCTGCTCGATCTGCCGGCGCCGCGCCTGCCGGGCCGTCATCAGCATCAGAACGCGGCCGCCGCCATCGCCGCCTTGCGCGCCGTGGCCCCGGAGGTTCCGACCAGCGCCATCGACGCCGGCCTGCTCAATGCCGACTGGCCGGCGCGGCTGCAACGGATTACGCGCGGCCATGTGGTGGATCTCGCTCCCCCGGGCGCCGAAATCTGGATCGACGGCGGCCATAACGAGGATGGCGGCCGCGTGCTGGCCGAGGCGATGGCCGAGTTCGAGGAAAAAGGCCCGCGCGCGCTCATGCTGATCTGCGGCGCGCAGACCACGAAGGATGTGAGCGCGTTGTTGCGGCATTTCACCGGCCTCGCGCGCGAGGTGATCGCCGTTCCGGTCGAGGGCGAGCATAAGAGCTGGCCGCCCGAGGAAGTCGCCGCCGCCTCGCGCGCGCAGGGCGTTCCGGCGCGAGCCGGCCGGGAGCGTCGAGCAGGCGTTGGAACTCGTCCGCGCCACGAGCTTTGCGCGGCCGCCGCGCATTTTGATCGCCGGTTCGCTCTATCTCGCGGCGAGCGTGTTGACGCTGAACGGTTCGAGGATCGAATAGGCGAGGCGTGGGCGACAATAAACACGGCCTTTTTTCCCGCTTCCAGGAGCGCAAGCGATGACTTCGATGTTGACCAGCGTCCTTTCCCGCGCCGAGGCGGAAATCGCCGTCGAGCGGGGCGCCGACATCGTGGACTGCAAGGATTCGACGCGCGGGGCGCTGGGCGCCTTGCCGCTCCGCGATGTCGCCGACATCGTCGCCGCCGTCAATGGCCGGCGTCCCGTCAGCACGGTGGTCGAACTGCCGCACGACGTTTCCCATGCGCGCGCGGCGATAGAGGCCGCCGCCGCGACCGGGGTCGAATTCGTCAAATTCGCGCTGCCGCTGACGCCCGACGCGCAAGAGATCATCGACGAACTGGCCCCGCTGGCGGCGCGCATTCGCCTCGTCGCCGTGCTGTTCGCCGATCTCGACCCGGACTTTGGCGTTTTGCCCAGTCTCGCCCGCGCGGGCTTTCATGGCGCGATGCTGGACACCGCCCATAAGGGCAAGGGGCGGCTGCTCGATTGCATGAGCGTCGGCGTTCTCGCCGATTTTGTCGGCCAATGCCGCGCGCTTGGCCTCAAGTCGGGCCTCGCGGGCTCGCTGGAGGCGCCGGACGCGCCGCGCCTGCTGGTGCTGAGGCCGGACGTGCTGGGCTTTCGCGGCGCGCTGTGCGAGGCCGGCGATCGCCGCAACACGCTGGCGCCGGACGCCGTGACGCTGATCCGCGATTTGATTCCCCGCGAACAGGCAGCCGAGCGCGCCCGCTTCCAGAGGACGCGAGGTCGATCACGTCTTCGTGCGCGATCTCGTGATGCCGGTGGAGATCGGCGCCTATGGCTTCGAGCGCGGCCACGCGCAGCGCGTGCGCTTCAACGTCGATGTCGAGGTTTATCGAGTCGCCGGGCCGGACGACATGCGCATGGCCTTCTCGTACGACGTGATCATGGACGCGATAAAAATCATTCTCGCGGCGGGGCATATCGAGCTTGTCGAGACCATCGCCGAACGTCTCGCCGAGCGCGTGCTGCTCGCACGAACGGGTGCACGCCGTGGGCGTCGAGGTCGAGAAGCTCGATGTCGTCGCGCCGGGCGCGGTGGGCGTGCGCATTCGCCGCGAGCGCGCCGCTCCCTTGAGCGCGCCCGCATGAGCGCGCTCGTCGTCAAGATCGGCGGCAGCCTGTGGCGTTCGCCGCTCCTTGCGCGATGGATCGCCGCGCTGCGCGCGTTTCCGGGGCCGCTCACCATTGTTCCGGGCGGCGGACCTTTCGCCGACGCGGTGCGCGCGGCGCAGCCGCCGATGGGATTCTCGGATCACGTCGCGCACAAGATGGCTGTCCTGGCGATGGAGCAATATGGCCTGGCGCTGGTCGATAAATTCGAGGGCCTCGAAAGCGCGGCGACGCCGGAAGAGGCGGGCGCCGTCCACGCCAGCGGAAGCATCGCCGTCTGGCGCCCGAGCGCGATGGCGAGCGATTTGCGCGTCGCCGCGAATTGGGATGTGACCTCCGACAGCCTCTCCGCCATCTATGCGCATGAGAGCGGCGCGGCGCGGCTTTTGCTGATCAAGAGCGTCGATGTCGATGCGGCGCTCGAACTCGCGCGCCCTCGTCGATCCCTGCTTCGCCTCTCACGCCGCCGGGCTCGATGTCTTCATCGCCGGCCCCGGCGCGCTGGACGGGGCGCCTGAAATCCTCGCGCGGGGCGGCGTCCCCGGCTCTCGCGTTTTCCTCGCCAGTTCGTCACGAAAGATCGCTTCATGAAAAAAGTTCCAACGCCGCGCTGGGGCTGGGCGCTGACCGGCTCCGGCCATTTCTTCACCGAATGCCTCGACGTGATCCGCACGCTCGATCATGTCGATCTGTTTGTCAGCAAGGCCGCCGCCGAGGTCGTGCGCATGTACAAACACGACCTCGCTCTGCCCAGCAATGTGCGCGTGTTCAGGGACACGACGGCGAGCGCGGCGCCGGTCGGCAATTTCTATTACGGCGTCTATCACACGCTGATCGTCGCGCCGGCGACCTCGAACACCGTCGCCAAATGCGTGTTCGGCATCTCCGACAATCTCGCGACCAATGTGTTCGCGCAGGCCGGCAAATGCCGCGTGCCGACCATCGTCTTCGCCTGCGACACCGCGCCCGAACTCGAGACGCGCGCGCCAAAGGGCATGGTCAAGGTCTATCCGCGCCGCATCGATCTCGAAAACACCGACCGCTTGAAGGAGTTCGAGGCGACGCAGGTGGTCGAGAGTCTCGCCGCGCTTGGCGAGGCGGTCGAGCGGCGCCGGCGGGAACTCGCCGGCAAAGAGTGAAGAGCATGTCCTCGCGCCTGCTGTTCATCACCGGGCATCTCGCCTATCCGCGCCTCGCGCGGATGATCGCGGGCTTTGGCGAGACGGCGCGGGACTGGCGGATTTGCAATATCGGCGTCAAGGTCGCGGCGCTGATGACGCAGGAAATCATCCTGCGCCGGCTGCCGCGTCCGGTCGAGGCGGATCGCGTCATTCTGCCGGGCCGCTGCCGCGCCGATCTCGCCATGCTGAGCCGCGAGTTCGGCGTTCCCTTCGAGCGCGGGCCGGAGGAGATCGCCGATCTGCCCGTGTATCTTGGACGCGGCGGCGCGGCGCCGGATCTCTCGCGCTTCGATATGCGCATCTTCGCGGAGATCGTCGACGCCTCGACGATGAGCGTGGCCGATGTCGTCTCGCGCGCGCAAAAACTGGCGAAGGCCGGCGCCGATGTGATCGACCTCGGCTGTTTGCCCGACACGCCCTTCGCGCATATGGAGGAGACAATCGCCGCGCTGCATGGCGCCGGGCTGAAGGTCAGCGTCAATTCCGCCGATGTCGCGGAGCTTATCGCGCGCGGTCCGCGCCGGCGCCGATCATCTGCTCAGTCTCGACGAAACCAGCCTCGATATTCTCCCCGAGGGCTCGAAGCTCGTTCCCATTCTCGTCGCCGCGCCGCATGGCGATCTCGCCTCGTTGCAACGCGCCGCGGCCAAGGCGCGCGCGCGAAAAATCGACTTTATTCTCGATCCCATTCTCGATCCCGTTCACTTCGGCTTCGCCGACTCGCTGGCGCGCTATGTCGAGCTTCGCCGGCTTGAGCCAACGGCCGAAATCATGATGGGCACGGGCAATCTCACCGAACTCACCGACGCGGATTCCTCCGGCGTCACCGCCATGCTGCTGGGCCTGTGCTCCGAGCTGAACATTCGTCATCTGCTGACCGTGCAGGTGAGCCCGCACACGCGCCGCACGGTCGAGGAACACGACGCCGCGCGGCGCATGATGTTCGCGGCGCGGGCCGATCACGCGCTGCCCAAGGGCTATTCCGACGCGCTGCTGCAAATTCACGACAAGCGCCCCTACGCCGCGACGCCTGATGAAATCGCCGAACTCGCGCGCGAACTGCGCGACGGCAATTTCCGCATCGAGGTCGCCGAGGACGGCGTGCATATTTTCGCGCGCGATTTTCACCGCGTCGCCAAGGACGCCATGTCGCTGTTTTCGTCGCTCGGCGTCGAGAAGGACGGCGCGCACGCCTTTTATCTCGGGACCGAATTGATGAAGGCGGAGACGGCTTTTCGCTTGGGCAAGCGCTATCGCCAGGACGAGCCGCTGGACTTTGGCGCCGCTTGCGACAAAATTGTCGAGGACGAAGCGCGCTTCAAGGAAATCGGCCACACTCTGCGCAAGAAGGACTCCGATGCCGCTGATCCGTGAGTGCGTCGTCACGACGCTGAACGCCGCCGGCGAGCCGCATCTCGCGCCGCTCGGGCTGATCGAGGACGGCGATCATTGGATCATCGCGCCGTTCCGTCCTTCGACGACGCTTAGCAATTTGGAGGCGCGCGGACAGGCGACCGCGAGCTTTATCGACGACGCGGAAGTCTTCGCGGGCTTCGTCACGGGCCGGCGCGACTGGCCGCTCGCGGCAATCGACGGATGGCCGGCGCCGCGTCTTGCCTGCGCGCTCGCGCACGCCGAGCTTGAGGTCGCGCGCGTCGCCGCCGACGAACAGCGCCCGCGGTTTTTTTGCGCGGTGCGACGCATTGAATCGCATCGCCCCTTCCTGGGGATGAACCGCGCCAGGGCGGCGGTGCTGGAGGCGGCGATACTGGCGACGCGGTTGACGATGCTGCCGCGCGAAAAAATCGACAGCGAGATCGCCTATCTCAAAATCGCGATAGACAAGACGGCGGGCGCGGGAGAGCGCGCGGCTTGGGACCGGGTGATGGCGAAGATAGCGGCGCATTTTGGCGAGGGCGGGTGAGCGCCTCTTCACCCTCCCGCTTGAGGGGGAGGGTCGAAGCCGCGAAGCGGTTCGGGGTGGGGTGTCACACCCCGAGTATTAAGGCGTTTGCTCCGCACCCCACCCCGCGCCTTCGGCGCGACCCTCTCCCCTCAAGCGGGAGGGTGGGGCTCACGCCGCGCCGCCGTCTCCCGCGACCTTGCCAAAATCCGCGACGCCGAGCATCACGACGCGCAGCTCGTTGAGCAGGCGCAGGCGGTTGAGGCGCAGGTCCTTGTTCTCGGCGTTGACCGTCACATGATCGAAGAAGGCGTCGACCGGCTCGCGCAGCTTCGCCAAACATGTGCATGGCGCCTTCGAAATCTTCCTTGTGCAGCTTCTCGGCCGTCTCCTCGCGCGCCCGCGCGATCGCCGCGGCGAGCTTGTGCTCTTGCGGCTCGATCCGCAGGTTCGGCGCGTGGTGATGGTCATAGGCGCCGGCGCCGTCCTTCTTCTCCTCGATCTTCAAGATATTGACGGCGCGGCGATAGCCCGCGAGCAGATTCCTGCCGTCGTCGGTATCGAGGAATTTGGAGAGCGCTTCGACCTTGGTGGTGATCATGACGAGATCGTCCTGCATCTGGGGCGTCCCCTCGGCGCCGACGTCGCCCCCAAGGCCGCGTCAATTAGATCGTACCGCGCCCCCCGGTCGCGCAAGTAGACTTTTAGCCGGTCGATGAAAAAAGACAGGAGGTCGAACAATTGGGAGGTTCTCGCGAGAAGCTCCTCCTTCGAGATTGGTGAACGCATCTCACTGCCGTATTTTTCCCAAGCGTCGAACAGAACCTCATCGTCGTTGAGGAGTTTCTGCGCGTTAGCCAGCGATTCAAACGTAGGACGGATAGTGTGTCTTGCGTTGTCGCGATGGACAAAAATGAAGGGCAAGAGAAACGCGTCACTGACTAATTTCAACCGGAGCCCATTCTCCAAAATCAACCTAATCACGCCCAACGCCGCGCGGCGCAGCGCATAAGGGTCCTTGCTCCCGGTCGGCTTCTCGTCAATCGCCCAAAACCCCACCAGCGTGTCGATCTTATCGGCCAGCGCCACGGCGATCGACACCGGATCGCTCGGCACGCGGTCGCTCGGTCCCTGCGGCTTGTAATGCTCCTCGCAGGCCGCCGCGACGGAGACATATTCGCCCTGCGCGGTCGCGTAATAGCGGCCCATCAGCCCCTGCAATTCGGGGAACTCGCCGACCATCTCGGTGACGAGATCGGCCTTGGCCAAATTCGCGGCGCGCTCGGCCATGCCCTCGTCGGCCCCGACCAGCGGCGCCAGCTCCTTCGCCAGCGCGGCGATGCGCTGCACGCGCTCGCCTTGCGTGCCGAGCTTTTCGTGAAACACGATTTTGTCGAGTTTCGGCAGTCGGTCTTCGAGCTTGGTCTTTAAATCCGTCTCATAGAAAAACTTCGCGTCCGACAGCCGCGCGGCGATGACGCGCTGATTGCCGCCGATGACGGTCTTGCCGTGGTCGCTCGCCTCGATATTGGCGACAAGGATAAAGCGGTTCGAAAGCGCGCCGTCGTGGCGCTTCAGCACGAAACATTTTTGATTGACGCGGATCGTCGCGCGGATCACCTCGGGCGGGATCGACAAAAAGGCCTCGTTGAACGAGCCCATCAGCGCGACCGGCCATTCGACGAGCCCGCCGACTTCCTCGAGCAGTCCCGCGTCCTCGACCAGTTCCAGCCCCTGCGCCATCGCGAGGTTTTTGGCGTCGTGCAAAATAATGTCGCGCCGCCGCGCGGCGTCGAGCACGACGTAAGCGCGCTCCAGCGCCGGGACATAATCGTCGAACCGCCGCACCTCGATTTTTTCCGGCGCCATGAAGCGATGGCCGTAAGGTGCTCGAGCCCGATTCAATTCCGTCGACGCTAAAGCGCACGACTTCCGTCGCCTCGGTCTCCGGGCCGAAGGTCGCGAGAATGGAGTGCAGCGGGCGCACCCAGCGCAGCGCGTCGGGGCGGACCGAGGCCTCGCCCCAGCGCATGGATTTGGGCCAGGGGAAGCTCTTGATGACGGCGGGGATGATCTCGGCGAGGAGATCGATGGTCGCGGCGCCGGGGCGCTCGATCACCGCGACATAGAACTCGCCCTTCTTGGCGTCCTTCTGGATCGTCGCCTGATCCAGCGAGGCGAGGCCGGCGCTTTTGAGAAAGCCCTGGATCGCCGCCTCGGGCGCGCCGACGCGCGGGCCCTTTTTTTCCTCGCGGGCATCGGGCTGGCGGGCGGGCAGGCCGGCGATGTGCAGCGCGAGCCGACGCGGCGTCGCGAAACTCGCCGCGCCCTCATAGAGGAGCCCGCGCGCGACCAGCGCGTCGGTGACGAGCCGACGCAAATCCGCCGCCGCCTGCGTCTGCATGCGGGCGGGGATTTCCTCGGAGAAAAGTTCAAGCAGAAGATCGGGCATGGGCTCGTGGTGGTTGCTATTGTAGGCGCGATTTACATTAGGCTATTACGCTCGCCAAGTCGTCATTGCGAGGAACCATAGGGCGCCCGAAGGACGCCCGTCCCGAGGGACGGGCATGGCGACGAAGCGATCTAGGAGCCGCGCGCGGCCCCTAATGCTTCGCTTCGCTCGCAATGACGGCGAGGCTAAGCGTCAAAAAGTTTATGCGAGCCGTCGCACAGCGGCTCGTTTTTCGTCGCCTTGCAGCCGCAGAAGAACGCCTTGCCGGTCGCCTCCGCCTTGTAGGGGACCGGGCCGATCCCCGTATCCTTATGCGCGCCGTCACAAAAAGGCTGCGTCGCGCTGCGGCCGCAGGCGCACCAATAGTATATCTTGCCGGCCTCGACTTCGACCGGCATGGATTTCTTCTGGAACACGGCGCGTTCGGTCATTGCTTGTTCTTTCCGTTATTTAAGCGCTGGTCGGCGCGTCCATCAGATATTTTTCGACTTCCAGCGCCGCCATGCAGCCAAGACCCGCCGCCGTCACCGCCTGGCGGTAGATTTCGTCGGCGACATCGCCCGCCGCGAAGACGCCGGGGATGTTGGTGCGGGTCGTGCCGGGCTCGACGGCGATATAGCCGGAGGGTTTCAGCGTGAGCTGGTCCTTGAAAAGTTCGGAGGCCGGGTGGTGGCCGATGGCGACGAACACTCCATCCGCCGGGATGCGCGAAAATGCGCCCGTGCGCGTGTTTTTTGCGCGAACATGCGTGACGCCGCGCGGATCGGCGTCGCCTAAAATCTCGTCGATGGCGTGGTCGAACAATATTTCGACATTGGGCCGCTGGCGCAATCGCTCGTGCAAAACCCGCTCGCAACGGAGTGCGCCACGTCGATGCACCAGCGTCACATGGGCGGCGATGTTGGAGAGATAAATCGCCTCCTCGACCGCCGTATTGCCGCCGCCGACGACGATAACCCTCTTGTTGCGAAAGAAGAATCCGTCGCAGGTGGCGCAGGCGGAGACGCCAAAACCCTTAAACTCGTCCTCGCTCGGCAGACCCAGCCATCTGGCCTTGGCGCCCGTCGCGATAATGAGCGCGTCGCAGGTGTAAACTTGGCCGGAGTTGCCCAGAAGCTCGAACGGGCGGCGGCCGAGCCGCGCTTCAACGATATGATCCGAAACGAGTTTCGCGCCGACATGCTCGGCCTGGGCGCGCATCTGGTCCATCAGCCAGGGGCCCTGGATCGGCTCGGCGAAGCCGGGGTAGTTCTCGACATCGGTGGTGATCATCAGCTGCCCGCCCTGCTCGAAGCCGGCGATCAGCACCGGCTCCAGCATCGCGCGGGCGGCATAGATCGCCGCCGTATAGCCGGCGGGGCCGGAGCCCAGGACAATGACGCGGGAGTGGCGCGGGGCGGCGGCTGGCGGCATGGGGTCTCGTTTTCTCGAGGGGCGGGGTTGGGCGCAATCTAGTTATTATTCGCTTGGCCGCAATCGTTTCGTTACAGGCCGCCCTCTTAAATCGTCACCCGCGCTCCAAGCTCCACCACGCGATCGGACGGGATCGAGAAGAAGTCCGTCGCATTGGCGGATTGCTTGGTCAGCGCGACATAGAGCTTGTCCTGCCAGGCCGGCATTTCGGATGTGGCGCTTTCCTTGATCGAGCGCCTCCCTAGGAAGAACGACGTGGTCATGATGTCGTATTTCAGGCCGACCTTGCGCATCGCGGCGAGCGCGGCCGGCACGCGCGGGCTTTCCATGAAGCCGTAGCGCAACGTGATGCGGGTGAAATCGTCGGACAGTTTTTCGAGCTCGAAGCGCCTTTCCGGCGCGATGCGCGGCAAATCCTCGCTGTTGACGCAGATCACCAGCACGCGCTCGTGCAGCACCTTGTTGTGCTTGAGATTGTGCATCAAGGCGGTCGGCGCGACATTGGGGTCGCTGGTCAGGAAGATCGCCGTGCCGGGGACGCGCGTCGGCTTCGACTTCGCGAGCATCGCGATCAATTCGCGGATCGGGATGGAGTCGCGATGGGTCTTTACGGCCAGCAGATGCGTGCCGCGAACCCAGGTCCACATCACGATCATCGAGCATCCCGCGAGCAGCAGCGGCACCCAGCCGCCATCCTTGACCTTCATCAGATTGGCCGCGAGGAAGGAGAGATCGATCGCGAGGAAGCCGGAGATCAGCAGAATTGAGGCCCACAGCGGCCAACGCCATCGCTTCCACACGACGACGAAAGCCAGCGCCGTCGTCGTCACCATCGTGCCGGTCACGGCGATGCCATAGGCCGAGGCCAGCGCCGAGGAGCTTTTGAACACAAGGACGAGAATCAGCACGCCGATCAGCAGCAGCCGATTGACGCGGCCGATGTAAATCTGGCCCTCCTGCATCTCCGAGGTATGGGTGACCTCGAGCCGCGGCAGCAGGCCGAGCTGGATCGCCGAACGCGCCAGCGAGAAAGCTCCGGTGACGACCGCCTGGCTGGCGATCACCGTGGCCACCGTCGACAGAATGACCAGCGGCAGCAGCAGCCAGTCGGGGGCCAGCAGGAAGAACGGGTTTTCGATGGCCTCGGGCTTCGAAAGAATCAGCGCGCCCTGGCCGAGATAGTTCAGCAGCAGGGCCGGCAATACGAAGAAGGTCCAGGCGACCTGGATCGGGAAACGCCCGAAATGCCCCATGTCGGCGTAAAGCGCCTCGGCGCCGGTGACGCCCAGAAACACCGAGCCGAGCACGGCGAAGCCGATCCAGCCGTGGTCGATCAGAAAGCGCAGGCCCGCGCGCAAATCGAAAGCGTGCAGCACCTGCGGCGCTTCGGGAATGTGCATCGCGCCGAGCGCGCCGATCGTCAGGAAAAACACGATCATGATCGGGCCGAAAAGAGCCGCGACCCGCGCCGTGCCCTGGCTCTGCACCCAGAACAGCGTCACCAGGATCACGATTGTGATCGGAATGACATATTCGTTGAGCTGATGGGTGACGAGATCGAGGCCCTCGACCGCCGAAAGCACGGAAATCGCGGGCGTGATGATGGCGTCGCCCGAGAACAACGCGGCGCCGGCGACGCCGAGCAGAAACACCAGATTGGCGCGGCGTCCCACGCGCTGTCCCAGCGCCGTCTGCGCCAGCGCCATCAGCGACAGAATGCCGCCCTCGCCGCGATTGTCCGCCCGCATCAGGAACACGACATATTTGGCCGTCACCGTGAAAATAAGCGCGTAGAGCAGCAGCGAAATCGCGCCGATCACCGCTTCTTCGGTCAAAATGTCGGCCTTGGCGGCGTGCGACAGCGATTCGCGCAACGCGTAAAGCGGGCTGGTGCCGATGTCGCCATAGACGACGCCGATCGAGCCGACGATCATCGCGGGAAGAGCGCGGCCGTGCGAAGCGGCCGGCGCATCGGGCGCGCCGCCTTGAACGGCGGCGTGCGAGGCGGTGGCCGCCTTGTCGGGACGCCGTATTCGCCGGCCCGGAGGGTCTCGGTCATCGGGCGGTCCTTTGCTGAGCGCGCGGCGTCGAAACAGCGGCGCGCGCGATGCGGCGCTCGGCGAAGGCGTCTTGGGCGGTCATTGAAGCTCCGTATCGCGGTCTCGTCGGAAACTAGCGGATTTTCTTAGGAAATCCCATGACGCCTGTCCAGGAGTCCGCATGGCGTATCCATGAAGTCGAGCCCGCGTCCCGGCTCCGGAATTATAGAAGCGCCGGCTCGCCGCGCCGGCTTGGGCTGCGCCCTTGAGTTTCGGCGGCGGTCGCATATACGCTTCTTTTGCCGGCTTGAGAAGCGCCCCGCGGCGGCGCGCCAAGACCGGATCGGCGGGCGGATGGGCGAACATCGCCAAAAGCGCCGCCAAGCATTTGCAGGATGCGCCCGCCTCATGTAAAAAGCCCCGCGCCTCGGCGCGACGCGCACCCGTAGCTCAGCTGGATAGAGCGCTGCCCTCCGAAGGCAGAGGCCAGGGGTTCGAATCCCTTCGGGTGCGCCAATTAAATCCAGACACTTAGTCTGGTCTCCCCCCGCTAAAATCCAGTTTGTCACACCGCTGTCACAGCGAGTGGGCGGACAATGGCGACCTTTCGAAGGCGGGGAACGAAGTGGCAAGCTCAGATTCGGCTCCATGGTCATCCGGCGATGAGTCGGACCTTCACCACAAAGAGAGACGCCGAAGTTTGGGCGCGTCAGATTGAAGCGTCTATCGAACGGGGAGACCTTCCCGGCTCGCTGGTGGCGCTAAAGAACGTCACGCTCTTGCAGATGCTGGAACGATACGAGGCGACGGTTACGCCGCTAAAGAAGGGCGAGGCGTCGGAACGATACCGCCTACGAGTCCTTCGAAACCACCCAATTGCTCGGCTCTCACTCGATAAGCTCACCCCGGCTATGGTGACGATCTATCGGGATGACCGGCTACGATCCGTCTCAGCCGTCTTCGGTCCGGCGCGAACTCGCCATACTGCAACATTGTCTGGAGGTCGCGAGGAACGAATGGGGCGTGGCGCTCCAACAAAACCCTGTATCGAAGATCAAGAAGCCCGCTCAAGGCAAGGCGAGGGAACGCAGGGTCACCGTCGAAGAGTTGGAGCGGCTTCGAACCGCTCTCGCCAAGTGCCGCAATGGTCTCCTCTCCAACATCATCATGTTCGCGATCCATACCGGGATGCGGAGGGGCGAAATCCTGTCGATTCGCTGGAGCGATATAAACTTCGACGCGAGCACCGCCCATTTGGCCGACACCAAGAACGGCGAGGCCAGAACCGTTCCGTTAAGCTCATTGGCGCTTCCGCGCTACCCACGACGGATAACCACGCGGCGGGTGAACGGGTGTTCCCGCTATCGCCTAACGCGGTCAGGCTAGCGTGGGAGCGGCTAAAACGCAGGGCTGGGATCAACGACCTCCATTTCCACGACCTCCGCCATGAGGCGATCAGCCGATTCTTCGAACTTGGCCTCTCGATACCGGAGGTGGCGCTGATCAGTGGCCATAGGGATTTCAAGATGCTCTTCCGCTATACCCACTTACGGCCCGCCGACGTGGCGAAGAAACTCGGATGAGAATTGGGATGGGCGCGATGCTCCATCCACCCTGAAATCACTGTTCGGCTTCCCACCGCTCCGGCTCTTGACGAGCCGTCGCGGTGGAGGGACAGGACGCGGAACATTTCTAGCGGCCCATGTGGACATCCATGTCCACACCTTCCGGGAATCATCGGAAGCGGACAAACGGACGGACGGACACACCCCCTAGGGGGTGTCCTTGTCCATGTCCTGTCCATCGTCCGAGTCCTCCAAGATTTTGATTTTTTTTCAAACACATGGGCCGCTAAGAATGTTTCCGCGCGGCGACCATGGAACCACGAACACCCAGCATGGTTCGTAGGAACAAGAACGCGGCAAGCCGGCCCCCGTTTAAGGGGGACGGCGTTGCCGCGATGGATCACTCGAAAAGTTCACCACTCGCTTCCACCGGCGTTGGATCGCAAACCCAATCCTCGTCGTCCTTGGACTTGATCACGATCACCGACTGTTCGACCAATAGATCGAGAGCGCGTTTGAAAGCTTTGCGATTGGCGTCATCGCTCCTGCCGTAGTAGGCGTCGAAATCTTTGACGCAATAGCGACTTCAGCGTTCCCCGGTATTTGCCATCCTCGAATTCGATCCCTTGCGCCGATTTAATAGCGTCGGCGAACACCTGCTTGAAGACAGTCAGGTACCTGCCTTCTCGCGCTTCACCACCGCCACCATCATCACCCGTTTCCTTCGGGGTTCCGTCTGGCCGAGGTTCGACGAAGGCGCAATATGTCTCATTCCCACGTTCGTCCATATCGACAAGCACACTGGCCAGATCGAAATCGCATGACGATCCAGTTTCACCGCCGCGTGATTTTGTCGTCCTGAGCCAGCGGCGTCCTCCAGGTTGGTCGCCGTCTCGATAAACAGAGAGGATGAAGTCGGCGGCCGCAGTGAGGGCATATGATCCTGTTGGTCCACGCGACTTATCTTTGCCGTGATGGTGCACGCCAATCGTCACCGCGCCCGTGGCCTGAGCGATTTTACTCAAGACGTTCATTGCCTTTTGCGCCTGTGCTGGATTGTTCCAGTCGTCGATAGCGACACCCGCCAGCATCGTATCGATAATGACAACACGCAAGGGAAGGCCATGCCTTTCCTGCATTTCGTCGGCGGCGGCGAGGATCCTTCCGATCACTTCATCGAGGTGACCGTCATCGTTGAGATTGTGAATGCCAGCGAAGACCGGAATCGGCATGTCCGAAAGATTTATCTCGCGGCCGCTTCCCGCATCGCTCTTGAGATGGGGGCTGATTGAGCCAGAAAACTCCGCCTTGATCCGGTCGTGGATGGAGAAGGAACCTTCGGCGCAAACATAAACTGTCCCACCGCGCGCGTTGATCTTTTTGCCGAAGAAGGGTTTGCCAACCGCAAGCGACCCGGCGAGATGAAGGGCGACGAAGGTTTTTCCGGCCCCGCTTTCGCCGACGATCAAGCCGGTGGTGTTCTCCGGGATCATATCGTCGATAAGCCATTTGGCGACCGGCCAATTCTTGCTCCTTCCCGGCCATAGGACGGTGATTTCCGTGGGCGAAGCGGTGACGGCTTGCTTGACACGTGGTCCGAGCGGGGGATGAGGTATTTCGGCGCCGGCACGCAATCCCGAGTTTATGGTCATAAGAACCGGCTCCACCCCGTCCTCGGCCACCAAGCCGCACGATTTTGCTGCTTTGCGGAGACGTTCAATCACCGGGGTTTTGTCGATCCAACCAGCGGCGATCAGGCGTCCTAAACGAAAGGCGACCGCATTCAGAGTTTGATTGCGTTTTCCCCTGACGGAGCCTTCAACTTCCTGCGCACATCCATCCATGGTCGCCGTTGCATAAGCGTTTTCCCGCCTAGTTGGAGCAGGTCGCGGTCCAGCATCCTGTGTTTTCGTCGCGGATTCCGCTGGCCGCTTCGTTCGAATGACGCGCTCCAAAAACTCCGGCAAAACAGGGATTGCCCCCTTCTTGAACGCCTCGGCGAGATCGGGGCTTCCTTGTTCGGATTTATAAGCGACGCCATCTGGCCTGACCGCGCCCACGGCAATGACGAATCCGCCATTTCCACGAACGTCAATCCCGTCTGGAAGATCACCTCTACTATTACCCAACGGCTCGCCGCTCTCGGGTTGGCGGAAGATATGGTGCTTTCCGCCACCCGCCGTGTTGATGATGGGTCCGACGGGCAAATCATGACCCTCGATGAGTTTGGCGAAATTAGCGACGCCATCGGTACCGCCATGACGATCAGGATCGATGACGACGAGATTTGCCTTGCCCAAGGCGATGGCCGGCGCGGCGTCCGGGTATTTCGACCACCATTTCTTGATGATGGTTGGATCAGTGGTCCCGGCTTGTTGCCACGCTTCGAAGCATGGCCTTTTCCGCCACGACGCGGATTTCTCATCATAGGAAATGGTCGCCGGAAAGACCGGGATACCCGCCTCCGCGAGATGGAGGGCCGCTGTGAAGTTTGCTTGCTGACGCGACGGCGGAGGGGCCGGACACTTTGCGTTCCTGGCTTCTTGGGGCGATACCGCCGGCTGATCATAGAGCGTTTCGGGCGTAAACGCCTCGTTGTTTGATTTGTTTTCCATAAGTAAATCCCTGTATAGGAGCCAGAATATCCGCCTATTCGGCAATCTACCCATTCTAGCCACCGTTCCTAACGCGATATATTGAGCGCTGAGGCCGCCATGGCAAGTGCTAAGTTCCAAAAAAAGGCAGCTGTTGCGGTTTTTTTCGAAATTGACGGGGAATTTGTTCTAACGTTACTCTATATTAGCATTGATGCTGGCTTATAACATAGTATCTAAAGACACATTATCGAATTGTTTACTCAGTTATCCATAACTTACGACCTAAAAGCACATCAAAAATTCCATATGGAGTCGTATACAAATTTATGTCCAAGCTCTTATCTGATGTTCAACCTAACATTTTCCTTCCTATTTTCTATCTTAATTTTCAACGGCGAGCTTATCGATAGGGCAGACTGTCGGCCCTAACCCACGACGAAAAAAGGCTCGAACCCCTTTGGGGGACGAGCCTGAAGTTAGAGAATGAAGCTCCCCGTGGCGACGCAAGTCAAGCTCAAGCTTACCCTTCTGGACCACGCCGACATCGCCGTCACGCATTCTGAATACGTATTTTCCCCAATGTGCCGCTTCAGTTTTCGGCCCAAATCTTATCCATGCCCCATTTTTCCTCGGTGGCATCGCACTGTCCTACCTGGCCAGAATCTTCGGATTCTGGCCGTTTTCAGTAGGCCGCCCGGATTCGGTAGTGAGCATCGAGAGTTTTGATAGAGGGTGATCCTTCTTGCTCTCTCGCTCCCCCGCCTACCATATTGTCATCACATCAAGACGAGGAGCTGGCGCTACCTCACCAACCTGCCATTCCGGGCAAGGTGGTATTCGCGAAAGCGGAGATGTGGCCGATAACGTCGGCAACAAAACGGATCATCGCCAGCCTTCCTCGTCGATAGAGGGGGCTTGCCATGTTCAATCATTATCCCATTCATGACCTTATCGAGAACCGGCAAAAACAACTCGCGTTGGGCCGGAATGAACTGGCGCGGCGTTGTGGGTTCAAGAATCTCGCCAAGGCCCTTCGGCGGATTGATGGCGTTTGTCATGGCGACCTTGATTCACCGGGAGCCAAGATGGTGCTCGACAATCTTGCCGTCGCGTTAGAGGTGGACAAGGTTGTGGTTGAGGAAGCCATTGCCGCCACCGCCGAAATTATAGCCGAGAGCCAACCGTCTTGCTGAGGCGAAACGAGACGCGGCTTGGCGGGAATCGTTCAAGCCTCACGCCTATCTTGTTGGTTCCCAGAATCGTCCGTCGCAAATCACCTTCTATGGTATGACTGGTGGCCCCGAACGATGGTTGAAAATCCCCCTCGATTTGTCGCAACCGCCGGTGACCTACGCGGTTCAAGCGCATGAGTTTGTGAAGAAGACGCCGTTCGTTCCCTACCATGGCCGCACGACGGGTTTTATCGTCAATTACACGCCGGATAGCGCGGTGCGTTTCGACCTCGACGGCAATCCCGTCGAACATTTTGATAGGGCCTATATACCGGGACAGGTGGAGGTGTTCATCGGCAAGCACAAGCTTCCGGCACGTGGTCTGTTTGGAGTTTGAAACGGGTTGTCGCTCCTTCCCATCGTCCTATGTTTTGCTAAGCGGACACCAATCAGGAGACAGGGGCGTGCCGTTGGAATTGTGTCTCTTCAAATCGAAGTCCGGAGAAACGGTCGCGGTAAACCCAGCGTTCGTCCATTTTTTGCGGGATGCTGGCACTGGTAGCGTGACTATCGTGTTTACGGATAATCACGAAATCGTTGTTGAAGGGACAATTGCAGATGTGATGGATAACCTTCAAGGTAGAAAATAAACCATTCCCACCGAGGCCCTAAAAGCGGAAGGCTCACGGGGAGTGCTTATCGGGATCGACGAAGCTGCGTAATCCTCCTACTTCCAGCACGGACTGTACAACAAGGTTTTCTCGGAAATCGCGGGCGATGCGGACATCATTTTGCTGAAAAACCGGATGTGGTTTTGGTCGGAACAGCGAACGCCATTGCCACACGACGCCCCGTTTTCGAGCATGGTGCTGATCCTTGGCGGGGACGAAGGGGTTATCGAGAGGGCCCGGGCGACTTGGAGCGGGGTCTACGTTCCGAAACGAACCGCCACCCCTGGACAGGAATTGGCGAAGGCCACCGGCGAGTTTTTTGGTTGAGGATAAGGGTTGTGGGCTATCTGTCTAGAAAAACTCGTGTACGGGCCTCCTACGCGGCCCTATTGCCCTTTCCTACCGCAAAGACCGACTGGTGATTGCGGTCGGCGACGGTGAGGATAGCTCTACGGCAAATTTGTTCGGTGTTGGTTGACTATAATCTGACTGCCAGAGCCATTCACCTGGATTTCGGTGGCTGTATTGCCGGTTCCCGTCTGCGTTATAGATTGAGAATTGTTGGAGCCTCCAATCTGTCTTAGAACGTAGGTATTACCGGGAGCCGAATTATAGGTTTGAGTGCATCCTGTACATCCAAGACTTGTATGTAATGATCTGGCCTCGACGAGAGTTGTGAGAAACACCAGTCCGATAGTAGCGTATATTATTTTACCCATGACCATGCTCCTTCATCATCGCTTTATTTTAGCTTCGTCAGAAGAGCCGTCATAATTGTCGGGGACGCCGACAGGGTGAACCTGGACGAACCAACTCCTATTAGGCATCTCACCAACTCTCATGCGTCTCAGCCAACCCAAGCATCTATGGCGAGGAAATCAAAAATCGAGGTAGCTTAGACGTAAACGCAATGCTCCAGATCGGCGACCATATGGGATGCTATCCGGAGGTGGGCTTTGGTTTGAACTGCGGGTCACAAATCGCATGAGGCGGATTTGCTGCCGCCAGCATCGCAAGAGCAGTTCCTAAACCTTCGCCTTTGGTTTTGTGCGCTCTTTGATCGGCAATACAGTGGCCTATGCGCCAATTTCTTTTTGAAGTCGCCGTCGGGGCAAGGTGCGGCCACGTGCCAGGTTGCTTAAGTAGCAAAGTGAACTAAATAGTTAATTTGGTGTTAAGCGTGGGCGTGAGGATGAGTTATGGGGTGTAAGGCCCTGATAGCGGCAATTTTCTTGCCCCTTTCTGCAAGTGTGGTGGGCTTGATTACATCCTCCGACTCTATGGAGCTTCACGGTAGCGGGTCCCACACTTCCCCTCCGGTTGGAAATTATCGAGGAAACGGCGGTTTCGGCGGCAACCTCGATAAGTCTGATATACACCAAGATTCAGATAACTTTGTTCCCAACGGAAACGCCGACAACTCCGCAACTTTCGGCGACTCCGCTCACTCCGCGAACTTCAGCGCTGTAGGGAATTCAAGCAACTTCAATAATAGCGACAGCCACGGAATTCATAAAGAGCATAGTAATGATAGCGACAGCCGCGAAATGCATAAAATGCATAGAGAGCAAGAGAGATAGAGAGCATAGTAAATCAAAGCATAGAAATGATTACACTCTTCACTTCCCGGTCAGTCAAACTAACACCGCAGATTTTGTGTGCAGAAACTGGAATGGATGCCTACCACGGCCCGTGATGTGGCATCGGCGACATACGAATATCGGTAATTCTACTGAGCTTGAGATTGGCGTTTTCGACCTTTTTCAATGGAATCACTAAATAGGCCGAGCGATTCCCATGGTCCTGCGTATGATTAGGTGTAGAAATTGGCTGGCGCGTTTTTGTGTTCCTTGACAGGGTTATTGAGGGGGCGTCGCGAGTTCGGAAAAGCTCACGTGGGGGCCTCTTACGCCGCCACCCTCGCCCCTTTTAAAACTCGGTAAACGCTCGCCACCCCAACACCAACTTGCTTCGCGATCCCTTCACGGCTGAAGTCCTTGTCGGTCAAGTTCAAGAATCTGGGCGCTTTTAGCCCTAGCCGTAGGTTTGCGACCCTTATATTTCCCTTCGGCCTTAGCCTTGGCGACGCCTTCCCTTTGTCGCTCCAGCATCACCTCGCGTTCAAACTGACTGATCGAGGCCAAGAGGTTCAACATCAACCGTCCGGTGGGCGTCGCCGTGTCAATTCCCATCGACAGGATTCGAAGGCTCACGCCCTTCTTTTCCAGCCGGTCGATGATCGACACCAAATCGGCGACGGATCGGGCCAGTCGGCATATCTTGGTGACGACGAGAGAATCCCCTGACCGAGCGAAGGAGATTGCCTCCTCCAAGGCGTTACGAGGGCCAACGGAACTCGTTTGCTCCTGCCTTCTTCTTCGTCAGCAAGGCCGAGGACGTGGCGGACACGCGCGAGGTTAACTCTTTTGATCACATTTAGTCCGATTGGAACCAAACGGTAGCTGTGGCGTTAGATAGATATCCATTTTCCGTAAGTTGCGGAATCCATTCGTTTGCAACTCACCGGGGGCCGTAGCGTAACCGTAAAGGAATTTGATTTTGGCATACAACAAAGAGCCTATAAACCGTGCTTTTGCATCGGCAACTTCAATCACGATAGAAGACGTAGAGGGTATAAACGTTAATGATAGTATTGTTAGCAAACCAAGCCCTCGTGAGATGGTTGTCGTGCTTATCGAAAAACGAACACTTATAAGAGAATGCCTTACGCATTGCATTAGCACGGGTCTCGAGTGTCCTGTATTCTCATTCGAGAACATTGGTGGTTGGCGGGCTTCGGTCGATACCCGGGCCTCGCTCATCATATTTAGCGGAGAAGGCCACGATCACGACTATATCCGTCGGATTAGTGAAGCAGAAAGCCGCAATTTCATAGTTATTTTCTCAGATGCAGTGGAATTCGATAATATCGCGGAGAGTATCAGGTGCGGATTCGCGGATATATTCCCACCAACACATCATTGAACCTAGTAATCGCAGAGTTGCGGATCGTGCTTGCCGGGGGTGTTTTCGTGCCTGCCGACTGCCTTTCGAATGCCCATCCAACCGCCAACGCTTGGTCGAGTGGCGGACAAGAAATTACAGGGTTCTCCCCGCGTCAGAATGCCGTGGTCAACGCCCTTGGGAAAGGCAAAACCAACAAAATTATCGCGTTCGAGTTGGGTATGAGCGAAAGCACCGTAAAGGTGCATGTTCACAATATTATGCGGAAGATGCTAGTCACGAATAGAACGGAAGCGGCCATAAAAATTGGTGCGCGAACAAATGGAGCAGCCTATTGTATTTCGATTCCGAACGTCGAGACGGGTTCTCAATAGATTGATTCAAGGTTGATTCCCGCATTATAAGTAGACGCCGAGTGGTTATAGCCTATGTAGTGTTAATATTAGAATGGATGTAGTGGAGGCAATGGATGTATTTCCATAATTATAGTATTTCGCGCGGTTTTATATTTTATAGAATTGCCTCAACTACCTCCACTTTCACCTTGCTCGAACCGGCATGAGATTGGAAGGAGGATGCGTTTTCCTCTTCCTTTTCATTCGCGAAACGATGACAGATCATTTCTGTGGTTGACGCTATCGGTCACTTCAAACCACGGCATCACGTCTTCGCCTGGATCGGCAATTTTGCCGGTCATCAGAAATCCGGGATCGCGGCGATCTTTGACGCTCTCCGAGCGACGAGGCTCACCGGCGAGTTTTCGGCCAAAGGCTGGGTTGGTGCCGGATAATTGGAAAAACTCACCTACGGGGCGTTACGCCGTTATAGAGCCGTTCCCAGTCAGTGGCGACGGCCCCAAGGCCCGGTAAACACTGGCGCGACTGATCTTGAGCGTGTGAGAGATAACGTTGACGCCTTTACCCTCGGCCCGGAGTTTTCGAACAGCTTCAACGTCAATGGTCGGTGGTCGCCCTTTATAAACCCCAGCCGCCTTGGCCTTCGTGATCCCCTCCATTTGACGTTCGCGGCGTAGGTTGGTCTCAAATTCCGCGAACACACCGAGCATGTCCAAAAACGCCTTCCCCGCCGCGTTGCTGGTGTCGATTGGTTGTTCCGTGGCCTTCAGAGTCGCGCCCTTTGTTCGCAATTCCTGTACGATGTCTTGTAGGTCGCCTATGCTCCTCGCCAATCGGTCAATCCGAGTGACCATGAGCATGTCGCCGGGACGGATGAAATCCAAAAGGGTTCGAAGTTCCGTCCTACCCTCTCGGGTCGTCCCGGTGATTTTTTCCTGTCGGATCACCTCGCATCCGGCTTCCGTCAGCTTGGTCACTTGGATGGTGAGGTCTTGATCGGTGGTTGAAACGCGAGCGTATCCATATCTCGCCATGCGGCTTTCCCCTCCATGTTTGTCTTATTAGGCTCTAGACCATCAATTCATGGTGTTTCAAAAGTCGGAAATCAACCCAAATAACACACGATTCATGTCTCAGTGGAGCGTCTCGCTTGGGTAAACCCGAATGGGACAGCTTGAAACCTCTCGCCCCCGTGGGAATCCGCATTAGGTTTTTCCATCAGCCGTGGGGTTTCCCTCCAGTGCCCCCACGGCGAGGGCCGGAGGTGGCGGGCTTGCGTGAGAACTCTCGTCACCCCGGCCTGCTGATTCCGCCCCTCGTCTCGCTCGAAGGTAAGGAAGCCGGCTATCACTGGGCTCAAAATACTGAGATAAAAACCTATCAAAAAACCCAAGACCGATCCGTGTGAGAGGGAAAATCCCGCGTTTGGTCGGCTATCGCACGGGCATGGTCTATTGGGAGCGAACGGGGTGCCCAAGCGCCCGAACGCAAAAGGAATGGTGGGGACCTGCCAAAACCGATTTAGCGGTCGCCGGTTTGCGCCTATAATCCTGCTCAACCGGAGCAGGCAATGGAAAAGAAATATCAGATTTTCGTTTCCTCCACATTTAAAGACCTTGTGGAAGAGCGCCAAAGTATAATGAGAGCAATCCTCGATATGGGGCATATCCCTTCAGGGATGGAGTATTTTTCCGCTTCGCCGCTCGAACAATTCAAGTACATTTCCAAAGTTATCGACCAGTGCGATTATTATGTACCTATAATCGGTGGAAGTACGGCTCCACCGATTCTGATGGTATCAGTTTCACCGAAAAGGAGTTCGACTATGCATTATCTTTAAATAAGCCGATATTATCTTTTATACATTCAGATATAGATCACATTGAATATGGGAAGGTTGAAAAAAATGCGGAACTAATGACGAAGCTACAAACATTTATTGAAAAAGTGAGATGCAGTCGTGTTGTAAAATTATGGGATGACAAGTCAAAATTGACTTCTGGTCTCATAATAACGCTTAATTCTGCATTCTCTGATTTTCCGTCGATCGGGTGGGTTCGCGCGAACACAGTTGCATCTGAAAAAATACTTGAGCAAATAAACCAAATTCGAAATGAAAACGATCGACTTATCATTGAGAACAAGAAGTATATAGAAATGCTCTCGCCTAAAATAGATGGATTAGCAGACCTGGAGGATGGATATCAAATACGTTATACTAAAAATCTATCCGACAAGTATAGAGGAAATGGTCTGAAATCTAGGTCTGTCAATTTACTATGGAGTAACATATATTTTTTAATAGGTCATTCATTTATTAGGCCATCATCTCCTGACATAATTAAATACAAAATAGAAAGCTATATAAGACAAATAACGGGCGATAAAGATATCTCGGTAAGTGAGCAGTGTATAAATGTGATAAAGGCCCAGATGGAAGCTTACAATTTTATTACGTTTTATCCTGCCGAAGCCAAGGGTGGTGGGGTGTCGGAATTTGGTAGCCTTACAGCGCCGGGTAAACAGAAACTTCTGGAGATATCCGTGGCTCGAAGGCCGAATGGTAATTCTATGGAAATGAAAAAACAGGGTGATAATTAGAAATATCTATGGGGCCCTCTATTCCATTAGCGGGTTATAACCGGCTATCGGTGCATCGGCTTTGGTTTGGTGCTTGGATTTCTCGCCGGGAACGGGAACGGCGGCGAAGGTGATGACCTCCTACCTATTCTCAAGTTTGGAGCAGGAGTCCCAAGGAAACAGGACACCCGTTGGATAGGCGCGAGACGTTAGAACACCAAGGGAACAGTCCCCCCGACAACACTTTGAGACGATTAATTACGCAAACCATCGATACGGTGATTTCTAGTTAAATAATGATAAATTCGCTTAAATATCGCTATTGTATTGAAGCCTATCGCTAGGGCAATTGGTAATATATAACGTGCCGCACGCCCAAACATAAATGCTAAAACAACCACGATAGTCCACAAACAATCGATGACCTTCATCGCATAAATCTTCAAGTGGATTTTTGGGTCAGGGATAATGTGCGCGGTCATGACACTTGCTGCCTTTTCGCCGGACCAACGAATACCGATTTCGGCATTGCTCTCATAGATAACTGGGGCTGAAGAGTGGTTTGGAAACTGCCCTCCGGGAAAAATTAAAGTCGTGGACCTTCTCGATGAAGTCCTTTGGGTCTATTCCATCCGTGCATGAAAACCGGGTGTCGGCGAATCCGCTTGGGTTTCGCCACTGCTCTTCTCGCCCGGAACGGGAATCGCGGCGACGCCCTCTGCCAATTTCTTCAAATCGAAATGTCGATAGGTCGATGCGACTGAACGTCCTGCATGACCCTGTATGGCGTGGGCGAGGCTATCTTGGATACCCGTGTTCAACGCTGCCGTCTTCCACCAATGCCGAAGCGCATGGTTGGGAGCCTTTCGTGGATCGCGGAACCCTTGTTCTCTGATCCACTCCGCCACATGATTTGATAACGCTTTCGATGCATGTCGTCTGTTCGGGTCGCCAGAACTCCTTAGGTAAAATAGCGGACCCGGCCCTTGCGCCTTCACGAAATCCAAAAAACCATCTTCGATCAGAACCGGATGGAGCGGCACCTTTCGTTCACTGTTGGGCGTTTTGAGGCTTCCGCCATCCGGTGCCGCTTTAATTTCCATGAAGTGAACGCCGTTCTCGATTTTGATTTCCTCCGCCCATAGTTGCGCCAACTCGCCGATTCTTGCCCCACTTAACGCGACTAGCCAAGGGAGCCAGCGTCGTGCGGCATTGGTCTCTTTTCTTTGCGAGCAATAGAGGTCTAGCGGCGTATTAGATTCGCTCAATTTTTTGATGCCCGTATAACTCCTTATTTATTGTTTGAATGAGTAGTCCGCTTACTTCGATGTAATAAGTTTTACGATCAGCGTCGATGTCTACTTTATAGGTTATATCACCAAGCGCCCTCCTCGCTGCGTTGAAATTCGCGGTACCCATTAACATTTCTGTCGTCATACTAGTTTTTCCAAGTGCCCGTCCGATTTCAGGGATGGTTATATTTTCCCATTGGACATGACATAGGCACCTATTTTTAGACTCACTTATTGTCCTAATTCCAGTAAACTTTGCCTCTTCCATACCTTTCTTTGCGAAAGCGTCAAATTGTTGTTGAGCAACTTCATTGCTTATAATGTGTGCTGCTTCTTGATACTTGACTTCCTTCACAAAATACGATGCATTCGGCATGTATGCCATCATCACATGGATTTGTGCACCAGGGAGCGAAACGATCATCCCCAACATTCCTTGTTTGAGAGCATGAATGATTTGAGGGTCCGAACAAGAAAACGAGCTTGCCTTCGATGACGGTTCAGAAGTGCTGGGATTTATGAGATTGTAAAAACCAATCGAGGAAAGAACGCAAATCAAGATACTCGCCTTCAACTTTGATTTTGCATCCTCATCATTCGTCTCCTTCCAGTAGGAGTACACGGCAAACGGCAAATATAGCACCCCTAAAAACAGGGGTCCAACGATATACCAAAACCAACGTTCTTTGAGGCCCTCCGGGTTTTCTTTGATTGTGAGCATAACACGCACCCGTCATGAGAATTACTCTCACTCCCCCACAGCCACCGACACCATTTACGGCAACACAGCAGCAATGTTTATGTGGAGCTGAAGAGGTGTTTGGAAACGGCCCCCTTGGGAAAAATTCGGGCCGTTGACCTTCCCAATGAGTCCTTTAGAGTCTCATCCCACCGGCAGGTCATGATCGGCTATCGCCACTGGATTTGGTGATCAGATTTCTCGCCCGGAACGGGAATGGCGGCGACGCCCTTTACCAAGAATTTCAACAAGCATGGCCTCGCCGCTTTTGCCGAGAAATCTAGATCACTCCATTGATTACAACATGCAAGGAGGGAGTGATGGAACAGAAAATAACGCTCACGCTCGCCCGCGCCGACGCAGAAAGGCTTGTCAAAAGTCTCCGACACCGCAAGCAGAGGCTTTGCGATATTAAACAGGAAATCTGCGAGCCCGAAGACGACTTTGAACGAGAAGAATTGGGCTATTTCGAACAGGAAGACGAGGTTGTCGAACGGGTATTGACGGCGTTGCACGTGGCGCTTGAAAGCCCTCCCTCGAATTGAGCGACGCCAACCTCACACCATTGGCGCTTTTTCCACGCTTCAATCATTCAGCCTACTGGTGCGCCGGAACGCGATGCGGCTAATCTCATGGCTTAAGGTAATGGAGGCGTAACGATGAAGCGGCTGGAATTCACCTGTGAAGGCTGTGACTTAACCAGATATGTCAAGCTCCCGCCAGGCGGCAAAACCGACGTGACGTTGGACGGTTGGGTCGCTCATCATGTCGTCATGCAGGAGAATGGCTCCGTGATATTCGAGAACTCGGCGGACCTATGCCCCGCCTGTGCGGAGAAAATGCGTCACGCCATCAACCCGGCGAACTGGCCAAGGATGGACCCAGCAGTGAGACAGTTCGCCAAGAAATTAGCCCCCTAAATGGTCGCGCCGGTACCCCCAACGCCTCATCCCACGGGTAGGTCATGAATGGCTATCGGCGCATCGGCTTTGGTTTGGTGCTTGGATTTCTCGGCGGGTACGGGAATGGCGGCGATGCCACCGCCCACAGTTCTCAAATTTGGATCAAGGGTCGCCAGGGAATCAAGGATCAACCGGGCAGGTCTCGAGGCGTTAGAACACCACGGGAACAATTTCCCCCAAATTTCCCCCAGTTTTTAGGGGGATTTCGCTATCTGTTCGCATTTGAAGGGTGGGGGACAAGGGAGAGGGCGAAACGAAAGCCCTTGAAAATATTGGGAGAAAATGGTGGGCGGCACAGGGATTGAACCTATGACCCCTCCCTTGCGAAGGGAGAAGAAAAGTGAGCAAGGTCAGATTTCGAGGCGGAGATGGGGTCAAGGAAAGTTGTCGCCCCTCCATCGCGTCTTATCCCATCACCGGTTCATGACCCCGGTCATCATGGATTTGGTGAACTGGATTTCTCCCCCGGAACGGGGATGGCGGCGATCACGTTGCCGTAATCCTTGGGCTCTTCGCCCGTGAGGATGCGCATAACTTTAACGGCGTTCCCGATCACGTCGGCGGGGCGCTTCTCGCCTTTAGGTCCGGTGGGCATCACTAATCTCCAAGCAGCTCTTTCAATTCATCGTAGGTTTCCGTGACGTTGATCCTTTCGCCACCGACTAGCTGAATGACGCTCGTATCGTTCCCACCTCGGCTTATCGAAACGATATGATCCGTTCCAATCATTCGCTTCTTCGGATTAATCGCGCCGCCGATCACGACGCCGATCTGTGTCACTTCAATTATTTGCTTTGCCATGGAGCCCCCTGCTTTCCGCTAAGCATAGAAGCGAGATCGCCCCGGCGCGAGGCCGCGTCAAGGGGCTAAAATTTCAAACTGAGAAACTACCGAAAGCTCAAAAGCGATTTAACTATTCGTTCAAGGACGGGCGCATTGGTGACGCCCTCGCTTTTCGGAAAATGTGGGCGATAGACGGCTTATGACAAAACGATACGCACAGGTCCACGCCTAGACCGGAAATTTTGCCGCTCATCAACCACAGCTCCGCCCCAAAACTTCCAGTGACAGCGAGCTGTGAAGATGGGGTCGCGGTCCGATGCCAGTCAAATGGCCCCGCCACATCACATGGGTCGTTGTTTGCCACGTTAGCCCATTCCGCCTAATCCCATCACCATGTCACGACACCGGATCGGCATCGGTTTGATGATTGGACTTCTCGCCGGGAACAGCAATCGCGGCGTCATCTTCGCACCCGCAACCGGAATTCGTTGCGGTGCAATACGTAATTCCCACAATTTCAATAACATTTTAGGGTCACGTATCAATCTAAAACGCAACAAACTTTGAGGGCGGATACTTGTTAAGGAGTGGCGTGATGATTACCGTCGAGCAATGCGCGGAGTTCGCGGGGCTCGCCTCAAACGAAATGGTCTTGGGCGCGACACCATCCGCCAAACATCGTGTGCTCCTTTCCAGCTATGTCCTGAATCTTTGGCGAGGTCCAAAAACCGTCCGCAAAATGATCGTCGCCGACATCCGTTTGTGGCTCGATCTTGGAATGCCCGATTACGCGGCGGACTTCCTAATCGTGTTACGCCAATTTCTCTCCGATTACCCGGAAGCCAGGCTGGAACAAAAGTCGAGCGAGCCTCCTGTCCGAAAAATCCAATTACACTCTTACCGAGCTGGGTAACGGATCAAGTCACACGAAGTCTACTTCCAGACTGGCGTGGTCGTCGAATGTGCGCCGTTGGCTGATCTGGCGCTCAAAACGTAATGGCGGCGACGGAGGAGTGCACTTGATGAAATTCGACTTCATGGTGCAGACACGCGATAGGGCCATCGTTACGGTGGCCCGGTCGGTTGCCGTCCCGAACTCTATCGCGGTATGGCCAATAATTCTTAAGCTCGCGCACAAAATCGACGAGCCGGGGAGCCTGATCCTTGTGGCGAACGAGGCGGGCGAAGTTATCATCCGAATCGGCATCGCTCACGCCCGCAATCTTGCCCCTGTACAACCAGAAGCCATGGGTAGATCAGTGGAAATATTTTCTTTTGCTGAACTGATGGAGGTAGTGGAGGCAGTGGACGTATTTCCATAATTATTAAATCTCGTTACGATTTTTATATTTTATAGGAATACCATCCACATCATCCACTGTGTCCACTTCACGGCGACAAACACTCTCACCCATTGCCTTCATATCCTGCGGCTTGGTGCCGCCACATTTTTTTTGCAGTTTCACTCCATCACAAGTCGTATCGAGTACCGAGGAGTTGAAACGTCATGTCCGATGACACCCACGATGACGTAATCGATTTGGCCGATCCGTCAGATTACGAGGACATGGTTTCCCAACGAGCCATAGCGTTCTGCCACGTCGCCAAACTTGCAGACACGGTTAAAGACGAGGCGGTCAAGGAACTGTGCTTGACGATGCTGCGAAAGCTCAACTCCAGCATAAGGACGCCCTCGACGGCGGACCTGCGCTCAATTGAAGGAGAGCGTAGATAACGGCTCCGCATGATCTACGAGATGGACCGCGCGGGAACATTCATAGCGGCCCATGTGTTTGAAAAAAAATCAGAATCTTGGAGGACTCGGACGATGGACAGGACATGGACAAGGACACCCCCTAGGGGGTGTGTCCGTCCGTCCGTTTGTCCGCTTCCGATGATTCCGGAAGGTTGGACATCACGTCCATATGGGCCGCTTAAAAAAGAACCCCGCCGCGTCCGTCCACCACAATGGCTTTTTGATCGGTAGGGTTCGGCGGTTCAGATTTCAGCGTCGATCCAAACGAATTGAGCATTTTCCAAGGGGGGCAAAGCCTAGACTTGCCGGTCATCGGCGACAGGTTCCCCCCCAAAATTTCAAGTGACCGCAAGGCATGAAAATCGGGTCGCGGTCCAACGCCGATAGGGCCAAAACTTCTCAGTCCAGTGCCGGGATGGTCGCCGAAAATTCCTGAACCTCACTCAACAGACGCTGGGCGCATTCAGCCACCTTGAGCCAGACGGCGTGTCCATCATTATCGCCGGCGTATTTCAAGGCCAGTGCTCGTTCGCGTGCCCGGGTAGGCGCTTCCCTATCATGCCGGCGTCTGAGCACTTCAGCGTGGATTTCGATTGCTTCGTCTAAGGAGATGCTCATCTCTTGCACCCGTGACGCCACACCACCCCTGTCGCAAATCTATCACAACCATCTCAGTTTACGACCCTGATGACTCTGGCCAATGGCGCAAAAATGCAACAATACCTCGCCTGTTGATCGAAGGTCGGACCGCTTCTGTGTCGCTAGGCCTTCTTGGGTCTCTTGCATCGCGCCTCATCCCATCCTACCGGTTGACCGGTCATCGCCGGATCGGCATGGATTTGGTGACTGGATTTCTCGCCCGGAACAGGGATGGCGGCGACGCCCTTCGCCAATTTCTTCAAATCGAAGTGCCGGTAAATTGATGCAACAGAATGTCCGGCATGTCCTTGGATCGCGTCGGCGAGGCGGATGTGCGGGGAGGTCCCGGCAAGCCAAGGGTTATCTGTTGTGTGGCGACGAACCGTGCCTCCGGGTCGATAAGTGCCGGGATGTTAGAACATCGCGTTAGGGCTCCTGTGACGCATCAGCATCAGAGCCCGAAACGCAAAACACCATGTAAAACAATGTTCGGTGCGATTCTTTCTCTGGAGCGTTTGCCGTCACACTTGTCACACTGGCGTCACAGTGACGGACCGAATCCGGTGGTTGATGAACCATCTTTTGGTGGGTAAGGTGAGTTGGACAACATCAGCAAAGGGCGGATAACAGATTGGTTTAACGGGGAAAACATGGGTGCCCCGCGCCTCGGCGCGACGCGCACCCGTAGCTCAGCTGGATAGAGCGCTGCCCTCCGAAGGCAGAGGCCAGGGGTTCGAATCCCTTCGGGTGCGCCATATTTTTCAATTGGTTATGGCGGGATGTTGCGCTCCAGATTTGAGCCTAGGTAACACATAGGTAACAGCGGGCGCGCTTTGATTTAGCGAGAATCGCTACGGCGGATAGGCTCCTGATCATCGCCGGCCTGAAATCCAGAGGCGTCGTTGGCTGGCGGCTGATGCGTCGCTGTCCCTTCGAGCGTGGCTTGGCATAGGGCGGCGGGGCGATAACCCCAAAAGAAAGGCCCGACCGAGCGGGGGGCTGGCCGGGCAAAGTCAGGAGCGGGAGGTTTGCCCGTCTCATGATCCTATGTCGTCAAGACGCCGCCGCGTTTCAAGACGCTCCACCGAACGAGCCATCAGTTGCGGAGGCTCCAGCGTTGACGGCGCCGAGACGACTTCATCGGCGATCGTCTTGGCGAAAGGAGGCGGGAGCACAAACGGAGTCATGAACAACTCCGGGATACAGTTGGTTCAGCCATCCGAATGACACGGGCGGCGGAGCGTCTTGGAGTACAGGCCGCGTTTCGAGGTTCTGCAAAAGCCGCCTCACGGCGCTTCTCTTACGAAAAAGCTTCCTCATAGTCATGAGCATGCTCTCCTTCCCGCCTTGTCTATGACGAGCCTTGCGAAGAAGTGAAGCATCCTTTCAAAAATGGCCAAAATCAAGGATTGTTCTGAATCACCTTGCGTCTTGGATGACGAATTCTGGCGCCTGTTGCAAATTTATCGCTTAAGGTTGCGGCTGATACGGCAGCTCAGGCCAAATGCGGCTGGCGAAACGTGCGAGTCAAAGCCGCCAAAAGAGGAACAACGAGCGCCGGTTTCCCGCCGTGAAATTTAGGCCTGGCTAGCGGATGGCGAGCAATAGAGGCCTCTGTTGAAAAAATCGCCTCGCCGCGATCGCCGGCCTTCAATCCCATTGCGCGCCCTAGGGTGGGTGACGCGCCGCGATCCCCTTGAACATGAGGCGGCGATCTCGGAAAGAAAAAACCCGGCCGCGAGGGCCGGGTTGCTATGATCAATTCTACGGCCGAGGCAAAAATTCTACCGCGGACGATCAATACTTGGCGACAACCGGAACCGGAGCCGCCCAGTTGAAGTGGTAGTTCACGCCGGCGCGCACGACGTTGATCTGCGGATGATGGTTATTGCCCAACTCCCAACCGGTGAAGGCGCCGTTGATGCCGCTGCTGGCGAGATCGACGTAGAGATATTCGAGCTTCGCCGACCAATGCGGGGCGAACAGCCACTCGGCGCCGCCGCCGGCCGTCCAGCCGGTGCTGGTGTTGCTCCGTTGGAAGGCGGTCACGTCGCCGTAAGCGAAGCCGGCCGTGCCGTAGAGCAGCAAGGTCGGGGTGACGAGATAGCCGGCGCGGCCGCGCACGGTGCCGAACCAGGGCAGACCGAGATTGCCGCCGTTGCCGGTCACGAGAGGCGTGAGCAGGCCGGTGTTCGAGCCCGGATAGGGGCTATTGTACAGGCCAGCGAAATTGCCCTGGTTGCCGCCGGTGATGCTGGTGCCCTGGAAGTCCGTCTCGGCGCCGATCGACGAAGGAATTGCCGAACTGGTAGTTATAGCCCACCTGGCCGCCGCCGACGACGCCGCCGGTGTTACGGCCGGTGGTGCCGCCGCCGGGCAGGAAGAACAGGTTCGGGCCGAGGCCGGCGAACGGGGTGCTGCCGATCGGGAACGTCGTGTCGGCGAACGGCAGGAAGCTGTTGTTGCCGCCGTTGGAGGACCAGCCGCCGCCGATGTTCAGACCGACATAGAAGCCGGTCCACAGCGGCGGGGGCGGCGGCGGCGCGAACATAAACCGGCGGTTCCTTGCGCGACGGAAGATCGGCGGCCATGGCCGACCCGGCCGAGAGCGCCAACGCGATCGCGCTGACGGTGAATAGAATCCGTTTCATGGTGATCCACTTCCTGACTAACTCGCAGGATCGATCCGGCGTCTCGGATGCCGGAAGGATATGGACCCTCTAAACCGCTGAAACGCGGAGAAGTTGTCTCTTATTTGTGTTCAAAACCGGCATCCCGGCATTTCAAGTTCGTTTCTGGCGAGGTGTGATAAATTTGCAACACTCGCAAAACGGCCCGTGTCGCGACGCCCGGAAGTCGAGCTTGCCGTTTACGGCCCTGGCTCGCGACGATTTGAACTCTCGTCAAGCTCTCCCTTGAATTCGCTCCAACACCACGCCATTGGAGGATCTGGTTCAATGTTGGAGCCGGCCTCGCCGGCGGCGACAGGCTCGGTTTCGATATTGTCGGGATGCGCGCGAGCATCCGCCGTTCGATTGCCGCCCTTGCCTATGAGCATCGCGACGGCGGTTGCTCCGGCGAGCATAAAAAGCGCCGGAAGGAAGAGCAAAAAATCATCGCGGGCGCTATTCGCCGCTTTTGGCGCGGCTGCTTCCGGCTCGCGCATCGTTTCCACCTGCGCGACCAATGGGTCGCCGAAGTGTTCGGCGATAGCGGCGCTCGCCGTTTGAGGGGCCGTCTTGTGAGGGGCCGTCTCGGCGGCGAGGGCGTCCGTCACGCGCTCGATCGCTGTTCGAGCGTCAGGATCAAGCGGGCGCAGTTCGGCGAGGCGTTTGAAATCGATGAGGCTTTCCTGAAGCTCGCCCTTCTTCTCTCGCGCGATCCCCAGATTATAATAGGCTAACGCATTGCTAGGATCGAGCCTGATCGCCTTGCTGAAGTCGCCTATCGCATAGTCGCAATCGCCTGTTTGGCTCCATGCGACGCCACGCTGAACGTAGAGCTTCGCATCCTTGGGATTTTTCCTGATGGCCGCGGTGCAGGCCGCGACGGCCTCGTCGCCCGATACGTCGTCGCTCAGGCAACGCGCCCGAGTCCGGGCCAGCGTGGCCGCGGCCGCCGGAGGCGCGCCAGCGCAATCGATAGCCGCGAGGACGGTCAGCGTCGAAGCAAACAGAAATGAACATATCCGCTTCATTTCGCCATCGCCTCATTTCGCCATTGCCTCGGGCGAAGGAGATCGCGTCGCCGACAAGGGACATGACGACGGTCCCGGACGGCGGGTCGAGACCGCCGTCCATATGATCAACTTGGCGCGGCGCCGCTTTTCATGCCGAAATCGCGCGGACGCTCAATCCCAGGGCGATGATCGAGCTGCCCTTGAGGATCAAATCGATTCCGATGAAAAGCCCAATGGCCCAGAGGCCCGAGAAGGGCCAACCTCCGAGAAGAAGACATCCAAGGACCGCGCTCACGAGTCCGTCGAGCACGTAAAGCCATTCGCCCTCGAGGTGCGAGGACAGCGAGTAGCCGATGCCCAAAACCCCTGTCGCGATGAAATAAAACGCGATCACCAGCGTTATGGCCTCGGCGCTGATCGCCGGCCGCGTCACCAGGATCAATCCGATGATCCCGAGCAGAACGGCCCACAGCACATGGACGAAGAAGTCGGTCCAATAGCCGGCGAGCGAAAACGCGAAAGCAAGGACGGCGACGGCGCTGACGAGGAGCAATGCGCCGAGAAAACCGACCGAGATCAGCGTCGCCGCCCTGGCTCGCCAGATCGCGATGATCCCCAGCGCGATCGAGACCAACCCCCAGCGCGATAAGCCAACCCCAATGAACCGCGAGAACGTCCGGCGCCTCGCCGACGAAAATGTCAAATTGCCGATGCATTGAAAATCCCCTTTGATGGACGCCTGTCGGACATTCCTCGATGGCCCAGGAGATTGGCTCGCCGTTCGACCATTTTGCAAAGCCGAGTCTAAGCCAATCTCCCAGATAAATGTTCCCGGACCCTTTCCGTTCCAGAGCGTTCCAAAAAAATCTGTCCTGGCTGGGATTAAGGCGCGTTCGGCGCATCGAAACCGCCTGGCCGGCGGCGCGAGTCCAAATGCGCGCAATAAGTTTATTTTTTCGCCGCCGCATTCTGGTATGCTTCCTGTAGGTTAAATCAATTGCGAAACCGCCTGTCGACGAGCGGTTCGCGCTGTTCCCGAGACGCACATATGACCAGCACCGCCAAGGACGCGGCCGAAATAATTAAATCCCGCAATTCGCTCGGCTTCATCGAGGCGGCGGTTATTCTCGGCCGCAATTTTTACAGCGTGGCCGACCTCGCCGACAACGCGGTCTCCGTGCCTTACGCGGATTTGCCGGGCTTTCCGCGCACGGACGCGACGCCGGACGGCCAGCTCCTCATCTGCACAATCGACGGCGTGCCGACGCTGATCCTGAAGGGGCGCGTCAATTTCCACGAAACCGGCGATCCCAGCCAAATGGCTGGGCCTATCGAGACTTTGTCCCTTCTTGGCGTGCGCAGCATTCTGTCGACGACATCAGCCAGTTCGGTAAACGCCAATCTCGTGCCGAGCAGCCTGGTGGCGATCACCGATCATATCGACCTAAAGGGGCTCAATCCTTTGATCGGGGCGCCCGGCGAGAACAATTTCATCAATATGAACGACGCCTACGACAGGCGGCTGTTGCGCCGGCTCGGTGTTTCGGCCGCCGCCGCCGGCGTGAGCGTGCGCGAAGGCGTGTTCATCTGGTTCTCCGGCCCGAGTTTCGAAACGCCCGCCGAAGTCAAGATGGCGAGGCTGCTCGGAGCCGATCTCCTCGGCGTTTCCGTCGTTCCCGAGGCGATACTCGCCCGGCGCTTTGGCGTTCCCTTTGCCGGCGTCGCCGTCGTCACGGATTTTGGCGCGGGCTTTTCGGGCGGCGCGCCCTCTGGCGATTTCACCCGCGGTCCGGCGGTCGCCGGATTGATGGCGCTCAAGCGCCTCGTTCGCGGCTACGTCAAGAGCCGTTAACGGCGCCGGCTCGATAGGCGATGAAGGGTTGGCGCCGCCCGCGCGGCCGGCGTCCATTTGACTCCGATGACCAGCTTGACTTATAGGCGACGCGGAGGGTGCGCCTAAAAATTAGGCGGATCGCATGTCGAAACCTGTTCGCCAATGCTCCCGCCGCTTAATCTCGCGAGCGGCGTAACGCTCCCTTAACACTAACGAAGCCTAATGGAACTTGGTTGCCGAACTGGCGCGACGGCGGCCGCCCGTTGTTAGTCGCCCCCGCGGTTCCAATTCATTGCAGACCGTCCCGACGCCATCGAGTCCTTTCCGCGCCGCGACCCTGAAACGCGGCGCGCGGGTTTGCTCGCGTTCGGCGCGCCGGACCCATCGGAGCCAACATATGACGAGCCGGCGCGGCGAACCCCAGATCATTGACGCCCGCCACGCGCCCGTGTTGCTCGCCGAGGCCGTCGCGGCGCTCGATCCGAAGGAAGGGGGGCGCTATCTCGACGCCACATTTGGAGCGGGCGGCTATTCGCGCGCCCTGCTCGAATTTCCGCGCTCGCGCGTGCTGGCTCTCGATCGCGACCCGCTGGCGGTGCTTGGCGGAGCCGGCCTCGTCGAACAGGCCGCCGGCCGCCTGACCCTGGTCGAGGCGCGCTTTTCCCAGTTGGAGCAGGTCGCCTCGCGGGAAAATTTCCTGCCGCTCGATGGCGTCGTGCTCGACATTGGCGTTTCCTCGATGCAGTTCGACGAGGCCGAGCGCGGCTTTTCCTTTCGCGGCGACGGGCCGCTCGACATGCGGATGGAAGGGCGGGGCCGTAGCGCGGCGGAGATCGTCAACGAGACGGAAGAGGAAGCGCTGGCCGACATCCTCTATTATTACGGCGAGGAGCGCGCCTCGCGCCGCATCGCCCGCGCCATTGTCCATGACCGCGAGCAGGCGCCGTTCCTGACGACGCGTCAGCTGGCGTCGATGATCGAGCGCGTCGCGCCCGGAAAACCCGGCGAGATACATCCGGCCACCCGGACGTTTCAGGCTCTGCGCATCGCCGTCAACGACGAGCTTGGCGAACTCGTCGCCGCGCTTTACGCCGCCGAGCGCGCGCTTGGGCCGGGCGGTCGGCTCGCCGTCGTGACATTTCATTCGTTGGAGGATCGGCTGGTCAAATTGTTTTTCGCCGAGCGCGCGGGGCGCGGCGAGACCGGATCGCGCCGCTTGCCGGGCGAGCCCGAGCCCACGCCCGCGACCTTCGTCCAGCATGGGCGGCAACCGGTCGCGCCGTCAGCGGCCGAAATCGCCGCCAATCCACGCGCGCGATCCGCCAAGCTGCGCCATGCGACGCGCACGCAAGCTCCGCCGCGCGCTGGCGGCGACGCCGACGACAAACTACAGCGGCTCGCGCGCCTTCCGGTCCGCGCTAAAGGGAGAGGCTGAAAATGCTGCGCTTTCTCAATATCGCCGCGATCCTCGCCCTGGTCGGCTCCGCCATTTACGCCTATTCGATCAAATATCAGACCAGCTATCGCGCCGAGCAGATCGTCAAAACCAAGCTCGAAATCAAGGCGGAACATGACGCCATCGCCGTGTTGCGGGCGGAATGGTCCTTTATGACGCGTCCGGAGCGCGTTCAACAGCTCGCCGACCGCTATCTCGATCTGCAGCCCTTGACCGCGGACAAGATCGAGACCGCGCGCGAGCTTCCGGAGCGCGCCCCGCATGTCGACGCCATCGCGGCCAAGATAGACACGCTGGGCCTTGGCGTCGCCAGCACGCCCGCCGCCGATCCGGGAGCCGCGCCGACGACGCCCAAGACGCCCGCCAAGACGAGCGCCGCGACGCAGACGAAGGGAACAGGACATCAGAGATGACGATGGACGCTGGGCAAATTCACGACGCGCCGTCCCCGGACGGCAAGGGGCCGGCCCGCGCGAGGATGAGCGCGGCGGAGCGCCTGCGCGGCTTCGCGCGAGCGGCTTTCTCGACGAATCTCGCCAGCAGCACGTCGCGCATGCGCCTCGTCGCGCTGCTGTTCCTCGGAATTTACGGCGTCATCGGCGGCCGGCTGGTGTTTTTGGGCTTCAGGCCGGACCCCGCCGATTTGCGCCGCGCCGCGGCCGAGGCGGTGGCCGCCGCGCGTCCCGATCTTCTCGACCGCAACGGCGAGATTCTCGCGACCGACGTGAAGACCATGTCGGTCTTCGCCGAGCCGCGCCGCCTGATCGACAAGGACGAAGCGACCGAACTGCTCACCGCCGCGCTGCCGCAGGTCGACGCGCGCGAACTGCGCGAACGTCTCGCGTCGAAGAAGGGCTTCGTTTGGGTCAAGCGCGAGGTGACGCCGCATCAGCGCGACGAGGTGTTTCACCTTGGCCTGCCCGGCGTCGGCCTGATCGCCGAGAACAAGCGCGTCTATCCCAATGGCCCGATCGGCGCGCATGTGCTCGGCTTCGCCAACGTCGACAACATCGGCATCGCCGGCATGGAGAAATTCGTCGACGGGCAGGGGCTCGCCGATCTTCACGGCGCCGGCTTCAGCATGACGCCCGAGGAGCTGTCGCCGATCACGCTCTCGCTCGACATCAAGGCGACGCACGCGCTGCGCGACGAATTGGCGAAGGGCGTCGAGCACTTCAAGGCGCTGGCGGGCGCCGCGGCGATCATGGACGTGAACACCGGCGAGGTCATCGCGATGGCTTCGATGCCCGATTACGACCCCAACAGCCCGCCAGACATTCACGACGTCAATATGATCAACCGCCTCAATGTCGGCGTCTATGAAATGGGCTCGACCTTCAAGGCGCTGACCATCGCCATGGCGCTCGACAGCGGCAAGGTCAATCTCAACTCCCACTTCGACGCGCACAGCGCGCTCACCTCCGGGCGCTTCAGGATTCACGATTATCACCCCCAGAACCGCGCGCTTAGCGTGCCGGAAGTCTTCACCTATTCCTCCAACGTCGGCGTCGCGCGCATGGCGCTCGGCCAGGGCGTCGAGAAGCACAAGGCGTTTTTGCGCAAGATGGGCCAACTGACCCGCATGCGCACCGAATTGCCGGAGAGCGCCGCGCCGATCGTGCCGCAGAACTGGGGCGAGCTGAACACGATGACCATCGCCTTCGGCCATGGTCTCGCGGTCGCGCCGCTGCAGGCGATGATGGCGGTCGCGGCGCTGATGAACGGCGGCTATCTCATAACGCCGACCTTCGTCAAACGCAGCGAGGAAGAAGCCAGGAAGGACGCGCCGATCGTCATCAAGCCGGAGACCAGCGAAGCGATGCGCTATCTGATGCGCCTCAACGCCGAGAAGGGCACCGCCAAGAAAGTCGATATCGCCGGCTATTTCGTCGGCGGCAAAACCGGCACGGCGGAGAAGGTGATCCACGGCCATTATTCCAAGACCCGCCTGTTCACGACCTTCATGGCGGTGGCGCCCTCGGATAAGCCCAAATATCTATTCATGACCTTGATGGACGAACCGCAGGGCTTGCCCGAAACCGGCGGCTACGCCACCGCCGCCTATAATTCGGGTTTGGTCACCGGGAAAATCATCGAGCGCGTTGGGCCCTTGCTCGGGCTCGCGCCGCGTTTCGAGACGCCAAAGGAGCCTTTCCCGATCCTGGCGAGAATGGGCTACGGTTTTGTCAACGTGCCGGCGACTGGCGGCGGAGGACATTGATGCGGTTAGCCGAACTGCTGGGCGGCGCCGGGCTGGACCCGGCCTTGGCCGATCTCGACATCGCCGGGATCAGCGCGGACAGCCGCGCCGTGGAGCATGGTTTCGCATTTTTCGCGATTCCCGGTTTCGCCGGCGACGGCCTGAACTTCGTCGCCGACGCCAAGGCGCGCGGCGCCAGCGTCGTGATCGCCCAGCGCGAGGCGCCGTGCGATTTGCCGCTGATCGTCGTCGCCGACGCCCGCGCCGCCCTGGCGCTGGCCGCCGCGCGCTTTTATCCGCGTCAGCCCGAAACCATCGCGGCCGTCACCGGCACCAGCGGCAAGACCTCGGTCGTCGCGTTCCTGCGTCAGATTTGGCGGTCGCTCGGATTTGAAGCGGCGTCGCTCGGCACGGTCGGCGTCGTCGACGCCTCGGGCGCGCATTATGGCGCGCTGACGACGCCGGGCCCGGTCGAGCTGCATCGCACGCTCGACGAACTCGCGCGGCGCGGCGTCACGCATCTCGCCATGGAGGCGTCGTCGCTCGGGATCGATCAGCGCCGCCTCGACGGCGTTCGGCTCACGCTGGCCGCCTTCACCAATTTCTCGCGCGATCATCTCGATCATCACCGCGATCTCGAAGACTATTTTCGCGCGAAGATGCGGTTGTTCGATACGCTGCTGCGACCCGGCCAGAGCGTGGTGTTCGACGCGGACAGCCGATGTCGCGCCGCGCGTCCTCGAAGTTCTGCGCGCGAGAGGGTTGAAGCCCTTTGGCGTCGGCGCCAAGGGCGACGCGATCGCGCTGCTGGGCGCCGAGCCGAACGCCTTGGCGACGCGCCTGCGCCTGCGTCACGCCGGAGCCGATTACGGCGTCGAACTGCCGCTCGCCGGCGCCTTTCAGACCGCCAATGCGCTCGTCGCGGCGGGCCTCGCCATCGAGAGCGGGGCGGAGCCCGCGCGCGTCTTCGCGGCCTTGGAAAAATTGCAGGGCGCGCCAGGGCGGCTGGAGCGCGTGGGCACGCGCTTCGGCGCGCCGATTTTCGTCGATTACGCCCATAAGCCCGACGCGCTCGAAAAGGTTCTCGCGACGCTGCGCCCGCTGGTCAAGGGGCGGTTGATTCTGGTGTTTGGCTGCGGCGGCGACCGCGATCGCGGCAAGCGTCCGCTGATGGGCGAGATCGCCGCGCGCGGCGCCGACATCGCGATCGTCACCGACGACAATCCGCGAAGCGAAGACCCGGAGGCGATCCGCGCCGCCATTCTCGTCGGCGCGATGCTCGCCGGGGGCGCGACGATCAACGAAATCGGCGACCGCCGCGCCGCGATCGAGGCGGCCGTCGCGATGCTGCGCGAGGGCGACGCGCTCGTCGTGGCCGGCAAAGGTCACGAAACCGGCCAGATCATAGGGCAATCGACGTTACCCTTCTCCGATCACGACGTCATCGCGACCGCCCTGGCGGCGGCGCCTTTGGAAAACGCTTCATGATACAAGAACCCCTATGGACCGGACTCGGCCTCGTCGGCGCGCTCAACGCCCGCGTGAGCGGCGGCGGTCTGCCGCGCAAGGCGAGCGGCGTCTCCATCGATACGCGCACGCTGGAGCCCGGCGATTTGTTTTTCGCCATCAAGGGCGACGCGCGCGACGGACATGAGTTCGTTCTCGCGGCGTTCGAAAAGGGCGCGGCGGCGGCTGTCGTGGACGAAGCGCATGCGCGCGACTTCGCGGCCGCCGGTCCGCTTTTCGTCGTCAAGGACGTGCAGGCCGCGCTGGAGCGCCTCGGCGCGTATGCGCGCGCGCGCACGGAGGCCTATATCGCGGCGATCACCGGCTCGGTTGGAAAAACATCGACCAAGGACATGGCGCGGCTGGTGTTTTCGCGCTTCGGCGCGACCCATGCGTCGGCCGCCTCCTATAACAATCAATGGGGCGTGCCGCTGTCGCTCGCGCGGATGCCGGCGGCGACGCGCTTCGGCATTTTCGAAATCGGCATGAATCACGCCGGCGAAATCGCCGCGCTGGTCGAGCAGGTGAAGCCGCATGTCGCGGTCGTGACCCGCGTCGCGCCGGTGCACCTCGAATATTTCGATTCGCTGGAAGCCATCGCCGACGCCAAGGCCGAGATTTTCGGCGGCTTGCTCGAGGGAGGCGTCGCGATCGTCAACCGCGACGACGAGACCTTCGAGCGCCTCGCGGAAGCAGCGCGGGTCTCCGGGGCCGGGCATGTCTTCAGCTTCGGCTCGGGGGAGGGCGCGGAGGCGCGCCTCATCTCCTACGAAACCCGCGACGCGGTGGGCGTCGCGAGCGCCGAGATTTTCGGCCGGCGCATCAATTACCGCATTAACGCGCCGGGCCCGCACATAGCTCACAATGCGCTGGCGGTGCTGCTCGTCGCCAGCGTCTTCGACATCGATTTGGAGCAGGCCGCGGCGGCGCTGGAGGAATTCACGCCCTCGACCGGGCGCGGGCGGCGCGAAACGCTCGAACGCGCGGGCGGGACGATCACCTTGATCGACGAAAGCTACAACGCCAATCCGACATCCATGCGCGCGGCTCTGGAGTTGCTCGCGGCGACAAACCCCGGCCCCGGCGGACGGCGCGTCGCCGCGCTTGGCGACATGCTGGAGCTTGGGCCGCGCTCGGGCGAACTGCACGCCGAACTCGGCCAGGATCTCGCGCGCGCGCGGGTCGATCTTTTGTTCACGGCGGGGCCGAACATGGCGCGCGCCTTCTACGCCGCGCCCGAAGCGATGCGCGGCGCGCATCGTCTCACCGCCGCCGAACTTGAAGGGCTGTTGTTGTCCGCGCTGCGTCCCGGCGACGTGGTGATGGTCAAGGGATCGAACGGTTCTCGCACGGGCGCGCTTGTCGCGGCGTTGCGGAACAGCTCCAACGCCGCCGCGAACGCCGGCTGAAGGATTTGAAATAATGCTAACGCTGCTCGCGGACTACTCTCACTTGTTCGGCCCGCTCAACGTCTTTCGTTATATCACCTTTCGCGCCGCCTGCGCGGCGGCGACGGCGTTGTTCTTCGTGTTCTTCTATGGTCCTGGCGTCATCTCCGCGCTGCGCCTCAAGCAAGGCAAGGGCCAGCCGATCCGCGAGGACGGGCCGGCCTCGCATCTCCTCAACAAGAAGGGCACGCCGACAATGGGCGGGCTGATGATCCTCTCGGGGCTCATCCCCAGCACGCTGCTATGGGCCAATTTCAAGAACGCCTATGTCTGGATCGTGCTGTTCGTGACGGTCTGCTTCGGAGCGATCGGCTTTTACGACGATTACCTCAAGGTGACGAAGCAATCGCATAAGGGATTTTCCGGTTGGCTGCGGCTGCTGATCGAGTTCATCGTCGCCGGCGTCGCCTGTTACGCGATGACGCTCGTCGGCGGCGAGGACATGCATAAGCTGGCTTTGCCGATGCTCAAGGGGTTTGTAATGAACCTCGGCTGGTTCTTCCTGCCCTTTGGAGCCTTCGTGATCGTCGCGGCCGGCAATTGCGTCAATCTCACCGACGGGCTCGACGGGCTCGCGATCGTGCCCTCGATGATCGCCGCCGGCACCTTCGCGATCTTCGCCTATCTCGTCGGCAATTCGGTGTTCTCCTTCTACCTCGGCGTCAATCACGTCGCTGGCGTCGGCGAACTGACGATCGTCTGCGCTTCGCTGATTGGCGCGGGTCTGGGCTTTCTGTGGTTCAACGCGCCGCCCGCGCAGATCTTCATGGGCGACACCGGCTCGCTGGCGCTCGGCGGCCTGCTCGGCGCCGTCGCGGTGTCGGTGAAGCAGGAGTTCGTGCTCGTCATCGTCGGCGGGCTGTTCGTGCTGGAGGGCGCGTCGGTGATCGTCCAGGTCGGATATTTCAAACTCACGGGAAAGCGCATTTTTCTGATGGCGCCGATCCACCATCACTTCGAAGAAAAGGGATGGAAAGAGCCGCAGATCGTGATCCGCTTCTGGATCATCGCGTTCGTGCTCGCGCTCATGGGACTTTCAACGCTGAAACTGAGGTGACGATGACGCCGGTCAGCACATTCAACGGCAGGAGCGTGGCGCTCTTTGGTCTTGGCGGCTCCGGGCTCGCCACCGCGAAGGCGCTTATCGCCGGCGGCGCCAATGTCACGGCCTGGGACGATAGCGAGGCGGGCCGCGCGAAAGCGCTCGCCGAGAAAATCCATGTCGAGGATTTGGATGGCGCCGACTGGAGCCGGTTCGACGCGCTGATTCTGACGCCCGGCGCGCCATTGACGCATCCCGTTCCGCATTGGACCGTCCAGCGCGCCAAGGCGCTGGACATGGAGGTGATTGGCGACATCGAACTCTTCTGCCGGGAACGCGACGCGCTCGCGGGCGGCGCGCCTTTCGTCGCGATCACCGGCACCAATGGCAAGTCGACGACGACAGCGCTGATCGCGCATATTCTGTCGCAGGCGGGGCGCGACGCGCAGCTCGGCGGCAATATCGGAACGCCGATTCTGGCGTTGGAGCCGCCGGACGATGCGCGAATCCATGTCATCGAATGTTCGTCGTTCCAGATCGATCTCGCGCCTTCGCTGGCGCCGACGATCGGCATATTGATCAATCTGACGCCGGACCATCTCGATCGCCACGGGACGATGGAGCATTACGCCGCGGTCAAGGAGCGGCTGGTCGCCGGCGCGGAAATCGCGCTCGTCGGCGTCGACGACGCCTATTGCCACGCCATCGGCGCGCGGCTCACGCAAAGAGCGCGTCCCGATCAGCGCGTCGCGCCGGTCTCGGCCGAGCGCGCGCTCGAATGGGGCTTTTACCTCGACGGCGACAACATCATGTTTCGCGAAAAGGATCATCCGCCGCAAGAGGCGGAGTTGCTGTGCTCGCTCAAAGGCGCGCGCGCGCTGCGCGGCGCCCATAATGCGCAAAACGCGGTCTTCGCCGCCGCCGCCTGCTGGGAGTTGGGGCTCGAAGACGAGGAGATCGCGCGCGGACTCCTCGGGTTTCCCGGCCTGCCGCATCGCATGGAGGAGGTCGCGCGGCTGGAGCACGTCCTTTTCGTCAACGACAGCAAGGCGACCAACGCCGACGCCGCCTCCAAGGCGCTCGCAAGCTATATCGACATCTATTGGATCATCGGCGGCAAGGCCAAGGAGGGCGGCATCGAGTCGCTGCGGGCTTTCTTTCCCCTGGTGGTCAAGGCCTATCTGATCGGCGAGGCGAGCGACGACTTCGCCAGAACGCTGGAGGGCGCCGTATCCTACGAGCGCTGCGGGACGCTGGAAGTCGCGACGGAGCGCGCGGCGCGCGACGCGAGCGCGAGCAAGACATCGGCTCCGGTCGTGCTGCTTTCGCCGGCCTGCGCCTCATACGATCAATTCGCCAATTTCGAAGCGCGCGGAGACGCCTTTCGCGGGTTAGCGCAAAAGCTCGCCGCCTCAGGTCTCGGAGACGCCTCATGATTTCGCGCGCCCATCGCACGCCCTTATCCGACTGGGCCTGGACGATCGACCGCTGGCTCGTCGTCGCCATCGCCATGCTGATCGTCGCGGGACTCGTGTTCTCGATGGCGGGCAGCCCGCCGGTGGCCGAGCGGCTGCATCTGCCGACCTTCTACTTCGTCAATCGGCAGGCGCTGTTTCTGCTGCCCGCGCTTCTCGTCATGTTCGGCGTGTCGTTGCTGTCGCCGCGCCACATTCGCCGCGTCGCGCTGGGGGTGTTCATCCTATCCTTGGCGCTGGTCGTGGCGACGCTGTTTTTCGGCCAAGAGGTCAAGGGCGCGCGCCGTTGGATTTTCGGAGTGCAACCGTCGGAATTCCTGAAGCCGGCCTTTGTCGTGCTCGTCGCCTGGGCTTTCTCGGAAGGCGCCGCGCGCAAGGGCGTTCCCGGCAACATCATCGCGCTGGCGTTGTTTCCCTTGACCGTCGGGCCGCTGGTGCTCCAGCCGGACTTCGGCCAGACCATGCTGATCTCGATGGTTTGGGCGATCCTGTTCTTCATGGCGGGGCTGCATTGGCTGTGGGTCGTCGGCATTGGCGGGCTCGGCGCGTCCTCGGCTCTGCTCGCCTATAAATTCGTGCCGCACGTGCACGCGCGCATCCAGGCGTTTCTCGAGCCGCCGCCGCCGATGACCGCCGGCGTGCCAACCAACTTCCAATCCGAGACGGCGCTGGAGAGTTTCATCTCCGGCTCCTGGCTCGGCAAGGGGCCGGGCGAGGGCACGATCAAGCGCATCCTGCCGGATTCGCACACCGACTATATTTTCGCGGTGATCGGCGAGGAGTTCGGCGTCCTGGTTTGCATCGCGCTCGCCGCGTTGTTCGCCTTCATCGTGGTGCGCAGCCTGTTGTCCGCGGCCCGCAACGAAGACCCCTTCTGCCGCTTCGCGACGGCTGGCCTCGCCATGCTGTTCGGCCTCCAGGGCTGCATCAACATGGCGGTGAATTTGCAGCTGATGCCGGCCAAGGGCATGACCTTGCCCTTTGTCTCCTATGGCGGGTCGTCATTGATTTCGCTGGCGCTGAGCACTGGTTTTCTGCTCGCCGTGACGCGCCGCAGGCCTCGCGCGCATATGGTCGCGCGGCGCGCCGACGACGCGATGGAGGCGGAGCCCGCGGGAGCTCCAATGGCGGGCGCGCCGGCATGAGCGGTGGTCCCGTGCTACTCGCCGCCGGCGGCACGGGGGGACATCTCTTCCCCGCCGAGGCTCTCGCCCATGTTCTGGCGCAACGCGGCGTCGCCGTCGAACTGGTGACGGACGAGCGCGCGCTGCGCTACGGAGACAGTTTTCCCGCGCGCGCGATGCACACGATCCGCTCGGCGACGCCGCGCGGCGGCTCGATCTTTTCGCGCGTCGCGGCGGTGGCGCGGCTTGGTCTTGGCGTCGCCGAGGCGCTGATGTTGCTCTTGCGGCTTCGTCCGAGCGTCGTGATCGGCTTTGGCGGCTATCCGACCGTGCCGCCGCTCGTCGCGGCCTCGCTGCTGCGCATTCCAACCGTCCTGCACGAAGCCAATGGCGTGATGGGCAAGGCCAACCGCTTCCTGGCGGGCAGGGTCGACGCCATCGCGGCGGGTTTTCCGCTTCCCGACGCGCCGCCCGCCTTGCGGGCCAAAATCACCGTCACCGGCAATCCGCTCCGGCCCAACGCGCTCGCCGCGATTGGGCGAGCCCTATCCCGAGATCGACGGCCGGTTGCGGCTTCTCGTCACCGGCGGCTCGCAGGGCGCGCGCGTGATGGCCGACGTGGTTCCCGCCGCCGTGGCCGCCTTGCCGGCGGAGTCGCGCGATAAGATAATCGTGACGCAGCAGGCGAGGCCCGAGGACATCGCGCGCGTCGCCGACATCTATGAGCGCGCCGGCGTGAAGGCGGACATCGCGCCGTTCTTTTCCGATCTGCCGCTGCGCATCGCGCGAGCGCAACTGGTGATCGCGCGCTCGGGCGCCTCCACCGTGTCGGAAATCGCGGCGATCGGGCGCGCCTCGATCCTCGTGCCGCTGCCGCATGCGCTGGATCAGGATCAGGCCGCCAACGCCGCCGTGCTGCAAGCGACTGGCGCGGCGGAAGTCGTGCGTCAAGAGAATTTCACGCCGCGTTTCTTGAGCGAGCGGCTCGCTGTTTTCATCGGCGATCCGGCGTTGCTCAAACTTCGCGCTGAATGCGCCAAGGCCGCCGGCGTCGCCGACGCCGCGCAAAGATTGGCCGACCTCGCGCTCGAGCGCTTTCCGATCGCGGAATCATGCGATCGATAAGAAATCGCTCCAGAATCAAAAAGCTGGAGCAAATTCCCGCCGAAAAAGTCTATCAACTTTTTCGGAATTTGCTCTAGCGTCGCGAAGGCGAAAACCCAGGATACGGAGACCTAAATGAAACTGCCGCGCGAACTCGGCCCCATCCATTTCGTCGGCATAGGCGGGATCGGCATGTCCGGCATCGCCGAGGTGTTGATCAACCAAGGCTATACGGTTCAAGGCTCGGACGCTTCCGAGAACGCCAATGTGAAGCGCCTGGTCGACAAGGGCGCGACCGTGCATATCGGCCATGACGCCAAATGGCTCGGCGACGCCGCCGTGGTCGTCGTTTCGACCGCGATCAAGCGCGACAATCCGGAACTGGCCGCCGCGCGCGAGCGGCGGCTGCCCGTCGTGCGCCGCGCCGAAATGCTCGCCGAACTGATGCGGCTCAAGCAATGCGTCGCCATCGCCGGCACGCATGGCAAGACGACGACGACCTCGATCGTCGCCACCTTGCTCGACGCGGGCGGGCTCGATCCGACGGTCATCAATGGCGGCATCATCAACGCCTATGGCACCAACGCCCGGCTTGGCGCCGGCGACTGGATGGTGGTCGAGGCGGACGAGAGCGACGGCACTTTTCTGAAGCTTCCCGCCGACGTGGCCGTCGTCACCAACATCGATCCCGAACATCTCGATCATTTCCACACCTTCGACGCGATCAAGGAAGCCTTTCTCAATTTCATCGAGAATCTGCCGTTTTACGGCTTCGCGGTGATGTGCCTCGATCATCCGACGGTGCAGGAGCTTGTCGGCCGCATCGAGGATCGCCGCGTCATAACCTATGGCGAAAACCCGCAGGCCGACGTGCGTTTGCTCGACGTGAATCTCGACGGGGGCGTCAGCCGCTTCAACGTGCTGCTGCGCGACCGCAAGACCGCTCAGGCGACCTATCTTGAAAATCTCGTGCTGCCGATGCCGGGCCATCACAACGCGCTGAACGCCACGGCGGCGATCACGGTCGCCTATCAGCTCGGCCTCTCGCCGGATCAAATTCGCAAGGCGCTGGCCGGCTTTGGCGGCGTCAAGCGGCGCTTCACCAAGACCGGCGAGTGGAACGGCGTGCAGATCTTCGACGACTATGGCCACCATCCCGTCGAGATCGCCGCCGTGCTGCGCGCCGCGCGCGCCTCGACCAAGGGCAAGGTCGTCGCGGTGATGCAGCCGCATCGCTTCACGCGGCTGCAATCGCTGTTCGACCAATTCGCGACCTGCTTCAACGACGCCGACGCGGTGATCATCGCCGATGTTTACCCGGCGGGAGAACAGAAGATCGAGGGCGTCGATCGCGACGCGCTGGTCGCGGCGATCAAGGCGCATGGCCATCGCCGCGCCGCGGGCCTGCCGGCGCCCGAGGTGCTGCCGGCGATGATCCGCGAAATCGTCTCGCCCGGGCGATTACGTCGTGTTTCTTGGCGCCGGCAACATCACGCAATGGGCCTATGCGCTCCCCGAGCAACTCGCGTCGGGAGGCCCTGGCGCGTGAGCTTTCCGGACATCAGCGCCAAGATTCCATCGAACGCGCGCGGGTCGCTGCGCGCCAACGAGCCGCTCGCGCCCTACACCTGGTTTCGCGTCGGCGGGCCGGCGCAATTTTTGTTCATGCCGGCGGACGAGGACGACCTCTGTTATTTTCTGAAGAACCTTCCGGCTGAAATTCCCGTCACGATAATCGGGCTTGGCTCCAATCTCATCGTGCGCGACGGCGGCGTGAAGGGCGTCGTCATCCGTCTCTCCGCCAAGGGCTTTGGCGAAATCGCGATCCTCGACGATCACCGTCTGAGCGTCGGCGCCGCCGTTCCCGATCTCAAGGCGGCGCGCGCGGCGGCCGAGGCCGGGCTCGATGGCCTCGCATTCTTTCGCGGCATTCCCGGGGCCATCGGCGGCGCCTTGCGCATGAACGCCGGCGCGCATGGCGGCGAGACCAAGGACGCGCTGCTCGAAGCGCATGGCGTCACGCGCTCCGGCGAACGAAGGGTGTTCAGCAACGCGGACATGGGTTTTTCCTATCGCCACAGCTTGGCGCCCGAGGATGTGATCTTCACCCGCGCGGTCTTTAAAGGAAGGCCCGGCGATCCCGCGTCGATCCTGGCCGAGATGGAGCGGATTACGCAAGCGCGCGAGGCCTCGCAGCCGATCCGCGAGAAGACCGGCGGTTCGACCTTCAAGAACCCGCCGGGCCACAAAGCTTGGCAGTTGATCGACGCCGCCGGCTGTCGCGGGCTGGTCAAGGGCGATGCGCAGGTCAGCGAGATGCACTGCAATTTTCTGATCAATCGCGGCGCGGCCACGGCCGCCGACATCGAGGCCTTGGGCGAGGAAGTGCGCGCGCGCGTGCTCGCGCATAGCGGCGTCGAACTCTCCTGGGAAATCAAACGGATCGGGGAGCGCGCATGAGCGTCGCCTTCAACCCGGAGCTAGGATCTTCGCAAGACGACGCCTCGCGAAACCGCGATTTGCGCTTCCTCGCCAGCCCTTTGCTGAGCGTCGCGCTGATCGCCATCGCCATCGCCCAGCAGGCCCGCGGCCATATCGACTCGGATGTGTCCTGGTTCCTGACGCTCGCCGAGAAATTTCTCGATGGGCGGTTCTCGCCCGACGACATGGTCGATCCCAATCCGCCGATCGCCATTCTTTCGCTGGTTCCGGCTTTCCCGCTCGCGCGTCTTCTGAATGCGCCGGTGGAAGCCATGCTCGTCGCGCTCGTCCTTGTCTTCGCTCTGCTGTCCATTGGACTGTGCGGCTATATTCTGCGTTTCGGCGCGGCGCGTAGCGCGCTGGAGCGCGGGTTGCTGCTTAACGGCGCGATCTATTTGCTTCTGGTGACGCCGGCTCTGATCTTCGCGCAGCGCGAGCATCTCGCTTTGTTGGCGATGGCGCCGATGCTGGCGGCGCTCGCCGTCGGCCGCGGCGAAGATGGTCCGCCTCGCGTCGTCCGCCTGCTCGCCGGGCTCGGCTGCGCCATCGCGATCAGCTTCAAGCCGTTTTTCGCGCTCGCGGTCGTTCTGCCGGCCCTGGCCGTCGCCTGGCGCGAACGTTCGATCCGCGTGTTCCTCACGCTGGAAATGCTGACCGCCGGCGCGGTCTCGGGTTCGCTCGCGCTCGCCGTCGTCGTCTTTTTCCCTATCTATTCCGCCGGCATCACCGCTTTTGGCCTCGATGTTTACGGCGTCGCGCACGAAAGCCTGATCAATTTCCTCGCCAAAACGCTCGCGCCTTATTATGTCGCCTGCGCGATCGGCCTTTTGATCCTCGCGCGCGGCGTTCCCAAGGGGATCGAGGCGCGGACCGCCTTCCTCGCGTCGCTTGGCTTTTTTCTGTGCTTCGTCCTGCAGCGCAAGGGTTGGATCAATCACGCCTATCCGGCGATGGCGCTGTTGTTCATCGCCTGGTTGTCGCACGCGCTGGACCTCGCGCGCGAAGAACCTGGAGTCAGCTCATCCGCTCGTTCGGTTCTTCTTCGTGCCGCTGCTGATAGCTTCGCCCTTTTGCTTTGGCGGAGGCGGCCAATGGGCCGACGCCGAGGAGCATCCCGGACTCCTCGCCGCGGCCGCCAGCCACGCGCCGCCGCGTCCGCGCGTGATCGCGCTGGCCTTCAACTGCGATGTCGGCCATCCGTTGACCCGGCGCCTGCATGGCCAGTGGGTCGGCCATCCCTGCTCGCTGTGGACGACATCCTATGTCGATCAGTTGTTGAATAGCTCCCCGTCCGATCCCGCCTATCGCGCGCGTCTCGCCGAATATCGGCGGCGGGATCTGACGACTTTCGCGCGGGATGTCGAAGAGGGGCGGGCCGACGTCGTTGTCGTGGAATCGCCGCGCCTGCGCGAATGGTCCGCCAAGCAGCCCGAAATCGCCGGAGTTCTCGCGTCATTCGAAAAGACGGGCGAAGCCGGCGAAATCGAAGTGTGGACGCGCCGCGCGAATTGACGGATGGGGCGCGCCGCCGCCTCGCGAACAGGAATGAAACGATGAAACATATCGCGGTGCTCATGGGCGGGCTCTCCGCCGAACGTCCTATTTCGTTGCGTTCCGGCGAAGCTTGCGCCAAGGCGCTGGAGGGCGAGGGATTCCGTGTCACCCGCGTCGACGTCGGCCCGGACGCGGCGGAACTGCTCGCGCGGCTGAAGCCCGATGTCGCCTTCAACGCGCTGCACGGGCGTTATGGCGAGGATGGCGTCATCCAGGGCGTCCTGGAGCTGTTGCGGATACCCTACACGCATTCCGGCGTCCTGGCCTCGGCCGCGGCGATGCACAAGCAGGTCGCCAAGACCATCATGGCGGCGGCGGGCGTGCCTGTCCCGCGCGGCCGCGTCGTGCATCGATTGGAGGCCGCCAAGGCCCATGCGCTGGCGCGGCCCTATGTGCTCAAGCCCGTCTCGGAGGGCTCCTCCTTCGGCGTGTTCATCGTCAAGGAGGATCAGGAGCATCCGCCCCAGGAACTGACCCGCGCCGATTGGGTCCATGGCGAGATGATGCTGGCCGAGCAGTTCATCGCCGGGCGAGAACTCACCTGCGCGGTGATGGGCGACCGTCCGCTGGACGTGATCGAAATTCGGGCGGCGGGCGGCGGTTGGTACGATTATGAGGCGAAATACGCAAAAGGCGGGTCGCAACACATACTTCCTGCAATTCTTAAACCGAATATTTACCAAAAAGTTCAAGAGTTGGCGCTCGAGGCTCACCGAGCTCTTGGATGCCGCGGCGTAAGCCGCGCGGATTTTCGATACGACGACCGCCCCGAAGGAACGGGCGAACTCGTCGTCTTGGAGGTCAATACGCAGCCCGGAATGACGGAGACCTCGCTCGTGCCAGAAATGGCGGCCCACGCAGGTTTTTCGTTCGGCGAGCTGGTCAGATGGATGGTGGAAGACGCTTCTCGAGATCGCTGAAAGAGCAGCTTCACACGCTGCTCTCGCCGGCTTTTCCGCATCCGGCGGAAGCGTTTGGCTCCGCGGTTTCGTTCGGCGCTCCTTATCAAGCGCGCGCCGAATACCCGGAGAGCGCCGAATCCGGCGTTTACGCCGGCGAAGTTCATCACGGCAAGCGCGGCTTTTTCGAGCGTCTCGCGGCCCTTGTCTCGAGGCCGGGGTTTGGAACCTTCGCGTTGATCGTCTTGCTCGCGGCCGCCGGCTGGGCTGGCTTCGTCGATGGCGGCGGCTATCGGGAACTGGTGACGGAAGGCGGCCAGCCGCAAGACATGATCGCCCGCGCTCTCGGCTTTCCGATCAGCGCCGTCACGATCTCCGGCGAAAATCGGCTGCGCGAGGGCGAGATTCTGTCGGCGGCGCGCATCGACCCGCGGGGATCGTTGCTGTTTCTCGACGCGGTGGAGGTGCGCAATCGCCTGTTGCAATTGCCGCTGGTGAAATCCGCGCGCGTGCTCAAATTTTATCCCGATCGGCTGGTTATCGCCATTGAGGAGCGCGTGCCCGGCGCGCTTTGGCAGCGCGACGGCAAGATCGCGGTGGTCTCGGCCGACGGCACGGTGATCGACGAACTCAGCGACGAGCGCTTTCTGGGGCTGCCTTTCGTGGTCGGCGACGGCGCCGACAAGCACTTGCCGCAATATATCGCGATCCGCGCCGACATGGGCGATCTCGCGTCTCGGGTGAAGGCGGGGATCTTCGTGGCTGGCCGCCGCTGGTCGTTGGTGATGACCAATGGCGTCGAGGTCAAATTGCCGGAACGCGATCCGGGAGCCGCCATCGGGGCGCTGATTCGCCTGCAACGCGAGGCGCGCATTCTCGACAAGGACATTCTTTCGATCGACTTGCGCCTGCCCGACCGCGTGGCGGTCCGACTGACGGAGGAGGGGGCCGACCTGCGCGCGGCGGCGTTGACGCACGGCAAACCGGTAAAGAGTGGCGGTCACACATGAAGAACCAGATTGTTTCCTCGCGCATGAAGCAACTTTCGCCGCGTCGCTCCGTGACGGTGGCGGCGCTGGACGTCGGGTCGTCGAAGATCGCTTGCCTGATCGCGCGGCTGACGCCGGAGCGCGACGCGGCGCCCGAGGACTGGCGCACCCATCGCGCGCGCGTCCTCGGCATCGGGCATCAGCGCTCGCGCGGCGTGAAGAACGGGCTCATCGTCGATATGAACGAAGCCGAAGGCGCCATCCGCCAGACCGTCGACGCCGCGGAACGGATGGCCGGCGTTCAAATCGACCGCGTTGTCGTCACGGCTTCGGGCGGGCGACTGGCGTCGAAGCATTTCACCGCCAAGACGGCCATCGGCGGGCGCGAAGTCGCCGAATCCGACGTGCATCGCGTGTTGGAGGCTTCGGCGATGCATCCGACGACGCGCGGACGCTTCGTGATGCATTCGCTGCCGACCGGCTATTCGCTGGACGGCGTGGCCGGCGTGCGCGAGCCAAAGAACATGGTCGGCGAGGAACTTGGCGTCGATCTTCACGTCGCGACCTGCGATCAGGCGGCGACGCGCAATCTGTTCCTCGCGGTGGAGCGCGGGCATCTCGCCGTGGAGGCGATCGCGGCGGCGCCTTATGTCGCCGGTCTTAGCGTGCTGGAGCCGGACGAAGCCGAAATGGGCGTGGTCGTCATCGACATGGGCGCCGGCTCGACTTCCCTCGCGGTCTTCTCCGGCGGCGCGCTGGTGCATGTCGACGCGGTGATGCTCGGCGGCAACCACGTCACGATGGACATAGCGCGCGGGCTCAACGCGCGGGTTTCGGACGCGGAGCGTCTTAAAACAATGCACGGCGCGGCCATCGCCTCGCCCTCGGACGATCGCGAGACGGTCGCCTATGGCCATGTCGGCGAAGGCGACCATCATCCGGCGCAGGTTCCCAAATCGCATGTCGTGCGCATCATTCGGCCGCGCGTCGAGGAGACGCTGGAGTTTTTGCGCGATCGGCTGGCCCAGGCGGGGTTTGGCGCCGGGCGAGGGCTTCGCGTGGTGCTGACCGGCGGCGCCTGTCAGCTCACCGGCGCGCCCGAAGCCGCGCGCCGCGTTCTTGGCGGGCAGGTGCGGGTCGGACGTCCGAACGGCGTCGACGGCCTGCCGCCGGAGGCGGCTTTCAGCCCGGCCTTCGCCGCCGTCGCGGGTCTGTTTGTCTACCCGCAGGTCGCGGGTCGCGAGTATTTCGAGCCGCGTCGCGAGCAACGGCTGGCGAACAGCTCGAATGGCTACATGTCGCGCGTGGGACGGTGGCTGACGGAGAGCTTTTAGACAGAAAGAACGTAATGGCCAAGGGCCGCCTACGCGGCGAAAGACGGTCCCTGGCGAGAGTAAATGGACGCAGTAGCGCACCTCGTGCATCGAAAGGCCCAAATTATGACCATCAATCTAAAGGCGCCCGAACTAAGGGAATTGAAGCCCCGCATCATCGTTTGCGGCGTGGGCGGCGGCGGCTGCAACGCCGTGAACAACATGATCGCTTCGGGATTGTCCGGCGTCGATTTTCTCGTGGCCAACACCGATGCGCAGGCTCTCGCCTCCGCGCGCGCGGAGCGCATCATTCAGATGGGTCTCCAGGTCACGGAGGGCCTCGGCGCCGGCGCTCAGCCGGAAGTCGGCCGCGCCGCCGCCGAGGAGGCGCGCGATGAAATCCGCGAGCATCTGACCAACGCGCATATGTGCTTCGTCACCGCCGGCATGGGCGGCGGCACGGGCACGGGCGCGGCGCCGGTGATCGCGATGATCGCGCGCGAAATGGGCATACTGACGGTCGGCGTCGTGACGAAGCCGTTCCACTTCGAAGGCCAGCGCCGCCAGCGCATCGCCGAGAGCGGCATCGGCGAATTGCAGAAATGCGTCGACACGCTGATCGTCATTCCGAACCAGAATCTGTTCCGCATCGCCACCGAGAAGACGACCTTCGCGGACGCCTTCGCGATGGCCGATCAGGTGCTCTATTCGGGCGTCGCCTCGGTCACCGATCTGATGGTCAAGGAAGGGCTGATCAACCTCGACTTCGCCGATGTGCGCTCGATCATGCGCGGCATGGGCAAGGCGATGATGGGCACGGGCGAGGCCACGGGCGAGCGCCGGGCGATTCTCTCGGCCGAGGCCGCCATCGCCAATCCGCTGCTCGACGAAGTGTCGATGAAGGGCGCGCGCGGCTTGCTGATCTCCATCACCGGCGGCAACGACCTCACCCTCTATGAGGTCGACGAGGCGGCCAGCCGCATCCGTCAGGAGGTCGATGAAGAGGCCAACATCATTCTCGGCGCGACCTTCGATTCGTCGCTGGAGGGCGTGATCCGCGTCTCCGTGGTGGCGACGGGCATCGATCCGGAGGCGATCACCGTGCAGGACTCGGGGTTGGCCGAGGCCCGCCTCAGCGAGGAGGCGGTCGAACGCCTGCGCGCCCAGATCGCCACCCAGCAGAGCCGCCCAAGGCCCGCGCTGGTCGTCGAATTCGACTCCCGCGCCAGTCCCGGCCGCCGCTTCCAGCTATTTCGCTCGCGAGGCTCCGGCGGCTTCGGCCGCGCCGGCTTACCAGTCCGAGGAAGCGGCGACGGTTGGTTATTATGCGGAGCCGCAATATCAGGAGCCGCAGTATCAGGAGCCCCCGCGCGAGCGGGCGACGCATGGCGTCTATATCGAGCCGGCTCCGAGCCGTCCCGCCTACGCCGAGCCGCCGCGCCGCTTCACCGACGAGGACAGGGCGCCCGGAAGGGCTTCCGCCTCGGAAGACGAGCGGCTCGCCGGTCCGTATGTGCCGCCGGCTCCCGAACAGCCGACGCGCGCGCCCCGCATGCCGCAGATCGAGGATTTCCCGCGGCCTGGCCAGGAGCAATTGCGTCAGGCGCGCGGCGAGATCAGCCAGGCCGATCAGCGCCGCAAGTCGATCTTCGAGCGTCTCGCCTCATTCGGGTCCAGCCGCCAGGAAGACGCGATACAGTCGCTCGCGCCGCAGCCGCAGCCTCAGCCGCAGCCGCAGCGCCAATACGCGCCGCAGCCGCAACCCTCGCCCGCGCACGCCGAATACGCCAAGCGTCCCTCCGCCGGCGGCGCGCCCCAAGCGCCGCAGCCCAGCCTCGATCAGCACGGCCGTCGCGCCATGCAGGTCCGCGGCGTCGAGGAGGATCATTTGGAAATCCCGGCGTTCCTGCGGCGTCAGGGCAATCACTAACATCGAACCGCCGCGACAAACTCAAAGGCCCGCCTCGCGCGGGCCTTTTTGTATTGGCGGCGGCGCTCTCGGCTAGGCCGTGGCGATATAATCTCGCAGCGCCTTATGTTCGTATTCGATTTCTTCGATCCGATATTTGACCACGTCGCCAATGGATACGAGCCCGACAAGTCGCCCTCTGTCGATCACTGGCAAGTGTCTGAACCGCCCGATCGTCATCGTTTCCATCGTGGAATGGACCGTGTCGTCTTCCGCCGCCATCTTTGGATTTTTCGTCATGTGGCGCGCGACGGGATCGGACAGGGCCTCCGCCCCGCGATCGGCGATCGCGGCCATGATGTCGCGCTCGGAAATGATCCCGACAATGGAGCCGCTTGAGTTGACGACCACCAGCGCCCCTATGCCCCGCCGCGTCAAATCGACCGAGACTTCTTGTAATGTCCGATCCTCCGACGTGGTGGCCACGTCGCGACCCTTTTTTGCCAAGATTTCGAGCGACTGTCATCCCCCGTCCTCCCATTTCGTTATCTTCGGGATTTAAAATCTCCCGGTTATTAACGCTTGGACGGCGATATTGTTCCTCTCCGCGGGAAAGACGCGGGCGACGTCGCGTTTCGCCTGAAGGCGAAGGTCGCCCTTGCCCAACGCGCCCGCGCGCCCGGTTGCGCCCACCGGCGGCGATGCTGTAACAAACTGTCGCAAAGCGTTACTGGAGCGAAGGCCGAGCCCGGCATATGGTCGCTTCGACGCTGTTCGCGCACGCCGCGATCGTCGTGAGCGCCAAAGGGGATCGCCAAATCGCCATGAAGCCGTGTTCCGACACATCATCGCGCCAGACGAGCTTGCGCAAATCCGTCGTCGTTCGCGGGCGCGGCGTGCATGGCGACGCTCCGGCGCGGTTGACGCTCTCTCCCGCCGAGGCCGGAACCGGGGTCGTGTTCGTGACCAGGGACGGCGATAATCCTATCGCCGCGCATTGGACGAATGTCCGCTCCACGCGCCTGCGCACCGAGATTGGCTCCGGCGCGGCGCGGGTCTCGACCGTTGAACATCTCATGGCGGCTTTCGCGGGCCTCGGCGTCGACAATGCGCTTGTCGAAATCGACGAGAGCGAAGTCCCGGCGGTGGACGGTTCGGCGCTGCCCTTTGTCGCGGCGATTCGCGACGCGGGGATCGCGCGCCTTCGCGCCGCGCGCCGCGTGATAAAAATCGTCGAGACGGTTCGAGTGAGCGATGGCGCCGGTTGGGCCGAGTTCGCGCCGACAAACCGGCGATGTCTCGACCTCGACGTGGAGATCGCGTTTCCGGGCGCCATCGGGCGCCAAAGGATCGCCTTGCCGCTCGCCCCGTCCATTTTCGCGCGCGAAATCGCGTCGGCGCGCAGCTTTGGCTTTCTGCGGGACGCCGAGCAGCTTTGGCGCCAGGGGCTGGCGCTTGGCGCCTCGCTTGAAAACTGCGTCATTTTCGACGGCGACCGCGTGCTCAATCCGCGCGGGTTGCGCTTTCCGGATGAAATGGCGCGCCACAAAATGCTCGACGTGATCGGCGATCTCGCGCTCGCCGGGGCTCCGATTCACGGCGCCTTCCGCTCCTATCGCGGCGGCCACGGCCTTAATCTCGCGCTGATCGAGCGGTTGATGACGACGCCTTCCGCCTATGTCCTGAGCAAGGAGGCCGAAGGCTCCGCGCCGCGGGTTCGGCGCCGCGAGACGGAGGCGACTGGGCTGGATCGACCGGGCTGGGATCGACTGGGCTAAGGCTTGGCTTATCGCCTTAATCTTGCCCGAAGAAACTCGTTGATGACAAACTCGCGGGAGCGCCGCGCCGCCGGCGTGTGGCGCCGCGAGACGCTTTAGGTTAAAACTACGCCGAAATTTCCCGGGCGCCGCCAGCGCTCGAACGCCGCGAGAGGCCGCTGTGATGATCGTTTTGTTTCGCTCGATACGGATTTTGGCCGTGCCATTCGCGCTGTTGCTGTTGGCGGGGCCTCATGGCGCGCGCGCCGACTTGCTCGACCCGATCACCAATCTGTTCAGGGCGGCGGCGAAAAATACAAGACCGAGATCACGCCGGTCATTCCCGCCGAGGATCTCTATAATCAGGGCCTCGTCTTTCTGAAGAGCAAGGATTTCGAAAAAGCGGCGAAAAAATTCGGCGAGCTGGAAAAGCAATATCCGTTCTCGCAATGGGCGCGCAAAGCTCTGTTGATGACCACTTTCGCGCAGTACGAGAAGCCGGCCTACGACGACGCGGTGGCCTCCGCGACGCGCTACGTCGGCCTTTATCCGAAGTCGCCCGACACGCCCTATATGTATTATCTCGGCGGCATGTCGTACTATAACCAGATCACCAATGTGATGCAGGACCAGACCAATTCGGCGAAGGCTCTGGCGTTCTTTTCCGCGCTGGTCGAAAAATTTCCCGATTCCGAATACGCCGCCGACGCCCGGCTGAAGATGCAGGTCGCGCGCGACCAACTCGCCGCCAAGGAAATGTCGATCGGCCGCTTTTATCTGACGCGCAAGAATTTCCCCGCCGCGATCAACCGTTTTCACGACGTGCTCGGCAAATACCAGACCACCCGCCACACCGAGGAGGCGCTCTATCGCCTCACCGAGGCCTATCTCTCCATGGGCGTGACCGACGAGGCGCAGACCGCCGCCGCCATTCTCGGCCATAATTACCCGGATTCGCAGTGGTACCAGGACGCCGTGGCCTTGCTGAAGACCGGGGGGCTTACGCCGCTCGAACACACCGACTCCTGGCTCTCGAAGATCAGCAAGGGGCTGCACGCGGGCTGAGCGCGCGAGGCGCGTTGCGATCTTCGACGCGAGAAAAGGCCGCTCTCGCGAGCGGCCCGCCGCGATCTTAGAGTGCTTTCGGCAAAAGTGGAGGCCGGTTTTGCCTCGGAAAGCACGACAAAACAAAGGAATCTAGGGTCTTTCCGGTTCAATCTAAACCGGAAAGACCCTAGTCGCCGAAGTCTTCGTGAGCGCCCGGAGGATCGGGCTGCGGGTTGAAAGCCAGTCGCCACCATTGGACTGCGTTCCGGATTTCAATGACGCCTCGATCGAAACGATAGAGCTAATCCGTGTTTTGCCGCTTTCATCGACGGTTCGCGCCGAGGCCTCCGCCGCCATTCCCGAAACCAGGATGGCGGCGCTTGTGATGAAAAACGCTATCTTTCTAATGTTCATGGTTATCTTCCTTTTGCCGCAAGGCGTTCACCGCCCTACGCGCACACATTGCGGCGTCCCGGCCGAAAACGCCGTGCGGCGACGCACGTAGCCCGCATCGAGCTTGCTTATCGCGGGCGCTCTTCGCCTTTTACGATTAAGCCGTCGCGTAATCGCGCTTTATAGTCGTTGATCGGCCGCCGCCTAGGCGCTAAACGATGTTTCGTCGAACGTTTGAGACGCGGGCGGCGCATAAGGCGCATCTTTTCCTGGTTGGACAGATCCAATTTGGTTTGGTTCAAATGATCGGCCCCGCCCATTTGTCCGGCGTCTAAACAACTGCCTCAAACGCGCGATTAGCGCGCCCTCGCCAGGTTCTTTCCAATGTCGCAACGGGACTTCGATCTTATCGTCATTGGCGCGGGTTCGGGCGGGGTTCGCGCGGCGCGCGTCGCCGCGAACCATGGCGCCCGCGTCGCCATCGCCGAAGAATTTCGCGTCGGCGGGACCTGCGTCATCAGAGGCTGCGTGCCGAAGAAACTCTACGTGCTCGCGAGCCGCTTTCGCGACGCCTTCGATGACGCCGCGGGCTTTGGCTGGAGCGTCGAACCGCCGCGTTTCGACTGGCCGCGCCTCGTCGCCGCCAAGGAAAAGGAAATCACCCGGCTCGAGGGCCTTTACGCGCAAAATCTCGAAAAAGCCGGCGTCGAACTGATCCGCCAGCGCGCCGTGGTGGAGGATGGCGAGACCGTGCGATTCGCCAATGGCGAGACGGCGCGAACGAAAACGATCCTGATCGCCACGGGCGGCGCGCCGGTGATGGCGCCGAGGATTCCCGGCATCGAACTGGCGATCAGCTCCAACGAGATTTTCGATCTGTCAACTTTTCCGAAGCGTCTGCTGGTGATCGGCGCGGGCTATATCGCGGTCGAATTCGCCGGCGTCTTCGGCAGGCTCGGCAGTGAAACGCATATGGCTTTTCGCCCCGAACTGCCGCTGCGCGGCTTCGATCTCGATTTGCGCAAGCGGCTGGCCGCGGCGATGACAGAGGACGGCGTGACGCTCCACGCCGCCGCGCCGCCGATCGCGTTGGAGAAAACTTCCGGCGGCGTGCTGGCGCGCCTCGCCAATGGCGCGGAAGTAGAGGTCGATGTCGTGCTGGCGGCGACCGGGCGGCGTCCGGCGACGGCGGGCCTTGGGCTGGAGCAGGCCGGCGCGCGGCTGAGCGGGGATGGCGCTGTCATCGTCGACGCGCGGGCGCGGAGCAGCGCCCCGTCGATCTATGCGGTCGGCGACGTGACCGACCGCATCAACCTCACCCCGGTGGCGATCCGCGAGGGTCAGGCCTTCGCCGACCGGCTGTTTGGCGGGCGCGACGTGGAGGTCGATTACGACAGCGTGCCGAGCGCGGTGTTTTCGACGCCGGAAATTGGCACGGTCGGACTTACGGAGGAAAAGGCGACGCAGCGTTTCGCGGAGGTCGCCGTGTTCGAGACGGCCTTCCGTCCGATGCTGGCGACGCTGTCCGGGCGCGGCGCGCAGGTCTATATGAAGCTGCTTGTCGACGGCGCCAGCGACCGCGTGGTCGGCGCGCATATTTTCGGGCCCGAGGCCAGCGAAATGGCCCAGCTCGTCGCCATCGCCTTGCGAATGCGGGCGACAAAGGCCGATTTCGACGCGACCATGGCGCTGCATCCGACCATGGCCGAGGAGCTCGTCACCATGCGCGCGCCGGCGCGGATATTGCGCGGCTAAAGTCTTTCCGGTTTAGAACCGGAAAGACTCTTTTGTTTCGTCGTGCTTTCCAAGCCAAAACCGGCGTCCACTTTTGCCGAAAGCACTCTAACGCCCCGCTTGCGAAATCGCTGGCGTGAAGCGGGGCAGGGCGGCGCTCAAATAGCGCCGCGCGGCGCCGGTATTGGCTTCGGTGAGCCGGGAGAAGCCGTAGGCGGCCACGATGCAGATGCCCATGGCGGCCGGCAGCGTCGCCCAATGCGCCGGGGTCGCCAGTTGCTTCGCCCATTCCGGACCCATGACGGAATCCTCGATCGAGCGCAGCAGGATCAGGATCGGCATGTGGATGACGTAGAGCGAGAAGGAAAAATCCGCCAAGGTTTTGTGGAATTGCGGCCGCAGCGCGTTCCAGCCCTCGGGCGGCGAATAACGCACGGTCAGCATCAGATTGGCGAGCAGCAGCGAGCTCAACAGGTCGGCGGCGTCCTGCAGCCAGGGATGCGCGGCGAGCAGCGGACCGCGCACCAAAAGGCGGATGGGGACCAGCGCCGCGAAGTAAATCGCCAGCGCGCCCCAGCGCGAGGCGATCAGCGGCCGGACCGGCAGGCTCGCCAGCGCGCCGATGACCCAGAGCACGAAGCCGAAGCGAAACCACGGCGCGCTCGCCAGCGACAGAAAAACCGCGACTCCGACCGCGAAGCCGCCGTAACGGAACCAGTTGGGATAGTTGCGCGCCAGCGGGGCCAGGAGCAGCGGGAAGGTGATGTAATACCAAAACTCGCAGGCGAGCGACCACAGCGGGCTGTTGGTGCCGTAGGTTGGGGTGTGAATCTCCTGAAAATTAAGGACGTTGCCGATGAAGACGCTGGCGCTGTAATGGCCCGCGAACAGCGGCAGATCGTAAAAATCGGTGTTGGGCAGGAAATCGCGGCCGAAGCTGTCGACGATGAAGGTCAAGATCAGCGCGGGGACGGTGACGATATAGATGCGCGCGAAGCGGTGGATCGCATATTCGCGCAGAAAATCCTTTCCCTTGCGGATGCTGGCGAGCACCGAGCCGCCGACGAGATAGCCGGACATCACGAAAAAGCCGAGCACCGCCTGATGGCCAAGCTCGAAGCTGGCCGCGAACCACCAGACATAGACCGGCGCGGCGTGGGGCGCGGTCATGATGTCGTGGAGGCTGACGAAAAGATTGGTCGAATGGGCGGAGAGGACCAGCAGCGCGCCGATCCAGCGATAGGCCTCCAGCATTTGCGACAGAATGATCGGCATCAAGACCTCGATCAAGGGGACGGATTTTCGCTTATAGCGGCTCGGCGCGAGCGGGGCCAGCTTTGGGGGCGAATCTTGGAGGCTTGGGGCGGCCGCGCAAAATTGTCGCCTTGTCGGGGCGCTTCCTATATAAGCGCCAGACGGGCGCCGCTTTCGGCGTCAAAATTTCGGCGCTGAAGAGTGGAGTGACGCAACAGTGGAACGTTGGACGCCTAGCGGCTGGAGACATAAGCCGATCGAGCAGACGCCGGTCTATCGCGACTCCGCCGCGCTGGCGGCGGTCGAACGCCAGCTCGCCGGATTTCCGCCGCTCGTTTTCGCCGGAGAAGCGCGCAATCTGACCCGCGCCCTGGCCGATGTCGCGGCCGGCAAGGCTTTTTTGCTCCAGGGCGGCGATTGCGCCGAGGCCTTCGAGGAGCACTGCGCCGACAACATCCGCGATTTCTTCCGCGTCTTCCTGCAGATGGCGGTCGTGCTGAGCTTCGCCGCCGCCTCGCCGGTGGTCAAGGTCGGGCGCATCGCCGGCCAATTCGCCAAGCCGCGCTCCTCGCCGACCGAGAAAAAGGGCGATCATGAGTTGCCGAGCTATCGCGGCGACATCATCAACGACATCGAGTTCAGCGAGGCGTCGCGCGTTCCCAATCCGGAGCGGCAGTTGCAGGCCTATCGCCAGTCGGCGGCGACGCTGAACCTGCTGCGCGCCTTCGCCAACGGCGGTTTCGCCAATCTCGAAAACGCGCACCGCTGGATGCTGGGCTTCGTCAAGAACAGCCCGCAATCGGAACGCTATCAGAAGCTCGCCGACCACATCACCGAGACGCTCGGCTTCATGCGGGCGATCGGGCTCGATCCCGAGCATCATCCCGAACTGCGCCAGACCGACTTCTACACCTCGCATGAGGCGCTGCTGCTTGGCTACGAAGAGGCGCTGACCCGCGTCGATTCGACGACGGGCGATTATTACGCGACCTCCGGCCATATGCTCTGGGCGGGCGACCGCACGCGCCAGCCGGACGGCGCGCATATCGACTATCTGCGCGGCGTCAAAAATCCGCTCGGCCTCAAATGCGGCCCGAGCCTGACGCCCGACGGCCTGCTGCAACTGATCGACATCTTAAACCCCGACAACGCGCCGGGCCGGCTGACGCTGATCTGCCGCTTCGGGGCCGATAAGGTCGAGGACAAACTCCCGGCGCTGATCCGCGCCGTGACGCGCGAAGGCAAGAGCGTGGTCTGGTCGTGCGATCCGATGCACGGCAACACCATCAGCGCGAGCGGCTACAAGACGCGCCCCTTCGACCGCATCATGGCGGAAATCCGGGGCTTTTTCTCCGTGCATCAGGCGGAGGGAACCTATGCCGGCGGCATTCATCTCGAAATGACCGGCAAGGACGTGACCGAATGCACCGGCGGCGCGCGGGCGATCTCGGAGAACGACCTGCGCGACCGCTACCACACCTATTGCGATCCGCGCCTCAACGCGGAGCAGGCGATCGAAGTGGCGTTCCTCGTCGCGGAACTGCTCAAGAGCGAACGTCTCGCGCGCGGCGCCAAGGAACAGGCGGCGGCGGAGTAGGGGGAAGCCCTCTCCGCCGTCGGCCTCGTCAGCGATGGCAGACCCGCACGGTGCGCCAATAGCGCTGGTGGTGGTGCATGATCGAGCGTGTCACATTATGGCAGTTCGAGGAGTAGCGACGCTTGTGAGCGTAATAGATCGCCTGTCCGCGGTAGACCGGCTGCCCTTGATAGGCGGGCTGGCCGTATTAGTAGTAGGGGTAGTTATAGGAAGAGTCGTAATCATCGTAGGGCCAATAATCCCCGCCCCAATACGCCACCGCCGCCATAGCCGCCCCAGCCGCCGTAGCCGTAGCCACCCCAATCAGCCGCCGCCACAGCCCCAGCCGCCGCCACGGCCCCAGCCGCCAGCCACCGCCGCCACGACCACCGCCGCCGCGCGCGTCCGCCGCCGTCGAAACGGCCAGCGCGGCGCCCAGCGCCACGATAACAGTCAATTTGCGCAACATGCCGCAATCTCCTTGCCGCTGAAACGGAGCTCCGCGCCACCCGCCTTGCCCGCGCGCCCCTCGATAAGCTAAGACGCCGCCGCCCCTTTCGTAAGGGCGGCGACGAGGATTTTCAGGCGGATGATGAATTAACGGCTCGGCGTCGAACGGCGGGGAGCGCTCGCTCAACCCGCCGTCGTCGTTTCCTCTTCGTCGCGTACGGTCATTTCATTACCGTGCCAGACGAAGTTGTCGAACAGGCAGGCGTCCAGGAACATCACCGGCAACATCACGTCGCGCGCCAGCAAGGCGAACGGCGAGCGCCAGTTGAACGCCCAGCCGCAGATGCGCGCCAGCAGCATTTCCCCGCCATAGAGCGAAGCGAGGATAGCTCCCGCGGTCAGCGCCGCGCCGCCCTCGAATTGCAAGGCCGCATAGGCGCCCAGAAACACCGGAGCGAAACTGCCGTTCATGAATTCCGGGGCGAAATAGCCCGGAAAAGTCACGCGCCGCAGCCGCGCCCAGCGCACGTGACGCGAATAGACCTCGCGCGCCGTGCGGCGCCCCAGCGGCTGTTCGAACGGCATGTCCACGAGCCGGACCTTGAGGCCCTGCGCGCGAATGATCTTGGTCGAGGCGGCGTCCTCGGCGATCTCGGCGGCGAGCGCGCGAATGCCGCCGGCGCGATCCAGAACCTCGCGCCGCCACATCATGTTCTTGCCCTGCGCGAAGCCAATGCCTATGGCCTCCGCGCCATATTGCCAGCGGGCCTGAAACGTATTGAGCACGGCGCATTCGACATTGGCCCAAAAGCCCTCGGGGCGCGAACCGATCGGCATCGAGACCACCAGCGCCGTGTCGTCGCGGAACGCGGCCAGCATGGTCTGGAGATAATCGCGCGGCGGCAAGGCGTTTGAATCGGCCAGGACGACATGGCGATGCTTGGCCGCGTCCCAGCCCTTGACGCAATTATTGAGCTTGGGATTGGCGCTGACATAATCGTCGCCGATCAAGAGGCGCGCGGGAATATCGGGATATTCGGCGATCAGCCGCTCGACCAGCGGGACGATCGGATCGTGCGGCGCCTGCACGCAGAACAACAGCTCGTAATCGGGATAATCCAGTTCGAACGAGGCGCGCAACGTCTCCTCGCTAAAGGTCTCCAGTCCGCGCAGCGGCCGCACCAGCGAGATGGGCGGCGGCGTCAAGGGAACCGGCAGATCGCGCGGCCGGGCGCGACACTTGCGCGCCGTCACGAACATCGCGGAAAAATTGAGAACAAGCAGCGCGACGCACCAGACGGCGCATATATAAGCGACAACGGTCATATTCGCCCTCTCATCAAGCCTGGTGTCGCGCGGCGTCGAAATTCCGCGTCGCATTGTCGGCGCGCCCGGCGAAATCGCGCTTCTTGCGCGCGCCGGCGCCAAAACGAAGACCGGGACGGGGCAGGCTCAATATTCCGCCTGACATTTGCGCGCCGTCTTGGCAAAAGGGAGCCAGCGCGAGACTTACGTCCCGCCGGGGATTTTCCCAAACCTTGGGTTGAAGCTTGCTCATGACAACTCCAATCGTCCGTTTCGCGCCTTCGCCCACTGGCCGCATCCATATCGGCAACGCGCGGGTGGCGCTATTCAATCGTCTCTTCGCGTCGCAGCACAATGGAAGATTCGTGCTTCGTTTCGATGACACTGATTTCGCCCGCTCCACCGAGGCTTTCGCGCGCGAAATCGAGATTGATCTCGCCTGGCTCGGCGTTGTCCCGGATCTCACGCTTCGCCAGTCCGACCGCGGCGCGCTGTACCAGGCGGCGGCGGATCGCCTGCGCGCGATGGGCCGGCTCTACCCTTGCTATGAAACCGCCGAGGAGTTGGAGCGGCGGCGCAAGATGCAGCAGGCGCGCGGGGCGCCGCCCATTTACGACCGCGCCGCGCTGCACGCTTCGCCAGAGGCGCGCGCGCGCTGGGAGGCCGAGGGCCGGCGCCCGCACTGGCGCTTTATGCTCGAACACAAATCGGTGGCCTGGCGCGATCTTATCCGCGGCGAGGCGCATATCGACTGCGCTTCGCTGTCCGACCCGGTGCTGATCCGCGAGGACGGCAGTTTTCTTTATACGCTGCCCTCGGTCGTCGACGACATCGAACTCGCGATCACCCATATTATTCGCGGCGAGGATCACGTCACCAATACGGCGGTGCAATTGCAGCTATTCGCGGCGCTGGCGCCCGAGCGGGAGGCGCCGGTTTTCGCGCATCACAATCTCTTGATCTCCGGCTCGGGCGAAGGGCTCTCGAAGCGCACCGGCTCCTTGTCGATCGCCTCGCTGCGCGAGGAGGGCTACGAGGCGCTGGCGGTCGCGGCGCTGGCGACGCTGACCGGCTCCTCGGAAGCCGTGCGGGCCGTGCGCTCGCTGCAGGAACTCTCGGCGCATTTCGATCTTTCCCACGTCTCGCGCAATCCGGCGCGCTTCGACCCCGCCGATCTCGCGACCTTGACCCACCGCACGCTGGCGGCGCTCACATTCGAGGATGTGCGCGACAGGCTGGCCGCGCATGACATCGTGGGCTTCAAGGCGGAGCCTTTCTGGCTCGCCGTGCGCGGCAATCTAACGCGGTTCGACGACGTGCTGGACTGGTGGCGCGTGGTCGAGGGCGAAGTCGCGCCGCCAGAGTCGTCGTTGCGCGAGGACGAGGAGCTTTTGCGGGCCGCCCTGGAACTGTTGCCGCCAGAGCCCTGGGACGCGACGACCTGGAGCGCCTGGACCGGCGCGATAAAGGCGGCGACCGGCCGCAAGGGCCGCGCGCTGTTCCATCCGCTGCGCCTCGCGCTGACCGGCGTCGAGACGGGCCCGGAACTGGCGGCGCTGCTGCCGCTGATCGGCCACGCACGGGCCGCGGCCAAGCTGGCGGCGTCCGCTTGAGCGCGATGACCTGTAAATCGTTTTGGAGCCCTTCGTGACGCGCGTCTTTGGCGACCGGCTGCCGATCGACGAAATCCTGGGCGATGTCGGCGCCTCGCTTCGCGCGCGCAACAATCTCGTGCTGGTCGCGCCGCCCGGCGCCGGCAAGACGACGCGCGTTCCGCTCGCGCTGCTGGACGCTCCCTGGCGCGGCGACAAGAAAATCATTTTGCTGGAGCCGCGCCGCCTCGCCGCGCGCGCCGCCGCCGCGCGCATGGCGGCCACGCTCGATGAAGCCGTCGGCGAGACCATCGGGCTGCGGATGCGGCTCGAATCCAAAATCTCGGCCAGGACCCGCGTCGAAGTCGTCACCGAGGGCGTGTTCGCGCGCATGATTCTCGATGATCCCGTGCTCCAGGGCGTCGCCTGCGTGTTGTTCGACGAGTTTCACGAGCGCTCGCTCGACGCCGATCTCGGCCTCGCGCTGGCGCTCGACGCGCAGGGCGCGCTGCGCGAGGATTTGCGCCTGCTCGTCATGTCGGCGACGCTGGACGGCGCGCGCGTCGCGGCGCTGATGGGCATGACGCCCAAGGGGACGCCCGTCAAAACGACGGGCTTCGGCCCCGTCATCGAGAGCGCGGGCCGGGCCTTTCCGGTCGAGACGCGCTATCTCGGCCGCGATCCCAACATCCGCGTGGAGGAGGAGGTCGCCCGCGCCGCGCGGCGGGCGCTCGCCGAGGAAGAGGGCTCCATCCTGGTCTTTCTGCCGGGGCAGGGCGAAATCACCCGCGTCGCCGCGCTGCTGGCCGAGCGCGGCCTTCCCGCCAATGTCGATCTCGCGCCGCTTTACGGCGCGCTGGATCGCGCCGAGCAGGACCGCGCCATCGCCAAGACGCCGCCGGGCCGGCGCAAGATCGTGCTCGCCACCTCGATCGCCGAGACCTCGCTGACGATCGACGGCGTGCGCATCGTGATCGACTGCGGGTTTTCGCGCGTGCCGGTGTTCGAGCCCAATCTCGGGCTGACGCGGCTGGAGACCATCCGCGCGTCTCGCGCCAATGTCGATCAGCGGCGGGGCAGGGCGGGGCGCGTCGAGCCCGGCGTTTGCTATCGCCTTTGGGAGGAAGCGGCGACCGGCGCGCTGCCGCCTTTCGCCGCCCCCGAAATTCTCGCCGCCGATCTCTCCGGCCTCGTGCTCGATCTCGCGCATTGGGGCGTTCGCGACGCCTCCACGCTCGCCTTTCTCGATCCGCCGCCGCGCGCCGCCTGGGCCGAGGCCGCATCGCTCGACCGCGATCTCGGCGCGCTCGACGCCGACGGCCGGCTGACGCCGAAGGGCGAGGCGATGCGCGCGCTGCCGCTGCCCCCGCGCCTCGCCTCGATGGTGATCGAGGCGGCCTCTCATGGCGAGGCTTCTCGCGCGGCGCTGCTGGCGATGCTGCTTTCCGAGCGAGGATTGGGCGGGACCGACGCCGATCTTTCGCATCGGCTGGAGCGGCTGCGCGCCGACCGGGACAAGCGCGCCGGCGACGCGCGGCGGCTCGCCGCGAGCTGGGCGCGGCAGGCGGAGGCGGCGCGCCCCTCAAGGGGAGGGCAGGAGTTCACGCCATTCGCATCTTCCGACGGCGCGCTGGTGGCGCTGGCCTTTCCCGACCGCATCGCCAAGGCGCGCGGCGGCGGCGATTTCACGATGGCCAACGGCCGCGCGGCCTCCTTGCCGCCGGAGCACGCCCTTGCGCGCGAAACCTTTCTCGCCGTCGCGGAGATCGCCGGACGCGCCGCGCAGGCGCGGATTCTGGCGGCCTGCGCGCTCACGCTCGAAGAGGTGGAGCTACTCGCCGCGGACCGGATCGAGACGCGCGACGAAACCCTGTTCGATCCGGCCAGCGCCGCGCTGCGTCGTCGCCGTTTCCGCCGCCTCGGCGCGCTCCGCCTCGCCGAGCAGAATCTCTCGGTCGAGCCCACTTTGGAGAACGCGCGAATTTTGGCGCGCGGAATTGCGGCGCTTGGCGTGGAGCGGCTGCCCTGGACCAAGGCGCAGACGCAATTGCGCGACCGCGTGGGCTTTTTGCGCGCGGCCGAAGGGGAGGAATGGCCCGATCTTGGCGACGCCGCGCTGGCGCGAAGCGCCGAGGATTGGCTCGCGCCCTTCGTCATCGGCCGCGCGAATCTCGCGGCCGATCGCGCGCGTCCGATCTCGACGCGGCGCTGGCGAGCCTCTTGCCCTATGAGCTGTCGCGTCGGCTCGACGCCGAGGCGCCGGCCTTTTTCGAGACGCCCGCCGGTTCGCGCATCGCGCTCGATTACGCCGCGCCGAACGGGCCGCTGCTGTCGGTGCGCGTGCAGGAGCTTTACGGCCTCGCGAAACACCCGACGCTGGCGCGCGGGCGCGCGGCGGTGACGCTGGAGCTGCTGTCGCCGGCGCATCGCCCGATCCAGACGACGCGCGACCTGCCGGGCTTTTGGGCGGGCTCCTGGAGCGAGGTCAAGAAGGAGATGAAGGGCCGCTACCCGCGCCACCTCTGGCCCGACGACCCCGCCAGCGCCGCGCCGACGACACGGGCGCGGCCGAGGGGGTGAGCCCGCGCGAGCGCATTTGGCGGCTTCGCTTTCCGCTCCCACCTATCGCCATCGGGCGTCATTCGGCTAGATTGCGTCTCGCATGCGTCCTTCCATTCTCGATCCCCTGTTCGGGCGCGCCGAGGCCTTGCCCGGCGTTGGACCCAAGACCGCGATCCTGCTCAATCGGCTGCTGGCCAAGCCCGGCGGCGAGGCGCGGGCGGTCGATCTTTTGTTTCACGCGCCGATCAATGTCGTCGACCGCCGGACGCGGCCGACGCTCAAAGACGCGCCGCTCGACACGCTGGTGCTGATCAAGGTGCGCGTCGCCGAACATCGCCGGCCCGAGCGTAACGCCAAGGGGCCGTTCAAGGTGCTGGTCGAGGACGAAACCGGCGACGCGGTGCTGGTGTTTTTCCTCGCCAACACCGATTGGATCGAGCGCAGCCTGCCGATTGGCGCGACGCGCTGGGTTTCGGGGCGGCTGGAGCTTTACGACGGACATCGCCAGATCGTTCATCCCGATCGCGTGGTCGACGAGGCCGGCCTCGCCAAGCTGCCCTTGGTCGAACCCGTGCATGGGCTGACCGAGGGGCTGCAACAGCGCTTCATGCAAAAGGCGATCGAGGGCGCGCTGGAGCGCCTGCCAAATCTCCCCGAGTGGCAAAACCCTTCCGTTCTCGCCGCGAACAAGCTCGGCGGCTTCGCCGAGAGCCTGCGCCTGCTGCATCATCCGCGAGAGCCCGGCGACATCGCGCCGACGAGTCTCGCCCGCCAGCGCCTCGCGCTCGACGAATTGCTCGCGCAACAATTGGCGCTGCGCCTGATGCGCGGGAAACTGCGGCGCGCGCCGGGGCGCGAGCACAAGAGCGCCGGCCGGCTGGCGGCGGCGATCGAGGCGAACCTGCCCTTTGAGCTGACCGGCGCGCAGAAACGCACGCTCGATGAAATCCGCGCCGATCTCTCTTCCGATCAGCGCATGTTGCGGCTGGTGCAGGGCGATGTCGGCTCCGGCAAGACCATCGTCGCGGCGCTCGCCATGGCGCATGTCGCGGAGGCCGGGCGCCAGGCGGCGCTGATGGCGCCGACCGAAATTCTGGCGCGCCAGCATTTCGAGCGGCTCGAGCCGATATTCGACGCCGTGGGTCTTTCCACCGTCCTTCTCACCGGGCGCGCGAAGCTCTCGGAGCGCCCGGGGCTGCGCGCGCAAATCTCCTCCGGCGAGACGCGCATCATCATCGGCACGCATGCGCTGATCACCAGCGGATCTCGTATTCGACGATCTCGGCCTCGCGGTGGTCGACGAACAGCATCGTTTCGGCGTGACGCAGCGATTGGCGCTCGGCGCCAAGGGCGAGGCGGCGGATGTGCTTGTCATGACCGCGACGCCGATTCCGCGCTCGCTGGCGCTGGCGCTGTTTGGCGACATGGACAGCTCCGTGCTCGACGAAAAGCCGCCGGGACGCACGCCCATCAAGACGCGCGCGCTGCCGCAATCGCGAATTGGCGAGGTCGTCGACGGTCTTAAGCGCGCGCTGGAGAGCGGCGCGCGCGCCTATTGGGTGTGCCCGCTGGTCGAGGAGAACGAAGACCTCGATCTCGCCGCCGCCGAGGAGCGCTTCGAGGATTTGAAGCGCATTTTCGGCGAGCGCGTCGGCCTCGTGCATGGCCGCATGAAAGGCGCCGAAAAGGACGCCGCGATGGAGGCGTTTCAAAAGGGCGAGACGCGCATTCTCGTCGCCACCACGGTGATCGAGGTCGGCGTCGACGTGCCGGAGGCGACGATCATGGTGATCGAACACGCCGAACGCTTCGGCCTCGCGCAACTGCATCAATTGCGCGGACGCGTCGGGCGCGGCTCCGGCGAATCGTCATGCCTGCTGCTCTACAAGGGGCCGCTCGGCGAGGCCGCCGGCGCGCGGCTGACGACGCTGCGCCAGACCGAGGACGGCTTCCGCATCGCCGAAGAGGATTTGCGCCTGCGCGGCGAGGGGGAAATCCTGGGCCTGCGGCAGGCCGGGCTGCCGGGATTCCGCCTCGCCGATATCGTCGCCCATGCGCGGCTGCTCGCCACCGCGCGCGACGACGCCGAACTGATCCTGCGCCGCGACCCCGACCTCACCAGCGAGCGCGGCCAGGCGCTGCGCGTGCTGCTCTATCTGTTCGAGCGCGACGAGGCGGTGAAGCTGCTAAGGGCGGGGTGAAGTCG
>CAVQBO010000019.1:0-191366 GCA_963710695.1 uncultured Alphaproteobacteria bacterium | reverse complement strand
GCGAGCCGCCGAGCCCGGAGGCGATCATGGCGCAACAGGCCGCGGCACAAAAAATTAACCATGTTTTCAACGAATCGGCTCGCGACGAATCGACGGCGGAGCCGGTGATAGACCTCGTTCATCTCTCAAAGCAGACGCTTGGCGACGCGGCGCTGGAGACGGAATTGCTGCGCCTGTTCGAGGAACAGGCGCTGGCTTTCGCGGCGCGGCTGCGCGCCCCGGCGCCGCAAAACGAAACGGCGCGGGACATCCAGCAACGCATCGTCCTCGCGCATACGCTCAAGGGCTCGTCGCGCGCCATCGGCGCCTTCGCGCTCGCCGACGCGGCGCAAGCCTATGAGGACGCGCTGCGGGCGGGCGACCCAGACGTCGACGCCTCGCCGCGCCGACTGCTCGCCGCGCTCGAGAGCGCCCGGGAGGAGATATCGCGCTTGCTGTGAGGGGCTGGGACGTCCCTCTCCTTCTCCCACTTGTGGGAGAAGGTGGCCCTTGCGTCAGCAAGGGTCGGATGAGCGGTTCGCGGGAAGTTCCGAACCAAGCCGCAACGTCCCTCATCCGACCTCGCTTCAGCGGGGCCACCTTCTCCCGTAAACGGGAGAAGGGATTCGCCCCTATTGATGCAGCGCTTCGCCGTGCAGCGCTATGTCGAGGCCCTCGCGCTCCTCGTCGGGCTCGGCGCGCAGCGGGATCAGCACGTCGACGAACTTCAGCACGACATAGGTGCCAACCGCGCACCAGACTATCGTCACGCCGACGCCGATCGCCTGAACGACGAACTGATGCGCGTCGCCCTCCAGCAGTCCGGAGACGCCGGGATCGCCGTCCGAGGCGGTGATCGCCCGGGTCGCGAACACGCCGGCCAGCAGCGTGCCGAGAATGCCGCCGACGCCATGCACGCCGAACACGTCGAGCGAATCGTCGTAGCGCAGCCGCTGCTTGACCGCCGTGCACATGAAATAACACACGGCGCCGGCGATCAGGCCGACCACGACGCCGTGCCAGGGCAGAATATAGCCGGAGGCCGGGGTGATCGTGCCGAGACCCGCCACCGCGCCGGAGATCAGCCCCAGCACCGACGGCTTGCCGCGCTGGACCCACTCCAGCCCGCTCCACATCAGCGCGCCGGCGCAGGCGGCGAGATGCGTGGCCACGATCGCGAACACCGCGCGAGAACCCGCCGCGAGCGCCGAGCCGCCGTTGAAGCCGAACCAGCCGACCCACAGCAGCCCCGTGCCGACGACCGCCAGCGACAGATCGAACGGCGCGAGATTCTCGCGGCCGAAACCCTGGCGCTTGCCGATCACCAGCGCCGCGACCAGCCCGGCGACGCCGGCGTTGATATGCACGACGGTTCCGCCGGCGAAGTCCAAGCAGACCCATCTTTTGCAGGAAGCCGCCGCCCCACACCCAATGCGCCGTGGGAATATAGACGACGAACAGCCACACCGCGCAAAACAGCATGAAGGCCGAGAACTTCATGCGCTCGGCGACCGCGCCGCCGATCAGCGCGCAAGTAATGACCGCGAAGGTCATCTGATAGGCCATGAACAATATTTCGGGAATGGTCTTGGCGAGCGGGCTGATCGTCTCGACGCCGATCCCGCTCAGCGCGACGCGCGCGAAATCGCCGAGGTAAGCGCCGTCGCCGGAGAAGGCCAGGCTGTAGCCCGAGAGCCCCCACAGGATCGACACGAGCGCGGTGGCGACGAGACTCTGCGCCATCGTCGCGAGGATGTTCTTCTTCCTGACCATGCCGCAGTAAAACAGCGCGAGCCCCGGCAGCGTCATCATCAGCACCAGCGCGGTGGCGGCGATCATGAAGCCGGTGTCGGCGGGGTCGATCTTGTTGGCGGTATTGGCGGCGTCTTGCGCATGGGCGGGCAGGCTGGCGAAGGCGGCGCAACAAAGCGCGGCGAGCGCCGAGAGGGGTTTTCGCATGGTTTGGCTCTGTGATGGGAAAGGGAGAGTGGAAGAATCAGTCGCCGTCATTGCGAGCGGAGCGAAGCAATCCAGGGGGACTGGGCGACTTCCTGGATTGCTTCGCTTCGCTCGCAATGACGGTTCGCGTGACTCAATATTCGGCAGGGAATTTACAGCGCGTCGGCGTCTTTTTCGCCAGTGCGGATGCGCACGGCGCTCTCCACATTTGAAACGAAAATCTTGCCGTCGCCGATGTGGCCGGTGCGCGCGACCTTGGCGATGGCGGCGATGCAGGCCTCGGAGATTTCCTCCGGCACGACGAGTTCGATCTTCACCTTGGGCAGGAAGGCCACGACATATTCGGCGCCGCGATAAATCTCGGAATGACCCTTCTGGCGCCCGAAGCCCTTGACCTCGGTGGTGGTCATGCCGTGCACGCCGACCTCGTTCAGCGCCTCGCGCACTTCGTCGAGCTTGAAGGGTTTTATGACAGCGGTGATCAGCTTCATGTGGCTTTGTGCTTCCCCGATAGGCAGAATGTCATAAATCTGTGCAATCACCGTGCCAAAAGCGGGAAGATCGAGGCGGAATGGGCGCGCATCCTTCTCCCACAAGTGGGAGAAGGAGAGCGTCGCCCATATTTCAAGCGGTATTAGCCTATATTTTAATCATTCAGCCTATGGAACAGTCGCAACCCCGCGCTTGCGGTTCGCCCGCGCCGGCGCTAACGCTAGACGCCAAGCGGACGTGGCGAAATGGTAGACGCAGCAGACTTCAATTGGAGTGCCCGCGGGGAAATCCGCGGCGTAGAACCGCCCAAATTCGGGGAACGCTAAAGGTGCGACGCGCCCAAAAGGCGACGCGCCCAAGCCAATCCCGAGCCAAGCCCGGGGTCCCGGGAAGGTGTAGAGACTAGACGGGGGGCGCCTAAAGCGGCAACGCAAGTAAAGCGATGACGCCAAGGCGAAGGGATAGTCCAGACCACGAACGCCTTCTTTTGAAGGGCGGCGGCGAAAGCCGAAGCGGCAAGAAAATCTGCTTCTCGCAAGGGAGTGCGGGTTCGAGTCCCGCCGTCCGCACCAGTGGGCCGCGCCCTTCCTTCTCCCACTTGTGGGAGAAGGTGGCCCCACGAAGTGGGGTCGGATGAGGGTTCTCGGGAAGTTCCAACCAAGCCGCGGCGCCCCTCATCCGACCTCGCTCCGCGAGGCCGCCTTCTCCCGTAAACGGGAGAAGGACGCGCCCATCAAAAAAACATCCGCGTTGAATTCCACCCATCGATTTCATCGGCTATATCGATGCATCGGCTATATCGGCGCGCCATTCGCGCGAGACCGAGCCGCCGCGCGAAAACACTTCGTAGTCGGGCGAGATTTCGATCGGAAATTTTCTGGGGCGATGAATGCAGCTTGATTTCGCGACAGCGGACTTCTCACACGGCGCGTCCCGAGAGCCGCGTTTTCGCGATCGCGACGGTCATCGCGGTCGTCGTCGCGGGGCTGGCCGTCGTGGCCATCCCCGAGCTGCGCGACCCGGCGACGCGCCTCGGCCGTTCCGCCGCGAGCCTCGTCGGCGTCGCCGCGCCCGTCGGCGATTTCACCGAGGTCTACAAGCGATTGGGAATCGCGCCCTTGCCCGCGAGCGTGGCCGCGTCGGACAGGATCGCGGCCAATCTCGCGATACTCGCGCGCGAGCCCTGCGACGGCAAGGCGATTTTCGCGGTTGGCGAGGCGTTGGTCAGGGAGCGCGCGGAGCGGAGCGCGGCCGAGGCCCTGCTCGGTTTCGCAAAGGACTGCCCCAACGCCGACGGCGCGCGGTATCGCGCCGCGCAAATTCTGCGCGCGCTCGGCGATAACGCGAAAGTCGTGACCATCCTCGACGCGCTGATCGCCAAAACTCCCGGCGTCGTCAATTACCACTATTTGCGCGGCCAGGCGTTGGCCGGCGCCGAACGCTATCGCGAAGCGCTGGCCGATTACGCGAGCACGATAGAGCTGCAAAAGAATCCGGCCAGTGTGTACGAGAAAGTGTTTCGGGAAATGGCCAATATTTTTCTGGCGACGGGAGAGCCCTGCAAGGCGGCGGAGACGATTTCTGGCCTGGATCGCCATCGCGCCGGCGACGCGGAACACGCCAGCGGCGCGCAAGGTCGTCGACGAATATGCGGCGCAAGGCTGCCGGCCCGCCGCGCCTTCCAATCAAAACAAGCTCTGAACGCCTCCGTTTCATTGCGTGGCCATAATGTCCTTCACCGTCGACGCCAGCGACCATCTGATCTTAAAGCGCCGCGAGCCCCTTCGAACCCGGCTCGCGAATTTCGCCGTCGCTTACGCGGCGTCGCTGGCGATAAACGTCGCGCTTCTTTTGCTGATGTTCATCGGGATCGACTGTCTGGGTCGAGATTCCCGTCGTCGAGGAAACGCCGATCGACGTCGTTGTCGAACCGCCGCGGCTCGATGCGCCCGATATCGCGCCCGAAAACCCGCCGCCGCCGGTCGCGGAACAGCGGCCAAGCGCGCCGGCTTCGACGCCGATTGTCGCCGACGAGGAGCGCCAATTGAAGGCGCCGCCGGGACAAGAGACCATCGCCGGCGACGGAACCGGCGATAATCCGAGCGGCTCGACGCCAAAGCGCGAAGCGATCGCGCGATCGCGAAAGCGAGGAAATCGACCCGGACCCGCGCAAGGAAATTTCTCGCCTGATCGCGCCGGCCGCGCCAAAACCGGTTCCGCGCGAACAACCGAGAACCGCGCCGCCGCGTCCGTCGCGAAAGCCCGTGGCGAAAGAAAAGCCGCGCGTCGCGACGACGGAAACCGAACCGACCGTGAAGAAGGAGGAAATCCACTGCGGCGCCAACGCCACGCGCTTTTTCCCGTCGCCGCCCCGATCGAGGCAAGGTGAGGTGCTGGGACAACTGACTGAAAGCCAGGCCGCCAGCGCGATGGAAACCAACCAGAGGCTTTTTGATCTGCGCATAAGCCCGCATTACATCGGCAATGCGCGGCTCGCCGTCCATGTCGACGGAATGCCGGCGGGCGGCTCGTCGGTCGTGCTGCTTCCGCGAGGCTTATCCGCGCGGGCGGGAGATCGTATCGAATTCCTGGGCGGTCACGTGGACCCCTCGACGCCCTGTCATTACATTCCGCCATTGGTTTCGCGGGTGCTTTAGCTCACACCGGCTTTGCTTTTTTGTTTGTCGAACACGAGGGCGCGAATCCTTCTCCCACTTGTGGGAGAAGGTGGCCCGGCGTAGCCGGGTCGGATGAGGGTTCGAGGGATTACAACGCCCCGCTCACACCGGCTTCCCCCTTCTCTCCCACGCCATCGCCAGCGCCTCCAGCCCGTCGCGAAACTTCCCCGCCACCGCCCGCGCTTCGCGTTCGCAGTCCCTTCCCTTGCCCTCCGAATCTTGCCGGTCGAAACCGCCTCCCTGTTCTTGCCCGCCGCCATCGCGTCGATGCGCGCGATCATTCGGAACGACAGGCTCTCGCCGATCACCTTCACGATAATCCGCGCCGACTCCGGCCCGATTTCCTTCGTTATCGCGTCCTTCAGCGCCCCGGCCTTTCGCGCCGCGTCGATCCGCGCGACCAGCGCCTGTTGCAGCGCGAAGGCAGAAAAACCGGCGCGGTCGGCTTCGCCGAATTCGCGGCCCGAGCGGCGTCCGCTCGCGGCCTCCAGCACGCGGTCGACATAGCGCCCGGCGTCATAGGCGGCGGCGGAGATGCGGCCGCGCCGCGCCTCATATTCGAGCGCGTCGGTCTGGGCGTTGATCGCGACGCGCTGACGTCGTTGCCGCAATATCCGCGCCTCGTTTTTGCCGGCGGCCTCCGCCTCGCCTGCAAAATGGGGATCGACCTCGTGCCCATGCGCGATCTCGATCTTGCCGCCGGCGCGCTTGCCCTCGCGCGGCAGATCGAGCCCGGAGAGCCCGCCAACGCTGGAATATCGCCCGATAAGCCGGGAGGTTTTTCGCGCATGCGTGGACATGTGGAACAGCCTTTCGTTGGGGGGGACTACAATCGAAACCGGTCGCGCGCGCGCCTTCCACCGTCATTGCGAGCGGAGCGAAGCAATCCAGGGGGACTGGGCGACTCCTGGATTGCTTCGTCGCCATAGCCCGTCCATCGCGACGGGCGTCCTTCGGGCGCCCTTGCTCCTCGCAATGACGGCGGGCGCGCGCTTTCACACTTCCGCGCACATCGCCAAAAACGTCTCCGGCAGCGCGCAGCCGTGGCGGCGGGGCGGGCCGCCGAGGCTCGTCGGCCAGTCGCCGCCGGCGTTCCAGCGCTCGATCGCCGCCATCAGCGCCGCGCGCGGCACGCTCTCGCCATTGAGCAGCGCCGCCATTTCCCCGGGCGCCGGCGGCGGGGCTCTCGGCTCCTCGGCCAACGACTCGCACGCGATCTCCGCCCACAGCCGCCAGCTTTTGATCGGCCGCCGCCGCTTGCGCCGCGCTTCGCTGGCGAGCGCCAGACACACCCGCTCCGCGCCAAATCTCTCGACGACGGCGAGCATCGGCCCGATCACGACATCGATCAGGCGCGGCCTCGCCCAGCGCCGCGCGGCAGGCGGCCTCGATCTCGTCGAGCTTCGCGCCGGTCGCACCCTCCCCATAGCCCGTCGGAACGACGGGCGTCCCAGGGACGCCCTTTGGAGGGGAGGGTCGAAACGCGAAGCGTTTCGGGGTGGGGTGACTCCCGAATCTCGGGCCTTTGCTCCACCCCACCCCGCGCTTGTCGCGCGACCCTCCCCCTCGAGGGGAGGGTGAAGGGCGGCGCTGTTTTCTGGTTCTGGCGTCTGGATTCTGGACTCTGGCTTCTGGGCTTTATCCCCCGCCTTAACCGCTGGGTTAACCGGTGGGTTGACCCCTTGCTTAAGCGACGGGTTGCCGCCCGCCCGGCCGTTGACGCGGTTGACCGCCGCTCTTTCCTCGTCGCGGCGCATGCGCCGGCTGTAGAGCGCGCCGTCCGCGTCGCGGCTGAACACGCCGGCCTCCTCCAACTCGGCGAGAAAACCCTCGACCTCCGCGACCCCGCCGCCGACGAGATTGGCGAGCTGCGCCGCCGTCACCGGCTTGCCGTTGACAAGCAGCGACCCGTGCGGCCGCGCCTCGTGCATCAGGCAAAGCATCTCGATCCACAGCCCCCGCGCGGCGAGCGAACACATGCGCAAGGCCGGGTCGGCGCGCCAGTCGGAAGGGAAGAATTTGAGCCAGGGTTGTTTCATCGGCGGTTCCGTGCGAGGCGCGGTTAGGACATCAAACCGTCATTGCGAGGAGCGCAGCGACGCGGCAAGCCAGGAGTTGCGCGCGACCCCTGGATTGCTTCGCTTCGCTCGCAATGACGGGTGGTTGACCCCTCGATTTCGCTTGCCTTTTTCATCCCACCGCCCCCCTCGCCGCATCCGCCATCGTCGAGCACGACGGCAGGCACCACAGTTTCACCGTGCGCTCCGGCCCCGCGCGGTTCTTGCCGACGATCAGTTCCGCCTCGCGCTCGACGAGCGCGTAACGCGCGTGCGCCTCCGCGCTACCGCTGCGAAACTCCGGGCTTTTCAGGATGCGATGGGCCTCGCGGTGCAGGAACACGACGACATCGGCGTCGGCCTCCAAATCCCCGGATTCCCGCAGGTCCGAGAGATTGGGCCGCTTGTCCTCGCGGCTCTCCAGCGCGCGGTTGAGCTGCGCCAGCAGCACGACGCAGAGCCCCTCGTCCTTGGCGAGTTGCTTCAAGCCCGCCGAGATTTCGCCGACCTCGTAATGACGCTGGCCCTTGTAGCGATCGCTGGCGCGGATGAACTTCAGATAATCGACGAACACCACCGCGAGCCGCGTTTCCGTCCGCGCCATCGCGGCCTTTTCCGCCCGGACGCCCGCGCCGATTTCCGCCAGCGTCAGCTTCGACGAGGCGTCGAGCGTCAGCGGCAGGCGCGCCAGCGTCTTTTGCGCGGCCGCGAGCCGGCCCGCCTCCTCATCGGAAAACTCGCCGCGGGCGATGCGGCCATATTCGATCGGCGCGCGCGGGATATAGCAAAGATCGGACAGATAACGCGCGCAAACCTGTCTTTCCGGCACCTCTAAACTATAGGCCAGCGCGCCAAAACCTTGACCAGTCTCGCGAAGACTTCTCGCCCCGGCGCGCGCGACTTTAAGCGAGGAGGTCACCTGAAAAATCGTCTTGCCGACGCCGGGCCGCGCCGCGACAATCCACAGCGCGCCCGCCTCATAGCCGCCGGTCGCCGTGTCGAGATCGCGAAAGCCGGTCGTCGCCGCTTGCGAAACCATTGTTCCCGCTCGGATTTTCTCCGCGTGAGCGAGAAGATCGCCGGCGCTTTCGCTTAAAGGGCGCCGGCGCCGCTCAGCCCCCGCCGCGACGATTTCGTTAAGACCGTCGATGGCGTCGGCGGCGATGGCCTGGGTCGGGCCGCCGATGGCCGGCGACGCCGCCGCGTCGAGCGCGCCCCGCGCGACGCGCATGATCGCGCGCCGACGCGCGAGATCGACGATCTGGCGCGCGTAATCGGGCGCGTTGACGATGCTGGGCGCGGACGCCGCCAGGCGGGCGAGGTAGGCGGGCGCGGCCGCCCCTTCGGGCAGGTCCAGATCGCCCAAAAGCGGCCCCAGAGTCACCAGCGTCGCCAGCGCGCCCTCGGCGAGCCGCTCCCGCATCGCGGCAAAGATGCGGCGATGCAACTCCTCCGCGAAATGCGCCGGTTCGAGAAAGCCGGCGACCGCCGCCAGCGCCTCGCGGCTCAAGCAGGCAGGCGCCGAGCACGGCCTGCTCGGCCTCTATATTGGCTGGCCCAGAAGTCATGGGAATCCCTTGCATTCGCGCTTGGAAAAAAGCGGCCGGTCCGAGATGGACCGGCCGCAGTCGCCGCGCGGGGGGAGGCGAGGAGGATCGCCGGCGCGCGGAAGGGAGAAGAGCGGAGCGACATGGTGGCGATTATGCGATTTATAAATCGCCTGTCAATGGGCGTTAGATGTTTTAACACCACTAACGGTTTTCCACAGACGATTTTAAAATCGCGGCATGGATATTTCGCGCGACCAGATCCTCGCTCGCCTCGGCGACCGGCTGACCGAGCTCAAAATGACCGAGAACGAGGCCTCCACCCGCGCCGGGCTGGAGCGCACCTTCCTCAGTCAGCTCCGCCGCAACCCGTCGCGCTGGCCGCGCGTCGACAATCTCCAGCGCATCTGCGACACGCTCGGCCTGCGCATGTATTGGGTCGCGACCGGCCTTGGGCCGCGGCTGATCGGCGAGCGCGACTATGGCGCCGATGTCGCGCAGGTTCCGCTGGTGTCCTGGGTCGCGGCGACCGGCTTTTCCGAGTCGCCGCCGGTCCTGCTCGGCGACGATCTCTCCTATCTGCCGGTGCCCGGCCTGCCGCGCGGCGATTTTCTGGCGCTGCGGGTCGTCGGCGATTCGATGAACCTGGTCGCGCCGGAAAATTCGATCATCGTCGTCGACCGCTCCGACACCGTGCCGCGCCCGCGCGGCTTCTATGTCTTCGCGACGCCCGACGGCGGCGAGGCGACCTTCAAACGCTGGATGAGCCGGCCGGACCGGCTGGAGCCCTACTCCACCAACCCCGCGCACGAGGCGATCTACCTCGACGCCCCGCCGACGGTGATCGGCCGCGTGCGCAAGGTGATGCTGGATTTGTGACCGCCTTCTCCCATGGCTCGGGAGAACGCGGCCCCGCGCAAATCCCGTCATTGCGAGCGCAGCGAAGCAATCCAGGAGTCGCGGGCGGCCCCATGGATTGCCGCGTCGGCTTCGCCTCCTCGCAATGACGGGATTGGCGGCCCCTTCCCCGAATCACCCGATGTTTTTGCACCTCTAAGCCGCGCGCAGCCGTCTCACCATAAGATGTCTAAAAATCACATTGCCTCTTGACGAGATTTTTAAATCACATATCCTCGGCGTCACCAACTCGCGGAGGCGCACATGCAATCCACCGATTTTCTCTCCTTCCCGAGGCCGGCGCGATGAAGCCCGCCGTTCGCGCCTATCTCGCCCGGCTCGACGCCCATCTCGCCGCCGTCGCGGCGCCGAGGGAGCGCATCCGCCTGATCGACGACGAGCGCTGGCGCGTCGACCGGCTGGAGCGCGCGCTGTCGGACTGGGCCGCCCGCCGCCAGGGCGACCGCGAGCCGCCGACCCGCTTCTCCGCCTTCGACCTCGCCGTGCTGCACGGCGAGCTTTCAATGCGGCTCGAAGCCGCGCGCGAAGCGGCGTAGCGCGCCTACCCTCCCCTCGAGGGAAGGGTCGGACATCTGAAACCGCTTTCAAATCAAAAAGTCGGACAACCCATGCGCCTGACCGGCCCGCTCAACCTCACCCTCGACGGCCCGCCGGAGCTGGGCTTCTACGCCAGCAGAGCCCATGGCGGATTTCTGGCCTTCGACGTCTTCGAGATCGTCGACGGCGCGAAAAACCCCCGCGCGGAGGTGACGCTGTTCATCCCCCCGGCGCACGAGCCGCGTCTGGCCCGCGCGGTCGCGGCGTTCAACGCGGCGATGGCGGGGGAGGAGGAGGTAACCTAGGGCGCGAATCCTTCTCCCGCCCGCGGGAGAAGGTGGCCCCGCGAAGCGGGGTCGGATGAGGGCTCTCGCTGGGAACTTTCGTCACGCCCTCCGTCGTCATTGCGAGCCGAAGGCGAAGCAATCCAGGAGTCACGCGCGACCCCTGGATTGCCGCGTCGGCTTCGCCTCCTCGCAACGACGGAAAGCATGCGCCCTCCCTTCGCGCGCGCGTCGGACGAAGGACCCCGCCGCGGCGCTCACGCTTGCCAATGCGCCAAACCGTCGCAGACTCGGCGCGGAGGCGGCGAATCTCCGTGCTCCCATGGACCAAGGCGGCCCCCCGGAGTATCGCGCTTCGCTAGACCCCATCACCGCGGAGGTGCGCGTTCCGTTTAGCGTTAGCTCGGAAAGGATCGAGCACTAGAGGTCAAGTGGTTCGCCAAATGTTTGAGCTGAACGGATAACGAGGAGCGGACCCCATGCTCGGCAAGGCTCCGTCCAACAAAAACAAGTCGTCGCAAGACTACGTGCATGTTGATGTCTGTGAAAATTGGCTCGAGACGCATGTCAGCCCCGGCGACGCCTTTTATCGGTTCGCCAACGACTCCAGGGGCGTCGCCCAACTGATCGATCTGTGTCGCCAGCGTGGCGTCGGTAAGATCTACATGAAAGCGGCCGGCGAGCATGGCGCGCGGGTGCGGCACGCTTTGACTTTCGCGGGCTTGTCCGTCACCGCGGCCAATCCGTTGCGCGCGCGGATTTTCGGCGACGCGGGCCGCGCCAGAAACGCGCGGCGCGTGGCGACGATTTCCTGGGTCGGCGCAACCATCGCATTGGGCTTGGCGGGGCTCTCGGCATGGCAATGGAACCGCGCGGAGCAAACGGTGGAGTTGGCGTGAAACAACGAAGGGATGGCTGTCCGACGCGACGCAAAAGCTCGAAAGCGCGCCGGGCGCGATAGCGTCGTTTCTCGCCGAGGTCGCCGGACCTCTTGTCGGCTCCAATCGCGGCGACAAGGCGGAACAACGGGATTTGACGGCCAGCCGCGGAGGCTCGGCGACGTTCGGCTCACGGCCGGCGATCGCGCGGCGGTGTTGCAATCGCATGGAGACAGCCTGGCCATCATCAAGGCCTTGTCGGCCGCCAATCCCGGCGACGGCGGGCGGCGACGGGACTTGTCGATCGCTCACGAAAAACCTGGGCAGGCGCAACGCGCGCAAGTCGACGCCGCGGCGGAGTTGCAATCCTTCCGCGACAGCATAGCCGCCAGCAAGGCTTTGTCGGACGCCAATCCCGCCGACAAGTCGCGGCGACGGGAGTTGGCGGTCGCTCACGAAAAACTCGGCGACGTTCAACTCGCCCAGGGCGATCTGGCGGCGGCGATGCAATCCTACCGCGACAGCTTCGCCCTCAACAAGGTTTTGTCGGCCGCCGATCCTGGCGACGCCGGGTTGCGACGGGATTTGGCGGTCGGTTCACGAAAAACTCGGCGACGTCGCGCTCGCCCGAGGCGATCCGGCGGCGGCGCTGCAATCCGACCAAGACAGCTTCGAAATCTTCAAGGCTTTGTCGGCGGCCGATCCGGGCGACGCCGGCCGGCGACGGGACTTGTCGGTCATCCACGAAAAACTAGGGCAAGTTCAGCTTGCCCGGGGCGATCACCCGGCGGCGTTGCAATCCTTCCGCGATGGCGTAGCCTTCAGCAAGGCCTTGGCGGACGCCGATCCGGGCGACGCCGGGCGGCGACGGGATTTGGCGGTCGCTTACGAAAAACTAGGGCAAGCCCAGCTTGCCCAGGGCGATCTGACAGCGGCGCGGCGGTCGTACGGCGAGAGCTTCGCCCTCATCAAGGCTTTGTCGGACGGCCGATCCCGGCGACGCCGGCCGGCGACGGGATTTGGCGGTCGCCCACGAAAAACTCGGCGACGTTCAGCTTGCCCAGGGCGATCTGGAGGCGGCGCCGCGGTCGTACGGCGAGAGCTTCGCCCTCATCAATGCCTTGTCGGCCGCCCATCCCGGCGACGTTGGGTTGCGACGGGATTTGGCGGTCGCCCACGAAAAACTCGGCGACGTTCAGCTTGCCCAAGGCGATATGGCGGCGGCGCCGCGATCCTACCGCGACAGCTTCGAGATCCTCAAGGCTTTGTCGGCGGCCGATCCGGGCGACGCCGGGCGGCGGCGCGACATAATCGCGATATATTTGAAATTGTCCATCGCGGAGCCGCCCTACGCCCGCGACTATTTGCTAAAGGCGCAAGCAATCCTGAAAGAACTCGCGGACAGCGGGCGTTTAACATCGTCCGACCGAGCCTTGGCGGCTGAAATCGAGCGGCGATTGAAGGGGGCGGGCGCCGCCGCTATCGGGTCCGCCGGCGAGCAGAAGAGATGACGCCGCTTCGCCGTGGGCCTCGTTCTTCGTCAGGAGGGCGAGTGGTCAAAATCTAACGCTTGGCGCCCGTGACAGGGAATGCCGCAAGCGCTCGCTGTTGGACCGCTTTTGACCCCAACCGGTCATCGCCGCGAGAGGTGCGGGCCGGACCCTATCCGCCGTGCGCGGCGGAATAGGTGGCGTGACAGCGCCCGCCGGCCCCGGAGGCGGGGGCGGCGCCGCTTGTGCGAAAGCGAGATTGGCGATTGCGACGCTTGCAATAGCCGTTCCGCTAACGAGGACAAGACGCAGAGTTTTATTCATGCCAGTGCTCCTGTACCCCCGGTTTGAGGGTCTCCTGGAGTCCCACCGCGCATAGAGCGTGCCAGTAACGAACACGCTGATTTGCTTGGTTTAATGAGAACCCACTTTTCGCAACAGTGTCCGCCCTTATGACATTTGATGTCCGTCGAGCGGACACCTGCCGTTCGCCGGGCGCTTGCCGGGCTTGCGTGTTTTGTCGCGCAGGAGGCCGTCGACGCCTTGCTCGCCATAGCGAAGCTGCCAGCGCCACACGGCGGGCCGGCTGACGCCTGCGCGCCGCGCGACTTCCAAAACCGGCAAGCGCTCAGCGGACAGCAAAACGATGTTGGCCCGCTGAATGTGCTTGAGCGGGCGGCGCCGGTCCGCGATGATGGCGCGCAGACGCTCGCGATCTTCGGGACAAACAATGACGTTGACGGTCTGGGCCATGTCGCCAAACTCGCATATCCGGCAGCGCCTGTGAAATCCTATGTCAGCGTCAGTGCGCCAGGATCCCTCCACATCGTCCATGTTGCCGGCACTCCCGGCAAAATCTCGACGCCGCTATGCAAAGCCACGAAGCCAAGTCGGCGATATAGAAGGACCGCCCTTGGATCCTGCGTTTCCAGGTAAACAGGCCAACTGTTGGCGTCTGCTTCTTCGAGCACGCGGCAACTCAAGGCGACGCCAGTCCGCAGCCCTGTCTGCCCAGCCAGAAAATAGGCATGGCAATGCGGCCTCTCCGGACGCAACCGGCCGAGCGCCGCTTGCACGCGGTAGAGTTTGAGAAGTCCTATTGGGCTGCCTAAGAGAATAGGCAGATAGCTCCGCAGGCCGTAGAGCTCACGATAAAGAGGCATCGGATATTTGCCGGGCGGATACCATAGCAGAGCGCCGACAATCTGGTTCGCGAACGCCGCTTCAACGCACCCAAACCTCAAGGCGTCATCCACGATAGCGCCAAAGAGAAAGCGTAGCGTGACGCGCCGAGTGTCCGCTTCCGGAAAAGCAAAAAGGAAAAGCGGACTGTCGAAAAAGCTCTCGGCCAGCAATCCTGCAGCCGCGTCTCTTTCCGACGAATCTGCGGTGAGTCGCCGGATCTCGAAGTTGGAAATGTTCGATTGCTCCCGCTCCATTTACAGACGCGCCTGATCGGCCCCATTGACCGGTCCAAACCGGGATTCGCCATATGGCTCCCGGTGCGGGTGAAAATTTCCTCCAATTGGGCGCTTTTGACAAGGCGGAGCGGTGGCGAAAAGCTGCACAGAGCCGCGTGATGACGGACGAGCAGCGGCAACCGCTGTTCCGCCGAGGGATTTGGACGAATCTCTCGGCATCTGGACGCACGTCCCCTATGGTTTTGCTCGAACTCATGCCGTGCAAAGCCTGGTGCGAATTCCAGTGCGGCAAGGTGGTCGATTAGCTCCGCCGAGCCAGCTTTTCCGCCAGAACGGACAACAGCAATCCCAGAGTCAGATAGCCGAGGATAACCTCAGTGCTAATGATGATCTCGCCAGCAACGGTAGTGGGAAACACATCGCCAAAGCCAAGCGTTGTGTAAGTCACGATCGAGAAATAGAAGGGCGTGAACCACGTGCGTATTCTACTACCGCATCCATAGTTCAGCATTTCGGGTTGCAGGTCGTAGATCAGGCCGTAGAGCATCGCGACGACGAAAGCGAAGAACATAATGCGCGGCAAGCTTCGGCCGTAGTCTGTCGACCATCCCCAGAGCCGGAAGAGAACTATGCGCCAAGTGCCGTGCCAATGCACCTCTAGCGTATCGAGGAAGTCCTGGTCGGCCGCCTCTCGCTTGAAGAGAGCGTTGCCATAACATAAGTTCGAGCCCCCGAATTCCTCGATATTTGCCAAGCATCTTTCGGCGGTTCCATTCAACGGAGCTCATGTTTGCCCCGGTAACGTTTGCCTCATTCAGCGTCGCCCCGGTGATATTCGCTCCACTGAGGTCCGCCGCGGTGAAGTTCGCCTTGGAGAGGTTGGCCTCGGTGAGGTTCGTTTCGATGAGTTTCGCCTCGCTAAGGTCCGCGCCGGTCAGATCCGCCCCGATGAGATCCACTCCGCTGAGGTCCGGTTTGATGTCCGGATTTGACCTCCGCCAATTGTTCCAGGCGACAACACCTTGTTTCAATATCGCGAGAAGCTCTTCACGCGTCATGCGCGCCCCCCAACATGACGATTTCCACTTTAAGCTATCAGCCGCGGCATTGACAGGAAGGGCTTTTGACGTTCATCCGCTGGAAGCCGATCTTATGTATGATCGCGAGCCTTGCGCGCCAAGTCACAGATTAAAGACTCCCCGATGGTGCAGATTAACATGCCGGCGGCGCGCGGCAACCTATGACCGGTTGTGGCGATTGCTGACCTCCGACTACGTCCCCGCTCAGAGCCCGCGGCAGGGTTCCAGGCGTCAGATTTTAATCAGAGTCTTTCCGGTTTGGATTAAACCGGAAGAACTCCAGTTCCACTTATTTCGTCGTGCTTTTCTAGGGGCTGTTGACGTTCACGGTCACCTCGTCCGTATCACGGTCGCCACAAGGTTTATCATGGCTTCGAAGCTTGTGTCGGTTTTGCAGGCTCTCATGGCGATCCGTTTGAACTCCTTGAGCTTTTGGAAAAAGTTTTCGACGAGATGCCGCCACTTGTACATCTCGGCGTCATGGGTAGCCGGGCTGAGGCGTCCTTTCCTTGCGGGGATGACTGCTTCGACGCCTTTGCTCTTGAGCAAGTCACGAAAATGGTCCGCGTCATAAGCCTTGTCCGCCAGCAAGGCGCCAAGAGGCAGGCCCTCGATCAGCTTTTCCGCGCCGGTGATTTCGCCTCTTTGCCCCGGCATCAGCGCGAACCGCACAAGGTTGCCCAGAGCGTCGACAAGCGCGAGGATTTTGGTGGTCATGCCGCCCCGGCTCTTTCCGATCGCCTGATTTTGAGTCCCCCTTTAGCGCCCTGTCCATGGCGGTGGACCTTGCTAATCGTGCCGTCGATCATGGCAAACTCAAAGTCGGGATCATCCGATAGCGTATTGAATATGCGCGTGAACGCGTCAGCCAGAACCCAGCGGCGAAACCGTTTGAACACCGAATTGAACTTGCCGAACTCTTCCGGCAAATCCCGCCACGGGCGCCCGTGCGCGCAATCCACAATACCGCTTCAAGAAACAGGCGAGTGTCTCCGCCCGTTTGGCCGGGATGACCTTCTTGCCCAAGACAGTGCGGTTGCATCAACAGCCACTGGGTCTCACTCAGAATCCTGCGCGTCAAGGCTTGCCCCCAAATCAGTTTCAAACCTTCAATCTGATTTGCGAACCCGTGGGAATCCCAAACCCCAAATGAACGTCAACAGGCCCTAGGCAAAACCAGCGTCCATTTTTGCGAAAAAGCGCTCCATGGAGCAAGTTCGCGATTTTTCGATCCCGCGCCCGCTCGCCTCACTTCCCCGCAAAACTCACCCGCCACAGCGTCCCGTTGCCGTCCTCGGTGAACAGCAGCGCGCCGTCGGGGGCCTGCGTCACGTCGACCGGGCGGCCCCAGACTTTGCTGTCGTCGATGACGAAGCCGGTTACAAAGTCCTCGTAGACGCCGGTCGGCTTGCCGTCCGAAAAGCGCAGGCGGATGATCTTGTAGCCCGCGAGTTTCGAGCGGTTCCACGAGCCGTGCAGCGCGACGAAGGCGTCGCCCCTGAACTCCGCCGGGAATTGCGAACCTTCGTAAAAACTGATGCCGAGCGGCGCGCTGTGCGGCTGGATCAGCACGTCGGGCGTCACGGTTTTATCGGCGAGGTCGGGCCGCTCGCCCTTGTGTCGCGGGTCTTCGTGGGCGCCGATGTAATACCAGGGCCAGCCGTAGAAGGCGCCGGGGACGACCCGCGTCGCGTAATCGGGCGGCAGATTGTCGCCGAGCATGTCGCGCTCGTTGACGGCGCACCACAGTTCGTCCGAGCCGGGGCGGATCGTCACGCCGGAGCAATTGCGCAGGCCCGAGGCGAAGACGCGGCGGTTCTTCCCCTCGGGATCGAAGGCGGCGACCAGCGCGCGGCCGGGTTCGGCGCTGGCGCCGAGGCCTTCCGCCTTCTCCAGCGCCTCGGCCTCGGCGCGGGGCGGCGGCGTCTTGCCTTCCGCGACATTGGTCCGCGAGCCGATCGCCACGTAAAGCGTTCGCGCCATCAGGCGAAAAGGCGAGATCGCGCGTCCAGTGGCCGGCGCCGGCCGGCAGACGGGCGATGGTCTCGGCCGCGCCGGACGGCTTGAACTCGCCGCTTTGATAGGGATAGCGCAGCACCGAGCCGCGCGTCGCGACATAGACGTAACGCGGGTTCGGCCCCGGCGGATAGAAGGCGACGTCCATAGGGCCGGTCGAGCCCCGCGGCGAAGACCTCGTTGCTGACCGGCGCGGTCTGGCCCGGCGCGAAGCGCAGCACGCGGACGCGCCCGCCCATGCTCTCGGAAAGGAACAGATCGCCGTTCGGCGCGAAGCGAATGACGCGCGGGCCGTCAAGGCCGGAGGCGATGATTTCGGCCGTAAAGCCCGGAAGCGTCTTGAGTTCGGCGCCCGCGGGACGCTTTGCCACCTCGGAGCGGTTGGCCTTGGGCTCGGTGGCGTAGGGCGCGGGAAGATCGGAAAGCGTGATTTTATGCTGCGACGCCCGGCGCGTCCATGCGCCAGTCGCCATAGGTCACGGGGGCGTCTTGGGTCGCCGGCGCGGTCTGCGCCAGCGCGCCGGCGCAGGCGAGGAGCGCGCCAAAAAGTCGCGCCAAAATAGTCGCGGTTTTGGTCATGGCCATGCGCCTTTCGCGTTTAAGTCTACCTCGCCGGTAGAATTAAACGCGGGGCCGCGCGAGGGCAAGGTCAAAGGCCACCTTTGAAACCGGCTTACGCGGCGTCCTGAAGATGCGCTTCGATGAACCAGAGCGCCTTGTCGAGCGAGCGGGAATAGTTGACGAAGATGTCCGAGGTGTCGGCGTCGCCGGCTTCGTCGGTCTGGTCGATCGCCTCGCGCACCAGATCGGCGGCGGTCCCATAGCGTTCCGCGAGCGCGCCGAGATGATCCTTCGAGGCATGGATATTGGTCGGATAGGGCGTGAGCTTGGTCGCCGCCGCGACGGTTTGCGACGTTCCCAGCGCGGTCCCGCCGAGTTGCACGACACGTTCGGCCATGGTGTCGACATGCGTGTCGAGTTCGCCGCGGAAGCCGTCGAGCATTTCATGCACCGCGATGAAATTCGGCCCCTTGATGTTCCAATGGGCCTGCTTGGTGACGAGCGCCAGGTCTATGCCGTCGGCGAGGCGCGCGTTGAGAATTTCCATCGAGACCTTTTTCGCGTTGGATTTCAGGTTGTTCCTCGTTTTCATCGGCCAACTCCCTCATGAAGGGTCGCGGCGAATTTCGCCGAGAACGGCCCCGCGAATAAAAGATTGAGGACGGGAGTCGCCTGTCAAGGAGGAGGCCGCCTTTTGGCGCCGCGGAGCGAAGCGACATCCTTCTCCCGCCCGCGGGAGAAGGATTCGCGGCAGCTCAGCGGAACGGCGCCAGCGCCGGGATCGCCGCGATGATCTTGTCGACGTTCTCCTTGCCGATCACTTCGTCGGCGTGGGCGAAGATTTCATGGCTGAGCTTCTGCATCTGGCCCATGTCGAGGCCGAGGCCGCCGAGCTTGCCGGCCAGACCCATGATGTTGCCGCCGGCGCCGCCGAGCATTCCGCCAAGACCGCCGAGCGCCGCGCCAAGCCCCTCCATCGGCGTCGTCGCCGCGGCCGCGATGGCCTCCTGCGCGCCGGGGAGCTTGTTGATGAGATCGGCGACCGGACCCTCTGGAATTTGCTGTTGCACGAAGCCGAGCACATGGCCGATGGCGGCCTTGGCGGTGTTTTCGTCAATCCCGACCGAGGCGCAAATGCGCTGAATCAATTCTTCCATCTGTCGTCGCTCCAAAGAACGCCAGCCTGCATCGACTGGCGCGCATTTGTCGCCGGGAGCGGGAAGAAAAGCAAGCCGAGGGGAAATTTCGCACGGAGCGCATGGGCGCGTTCTACGTGCTTTTATACGTTATACGTCGCCTCCGCGCTCGAGCATTCGCACGAGTCCTGCGACGCCATGCGGGCTTCCGGGAAATCGGCGAGGAAGCAATTTAGCACCAAGCACAAATCGGAGGCCTGTTGGCGCGCCCCGAGATCGCGAAAGCCACTGATATCTCCGACGATCATCTCGCGCACGGCTACCGGTCCCCTCTCCAAATTGAGCAGGTAACTCGAAAGAAGCCGAGCAATGTTTCGCGGATGGCGGCGTTCGCGCGGAACAATCGATGCATTCCGTCACAGCGCAACCTCCCTTGCTTGGCCAATGAGCCGTGCGCGCCGGCATAATCGAGTTGAATGCTTCTGAATATATATAAATGCGGATGCATATACCGCATCCGCATTTATCCCTCCCCAGACTTGGGCCGCTCCGGTTAAATCCGTCGTCGTATCCGCCTGGTCGCCGTTCAGGCCTAAGCCTGTCGCGCCAAGTGGTTATGCGTGATCTCGCATGATATCTCAACCGAGTACTTTCCCTTAGTATCCTTCTCTCCACTCAATGGAAGGCGCGTTTGACGCGAGGTGATTCGACGCCGCGAAACGGGCCAAAATCGCGCGAAAATTGGACTGCCCGGCTTGGCGTGTTCACAAAATGGTGCAACGCAAGAAGACCTTATGTCAAATGCTTCAGAAATTCCGACTCATCCAAGAAGCGGCTCCAGTCATTGCGAGCGCGGCGAAGCAATCGAAGAGTCACGGGCGACTCCCAAGATTGCTTCAGCGGCATGGCCCGTCGCTCGGGACGGGCGTCCTTTCGGGATCTTATTGTGGAAACTACGTATTGCGCTCGTCAAACTAAAGGCTAATTCTTGTGACCAACGATTAGCCAAAACCGCACCAGAAGTTTTTTTTTTAACACGAGTCCCATCGACTTCGACCCTATCCTCTTGCTGCACGGCTCAGGCTAATCGCCAGTTCGGGGAGGGTAAGATGAAAGTCGTTCAAATCGAAATGATGCTCAGCCGCGCGGAGGCGTCAGCCCTTCGATCAGTGTTGGATGAGTACGTTAAGGCGATTCAATATCTTGAAAGCAACCAACCGCAAAACCTTCCAGAGCATTCCGCTCAGGAAAGAGACGCCATTATCACAGCCTTGACGGCCGTGGAAAACGCGCTCCAAGAGGCGCCGGCGGTTATCGACGGAATGGGCGAACTGTTGCGGCGAGGCCAGGATCCGACCTGGGCTAGCCCCGCTTTCACACTAGCCGCGGCGGCGGCGACGGAACATTGATTGCCTCGGAAAGCTCCGAGACCTCTACACTCGCCCACCTTCCTCGCCCGCGGGCCGCATCGGCCCGGGGCGAGGAAGCTGTCCCGGCGGGACAGTGATGAATTGGCTCGCCGAGCGCCGCACATCTTCCCGAAGTGTAACGCAGAAGAAGCGACCCGTCCCGTGTCAATGAGACGAGGACAAGCCGTGTCTAAATCAGGGGGTCGATGCTGGAAGACAGCGGCGCCCGTCCCCGAGCCGGGAGAGGAACGGAAATGGTGAAGCGCTTCGACCATCTGACAATCGTCGTGCGCGACATCGATCGCGCGAAGGCGTTCTTCTCGGTGCTGGGGTTCAAGGAGGCGATGTCCGTGGTGATCGCGGGAGAACCGTTCGCCAGCTACATGGGCGTTCCGGGCATCGAGGCCGAGCATGTCACGCTGGTGCTGGAGAACGTCTCTCCGCGAACCGAGATCCAACTATTGCGCTATCGCCATCCCGATCCTTTGCCCGATCCGCATATCCACGATCTGAACAAACTCGGCATGAACCACGTCTGCTTCGCCGTCGACGACATCGAGGCCGAGATCGCCAGACTGAGAGCGAGCGGATTTGCGACCCGCAACGAGATCATGGACTTTCACTCGCGTAAGCTGGTCTTCATCGAAGGACCGGAGGGCGTCACCATCGAACTCTCGCAGTGGCATTGAACCCGAGCTTGAGGAAAGTCGCCATGCCTAGAGATGTGGCGGCGGCTTGGCCACGCGCGAACGCCGGGAGAACAGCGCGAAGATCGGATTTTCGCCCTGTTTTTGATCGAGCGTTTCTAATGCTGGAAATCCAACGCTTGGTTCCCGCGACACTGCTAGGTGAGGCCCTTGCCGACAACTCCGGCAGGGCCATTTTTCCCGAGATGGGAACGGGACATCCCCACCGCGGACATGAAGGAAAGAGTGATGTCAAAACCAAAGATTAAATGGAAGAATGAACCAGAGACAGAGGACTATGAGGGGGGAAAAAGCTTCTGACGTTGATATGCTCCGATGCGGAAGCGCTGCAGCTTATTGAACACTTGCAGAAAAGCGATACGATCGAGCAGAGTCAAAAGACCTTTTACGAGCAGCCGATTTACCATTGCTCGATCAATCCGACCCGCATGTCCGTGAAGACCTGAAACGAATCCATAAAGGCACGCCTCTGCCGCCTGTTTTGCTGGTCCGCGGTGAAATGAAAAAAGGCAATCGTTTGATCGTTGCCGATGGTTTTCACCGTATTGCGCCGTCTATATTTGCGACGAAAGCGCATCTATCCAATGTCGATGGCGACTTGGGATAAAATCTTGAGGATTAAATCCGTTTAGGGTTTTCCTTCCGGGGTAACGCGTGTGCATCTGCGTATTCGCGATTGTGCAGAGCCGTGGAGTTCGAGGTCGAACGCGGCCAATAGCAACGCAGACCCGCAAGCCCGCGCGTCAAGCTGGGCGGCGCTGTGACCGCGGTATATCATTGGAGTCCGTGCCCCCTCTGCCGGCCTGCGCCGTAGGGGGTCGAAAAGCGGTCTTTTCGCTTGTTTTCCTCAGAGTTCTTCCATATGAGTGCAAAAATCTTGATTTTTGACCGCGGGGACGACCGCGTTCGGCTCGAAGGAGAACTTCCGGCGTGGTTCCGCGAAGGTCTCATCATGTAACAGCAAGCAGCCCTTGCTACTCGCCAGTTTATTGGAGGCTAAGGCGACACCGAAGAATCTCGATATGACCGATATGTGCCCCTCGGCCAGCGTCACGATGGCGTATGTGTCACTTGGGTCGGCAGCGCGGTTTAGCTCGCGTAATGCATCTATCGCTTCGTTGAGAAGAGGGGCCGCGTCGTCCCAGTCCGTCCGCAAAGAGGCGATGATCCGCACTAGCTACGAGGCCGTCACTGCATTAACATTCCAATTGGACCAGTGGGGCCGATTAACGGGATAAGGTGAGAGCATATGCGCAAATCCTTTGATCAATTGAAGAGAATTTCGCTTTTATTGACCGCCATTTATGTTGCATTGGTCCTCTTTCCGGTGACGGCTCACGCGGGCTCCGGCTTCTTCGGAGCCGAAGCCAATAGGGCCGCAGTCCTCGTCTACATCGACAAAACCAATCAACAAATGACGGTTTCTTTGGATGGGGCAGAAAGATATCGATGGCCGGTATCAACGGGCCGAGCAGGATATTCAACTCCATCGGGAACCTATACCGCGACGTCTATGAACGAAATTTGGTATAGCAAAGAGTTTGACAACGCCCCCATGCCCCATTCCATTTTCTTTATGAAAGACGGCCATGCCATCCACGGCAGCTTCGAGGTGAAGAATCTTGGCAAACCCGTATCGCATGGCTGCGTGCGTATCTCGCCTCAAAATGCCGCGATACTTTATGAGCTGGTGCGGGAGAATGGCTTGGAGAATACAAAGGTGGTGCTTACCGGCTCTAGTCCGGGCGCGGTCGCTAGGGGTCAGACAAGCCGGCGTGGGGATTCTTCTGGGCCATCATCCGACGCCCCTTCTCACAATAGATCCCAGGGATACGATCGATCGCCATGGAGTTGGTGAAGACCAAGTTGTCGAGTTTGTGACGCTCCCAGGTCGATTAGGCGGCCTCCGGCGGAGGGATTACTTGCTGGCGTCGGCAATTTGGCGTTAAGCCGCTCTTGCCGACGAAGCGAACGGCCTTCCGCTTTCCGCCGAATGCGGCTACCACAAACGCGACGCCGAACGCGACGAACTCGCTGCGGTCATCGAAGGCAAGAAGTTTTTTCGCGATCTGCCGATCAGGGTGTGAGAGAAAGCACCTATGCTTTTTTTGCGCCCACGCAGGCGTCCATGACTGCTTGTTGGCGCATCGCCGACTCCGACAACGTCCCCGCTCGGGGCCCGCGACAGGGTTCCAAGCGTGTGATTTTAGCCGCTACGCGGCGTCAGCGCGTTCGTACCATCCGCGCGAGCGGCGGACAATTTGGACGACGGACAGCATGACCGGCACTTCCACGAGAACGCCGACGACCGTCGCCAGCGCCGCGCCGGATTGGAATCCGAAAAGCGCGATCGCCGTCGCGACCGCCAATTCGAAGAAATTGCTCGCGCCGATCAGCGCCGAAGGCCCGGCGACGCACCATTCGACGCCAAGGCGGCGATTGAGCAGATAGGCCAGCCCCGCGTTGAAATACACCTGTATCAGGATCGGAACCGCCAGCAGGCCGATGACGAGCGGCTGACGAATGATTTGTTCGCCTTGCAGGCCGAACAGCAGCACGAGCGTCAGCAACAGCGCCGAAAGCGACAGCGGAGCCAAGGCGCGAAGCGTTCGGCCAAGCGCCGCTTGCCCGCCTTGCGCCAGCAGCGCGCGTCGCCAAAGTTGCGCGGCGATCACCGGCGCGACGATGTAAAGCGCGACCGAGAGCAGCAGCGTGTTCCACGGCACGACGATCGAGGAGAGGCCGAGCAACAGCGCGACGATTGGCGCGAAGGCCACGATCATGATGGAGTCGTTGAGCGCGACTTGCGACAATGTGAAATGCGGCTCGCCCTCGACGAGGTTCGACCAGACGAACACCATGGCCGTGCAAGGAGCCGCCGCCAGCAGGATCAATCCGGCGATATAGGCGTCGATTTGATCGGCGGGCAGGAACGGCCGGAACAGATGCGCGATGAACAGCCATCCCAGCAGCGCCATCGAGAAAGGCTTCACCAGCCAGTTGACGCCGACCGTCACGGCGATGCCGCGCCAATGCTCGCCCACTTGCCCGAGCGCCGCGAGGTCGATCTTGAGCAGCATCGGAATGATCATCAGCCAGACCAGCACGGCGACCGGCAAATTGACTTCCGCCACCGTCGCCGCGCCAATCGCGTGGAACACGGCGGGGATCGCCTGCCCGAGGGCGATTCCGGCGATGATGCAGAGCGCGACCCACAGAGTGAGGTAGCGTTCGAATAGATTCATGGCGGGCGCCTTCGCCGTCGCGGCGCCGGCTGTCGTCGTTGCTTCGCTCATGATCAATTCTCCAGTTGCGGGGCGTGCGTGGCGCCTTCGAGCGCGCCGATTTCGCGCAGGCGATTGGTCAACGACAGTTTGTCGAGGCTCTCGATCGGCAGCGCCGTGAATTGGGAAATGCGGCCGCGCAGACGGTCGAACGCCAGAGCGAAAGCGCGCTCCTTTTCGATATCCGTTCCCTCCACCGCCGCGGGGTCTTCGATTCCCCAATGCGCTGATCGCCGGGCTCCCCGGCCAGAACGGGCAGGCCTCGCCCGCCGCGTTGTCGCAGACCGTGAACACGAAATCCATTTTCGCCGCGCCCGGCGCCGCGAATTCGTCCCAGTTTTTCGAGCGCAACCCTTCGACCGGATATCCGCGAGCCGCGAGCGTTTTCAGCGCGAAGGGATTGACGACGCCCTTGGGATGACTCCCCGCCGAGAAAGCGTTGAAGCGTCCCGCGCCCTCCTTGCGCAAAATGCTCTCCGCGAGGATCGAGCGCGCGGTGTTGCCGGTGCAGAGAAACAGCACGTTGTAGGCGCGATCAGTCATGGCGCGCGACCTTCGGCCGCAACAAGGGGCCACGGCGGGAAGCTCCGGCTTGGTTGGGCGACATTCGCCTTGCGGCGTCTTTGGCGTGCAACAGGGCGTCGCCTCGCGTCGGCGCGGCGCCGAGCAGCGGATCGCCGCCATAGACCGTGCTTTCGCCCGAAGTGAGAAACGTCTCCCACCAAAGCCCCTGCGGATCGGTGATCCAGGATTTCTCCGAGTTCGCGTAGCAGCAGGTGGTCTCGCCTTCCTCGATCACCGGTCGTCCCGCATGCTGGAGACGTTCGTACACTTCGCTCAGCTCATTCTCCGTTTCGACCTGAATGCCGAGGTGCTGCAATCCGCTGTTCGCGCCGCGCTTCGAAATCGCGAAATTGACGCGGGGATCATCGAGCATCCATTTCGCGTAGTCGGGCTTTAAGACAGTCGGCTCGGCGGCGAACAGCGCGTTGTAGAAGCGGACGGAATGCGCGAGATCGTCGACGGCGACGTGGATATGAAGTCGTTTCATGTTTTGATTTTCTCAGCTGCTGGTTTCGAGGATGGACGAGGCGTCGCGACGGACCGCGCCGCTGCCGATTCGCCTGGCGGAAGTTTCGCCGGGCGACCGTTCGATAAGAGGCGCGTCGAGAGAGGCGCTGCTCATGCCGCAACGACTCTCTGGCCCGCCGCGTTGACGACAAGCTCTCCATCTTCCTTGCGGAATTCGCCTTGCTGAGGCAGCGGCAGAATGTCGAGAACCGCCTCGGACGGCCGGCACAGCTTGACGCCGTTTGGCGTCACGACGATCGGGCGATTGATGAGGATCGGATGCGCCATCATGGCGTCGATCAATTGATCGTCCGTCAGCGCGGGATCGTCCAGCTTCAACTCGTCGTAGGGCGTTCCCTTTTTGCGCAGCAGATCGCGCGCCGAAATCCCCATGCGGTCGATCAGGCTCGCCAGTTCGGCCCGGCTCGGCGGCGTTTTCAGATATTCGACGATGCGAGGTTCGGCGCCGCAATTGTAGATGAGGCCGAGCGTGTTGCGCGACGTGCCGCAAGCCGGATTGTGGTAGATGATAATGTCGATGGCGGCGCTCATGCGTGAGCCTTCGCGCCGATGGACGCCCCTTCGGTTTCGCCGATTTCCCGCAGCTTGGCGCTGAGCGCCAGTCTGTCGAGACGCTTGATCGGCAGCGCGTTGAAGATCAGGATGCGGTTGCGCAAATAGCGGTGGGCGAGCACGAAGGCGCGCTCCTTCTCCAAGGCGGTTCCTTCGACGGCGGCGGGGTCTTCGATGCCCCAATGCGCCGTCATCGGCTGGCCCGGCCAAACCGGGCAGACTTCGCCGGCCGCGTTGTCGCAAACGGTGAAGACGAAATCGAGTTTGGGCGCGCCCTCGCCGGTGAACTCGTCCCAAGGTTTCGAGCGCATGCCGTCGGTCGGATAGCCGAAGCTTTCGAGAACCTTGATCGCGAGCGGATTGACCGCGCCCTTGGGATGGCTCCCCGCCGAAAAGGCGTTGAAGCGATCGCCGCCGTCCTTTCGCAATATGCTCTCGGCCATGATCGAACGCGCCGAATTGCCGGTGCACAGGAACAGCACATTGTATTTTTTATCGGTCATGGTCTTGCTCCTCCGCGTTGGCGCAACAGGGCGAGATTTCGGCGATCAATGGCGCGCAAACGTCGGGACGCCCGCCGCAGCAATCCTTGAGCAGGAACGACACCAATTCGCGCAGGCGCGCGAGATTGGCGCGGTAGATGATCGAGCGGCTACGACGCTCGCCGCTCACGAGACCGGCAGCGCGAAAGAACGCTGAGATGCGCCGACATGGTGTTTTGCGGCACGGCCATCAGCCGCGCCAATTCGCCCGCCGGAACGCCGTCCGGCTCGCGCGCCACCAGCAGGCGGAACGTGTCCAGCCGCGTGGTTTGGGCGAGCGCCGCGAAGGCCGCGATGGTTTCTATTTCATCCATACATCCAGAATAGTGGATATAAATGACGAATGCAAGACGGAGTGGTGCTTATGCAATGGCCACGTTAGAGGCGTGGGGTTGTTCTGGTGACAAGCAACCCCGATATGGGCGTAGTATATGCTTGCCTGTAATCAAGGGACCGCAATGACAACCACCGATAGAAAAGCTCATTGGGAAAACATTTACACCACCAAGGGCGAGGCGGAGGTGAGCTGGTTTCAGGAGAGCCCCGTCCCATCCCTTGAATTGCTTGAACTTGTCGGCGCGCAACCGTCATCGGCCATCATCGACATTGGCGGCGGCGCGTCCCGCCTTGTCGATTGCCTTCTTGCGCGAGGTTTCGAGAACATTACGGTTCTTGACCTGTCGGCGACCGCGCTTGCATCGGCGCGCGCACGCCTTGCCGACAGAGGCGGCAAGGTGAAATGGATCGCGGCGGACGCAACGCAATGGCGACCGCCGGAAAACTACGATGTTTGGCACGACCGCGCCGCCTTTCACTTCCTTACGCGCGAAGAAGAGCAGAACGCCTATATTCAGCGGCTCAGGCAGGCGCTTCGGCGCGGCGGGCACGTGATAATCGGGACGTTCGCGCCCGATGGCCCCGAGAAGTGCAGCGGCCTTCCCGTTGCGCGCCATAACGCCGAAAGCCTGTCAGCCATTCTCGGCGCGGGTTTCGTTCTGGTTGATAGCCGCCGCCATGAGCATGCCACGCCATGGCAAGCTGTTCAGAAGTTTCAGTTCAGCACTTTTCGGCGCGTCACATAGATCAGAAATTATTGGACACGCAAGAAAGCCGTGCGCCGAGACGCGCGCGCGCGAAATCCTAGGCTCCAGGCGCCACTCTCTGAGCTTCCGCTGTCGGAATGTTGACGCGAAACGTGGCCCCTTGACCGGGAAACGACTTGGCCTCGACATTCCACCCGTGCCGCTCGCATATGGATTTTACCGCCGCGAGGCCAATGCCGTTCCCGGGGATTTGGGTAGAAGGTTGTAGTCTGACGAAAGGTTCAAATATGGCTTCTCCATACTTCGGCTCAAACCCAATTCCATTATCCCTGACAGATAACCGCACCCCGCGATCTCCTTCGTAGCCAGAGGCGGATATAATAACATCAGGACGTTGCGTTCGCTTTATGGAACTTTATCGCATTCGTGATCAAATTGGTAATCAGGCGCATAAATTGCGCTCTATCGGCCTTCACTTGGAGTCGCGCAGGAACGTCATCATCTATTTTTGCCCCGGTTTCATCTATTAATTTAGATAGGTCGTTGATTACCAGCTCTATCTCATCCCGCACATTTATATATTCAATATTTAGAATTGCAGAAGCCTCCACACAATAGTCTAATAAACTTGCAACCAGGCTGCGTGCACGCGACGCCGACGCCTCCACAACATCACTTGCATAGAGCGCCGTCTTCATATCGCCATCGACGATGGCTGTCTTCATTAAACCTGAAAACGTGGACATTTTCCGAATTGGCTCTTGAAGATCATGTGACACTAAATACGCAAACCGCGAAATACGTTTGTTCGCGGCTTCTAGCTGAGAAGTTTTGAAACGAAGCTCCCGCTCTTTATCTTTATAGTCCGTCACGTCAAAGCAGGTTACCGCCAGGAACGACTGCGTTAGCGTCTGAAATGACGTCGTTCCTACGCGCATTATTAACTCAACTCCGTCCTTGGTTCTGCCTTTTATTTCTTGGTCATCGCCGATCATAATCCGAACCGGCCGATTTAGCGGTGGCATGCCCGACTTGTGATCCAACTCTGTCGCGAAAATCATATCTATCGGCTTGCCCTCGAACTCGCTCCCAGTGTAGCCAAACATGGCCTGGGCGGCAGGGTTCGCGTAGATGATTTTGCCCTCGCTACTTATAAGGAAACGGCTCGCGAAAGAGCTATCCACCATCATTTTGAGCCATGCATAGCGTTCGCCGAGATCCATGAGTTTCTCGCCCTTCGATGCCGCCGGCTAAATATAGGTCGCCGTGGGTTTCCTGCGAGGGGCGCTGTTTTATCGCGGGCGGGTTTTCGCGGGCAGAGCGAGGTCAGCCGAACGACGGGCGCGCGGTCCGAACCCGAAGCCCAAGGTCGCCGGCTGTTCGCCTTAGCGGGTTTGGAGCGGGTGCGTCTTCCTGCAATTGTTTATGCAGCCGTCCAGGGGCCGCGTGCACGACTCAAGGCAATCTCCGGTCGCGCACTTGGTGGTGCAGGTCGTCACCTCGACCCTGCAATCGTCAATGCATTGCTGTCTGAGCCGCTTGGCTTCGGACGCCTCGGAAGAGACCGCCGTAAACAGCAGCAGGGCCGGAACTGACATGGCGAGGGCTCGAAATCCGGACTTCATTGATTTTCTCCGGTTTGCGCCAAGGATTGCCCCGCGAGGGAACAAGGACGCCTTGGCCTTGTCAAGAACGCCAAATCGAGTGATGATCGCGAAACACCATTCAAGGAATGTCGGATCGTTCGCCACGGGCGCGTTGGCAAATACGCTTTGTTAACCATTTATCCGCTTTCACTGGCAATCCAGTCAGCGGCGGCGCCGGCTCGCTCCGGGCGGGCCGCGGCGGCGAGATGACCTAAAGAAACGCACGGAGGGGAATTTGTCCGACGAAAAAGTCCCGAACGCCGACGAGATGAAGCGCGAGTCATTGCGCGCGCTTCTTCGCGATGTGACCGCTCAACGAGACAAATTGCTCGCCGAATACGAGGCCATGGCGCTCCAGGTCGACGAGTCCGTCCGGGAAATCGACGAGGACATCCTGCAAATCCGGCAATACGCCGACAAGGCCGAGTCGAGCGAGCGCCATGCGGCGGAAGAGACCGCGCGCGCCAATGATCTGGCGCGCCAGCTCGATGACGAACGCCGCAAGAGCGCCGGGATCGCCGACGAATTCGCGCGCTTTCGCCGGGCGGCGGAACAACGTCAGGCGGAGGCGGAGCGCGCCTTGGCGCTGCAACCGTCGGAGCAAAGTCCAGCCGCCATGCTGTGGCGCGCGATCACGCTGATCGCCTGCGACGCCGTCGCTTGGACGCGGGCGAAAATCCCGCCGGACAGCCCGCTGCTGCCCTGGTTCGACCGCGCGGTCGATCTGGCGACAAAAGCCGGCCGCCTCGCCTGGAAATGCGCCTGCGCCTTCATCGAATGGGCGACCCCGCGCGCCATCGACCTATGGAAATGGCTGAAAAGCGAAGTCGCGAAGCGCGTGAACAAGGGATAAGCGGCGCCGGGCTTGGCGCGCCTTTCTTCTCCCACTCGGGTGACCGGCCGGAACTCTTCGCCAGCCCGGCCGGGGCCGTCACGCGAGCCAATGGCCGACCACGGCGAGGCAAAAAAACGCGTAGCCGCCCGCGACGACTTCGAGCGCCGCCGACGCCAGCAGAAGTTTCCGCGCGCGCCGGCTCGGCGCGACGAACGCGAAGACGAAGAACGCAAAGCAGAGCAAGGGCGTCGCCAACACGCGCAACAGCGCGAAAAATCCAACGACCGGCAGATCGGATTCGTGAAGCCTGCGCATCGAGAAGCGCGAGGATCGGGCCGGTCGCCGCGAAGACGAGGGACGCGCTCGAAAACACGCGCCAGAATGTTTCGCTCCGGCGCGAAATGTAAAGCGCATAGACGGTCGACGGGAGCGAAAAGAGGCCAAACAGCGCCCAGAACGAATAGAAAATCGCCGAAGGCCTGCATTCCTCCCGAGGCCGGATCGGGATCGACCGCCTCCCTCAATGCGACGACCGCGAAAGCCGCGACCAACGCCGCGACATAGCCCGCCAGAATGAGCGCCAGCTTGGAGAATCTGTTCATGCGGCGGTTTCCCGATCGCGCGCGCGATGCGGCAGGATGGTTTTGCGCGCGTCGCGATCCAAACAGAAATCCGTTGCGATTTTGCTGTCTTGAATCGGTAAAATCCAATGTCGCCGCGCCGGGCGCGCCTCCCTTCTCCCACTCGTGGGAGAAGGTGGCCCTTGCGTCAGCAAGGGTCGGATGAGGGTCCTCGGGAAGCGCCAACCAAGCCGCGGCGCCCCTCATCCGACCCCACTACGTGGGGCCACCTTCTCCCGCAAGCGGGAGAAGGATTCGCCCCCCTGCCCCGCCGGCCTTGGTTTGTGGTCGCGCGCTTGTGCGGTATGACCCGGAAAGCTATTTTTGAGCGCGATTCGGGAGAATATCGTGGCAAGGCCGATTATTCCGACGCGCAAGCTGGTCGCGGCCGTCGCTGGGGCCGCCATTTGCGCGGCCGGCGCGGGCCCGGCGCGCGCGGAAGACGCTTTGTCTTCCCTTGCCGCGCAACCCTCCCCGATCGACACGCCCGATGGCCCGAAGGAGCAATTGCGCCGCGTCGGAATCACGACCGACGCTTGGGTCACGCAGATCTATCAGGGGGAGCCCGGCGGCGACGGCAGCAAGACCTGGGCTTATGGCGGCAAGGTCGACGGCTTCCTGAAGATCGACGCCGAGAAGCTCGGCCTGTGGTCCGGCCTCCACGTCAATGTGCAATACGAGCATTATTTCGGCGAAAACATAAACAGGCGGGATTTCGCGCTCATTCCGGTCAATACGGCTCAGGCCTATCTGGGAGAGGGAACCTTTCACTCGGCGCTGTCGATCAGCGTCACGCAGGACTTGAGCGAGCAAGTTTCGGTCAGCGCCGGCAAGTTCAACATGATGACGCTGGCGTCGCGAACGCCGCTGATCGGCGGCGGCGGCATCGACACTTTCATGAACCGGGCGCTCGCGCTGCCCTCGACCGGCGTCGCCTACACCGCCGCGCGCGGCGGGGCCGCCGACAGGGTCGTCATATCGGCGCCCTATCTCATCGGCGGGCTCGTGACGATCAAGACCGCGCCGGTCATTGTGACGTTCGGCCTCCTCGATCCGCGCAGCGCGGAGAATCCGAGAGTCATCGAACGTCCCTTCGAAAAGGGCGTCGCGGCGGGCGTTTCGGCGACCGTTCCAACAGAGATTTTCGGTCTTAACGGCTTCCACACCTTCCGCGCCGCCTATAGCGACGCGCGCGGCATTGATCTCGACGAAATCGGCCCGATACGGCCGCCGTCCCTGGGCAGCGGGCCGGTCACCAAGAAAGGCTATTGGTTCGGCTCCTACGCGATCCAGCAAAACCTCTTTCAAAGCGAGACGAATCCGGCGGTCGGCTGGGGACTGTTCGGGCTCGCGGCGCAGTCCGATGCAAACCCCACGCCCGTGGGATGGAACATGCTTGTCGGCCTCGCCGGCAACAACCTGCTCGACGGTCGCGAGAACGACCGCTGGGGCGTCGGCTTCTTCCACTATGGCGTGACCGAACCCTTGCTCGCCGGACTGGACGCGCTCGGCGTCAGCAGACGCAGCGAAGGCGGCGTGGAGGGATTTTACAATTTCGCGATCACGCCCTGGCTGCGCCTCTCGGCCGATCTGCAGATCATCGACCCGTGGAATCCAAGCAAGCAGCGCGAGACAGTCACGGCGCTGCGGTTGCAGACGAAGTTTTAGGTGACGCGCCGGGCGCGAATCCTTCTCCCACTTGTGGGAGAACGCAGCCTCGCGAAGCGAGGTCGGATGAGGGTCCGGGGGAAGGATCCAACCCAGCCGCGGCGCCCCTCATCCGACCCCACTACGCGGGGCCACCTTCTCCCGTAAACGGGAGAAGGAAAAACGCCCCCTACCCCGCCAAACTCTTCGCCAGTTCGTCCGTGTGCGCGTGCATTGTTCGCGTCATCTGGTCGATCTCGCGCGCCAGCGACACCATCGCCTCGACGCCGGCGCCGGTCTTGGCCATCGCGCTCGCGACCTGGCCCGCGTGGACCGACATCGTGTTGGCGCTGTCGGCCGCCGAGCGCACGCTGCGGGCGATGTCCTTGGTCGCGGCGTCCTGCGTGTGGACCGCGTTGGTGATGGTCGCGGAAATCTGCTCGACCTCGGCGATCTTGCGCTTGATCTTGTCGATCGAGGCGACCGACTGGTCCGTCGCCGCCTGAATCTCGGAGATTTGCTCGGCGATGTCCTGCGTCGCCTTGCCGGTTTGCGTCGCGAGACTCTTGACCTCCTGCGCCACCACGGCGAAGCCGCGGCCGGCCTCGCCGGCGCGCGCCGCCTCGATGGTCGCGTTGAGCGCCAGAAGATTGGTTTGCGCGGCGATGCGCGAGATGAGATTCACCACATCGCCGACGCGATTGGCGGCGGCGGCGAGCCGCAGCATTTCGGCGCTGGAGCCGTTGGTCTCGAAGACCGCCTGACGCACGACGGCGGTCGACTCCACCGCCTGCCGGCTGATTTCGCCGATCGCCGCCAATAGCTGCTCGGAGGCGGTGGCGACGGCGGCGACATCGCTCGCCGCTTGCAGCGACGCCGTGCGGGCGCGATCGGAATCGGCGCGCGACAGGCGCTCCTGGTCGATCATCGCCTCGGAGGAGGCCGCCATGCGTCGGGTCATGTCGCCGAGCTTGGCGGTGGCGGCGGAAAGATCGACGGAATAATGCTCGACCTTCTCGCGGATCGCCGCCTCGCGCCGCAGCCGCTCCTCGCGGTCGTCGCGCGCCTTGATTTCGGCGGTGAGCATGTTGTTGGCGCGCACGGCGTCGCGCAGGACAGCCAGCGCGCGAGAAATGTCGCCGATCTCGTCGGTGCGGTCGGTCTCGTGCACGTCGATCTCGGTGTCGCCCGCGGCGAGATCGACCATCTGGCGCGCGATCAGTTTGATCGGCGCGGAAATGGTGGCGTTCATCGTCGGCACGGAGACGCAGAGGATCAGCAGCGCGGAAAACACCGTGCCGATGGCGAGTTCGATGGCGAGCGAATTCGCCGCGTCGTGCGCGAGCGCCAGCACCGCGAGGGCCTGGGCGGGGCTAACCGGGCTCGAGACCACCGTGAGGTCGCGCAAATGCACGACGCCGACATAGGCCGCCGCGCCCATGAACACCATCAGCGTCAGGAACAACAGCTGACGCACGACCAATCCGGCGCCAAGCGAAAGATTCCACATGAAGAGCATCCGATCCCGTGGAGAATATTCGAGCCGCATTGTAAACGGCTCTTCGCTCACGCCGGGTTAACGGCGGCGGGGATTTGTGGAAAGGGGCCGCGCGATGGGCGCCTTCCTTCTCCCACTTGTGGGAGAAGGTGGCCTCGCGAAGCGGGTCGGATGAGGGTTCCGGGGAGGTTCCAACCAAGCCGCGGCGACCCTCATCCGACCCCACTACGTGGGGCTGCGCTTCTCCCGTGAACGGGAGAAGGAAAGGCCCGGCCTAACCTCCCCGCAGCGCGTTCAGCACCTTGAGCCCGGCGCGGCCGTCGCGCTTCATGCCGATCTTGCCCTCGAAATCGGCGATGGCTTCCTTGGTCGCCGTCCCCACCACGCCGTCGGGTTCGCCGACATTGTAGCCGCGCCGGTTGAGCAGCGCCTGCAATTCGCGCCGCTCCTCGCGCGACAGGCCGGGATCGTCGGTCGGCCAGGGCGTCTGAATGCCCGGTTTTCCGCGCAGCCGGTCGGACAATACGCAAATCGCCAGCGCGTAGGATTCGGCGGCGTTGTAGCCGTAAACGGCGTCGAAGTTGCGCGTCACGATAAACGCCGGGCCGTTCCGCCCCGCCGGCAGCAGCAGCGCCGCGCGGCCCTCGCCGAGCCCGCCGCCATCCAGCCGCCGCACGCCATGCGCTGAAAACGCCGACATCGGCTGGCGGTTCGTGCGCCCGGACGGGCCGGCGTAGCCCTCGGGCAGCCGCACTTCAAATCCCCAGCCAAGGCCTTGAGCCCAGCCGGCCTTGTGCAGAAAATTGGCCGTGCTGCCGAGCGCGTCGGCGGGAGAGCTGGCGATATTCTTGCGCCCGTCGCCGTCGAGATCGACCGCGGTGGTCAGAAAGGTCGAGGGCATGAATTGCGTATGGCCGAAGGCGCCCGCCCAGGAGCCGTAAAATTCCTGCGGCGCGATGTCGCCGTGATCGAGAATTTTTAGCGCCGCCATCAGCTCTTTTTTGAAATATTCATTGCGGCGCGGGGCCTCGCAGACCAGCGTCGCCAGCGATTGCACCACCGGGCGCTTGCCGAAGTTCTTGCCGAAATTCGACTCGACGCCCCACACCGCGACGATGACGGCCGGATCGACGCCGAAGCGGCTTTGCGCCGCCCGCAGCGAGCCGGCATGTTGTTGCAGCAGCGCGCGGCCCTCGTCGACGCGCTCCTCGTCGACCAGCCCGGCGATGTAATCCCACACCGGCGTCGAAAACTCCGGCTGCTTGTCCATGAAGCTCACGGCGTCATTGGGCTCGAGATTGCCCAGCGCGCTGGAAATGGTCTGCTCGGAAACGCCGGAAGCGGAGGCGGAATGGCGAAGGCCCGCGAGGCAAGAGCCCCAATCCGCCCGCGCGGGCGCGCAGAGGAGGCAAAGGGCGGCGAGGGCGATAGGGAGGCGAGTGTCTTTCATGGGGGCGATAATAGCCCAAGTCGGTTAACGCGCGATAACTATCGAGCGCCCCCCTTCTCCCGCCCGCGGGCCCACGAGTGGGAGAAGGAGTCGCGCTACGCCGAACGAAAGCTGTGCGCTTTCAATGCGCTTGCTCCCATCGGGCGGCTGAAAAATATCGCCGGGCGGGAACCACTGGCGCCTCGCCGGGTTGTTCTAGTCATCGCGGAGAGCGCGGAGGGTGCTCGAAAACTTGCGGAGGCTGAATCATGAACAACGCACGTAAATTGTTGACGACCGGTCTTATCGCCGCGGTCTTCAGCGCCGGCATCGCGATCGCGACGCCCGCGTCGGCGTTCCGAGGTGGCGGCCGTGGTGGTGGTTGGGGCCACGCCGGCATGGGCATGCATGGCGGTTGGGGTCACGGCGGCGGCTGGGCCCATGGCGGCTGGGGCCGCGGCGGCTGGGGCCGAGGCGGCTTGGGCTAGCCGAGGCGGCTGGGGCCGGGGCGGCTTGGGCTATGCCCGCGGCTGGCGCCGAGGCGGCTTGGGCTATGCCGGCTACGGCGGCTACGGCGGCGGCTGGGGCGGCGATTGGGGCGGCGGCTGGGATTATCCGTACGCCTATGACGCCGGCTGGGGCGGTGGTTGCCCGTGCAGCGGCGGTTATTACGGACCCGGTTATTACGGAGCCGGTTATTACGGAGCCGGTCTCGGGGGCGCGGCGCTTGGAGCGGCGACGCTTGGAGCTGTCGGGGCCGGCTTCGGCTACGGCCCCGGTTGGTGGTAGAACGGGGCGCGCCTGCATCGGAACGGCGCGGGCAAGCTCCAACCATGACGGATGAGGGTTCTCGGGAAGTTCCAACCCGGTCGCGACATCCCTCATCCGACCCCGCCTCGCGGGGCTGCCTTCTCCCACAAGTGGGAGAAGGATTCGCGCGGATATGGGCTCCGGCTCCACCGGCCCGTCCGACAAAACTCGCCGCCGCTAGAAAAATATCGCGGCGCGGGAACGACTGGCGCCTGTCCGGGTTGTCTTCGTCGTCGCACGGAGCGCGGAGAGTGAATCATGAACAAAGCATGTTTGCTTTTAACGGCGGGCCTCATGGCCGCGATCTTCGCGGCTGGCAATGCAGCCAAGGCGTCCGATAGCGACCAGGGCGACAAAAGCCACCCTGGGTGGAAGATGGTGAACGCTGGCGAGGGCCGCAAGGTTCCGGTGCGGACTTACGAGAATTGGAGCCGCGCTTACGCCCGAGCGCAGGACCGCGGCGATGGAGTGGTTCTCGTGGACGCGGCGGCTAGCCTGCTGACGCTTGGAGTGCTCGGCGCTGACCCGTACGGCTATGGTTACGGCTATCCCGGATACGCGTACGGCTGCGTCCGGACGTACTGGGACCCCGGCATGGGCTATGTGCGGGTCCGCGCGCCTTGCTGATGAACTGATACGAACTCCGCCTGAACGCTTCGCCGCGCTTGCTTTTTTTGATGTTGAATATGGCGGCGGCCTCTCCTTCTCCCACAAGTGGGAGAAGGATTCGCGCGCCGCTAAAACGGCAAATACGCCACCGGCTCCGGCTCCACCGGCCCGTCCGGAAAAACCTCCTCCCATCCCCCGCCCAGCGCCTTGTAAAGCGTGACGAGATCGAGCGAGACATTGGTCGTGCTGGTCTCGAAGTCCTGCGCCGCCTGGAGATAGCTCCGCTCGGCGTCGAGCACCGACAGGAACTCGCCGACGCCGGTCTTGTAGCGCGAGCGCGCGATGTCGAGCGCCCGGCGCGAGTGCTCCAATTCCCGCCTCAGTCCCGCGCGGCGCTCCGCTTCGCGGCGATAGGCGGTGAGCGCGTCGACGACTTCGCGCCAGGCCTGCAGCACGGTCTTGTGCCAGGCGATGGCGGCCTCCAGCTGCTCCGCCTTGCGCAGCTCCAGCGTGCTCTTCAACCGCCCGGCGTCGAAGATCGGCAGCACGACGCTGGGGCCGGTGTTGTATTGCAGCGAACTGGCCTTGAACAGATTCTTGGCGTCGAGCGCGTCGAGGCTGACGACGCCGTTGAGCTTGATCGTCGGATAGAAGGCCGCGACGGCGACGCCGATGTCGGCGGTCGCGGCGTGCAGCCGCGCCTCGGCGGCGCGAATGTCGGGACGCCGCCGCGCCAGCTCCGAGGGGACGCCGAGCGACGGCACGCCGGGCGGCGCCAGCGCGCGCTTGCGCGGCCCGAGCTGCCCTTGCAGCGCGCCGGGCGGCTCGTCCAGCAGAAAGCCGATCGCGTTCGAATATTGCGATTCATCCGACCGCAGCGTCGGAATGCGCGCGGAAACGCTTTCGGCCTGCGCGGTCGAGGTTTGCGCGTCGAAGCCGGTGGCGACGCCCTTCCTTTGCCGCTCCTCCGCGACTTTCTGGATCTCTCGCGCGATCGCCAAATTCTCGTTGGCGATGGCGATCTGCGTCTGCGCGCCGCGCAGTTGAACGTAATCGCGCGCCAGTTCCGCCAGCGACGAGACCAGCGTGTCGCGGCGCAACTCGGCCGATTGCTCGACCTGCGCGTCGGCGGATTCGACCGAGCGCCGGACATGGCCCCAAAGGTCGAGCTCCCACGACGCGTCGAAGCCGACGGTCCAATCGCTGATCGCCGGAATCGTCAGGGGAGTCGTGCTGCTGGCCGGAACCAGCTTGGTCAGCAGGCCGGCGATGCCGTTCTGGCTGTAAAGCTCATATTGATATTTGGCGTCGGCGTTGACCGACGGCAGTAGCGCCGAGGCCGCGACGCCGCGCTGAAAGCGGCTTTCCGCCAGACGGATCGTCGCCGTCTTCACGTCGAGATTGGCATGCCGCGACGCGGGCTTCGAGCTCGGTCAGCACCGGATCGCGAAACGCATTCCACCAGGTCGGGCTCGGGGGCGTCAGATTTTGCGGCGAGAGAGCGGAGAACGAACCGTTCGGCAGGCCGGGGTCCGGCGGCGCGAAATCGGGACCGACGTTGCAGCCGGCGAGCAGCGCCGCGGCGAGCGCGAGGGCGCAAACGCGACGGGTGGCGCCTCGCGCCGCCATTAGTGCACGCCCGCGGGGGGCGTCGCGGCCATTTTCGGCGACACCAGGAAGCACAGCGGCACGATCAGGAACGACGCGACGGCGCAGTAAAGGAATATGTCGGAATAGGCCATGATGACCGTCTGCTTAAGGAAGGTCTGATAGGCGAGGCCGACGGCGGCGTCGTGAACCGCGCCGGCCGCCCGCCCCAGCGACAGCAGCGTGCGCTCATAGCTCGCGATCAGCGCGTTGTACGGCTGATTCAGCGGCGTCATCCATTGCGACAGATAGGTCTGGTGGACCTGCGAACGCTGGGTGACCTGCGATGTCGCGAGCGAAATGCCGATCGAGCCGAACACGTTGCGGAACATCGCGAACAGCGCCGAACCGTCGGAGTTGAGTTCGCGCGGCAGCGTCAAAAAGGTCACGGTGGTGATCGGCACGAACATGAAGGCCAGCGCCCCCGTCTGCGCCATGCGCATCCACATCAGCGTGTCGAAGTCGATGTCGGGCGTCAGCTTCCTCGAATACACAAAGGCGAAGCCCATCAGCACGAAGCCGATGGCGATGATGTAACGGGTTTGCATCCGCTTCATCATTTGGCCGACGACCGGTATCAGCATGATGACCACGACGCCGCCGGGCGAGAGAATGAGTCCCGCCCACGTCGCGGTGTAGCCGATCACCTGCTGCGCGAATTGCGGGATGATGACCGCGCTGGCGTAGAGTATGGCGGCCATCGCCGAGATCATCGCGCAGCCGGCGGAAAAGTTGCGGTCGCGGAAAACGCTCAACTTGACGATCGGCTTCTTGGCGACGCTCAGCCAAATGATCGCGCCCGTTATGCCGACGAAGGCGAGCGCGGCCATCAGCCGAATCCTGTTCGAGTTCGAACCATCCGTCGTCCTCGCCGCGGTCCATCATCACTTCGAGGCAGCCGAGGCCCAGCGTGATCAGCGACAGGCCGATGAAGTCCATGCCGCGCTTTTTCTTGTTCTTCTCCCAGGGCGGGTCTTCGACCACGATGGAGATGACGAAAACCGCGAACACGCCAACGGGCACGTTGATGAAGAAAACCCAGCGCCAGGTCGCTTGGTCGGTGATGATGCCGCCGAGCGTCGGCCCCAGCACCGGCGCGACGATGGTGGCGATGGCCGCGACGCCGAAGGCCGCGCCGCGCTTGGCCGGCGGAAAGGTGTCGAGGATGATCGATTGCTGATTGGGCTGCAGCCCGCCGCCAAAGAAGCCCTGCGCCAGACGAAACACGATGAGCTGCGACAGACTGCCGGCCATGCCGCAGAAAAACGAGCACACCGTGAACATGCCGATGCAGATCAGGAAATAGCGCTTGCGGCCCAGCACATCGCCGAGCCAGCCGGAAATGGTGAGCACGATGCCGTTGGCGACGAGATAGGAGGTCAGCGCCCATGTCGCTTCGTCGTTGCTCGCCGACAGACTGCCGGCGATATGCGGCAACGCCACATTGACGATGGTGGTGTCGAGAATCTCCATGAAGGCCGCGAGCGTGACGACGACCGCGATCAGCCAGGGGTTGTAGGCCGGCTTCCAGTCGGCGTGCGTCGTCTTCCGCGGGCGCTGGCGTCTGGACATCGCTCATTTCACGGTGACCTCGGGCTCGACCGAAATGCCCAGCGGCAGCGGCAGTTTTGGATCGAGGCCGCTGTCGATGACGATCTTGACCGGCACGCGCTGCACCACCTTGACGAAATTGCCGGTGGCGTTCTCGACCGGAAAGGCCGAGAATTTCGAGCCGGAGCCGAGTTGAATGCTGTCGACATGGCCGCGCAGATCGAGCGAGGGATAGGCGTCGACGCGGATGCGCGCGGGTTGTCCCGGGCGCATGTGGGCGAGCTGGTTCTCCTTGAAATTCGCGGTGACCCACACTTCCGGCGAGACGATCGTGAAAATCTGCTGGCCCGGCGCGACATAATTGCCCATCTCGACATTGCGCTTGGTGATCCAGCCGTCCTGCGGCGCCTCGACCACCGTCCAGGAGAGATTGAGATCGGCCTGATCGAGCCTGGCTTGCGCCTGCTCGATCTGTCCCTTCGACTGGCCGACCTGCGATTCGGTTTCGCCGATCCGCTGCGGCACGGGCGAGTTTTGCACGACCTGCGCCGAGGTCAGCATCACCTGCGCCTGCGCCTGTTTCAGCGCCGCCGTGGCCGCGTCGACGTCCTGCCGCGTCGTCGCCTGCTGCGAGAGCGCGCGCTGGCGGTCGTAATCGGACTGCGCCTTGGCCAGATTGGCCTTGGCGCTGGCGAGGTTGGCCTGCGCCTGATCGAGCTGGGCGGGAAAGTTCTTGCGGCCGATCTCCACGCCATATTGCTGCTGGGCGAATTGATGCTTCGCGGTCTCCAGCGAGCCTTCGGCCAGCTCGCGGTCGATCTCGATATTGCCGCGGGTCGATGTGAATCAGCGGCTGGCCCTTCTTGACGAACTGATTGTCGGTCACGTCGAGCGAGACGACGTCGCCGGCGACGCGCGGCGCGATGACGACCGCGCGGCCGTCGGTGTAGGCGTCGTCGGTGCTCTCGATGTTGCGATAGGCCCACCAGTAATAGAGCCCGCCAAGCGCCAGCAGGGCGAAAATCACCAGACCGATGATCAGCGCCATCGGGCGCTTTTCCGGCTTCGTGGCGGCGGGTTCGGCAGGCGGGGCGGCGACAGGTTCGACGCTCATCGCGCGGCCGCCCGCTGCTCTCGCGCCGAGAGCCGCCGCGCGTCTAAACATTGTCATTGATGGGACTATTCGGCACAATCAATCGCTCCGTCGTCGAAGCCGCGCGGCTTGTGTGTGGAGACTGGAAGGAACGACGCTTAACAGAACTCATGGGTTCGCTTATAAACCTCGCATGACGAGAGTCAATGCAACTCTCGCGCTGGAATTGGGGAAAAATCAAGATGACGAGCGAGGCTCCCGCCACAAGGCGCATTCCGCGCGGCCGGCAAAGGCGCGAGCAATTGGTGTGCGTCGCCGAAAAGGTGTTTCTCGAACACGGTTTCGCCGACAGCACGATGCAGACGATCGCGACGCGCGCCGGCGCCTCGAAGGAGACGCTCTATCGGCATTTCGCCAGCAAGGAGGCGCTTTTCGCCGAGATCATCGGCCGCTGCTCGCAGCAGATTTCCGGCCCCGAGAGCGCGCTGTCGAGCAAGGCGCCGCCAAGGCGCGTGCTGTTCGAGCTTGGATGCGGCTTGCTGAGGCTGATGACGCAAGGCGAGGCCATGTCGCTGCTGCGCCTCGTTATCGCCGAGATCCCGCGAACCCCCGAGCTTGGCGCGATTCTCTACGCCAGCGGGCCTGGCATGACGCTCGACCGCCTGACCGAATATTTGCGCGCCGCGACCGAGCGCGGCGAACTCCATTGCAGGCGCCCGGCGCGCGCCGCCAAGCTGTTCCTTGGCGCCGTCATCGCCAATTATCGCGTGCTGGCGTTGATCAATCCGCCGAAGACGCCGATCGCCGAATCGGAAATCCGCGACCACGTGCGCGGCGCGGTCACGATGTTTCTGGCTTATTACGCGCGCAAGTAGGTTTTCCCGCGGGGTTGCCGGATCGGCCGGAGGCGGGCAGACTAGCGGCGCGGGCTTTCCGGGGGATGTCGATTGATGAAGGTCTCGAATTCAGCGGCGCGGCGCTGCTCTATCGCCCTGCTTTTCTGCGCTGCTGTTCTGCCCCCTTTGTCCGCCGCGACGGCGCCGCCGGCCAGAGCCGCGGCGGCGCAGCCCCGATTCGTGATCCAGGCGGAGAAGAATTATCGCCAGGCGCGACAAGCCGTAACGGCCGCGCAACACGATCTCGGTCGATTGAACCAGCAAGAGGCGCGCGAAGGCCAACGCGCGATGGCCAAACACGGGCAGTGGATCGAACCGGCGGGCTTGTGGCGAAAGACGCGCGCCGCCGAGCGGAATTTGGCGTTCGCGCGCGAGCACGAACGCCATGCGCGCACGCAATTGAACCACGCGCGAGACGCGGCTCGGACAACGCGGGTCGGAGGATTCCCGAAGGGAGAGTTCCAGACCTTCGACGTCATGGTGGCCGTGGTGACGGCCGCCCGGTCTCCCTCAGTTCAGGCTGGCGACGACCGCGAGGCGTCGGATTTCGCCGCTCTGATAGGCCTGCAGAAAGGCCTGGTAGTTTCGAAACGACACGCAACCGTTGGAATCGCCGTGGGGGCCCAGCATGAAGGTGTGCGCGAGGAGGCCGGCCCGTCCATAGACATTGCCGCCGAGCGGCGTGAGACGCAGCGCCTGCACGCCGTGGAAAAGCTGCTCGCGCGGCGTCAGCGCGTAGACGGTCGGCGGCGTGGCGCCGCGCATTTTCTGAGTCACGGAGCGCGGATCGTCGAGCATGCTGCCGAGGCCCGAATGCGCCTCCAGCCGCTGGCCATTCGGCAGATAGACCGTATGCGCGGAGATGTCGTAGACGGCGGTGAATTGATCGTAGCGCGCGGTCGGGCTGGACATGGACACGATGCTGCGCGCGGCTGTCGTCACGCCGCCTTCCGCCGGCGCGTAGCCGAGCGCGGGGCTGGAGGTTTGCGGCGCGCCGCCGCCGAACAGCTTTTCGAGGAAGCCGCGGTTGTCGGCCGGCGGGGCGGCCGCGACGACGGTCCGCGCCTCGCGCCTCTGCCGCGCGGCCTCGCGCGCCGAGAGGCGAACGGGCGGCGGCGGATTTTGGTTCGCCGACAGTTCATCCGGACGGCGCGGCGGCGCCGGCAAGTTCTCGGGCGCGTTCTCGCCAAGCTGGACGACGGACGGCGCCGGCGGCGCGTTGTCCGCCGCCGGAGCCGGGTCGGATGCGAATTCCTCCGAACGGCGCGGCGGCAAGGGCGTATTCTCGAATGAGGCTTCGCCCAGACGCAGGGCGGATATTCCCGGAATCGGCGAGACATTCGCCGCCGCCCCCGGCTTCAATTCCTCCGAACGGCGCGGCGGCAAGGGCGTGATATCGGCAAGCCGCTTGGCGATCGTCGCCGGGACGGCGGGAACCGACAGGACGAGGGGCGCCGCCGGGAGGCTCTCCGCCGCCGGAGCGCGGCGCGCGAGCGCGGCCGAGGCCGAACGCGCGCGGGAGCGCAGATCGACCAGAACAGCGCCAAAGGGGTTTGCAACGGCGGCGTTCGCGACGGCCTTCGGCGCGCTCGCGACGACAGGCGCTTGCGCGACATTGGAGAGCGCCGAACGGAATCCTGGGCAGCGCCCAGGCGCAAGCGAGCAGGCTAAACGCGAGAGCGCTGGCGCCGGGGACGGTCCTCGGAAAAAGAGTCAAAGACAAAGAACGATGATTGAACGCAAGGAACTGACGTGACACGCGGACACCCTCTATCATTCCACCCCCCGACCTGAGAATGATTTTCCCACCGAAGCCTTACGACTTAGCTAACATTCGCGGCTTCACGAAAAGGTTAGCTTAACCACGTAAGGACCTTTGGGACGCCGTATCCTCGCCAAATAAACAGCGCTTCTTGGCCTTGTCTGGACAGCATTGAGGCGTTTTCCTGTCGCCGGCGCGGAGGAATAAATCGCCGGAAAGCCTTGGAGAAATGGCCTAGATCAAGCTTAAAGCCAGATTTTCCGCGCGCCGAAGTCTTGGGCGGACCGGAAAGGCGCGGCCATGATTATGGTTAAGAAAAGATTTGGCGCGCCCACCCTCCCCTTGAGGGGGAGGGTCGCGCGACAAGCGCTCGGGTGGGGCAAAGGCCCGAGACACGGGGCGTCACCCCACCCCGAAACGCTTCGCGTTCGACCCTCCCCCTCAAGGGGAGGGTAGCGCGGCGGCGGCCGGCGACGGTTGCACGGCGGCCGGGCGGTCTTCCCGCTCGTAGATCCAGGCCTTGGCGACCTCCCAGGCGACCGCCAGCACGATCGGCCCGGCGAACAGTCCGGGAATGCCATGCTCCAGAATGCCGCCGATGACGCCGATGAGAATCACCAGCATCGGCGTCTTCAGCCCGTGCGCGAGAACGAACGGCTTCATCACGACCTCGACCGCGTAGACCGCCGCCATGCAGACCGTGAAGGCCAGCGCGGCCCCGGTCGAAAGCTCCATCCAGCCCCATATGGTGAGCGGAATAATGACGACGACCGGGCCGATCTGGACAATGCCCAGCACCAAGATCGCGAGCGTCAGCAGGCTCGCGAAGGGAACCCCGGCGAGCGCCACGCCGACGCCGCCGATGATCGCCTGCAGCAGCGAAATGCCGATGACGCCGCGCGACACGGCCCTGATCGTCGCGCCCGCGAGATCGAGGAAGTGTTCGCCGTAATTGGGATCGACGCGGCGGGCCAGCGCCCGCGTCGCCGCGAGAAGCGTCGGCCCGCGCGTGAACAAAAAGCCGGTGATGACGACGGAGAACAGAAACACCAGCGTCCCCGCGCCGGCCTTGCTCGCCGCCCCGAGCAGGAACTCGCCGACCGGCTTCAGTTGCGGCAGGAAGGGTCTCAGCACGTCGGCGATATTGTTCGACGCGCTCTTCCAGTAATCGTAAATCTGCTGGCCGAGGAACGGCCAATCCTTGACGCTCTCCCACGGCGGCGGGATCGTCAGCCCGCCCTTTTCGATCCGCGCGATGAGCCCCGGCAGGCTCTCGACCAGCCCGACGCCAAGCCAGGTCGCCGGCCCGATGATGATCAGCAGCCCCGCGACGGTGATCAATATCGCCGCCACCCGCGCGCGGCCGCCGAGCGCCGCCGTCAGCCAGTTGTAGACGGGATAGAGCGCGACGGTCAGCACGACGCTCCACACCATGACCGGCATGAACGGGTGCACCAGCGCATAGGCCGAATAAAACAGGAAGCCGACAAGCCCGAGATGAAGCGCCACCTCGATGAATGTGGCGTTGAGCCAACGAAGACTCTTGGCCTCCGTGGATTGCGTGGCGTCTTCGGTCATGGCGGTCTTCCGGGTGCGCGCGCGGCGTGGGTGGCGCGGGCCAAGACTAAGCCAGCCGATTGTGCGACGCAACGTCGGATTGGCGTCTCCATGGAGCTTTCCACCACGGCTCTGGCTTGTCAAAACCGCCCAACTGGACGAAACTCCCGCTCGGATCGGGATCTTGGCGTATCCATTGTGAAACGGGTTCTTCACGGAAGGCGAGCAGAGATGCGTGCAATTCTAGCTATCGTAATGATGCTCGAGGTTATTTCCATATCCGCCGCTTCAGCGCAAGGAACCCCCGAGCAACGCAGAGCGTGCAAGGACGACGCCTATAAGTTCTGCCCCTACGACGTGCCGAACCCCACAAAAACAGAAGCTTGTCTGAGAAAGTATATTCATTCGATAAGCGCCGCGTGCCGCCATCAGTTCCACAAAGGATAATCAGGGAAGATAGGCTAGGATCGAGGATGCTCTGCCAAGGCGCGAGACGCCTTGACCGGCGCCGGCCAGAAATTCGCGGTGGAGCCGAGGTTTGCCTCCACCGCAACAAGCGGGAGGCCGGCGAACTCGACCGCGAGCAATGCTCATCCGGTCAAATCGCCGGACTGATTTCGCCTTACTGGTCCGCGCCGCGTATTGACGGGGCGCGCGGGGGCGATAAGTTTGGCTGACTCGCGGCTTTATGGGGCATGGCGTCCGCGCGAAAAAATGATTGAACGGCTAACCCAAGGAGATCGGCATGTCCTTACAGATCGGCGACACGGCCCCGGATTTCGAAGCCGAAACCACGCAGGGGCCTATCAAGTTCCATGACTGGATCGGCGACGGCTGGGCGGTCTTTTTTTCGCACCCGAAGGACTTTACGCCGGTTTGCACGACAGAACTCGGCTATGTCGCGAAGCTTAAACCGGAATTCGACCGGCGTAACGTCAAGTTGATCGGCCTCAGCGTCGATCCCGTCGAAAATCATGCGAAATGGGCTGTCGACATCAAGGAGACGCAAGGCGTCGCGCCGAACTATCCGATGATCGGCGACACGGATTTGCGCATCTCGAAGCTTTACGGAATGCTGCCGGCCAGCGCATCCGGCGACGCCAGCGCGCGCACGCCGGCCGACAATCAGACCGTGCGCAATGTGTTCGTCATTGGGCCGGACAAGAAGGTCAAGCTGCTCATCGTCTATCCGATGACGACGGGCCGCAATTTCGACGAGGTGCTGCGGGTGATCGACTCGCTGCAACTCACCGCCAAACACAAGGTGGCGACGCCCGTGAACTGGAAGCAGGGCGAGGATGTGATCATCGCCGGTTCGGTTTCCGACGAAGAGGCCAAGAAGGTCTATCCCGATGGTTGGGAGGCGCCGAGGCCCTATCTGCGCATCGTGCCGCAGCCGCGCTGACAATTAAATCCCGGGCCGGCCGTTCCCTGTCGATGCTCGCGGGCGTCGACCGGGAACAATAATTCGAACGGCCGCCATGCCGCGGGGGACGTCCATGATCTTTCGCCAGCTGTTCGATAGCGTGTCGAGCACATACACTTATCTCCTCGCCAGCCGCCACGGCGGCGAGGCCTTGATCATCGATCCGGTTCTGGAGAAGGTCGAGCGCTATCTCCAGCTGATGCGCGAGCTCGATCTCAAGCTGGTCAAGGCCATCGACACGCATCTGCACGCCGATCACGTCACGGGAACGCCGGCGCTGCGCGACCGCACCCATTGCGTCACGGTGATGGGCGAGCGAGCACACGCCGACGTCGTCTCCATGCGGGTGACGGAAGGCGACCGCATCAATATCGAGGGGCTCGGTCTCGATGTCCTGTATACGCCGGGCCACACCGACGACTCCTATTCGTTTCTGATGGAAGACCGAGTGTTCACCGGCGACACGCTGCTGATCCGCGGCACCGGCCGCACCGATTTGCAGAATGGCGACGCCCGCGCGCAATACGACTTGATCTTCGGCAAGCTGCTCAAGCTGCCGAGCGAGACGCTCGTCTATCCCGCGCATGATTACAAAGGCGACACGGTCTCGACGATCGGCGAGGAGAAGCGGTTCAACCCGCGGCTCCAGATCGGATCGGTCGACGCATACGTCGACGTCATGAACAATCTGAAGCTGCCCAATCCCAAGATGATGGATGTGGCGGCGCCGGCCAACATGCATGTGGGTCTCCACCAGGACGAGATCGCGCGCAAGGGCTGGGCGGTCTCCGCGGCCGAGGCCATATTGCTGCGCGGCCGCCCCGACGTCGTGATCGTCGACCTGCGCGAGAAGAGCGAACGTGAAAGACACGGAAGCATTCTCGGCTCGCTGCACACGCCCTACCCTGAATTACAAGAGAACATCGTCGAGGGCGGCGTGTTGCATGAATTGGCCGAAGCGACCGGCAAGCGGATCCTGTTCTACTGCGCCTTCGGCGAGCGCTCGGCGATGGCGGTGCAAGCCGCGCAAGACGCCGGCCTCAAGACCGCCTGTCACATAGAGGGCGGCGTCGACGCCTGGAAGAAGGCAAACGGGCCGCTTTCTCGGTCCACGTAAACTTCGCCCGGAGCCGTCCGCCGCCGCCGGGCTTCACGAAACCGTCACGAAAAATGCGAATGGATTTCATGAGGCGCGCTCAAGGATGAGCAACGAAAGCCAAGACGCCGAAACTTTGCTCGAGCTGGACTTTTGTGCTTGTGCAAAATCCGCATCGCGGGCAAGCTTACGGCGTTTCGGACCGAACGCCGAGCGGGGCGCGGGCCAGCGAGAGATTTGGAAGGAAGCCATGAGTTCGACCTCCACGAAGACGCCGAGCCTTTTCGGCCGCTTTTGGGCGCTGTCCTGGAAGATGAAGCTGATTTCCCTGGCTCTCGTTCCGGTCGTGCTGCTTTACGCTGGCGCGCTGCTGCTGAGCCTCTTCAACTACGCGGTCGGGGAACGCACCGGCGTGCTTTCCAAAATATCCAAGAAGGGCGTCGCCTGCTGGACGATGGAAGGCGAACTGGCCCAGCCCAGTTTCTCGAAGTCGGGCGCCTTGCGTTCCGAGCAACGCGCCGATCGACAACACTTTCTATTTCTCCGTGCCGGACCCGAATGTCCGCAAGCAATTAGACGCCGTCCCGCCGGGAGCCTCCGTGTCCCTGCAATATGAGCAGAAGCTGTTCGCGCTCGACCTGCCGCTCCCGCTGCTCTGCCGGCGCCGGACGCAGTATGAAATCACCGGGGTGAGGTTCGCGCCGGCTTACCAGCCGGAGGAGTTCCCGGCCAGGCCGATCGAACCGAAGTAAGCGGGCGCGGCGCGTGGGGCGACGCCCTTCACGGCCGCATCGCCTTCCTGCCGTGCCTTTCCTTCTTATCCGCGATGTCGTTGAGCAATTTTTTCAGCGCGGCGATCGCGGCCTTGTCCTCGTGGCTGAGCGGCGCGTCCTTCGGCAAATGCTTTAGCAGCACGATCAGCGCGTCGCCGATCTGGCCGAGTTGCTTGCCGTAACTCGCCACATCCGACAGCACGTCCGCCTCGACCTTCGGCTCGCTCGACTGGCCGAGGTTGATGTTGATGAGCCCATATTGGCCGCCGCTCGGGCTGAAGAACGAGGTCCAGGGGTTGATCGACTGAACGACGTCGCCGGACAAAGGCAGTTTGAAAACCGGCATGAAGCGGCTCCTTGGCGCAACCGAGCTAAAGCACGATGCTAGCGTGGAAACGCGCGGCGCGCGAATCCTTCTCCCACTTGTGGGAGAAGGAAGGGTCGCCGCCAAATTCAAGATCCAAAAAAAGCGAGCGCGAATCCTTCTCCCGCCCGCGGGAGAAGGTGGCCCGGCGTAGCCGGGTCGGATGAGGGACGCCGCGGCTTGGTTGGAACTTCCCCAGAACCCTCATCCGACCTCGCTTCGCGAGGCCACCTTCTCCCACAAGTGGGAGAAGGAAGGCGCGCCCTCCGCGAGCCGAGGTTTCCGCGAACTTTCGCGCTATGCAATTCCCCGCCGACTTGCGATGACTTTTCCATGAGGAACAACGCCAAGCAAACGCCGCCCGCCGAATGGTTCGGCCATCCCAAGGGCCTGACCTTCCTGTTCGGAACGGAGATGTGGGAGCGCTTTTCCTATTATGGCATGCGCGCGCTGCTCGTTCTCTACATGGTCGATTATTTGCTGAAGCCCGAGCGCTCGGGAAACGTCATCGGCCTCGGCGCGCTCAAAAGCGGGCTCGAAGCGCTGGCCGGGCCGCTCGGCGCGCAGCCGCTGGCGTCGCACATCTATGGGCTCTACACCGGCTTCGTGTACCTCACGCCGATCCTCGGCGGGCTGCTCGCCGACCGTTGGCTGGGGCGCCGGATCACCGTGGCGCTCGGCGCCGCGCTGATGGTCGCCGGCCATTTTCTAATGGCGTCCGAATCGCTGTTCTTATTCGCGCTGCTGCTGCTCATTGTCGGCAATGGCGCGTTCAAGCCGAACATCGTCACGCAGCTTGGCGGGCTCTATCCGCATGGCGATGCGCGCCGCGACCGCGCCTATTCGATCTTTTACGTCGGCATCAACATCGGCGCGTTTTTCTCGCCGCTCGTCGCCGGCACGCTCGGCGAGACCGTCGGCTGGCATTACGGCTTCGCCAGCGCCGGCGTCGGCATGGCGGTCGGGCTCGCGATCTACGCCTTCGGCCTGCCGAACCTGCCGCCCGAACGCCCGCGGCGCGAGACGCCGCGCCACGCGGAAGCGAGCCCGCGCCGCGCGCTGCTCGGCGTCGCCCTGCTGTTTCTGCCGGCGACGCTGTTCTGGGCCTCCTACGAGCAGCAGGGCAACACCATCGCGCTATGGGCGCAGGATTTCACCGACCGGCGCGTCGATCTCTTGTTCTGGCAAGGCGAAATTCCCGTCACCTGGTTCCAGGCGTTCAATCCGCTGATGGTTTTCCTGTTCACGCCGCCGCTGGTCGCCTGGTGGACGCGCCGCGCGCGAACGGGCCGCGAGCCGCCGACGATCAACAAGCTATCCTTCGGCTGCTTCGGCGTCGCGCTCGGCTATGCCGTGATGGCCTGGGCGGCTTTCGCCAACGAGGGCGGCAAGGCGAGCTGGCTGTGGCTGGCGCTCTATTTCGCGGTCATCACTTACGCGGAACTGTATTTTTCGCCGATAGCGCTCTCGCTGGTGTCGCGGCTCGCGCCGGAGTCCTCGCGCTCGGCCGTCATGGGCCTGTGGTTCACGACCAGCTTCGTCGGCAATATGCTCGCCGGCTGGCTCGGCGGCTTTTGGTCGAGCCTGTCGCATGTCGCCTTCTTCCTCGTGGCGGCGGCGGTGGTGGCGCTGGCGGGGGCGCTGATCGCCGCGAGCCGGGGAATGATGCGCGAATTGCTGGCGGAGTAGCGACGCGGCGCGCGGGTTTTGGCTCCGAACATGCATGGACGCGCCGACGATTGCGCCGTCGCGAAGGCTTTCGCACAAAAGGACCTCGGCGCCGGCTCACGCATGAAAGCGCGGGGCATGACGGACAAGGAGGAATGGTTCGTCTGGAACGGCTCGATGGGCATCCTCGATAGCGTGACAATCGGCGCGATCGAGCATGGCGAGGGCGGCAGGAGCGCCTTTCTGGCGCCGCCCTATGACATGGTGGGGCCGTTCAGTCTCGACGAACTGGAAACGCGGGGCCGGATCGCCTTTGGCGCATGTCTGGTCATGTCGCGCCGCAGATGGCGGGAGGATCAGGTCGAACTGCGCCGCGACGGGCGGGAACAACGTCGCGCCTTCCTGTTTCTGCTGGATTTCGACGGCGACGATCGGGAGAGCCGCGAGATATTGAACCTTCCGGCGGACGGCGCGCTAGAGGCCTCGGACATCAACGCCGCCTTCCGGCGTCTGGCCAAGACCGCGCATCCCGACGCCGGCGGCAGCGACGAACTCTACCGCCGCATCGCGGAAGCGCGCGACGCGCTGCTCGAGCGATTCGCCTGATACGGGTTTGCGCTTGATCGGCACGTTCAGATCCGATGCGAAACCTCACCAGAATTTGGCGATCTCGAACGACCGGCTGACGGAGACGCCCGCCGTGAACTGATCGCGCGAGCCCACCATGTTCGGAATTGGGCTGCCCCCGACGCTGCCGGTCAGGCGTTGCAGGCCGGTGTAGATGGTGGCGTTCAGATTGGGCGTGAAATCGTAGCGCACGGTGGCGACGCCGCCGGCGGAGGTGAAGCCGCCGTTGGCCGAATAAGGCTCCAGCCGCCCGTTCAGAATCGCCTCGACCGGCGTCACCGAGAAATAGGCGTTGGCGTAGCGGTTGTCGCCGAGGTTCAGGCGCGGGCCGAGCGACACCCTGAACGAATTGGACTCGCCGTAAAAATCCGCGCCGAGCGAGGCGACGAAGCCTTCGTGGCCGTCGACCGCCTGCCGCAGTTCGGCGCGGGCGCGAAAGTGATCGAAAGCGAAATATTCGGCGAAACCGCCGACTTCATGCGTCAGCCCGACCTGGTGCAGGCCGAACAGGCCGTCGCGATTGCCGCGGCGAAACACGAAATTGGCGACGGGCCCCATCCGAAAGCCGTCGGCCTCGAACACCGGCACGCCGAAGCCGTCGTCCGGCGCGGAGAATCGCTCGGGCTCGCCGATGCCGCGCACGCTGATGCCAGGAAAGGGATAGGGACGCAGGACGGAAGAGCCCGGAAAGCTCGGCGTGACCGCGCCAATGACCTGCAACGTCACGATATAGCCGTCCGGACTCGCGGCGGGCGCCGGCGGCGAGGCGGGCGCCGGGCTCGCGGCGGGCGCCGGCGGCGAATCAGCCGCGAGAGCCCCTGCCCCGGCCAGGATCGAGCTCGCGGCCAACAGAGCCGCTAGAAATTTGGCGATCATCTTCGCGCTTTAACCTTTCGGCAATGAACGGTAAGGGCAGGGATAGCAAATCGCGCCGTCCTTGGCCAGAGTTCGCCGATGGCGGGAGGAAAGCCTCTTAATTTCAAGGTCATGCCATGCTCAAGGAACGGTTGACGGCTTTCAGCGATGGCGTGATCGCCATTATCATCACGATCATGGTGCTGGAACTGAAGGCGCCGCATGAGAATACGTTGCGCGCGCTGGCGCCGCTGGCGCCGACCTTCCTCGCCTATGCGCTGAGCTTCGCCTATATCGCGATCTACTGGAACAACCACCACCACCTGTTCCAGGCGACGCGGCGGGTGAGCGGCGCGATTCTCTGGGCCAACACGCACCTGTTGTTCTGGCTGTCGCTGGTGCCCTTTTCGACGGCGTGGCTGAGCGAGACGAATTTCGCCAGGGCGCCGGTCGCGCTTTACGGCCTCAGCCTGCTCGCGCCCTCCATCGCCTATTTTCTCCTGTCGCGCGCCTTGATCCGGACCGGGGCGATGGAGCCAAAAGTCGCCGAGGCCATCGGCGCGGACCTGAAGGGCTGGGTCTCAATGGCGTTTTACGTCTGCGGCGTGGCGCTGGCCTTCGCCGAGCCTTACGCGTCGATGGGGCTTTATGCGTTCGTCGCGGTGATATGGTTCATCCCCGACCGGCGCATCGAAGGGCGGCTGGATCTGGAGGATGAGCCGGACTAACGGGCCGTTTGATCGCGAAGGCGAGCCTGAAGGCTCGCGGTCCAAGGCGATCGACACGGACCGCGCGAGCCTTCAGGCGCGCGGTCGAGCGAAATCGCCGGCGACTTCAGGATGTCTCTTCGCCATCCTGATCGCCGTTTGACATCCTTGACAACGCCGGGCCATTCGTGCCGCGCCCAAAAATCAGCGACCGCGCCCAGCAGTCGCGCGGCGGACGTGTTCCCGGATGAGTAATTGCACTTGCTGGCCGCCACCAGTCCGGTCCGACGATCGCCGCTCCGCCCCGCATCGCGCCGGAACAACGCCGGGTCGCCATTCGGTGCTGGTCGTTTCGATCCAATAGACCAGCGGCCGCGTCGGGCGTCACAAGGAAATAAAGTCCGGAACCGAGCGGCCCGCCGCGTTCGAACGGCGGCGGCAATGCGCCGGCCGCCAGCGTCTGCTTGGCTACATATGTCACGCGCACGAAGCCGCACGTCGCATTTGGCTCGAGCTTCAATAGATCGACAATCTCATGCGCGGTCAGTTCGGAAGTCATTGCGTCGCCAATCGGCTTTTTTCGAGCGCCGGCCGCGAGCGCTGGCGTCGATAAAGTGAGCGCGAGCACGCCGCCCCGCAGCGCGCGCCGACGACTCATCTTAGATTGGCCCGCCCTCGTCATGCGCGACCTCCCCGCGGGGCGATGCTAGCCCCGTGGCGAGGCAAAGGCAATTCTCCGTGAGCATCGAGCAAGGCGGTCCACGGCGACCGAGAATGGGGCTTTAATAACTCGCCGTTTTAGCTTGTCTTGTCGCAGACACCTTGAAACTCAGATATTCTGAGTCCGCGCTCGAATAGTTCTTCGTTATAGAACCATCGGTTCGCACCAAAGCGTAAGCTGTCTTTCTGCAAGAGCTGCCCATGAATCAGTAGGTTGTGGTCCTTGGCGCCCGTGCCATACCAATTATAGTCCTGATGGTTGGGGATCGCGACCAAATGTAACCGCATATATTGATCGGCTTGGTTATATTTTTCCCCGCTCTCCTCGACATGGACGACCTTGAGATCAAACGGGACTTTGCGTCCCTCGTTGAATGTTATGCTCACCATAACCGTATCAGGTCGATCAGCGGCCACGATGCGATTGTTGGTTGGCCCCACAGGCTCGCACTTGAAAGATTGGGCCGATCCGAGATCTTCAGGTCCATTCTCTATCGGTTTAAGCGATTGTGCCGACGCGTGGGACACTATTAATCCAACGACTAAACTTGCGAGCGGAAGCTTAAGCATGTCATCCTCCCCTCAGTAATACGTATCGCAGGATACGCCACATGATACAACGAATATTTGGCTAAATAGTTCCGTCAATTGGCGAAGATTTTGCATTCAAGAGGGTAAACTTCGATGTTGCACGAGCGAGTATTTTTCGCGGTAAAAACTTTTCTTTCGATGAAATACCTCGCGCTATAGGTCGCGTGCGCTGCGGAATATGAGTTAAGGGCCAGATGAATCAAGCAAGGAAGAGGTCGGCGGTTTCCTTTGGTGCGGAAATCCGATCGTGAATTTCGCCGTGGGCGATCATGGCGCGACCGACGTCGCACACATTTCCTGCCGCCGCGGCAACGGCCGCATAACCTGTTCGCCGTCACCGATTTCAAAGTCGGGGACTTCGACAACGATTTTGGCTCGGACACGGCTTCACGTCAGGCTCGGATAGACCAAATTTCACGGCGACCGCTTGCGCCGTTCCATGTCGCGGGAACCAAGCGCTGGATTTCGACCGCTAGCGATACAGCCAGCCGTTGCGGGCCAGCATCCTTTGCCCGCCGAGCGCCGAGATCGCGAGGTCGCGCGCCGCCGCGTGCAGTCCGCTCGCGTGATAATGATCGCCCTGCCGGCGCGAGGCCCGCTGCACTTTTGTCGCGCGGGCGATGCGCGCCTGCTCGTAGGCCTTGAAAGCCTCGGCCGGCGCGACGCCCGGCGTGAAGGCGCGGCCCAGCGCCTCGGCGTCCTCGATCGCCATCGCCGCGCCCTGCGCCAGAAAAGGCAGCATCGGATGCGCGGCGTCGCCGAGCAGCGTCACGGCGCCCTGGCTCCAATGGGCGAGCGCCGGGCGGCCATAAAGCGGCCAGCGCCGCCAGGAGTCGCCAGCCAGAATCAGCGCCCGCAGTTCCGCGTCGCTGGCGGCAAGGCCGGCTTCGCGCAGCAAATCCGCGCCGTCCAGCGTCTGTGGCCCCTTGTCCCAGGCGCGCGAAAGGCCGTCCTCGACGATGACCACGGCGTTGATGATCGAGGCGTCGCGCAGCGGATAATGCACGACATGGGCGCCGGCGGAGAGCCAAAAATGCGTCTCGCGCCCCCGCAGGTTCGCGGGAACGGCGTCTGCGGGAAGGATCGTCCGCCACGCCGTGTGGCCGGTATAGGCCGGCGCGTCCTTCGCGCCGCGGTTGAGAAAGGAGCGCACCGAGGAGCGCACGCCATCGGCCCCGACCAGCGCCAGCGCCTCGAAATCCTCCGGGCCTTTCTCGGTGTGGACGCGCAAAAAGACCGCGCCGTCGCCCTCCTCGAAATCGCCGACGCGAGCGCCCGTGCGAATCGAGATCGCGTCGTTCTGGCGCGCGGCGGCGAGCAGAAGCTGCTGCAAATCGGCGCGATGGAACAGCCGGAACGGCGCGCCCCAGCGCTCGCTGGCGCCGGCGAGTTCGAGTCGCGAGAGGATCGCGCCGTCCCTGGCGCGACGAATGTTGATCGCCTCGGGCAGAAGCGCCGCCGCGCCCAGCGCCTCGCCAAGGCCGAGCCCCTGAAGGATTCGCCCGGCGTTGGGGGCGATTTGCAGCCCGGCGCCGACCTCCTCGATGACTCCAGCGCGCTCCAGCACCGCGACGCGATGGCCGGCGCGCGCGAGGCTGAGCGCGGCGGTCAGCCCGCCAATTCCGGCGCCGGCGACGACGACCGGCGGGCTTGCGCTGTCGCGCGACTCAGGCAGCGGAGGCGACCTGATAGACGCATTCGGCCGGATCGGCCCCGCCATGCAGCGCGGCGTCATAGACGTAAAGCGTCGAGCAATAGGGGCAGATCGTCTCGTTGGCGGCGCCCATGTCGATGAACACATGCGGATGATCGAACGGCGGCAGCGCCCCGACGCACATGAACTTCTTGGCGCCGACGCGCACCTGCTTGGCGCCGGGCTGATTATGATAGTGGGGCGTGGAATGGTCGGACATGGTTCGATGTCTTCCGTTTTTGGCGCGGGCCGAAACCCTCGAAGCGCCCGGTATAATTCCGCGCGGGGCGCGTTGGATAGAGGGAAGAGGCGGCTTTCACCCTCCCCTTGAGGGGGAGGGTCGCGCCGAAGGCGCGGGGTGGGGTGGGCAAAGGCCCGAGATTCGGGCGTCACCCCACCCCGAACTGCTTCGCACGTTCGACCCTCCCCCTCAAGGGGAGGGTGAAAGCCGCCTACTCCCGGACAAAAAAAGCGCCGAACCCCTTGGGGTCCGGCGCCGCTTCGCGTTACGCAACTTCGCGTTTGAAGTTCCATCCGCACCAAATTTCCGCTGGAAATCCCGCGCCGGCGTCGCTCACATCACCTTGCTGAACAGGAAGTAGAGCGAGCCGGAGATCAGAATGGCGCAGGGGAGCGTCAGCACCCAGGCCATCAGCATGTTGCGGATCGTCGCCATCTGCACGCCCGATCCATTCGCGGCCATCGTCCCGGCGACGCCGGACGAGAGCACATGGGTCGTCGACACCGGCAGGCCGAAGCTGTCGGCGGCGCCGATGGTGACCATCGCGACCAGTTCCGCCGCGGCGCCCTGGCCATAGGTCAGATGCTGCTTGCCGATCTTCTCGCCGACGGTGACGACGATGCGCTTCCAGCCGATCATCGTGCCGAGGCCGAGCGCCAGCGCGACCGCGATCTTCACCCAGATCGGGATGAATTTCGTCGCCGCGTCGATCTGCGTTTTATACGCCGCCAGCGTCTTCTTGTCGGGGTCGCTGAGTTCGGCGGCCTCGTCCTTGGCGAGGAAGCGCAGCGCCTCCGAGGCGAGGTAGATGTCGTTACGCGTATTGCTCACCGCCGCGAAGGGGATCTTGGCGATCGAGCCGTAACCTTCGACCTGGTGGGCGATGTCGCGGATCAGCACGGCGAGCGAGGGATAGGTTCCCTCGGTGAGTTCGTGCCGCGAGATATAGCTGGTGACCGCCGGACGCGGATCGCCAAGCACCGAATAGCCGGCGCCCTTGGCTTCGACCACCTTCGAGGCCGCGGTGGAAGCCTTGGTGAACTCCGCGATATGGCTGGCCGGCAGGGCGCGGTTGAGCGCGTAGGAGGTGGGCACCGTGCCGATCAGGATCAGCATGATGAGGCCCATGCCCTTTTGACCGTCGTTCGAGCCATGCGCGAAGGAGACGCCGGTGCAGGTCAGGATCAGCAGTCCGCGCACCCACCACGGCGGCGGGGTCTGGCCCTTCGGCTCGGCGTAAAGCGCGGGCGTGCGCACGACGAACTTCAGCAGCAGCAGCAGCAGCGCCGCGCAGACGAAGCCGACCAGCGGCGACAGCAGCAGCGAATAGCCGATCTCGACCGCCTTGTGCCAGTCGACGCCGGAGGTGCCGTCGCGGCCATGCATCAGCGCGTTGACGACGCCGACGCCGATGATCGAACCGATCATCGTATGCGAGCTCGAAGCCGGCAGACCAAGCCACCAGGTGCTGAGGTTCCAGAGGATCGCCGCGAGCAGCAAGGCGAAGACCATCGCGAAACCCGCGCCCGAACCGACCTGCAGGATCAGTTCGACCGGCAGCAGCGAGACGATGCTGAAAGCCACCGCGCCGGTCGAAAACAGCACGCCGAGGAAGTTGAACATGCCGGACCACACCACCGCGATATTGGCCGGCAGCGAATGGGTGTAGATCACCGTCGCGACCGCGTTGGCGGTGTCATGAAATCCGTTCACGAATTCGAAGCCGAGCGCGATCAGCATGGCGACGCCGAGCAGCACGAAAGGCAGATAGGTGACGATCGGCGCGCCGGTCTCCTCGAGATCGCGGAAGATGCTCCAGGCCACGAAGCCAAGACCCAGCGCGATGACCCCGAGGTATGTCAGCACGGTTTTGACGGTGGTCGGCTGATCGAGCGTCGGCTTCGAATGTTGCGAACCGGGGCCGACGCTAAGATCGGAGCCGGAGGTGACGGATGACATGGAGCACTCCTTGTTTAGGGTGCGGCCATACAATCCGACGCGATTAACGGCTTCATGACGCTAACATGACAAAACGACTTGCCCGAACGCGCGCGGTCAAGGCGCGAAGCCCTCGAAAACAATTTGATCCGCCCATCGCGCGGCGGCTTGCGCCCGCGCCGGGCAGCGCACGGTCCAGACCGTCACCGGCAGCTTCAGCCCCTCGCGAAACAGCACGGGGACGGCGTGCGGCGTGTCCTCGACGTTGAAGGACAGGAAATCCGGCCGCATGCGCGAAAAATGCAGCCACTGCGCGAGTTCGGCGCGGCGCGCTTCGGGAACGTGCGGCCATTCGTCGGCGTCGTAACGCGCCTGCGCGACCATCCCAAGCGGAACATGGCCGACGCCCAGCGCCGCGCCGCTCCGCGCGCAAGAAGGCGATCGGATCGGGATCGAAGCTCTTCAGCGCCACCGGGCCGTCGTAGCCCGCGACAAGCGCGGCGACGCGGCGCGCCAGCGACATGTCGCCGTCGAAGCGGCTTTTCAGTTCGACCACCAGCGGCGCGCGCCCCGCGACCGTTTCGAGCAGTTGCGAGAAGGTGGGCAAGGTTTCGCCCGAGCCGCGCAGCGTGAGCCGCGCGAGTTCGGCGAGCGGCCTCGCGTCGAGCCGCCCGCGCGCGCCCGTCAGGCGCTCCAACGCATAGTCGTGGAACACCACCGCCTCGCCGTCGGCGCTGAGCTGCACGTCGCATTCGATGGCATAATTTCCCGCGACCGCCGCCCGCGCCGCGGCGAGGGAATTTTCGACGATTCCGTTCGCCGCGTCATGCAGGCCGCGATGGGCGATGGGCCTCTCGATGAGCCAGCTGAAATCGTCCGCCATGATGCCCCGCCAGTGGTTACGTGCGCCTTGGACCGCGAGCCATCAGACTCGCGCCTCGGATCCCCAATCAAGAAGACGCTACTCCAAAATCTCGAAAATCCCCTCGACCTCGACGGCGGCGTCCAGCGGCAACTGCGCCACGCCGACCGCGAAACGCGCGTGTCCGCCGTTCGGCTCGAGGACCATGGCGACGAGATCGGACGCGCCATTGACCACCTGCGGCAGTTGATCGAAATCCGGCGCGCAATTGACATAGCCGCCGAGCCGCACCGCCCGCACCCGGGAGAGATCGCCAACCGCGGCGTGCGCCTGGGCCAGCACATTCAGCGCGGCGAGACGCGCCGCCGCTTGGCCCCCCACCAGCGAGACGCCGTGGCCGAGCTTGCCCTTATGGGCGGGATCGACCACGCCGCCGGAAACCGGCAATTGGCCGGAGACGAACAATACATTACCGACGCGCGAAAAACCAACGTAATTGGCCACCGGCGCCGCCGCGGCCGGCAGCTCGAGACCAAGAGACTTAAGCCGCGCGAGCGGCGAATCTGGCCAAGCGTCGGTCATGGTTAAATCGCCTTCCCATACATTTGATTTGCGCCCATGGCCGCGAGACCCTAGATTCATCCGCGCCGCGACGCAACGGCGCGCGTTCATCCCAAGCGAAAGGCCGCCAAGACGAAAGGCCGCGACGGCGGCCAGCCGCGGCGAAATCGAGGAGTTCCCCAAATTGATCGCACTGCCCCGCCGTTCGGCTTGCGCGGCTTTCGTTCTCGCGGCATTTTCCCTCGCGGCCTCCCCGCTCGCCTGGAGCGCCGCGCGCGCCGAACCCGCGCCCGCCCTGGCGCCGCACCGGGCCGTCTATGAATTGAAGCTGCTCGACGCCTCCGGAACCAAGGCGCCCGCCGAGGCGCACGGACGCATCGCCTTCGATTTCACCGGCTCCGCCTGCGAAGGCTATGTGCAAAACTTCCGCCAGATCACCGAGTTGCGGCCGGAGGAAGGGAGCGCCCGCGTCTCGGACATGCGCTCGGCGACCTTCGAGGCCGGCGACGGCCACGACTACCGTTTCCAGATCACCACCAGGGTCGACGGCGGCGTCGACAATATCGACGGCGACGCCCGCAAGACCCAAAATCAGCAATTCTCGGTCGAGATGACGAAGCCCAAGCGCGAGCGGCTCGATCTTTCCGGGCCCGTGCTGTTCCCGACCGAGCATATCCGGCATATTCTCGCCGCCGCGCGCGCGCAGGAAACCATTCTGGTGGCCCGCGTCTACGACGGCTCCGGCGACGGCTCGAAGATCTTCGAGACAACCTCGATCATCGGCAAGCCGATCGCGACGGAGGCGAAAGAGAAGCCGGCGCAAATCGACGCGCTCAAGAACATGCGCCGCTGGCCCGTGACGATTTCCTATTTCCAGGCGGACAAGAAAGACGAGCAGCCGGACTACGTTCTCTCGTTCGACCTCTTTGAGAACGGCATTTCGCGCGCGCTGAAACTGGATTACGGCGACTTCGTGCTCTCGGGCGAGATGACCGAACTCAAGCTGCTGCCGGTGCAAAAGTGCGATAAGTGACGGGGGGCGGCGGGCCGGAAATCATTGGCGGCTAATACCAAGCACCGTAAATCTGGGGAATCGGCTTCCGTCATTGCGAGCGGAGCGAAGCAATCCAGGAGTCGCGGGCGGCCCCTGGATTGCCGCGTCGGCTTCGCCTCCTCGCAATGACGGGACTCTCACTGGTTGTGGTCGGTTGGCCTTGGCATTACTTGCCAGAGATCGCTTTCGGCCATCCTGACGCAAATTGCGAAAAAAGCGCTCTCGCCGCGAATCCAGTTGCGCCCTCGCTTACGCTCGCGCTCTAATCCACCCGCGCCGCCGATTTCGGCGTCGCTATCACGCCAGCCGCGGGGCATTTGCGATGATCGTTTCGACCACCAATGAAATCGCGGGCTACCGGGTCGTCCAGCACCTTGGGCTGGTGCGCGGGATCACCGTGCGGTCGCGCTCGGTCGTCGGCAATTTTTTCGGCGGGATACAGTCGATCTTCGGCGGCCGGCTTTCGGTTTACGCCCATTTGGCCGAGGTCTCGCGGCAGGAGGCGTTCGACCATATGTGCCAGCACGCGGCCGAGGGCGGCGCCAACGCGGTCCTCGCCATGCGCTACGACGCCACGGAAATCATGCCGGGCATCACGGAAGTGCTGGCCTACGGGACGGCGGTCCTGGTGGAGCCCGCTTAAATGCTGCTTTGGCGCGCGAAATCGGGGGATTCTCGCGGCCTGGCGCGTCAAGGGACTTTAGAGCGTCGCGAAAATGTTTTAGAATAACTCCAATGAAACTCGTAACCACCACCGACGAACTCGCCGCCGTTTGCGAACGACTCGCAAAGCACCCCTTTGTGACCGTCGACACGGAGTTCCTGCGGGAGACCACCTTCTGGCCCAAGGTCTGCGTGATCCAGCTGGCGTCGCCGGACGAGGCCAAGGCCATCGACACGCTCGCGGAAGGGCTTGATTTAACGCCCTTTCTCGATCTGATGGCCAATGAAGCCGTGGTCAAGGTGTTCCACGCCGCGCGGCAGGACGTGGAGATCGTCTGGCGCCTCGCGCGCCTCATTCCCAAGCCCTTGTTCGACACGCAGGTCGCGGCGATGGTCTGCGGCTATGGCGAGCAGGTTTCCTATGTCGAGCTCGTCAGGGGAATCACCCGGGTCAATCTGGACAAATCCTCCCGCTTCACCGACTGGTCGCGCCGCCCTTTGTCGGAGGCGCAGATCAGCTACGCCATCGCCGATGTCACCTATCTGCGTGATATCTATGTGCATTTGCAGGCCCGGCTGGAGCGCTCGAGGCGGATCGAATGGCTGGTCGACGAGATGCAGACCCTGACCTCTCCCGCGACCTACGAACAGCATCCCGACGACGCCTGGGAGCGTCTGCGCCACCGCGCCCGCAAGCCGCGCGATCTCGCGGTTTTGATGGAGCTCGCGGCCTGGCGCGAGACCGAGGCGCAGAGCCGCGACGTGCCGCGCTCGCGCGTGCTCAAGGACGACGTGCTGCTCGAAGTCGCCCAGGCCGCCCCGCGCAGCCCGGACGCGCTGGCCAATCTGCGCGCATTTCCGCGCGGAATGGAGCGCTCGCGCGCGGGAGCGGACATTGTATCCGCGATCGAGCGCGGCCTCGCGCGCGATCCGGCCACCCTGCCCGCCGTCGAGCGCGACCGGCGCAACAACAACGGCGCGACCGTCGAACTGCTCAAGGTTTTGCTGCGGCAGGTCGCCGAGGAGACCGGCGTCGCCGCCAAGATGATCGCCACCGTCGACGACCTCGAGGCGATCGCCGCCGACGACGAGGCTGATGTCGCCGCGCTGCGCGGCTGGCGGCGCTTGATTTTCGGCGACAAGGCGATCGAGCTGAAACGCGGCCGCCTCGCGCTCGCCGTCGAAAACGGCAAGGTCGTCACCTTCGACTGGCAAGACGCCGAAGCCCGCCGCGAGCGAGTGAAGCCGCGACCGGCGGTGGCGGTGGGCCAATTTGAAATTTTAAGCTTTGCGCCGGGAGCGGAAACCAGCGGGAATTTCGCACGTAACTTTTGCACAAGTTAACCCATTGATATGAATGACCGCGATGCTCGTCGCGGAAATGTTGATTTTCGCCCGGAACGCGCCTCGCGCGCCAGCCTATTGATGGTCGTGCTCGTGCTCGGAGGATTTTCCGGAACGCTCCTCCATCGCCTTGAATTCCTCGGCCGAGGTTTGGGGCAAGCGCCGAACGAAACCCACGATGTTCCAGATTTTCTCGTCCGAATGCGTTCGTCCAAACGCTGGCATTCCCGTCATTTTGACGCCATTCTTGATGATCCAGAACAGTTCCGGCGCGCTCCATTGCTTGGCGGCCTCGGCGAGGTTAGGCGGTTCCGGTTGGAGGCCTTTTCTGATGTCGGTATGCTCCTTGCCCGGCGCCGCGTGGCAGATGATGCACATGCTGTCATATTCCTCGAAGCCGCTTCTCACTTGGTCTTCGCTCCAAACTTCCCGCGTCTCCTTCCCGGCGCGCGCCCGCACTGAGTGACGCATGGCCGAACTAAAGATGAGGCGCTCCAGTTCCGTTTGAGGCGCGGTCGCGGCGACATCATAGGCGCCGCTGATGATCACCAGAAACGCGGCGAACGCGCTAACGACGAACGCCGCGATAAAACCCGCGAGAAATTTCATGGCGCGCCTCCCTGGCAATCCTTCGTAGCAAGCATATGGCGCAAATCTAGCGCGTCGCGCGCCCGACGCCAGTAGCCTCGATTGCGTGAAACCGGCCGCGCGCCAACGCCGCTTTCGCCTTGAATGGGCGGGAAAATTAGCTTGAAAAACTCTTCAAACTCGCGACCCCGGCTCTATTTGATTTCTTGGCCCTGAAAAGAAGAAAGCATGGGCTTTAGTTGACGCGGCAAGGTGAGGAGGCTGAGATGAAGGTATTGGCAGCCGTGATGTTGGTTGCGATCACGAGCCCCGCGCTCGCGGATCATTATGCGTTCGGGCCGAAAGCGACCGCGCCTCGGGCCAACACGAATAGTCACGGTATGGGACGCGTTTTGTCCGAGCGGAACGACCGTGATCTCTGGCACTTGCGGCGGTCGAGCGGGCGCCGGCGCCACGTTGCAAATGTTCTGGCACGATTCTTCAAGTAATAAATGGTCTTGCGCTTGGTCTGGACCAGTAACGGACGCCGACGTGCAGGCGATGTGCGTGAAAACAAATTAATGTTTCAGCAGGGAATATTTGCTTTCTTGATCGTCGCGTCGGCGACGGCACGCATAATCGCAACGCGAACGCCATCGTTCCTGACGGCGTGTGAGCAAATCATGCAGGATGACGCGCAAAAGGTCTGGCAGGATTTCAGAAAGATACCGAACAGGGTTCGTTACTGACCTCTCGGCACAAATCCCATTCCGTTGAATCGCGCCCTTCGCCCATGCGGCGTGACGCGAGGCGCCGCGGCGATGACTGGCGAGATCAACCGGACGCTCATCGCCGCGAAACGACATAGGCGAACGCCAAAATCGGCGCGAATCGGCTTTTTCCGTCGGGCGCTCTTCATTCGCCGCGCCGCGACGCCATCTCATGGCCGGGAGGGCGAGACCGCATAGGAATTCCCGATGCCGGAGCAGCAGGAAAACCCGATTCCCTCGTACATTCACGAAAATATCGACGCCATTATCGAGGCGGAACAGGCCGTGCACCGGTCGCGGTCCTTGAGCGAGGTCGTCTTCGAATGGGTCGGCGGCTTTATCGGCACATTGAGTTTCGTTGTCGCTCAAGTGCTTGGCGTCGTCCTCTGGGTGGCGATCAATGCCGGCCTCGCGCCGCCGCTCCGCCCGTTCGATTCTTTTCCCTTTCCCATCCTGAGCCTGATCCTAACGTGCGAGGCCGTGCTCGTGGCCGCCTTCGTGCTGATGAAGCAAAACCGCATGAGCAAAATCGCGGACCGACGCGCGCATCTCGACCTCCAAATCAATTTGATGACCGAACGCGAGACGACCAAGATCATCGGCATGTTGCTGGAAATCGGCAAGCGGCTCGACATCCAGCACAAAGTGCTCGACGAGGAAAGCCGTCAGCTCAGCCGGCTGCTGGTGTTCGAGACCCTGATCGAGACGATGCACAGCAAATTCCCGGACGAGTGACGGTCGAGTTCGACAAATCGCGTCGCGAGAGACCTTACGAAAGCAAGTAGAAAAGGCCGCCCGCGAGCGCGATCGTGGCTGGAAGCGTTAGAATCCACGCCGCCGCGACCTGCCGAATCATCGCCGGTTGAACGCCAGCTCCCGAAGCGACCTTGGTCCCGGGCGAGGCGCCTTGCGCTGGAACCAAAACCTGCTTGCCCAGCCGCTCGCCGAGCCGCGAAAACTTCGAAATTCTTGATTCACGCTCCGACGGGCTCGCTCAACGCAGCGTCCGCGAAAGCGCGCCGCGGAGTCATGGATATGAAAGCTTCGGGAAGAAGTCCCCGCGGCCCTCCGGCGTGATGTCGAGCAAGCCCCAAAGCGGGTTGGCGAAATCGCCCGAACGATGGTGCTGGCCAGGCGGCGATTTCGAGAAGCTCATCTCGCTGCCCCAGAAATGGCGGATCGTGTCGCCTTCCCGACGAAACACGTTATAGATCGTCTCGTCCCAGTTCTCATTATCGGGCACGCCGTGCTGCTGGCGCATCTCGGCCGAGAAGTTTGACGTATCGCCAAAGTAGTCGGCGTCATAAGCGTTGCCGGCGGTCGAGAGGAATTGCAGGTGGTCCCACCCGCGCAAGTGCGCCCAAGCGGCGAGTCGCGCGATAGGAGACTTGGCCACGATGTAGAGCGATGCGCGCTGGGAAATGTGCCGGGCCGCGCCGTCCAGCCCGTCGAGGAGATGGGTGCAGCCAGGACAGGGTGCTTCGCGCTCAGGCCCATACATAAAGCTATAGAGGATCAGCGTGTCGTGTTTTCCGAAAAGCTCTGACATGCGGACCTGTTCCGGCATGGCGTTCGCGGCGATGCGCTCGAAAACGTAATCCTGAGGCGCTTCGCCGCCCGGCGGCAGCGCGCGGCGCCGCGCGGCGACGGCCTCGATTTGCGCGCGCAGCGCAATCTCAGCGTCGAGGAGTTTGTTTCGCGCATCGCGATAGGCGGCGCTTTCGTTGGGGTAAGCGAGGTGGGGCATGGAATCGCCTTCAGAACTGTAATGTTCTCTTAAACGAACCGCGCCGCAAATGGTTTCCGGCCGATAGCAGATGCAATGACGGGCTCTATTGGTCATTGCCGCCGTCCTCCCTTGGCGATCAAGCGACGCAGATGTTCGGCGCCGCGACCTTCTGGAAAAGATGCGGGGAAGCGACGGCGGAGGACGGGTAAGCCGAGAGTTTCGCCTGGAAATCCGGATGCGAGAACGCCGCCCGGAAAGCCGCGGTCAACTCCCAGACGGCGTAGTTCAGATAGGTCGGACTATCGCCGAGCGCGCGGTGTAGCTGGGTCGAGATGAAGCCCGGCTGACGCTTCATGAACGCCGCGTCGTCCCGCCAAACTTCGAGGAAGCTCGGCTCGTCCGCCTTATCGAGCGTGAAAACGTTCACGAGAACAACGGGTCCGGCTTCAATCCCAAGCTGACGCTCGATCGGGAAGTTCGGGTCGAGGGGGCGCAGCAGCGACATGACTTGCTCCGTTCAGTTTGAGTTGATGATGCCGATATGGCATTATGGTGCTATATCGTTATTGACACCACGATGTCAATATTATCAGGTGTAAAATGGCCCAGCTCAAACGAACGCCCGGCGGCGACGCCGTGACCCTCTTCGTCCTCGACCTGTTCAGGCTGAACAACCAGCTTTTGTCCGCGGGGGATCGGCTGGTCGCGCCGCTCGGATTGACGAGCGCGCGCTGGCAAATTCTCGGCGCGATCGTCGCCGCCGATTATCCGCAGCCAGTCGCGTGGCTCGCGCGAAACCTCGGCGCGCATCGGCAAAACGTGCAGCGGATCATCAATGATCTGGCCAAGGAAGGGCTCGTTGCGTTTGAAACCAACCCGCATCATCGAAAGGCGCAGCTCGTCGTCCTGACAAAAAAGGGAAGGCAGACCTTCGACGCGGCGATGCGCTTGCAAGCGCCCTGGAGCGATAGAATTTCGGAGGGCCTGCCGGTCAAGGACATAGAAACAGCGCACCGGGTCATCTTGGCGTTACGCCAGAATTTGAGCGGCAAGGATGACGCGGACGCCGAATAGACGCCCAAGCGGTTGGGTCGAAGGCGAAGCGACGCGTCTGGCTCGCGTTTCGCGTCCCGCTCGCGCCTTGTGCGTCGCAACATCGCCATATTGCAGTGCGATACTGCTCGGCATGGGATGGCCGAGACGCGCTTCGCGACGATGACGACATCACACTAGAATCCGACAATCACGGATTCCGGATTCTAGGTTCTTGAGTATCCACTTCATCCTCGACGAATTGCGAGCCGCCACGCGACTCGCCCTTCAATGAAGGCGGATGCTAGCGCGGTCGTTCCGAGAGCGCCTTGGCCGCTCCATCGCACGGCGATGAAAGGAATCGATCATGAAATCACGCAAGGCAATTCTCGCGGCGGCGCTCGGCGGAGCGCTGTCTTTCGCGGCGAGCGCTGAGGTGACGGCGGCCGAATCCTGGTCGGTGTTGACGATGAAGCCGCTAATGGCGGCCAGCTTCGACGCGGCCTCGAATCACATCGTGGGCTTTTTCGTCAACGCGAACGGCCTGTGCAAGCTCACGCTGATGGTCGGCGACGCGGAGAGGCCGAACGCCCCGGCGTCCCGCCTGCTGCTGATCGTGGACCCCGGACGCAGCGCCCGCTTCGACGCCGACGACGGCAATACTCTGCAATTCGCCTGCAAATCCGGCGCAACGGCGATGACGGCGACCAGCATCAAGAGCGTCGCGGCCGCTCCGGTGGAGGAGTGAAGGCTGCATTACGCCTCCCGCTCTTGACAAAAGGCATGCTGCAACGCAATATTAACTGCTGCATTGCAATATCGCAGCCCATGCGGTCGGACGCCGGATCGCGCATCCAGCGCGTTTCAATGGAGCGGCCTTGACGGCCTGTTCCGCGTCCGCCGGCATGACGACGATGAAAGGACTCAACATGAAATCGGCATCGACTTTCGTCGCGGCCACGCTCGCGGGAGCGCTGTGCCTCTGGGCGACAACGAACGCGCCGGCCGCCGACTGGTCGGCCCTGACGATGAAGCCGCGCATGGCCGCCAGCCTCGACGCCGGCGCGAAGCATGTCGTGAGCTATTTCGTCAACGCCGACGGCGTTTGCAAGCTCACGGTGATGATCGCCGACACGGTGGGCGACGACTCCGGAGCCCCGGCCGCGCAGTTGCAACTGTCGGTCGACCCCGGACGGACCGCGCGCTTCGCCACCGGCGACGGCAACACGCTGCGCTTCGTGTGCCTTGGACGCGCCGAGACAATGAGCGCCACCGCCCTCGGCCGCGTCGCCATGCGGCCGGGCGAGAACTGAGGGCTCGCGTCGCTCCAATCGTTCCGGTTTGGACCGAACCGGACCGCCTTCCCGCAAGGCGCGGCCATATTTGGCGAGGGCGCGAGGCCCTCGCCAGTTACATCGATCAGTGCGTCATCGAAGGATTTTCGCCGTACATCTCGCCAAGGCGATTATGCGCGAAGGCGAGCGCGGGCGGCAGGTCCATTCGACCGCCGACGATCTCGATATAAGCGCCCGATGTCGACGAACGCGCCTTCTTCATGGCGGCGTCGAGTTCGCCCAAGGTTTCGACATGCGCCGTGAACCAGTCGGCGCAACCCATCGCGCGCGGAAGGTCCGCGTAGTTCCACCGCGCCAGGTCGTTGTAAGACCAGTCCGGGCTTTGTTCCAGCGCCCGCTCGACCATATAGCCGTCGTTGTTCAGCACGAACATCGTCACTTTGGCCCCGAATTGGCCCATGCCGCCGATCTCGTTGGCGGTGAGTTGGTGCGACCCTTCTCCCGTGATCAAAACCGTTCGGCGGCTCGGGTCGGCAAGCGCGATCCCGAGAGCGGCGGCCGTGGCCCAGCCGATCGATCCCCACAAGACCTGGGACTCGACCCGCACGTCTTCGGGAAGCGGCATGGGCGTCATGCCCAAAGTGGAGCTTCCGGTCTCCAAAACGACCGTGTCGCCAGCGCGCAGAAAAGCGGCGTAGCGCGGATAGAGAGCAGCCATCGAGACCGGGTCGGACGGCTTGCCATCCGCGCGGGCCGCCGGAATGGGCCCACGGCGATACGGCGCCGCTTTCGGCTTGAGTTTCGCCAGCGCCGCGAGCATATCGGCCAGGCGCACCGAGCCGAACACCTGCTGACCGACCCGCGCATCGTTTAGACCGAGCGAGACAAATCGGTTCGGGTCAAGCCGGGCGGAGTAAGCGGCGGTTGAGATGTCGTTCAGATTGACGCCGCCAAGATCGAGAACCAGCTCGGCGCCCTCGACAATCTCGCGAGTCTGCTCGTTTGAAACCGCCCCGGCGTACATGCCGGCGAATTGAGGGTGATTTTCGCCAATAAATCCCTTTTCCATCGCGGTGGTGGCGAAGGGGCAGCCAAGCGCCTCGATCAGCTTTCGCGCCTCCTTCTCCAATCCCAAGCGCGCCAGCGTATAGGCGGGCAAGGCGACGATCGACTTGGCGTTTTCCACCCGTCGTTCGATCGCCGCGATCGCTTGCCTAAGCGACGCGGCGTCCGACGCGAGCTTGACGGGCTTGACATCGTTCCAGACGACCGGGGTCAACGCGAAATCGGAAGGCACGACAATATAGGCGGGCTGGTTGTCGCGTCTCGCCTCGGCGATCAGGCGCTCCATTTCGATCATGCAGTTTTCCGGCGTCATGATCGCGTGGCAACAGGCGGCCTGAGCCGATATGTTGACGAAATTGCCGAAAACTCCGTCGCCCAGGGTATGATGCGCGATCTTATGCAGCCGCTGATTTTGATAGGACGGCATCCCGACGAGATGGAAGACGAGAGATCGCTCGGCCTTGGCGCCCATCACGCCGTTAATCGCCGACAGTTCGCCCACGCCATAGGTCGTCACCAGCATCGCGGCGCCGCGAATGCGGGCATAGCCGTCGGCGGCGTAAGACGCGTTCAGCTCGTTCGCGCACCCGATCCATTTGACGTCCGGGCTGCGATCAACAGCGTCGCACAGCGGAAACGCATAGTCCCCGGCGACCCCAAAGCAATGATCCACGCCCTCCCTCGCAAGTCGATGAACGATATAGTCGGCGACGCTGCGCTCTTGCTGTCGAGATGCGTTGGAATGGCGAGCACGTTCGGTCATGGCGGTCTCCTTGCGTATCAGCCCCGGAGAAGGATTTAGCGTTATGGTAGCGTGTCGCCGGCCTTTAGCCAGCGCGCGCGATCCGAAGGAGCGGCTTTGATGGCCTTTTCCGCGCGGTTGCAACTGTCGGTCGACCCCGGGAGAGCCGCGCGGCCCTCGGCCGCGTCGCCATGCGGCCGGGCGAGAACCGAGCGGCCGGGCGAGATTGAACCGAAACGACGTGGCTCTTCCCCGTGAATTGGATTTTAAGCGCTAAATCATGCAATTTTTTACAAGGCGACCAGCGCCATTCTCACGAGTTCCGCCAAGCTGGTCGCTTGCGTCTTTTTCATCATATTGGCGCGGTGGACTTCAATGGTTCTCGCGCTAATGCCAAGTTCATAGGCGATGGTTTTGTTTGGCTGCCCGTTGAGCAAACCCGCCAGCACGTCCTTTTCCCTCTTGGTCAAGGTCGCGAATCTCTCTTTGATCATTTGTGTTTCCGCGTCAGGCGCGGGTTCACTTTCTCCCCGCGCCAACGCCGCGCGAATGGAGTCGAGCAGAGCGTCGCCGTCGAACGGCTTCTCAAAGAAATGGATCGCTCCCTGTTTCATCGCGGCGATCGCCAGTGGAACATCGCCATGCGCGGTGATGACGATGACCGGCATGGAGACGCGGCGCTCTTTCATTTTCGCCAACAAATCGAGTCCGCTCATTCCCGGCATGCGCATGTCCGTCACCAGGCAACCGCAGTCGTCTTGTTCGATCATATCGAGGAATGTTCGAGCGCATTCATGCGCGCGAACCGCGTAACCCTCCGCCGTCAACAAAAAACTCAACGCGGCGAGAACCGCTCGATCATCGTCAACAATACAAACTGTTGAGTTATCTGGCATTTTTTGGCCTGTCGCGTTCTAAGTCCACGACAGATATAATAGGGCGCGATCAAACAATGGCATCGCGCCATGCCAATTAATCCGTAAAAGATCGCCAACTTGGGCCCGCGCCAGGGCGCCTCCAAAGCTCGCCCGCGGTCAAGCGACAGCGCCCTAGAGCGGGGGGTCACGTGGGCGCGGCGTAGAGCAGCGCTTCGAGGTCGTCCATGCTCGCTGGCTTTGTCAAATGCCGGTTGAATCCCGCTTCTTTGACGCGCCTGCGCATTTCGTCTTCACCCCAACCGGTCAAGGCGACAAGCACCGCCTTTCGTCCGGCTGGCTGATCGCGCATACGCCGCGCCGTTTCGAACCCGTCCATTCCTGGCATGCCAATGTCGAGGAAGACCAGCTCCGGTTCGAACTCGGAGGATGCCGCGAGACCCTGAGCGCCGCTATAGGCGACCCGAACCTGTACGCCCAAGGTCTCGAGCAAAATTGCAAAGCTGTCGGCGACCTCAGGCGTATCGTCGACGATCAGCACCCGCCGCGACGAGGCCGCGGCGCATGGCCCGGATCGCGGCGGCGGAGCGTTTGCCTCGAGGTTCGTGGTCAAAGGCAAACGCACGACAAAGCGACTGCCGCGGGATTCGCCCTCGCTGTGCGCCTCGACCTCGCCGCCATGCAGCTCCACGAGGCTTCGCACGAGCGAGAGCCCTATGCCGAGACCTCCCATATCGCGGCCCGGCGTTCGGTCCAACGTTCGGTCCCCCTGCACGAATAGATCGAACACGTGTGGCAGCATCTTTTTCGGGATGCCGACGCCAGTGTCGGCGACGCTCACGATCGCTTCGTCCGCCACGCGCCGCACCGCCACCTCGATATGTCCGCCGCGATCCGTGTGGTTCACGGCGTTGTTCAGCAGATTGCCGAAGATTTGCGCGAGCCGTACTGGATCCGCGTCGACCAGCACCGGCGCGTCTGGTGGAACGACGCGAAGCAGAACCCCGGCCGCGTCGATCAGTTCCCGGTTGAGGTCCACCGCGCGATTGACGACAACCGCGAGGTCAAGCCGCTCCTTTCTCAGCTCGATCTTGCCGTGGCTGACACGCGAGACCTCGAGCAAATCGTCGACGAGCCGCACGAGATGCTCGACCTGCCGCTCCATCATCTCTTGCGCGCGCTCGGCGGACGGCCCCCGTCCGCCAGTTATGCGCAGCACTTGCAAGCCGTTGCGAATGGGCGCCAGCGGATTGCGCAACTCGTGGGATAAGGTCGCGATGAATTCGTCCTTACGGCGATCGGCATCGCGTAACGCCTCCTCCACTCGCTTACGATCGGAGATGTCACGCACGAAGGCCCGCATCGCGATCACTTTGCCGCCCGCGTTCAGTACCGGCCAAGCCCTGAGGCTGACAGGAAACACGGAACCATCCTTGTGGATGTATTCCTTTTCGTATTCGCCAGAATCCCCTTGCGCGAGAATTCGATCCCGCACGATCGCCTCTTCCGCGTCATGCCATTGAAGCGGAGTAAAGTCCTGATACCTTAGCGCCCGCATCTCATCCATCGTATGGCCTAGCATGGATTGATAGGCCGGATTGGCGTCCAGTATGCGTCCAGACAAATCAACCGTGACGATTCCATCTCGGCTCGTTTCGAACAATAAACGGTAGCGCTCATCGCTCTCCTGGAGGCTTTTCATCGCCTCGCCGCGCAACTGCGCCTTGACTGACGTCAACACAGCGTCGCCCGCGGCGCGGCGTCTGCGCGAAATGAGTTCCGCCGTCACGCACAACGCCAGGCCAATCACCGTAAAGATCGCGGTCTTCGCGAGGCTCCTCGAGTCGTTGATTTCAAATGATCCGATTGGCGCCAGAAAAAAATATTTTGCGCTAATGACGGACAAAAGCGTAGCGAGCACGCCGGGACCAGAACCCGCGAACACAACCACGACCATGGTCGCGAGAAAGAAAGTAACGAAGGGTTGCTCGGCGAGGAAGCCGCCCGCCAGGAATCTCACGGCCGTCGCGGCCAACACGGCCAAAACCGCGACGGCGTAATTGCGCGCCGTCGCGCCCGACGATCGAGACGCCAGAAAGCTCAAAGGCGAGTTTGTTTGGGGATTTCTCGTTGACCAAAGCCAGGCGCCGTCCCTTTTTTGTGCAAATCTACCTTGAATAACGCCTTATGAACAGCCTTCGGCTCGCGGCCCAACGGATCAGCGCTAGCGCGCTCGATTTCGCGGGAACTTGGTTTTGCCCGTGCTTTCGCAAGGCGAAACCGGCGTCCGCTTTCGCGCAAAAGCCCCCTACCCCATGTCGCCGCCGCCGAGCGCGCGGCGCGCCAGGGCGATTGTCTCGGGGTTCACCTGCTGTTCCCTGGCGAAGGCAAAGCAATAATTCCTCGTCGCCGGCGAGGTGGTCCAGCACGGCGAGCAGGAAGCTCGGGCGCGAGGCCAGGCCCGGGAGCGCGGACGGGTCGACTCCGGTCAGTTGCAAAAATCGTTGAACTCGATCATCCTCCTCGACCAGAAAGGTGAGGGCGCATAGCGCCAGCGCCTCCGCCTCGTCGCGGTTTTGCGCGGCCGCGCGCTTGGGCGCGGGCCTTTGCGGCGGCCCCTTGGTTATTCTCATTTCATCAATCTTCCTCGGCTAGAAGTTATGCCCATCGTTGAATGGGCGTCGAAACCGGTCCGCCGCGCGAAAACGAGGGCCTGCGTCATTACGAGTAGAGAAAAGAGTCCCCGCCATGGCCAAAACCATCCTCATTGTAGAGGATAACGAGCTGAACATGAAGCTCTTCAACGATTTGTTGGAGCGGAGCGGCCATGCGACCCTGCGCACGAAGAGCGGAGTGGAGGCGATCGCGCTCGCGCGCGAGCATCATCCCGACCTGATCCTGATGGATATTCAACTGCCCGAGGTCTCCGGCCTCGAGGTGACGCGCTGGATCAAGGACGACGAGGAACTGAAGTCGATTCCCGTGATCGCCGTGACGGCCTTCGCGATGAAGGGCGACGAGGAAAAAATCCGGCAAGGCGGATGCGAGGCCTATCTCTCGAAGCCGATTTCGGTCTCGAAATTTCTCGAAACGGTAAACGCTTTCCTGGTGGATAAGTAAGAGGATCGAATCGCATGACCGCGCGGGTGCTGATAGTCGACGATTTGCTTCCCAACATCAAACTGTTGGAAGCGCGCCTGACCGCCGAATATTTCGACGTGATCTCCGCCACCAACGGCTTCGAGGCGCTCGAACTGTGTCGCGAAGGGCGCTGCGACATCGTGCTGCTCGATGTCATGATGCCGGGAATGGACGGATTCGAAGTCTGCCGGCGACTCAAGTCCGACCCCGCGACGATGCATCTGCCGGTCGTGATGGTGACGGCGCTCGACCAGCCGGCCGACCGCGTGCGCGGCCTCGACGCCGGCGCCGACGACTTCTTGACGAAGCCGGTCGACGAAATCGCGCTGATCGCCCGCGTGCGCTCGCTGTCGCGGCTGAAAGTGATGCTCGACGAACTGCGGGCCCGCGTCGCGACATCGGCCAATCTCGGCTTGAAGGACGCCGCCGACCTCATTCGCGCCGACGCGGGCGACAATGGCCGCATTCTGCTGGTCGAGGACCGCGCGAGCTCCGCGGAGCGGACCGTCGCGGCGCTGCGCGGCCTGCACACGGTCGAAGTCGAAGCCGTTCCGCAGGAGGCTCTGTTCCGCGCCGCCGAAGGCAATTTCGACCTCGTGGTGGTCGCGCTCACCCTCGCCAATTTCGACGCGCTGCGGCTGTGCAGCCAGTTGCGCTCGCTGGAGCGCACGCGGGCGCTGCCGATTCTGCTGATCGCCGACCCCGAGGACCGTCCACGCATATTGCGCGGCCTCGATCTCGGCGTGAACGACTATATTCTGCGTCCGATCGACCGCAACGAACTGGTGGCGCGCGTGCGCACGCAGTTGCGGCGCAAGCGCTACGCCGACACGCTGCGCGAGAATGTGCTGGCCGCGTTCGAACTCGCCGTCGTCGACGCGCTGACCGGGCTGAACAACCGCCGCTTCCTCGAAACGCATCTCTCCAGCGCGCTCGATCACGCCGCCCATATGGGGCGCCCGCTGTCGCTGATGATCCTCGACGTGGACCACTTCAAGGCGGTCAACGACACCTATGGCCACGACGCCGGCGACGAAGTGCTGAAGGCCCTGGCGCAGCGGGTGCGGCGCGTGGTGCGCAGCGCGGATCTCGTGTGCCGGCTCGGCGGCGAGGAATTCGTCATCGTGATGCCGGACACGCCCTTGCTGATCGCCGCCAAGATCGCCGAGCGCGTGCGCTCCGCCGTGCAGTCCGAGATGTTCCAGATCGACGCCGGCGGGCGCCGCATTCCCGTCACCGCCTCGATCGGCATCGCCGAACGCGCCGACGACGCCAATCCCGACGCGCTGCTGCGCCGCGCCGACAAGGCGCTCTATGACTCGAAGAGCGCCGGCCGCAACCGCGTCACCGCCGCGGCGGCGTAGAGTCTTCCGGTTTTATTGAACCGGAAAGACTCGTCCCAGATACTCGCTGACGAGTTCTCTCATTCCTGGCTCTGTTCGGAATTGTCCCCTTGAGAGCTTAGAGCCGCGCGCGGATCGTCGTGCAGGACGACGCTCAGCAAGGAGCTGTGGACGGTAAGGTGTCCATTATAGTCGATGAAGCCCAACCGCCGAAATTTATTCAAAAAGAAACTGACACGGGATCGTGTCGCGCCAATCATGTCGGCAAGCGTTTCCTGATTGATATCCGCCAATATCGGCTGCGGCTTGCCTTCCTGGCCGAAATTCGCGAGAAGCAGAAGGAGGCGCGCGAGCCGTTTCTCGCTTGAGTTGAAGAGCTGGTCTATGAGATCCGCTTCCATGCGAATGTTGCGCGCCAGCAAATACTTCATGAACATCGCGGCGAAGTCGGGCTGGTCGTGCAAGAGGCGGACGACCGTCGCCTTGTCCAGACGCGATAACAAGCAGTCGGTGATCGCGGTCTGTGTCGAGATGCGCAGCGGCTGCCCGGCCAGACATCCCTCGCCGAAGAAATTGCCTTCGCCAAGAATGGCCACCACCGCCTCCTTGCCTTGCCTGGAGAGCGTCGTGACTTTGACTTTGCCTTTCTGGATATAGAAGAGCGCATCGGCGGGGTCGCCCTGAGAGAAAATGACCTGGCCCTTGTTCCACTTCGTGGCGCTTCCGCCCGCGCCGACAGTGGCGAGAAACGCCTTGGGATCGAAGACTGCTTTGGGGTCGTTCGACATCGCATACGCCAGGCTGGTGTTGCTCGACCGATTACGGCGCCGTTTCGCGGTCTGATATTTTTTACCATTCGTGAGCTGTTTTGCACAGACTTTGTACGTAACGTTTCTTAGTTTGCGATTCGCCTAGGAGACGCCCCCTCCCCCGCGGCCTGAAGTGGACCTCAGGAGACTCCCGCTTCGTCCCAGGCGTCTCCGCGCGACGCGACGCCTGGTTCAAAATTCCTCCCCTCGCGGACCAGGCGTCGCGATCAAGTTCAACTCAGGGGACGGACATGGAAGTTTCTCTGGATCAGGCCATCGACATTCACGCCAGAGTGCTGAAATATTGGCATGGCGACAAAGCCCCGCAAGAGGCGCGCGCAAGGGCGCTTGAATGCGGGACGGTGGGGGATTTCGAGGGACTTCAAGCCTGGGCGAGAGTCGCCAGACTGTGCGAGGCGCTCCACGCCGTCGATCCGCCCGCGTTGATTTTCGAGGCCGAAGAAGGAAGCTGCCGGGCCGATCACCGAGGCGAGCTGGCCCCTTTCAAAGGCGCCTGAACCCTGGCGGCCAACTTGTCGAGCGTGAGAGGCTTGCGCGGAACTTCCACATTCGGCGCCAGCCCCAGCTTTACGAGCGCTTAAGAAATCCCGGTTCAGTAACCATGTCGAATGTTTCGGCGCTCTTGGCGATGAACCTGACGCTCCGTACAGACGCTCGTGGCGATGCACGCGGCGCTCCACGCGACGCTCGTGGCGGCGTTCAATTCCAAGCAACGCCTGAGTGACATTACCCGAGAACGCGGAGAGTTCGACCGACGCTCGGCGGGCGCGGCCATGGGGGTCGCTTCCGCGGTCGGCTCAAAGCCCAGGAGCAACGACGCTCCAATCGCCAATCCTATGATTTTAAAGCAAGTCATAGCCCGTCCCTCCCCATGATGGGCCAAATGGCCGAAAATCCCCGCGAGGGGACAATAACTATCCTGGTTCCGCGAAATCCTATTTCAAGATAACGCCGCGCTCATAGCGGCGAGTCTCGGTTTAAAACCGAAACCGCTCGCCGGCGGGGGCAGGCACTGGAGCCCGGACCTGACGCGCTCGGTTCCGCGCTTTTTTCCAAGCACGTTCGGGAAGATGACGCGGGAAGCTACCGGCCGATCACCGAGGCGAGGCGGTCCGTTTCAAAAGCGCCTGAACCCTGGCGGCCAATTCATCGAGCGTGAAAGGCTTGCGCAGAACCTCCATATCCCCCACCGGCCGCAATGTTCCGAGCGACTTGCCCACATATCCGGTAATAAGCAAGATCGGTAAATCGGGCCGCGAAACGCGAGCGGCTTCGGCCAACTCAAGTCCGCTCAACCCTGGGAGGCCCACGTCGGTGATCAGCAGGTCCAACGGCTCGCCCGATTCGCAATATTTCCAATCCGGCGGTCCCGTCGCCGGCTTGCATGACCGTGAAGCCTATTTCATTGAGCGCATCGGCGATTTGGGAGCGGACCTCGGTTTGATCCTCGACGAGAAGGGTTTTCGCTCGATGAGCCGCGCCAGCGGAATCGATGTTTTCGGCGACCGGCCAATCTTCGGCGGCCGGGCTCGCCGCCGGCTCGCAGCCCGGCAGATAAATACGCACGCTGGTCCCCTGGCCAGGGCTGCTGTCAATCCGCACGAACCCGCCGGATTGCTTCACGAAACCGTAAATCTGCGGCAGACCCAGACCCGTTCCTTGACCGGTCGGTTTGGTCGTGAAGAAAGGCTCGAAGACGCGGCTCAGCACGTCGCGGCTCATGCCCACGCCATTGTCCGTCACCTCGATCTCAACATAGTCTCCGGCCTGCGCATCCGGATCGGGCAGTTGATCGGCTGACAACGTCCGGTCCGCCGTCGCGATCCCGAGCACGCCGCCTCCCGGCATGGCGTCGCGAGCGTTGATCGCCAGATTCAACAAAGCGCTCTCAAGTTGAGCCGGGTCGCAGCTTACGCTCCAGCCGCAGCGCCCCAAGCGCAGATCCAGCTCGATTTCCGGTCCGATCGTCCGCCGCAGCATGTCCTCCATGCCCACGACGAGCTTATCGGGCTCGATCACGCGAGGCAGCAATGTCTGCCGGAGGGAGAACGCCAACATCCTGTTGATGAGACTCGAGGCGGTTTGCGACGCTTTTCGTATGGAGTCTATCGCGGGCTTTATCTCGTTGGCGCGTCCACGCGCGACTTGACGCTCGATCACGCTAAGGGAGACCGTGACCACCTGAAGCAAGTTATTGAAGTCGTGCGCGATCCCGCCCGTCAATTGCCCTATCGCTTCCATTTTCTGGGCATGGGCCAGGCGTTCCTCGCTCGCGAGCAGCGCTTCATTGGCCTGGCGCATTTGAGCAATCGAAGGAAAGGAGAGAAAATACGGCAGGGACCACCAGAGCGCGACCGTCGTGAAAATCGAGGCGATCGCCGTCGCCGCCTTGACAAGCCCCTGCAGGCCGTAAAGCGGCGTCCACAGGGTCGCCAAATCGAGCCAATGGGTCGTGCCGCAAAGCACAATGAAGATGGCGAACAGCCATAGCATCGGCCGAAAGACGAGGTCGCCGCGTCGTCTTCCGATTATGACGAGCGTCAAGGGGATGGAATAATAGGCCAGCGCGATCGCCCCGTCGGAAATCGCATAAAGCCAAATCAGTCCCGGCTCCCAAAGCAGGCAATATCCATGCGGCGCCAGGCCGGAGGTGTTAAAAAGCCACTCGCTCAACGCAGACAACATGTGACCCACTCCCGCGGACGAGAAATCACGGAGAGGCCCACAAAACGCCGCGCCCGCGATCAGTCGTCCTGAAATCCGCTCCAGCTAGACCCCACGATCCCCGCGGACGCTTCATTGTAAATGCCGCGCCCGGAAAAATCCAAAGCCGCGGCGCGAAATGCTGAATTTCGACCGTCCGTTGGTATGAACTCCGCCTCATCGCTTCGCGGCGAGAGGTGGCCCAGGCCCCTCAATCCGAACAAATCGATCAAGCGCAAACGGTATGAACGGCTAAAGCTCCTCCTCGAGCCGCTCGACGATGGTTCGCAACACTTTCAGCCGCGCGAATTTCTTGTCATTGGCCTCGACCAGCGTCCAGGGCGCGCCGCGGGCGCTGGTGCGGTCGATCATCTCGTTGGTGGCCTCCTCGTAGAGCGGCCATTTTTCGCGATTGCGCCAATCGTCGGGCGTGATCTTGTAGCGCTTGGTGGGCCGCGCCTCGCGATCCTTCAGCCGCGCGAGCTGCTCGTCGGCGCTGATCGCCAGCCAGAATTTGACGACGATTATGCCCGCCCGCGCCAATTGCCCCTCGAAATCGTTGATCTCCTGATAGGCGCGCATCCAGTCCTCGCGCGAACATAATCCCTCGACGCGCTCGACCAGCACGCGCCCATACCAGCTGCGGTCGAAGATCGCGACATTGCCGAGGCGCGGAATATTGCGCCAGAAGCGCCACAAATAGGGCCGCGCATGTTCCTCGTCGGTCGGCGCGGCGACGCCGTGCACGCGAAAGCGGCGCGGATCGAGCGCGGCGCGCACGCGGCGGATGGCGCCGCCCTTGCCCGCCGCGTCATTGCCCTCGAACACCGCCACGAGCCCGCGGCGCGAAAATTTCTTGGACGTCGTCAGCTCGCTGAGCCTTTCCTGCGCTTCGCGCAAGGACGCGGCGTAGGTCTCCGCGTCGACGCTTTGCGTCATATCGAGCGCGGAAACGAGGCTCGCGCGCGGCAGGCCGACCGGCGAGGCGGCGGCGGGCGGTTTTCCCACGGGCTGGCGCGGGGTCGCTTTCGGCGTTTTCGCGTTCGAGCGTGCGGAGCAGCAAATCGGCGACGGCGGCGTCGCGATAGCGGGCGTCCTCCGCCGCCACCACTTCCCAGGGCGCGTATCCGGTGGAGGTTTTCTCGACCATCTCCAGCGCGATCCGCGCGAGCCGCGCGTGCTCCCCGGCGCCGTGGATTTCGTCCCATTCGATCACCGTGGGAGGGCGCCTCGCGCCTTCGGCCTCGCGCTTTTTGGCGAGCCGGCGGCGCGCTTCCTCTTCCGCCACGTGGAGCCAGACTTTTATGACGACGACGTTCTCGCGATAGAGCATTTCCTCGACGCGGTTGATTTCCTCCAGCGCGGTGTTGAAGGCGTCGCGGTCGGTCCGCTTCAGCACTCTGTCGCGCAGCACGCGATGATGCCAGGAGCCCAGCACAAGGCCAATGCGCCCATTGGCCGGCATGTCCCGCCAATAGCGCCATTCGAGCGGGCGCGAGCGCTCCTCCTCGGTCGGCGGGCCATAGGACAGCGTCTCGAGATAATGATCGTCGAGCCAATCATAGAGGCGGTTGAGCACCTCGCCCTTGCCGGCGCCGTCCGAGCCGTTGATCAGCAGCAGAGACGGTTTTATGCTTGCGCTCGGCGAGCTCGAACTGCGCGTCGAGCAGTTTCTCGCGCAAGGGCTCGGACAAAGCGGCGAACTGCTGCTTGTCGAGCCGGTGCGGCAAGCGGACGGAATCGAACATGAACGCCTCCAAAAACAACCACGACAAGCTATGCAAAAACCCGCCTCTCGGATAGAGGTAGACGCGCGGGTCCCGTAGCTCAGCAGGATAGAGCAGCGGTTTCCTAAACCGAAGGTCAGGGGTTCGAATCCCTTCGGGACCGCCAGTAAAACCAAATGCTTGTATGCGATCTTCGGTAAGCATCTCGGCGGACCGCCCATTTCGGTAAGCGCTCGGTAAGCAGAAATGGGAAATTGCCCGATGCGGGGCTAAGTGGGCGGATAGAGCCGCGCAAGAACGATTTTCAGGGGGCGACGTGAACCGAATTTTGCTATGCGCGCTGGCTGCAGTGGTTGGTTTAGCTTCCGCAATCGTCCTGCCCTACGTCGTCATCGATTTCAAGAACGCGCCCGGAACCAAAATTACCGCTGCCGATTGGGCGGCATGGGCGCAAGCCATTGGATCGATCTTAGCAGTAGGAACAGCGGCATGGATTGCCGTTTATCAGCAAGACAAGAACAAGCAATTACAAGACGAGCAACGCGAGCGCAAACATTTTGCCGCTCGTGCTATGCTCCCTGCAGCTCTATCAGAGCTGCATAGGCATATAGATACATGCCTAGATTTGCTACATACGTATAGAGATGAAATAGATGAGACCGGAGGGCGCAACACATTTGAGTCACCTCAATTATCAGACAGTATAACTAAGGAAATTAAGGATTGTATCGAATTTTCTGACGATGGTCCACGGACACGCTTAGCAGAACTTCTTGAATACTTACAAATACAACGTTCGCGCATATCTCAGATGGGCGCAGAAACACCCAAGGATACACATGATTACGACGACCTATGAAATAAATTCTAGAATTGTTGATACGCTTGATATATATACAAGAATTGATTGTTGTTTCCATACGCCAGACGCACGATTAGTGGCGACCCTGGGCAGCCAACCAAGCAAATATGCTTAACGCGGCGATATTGTGCACTTTGTAGACGATGAGGACGTTATTCGTATTATTAATGGGCGCTACACTTAGTTCTTTCGTTTCAAGTTCGATTAAAGCGAAATACACCAGATTCAAGGCGGGTCAATGCTGCAATCCCTCAAAGCGTGGTTGCTCCGCCGACACGGCGCCGCAACCTTGATAAAATCAGGCGCAACGGCTCTAATCGAGCAATTCGGCGATGTTGCCTATCTTGAGGCTCGCCTTCGCCAGCATGACGAAGGCGACGTTCGCGAGGAGCATTACCCGGCGGGGCATCGGGAATTGGTAAAAGAAGCGACCAGGAGATATGATGCTCGATAATATTTCGCCATATATTGCAATCCCCGGAGCTATAGCGTCAGCGATAGCTGTAATTGCAGGAGGCGTAAAATTATACATAAGCGCAAAGCACGGCATTGATATACAAGTTAAACGAAACGAGCTTGTTTACCCAAAACTTTGCATGGAAGCATTCGATTATTTCAGCGAAGGTTGCATAAGTAAAAATTTGCCAGATACCCCCGTGTCGAAATGCCTAAAAGAACTATTAAGCTCAGAGTCTTATGTTTCTATAACAATTACGAATATGACACCTCAGGCAATTGAAGATTGTACTATAAATACAGGGTCAAATGCTAGATATGCCCAACTAACTCAGAACAACGCTGTTGCTCTATTTGATCGTGAGAACAGCAAAGTGTTCCACATCAATCAAATAAGGCCGAGTAGAGTCTGTAAAGTTAGAGCTATGGCAGTGGGGGCTTGGCGCTATAAATAGTTACAATTATTCAGATACGGTGAAGTTTTATACGAAAACAATGAACAAGCAGCGCATGACATTTTCCTCAGATACAGAGAGAAAAAGTTTAATGTATAACAAGCGTTTTCCGGTTATAATTGGTATTACCATATTAATTACATTGCTATTTGCAAGCCATATAGATGTAAAAATTAATTCAAACGAGACCATTGGCGGCTCGACAGGTAAGGTCGAGGCCCCGACCGCCAAGTGACTTAAATCAATCACTCTTACGCCTTCGCCGCGCCGCGCCAGTTCGTCCAAATGCGCCGCTAGCGCGCCGCTACGCTCTTGGCTGCCTTGATTTTTCGCGAGCGTTTCATTCGATAATCTTAAGCGGCTAGGCTGTATCGGCTTTTCGGGTGCCGCAAGTCCCGCAATCAATCCGATCTTGACGCCCTTGGGGACCCTCCTGGCAAACGCCGTAGCGTAACATTAAGACGGCCCGTCGCTACTCCGCGCTCGGGCCGTTTCATCTGCTCGGAGTGCGACGCCAGCGCGTCGACGTGTCGCCCGACTGGCTTCGGCATATATGGCGGCGGAACCGGGGCGATGACCCCAAAAGAAAGGCCCGGCTCAGCGTGGGCTGGCCGGGCAAGGTCAGGAACGGGAGGTTGGCCCGTCTCATGATTTGATGTCGTCGCGACGCCGGCGTGTTTCAAGATGCTCCCGCAATCCCAAGGCGTCGCCGGCGCGCATCTCGGCCCTCCGCGAATCCTTTGGCGTCCGCTCTATCCCGACCGCGCGGCCTGAACGCGCCCGCCGTGAGCGCGGAGTCGTCGTCGCGCCTTGACGTGAAACCCGTTGCGCGGGAGAATTCGACGATGAGCGAAATCACGCCAGCGCCATCGAAAGAAGCGAGGTCTTGGACTTTCGCTCCTGGTGATGGCGGCGCTTGGCTGCGCGGTTCCGGCGTTTGGGCGCGAGGACCCGTTGAAAACGATGATTTCGGCTGAACATGACCTCGATGTCATGTGTCGCGGCGGCTCGCCCGAGGAATTCGCGACGGTGGAAGCTTGCAAGCAGCGAGACAAGCTCGTGAAGATGATCCGTGGCAACGGTTTCTGCTATGGCAAGAAGGGCCAAATCGGCGCGAACATGCAATGGCATAAATGCGGCCCAAATTCGCTGAGAGAATTCACGCCGTAGCGCCCAGGCTTATGATTTATGACTAAAACCGTTCGCGCCGCCGCCGGTACATCCGCGGTCGGGGCGCGATCGGCATTTTCACCTCAGTCCGCGAAAATCCAGCGGGCTCCGAAGTAGGCGGCGGCGCCAATGACGATAATCGCGATCATGCCGACCGGGGTCGCCGCATAGCTCGTCAACTCAAGAATCGCTCCCATGACTTTTTCCTTTTTTCTCTGTTAGACTTTGCTTCGTTAGACTTCGCTTCAGTCGGCCATTTTCAATTGATCCGCCGAGGATTTCCCACTGCGGCCATCGGCGACCACCTCGAAAGCGAGCTTTTGGCCTTCGGCGAGGTCGTTAAAGCCGGCGCGTTCAACCGCGCTAATGTGAACGAAAACATCGGGTCCACCCGATTCCGGCTGAATAAATCCGAAACCCTTTTGCGCGTTGAACCACTTTACCGTACCATTCTGCATGACATGTCCTTTCCAAGAACAAGTGTCGGGAGCCCACGAAATGTGGCGCCCTATCGATCGATGTTCAGGGGAGGAAGTCGTGCGCGAAAACACCAGAATCTAGCGTCATCGCAAAGCCGTTCGGCCGAAAACTCGATTTATTGTATGTAAGTCATAACCTCTAAGTTTACAAGCGTCGCTATACGAGGCAGGCTTTTCGAAACTTCTTTTGTGAACGAAGCCCGCCGCGCGAATTGCGAAATGCTTTAATCACCAAGTCGCGATATCGCTTTCGCGGCTTTGACGCGGGCATCCGTATGGAGTTTGACGACGCTGGAAAGGACGACGGCCACATAAATAACTGATTTCGCAAGCATGGACAAATAGCCGGCAAGGCTTCGAGAATGGGGCGGCGGGCTGGCGTCGCCGCCGGTCCAAACCAGGGTGCGCCATGAAACTTCGCCTCGTCTCCTTTGCTTGCGTGGCGCTCGCGCTTTTTTGCGCTCCCTCGCGGCCCGTCGCCCGTTCGGCGCGCCGCGTGGCCGGCGAGTTCGACTCCGCGCCGCTCCGGACGGGCGGTTTCACGGCCGACGCGCCGCCGGTCGCCGGCGAAAGCTCGATCGCCTATTTCGACACGCTCGCGCAATTCAAGGCGCGGAATTGGCTCCCGGCCGACGTGACTCATGTTTATGTCCGCGCCGTCACGGGAACCTATCCCCCGCCGGCCGGGACCGACGCGACGCCGCTTTGGTTCAAGGCGGCGTCTTCGGCGACGGGGATCTGGGGAGAGGTCAAGGTCGGCGGCCAAATCTTCGATCCCGTTTACAGCACGAACCCGGTCAACGTCGGCGAGTTCGGCCTCGTCGCGGACGGCAAGTGGAGGTCGGGCGGCTGCAATTTCACCGCGACGAGCGCGGGCGGCGAGACGCTCTCGGTCTCGTCGACGGCGGGATGCGTCGCCGGGATGCGCCTCACCTCCGTGAACTGGGCGACACGCGCCGCCGCGTCGCTGCCGATCGTTCCCCCGGGCGCGACGATCACCGCCGTCGGCTCGGGCAAAATCGCCGTGTCGCGGCGGATTCCCGCGATGAACGCGGTCCCGCTCGCCGCCTGGTGGGACGATATGACGGGAACGGACAACGCCCCGGCGATCCAGGCCGCGCTCAATTTCGCGATGCAAAATCCACTGTCAACATCTCGTGCGCTTAACAAATACCCGGACGTTAAATTCCCGCATGGAGTATTTTTCTATAATGCGATGCTGAATATTGGCTGGGGCGACACATATACAACGCTTAATTTAGTGGGGTCGGGCCGCGCCAGTCGAGGTTTTGGCGGCACGACGCTGTTATTCGGTCAGTATAACCAGCCGGCGATTAATTTCGAGGGCAATCTTCATTCTGGGATGACTGGATTTACGCTCATCGGTCGCAATGCGAATTACGCCCAATTTGCCCAAGGGCAACCTTACTTGTCGCCTAATAAAGCCGACTGGGTGGCGCCGGAATTTTCGCCATCCGACGCGGCTGGCGGCGTCAATAGATATGCCCCAATGGCTGGGATCACGGGTGATGTGTTCTGTGGACCTCCGACGACGCCGGCCTATCCAACGCAAGCGGCCCCATCGTGGACTGGATTTACAACCCAATATAATCGTGGCGGCGGTAGCAGCGATATTAAATTCAAAGAACTTTCTATTTCCGGCTTTGGAGTCGACATTATCAACGGTTTGAATTGCCCTGGTAATGGTGATTTCTGGGGGTTTGAAAATATTGAATTGCGCGACAGCGCCTATGGAATTGCCGTTGAAAATCAGGAGTCGCGCAATGTTTCTGTAAATAACATTACGGCAAATACTCTGAACTCCATCCTGACGGATTCTTATTTTGGCCCAAGCGCGGGTGTATTTCAGGGTCCAATCAATAATGTGTCCGCATCGTCCGTCTATCAGGCATATAATTTCGAGGCGATGGTGTATGCCGCTCCGCTTATCATAAACAATACGTATATCGAGGGATCGGTCCGTATCGGCAATTTTACGAATACCCTTGGGTATCCTAATTCCGTCATTTTCCAAGGCGGAAATTTCGACTTCACGGGCAGCAGTCAGTTCCCCGCTTCGTATATTACAAACACTGGCCCGGCCATATTTTCAGGAACTACTTTAAACGCCAATCCCAGGATCGGCAATTGGTCCAATGGCAGCGGATCGCTCAAATTCGAGAACGGCGGGGCGTGGCAATGCGCCCGCGATCCGTCTCCTTCGGTCAGTCAAATTCTCGCGATCAACTACTCTGGTGGCTGCTTGATTGGACAGCCGCGATTTTCGGTTAACGGTGGTGGGAGTATCAACGCCCTCAGCATGCCGGACCCTGTGACGGTTTCCTACTTCAGCGGAGGGAGGGTCACGTCTCGCCCGATGGGCGACCTCCTAGCGCCTTATGGCGGATATGCGCGCCTGCCGATGACACAGGCGATGAAGCGCTACCAAGATCAAGTGGGCAACCTCTGGAATACTACACAGCCAACAGAGCCATACTTCTACTGGACTGACACGTCGAGGGTTGGAACACCTCCGGTGCTTACGAACGATCAATTGACGTTTGGGTTCTGTTCGCAATACCAAGTGGTCATGCCCATTGTGCCTGGGGACATAATCTATGATTACACCGGGACAATCTTTGTCGTTAATTCGGTGGGGTCTCCTACGACCAACGCGAACTGCTCATCTCCGAATACATCCGTCCTCGTGACAGCGACGCAACAAAACAATTTAAACGTCACACCTGGAACCGATACATTCGCATCAAACAATATCACCACCGCATCTCTAGGCAGCGGCATCCACGCCCCGGCGATACTTATAAATGGGCCGCAAGTGGAGATTCCAACAACGCTTTACTACGGAAATTTTACATCCGGCAGCGCGACAATATCGGGTGTAAGTACAGGCGACGGGTCCGGCGGTGGTCTCGCCAGCGGCTTCGTCGCCGGCGATCCGTTTTACGGCGCCGGTTCCGTTACTCGAGGCGCATGCACGATCTATGGAGCCTCCGGGTGTGTTTCGTGGCCGATTCCAACCGGCGGCGTCACCTTGAGCACCGTGACGCCTGGAAATCCCGGCTCCATCGTCATGAGCGCGCCGGCGCGAGGCACGGGGACATTTCCGGTCTTCCCCTTCGAATTGAGGCCATGATCACGCTGGCCTAGAATGTTTTTTCGCAAAAGTGGACGCCGGCTTCGCCTCCGAAAGACTCTGGGATAGCGCTTTCATTTGTCAGGCGCTTGCGGTCGCCGCCCTGGCGCGGGCTTGGCCGCGCGTCCGCGGGCCGCGGTGACATGACGCACTCTCGTAATATTGAGCAACGGATGCAATTGGCGCAGAGTTTACTAGATGCGGAGTGCGCGAAAGCTGTTTTAGAGGAGGCTCCAGTGCAGAAGCGTGAGGATATGGGCGATCTCGTCAAGCTCGCGGGCGCGCTCGCCATTTTCGCGGTGACCTTTACGACTATCGCCGCCTTCTTTAACTTGCCCCATTAGAGCGCTTTCGGCGAAAACCGCCGCCGATTTTGCCTCGAAAGGCGCGACTATACAGGGGAATCCGCTAGTCTTTCCGGTTCGATCCGGGCCGGAAAGACCAATAGCCGGCCGCCCCGCCATAACCTTTGGATAAAGCGGCGATTGGCCGCTATGATGCCGCAACGACGCGGCGTCATCGGCTCGCGCCTCGCGGCTTCGCGGGCGCGCGCCCCACCGGGGTATGAACATGGACGAGTTCGGCGGCGGCTTCCTGCGCAGTCTCATGATTGGTTTCGTCCTGGCGGTCGCCGTGTCGTTCGCTTACGTCTGGTATCGATAAGCGCGGCGGGGACGTCGCACGACAAAAGCGGAATCCGGACAAGAAACAATTCACCATGTGCGCCGGCGCACGGAAGCGAGGCGGCTTTTGGGGTCAACTGCCTTCATGCCCGAAACGGGCATGAGCAGCAGGAAACGCCCCGATGTTGACCCCCGCCATGTTTCGCCGCCTCGCCATCGCCATCGCCGTGTTCACGACAGCCACGTTTTTCGCGGCGGAAGGCTTCGCGATGGCCAACACGAACTCCATCACCCATTCGAGGCCGAACCTGTCCACGCCGAACGGATGGGTTTTGGGCTGAGGGGCGGCGAGCCTCGACCCTCGCGCCAGGCGTTGGGCCGAAGGCCGGGAACCGCTTGGGAATTCGTTGCGATATCCCATTATCGAGTTCGGCGCCGATGTGATCGCCGCCATATCGCGCTTTCCATAACGCCATTTTGAGGTAACGGCCGTCATTAACGCCCGCGTCTAGCGCGAGCGCGATTATAAAGGCGGAGATGGTGAGCTGAATACGCATGGGCTGAACGCTATCTTTTGAATCCAAACCAATCCTTCATCTTTTGGTCGAAATCCGGCGCATCGCTTTCATGCGCGATAAGCTCAACATCGCCTTAAACGCCCCCGCCCTTCCCCGCTCCCCCCGCGAAGGCTATGACAGCCGCTTCTCGGGAGGCCCGCCTTGACCACACGTAAAAACGCCGAACCGCCGCGCGCCTGGCAGCGGATGCTGTCGGGGCGGCGGCTCGATTTGCTCGACCCTTCCCCGCTCGACATAGAGATCGAGGACATCGCCCACGGGCTCGCGCGCGTCGCGCGCTGGAACGGCCAAACGCTGGGGCCGCATATTTTTTCCGTGGCGCAACACAGCCTTCTCGTCGAAAAAATCGCATGCGCGCTCGAACCCGCGATTTCCCGAGAGGATCGTCTTTTCATGCTGTTGCACGACGCGCCGGAATATGTGATCGGCGACATGATCTCGCCGTTCAAGGCGGTGATCGGAGATGCTTATAAAAGCGTCGAAAACCGCATTCTGGAGGCGATCCTGCTGCGTTTTTCGCTGCCCGCCCCGCCCTCGCCGCGGGTTTTGTTGCTGTGCAAAAAATCCGACCGCGCCGCCGCCTTTTTCGAGGCGGTCGAGCTCGCCGGCTTTACACGACGCGAGGCCGAGCGCATCTTTGGCCGCCCGGGGATATCGATCGATGTCGCCGAGCAGCTCGCGCCTCGGCCGATCGACATGGCGCAGCAGCGCTTTCTCGATCGCTTTCGAGCGTTGGAGAGTGGGCGTGTCCGGGGGGAACCGCGTGGGTGAGGGACTAAAGGGTTCGATGAGCCGCGGCCGACTCTACGTCTGTCCCTTGGCGAAGGTGGTCGATACGGTCGCGGCCACCGGCGCGCGCTCGCTGGTGACGATTCTGACCGCCGGGGCGGCCTCTGTGCGCCCGAGCGCGATCGAGCCGCCGCGCCATTTGCGCCTTTCCGTGTCGGACATCGAACTCCCGCAGGACGGCCATATTCTGCCCGGCGCCGAGCATGTCGACCGATTGCTCGCCTTCCTGCGCGCCTGGGACCGCGAACAGCCGCTGGTGATCCATTGCTACGCCGGCGTCAGCCGCTCGCCGGCGGCGGCGTTCATCGGCGCCTGCGCGCTGGAGCCGACGCGCTGCGAATTCGAGATCGCGCGCGAACTGCGCCGGGCCTCGCCAAGCGCCACGCCCAACCGCCGCCTCGTCACGCTGGCCGACCGGATGCTGGGCCGAGAGGGCCGCATGATCGAGGCGGTGGCGGCGATCGGCCGCGGCGCCGACTGCTTCGAGGGCGCGCCTTTCGCGATGGAGTTGGGGTGAGCCCTATGGCCCGCTCACGAAAAGCCCTCCTCCAATCGCCCCAATTTTGAGTTTGCAACCGTCGCGGCGCGCGGATAAATGTTTTTGACGCCGAGGCCCCGTGACCCTTGCCGAGCAACATCCTTCGACGCAGCAGGCTCTGCCGCTGGCGATCGGCCTCACCGCCGCGATCGTCGCGGCGCGCGAGGACGAGCCGCTGATCCTTACGCTGCGTCCGGGCGCCGACGCGCCGACCGCCCTGCCCTCCGGCGAATTCGATCCCCTGCGCCACCGCACCTTCGAGATCGGGCTGCGCGCCTTCGTCGCCGAGCAGACCGGCGCGCCCATCGGCTATGTCGAGCAGCTCTATACCTTCGGGGATCGCGGACGCCACGCCCGCGCCGGCGACCGCGATCCGCACATCGTCTCGATCGGCTATCTCGCGCTGACGCGGCTCGGCGAGCAGGCGTTTGACCGCCCCGACGCCTATCGCCCCTGGTACGACTTCTTCCCCTGGGAGGACTGGCGCGAGGGCCGCCCGGAACTGATCGAAACGACGATCCTGCCCGGTCTGGAAAGCTGGGTCGACGAGGCGCCGGGCGAGATTTCCTCCTCCGGCCTGTCGCGCCGCGCGCGGCTGAACCTGCTGTTCAAATCGCAGGGGCGCGGCTTCTTCGAGGAAAACGTGCTGGAGCGCTACGAATTGCTCTACGAGGCCGGCCTCGTCGAGGAAGCGCTGCGCGATGGGCGAAGGACAGCGTTGCGGCGCGGCCCGCTGGCGCCGCTGGGCCTCGCCATGCGCCACGACCATCGCCGCATCCTCGCCACCGCGATGGGCCGGCTGCGCGCCAAAATGAAATACCGCCCGGTGATCTTCGAACTGATGCCGCCGGAGTTCACGCTGACCGAATTGCAGCGCACGGTCGAGGCGATCTCCGGCCGCCATCTGCACAAGCAGAATTTTCGGCGGCTGGTCGAGGGCTCGGCGATCGTCGAGCCGACCGGCGCGGTGTCGCTCAAGACCGGCGGGCGCCCCGCCGCGCTGTTTCAGTTCCGGCGCAATGTGTTGCAGGAGCGCCCGGCGCCGGGGCTGCGCGTCGGCATCAGAAGTTGAGGCGTTTGTTTTGACGCGTCTTCTCGACGCTGACCGGCTTCCAGTTCGCTCGAAAACGCGACGCTATCGCCGCGCTCCCGCGATTCTCACGTCTCCGCGCCGCCGCGGAGGCGTGAGAGCGGTTCAGATTGTTGGAAGAGCGCGATCAATATTTGGCGCTCATCACCGGCGGCGGCGGCGGCGCGACATCGAAGTGATAGTTCACGCCGAGCCGGAACACTTCCGCATGTGTCGACACGTGCTCCACATTCGGCGGGAGCGCCGTGAATATGCCGTGATCTCCGAGATCGACATGCAGATATTCGACCTTGACCGACCAATGCGGCATGATCATCGCCTCGAAGCCGCCGCCGACGGTCCAGCCGGCGATCGTCTGACTGCCCGACGCCCCGAGGAGAGAGTCCCAGGCGTGAACGTCGCCGATCGCGAGACCGCCGGATGCGAAGGCGAGGACGCTGCCGAAAGACCCGATCACATTTCCGAGGTCGTATCCGACGCGTCCGCGCACCGTGCCGAGCGCGTCGATCCCGCCGCCGCAGGCGTGCGGCGCGGCCGAATAGTAACCGCAAGTCCCGCTTCCCGAAATCGACGACCAGGAGCCGTCGCCCTCGAGGCCGAACACGAAGCGCTCCTGCTGCCAGTTGAAGCCGACGCCGCCGCCGAGCAGCGCCCCGGAAATTCCATATCCGCCATCGCCATAGATAGTACCTCGTGGGGACGCTCGTCGGACCGATGCTTGTACCGGTCGTGACGCCAACGGGAAGCGGCAGGAGCAATAGGCCGCCGTTCTGGCTTTGCGCGCCCGTGCCGCCGCCAGCCGAAACACCGACATAGGGACCAGCCCATGTCCCCGGTTCGGCCTGCGCCGCTTGTCCAGCCAGGCCGGACACGGCAAGCGCGATGGCCAGTGATTTACGGGTTTGCATGGGATACTCCCCTAAGTGATGAATGACGCGCGCCCGCGGCGGCGGCGATTTAAAGACCGCGGCTGGAGCGCCTCGATCGCGAGCGAGTGAAGTGAATCTTTGGCGGCGAATTGTCCACATCAGAACATGGGGGCGATCGCTCCTCAACTCATTTTGCTACAAACTGAGTGCTCGAATTCGCTTTTTGCGTCGGGTGTTGCAAATGGGATACAGTTTTAGTGCGAGCCTGGCGCGCGCATTATTAATAGACGGCGTGCGATTTGACCTCCGTCAACGCGGAGCCCGAGATTTCGTTGATCCGGCGCTTCAACTCGGCGCGGCGATCGTTGGTCTTGTAGACAGCACGGGCAAGCTGAATGAATTCTTCCCCGAAGCTCTTTTCCCGCTCACAGTCGCGTATGCGGTCTTCGATGTCCCAGAGCGCCTCGTTGACTTGGCGTAATTCGTCCTTGAGCGCCTTGATCGTCACGCCGCGCCCGCCCATGGCGCAATCGATTTCATTCAATAAACAGAGCTCCTTGGAAACCGCGTCGCGCTTACGCGGGTCGCGCACTCTTTGCGCCTTGATCTCGAGGATGGTGATCTTGTCGACCAATTCGCCGATGGAAATCGGCGCATAGGCGAGCGGCGAGGGAGTGGCGGCGTTGGACAAGGATTGCCTTTCCTAAGCGGGCGGCGGCTGGAGACGCCGAGAGCCGGTCTCCGCGCGTGTCGCGACCAAGCGAGCCAGTTCGCCGGCCACGTCTTCAATAACCGGTCCCCATTCACCCGTCTTCCTCTGCCGGAACAGACGCGCCGTCGGATACCAAGGCGAGTTGGCGCGATCCAGCAACCAGCGCCACTCGGGCACGCGCTTGAGCATGATCCACAAGGGGCGTCCCAGCGCGCCAGCCAAATGCGCGACGCCCGTATCGATGGAGATCACCAAATCGAGACTCATCATGACCGCCGCCGTGTCCATGAAAGCGTCGGGGCCGGCGTCGAAATCCGGGCCGAGCGTCACGACATGCATATCGGCGGGGATGCCGGCGAGCTGATCGAGACCGTCCTTCTTTTGTAGCGCGATCAGAGTGACGCCGGGAATGCGGCCCAGCGGGGCGAGTTCGGCGAGCCGTATCCATCGCTCGGGGTCCGACTTGCTGCCCTGCCAGGCCAGGCCGACACGAAATGTCGACTGCGGCAGTCCGCGCTCCCATGTCTCGACGCGTCGCGGATCGGCTCTGAGGTAGGGCCGGTTCGTGGCGAAATCCTTCGGCTGCAACTTCAGCGCCCAGGGAACGCTCATCAGCGGCAAATGGAAGTCATAAGCCGGAACCGGATCGCCGTGGCGAACGATTGCCGGCTTCTCCTCCATGTCGCCGAAAAGCGCGACGAGCGGCGCCCACATTCCCAAAATCACCTCGGCGCCCATCTCGGCGGCGAAACGCACGAAACGGACGTATTGAAACGCGTCGCCAAAAGCCTGTTCGCCATAGAGAAGCAATTTCTTGCCCGCCAGCGGCTCTCCGCGCCACTCGGGCCCATCGAGGCGCGTCCAGAGCGTCCCCTTTTGAATGCGGCGCGCCTCGTAATAATTCCAGCCGGCGATGAAGTCGCCATGCAGCAACGAGAGGCAGCTCATGTTCCAGGCGGCCTCCGGATTGTCCTCGCGCAGTTCGAGCGCGTGGCGAAGGCAAACGATGGCTTCCGTGGTTCGTTCCAACTGCATCAAGGTGATGGCGCGCTGATGGAGCCGGTCGGGAAGTTCGTCGAGCGAAGGTTCGGCCGCGTCGGACGCCGCGGTTTCATCAGGAGCCGAAGTCAGGGCGAGCGCCCTCTCGAGATCCATCGCCGCCTCCTGATAACGCCCCAATTTTTTGAGGCACGACCCACGACGCATTAGGAGGGCGTAATTTGGGGGCAGACGCGCGATCGCGTGATCGCAGTCCGCGACCGCCTCGTCGTAACGTTCGAGCCCTTCGAGCGTCCTGCTTCGATGAGTTAAGGCCAGCGTACAGCTTGGATCGAGCTCCAGCGCCGTGGTGAAGCAAGAAAGCGCCTCTTCGAAGCCCTTGAGGCCGTTGAGCGCGACACCGCGGTTGATCAGGGCGTCGAAATAATTTGGTCGCAGTTGGAGCGCGTCAGCGAAGCAGTGCGCCGCGTCCTCGATGCGCTCCAATCCCATCAGCGCGCGCCCGAGATTGTTGACGATCTCGGCGTTGTTCGGATCGAGAACCAGCGCCTTGCCGTGAGCGACGAGCGCCTCCTCGTAGCGCTTCATATGCATCAGCGCGCAACCGCGATTATTCAAGGCCTCGGCATGGTTGGGGGCGAGCGCCAGGGCCTTGCCGTAATCGGCCAACGCCTCTTCGTAACGCCCGAGTTCGGTCAGCGCGCTGCCGCGGTTGTTGAATATGTCGGCGTTGCGCGGGCGCAGCCCCGCGGCCCGGTCGAAAAAGGGCAGAGCCGCCGTGTGAGCGCCGCGACGGCTCGTGGCCACCGCCAGCAGATGCGTCGCGTCGAAATAGTCTGGGTCCGCCTTCAACGTCGCTTGGCAGAGCCGCGCGGCTGTGTCGAGGTCCCCGCGTTCGAAAGCGGCGACCGCGCGCTCGAAAAATTTCCGCGGCGCCAAGCCCGGCTTAGACATGGGGCGGTCCCGTGTAGACGGCGCAAAAGGCGCGGTCGCCCAAAACTATAGCCACGACGCCCCCGATGCGCAATTACGGCGGTTGTTGGCGCATTGCCGACCCCGGCATCCTCCCCGCTCATAGCCAAAAGCGGGGTTCTAAGTGTCGGATTTCCACCCCTAGAAACACCGCACCTGCGCCTCGGCCTGGGCGCGGCGCAATTCGTTCAGCGCGTCCTGGGCGAAGGCGGAGTTGCGCAACATGCCGCCGATCTGGCCGGCCTGCTGGGTCACGCTCGCCACGGTCTCCGCCGCGACATATTTGTCGTAGGGCAAAATGGTCGCGATCACGTCGATCGAGCACGAGCATTGCTCCAACGACTGGCGCGTGTCGCCATTGGCCTTCATGCAGCCGAAAACATAATCGGCGCGGGTGGAGGTCGGATAGTCGTTGAGGTCCGCGGCGAGGGCGGGCGCGGCGAGGACGGCGAACAGCAGAGCAAAGGTTTTGCGCAAGACGGTCACTCGCTTGGGGCCAACGCGTTATGATTATCGCTTTTCAAGTTTGATGGAAACATCAAACCGCTCCGGCAGCCGCTTTTCGATGCGTTTTCAGCGCGCGGGCAGCCCGCGCTCGCCACGCCGCATGGGTACTTTCCGAAGCTATGCGACGACCATCCAGGGAACATATGGTGGGGATGTCGAGTAGTAAATCAGCATGGCGACGCAAGATACATGCATTGTCATCATCACTTCAGGAGAATCGTCATGACCAGCACAACCGATAAAATCAAGGGCGCGGCCAACGAAGTCGCCGGCGCGGTCAAGCAGGGTGTCGGCGAAGCGGTCGGCAATCCGAAACTTCAGGTCGAAGGCGCCGCGCAGAAGCTCAAGGGCCAAGCTCAGGGGGCCGTCGGCGACGCCAAGGACAGCGGTCAAGAAGGTCGTCGACAAGACCTGAGTAAAGTCCAGCTCCGGGAAAGCGGCCCTTTCGGGCCGTTTTTCTACTGGGCCGGGTCCGGCGCCATTGGCGAACGGAGCGAGCGCGCCATTTGAAAATTTCATCGAAGCGGGATGGCCGCTCGACCGTCGCATTCATGGAGGAAGTAGTCATGAACGGCATCATCTATCTCGTCGGTCTTATCGTGATCATCATGGCCATTCTTTCCTTCCTCGGTTTGCGCTGAGCGGCAAAAAAGGGAGACGCGCCCATGACCGATACATCAACGCTAGCGCCGCGCATTTCAGACAAACCAACGGGCGGCTCTTATGTCGAGTGGTCGGCGATTTTCGCGGGAGCGATCGTCGCTTCGGCGATCATCGTGCTGATGACCGCCTTTGGCTCCGCCATAGGCCTCTCGCTTGTCTCGCCCTACAAGGGCCACTCGGCCGTACTATTTTACATCGCGCTCGCGCTTTGGTTCGTCTGGATCACGGTCTCCAGTTTCGTGGCGGGCGGATACATCGCCGGCCGCATGCGCCGACCCGTCGACGGCGCGACGATCCATGAGAGTCATGTCAGGGACGGCGTGCACGGGCTTGTCGTTTGGGCCGTCGCGGTGGCGATAGGCACATGGCTCGCGACGTGGTTGATTTCATCCGCGTTCAAAGGCGGCGGCGAATTGGCGAAGTCCGGCGCTTCTTCGATGTCGTCGGGCGGCACGTCCGGCGTGGATCCGATCGCCTATAGCGTCGACAATTTGTTACGGCCCGGTGAAAGCGCGTCGGCCGGCAAAAGCGGAACCGCGGATACGTCCGCGGATACGTCGCAGCGGGAAGTCTCGAGCATTTTGGCCACCAGCGGGACCAACGGTTCCCTGAGCAGCGACGACCGCACCCGTGTCGCGCGCATCGTCGCCGCGCGCGCCGGCCTGACGCAGACCGACGCCGACAAGCGAGTCGACGCGATTTTCGCTCAGGTGAAGGCCGCCGCCGACAAGATACGGGACGCCAACGATGCGGCGCGCAAAGCCGGAATAGTTCTCGCCTTGAGTCTTGCGCCCAATGCGCCCAGCGGCGAATTGCGATCGGCCAGGGCGCCGACAAAGCCTCGATGGGCGAAAGCGGACCGACGGAAGCGTCGCGTCAGGAAGTCTCGCGCATTTTGTTGACGGGAGTCGCCGATGGTTCGCTGAGCGGCGATGATCGCGCCTATCTGGTTCGCGTCGTCGCGGCGCGCGCCGGTCTTTCGCAGGCCGACGCCGAAAAGCGTGTCGACGCGCTGACCGAGCAATTGAAGACCGCCGCCGACAAAGCGCGCAAAGCCGGTATTCTTCTCGCCTTTTTGACCGCCGCGTCTTTGGTTCTCGGCGCCGCGGCGGCCTGGTGGGGAGCGGGCGTGGGCGGACGCCACCGCGACGAAAAATTCGACGCCAGCCATCTCACGCGCTGGTGAGGCGCATCCGACGAGGAGGATAAGTCATGGGAATGGGACGCGGAATTCTGCTCTGGATACTCGGTGTTCCCTTGTGGATCATCATTCTCTTGGCGTTTATGCATCATTAGAGCGCTTATCGTTCGAACGATAAGAAATCGCTCAAGATCAAAATGCTGGAGGCGGCCTTTGGGCCGCTTCTTTATCGATGCCTTCGCAATAGCGGGCGTTTCGCGCCTCGCTCGGCCGGTTATCAAAAAAGACGCCCTTGATCGCTCACGGGTTGCGAATATCACTGCTTGAATAACAAGAGGTCGCCATGCTCACGCTCGTAATTGGAATCCTGATCACCATCGTCCTTGGCGCGATCCTGTTTTGGGTCATCGACAAATTCTCCCCAGATGCGCGGCTATCGCAGCTACTCAAGCTGTTGGTCGTTCTGGTCTGCTTGGCGTCGATCGTGAACCGGGTGCTTCCGCTCGCTGGCTATCCGTCCCTTCTTTAGGCTCCCAGCATTTTCGCGCCATATGTCACCGGCGAGACTCGCCGGCGCGGTTTCATCGATAGGCGCTCTCGCCAGTGGGGAGCTATTGGGACGTCACCTTGCCGCCGCTAGCGAAGCTTCCCGCTCGGGCGCTCAATATGGGCGTCTTCACCGCTTTTTCGATCGCGACCAGCGCGCCGCGCTTCGATTTCGGAATGTCGCGCGCGTCGGCCAGCGCGAGGAAGTCGCTCTCCTTGTGCGGACAGGCGCTGCCGCCCTGGAACACGCGCACGCCTTTCGCGGTCATCACGCTGTCGCCCTCGCGCAGCGTGGCGTCGTGCAAAATGACGTCCGGCTGCGTCAAATCGGGCGCACGCTGGCGCGCGGCGTAGCAAAGGCCGCTGGCCTCGGGACCCGCGGTCGCCATTCCGTCGGACGGCGAATGCGCCGCATTGCGGCGTTGTCTCTGGATGTAGGACAGGCTCGATGCTTGGCGTCGAACCCGCCGCTCGGGGTAGGCGTAATCGCGCGAAGGCGCGGCCCTCTGCTCTCCCGAGAAGGCGCCGAACAGGTCTTCCAGAAAGCCGGCGCGCGCGCCGCCGCCGGACAGCCCAACCGCGCACAGGGCGGCGAAGGAGAGCGCGACGACAGCCTTCGCGCGGCTCTTGGATTTAGCCGAAAAACAGTTCGGGATTTCGGATTGGCCGTTCGAGCAAGTCTTCGGCGGCATGTTCGTTCCCCCCGCGCAACGCGTATTGAAATTGGCATGGAAGGCGTCAACGCCATGACCGGTGAATAAGGCCGACCGCAACGTAAGCGCGGCGCTTTCCGGCGGGATAGCACATGGACGAGTTCACGCCAACCGGGTTCCGCGCCTTATCCCAAATCTTGGTCGCCGACCCTTTTGGCTCGCCGCGCGAGCCCCCGCTCGATTCGATAACGCCAAGCCGGCGGATAGGGTTCCGCCGGCAAGTGACCAAAAAATGAATGGATTACTCCGCGCCCGTCTCCAGGCTCGCCGCCGCGAGCCGCGCCGCCTCCGCGCCCGAGAGAATCGCGCCGTTGAAGCCATGCTCGCCGCCGAAGGCCGAGGCGAGATAGAGCCCAGCCCACCGGCGTGCGCGGCGTGCGCGGAAAGCCGGCGAGAATCGGGTCTTCCGGCGGCAGCGGCTCGAAGCCGTAGACCGCGCCTTGCGGCGTATTGAGATAGCCCGCCATCGAAAAGGCGTTGAGCATCACGCGCTCGCTGACGAGGCCGGAAAAGCCGGGATAATCGCGCTCCATCGCGCCCTGCAGCGCGTCCAGCCAGCGTTCGCGCCGCGCCAGCGCCTCCTCGCGCGAGAGGCCATCCCAATTGCTTAAATTGTCGAGCCCGAGCACGCTGACGAGCACAGGCGGCTCGTCCCAAAGCCCCAAATCGACCGCCGTGAAATTGGCGATGGAGTAGAGCGGCAGCGCGCCGGCGGGGTCGGCGGCCATCGCGCCCGCGCCGTCGCCATATTGCGAAAAGCGCGTCATCGTCTCCGGCAGCACGATCGCGTTGAAGTCTTTGAGGCCAACGGTCGCGGGCTTTTGGGCGAGGCCGAAATTGGCGCAAAACAGCGAGGTCGAGAGCGGCCGCGCGCCAAACTCCTCCTCCATCAGCGCGCGCGCCTTCGCCGGCAAAAGCTCTCCGGCGACGCTCGGCGCGCAATTGGCCAGCACGACGCGGGCGGAGATTTCCTGCTCGTCCTCCCCGGTCTTGCGCGCGACATGGCGCACGCCGGTCGCCTCGCCATCGGCGTTTGTCAGGATCGCCGTGGCGCTGCGGCCGAGCCGCACGACGCCGCCGGCCTTGGTGATGACCTTGGCGAGCTTGAGGCTGAGCTGGCGCGAGCCGCCTTTGATATAAGCGCCGCCCGAGGCGATATTGGCGCCCTGCGCCAGCGCGTAATAAATCCACCAGATGCGCTTGGGATCGTCGCCGAAATACAGCAGATTGGCGCCCAGCGCGCATTTAAGCGCCTCCGCCCCGCCAAAGCGTTGCGTGAAAACCTCGTCGAGCGTGTCGTTCCACGCCGCCGCCGCCGGCGCCAGCTCCCACAGCGCATGGGTGAACTTGGCCAGAGAGCCGGTGTCGCGCGCCTGGCGGATCGTCCACAGCGAATCGTGGATGCGCTCCACGTCGGCCAGAAATTCCTGGATCGCCGACCGCTTGTCGGGAAAGCGCTCGGCCAGCGCGTCATAGGCGGCGTCGAAGCCGGCGGGCAGCGCGAAGCTCTCGCCGACGGGACCGCCGCGCACATGATGCAGCGCGCCGGTCGGCAGCCATTCGATCTCGTCGAGAATGCCGAGATCCCTGAGGATCGCGTGCTTCACGTCGCGCGGATTGCGCGCGTCGGAGGTCTGGTGCAGCGAGGATTCGACGGTGAGCCCGCCGACGCGGTAAACCGAAGCCGCCCCGCCGAGGCTGAAATTGCGCTCCAGCAGGCAGACGCTGTAGCCGGCCTTGGCCAGCAAAGCCCCCGCCGCGAGCCCGCCAAGCCCGGAACCGACCACCACGGCGTCGAATTTCTTGATCTCAGTCATTTTCGTCCCGATTCCCCGCGAGGCCCAGCATAGGGGATTTAGCGGGGGTTGGCCAAAAGGTCGACGATGTCTGGGGAAAGTGTCGCGGGGATCGTGGGGGCCTCCGCATCAATTGAAAAGACTGCCTTCGATTTCTTGATAATTGTATCTCATTTGAGATACATTCCTAGGTATGAGGAAGGGGATTGAACAATGGCCGCGCGAACCGCGATGTTGCACGTCCGGGTGGACAACGAAACCAAGGAACAGGCGACGGCGGCGCTCGGCGCCATGGGCCTCTCCGTCTCCGACGCCGTGCGATTGTGCCTGCGCCGTGTCGTGGCGGATCAAGCCTTTCCGCCGAAACTCGAGATTGCCCAACGGCCCGTAAAGCCCCCTCACGCGCCGCCGACTCGCGGGAAGCCGGCGAAACTGGCGCGAACTTTCGTCCGCGCCGGCGATTATGTGCACACGTTAACGCCGCATCGCCGAGCTGATTCGCCGGATCCTGAAGATTCAATTGCCCGCGGCATAGTCAAAGAGCTCGTGCGCCTTCATGCGACGGCGGCTTACGCCGCCGCAGTTTCTGTAAAGACTGGGATACGAGCTGTCGGCGTTCGCTCGGTTCGATATGAACCGTCTATAGGCGAAGTCCATGCTGTCGCATGCATCCTTGCTTTTGACGACCGCTGCTTAGGCCGGACGGCCGGACCATCCGCTAAAAGGTGGATGGTGACGGATGCTCGGGCATGCTCCAATCATTCCATCGGCGATGGTATCCGTGATTTATACTCTAGAAAATGGCGAGCAGTTCATTGCGCCCAAGGCAAATTTGAAACAACAATGTCATCCGACGAAGATAATAGTTCGTGGAAAAAACTATGCAGGGTCCGCGCAGTGCGCGGCCAAAATGCACGAGATACCTCAATTTCATTATTATTTTGAATATAATTTACTCAACAATCACAGTTTTATCTCGGATGGCAAGACGTATCACTGGTGCGCGAAACATAGATGACCTCGGGTGTTTTGATAATCGGCGATGAGCAAGAAAGCGATTTCCCCGCCGAAAGTCCCCGCTCCCACCTCCTTCATGCAAGCCGCAAGCTCATCAAAGTCTCATCGAAATAACCCTCCTCATACTTCACCGCGGCCGGCTCGACGCCATAGGCCACGAACCCCCAGCGCCGGTAAAAGGCCAGCGCGCGCGGATTGTCGCTCATCGCGGTCAGCGTGACGATTTCGACGCGGCCGCGCGCGTGGTCGAGGATCGCCGACATCAGCATGTCCGCGCCTCCTTGCCCGCGAAATTCGGCGCGCAGATACATGCCCCACAGCAGCGCCTTGTGGCTGATCTTGACGCCGCCGTGCGCGCGTCAGACCGGCGATCCCGACCAACGTATCGCCGTCAAAAACGCCGACGACGAAATCGCGCTCTAGACGCGCCGCGACCTCGGCGAGCGGCATATCCGCTTCATCCTCGGGCGCGTAACGAAACTCGCGCGGCTGGAGCGCGAAACCCTCGATGCGCAGACGTTGGAACGCCGGCGCATCGGCGGCTTCGAGGCGGCGAAGTTTCACTTACGCCTCACATATTCGGATAATTCGGCCCGCCGCCGCCTTCCGGCGGAACCCACGTAATATTCTGCGCCGGGTCTTTAATATCGCACGTCTTGCAGTGGACGCAGTTTTGCGCGTTGATCACGAAGCGCGGGTCGAGCTTTGTCGCTTCATCCGCGTAGACCACCTCGTAAACGCCCGCCGGGCAATAAAGCCGCGCCGGCTCGCCGTAACGCGGCAGGTTTTCGCGCACGGGAATCGTGGGGTCGGCGAGCAGCAAGTGGACCGGCTGGTCTTCCTCGTGATTGGTGTTGGAGACGAACACCGACGACAGCTTGTCGAACACGGTTTTCGCGGTGAGCTTGCCATAGACCTTCGGCGTCACCTCGTTGAGCGGCTTGATGCTCGCGTAATCGGGCTTGCCGTGCGGCAGCGTGCCGAACAACGAGAAGCCGAACAGCTCATTCGTCCACATATCGAAGCCGCCGAGCGCGACGCCGAGATAAAGCCCGTGTTTCGACAGCAGCGGCTTGACGTTGCGCACCGGCTTCAGATCGCGGCCGATGTCGGAGCCGCGCCAGTCCGCGTCGTAGTCGGTCACTTCGTCATGCGCGCGGCCGGCCTTGAGCGCCTTCGCCACATCGTCGGCGGCGAGAATCCCTGACAGCACCGCGTTGTGCGAGCCCTTTACGCGCGGCACATTCATGAAGCCGGCGGCGCAGCCGATCAGCGCCCCGCCGGGGAAAGCGAGCTTCGGCACGCTCTGCCAGCCGCCCTCGGTCAGCGCGCGCGCGCCGTAAGAGATGCGCTCGCCGCCCTCGAGCTCCGCGGCGATCATCGGATGCGACTTGAAGCGCTGGAACTCGTCGAACGGCGACAGCGTGGGGTCGGAATAGTTGAGATGCACGACGAAGCCGATCGACACCTGGTCCTCGTCGAAATGATAGAGGAAGGAGCCGCCGCCGACATCGGGATCGAGCGGCCAGCCGAAGGTGTGCTGCACCTTTCCGGCTTTGTGCTTGTCCTTCGGGATGCGCCACAGCTCCTTGAAGCCGATGCCGAATTTCTGCGGCTCGCAATTTTTGTCGAGCGCGTATTTGGCGAGCAGTTGCTTCGTCAGCGAGCCGCGCGCGCCTTCCGCGAACAGCGTATATTTGCCGCGCAGCTCCATGCCGCGCGTAAAATTGTCCTTGAGATGGCCGTCCTTGGCTATGCCCATGTCGCCGGTGGCGACGCCGAGCACTTCGCCCTTGTCGCCATAGAGAATCTCCGCGCCGGCGAAACCGGGGTAAATCTCGACGCCGAGATTTTCCGCCTCGACGGCCAGAAAGCGCACGACATTGCCGAGCGAGCCCACGAAATTGCCGTGGTTGTTCATCAGCTTCGGATTGATGAAATTGGGCAGGCGAAAGCCGCTGGTCCGCGTCAAAACAACGAAATGATCCTCGCTCACCTGCGTTTTCAGCGGGCAGGCCTCGTTGGTCCGCCAGCCCGGCAGCAGCCGGTCGAGGCCGATAGGGTCGATGACCGCGCCCGAGAGAATATGCGCGCCGGGCTCGGAGCCCTTTTCGATCACGACGACGGAAAGATCGCTGTCGATTTGCTTGAGGCGAATCGCGGCGGCAAGCCCCGCCGGCCCCGCGCCGACAATCACCACGTCGTAATCCATCGCTTCGCGCGGCGGCAGTTCGTTAATCTCCGAGCCCATGATTTCTCCCTTTTGGCGGCCTTTTCGCGGCCGGCCCTTTCGCCGTTTGAGCATAGTTTAGCCGTTTTGCCGGCCCGCGCCAAAAATCGCGTGAGTTCCGCCCGTTCTTGCGACGGTTTGAGGGAACCGCGGCGGCCTCGCCCCACTGAAACTATGGCGCGGCGGGCAAATCGTCTTTATTACCATGCGGCGACCGGGCCGGGCATCGCGGCCCATGAGGGAATGCGGCATGAAGCGCGGCGTGATCGCGGCGATTCTTATCATCGGCCTTTTCGTCCTCTGGGAGGTCTTGCGCGGCGGCCCCAGCTTTGAGGGCGTCTATCTCGGCTATGTCGAGGGCGATCTCTTGTATATCGGCCCGATCGAGGGCGAACGGCTCGGCGGCCTTTCCGTCGACGCCGGCTCGCAAGTCGAGACCGGCGCGCCGCTGTTTTCGATGGAGACGCCGCTGCTCGACTCCCAGCACAATGAGGCGACCGCCCGCATCGGGCAGATGGAGGCCCAACTCCAAAATCTGAAGGCGGCGCTGAACCGGCCGCAACAGGTGGCGGTGCTGCAGGCCGCCGTCGATCGGGCGGAAGCCGAACTCAAACTCTCGCAAGTGACCTTCGACCGGCAACAAAAGCTCTATGCCGCGCGCGACGTGTCCAAGGCGACCCTCGACAACGCGCAAATGGCGCTCTCGCGCGACCAGGCGGCGCTGGCCGAGGCCAAACGCCAGGTCGACGCGGCGCTGCTCACGGGACGCTCGCAGGAGATCGACGGCGCCGAGGCCTCGCTGCGGCAGGCGCGCGCGCAGCTTCATCAGCTCGATATCCGCATCTCCAGGCAAAAGGTTTTCGCGCCGGCGGCCGGCGTCGTGCAGGACGTGTTTTTCCGCGTCGGCGAAATGGTGAACGCCGGCCAGCCCGTGCTGAGCCTGCTGCCGCCGGAAAACCGCAAGGCGCGGTTTTACGTGCCGCAGGCCCAGCTCGCGCGGATCAAACTGGGCGGACAGGTGAAGGTTTCCTGCGACGGCTGCGCCGACGATCTCCACGCGCGCGTGTTCTTCATCTCCGGTCACGAGGAATATACGCCGCCGGTGATCTTTAGCGACGAGGAGCGCGAGAAACTGGTGTTCAAGATCGAGGCCCGCATGGAAGGCGCGGCGCGCGAACTGCCGCTCGGCCTGCCGCTGCGCCTGCGCGTCGAGGAAAGCGCCGCCAAATGAGCGCGGCCGGCCCAAAAATCGCGATCGAGGTCGAGGGCCTGACCAAGTTCTTCGGAAAGAAAAAGGTCGTCGACAATCTCTCGATGCGCGTCGAGCGCGGGATGATCTACGGCTTTCTCGGCCCCAACGGCAGCGGCAAGACCACGACGATCCGCATGTTGTGCGGCCTGTTGACGCCGGACGCCGGACACGGCGCCTGTCTTGGCTACGACATTCTCACCCAGCAGCACGAGATCAAGCGGCGCGTCGGCTATATGACGCAGAAATTCTCGCTCTATGGCGATCTCACCATTCGCGAGAATCTGGAGTTCGTCGCGCGCATCTACGGCCTGCGCGATCCGCGCGAGGCGGCGCGGGCGGCGCTCGAGCGGCTTGGCCTGCTCGAGCGCGCCGATCAGCTCACCAGCGAGCTTTCGGGCGGCTGGAAGCAGCGGCTGGCGCTCGGCGCCTGCACCCTGCCCGATCCCGCGCTGCTGCTGCTCGACGAGCCCACCGCCGGCGTCGATCCCAAGGCGCGGCGCGACTTTTGGGACGAAATCCACCGGCTCGCCGAAAGCGGCCTCACCGTGCTCGTTTCCACCCATTACATGGACGAGGCCGAACGCTGCCACCGCATCGCCTACATCGCCGCCGGCCGGCTGCTGGTCTCCGGCACGACCGCCGACATCATCGCGGCGGCGAGGCTCGCGACCTACATCGTCACCGGCCCGGATTTGAGCGAACTGTCGAAGCGGCTGTCCGCGACGCCGGGCGTCGAAATGGTCGCGCTGTTCGGCATGGCGCTGCATGTGTCGAGCCGCGACGCCGCGCGGCTTGACGAGATCGCCCGCGATTTTAGCACGGACCCCGCGCATGTCTGGGCCAAGGGCGCGCCGACGCTGGAGGATGTGTTCATCGATCTGATGATCCAGGCCGGCGGGGCGCCGCAATGAGCGCGGCGCCGAAGGAAAACCCGCGGTTTCGCGATGGCTTCGCCGCGTCCTTGGAGCGTCTCTTCGCGGTTTTCCTCAAGGAGTTCCTGCAGCTGCGGCGCGACCGCGGCACGCTCGGGATGATCGTCGCCATTCCGCTGATGCAGCTCACGCTGTTCGGCTACGCCATCAACACCGACCCCAAGAATCTGCCGACCGTGCTGCTCGTCCACGACGACGGGCCGCTGGCGCGCAGCGTCGTCGGCGCGCTTGCGCGCCACCGATTATTTCAAGATTCAGCGCGCCGCGCGCGACGACGCCGACGCCGACCGGATGATCCTCTCCAACGAGGCGCAATTCGTCATCGAGATACCCGCCGACTTCGACTATCGGCTCGTTCACGGCGAGAAGCCGGCGGTGCTGATCGTCGCCGACGCCACCGACCCGACCGCGACCGTGGGCGCCATCGCCGCCGCGACGGGCGCGGTTTCCGGCGCGCTGGACCGCGAACTGACGGGGCCGCTGGCCACGCTGGCGCAAAACGCCGCGCCCTTCGAATTGCGCGTGCAGCGCCGCTACAATGCGGCGGGCGAAGCGCGCCGCAACATCGTGCCGGGGCTGATCGGCACGATCCTGACGATGACCATGCTGATCTTCACCAGCATCTCCGTGACGAAGGAAATCGAGCGCGGCACGATGGAGACGCTGCTCGCCATGCCGGTGAATCCGGTCGAGATCATGCTGGGCAAGATCCTGCCCTATGTCGTCGTCGGCGCGGTGCAGATGGCCATCGTGCTGGTGGTCGCGACCCTGCTGTTCCATGTGCCGATCGTCGGCTCGCTGATGACGCTGATCCCGCTGACGCTGCTGTTCATCACCGCCAATCTCGCCATCGGCTACACATTCTCGACCATCGCCAGCAATCAGGTGCAGGCGTTCCAGATGTCCTTCATGTTCTTCTTGCCGAGCTTGCTGCTGTCGGGCTTCCTGTTTCCGTTCCGCGGCATGCCGAACTGGGCGCAGGACCTCGGCTCGATCCTGCCGCTCACCCATTATCTGCGCGTCGTGCGCTCGGTCATGCTCAAAGGTTCCGGCTTCTCCGAGCTTTCGGCCGACACATGGCCGCTGGCGCTGTTCGCGCTGGTCGCGATGGCCGTCGCGATCCGGCGGTTCCGGCAGACGCTGGATTGAGCGGGATCGGCTCGATGCGGCGAGCGGCGGCCCTATTTTAGAAGTCTTTAGGGAGCCCGCGCATGCATACGATCATCGAGCCGTTCCGCATCAAGATGACCGAACCGCTGCCCATTACGACGCGCGGTCATCGCGAGGCGGCGCTTGCCGCGGCGCACAACAATGTCTTCCTGCTGGACGCCGAACACGTCACCATCGACCTTCTGACCGACAGCGGCACGGGCGCGATGTCGGACCGACAATGGGCCGCGCTGATGCTCGGCGACGAAAGCTACGCGGGCAGCGTTTCCTGGCGCCGCTTCGAAAAAACCGTTCGCGAGATCACCGGCTTCAAACATATTTTCCCCACCCATCAAGGAAGAGCCGCCGAGCGCATCCTGGCCGCGACGCGCCTGAAGCCCGGCGACATCGTTCCCAACAACAGCCACTTCGACACGACGCGCGCCAATATCGAATATGTCGGCGCGAGGGCCACGGATTTGTTGGCTCCGGGAGGCCGCGATCTTTATTCGGAGGAGCGGTTCAAGGGAAACATGGACCTCTTCGCGCTCGAACGGTTGATCGAGGCGGAAGGCGCGAACAACATTCCTTTCTGCATGATCACCGTCACCAACAACATGGGAGGCGGCCAGCCGGTTTCGCTAAGAAATATCCGCAGCGTTAAGGAGTTGCTCGGCAAGCACGGGATTCCCCTGATTATCGACGCGTGCCGCTTCGCCGAGAATTCATATTTCATCAGGGAACACGAGCCGGGCTATTCGGATCGAAGCCTGCTGGAGATCGCCCAAGAGATGTTCTCGCTGGCCGACGGGGCCACGATGAGCGCCAAGAAGGACGGATTGGCCAATATCGGCGGATTTTTCGGCTGCGACAATGATAGCTGGGCCGAGGACTTCCGCGACTTGCTGATCCTGACGGAAGGATTTCCGACTTACGGCGGGCTCGCGGGGCGCGACCTCGAGGCGATCGCCGTCGGGCTGATGGAAGCCCTGGACCGCGAATACCAGCGCTATCGTCACGCCACCGTGGAATATGTGGCCGCAAGGCTCGTCTCGCGCGATATTCCGATCGTGCGTCCACCCGGCGGTCACGCCATATTCATCGACGCGGCGGCGTTCTGCCCGCATTTAGCCCCAAGCGACTATCCCGGAATTGGGCTCGTCAACGCGCTTTATCTCGAAGGCGGCATTCGCGCGGTCGAGCTTGGCAGCGTCATGTTCGGCAAACCCGCGGCCAGCGGCGGCGAGATAGCGGCGCCTCACGAATTGGTGCGGCTGGCCTTCCCGCGCCGGGTCTATACGCAAAGCCATTTCGATTATGTCATAGAGGTGCTGGATCTCGTCCGGCGCCAGCGCGACCGCATCAAACCTTACCGGATAATCAAGCAGGCGCCCTTTCTCCGCCATTTCACGGCGCATTTCGCAGAGGGCGAGTCCGAGGCCAAGCGCGGCGAGTAAGAGGCGCGGCCATGCTCGCGCATCCATCCCGGCCACTTCGGACGTCCGCGATGGGCGCCTTTCGGTCATTTGTAGCGCGGACAGTTTTTGGCGACCCTTATCGCCGCCTTATTCCCCTCCGCCTCGGCCTCGCGGTGCGTCGCATAAGAACATGGGGAGCGGAGATGAATTTGTTCCCCCTCGCAAACCGACCACCGGAACCGGCGTTCGCTTAAAAGGTCGGGCCGAACCCGACACATAAATCTGATGAAGCTCTTGCATCCCTGTATTATGGGGCGACAATGGCGACACGGCTAGCGGAAAATCACGGCGCCTTAGTCAAACTGGCCCGCTACCCTCAAACTGGAGACACTGCCCCGTCCCCTCCCCGCCGTTGACTCGCCAAAAGCCCGCGGCCTACCATTCGCGATTACGCGCCCGCGCGCCGCGCTCGATGGGAACAGCCATGAAAAAGCTAAATATTTTTATGCTCGCGGCGAGCACGGTCCTTGTCGGCTATTATCTGTGGTCTTTCTTCGTCAACAGCCGCTATCAGTCGCTTTGCAACGTCAGCTATTGGTCGGCCACGCCGGCGCAGATCGACGCCTGCAAGGATTTGAAGACCCAATTGGACGATCGAAAATGACGCGCTTTAAGAGAAAGCCGATGAAAGGGACGAGGCTCGCGCCGCTGGTTATTTTCGCGCTCGCCGCCGCGTCGGCGCAGGCGCGGGAAATCCATCTCGATTGCGCGCGCACCGGCCAGACCGTCATGATCGACGTCGACACCGACCGGCGCTTTTTGCAGTTGATGTGGGGCCAGGGCGTCGCCGAGGAATATCAGAACGGCGAATCCTATGTTTCGGGGCCGGACGCCTTCGGCGAGACGCAAAAGGTCACTTATGTCCTCTCGGTCGACAAGGATTTGATCACCTTCGGACAGGACCGCGCCTGTATTCAGAGCGGAACGAAGCATAAATGCGTCGATCAGGAGACGCGCAATACGCTGGACCTGTCGCGCGGCGAGCTCAAATACGACGACGGCGACGAGATCGCGATCCTGCAATGCACGCCCGCTCCGCCGGGCCGGGGTTTTTGACGAACGGCGCGCGACGAACCCTGCCGCCTTGACCAGAATCCGCTTGACCGACGCCCGCTGTTGCCTTCATTCGGTCCAAGAGGCAAATTAGGACGTCTTGTCCCATTAAATGGAGAATTCCGCCATGCGTTTTCGTGGAAGGCTTCTGACCGCGGTCCTGCTGACGGGCGTCGTCGCGGCGCCCGCCGTTCTCGCGCAGCAAGAGCTCAGCGTGGACCCCCAGGCGCTCGAACTCGACCGGCGCCGCGTCCAAGCCCAAGGCCAAGAAGCCGAAACAGGCGGCGGCGCCCGGCGCGACCGCCGCCAAGCCGACCGGCAAGCCCGGCGGCGACCGCCAGTTCGGCGAGCTCGAGGGATGGTCGCCCGGCAAGGCGCCGCCCAAGGAAAAGAAGGACGAAACCCCGACCGAAGCGCCCAAGGGGGCGGTCGGCGTCACGCCCTCGGGCAATATGTCCGTCGGCCTGCCGTTCTAAACGGGGCGCTGAAACAAAGCGTTTTCGAGCGAAGTGGACGCCGGTTCGCGTTAAGAAAACGCGTCAAAACAAAAACTGGACCCCAGGCCGCGCCGTCGCGCGCGGCCGGATGGAGAAAATCATGGCTTATAAGGTCGCGGTCGTCGGCGCCACGGGTAACGTGGGCCGCGAAATGCTCGATATTTTGGCGGAGCGCCGCTTTCCCGTGTCGGAAGTCGTCGCGCTCGCGTCCTCGCGTTCGATCGGGCAGGAAGTGTCGTTCGGCGACAAGGTTCTGAAGTGCCGTCATCTCGACACCTACGACTTCACCGACACCGACATTTGCCTGATGTCGGCGGGCGGCGACGTTTCGCGCGAATGGTCGCCGCGGATCGGCGCCAAGGGCTGCGTCGTGATCGACAATTCCAGCGCCTTCCGCATGGACCCGGACGTGCCGCTGATCGTGCCGGAGGTCAACGCCGCCGCCGTCGCCGGATTCACCCGCAAATACATCATCGCCAATCCCAATTGCTCGACCGCGCAGCTCGTCGTGGCGTTAAAACCCTTGCACGACGCGGCGAAGATCACGCGCGTCGTCGTCTCGACCTATCAGTCGGTTTCCGGCGCCGGCAAGGAGGCGATGGACGAATTGTTCTCGCAAACGCGCGCGGTGTTCACCTCGGGCGCGGTGGAGTCGAAGAAGTTTCCCAAGCGCATGGCGTTTAACGTGATACCGCAGATCGATGTCTTCATGGAGGACGGCTTCACCAAGGAAGAGTGGAAGATGGCGGCCGAGACCAAGAAGATCCTCGACCCCAAGATCAAGCTGGTCGCCACCTGCGTGCGCGTGCCGGTGTTCATCGGCCATTCCGAGGCGGTCAACATCGAATTCGAGAACCCGATCTCGCCCGAGGAAGCGACCGAAATCCTGCGCTCCGCGCCCGGCGTGCTGGTCGTCGACAAGCGCGAACCCGGCGGCTACATCACCCCGCATGAGGCGGCGGGCGAGGACGCGACCTATGTCTCGCGCATCCGCGCCGACCACACGGTGGACAATGGCATTATTCTGTGGTGCGTCGCCGACAATCTGCGCAAGGGCGCGGCGCTGAACGCGGTGCAGATCGCCGAGGCGCTGCTGAACCGCAAGCTGCTGGGGCCGAAGATGCGGGCGGCGTGAGGGTTTTTGGAGGACGCCATGCCTCAAAGTCCGCTCTATGACCGCGATTTTTACGCCTGGGCGAATGAGCAGGCGGCGCTGCTGCGCGAGGGCAAGCTCGGCGACGCCGACATTGAGCACATCGCGCAGGAAATCGAGAGCATGGGCAAGACCGAAAAGCGTGAGTTGGCGAGCCAGCTTCACGCTGTTGCTGCCGCATTTGCTGAAGTGGCGGTTTCAGCCTGGGCAGGCGGTCGCCGGAGTTGGGAAGTGTCGATCAAAGTGCAGACGCAACCTTCTCGTCGACCATCTCGATGACAATCCCAGTCTGAAGCCGCTATCCGCTGCCGTCACGAAAAAATCATATCAAATCGCCGTTTTGGAAGCCGTGCTGGCGACGGGTTTTTCCGGAGTCCGACTTTCCGGAAGAGTTGTCCTTGGTCGTTCGATCAGATGATGGACGCGGATTTCTGGCCGGAAGGAGCAGAATCACTAAACACTATTCGGTGCGGCTTAAACCGGAATTGGGGCGCGATCCGTGAAGGAGGCAGACTGATTCATGGTTCGAGCAATCCTTCGATCAAGCCGGCAAGCGGAGCCTCGTCGCTCTTGAAACTCGCCACCATCGCCACGAGCATCGCGCTAGGCTCCATGCGCTCCAGCGCCAGCGGATGCCCCGCGCGCGCGGCGAGCAAGGTCAGATAAGTGAGCTGCGCGCGCCCATTGCCTTCGCGGAACGGGTGGATCGCGTTCAATTCGGCGAGAACATGCGCCGCTCGCCGCGCGAATTCCCCCGCCGATAGACCACGCAAAAACCGCTCGGCGCGTAGCCGCGCGAACAGCTTGCGCATCTCGCCGTCGATATGCTCGGGATAGCAGAACATGCTGCCGCCCTTGGCGATGCGCACGGTGCGCGGCTTTCCCGCCCACTCGAACACGTCTTGAAACAGATGGTGGTGGATCGCCCGATAATGGGCGTAGCCGAGCCGTCCGCGCGGCAACGGCTCCTCGGCACGCTGCGCGGTGATCAACGCCTCGAATGCGTCAAGCTCGGCTTGGTCGCGCAAGCCGAGGCGGTTTTTGAGAACCCTGGAACCCGGAAAACAGTATGGGTCGGGCCCGCTTTCGTACATCGCGCCCGTCAAACCGCCGGAGCAAACCGGCGAACAATGGCGCGGCGGCGCTCTTCGGCGCTCAATCCCTCGCGATCGAAGCGGTCGAGGGTGGCGCGCATCTCCTGTGTCAAGGCGATGCCTTCGACGGCGCTGATTTGCGCGAAGCGGTCGCGCCCAAGCGTGAACCCGCCCGCGCGGGACAGGTTCGGACGAAGCGGACGGGCGGGGTTCGATTTGCGCATAGACCAGCATAGCACGGCGCGGGGTATTATAATATGCATGGAGCGCGCGTCACGCCCCCATCACCGCCGCCTCCGGCGCCAGCTTGCGCGTCGCTTCGTCGACGCTGTGGAACAGCCGGTCCTGGCCCAGCGTCGCCATCACGCCAAAGCTCTCCAGCGCCGCCTGGGCGCGCACCGATTCCAGCCGCACGAGCGCGAAATCGACGCCCCGCGCGCGGCATTGCGCGATGACGCCGCTGAAGGATGCGCGCGGCGGTGAAGTCGATCTCGACGATGCTGCTCGCCTCCAGCACCACCAGCCGCAAGCCGCCGTCGGCGCGGGCGATGGCCTCGCGCATGTCGTGCTGGAACTGATAGGCGTTGAGGAAGGACAGCGGCGCCTGAAACGCCACGACCAGCACGCCGAAAAGCCTCTCGCCGGTGAAGTCGGCTTCGAGCGGCCACCAGACGGACGTGCCGGGCAAGCGATCGAATTCGATGAGGCGCGTGCGCGTCATCATCCAGACGCCGTGGGCGAGCGACAGTATGATCGCCAGCCCGACGCCGATCTGCACCGGCAGGATCACCACCGCCAGCATGGTGACGACGAACAGCGCGAATTCGGCTTTCGACTTGCCGCCGATGTCGAGCATGTCCGGCAGGCGGAAAATCCGCCCGGCGACGAACAGCAGCACGCCGGCCAGCGCCGCCTCCGGCACATGCGCGAGCAACTCGGCGCCATAGACGGCGACGGCCGCGACGACCGCGCAGGCGACAAGGCCGGCGAACTGGCTGCGCGCCCCGACCTCGGCGACGATGGCGGTGCTTGGCGGACTGGCGTCGACCGGAAAGGCCCCGAACAGCCCGGCGAGCGCGCTGCCGGCGCCGACCCCGATGAAGTCGCGCTCGACATCCGGCGTCTCGCCCGGAGCGCCGGGAAAGGAGCGCGAGGTCGCCGCCGTCTGCACCATGATAATGACCGAAATGATCGCGGCGAGGCCGATCACTTGCGTCAGATCGCCCAGCGAAGGCGTGGGGTATGGCGGGAGGCGCGCGGCGCGAACGCGAAGGCGCCGATGACCGTCGACGCCCCGCGCTTCCAGATCAAATTGCGCGACGACGAAAGTCGCGCCGGCCAGCGCGATCAGCGCGCCGGGAATAGCGCGGGCTGATTTTTTCAAACAGGACGATGCACGCGAGACAGGATGCGCCGATCGCCAGCGTCAGGAAGTTGGTTTTGCCGATGTCGTGGCCGATCATCGCCAGGCGGTGAAACACCTCGCCCTCGCCCCCGGGCAAGCCGAGCAGCGCCGGCGCTTGCGAGATCGCGATATGGATGGCGATGCCCGCGAGAAACCCCGTCACGACCGGAATGGACAGAAGATCGGCCACCCAGCCCGCCCGAAACACGCCGGCCAGCACCAAAATCAAGCCGACCAGCAAAGCAAGGGTAGCGGCGAGTTCGGAGTAATCCGCCAAGCCAACGGGAGCCAGCAACGCCAGCGAGCCCGCGAAGATCGGCATGATCGTGGAATCCGCGCCCGACGAGAGAAAGCGGTTCGAGCCAAACGCCGCGAAGGCGGTCGAGCCGGCGATAAAGGCGAAAAAGCCGATATCGGGCGCGAAAGCCGCCGAGCCGCGCCGTGGCCATTTGGCTGGGGATGGCGATGGCCGCGAGCGTGAGGCCGGCGACGAGATCGAAGCGAAGAAGGCGCCGAGCCCAACGCCTTGAAACGAGCGGAACAGCGGCCATTGTTTTTCTTTGTCGTTGTTCATCGTCCCGCCGATTCGCCCTGATCGACCAGCGCTTCACCCTCCCCTTGAGGGGGAGGGTCGCGCTGCAAGCGCGGGGTGGGGTGGGGCAAAGGCCCAAGATTCGGGGTGTCACCCCACCCCGAACCGCTTCGCGGTTCGACCCTCCCCCTCAAGGGGAGGGTGAGTCCGCTTCGCTCCATTACCCTCGCGCTTCGCCCGATTCGCGCTCGACGTTATTCGCTCTTGGCGTTCACGTCGATCTTGAACAGCGCGGGGTCCGGGGTGCGCTTCTGGTCGATGTTGAACAGCGACAGCAGGGTTTCATAGCCTTGCGGATCGGTGATCTGCCATTGCCTGAGCTTGAAGGTCTTGGGATCGAAGATGAGTTTGAGATGCGACGTGCCGCCGAACGTCACCTTGTCCTCGAGCGAGATGACGACGCCATTGTCGTCCGTGGTCACGTCGAGCACCCTGACATCGTGCTCGAAGTCGATTTTCTCCTTCAACAGAAATTTGAGCGGCGTCTGATCGATCGCATAAATATCCTGCGTCTTGAGCTTGAGGTCGCGCACCATGACCCGCGCGCCGTCGGCGACGAGTTCGAGCGTCGCGGGCTCCGCATATTCGAAACGCACGCGGCCGGCGCGCTGGGAATAGAGCTTGCCCTCCGAGCGCTTGCCGTCCGAGCCGATCTGCACGAAATCGGCGTTCAGAACGGGAGAGGCGTTGAAAAAGGCGTTGGCCCGCTTGATCGCCTCGGCGCGGTCGATCTTGGCCGGGGGAGCCGGCTCCTCCTGCGCGGCGGGCGCGGGCGCCGGAGCGGTCGCGGCGGCGGGAGCTGGCGCGGGAGCGGGAGCCGCGCCGGGAGCCGGAGTGGCCGCGGTCGCCGGCGCCGGAGCGGGCGCGTTCGCCGCCGGCGCGGCGGGCTTGGGCTTTTTCGCGGCCGCCGCGCCGGGCTTGGCGGGCTTCGGCTTCGCGGGCTTGGCGGCGGGGGCGGCGGGGGCCGCGTCTTGCGCGGGCGCCGGGAGCCGCGAGCGAAACGGCGAAAGCGAAGGCGAGCGCGGCGAGGAGCGTGTTTTTCAAGTGGGTGTCCCGGTGGATCGAATCAGCGGATTAGCCGTTCATTTGACTGGCGCGCGACGCTAGTCGTCAATTGCGCCGGATCGATGATTTTCGCGCGCCGCCCGCTACTCCACGATGAACTGGCGCATCATGCCCATGTCCTCATGCTCGAGGTTGTGGCAATGATACATGAACGCGCCCTTGAAATCCCCGAACGGCTTGATGATCCTCACGCGCTCGCCGGGCGTCACCAGCACGGTGTCCTTCCATCCGCTGGAGATGAAGCCTTCGCTCATCGTCGCGTAATCCTCGGGGGCGTCGTCGGCGGAACGGCTCAGGATCTGAAACTGCTGGCCGTGCAGATGGATCGGATGCGCCATCGACATCATGCCGCCCATCATGCCCATTCCGCCGCCCATGCCGCCCATCATCCCCATCCCCCGGCCCATCCCCATCCCTCGGCCCATCCCGCCGCGTTCGTGAAAAATCTCCACGAGTTGCAGCGTATCGACCGGGATTTGCTCGCGCGGCAGCGCGTCGTCATCGGCATAGGGGCGGCCATTCAGCAGCATCGCCATCGGCGCTTCCGAGATCGCGATCGGCACGGGGTCGCCGGGATTGGCGACATCCTCCAGCCGCAAGCGGTCGATCCTGGTCAGACGTTGGGGCAAGGCCGGGCTGTCGCCCGCCGCGCGCGCGACGCGGACCGTAAAGAGCGGATAATCGCCGCCGACCGGCAGCGCCGATTCCGCCATCATCCGCCCATCATGCCCCGCGCCATCCTCGGCAATACGCCGGAAAACGGCGCGCTGCGCATGACGATCATTGAGCCGACGCTTCGCCCGCTGAAATCGGCCCACACATCGAGCCGTTCGCCGGGCGCGAGCATGACGTAAGGCTTCTCTTCCGGCTTCTCCAGCAGGCCGCCGTCGACGCCGATGACCGTGATCGGCGAGCCGTCGTCCCAGGCGAGCTTGTAGATGCGCGAATTCGAGCCGTTCAGAATCCGCAGCCGATAGGCGCGGCTCGCCACGTCGATGGCGTAATCGGGCCTTCCGTTGACGAGAACATGATCGCCCTGAAAGCCGACCATCTGGGCGTGCATGCCGCCGCCGTAAACGAGCTGGTTGTCGTCGTTGAAGGAGCGGTCCTGCAACACGATCGGGATTTCGAATTCGCCCGAGGGCAGTTCGAGCGCCTTCTCCTCGTCGTCGCCGACGATGATCGCGCCGGCCATGCCGCGATAGACCTGCGTCGCCGTCGCTTCATGCGGATGCGGATGGTAGAAATACAGCCCCGCGCGATTGCGCATCTCGAATTCATAGACAAAGGTCTCGCCGGGGTCGATCGCATACATCGGATGGCCGTCCATCAGCATCGGCACATGCAGGCCGTGCCAATGGGCGATGGTCGGCTCGGGCAGCCCGTTGCGCAGACGGATGCGTATTTTCTGGCCCTTTTGGAAGCGCATGAGCGGGCCGAGATAGGAATCGGGCAACGTCGTCAGCGTATTCTCGGGGCCTTTCAGCAAATTCGCGGCGTAGCGCCACACGCCGGTCGCGCGGCCTTCGAGAATCGGCGCTTCGCTTGGGCGGCAGGTCAACTCCATGTCCACGTCGGGATTGAAATTCGGCGACGCCCAGTTGGGCGCGATCTTCTTCATCCCGCCCGCGCCGCCGTGCATGGCGAGCGCCGCGAAGGACGACGTCGCGCAGACGCCGGCCGCCAAGCCCATCCGGCCCAAAAGCGAGCGGCGGGTTAAATCCATTTCATGCCGCATGACGACCCCCAGGCTTTGGCGCGACGAAACATATTAGCTGACCATGATGTAATCACGGATCGCGCTCGGCGGAATGCGGCGGATTGAGCCAGGCGCCCGGACCGCGTTTCGCCGGCCCTCGCGCCGGGTCGTGGGTATTGCCTATGCGGAGCCCGACGATAATAAAGGGTATATCATCGCCGAATCCCGTATCGAGCCGGAAACGCTTGGGCGAGCGCAATCTCATGGATACGAAATATCTTTCGACCCGTTGTTGCATCGTTGGCGGCGGTCCGGCCGGCGTGATGCTCGGCTTCCTGCTCGCGCGCGCGGGCGTCGATGTCGTGGTGCTGGAAAAACACGCGGATTTCCTGCGCGATTTTCGCGGCGACACGATCCATCCTTCGACGCTCGAGCTGATGCATGAACTGGGTTTGCTGGATGAGTTCCTGAAACTCCCGCACCGCGAAGTGCGGCGCCTTGGCGTTCAGATCGGCGCGGCCAATTTGACGATCGCGGATTTCACTCATCTTCCGACCGTCTGCAAATTCGTCGCCCTCATGCCGCAATGGGATTTTCTCGAATTTCTGGCCGCGCATGGCCGCCGTTTCCCCGGTTTTCATCTCATGATGGAAACGAGCGCGACCGATGTCATCCTGGACGGCGACCGCGTAGCCGGGGTCCGCGCGATGAGCGGAACCGGCGCTATCGAAATCCGCGCCGATCTGGTCGTTGGCGCCGACGGGCGGCGCTCGACGGTTCGCTCGAGCGCCGGGTTCAAGGCGGACAATCTCGGCGCTCCGATGGATGTGTTGTGGATGCGCCTGTCGCGCCGGCCCGACGACGGTTCCGAGGCCTTCGGCCACGTGGAGGGGAACCGCATGTTCATCATGCTGGACCGGGGCGATTATTGGCAATGCGCCTTCCTTATCCCCAAAGGTTCGGCCGACGAACTCATGAAAACGGACATCGGCGCGTTTCGCGGCATAATTCTGGAAATGTCGCCGTGGCTGGGGGACCGCGTGAACGAGCTGAAAGGCTGGAACGACGTCAAGCTGCTCACGGTGGCGGTGGACCGGCTGCCGCGTTGGCATCGGCCGGGCCTGCTCTGCATCGGCGACGCCGCCCACGCCATGTCGCCGATCGGCGGAGTGGGCATTAATCTCGCCGTGCAGGACGCGGTCGCGGCCGCCAATATTCTGGCTGAACCGTTGCGCGGCGGGACCTTGACGGACGATCATCTCGCCCGCGTGCAAGCCCGCCGCGAATGGCCGACCCGCGTGACCCAATCCATTCAACTCGCCATCCAGAACCGCGTGGTCCGCCGCGTGCTCGCCGCGACCGCGCCGTCGAAGCCGCCTTTCATCCTGAAGCTGCTCGACTGGCTGCCGGCGCTTCGCGGCATCCCCGCGCGCTTGGTCGGGATCGGCGTGCGGCCGGAGCACGTCCGCATCGCCGAGGCGACGCCGACTTCCGATTGACGCGGACCCGCTATTCGAGCACGGCGCCGGCTTACCCCGGCGAAGCGGCGTTCGTTTTCGCCGCGCTTTGGAGTATATAGTGCCGCTCTCGCCCCGGTTTCGACGGATGGAACGACGCAAAATGCCCTCACGCCGCGCCAAGCGCCTTATTCTCGCTTTAGCAATCGCGCCGCTGCTCGCCGGCGCGCTTGCCGGCTGCGGCCGCAAGGGGCCGCTCGAACTGCCGCCGGACGTGCAGGCCGCCCGACAGGAAAAGATCGCCGAGCAGCAAGCCGCCGAGGCCGCCAAGAACCCCGAAGAGAAGCAAAAGCTGAGCCAACAGGGCGTCAAGCCCAAGGCGCAGCCGGTCGAGGGCGACGTCGGCCATCGGCCGCCCGTGGACTATCCCTTCTTCCTAGACCCCATTCTCTAAAGCGGGCTTCATGCATCATTTCGCTTATAAGGACGGCGTGCTCCACGCCGAGGACATCGCCCTGCCGGCGCTGGCCGAAAATGTCGAAACGCCGTTCTACTGCTATTCGGCCGCGACCATCCGCCGCCATTTCACGGTCTTCGCCAAGGCGTTCGACGGGCTCGACGCGCTGGTCTGCTACGCGATGAAGGCCAATTCCAATCAGGCCGTGCTGACGCTGCTGGCCTCGCTCGGGGCCGGCATGGACGTGGTGTCCGGCGGCGAACTGGCGCGCGCGCTGAAAGCCGGCGTGGCTCCGGGAAAAATCACCTTCTCCGGCGTCGGCAAGACCGCGCGAGAGATCGAGGCGGCGCTGGACGCCGGGATTTTCTGTTTCAACGTCGAATCCGAGCCCGAGCTCGAAGCCATCTCCGCCATCGCGACGGCGAGCGGTCGGCGCGCGAAAATCTCGCTGCGGGTGAACCCCGACGTGGACGCGAAAACGCACGCCAAAATCTCCACCGGCAAAAAGGAAAACAAATTCGGCGTGCCGCTGTCGCTGGCGCGCGAGATCTACGCCCGCGCCGCCAGCCTGCCGGGGCTGGAGATCGCCGGCGTCGACATGCACATCGGCTCGCAACTCACCGACCTCGCGCCGTTCGACGCGGCCTTCGGCCTGCTCGCCGAACTGGTGCGCGACCTGCGCGCCGACGGCCATGAAATTTCGCATGTCGATCTCGGCGGCGGGCTCGGCGTTCCCTATCACCGGGAGCAAGACCCCGATTCCTACCACCCCGAGCGCTACGGCGAGGTGGTGCGGCGGCATTTTCGAAGGGCTCGGCTGCAAGCTGGTGTTCGAGCCGGGGCGGCTCATCGTCGGCAACGCCGGCATTTTGGTGACGCGCGTGATTTATGTGAAGCACGGCGAGGCCAAGAATTTCGTCATCGTCGACGCCGGCATGAACGACCTCATCCGCCCGACGCTCTACGACGCCTTTCACGAGATCGTTCCGGTCGCGCAGCGCGCGAACAGCGCCAATTACGTCGCCGACATCGTGGGGCCGGTCTGCGAGACCGGCGATTATCTCGGGCTGCACCGCGACATGGCCGAACCCAAGCCCGGCGATCTCCTCGCGGTGCTGACCGCCGGCGCCTATGGCGCGGTGCAATCGGGCACCTATAATTCGCGCCCGCTGGTCCCGGAGGTGCTGGTCGACGGCGAACGCTTCGCGGTGATCCGCCCGCGCGAGAGCATCGAGCAATTGATCGCGCTCGACCATGTGCCGGAGTGGCTTTAGGGGTGCGAGTGAATGCGCGTCCGGCGAGCGCCCTTTGGACCGCGACCTTTAACTTGTTTCCGCGCGAATCCGCTAAGCTCACGGATGCGGTGGCGGACGCGAGCCCATCGAGCCTGGGGCCTTGGAGCCCGTCCTGAAGCTGGTTCCGCGTCCGCCGTTCCATCGAACCCGAACAGTCGCAGGGGCCGCTTGCGAAGCCCGATTTTGCAAGGACGGACAGGATGGACGCGATCTTCGTCGGCATCGATGTTTCAAAGGATCGGTTGGATGTGCATGTTCTTCCATCGGGAGAGAGTTTCGCCGTGGCTCGCGCTGGCGCGGGCGTCGACGAACTCATCGCCAGACTGGCGAAAAACCAGGTGACGGCGGTCGCCCTGGAGGCGACCGGCGGTTTCGAAAGCATTGTCGCGGCGGGATTGGCGGGCGCGGGTTTGCCCGTCGTCGTCGTCAATCCGGCCCAGGTTCGCGCCTTCGCGCAGGCTCTGGGCAAGCGCGCCAAGACGATCCGATCGACGCATTGGTCATCGCGCGCTTTGTCGAGGCGACGCGCCCCGCCATCCGCCCCTTGCCCGACGAGGCCACGCTATTGCTGGCCGATCTCGTCGCCAGGCGAAGGCAGATCGTCGAAATGATCGGCGCCGAAAGCCAGCGCGACAAGCGGACCAAGGACAGGCGTCTCAAAAAGAGCATCGCGCGGGTGAAGGCGGCGCTCGAGAAGGAACTCGCCGACATCGACGAGCAAATCGACGATCACATGCGCGCCTCGCCCGCTTGGAGGGAGAAGGACGAGCTCTTGCGATCGGTTCCCGGCGTCGGCCGCGTCGTCTCGCGCACGCTGATCGCCGAACTGCCCGAACTCGGAACGCTCGACCGACGCCAGATCGCCGCGCTCGCCGGTCTTGCTCCCTGGACCAGGCAATCCGGCAAATGGAAGCAAAGCTTCATCGGAGGCGGCCGATCGAGCTCAGAACCGCCCTATTCATGGCCGCCATGGTCGCCGCGCGGTTCAATCCCACGCTCAAAGCCTTCCGCGACAAGCTCGTTCAAACCGGAAAACCGAAAATGCTCGCCATCGTCGCCGTCGCGCGAAAACTGCTCACCATCCTCAACGCAATCCTGCGAGAAAAACGCCAATGGTCCAACAAAACGCTGACCCCGAAGGCGGCGACGAGCTCGCTTAAACACCAACGGAAGGCGTTAGCGCCCTTCCCGCCCCTCCCCCACCGTATTGGCGTCGATAAACGCCTTTACGCGCGGATAAACGCCGTCCAGCCCCATCACCAGATGCCCCGCGCCGGGAACCGCGATGAACTGCTTGGGCTCATGCGCGAGTTCGAATAATCTCCGGCCCGAGGCGATCGGGATGATCGTGTCGGCTTCGCCGTGCATCATCAGCACGGGCATGTGGACATCGGCGATGGCGAGGTCCGAGCGGAAGGTGTCGCGCATCACAAGCCCAACCGGAAAAATCGGATAGCGGCCGCCGGCGACATCCAGCGCCGAAAAATACGGGGCGTCGAGCACCAGCGCCGCGGCCTCGTGCCGCGAGGCGATGATCGCCGCGACGCCCGTCCCGAGCGACTCGCCCATTATCAGCAGACGCCGGCCAGTGAAGCCGCGCCTAAACGCCTCGTTGTAGGCGGCCTCGGCGTCGAGCAGAATGCCGTCCTGCGTCGGCGTCCCGGTCGAGCCGCCATAGCCGCGATAGGAGACGGCGAGCAGCCCGTATCCGCTCGCGACAAGCCGCCGGAAGCGCGCGGCGCGATCCGCCAGCACGCCGCTATTGCCGTGGTAATAAAGGATCAGCGGGAGGTCGTCGCGGGCCGGCGGCGCATACCAGGCGACCAGCGTCTCGCCGTCGCCGCTGGCGAGCTTCAGCGTCTCGATCGTCGCGAGCCCCGCCTGCGCCGGCGCGACGATGGCGGCGCCGGGATGATATTGAAGATCGCGCTGGAACAGCGACAGTCCGAGCAGCGCCGCGCAATATAGGCCAATCAGCGCTTTCACCGCCAGCTTCAACAATTTCATGGACGACTCCCTCGCGTCAACGCGCCGGAACGTAACGCCAGGCGCTCAATAATCAACCGCGACGAGATAGAGCCCTTGCGGCGGCGCCACCTGTCCGCAGCGGGCGCGGTCGCGCGCCTCCAGCGCATGGCGCAAATCCTCGACGCGCCATTTGCCGCTTCCGACATGCTCCAGCGACCCCACCAGCGAGCGCACCTGATTGTGCAAAAACGACTGCGCGCTGGCGAGGATTTCGATGATCTCGCCTTCGCGCCGCACGTCGAGCCGGTCGAGCGTGCGGATCGGCGATTTCGCCTGGCATTCGCTCGCGCGAAACGTCGTGAAATCGAATTTGCCGATCAGCGTTTGCGCCGCCTCGTGCATGGCCTCCGCGTCGAGCGCGCGCTTGACGTGCCAGGCGCGGCCGAGGTTCAGCGCCAGCGGCGCGCGGCGATTGTCGATGACATAGCGGTAATGGCGCGCCCGCGCGGAAAAGCGCGCCTCGAACTCGTCGCCGACGGCGCGCGCCGACAGCACGGCGATGGGGCTCGGGCGCAGATGCGCGTTGATGGCGTCGCGCAGCCGGTCCTCGCGCCAGACGCGCGCGAGATCGACATGAGCGACCTGCCCCAGCGCATGCACGCCGGCGTCGGTGCGGCCCGCGCCATGCACGACGCGGCGCGCGCCGTCGATGGCGAAAACCGCCTCCTCCAGCCGCTGCTGCACCGACATGCCATTGGCCTGCCGCTGCCAGCCGACGAAAGGCCCGCCGTCATATTCGATCGTCAGGGCGTAGCGGGGCATGCGGGCGGGTTCTCGATTTAGCTTGAGGGAGGCGTCGGAGGGAGACTTGACGCTTTTGCGGCGGCCTCCAAGGAATTGCAAGAGAGCCCGCGCCTCACCCTCCCCTTGAGGGGGAGGGTCGCGCCGAAGGCGCGGGGTGGGGTGGGGCAAAGGCCTAAGGCTTGGGGTGTCACCCCACCCCGAAACGCTTCGCGTTTCGACCCTCCGCCCTCAAGGGGAGGGTAAAAGATGATGCCTCACCCGCCCAGCCGCGCGCCGCGCTCGATCCGCCGGCCGCGCGAAAACTCCGCGAAGTCCATCGGCCCCTTGCCGGCGCGTTGGACGCGCAACAGGCGCAGCGCGCCCTCGCCGCAGGCGATCAGCCCCGCGTCGTCGAGCGCCGTTCCCGGCTCGCCGGCCCCGTCCTCGACCCTTGTGCGCAAAACCTTCACGCGCTCGACGCCGGCGCCAAGGTCCGCCTCGAAGAAGGCGCCGGGAAAAGGCGCCAGCCCGCGCGAAAGATTGTGCAATTCGCTGGCGGGGCGGCGCCAGTCGATGCGCGCCTCGGCCTTGTCGATCTTTTGCGCGTAAGTGACGCCCGCCTCGCTCTGCGGCGTGAAAACCAGTTCGCCGCGCTCCAGCGCCTCGAGCGCGTTCGCCATCAGCGGCGCTCCCGCCAGCGCCAGCGCGTCGTGCAATTGCCCGGCGGTCATGTCGGGGCCGATGGGAACGCGCGTTTCCAGCGCGACCGGGCCAGTGTCGAGCCCCTCCTCCATCTTCATCACATCGACGCCGCTCTCGCTGTCGCCGGCCATTATGGCGCGCTGGATCGGCGCCGCGCCGCGCCAGCGCGGCAGGATCGAGCCATGCAGATTGAGGCAGCCGAGGCGCGGCGCCTCCAGAATCGCCCGCGGCAGGATCAGCCCATAGGCGGCGACGACGGCGACATCGGCCTTATGCGCTTTGAAGGCCGCCGTCTCCGCCTCGCCGCGCAGGCCGCGCGGGGTGAAGACCGGCAGTCCCAGGCTTTCGGCGAGAAGATGCACGGGCGATTTGCGCGGCTCCATGCCGCGTCCGGCCGGGCGCGGCGGCTGTGTATAGACCGCCACGACCTCGTGCCCTCGCGAAACGATCTCCTTCAGGAGGCCCGTCGAAAACTCCGGCGTGCCCATGAAGACGACGCGCATCAGGCGTCCGCGTTTTCGGGCGCGTGCTCGGCGGCGCGCGCGTCGAGGCGCGCGGCCTTGGTGAATTTTTTCACGACGCGCTCGCGTTTCAGGCGCGACAGATGGTCGATGAACAGCCCGCCTTCGAGATGGTCCAGCTCGTGCTGCACGACGGTCGCCAGCAGCCCCTCGGCGTCGAATTCGATCGTCTCGCCGGCGCGGCTCAAATGGCGCACGCGCACGCGCGCGGGGCGCTGCACGTCCTCGAAATATTCCGGCACGGAGAGGCAGCCCTCGTTATAGGTGCTGAGTTCCTCGCAGGCCCAGATGATCTGGGGGTTGAGGAGAAACAGCGGCGCGGGCGGCTCGGCGTCGTCTTTTCGCTTGGCGATGTCGATGACGACGATCCGCTTGGCCACGCCGACCTGCACGGCGGCGAGGCCAATGCCCGGCGCCTCGTACATGGTCTCCAGCATATCGTCGAGCAGCCGGTGAATTTCCGCGTCGATCCGTTCGACCGGCGTCGAAATGACCCGCAAGCGCGGATCGGGAAGGGTGAGGATAGGAAGCAAGGCCATGGGTTCGCCCAGGGTTGATCGGTTTATCCTCAGATAAGCGCGAGGGCGCCCGGCGTCAAATGGGGGGATGGCGGCGGGCCGGTCTGAATTTCTCGACCGCTCCCCCAGCAGAGCTCCCGCGGGCGAAGGAACGCGCCTTCGCCGCGGGATTTTCCCGCTCGCTAAATTGGACAAGCGGAACTGTTATCGGCCCATTGCCAACCGGTGTTCGAACTATCGGGACAGCACTGCCAAGTGGGCAAGGCGCATCCGGTGAAACTGCCGCAAGTCGCCGTTTGGAAGCCTTGCACGCAGGCGCCCGTGCTCTGCGACGTGCTCCCGCTGTCCGTGACAGCGGTGCTGGTGTCCGTGGTGCTGGTGTCCGTGGTGCTGGTGTCCGCGCGCGCCGCTCGTCGTATCGTCGGCGATTCCAGCGGAAGGAACCGCGAGCAACAAAGCCGCGCATAGAAGTAGAATTCGCATTGTAACCTCCTTGTCAGAGCCCGACGGGCTATTCAATGGATATCAGCCGTTGCGGGAAGCCGGCCGGGCCGGAGTGGATCGAGGCCCACCGACTCCCCCTATTGTTTCCAAGTCTTCCACCGCATTCTCGCGCCGTCAGCTCACATCGTTGGAGAGCAATCTCGCGCCCGTCGATCCGCTATTCACCGACGCCGCGATCGAGTTGAACAGCGCGACCAGATCGGTGGTGGAATTGGCGGTGATGGTGGAGGTGCAGGTGGTTCCGGTGGTGTCGGAGAAGAACGTCGACGGCGTGGACGCCATGCTCTGCATCGCCGTGCAAGCGGAGATGGCCATGCCCGTCCCCGTGTCCGTGCTGCAGCTCGAAGGGGTCTTGCCCGTCGGCGCGCCATAGGCCGCCGTATAGACCGCCGTGCCGGCCGTCGTCGCGGCCTGGGCGGCCGTGATGCCTTCGTGACACTGGTTCACCGCTTTTCCGCTCGGCACATTGCTCGAGCTGGCGTTCGCGTCGCCGTCGCTCAAAAAGATGATCACATTGAAGGCGTTAGGGTTCTTGGCGACGAGGGCGGCCTGCGCCGCGGCGATCACCCCGGCGTAGTAGGTTCCGTAGCCGCCGATCGCCTGGAGGCCCTTGCAACCACTGCCCCCTCCCCCAAGCGCCTTCACGAGGTTGGAGCTGGCGTTCAGCGTCGTCGCCGTGGGGGACGTTTTGTAATCGGTCGAAAAGCCGACAATTTGGTAAAGAGGCGAAGTCGCGGCGTATGAGGCGATCGTCGGCGAGCTACTGCCGGAGCAAGCATAATCATAGCCGGCGGAGGTCGTGTTGTTCACCCCGGGGAAGACCATCAAGCCGACGCTGACGATGGAAGGATTGAACGCCTGGAGCAAGGTCCGGGCTCCCGCTTCCGCGCAGGTCAGTCTGGTGGCTCCCGAGACCGAACAGCCGGGATCGGAGGTGTTCATCGAAGCCGTCGTGTCGACGATGATCATGACATTGGCCGATTTCCCGACGCCCCCTCTCACGCCCGCGGTCGCCGTCGCGGTGATCGTCTTGGTCGACCGTCCGACAAATCCGCCAAAGACCAACGGCATCGTCGCCTGCATCGACACGACGATGGCGTTGGCGCTATCCGTGCCGGCGCACGACACGCCCGTGCTCGTCAGGCATTTCAACTTCGGGTAGCCGGACACCATCGTGACCGTCGCTTCTTTAATGGGATTCAGGGCGCCATAGGACGTTGCTCTCGCGATCGCCGTCGATGTCGTGCAGCAGTTGATATCCTGCGCCGCGGCCAAGGCGGCCATGGCGGTCGTGGCCTTTAGAGCCGTCGTGGTCCGATAGATCTGAGCCTCTTCAAGCACCAGCCCGAGCATCATGGAGAAGGCGATCGCCATGAAACCCACCATGACAGCGACGGAGCCGCGCTGATCCGAACGCCATCGTTGGATCGCCAAACGGATTCGAGGCAGCGAGAAGTTCTGTCTGATGCTCATTGGACTCGTCCTGTAGGTGTGGCAGATACGGTGCAGTTATTCAGGTAACTAACCTTCAGCACTTTCAGCTTGCAGGGATAGCGCACGGTCACGGAGGCGGGCATCCCCGCCGCCGTGCTCATAGCGGTCACGCATGTTGCGTCGCTCGTGCACGCCGTTCCGTTGACCGAAACGCTGACGGTTAGATTGGCTCTGAGCAGCGTCGGCGCCGCCGCGTAAATTACGTTGGTCGTGTTGGTCCACGGAGTCGTGCTTCCGCGGCTGACCGTCAACTGCAGCATGCCCGCCTCCGCCGCGCCGGTGACGGAGATGTAGTCATGAATGGTGAGGCCAAACATGAACATGCCCACGAGCATCATCATCAGCAGCGGCATCACGAAGGCGAACTCGATCAGCGCGGTGCCGGAAACGTCGCGCATTTTCATTGCTCGACGCAGTGTTTCGGCGAGCGCGCGGTTGACGAGGGAGGGTCTGGTATTTTCTTGCATTCCACGAGCCTAGGCTAGAAATTCAAAAATTATTCGAAGCAGAAACATAAAATTCTATGCAAATGCGCATTCCCGAGGGGGCGTATTTATACGTAAACGACGCAATCGCGCTAAATATATAATGCACTTAGATAGACCACGAAGGTTACTGCTTTTGTTGAGCTGTAGTGTGAGCTATAGTGTATGAAAAATAAAAACTTTTGCTTAACAAGCCTGCTTTTAGAAGATCGCGCGAAATTTAGCCATGAATGGCCGCGGCTGGCGCGACGCCGAAAAATCGAACCACCCAAGGCGAAGTCCGCGCTTGCCCGAGCCGCGCGCTGGCGCACGAGAAAATCCATGACCGCTTCATGGAGCGCGCGCTGGCGCGCGTCGGCGCGATCAGGCCAACCCGCTCGATCCTTCGATGATGATCGGCGCGCAGGCCTCGTCCGAGCGGATGGGTTCGCCCAGGGTTAATCGGTTTATCCTCGGATAAGCACGAGGCCGCCCGGCGTCAAATGGGGGGCGGCCTCGGTAGTATCCGATAGGTCTCTTTTCGATCACTGAGGGTTGGGGTTATCAGCGCATGCTCGAAGGCACGTCGTTTGTTGTTCGCTACATGGCTGTCCACCACTAACTTCCGGCGTTCCCGGCTTGTTTCCCTGGCTGTAGCATCGCCGATAGTCTTTCTTGCAGCGCGATTCGCAAGCCCGCTGATCGGAAGACTTGCTCGCCTTCGCCACTCTAACACTGGATGGATATTGCGTGGATTGGGGCGCGAACTCCGACGCGCCCTCCTGGGCGATGGCCGCCACTCGATATGCCGCCGACTTCGGTGTCGCCGGGGCGTTGTCTTCCGCCGCGACAAGCCCCGAGTAGAGAAACGCGGAGACGCACAGAGTGACGAAGTGGATGGCGTAAGCCCGGTTTTTCATATTCTATATTCCTCGTTTTAAGGACTTCTCCGGCCGCTGATTTATGCAAATACAAATGCACGGCGGGCGGTAAAAGTTCCCGGCGTTGCAACAGCCAGGCTTTCGCGTGCTGAACTCAAGACTTTGGAATATCAGCGGAATCGCCCGCTAGGTGTTCCTACAAGCCTTTGCGCCTCCTATAGCGTCAACAGTCTGAAAGGAGCGACCCGTGCCAAAATTCGTGACGATTGGATACGGAGACCGAGAGGGTTACGACCGAACCGCCGCGGCCATTCGAGACGCGGCCCACGCGCATGATGCGAAGTTGCGGAAAGACGGCGTGTTGATGGGCATCGCGGGCGTTCCCGTGCAAGTGCGCAATCCCAACGCTGCTCAGGTTGAAACGACGAATGGTCCGTTCATGACGTCCTCGTTGCCGCTGGCTGGCTTTGCTATCATCGAAGCCGCCAATATGGCCGAGGCCGTGGACATGGTGTCACGAACTCCCTGCGCTGTCGCGCACGGCGTCGTCGAGGTGTGGCCGTTGGAGCAAGCGTAAGAACGGGAACCAAGCGAATATTCACGCGTTGAAACCCTAGGCGCCGTCGACGTTTGGCGCGTAACGGCGCGAATTTCCGTTTCCAGCGAATGAATGCATGGAGGCTCAAATGCGTAAAACTCTGCTGACGCTTTCGTTCGCCGCGGGGCTAAGCCTTTTTGCGCCGGTCGATGCGCCGGCGGCGCCCGCGAACGGCTCGGCGATTCCGGCGGCGGTCGCGACGAATCCACTCGTCCAGCAGGCGCGGGTCTTCTGCTACAACCGCTACAGCGGGCGTTTTCTCCATTGGGGATCTTGCGGGCGCCGCTACGTTCGCCATTACTATCATCCAAGAGTTTATTGCAGGAACCGCTACACGCACCGCTTCCTGCATTGGGGGCATTGTTAGAGCAAGGGCGTTCGCGCTTGCATTACATTTAGCGACCGCCCATTCGGCTGTTTGAAACGGTTGGGCCGTCGCATTTTGCTTTTACGCGCTTTCTTAACGCGATCCAGTAGCCATGGCGCCTCGTCGCAAGCCGAATTGGCTGGCGAAGAGACGCCACGCCAAGATTTGGTTCATCGAACGGGCCCTTGGCCCTCTACGGTTCCTCGGCACCCGCCCCCTGAGCAATCGCGATCATTCGGCCACCCGCCCTGCAATATCGGCGGAAGATCGCTCTTGTTCAGACCCGGCGGCGTGTCGTTTAGAAAAGGCGGCATGCCCGAAACGGCGGGCGGCAACGGAGGCTGCCAGGCGGGCGCGACGGCCTGCGCCCGAGGGGACGCCGCGGCTGGAGCGTTTGGCGGCGGCGGGCTTATGGACGCCGCTGGAGCTGTCTCGGCGTGACGGCTCACGCAAGCCATGAGCTCTTGAATCGCGCCGTATGTGTCGTTGGTGTCGAAGACGCCCAACAACGTCTTGGGATCGGAAATAGAGCGGTGTCGAAGATCGATTGTCCAGAAATTTATGTCCCCGAATCCTTCCACTTTCGGCGGCCAGAAAACCTTTAGGTATCGCGCGTCTTTCAGCGGAGAAACGATCTTGTCATGCGCGCTCACGCCCAGGACGACACGCGTGAACGGCTTGCCGTCGGGCCTTGCCCCATTGCTCAGCACGCGGGCGCGGTAGCCGTAGTTGCTCCAATCATCGGACAGGACATTTTCTCCATTGACCAACGCAAGCTTGACGCTCATCGTCAGCCCGGCTTGTGGTTGCGGATTCTCGAACTCGTCGATGAATAGGATGTAGAATTCGCCCGGCCCCTCGGCCGCGAGCCTGATTGGGTCGCGGGGCTCCCGAATCGATTGCGGCGAATTGAGATGGCAACCGATAAACTGATTGGCCACGAATTCGGCCCCTCCCCGCCAGCCGTGATACGACAGGTCTTCCGCGTGGGCCGCTCCCGCCGCCAGCCCGGCGATCATGATTTGCGCGGCGAAAAGTCTATGCATGGCCCGCTCCAATTCAGCAGAATTACATCGCGAAACTTGTGCGCCGACGCGTTGCTTCCCGACCGACAACCGATTTCGGATTAGCGCGCGGGCCTTGGGCTGGCGCGTTAACTCTCCCGATAATCGCCTTCACCATAAACCCGGCCGCACGAAGACACGCTTAACTCTATTTTGCCTGATCTACTTGCATTGACTAACTATGGAGCGGCCTCGCAACAAATCCGCCGCTATATTAATGGCAGCTGCAAATCGCTTGACCTTGGGAGCACTGGCAGGAAGCCCGTTGGTCTGTGCAAGTCTGCGAACAATGGGCTCCGGTGTCCGGACAGGTAATGTCGCACGAATTCAGTAGAAACCTTTAGAATACTGGATGGCGCGTGGGACGGGCCCGCTCCTAACGTCAACGCCAACTTCAGCTCACCTGAAGGCGCGCTGGTATTATCGTTTTGCGCCCACACATCGCCTGCCCCAATACATAATGCCGCGGCCACCACATATTTTATCATGATCCTCATAAACGCCTCCTCTTAAGTCCGACCACGCCATGAAGGGGCTCAATCTTTGCAACTAAGCGCTTACCAAAACTTGGTTCGGCCGCCCCACCTGGCGTCAATGACCGAGATTTCAGAAGATTTCTCGGGACATTCAATATTGTCTGGGTCAGCGATGTTGGATCGCCGGCCGCGAAGACCATCCCCAGCAACCGCGTGATCGCTGGGCTTGATAACAACGCGCCATGTGAAGTTAAGTTCCCGCGATGCTTTGCGCGGTTCGGTCGGTCGCGGTCACATCTCCGGCCTTCGTGTCCTTATAAGGGCTGTCTCGTTTGACGGCGGCGCGCCCGAATGGACCTTTGAACGCGACACGCCGCATTTGCTCGCGCCGGGCGGATGGCTATTCGGCTTCATCGGCATTATCTGACCGGGCGAGGACGCCGACGGGACCAAGGGCCGCACCCCCTGTCGCCGGCGCCAGGCGGGGAGTAGGATGGACCCTCGTCAGATAAAAAGAACGCGGCCGCGCGAGCTTCGCTTAGGGCCGCGTCGTCCGCTTCCCGGAGGAACGCTCAACATGACCAAGCACGAGACATTCTCGGCGCAAACGCCGCCGTTCAAGGCGCGTTACGGCAACTTCATCAATGGCGCCTTCGAGGCCCCCAAGGCCGGGCGCTACTTCGACAACATCTCGCCGATCACCGGCCAGAAGATTTGCGAAATCCCGCGCTCCGACAAGGACGACGTCGAGGCCGCGCTCGACGCCGCGCATGCCGCCAAGGACGCATGGGCTCGCGTCAGCCCCGCCGAGCGCGCCAATATCCTCAACGCCGTCGCCGACCGGATGCAGGCCAATCTCGGGGCGCTCGCCGCCGCCGAGACCTGGGACAATGGCAAGCCGATCCGCGAGACGAGCCTCGCCGACGTGCCGCTGGCCATCGACCACTTCCGTTATTTCGCGGGCTGCGTGCGCGCGCAGGAGGGCTCGATCTGCGAGATCGACCACGACACCGTGGCCTATCACTTCCATGAGCCGCTCGGCGTCGTCGGCCAGATCATTCCGTGGAACTTCCCGCTGCTGATGGCCGCGTGGAAACTCGCGCCCGCGCTCGCCGCCGGCAATTGCGTGGTGATGAAACCCGCCGAACAAACGCCCGCGTCGATTCTCGTCTGGGCGGAGATCGTCGGCGATCTCTTTCCCAACGGCGTGCTCAACATCGTCAACGGCTTTGGCCTCGAGGCCGGCAAGCCGCTGGCGTCGTCGAACCGCATCGCCAAGATCGCCTTCACCGGCGAGACGACGACCGGCCGGCTCATCATGCAATACGCCAGTCAAAGCCTCATTCCGGTGACGCTGGAACTCGGCGGCAAGTCGCCCAACATTTTCTTCGAGGATGTCGCGCGCGAGGATGACGACTATTTCGACAAGGCGGTCGAAGGCTTCGTGATGTTCGCGCTGAACCAGGGCGAGGTCTGCACTTGCCCGAGCCGCGCGCTGGTGCACGAGAAAATCTACGACCGCTTCATGGAGAAGGCGCTGGCGCGCGTCGGCGCGATCAAGCAGGGCAATCCGCTCGATCCCTCGACGATGATCGGCGCGCAGGCCTCGTCCGAGCAGCTCGAAAAAATCCTGAGCTACATCGACATCGGCAAGCAGGAGGGCGCGAAGGTGCTCGCCGGCGGCGCGCGCAACGTTCTTGAAGGCGACCTCGCGCAAGGCTTCTATGTGCAGCCGACCGTGCTCGAAGGCCACAACAAGATGCGCGTGTTCCAGGAGGAAATCTTCGGCCCCGTCGTCTCCGTCACGACCTTCAAGGACGACGACGACGCGCTCGCCATCGCCAACGACACGCTCTACGGCCTTGGCGCGGGCGTGTGGAGCCGCGACATGAACCGCTGCTATCGCTTCGGCCGCGCGATACAGGCGGGCCGCGTCTGGACCAATTGCTATCACGCCTATCCCGCCCACGCGGCCTTCGGCGGCTATAAGCAATCCGGCATCGGGCGCGAGAACCACAAGATGATGCTCGACCATTATCAGCAGACCAAAAACATGCTGGTGAGCTATAGCACGAAGAAGCTCGGCTTCTTTAGTCGCGCTGGAGCGTGCCAAGGGCTCGCGTTCAGGCCCCGGCGAATGGGCATTAAAATGACGCAAGCGACGACGGGGGCTTCGATGCAAGACGATCTCGCGCGCGTCGTCGCGACGCCGGCGGCGCTCGCGCTGATCGACAGGCTGCGCGCCGAGCATGGCGCGATCATGTTTCACCAGTCCGGCGGCTGCTGCGACGGCTCGTCGCCGATGTGCTACCCGGCGGCCGAGTTTCTGGTCGGCGACCACGACGTGAAGCTCGGCGAAATCGGCGGCGCGCCCTTCTTCATGAGCGCGTCGCAGTTCGATTACTGGAAGCACACGCAACTCGTCATCGATGTCGTGAACGGCCAGGGCGGCATGTTCTCGCTCGAAAACGGCAGCGGGTCGCGCTTTCTGACGCGCTCGCGGCTGTTCACGGACGACGAGGCCGCGCGCCTCGCGCCGGTCGCGAGCGGAGGTTTGCGCACGGAGCGGTGATGGCGAAGCTTCGCGCCGTCCTTTTTATGCGTCGGCGGAGATTGTTTTATTCGTTTCGGGCGCTAACTGCGAAGCGTGTTTCTCTTTTTTAGGGAAGGTTGTGACATGGAACGCCGCGAATTCGTCACCGCGCTCGGCGCCGCCGCCGCCGCTGATATCGGTCTCCCGAGCCTTCGCCGAGGAGGCCCCGGTCAAGCACATGCATCCGCCCAAATACAAAGCCCTGATGGAAAGCGCCGCCAAATGCGTGTCGACGGGCAATGAATGCCTGCGCCACTGCTTCGGCATGTTGTCGATGAACGACGCGAGCATGGCGGATTGCACCAAGGCGTCGTACGATCTGGTCGCCGCCTGCGGCGCGCTCGAAAGCATGGCCGCGGTCAATTCGCCCTTTACGCCGGCCCTGGCGAAAACGGTCGCCGACGTCTGCATGGCCTGCAAGAAGGAATGCGATAAATTCCCGCAATATGTCGAATGCACGGACTGCGGGACCGCGTGCAAGGCCTGCGCCGAGGAATGCCGCAAGACGATGGGTTGACGGAAGGCGGCGCCTTCGCGCGGCGCGAAACGCAATAGCGCGCCGCGCCGGCGCGGTCTTCGACTAAAGCAAACATCTTGATTTTGCGCGGTTTCTTATCGTTCGAACGATTCCGTTCGAATGATAAGCGCTGTAATCGACGCGCGCTTGAAGTCGCGCCTTTCGGCGCTAATTTCGCTGGCTTAACGCTGGCGCTCCGGCGTTGCTTTGCTTTGCCAGTCAAAGGGTCTTTGACCGCCTTGAAGGCCATGGCGCGACCACGCGCCGGGAGGAGCGGGGTCATGCCTGATATCAAGCTCGGAGTGGGTTCCAACCTAATCGTCGCCGCGGCCGCCGGGGTGGCGGTGGCGGCGGCGTTTATCCTGCTGGGCGACACGGGTCCCGGCTACGCCATCGTCGCCGCCATCATCGTCGCGGCGGTCCTGTACTTTATTTTCGAGGCGATCGTCTGAGGACGCCAACCCCTCGGCGCGGCCGGGCGGAGCAATCGGCCCGACGAGGAGGCCGCGCGAATCACCGGCGGTGACGGAGGGAGAAGAATTTGGCGCGGATTTCGACCCGTCCGGCCAAAAAACGAATGTACACATGCTGGCGATGAAGAAACTACAGATATTTTTTATCGTCCGCGTTAGTAATTGTCAACAGCTTTCATCGTCAGATACTTGCGGCGCCGAGCGCTCCGGCGGCCAGTAGCGCCCTCTTCCGCTGCTGGACAAAAGCGAGAATAAGCCTTGTCGCGCGTGTGTTTTTGCGTATCTTGAGCGCTTAAGCCAGTTGCGCGATTTTCCGTGTACAGTCGCTGTATAGATTGTAAACTACACGGCTGATGTCAACGCGGCTCAAACCATTACACCCAAACCACACTCTCGCGAGAGGCGAAGATGCGGTCTTTACCAATGTGCGCGGCCTGGCTGATCTTAACGGGCGCCTGTCTCGCGCTCCTGTCCGTGCGGACGAACCCCTTGGAGATTCTTTTCCTTTTGCTCCTCATAATATACGAAATGCAGGCCTTCGCCGCCGAGGCTCTCGGCATCCGCGTGAGCAAGAAATCGATCAGCTTCCCAAGGCGACTGATTCCCGGCTTTCCCTTTCTTGTCTTGTGGCGCGCGCGCATCAAATGCGCCGATATAAACCAGATAAGTTCGCGGCCCAAGGTGCGGGTTCGCATGGAGAAGAGCACTGGCGAGCGCCTGCGGTTGGATTTCCCAAGCCGCCAGGCGCGGCTGCGATTTTTTCAATTGGTCAAGCGGGAGAATCCCTGGATCAGCATATACGGGCTCTCGGCCACGCCATCGTCGCGGTCGTGATCGTCTGGCGAGGCCGCGCGAGTTGCCGGCGGTGACGGCGTGGAGCCCGCGAATTCGGCCGGTGTGGCGAAAAACAAGATAAAAATGCTGGCGAAACAACAAAATACATATGTTTGCAATAATTTGCTGGCAGTAAATGTCGACAGCTCGCGTTAGACATAAGCGCGAATATGCCTTGCCGCGCGTGCGCTTTTGGGTATGTTGAGCCCTTAAGCCCGTTGGGCAATTTCCCCTGTATAGATTGTAAATGCCCCAGCCGATCAACGCGGCTGAAAGCATTACAAATAAACCCGAACCACACTCCGGAAGAGGCGAAGATGCGGTCTTTACCCATGTGCGCGGCGTGGCTGATCTTAACGGGCGTCAGCGTCGCGCTCCAGTCCGTTCGGACGCACCCCTTGGAAATTATTTTCCTTTTGTTCCTCACGATATACGGATTTCAGGCTTTCATCGCCGAGGCTCTCGGCGTCCGCGTGAGCAAAAAATCGATCAGTTTCCCAAGGCGGTTATTCCCCAATTTTCCCTTTCTTGTTTTGTGGCGCATGGGCATCAAATGCGCCGACATAGACCAGATAAGTTCGCGTCCCAAGGCGCGGGTTCGCGTGCAAAAGACGCACCGGCGAGCGCCTGCAGGTGAATTTCCCAAGTCGCGAGGCGCGGCTGCGATTTTTTCAATTTGTCAAAAACGCGGACCCTTCGATCGGCATATCCCGCTGACACGCGCCTTCGTCCGCCGCGGCTTCCCCTCGCCGGCAAAGGCGCGTATCCTGTCGCGGCGTGGCCTCGCCGGCGCGCGCCAGGGCATGTCGCGCCTCGCGGAGCTTGCTCCAGGCATTTCGAATTCGCGCGATTTCCTGTCGCCCGGACGATTCCATCCGAGCGGAAGTCGCGCCAGGGAGAGCGCCATGTTTCTTGTTATTCTCGGGCTCGCCGTCGCTTGTCGGCGTGTGGCTGGTGTCGGCCTATAACGGCCTCGTGTCGATGCGCCAGCGCTATGGCCAGGCCTTTTCCGACATCGACGTGCAGCTCAAGCAGCGTCACGACCTCATCCCCAATCTCGTCGAGACCGTGAAGGGCTATGCGGCGCACGAGAAGGACACTTTGGAAGAAGTGACCAGGGCGCGCAATCTCGCCGTGTCCGCGCAGGGTCCGGCGGCGCAGTCGGCGGCGGAATCCGCGCTCAGCGGGGCGCTCGGGCGGCTGATCGCGGTGGCCGAGGCCTATCCCGACCTCAAGGCCAACGCCAATTTCCAGCAGTTGCAGAGCGAGCTTGCCGACATCGAGAACAAGATCGCCGCCGCGCGCCGCTTCTTCAACAACACCGCCGCCGAATATAACGCCGCGTGCCAGGGCTTTCCCGGCGTGCTGATCGCGCAGCGCTTCAACTTCAAGCCGGTCGACTTCTTCAATCTCGAAGAGGGCGAGCGCAAGGCCGTTCAGGAAACGCCGCAAGTGAAGTTCTAACGCGCCCGCCCGCGTCGGCGCATTCAAGAGCGAGCCGTGAAGGCTCGCGTTCCCGCGGACGCGTCGTCGCACCGCGAAGCCCCGAGCCTCGCCTCTCTCCCGGAGCCCGGCGCGAACAACCACGAAGCCGGCGCGGCCGGGCGACAGGATCGGCGACGATGTTCAGGGCGTATGGGCTTTATTCGCATATTCAAGCCAACCGGATGCGTTCGGCCTTTCTGCTCGCCGGCTTTGTCGTGCTGCTGATCGCGCTGATGTTCTCCTTCGCGCTTATCTTCGAGGCGATGGGCCAGGACGCGCCGCTCGACGTGATCCTCGCGCGCGCGATCCTCGACGTGAAGCAGGGCTGGCCGCTGGCGTTCGGCGCGGCGGGCGTTTGGTTTTGCATCGCATTTCTGTTTCACCAGAACATGATCGACTACGCCACGGGCTCGGCCGGCATAGAGCGCGCGAAGGCGCCGCGGCTCTATAATCTGCTGGAGAATCTGTGCATCTCCCGCGGCATTCCGATTCCGAGGCTGAAGATCATCGAGGACGGCGCGCTCAACGCCTTCGCCAGCGGCCTGCGCGACGGCAATTACAGCATATCGGTGACGCGCGGATTGCTCGATCATCTGACCGACGCGGAAGTCGAGGCGGTGCTCGGCCACGAGCTGACGCATATCCGCAATCGCGACACGCAGATGATGGTGATCGCGACGATTTTCGCCGGCATTTTCGCCTTCGCCGCCGATCTTACTTTCCGTAGCTGGAACTTCCCCTACGGCTTTTCGCCGCGCCGCGACAATTCGCGCGAGGATCGCAGCGGCGGCGGCGCCGTCATCGCGATAGTGATCGCGCTGGCGGTCATCGCGCTGAGCTTTGGCGTCTCCGTGCTGATCCGCTTCGCTCTGTCGCGCTCGCGCGAATATCTCGCCGACGCGGGCTCGGTCGAACTGACCAAGAATCCCGACGCGATGATCTCGGCGCTGCGCAAAATCTCCGCCAATGCGACGATCCCCGCCATGCCCTCGCGCATGCAGGCCTTCTTCATCGAGAGCCCGGCGCTGCTGCCCGAGAGCGGCTGGCTCGCGACGCACCCGCCGATCGAGGACCGCATCGCCGCGCTGGTGGAATTCGCCGGCGGCCGCGACCAACCGGCGCCAGCGCCCAGTCGAGCCGCCGCCGCCGCCATCCTTCCTGCCGCCGGGCGTCGGGCCAAACGCCCCGCCGCCGCCGGGGCCGTGGGGGTGAGGGTTGAAGTCCGGCGCGTAGAGCCCCGCGAGCGGTCGCCGTTGGACCGCATTGGGACCCAATCGGGTCATCGCTGCCGCCACGGTAGAGATGAGAAATTCGGGCATATAATGTAAAAACCGATGATTAACAAACCAGGGACTAGAAATGAGATATGGCTTTGTGTGATATTTTTGTCACAAATCTTGTGACATTTTTGCCACAACTCTAATTTTTTTGTCCAATCCATGGCGTCTTATGCCTTTATTGCTTGTCCCAAATCGAGGCGGAGCCTAACCTCTTGGTCGTCCTTCGTAGGATACCGCCTTTCGTAAGCTCATTACAAAGGTGAGTCGTTGGGTGCCCGGCGCACCGCCGCCAGCGCGGTTTGTGTATTCGTGTGTGGCTGAGCATGTCTGAAGGCAACCACTCAATTACTGAACTAGAGGACGCCCAAAAGCGTCGCTGGAAAAGGATTTAAGCCCGGCTACGAGCGCGATTGGGAGAGCGTCTGTACGATGCGTGGTTCAGCCGGCTCGAGTTTCAGGCCATGGATGGCGGAGAGGCCACGCTCATCGCCCCGACCAGTTTTATGAAAATGTGGATTGACGAGCATTATTTGGATCGGCTACAGGCCGAGGTTTCGGCTGAGTTTGGCGATATCCATCAAATTTCGATCGCCGTGCGCGCCTCCACGTCCACTTGAGCTCGGCGGCGGGGTCGGGAACAAAAGACCCTTCACTGCCAGAGTTAGCACGATCGGATGGTAAAGCAGGTCGGACGGCCGCGGCAAGGCTATGCTCTAGTTTCCACAATAGCCGCTCCCAAAAATCACATCCCGATTCTCACGGCTCGACTTCCTTCGGGATCGGCTGTTAGGTTACTGGTCGAAAACAATTTAATTTACTATTTTGCCTTACCCATGCCTTCATCGCATCGAGATGATGCGGGCGCCAGTGGCAATGGCGTTCACGAGTAAAGAGGACCCTTCGTAAATGTCATTTGCGGCACGGCTCGCGCTTCAGAGCAAATCAAACGGATTTAGTCCACTGGGGCTTTGGACTGTTGGCGGAGTGGCGCCAGCGGCGGATCGGATCGGCCCGACTTCTCTTCGGCCGCGGCTTCCTCCCCTGATCTTGCCGCGCCTTTTGAAAGATGCGGCGCGGTCGAAGGCTTGAGGGCGAGCATGTCGACCCTTGGTCAAACAGAGGTTTTTGAGGCTTGCCGCGCGTTATACAACATGGCGGGAGAGGACTTTATGTTGCGGCCGCTCCTTAGGCATGTGGAAATCTATTCCAGCAAGCGCAAGCCAAGTATATTATATTCAAACAAAAACCGATCGCGTTAAATTTGTCGTTGAGTTTGATAAAACATACGTCAGTGAGAGCGAATTTCCACTAATTAAAATTCCATTACTGTTTAAATCTGGAATTTGTAGCCAAGCCTCCGGAAATTTAGAGGTTAAGTTGGACGACGCTGAGCATGCAGCCTTGGTGCGCGCTTTTTGCTTGGCGTAAAGGCGCCAATTGTTGTTGAAAAAAGCGCGCTCGCGACACGTTACAAAGTTATTATTCAACTCTCATCTACATTTTTTGTCGACTGCGGAGAATTGATCGACGAGGGCACCGACCTTACGTCTGATGTGATTTGCGACCACGTCGGTATGTGCCTTTATGACAAGTCGAAAGATTTCTTTCAGAGCCAGCGGGAGGGGCTGGCGGTGTGGAGCGCCCGCGCGGCTCAGGAGCTTTTCGGAACGCCAAAGCCTTCAGCGGAAGCCTATTGGCCGATTGTTTCGCAAAAAGGGGAAGCGGCGCCTAGCTGACAACGCGCCCGCCATCCTTGCTGTCGGGCGCGGCCTATCAGCGAACGCCGAACAGCGGCAAAACTCTCGGGAAGCGGCGCCTCGGTCGCGGCGCCTCGGCCGGTTTCGTCGGCCGCGGAAACGCTTTCGGGCGGCGCTCCGATCGCTGCCGCAACGCCAGCTCGCGCAGGGAATCGTAAATTGGGGCGGAGCGCAGCAGGCTCGGCGCGAGCATGGCGGCGAAGCAGGCCCCGAGCATCGGCAGCAGCAGCTCCACGTTGGCGGTCATTTCCGTCGCGAGGACGATTCCCGTGAGCGGCGCGCGAACGACGCCGGTGAAGAACGCCGCTATTCCGACCACGGCGAAGCCCACGGGCTGAAGCTCAAGGCCCGGAAAGATGAACTGACAAATTCGCCCGTAGATCAACCCGAGCTGCGCGCCCAAAACGAGCATTGGCGCGAATATTCCCCCTGGCGTCGCGGTGGCGTAGGAAACCGCGCCGAAGCCAAAGCGGAAAAAGAAGACGAACAACAGCGCGGCGAGCGGCTGGGTTCCAAGCAGCGTGTTTTGAGTGATGGCGTCGCCGCCGCCGACAATATCCGGCGCCAGCCACGCCACCGCGCCGACCACCGCTCCGGTGAGCGCCGCATAGAGGCCGACGAAACGCCGGTCGAGACTTTGCGCCAATGACATGACGCCCAGCAGCGCCTCGCAGTAAAGCACCGCGGCGCCGCCCGCGATGACGCCAAACAAGAAAAACAGCGGCCTGACCTGCGCGCCGACGACCGCCAGTTTCCCGACATGGAAATCCGGCGCGGTTCCAAGAATCGCCTGCGACACCGAAATCGCGGTCGCGGACGCGCCGATCGCCGCTATCGCGGTGTGAAGCTCGAACTCCCGGGTCAATTCCTCCAACACGAATATCGCCCCGGCGACCGGCGCGTTGAAGGCCGCGGCGAGTCCCGCCCCCGCGCCGGCGGCGAGCAAGACCCGAGAATGCCTCCAGCCCAGATGAAACCACTCGCCAAGCAGATTGCCGATGGTCGCGCCCATCTGCACGCTCGGACCCTCGCGGCCGAGCGCAAGTCCCGAGCCGATAGCCAGCACGCCGCCAAAAAACTTGATCGGAATTAATATGGGCGGGGCTGGAGGCAGCTCCTCGCGCAACACGCTCTCGACATGGGGAATGCCGCTGCCGGAAGCATAAGGCGAAAATCGCCGAACCAACCAGGCGGCGAGAACTGTCGCGGCGGCGCAAACCAGCACCGCCAAACAAAAGCCCACGGCCGCCTGGCCCCGCGCCCAAAGGACGAAAGCGTCCCGCAGCCGATCGGCATTGGCGAGCACGAGCCGAAACGCCGCGCTTATAACTCCAGTGCCCGCGCCGACGACAAGCGAAACCAGCCCGACCGCCAACAGATCGCGGGCGCTCTCCCGCTCCTTCAGTGCGAGAGGCGCCGAGAGCTGGCCTTCCATTTGCCCTGGCTCGTGCATCGTCGTTCCCGACTGTTCGCGCGGCTTGGAAAGAGTGGAGTTAATATCAGAATCCGCCGATGAGACATAGCGGCGAGGCAATCGCGGGCGGCGTTTCGGCTTTGAGCGGGGCGATGAACTCAACAAGTCCTAATAACGCATTATCCGGCTGACCGCCCGTGTCATTGACCGCCCAATCCGTTCTCGCCACCCCTCCGCGCGTCGAGAGGTCTTTGGCGCGGGCGCCTGCAAATGGATCAGGAATTGCTCTGAGCAGGCTTCCCAGGCGAAGCGGCTGACGAAGGCGCGGGGAACATCGACATCATCGGGCAATTGCAGAGCCGCCGCGACGGCACGGCCTAAATTCAGATCCATGGCGACGAAATTCCGGCCGGCGCCGTCCGCGAATATGTCCGAGGGCCCCGGCGCGGGCATGGCGGCGACACGCAGGCCGGCGGAACAGGCTTCCAGCAGCACAAGCCCGAATGTGTCGGTCGTGGAGGGGAACACAAACAAGTCGGCGCCGGCATAGTGCCGCGCGAGATTCTCGCCCGACAAAACGCCCAGAAAATTCACGGTCGGATATTCCTGTTTCAAGACCGCCAGATCTGGCCCGTCCCCGACTACGACTTTGCTTCCAGGCGCGGAAATATCCAGAAACGCGCGCAGATTTTTCTCCACCGACACTCGGCCAACATAAAGCAGTATGGGGCGTCGCAAATGAGCGAAGGCTGGCAAGGCCTTGCCGTAGGGACGGAACAGCGTCGCATCCACGCCACGCGACCAGCGAACCAAACGTTGGAACTTTTGCGCCTTGAGTTCCCGCTCGATCGATGCCGTCGCCACCATCACGGCGCTGGATGGCGCATGGAAATGCCGCAGCGCGGCAAAAGCCGCCATACGGGCGAACTTCCCAAAAAAGCGGGGCGTTCGGGCCGCCAAATACTCGGGAAAACGCGTATGGTAGGCGGTGGTGAATGGCAAGTTACGGCGCAAACACAACCGCCGGGCCGCCCAACCCAAAGGCCCCTCGGTCGCGATATGAATCAAATCCGGCTGAAAATCGCTCATGACTTGCGCCAGGCGGCGATAGGCGAAAAATTCCAATTTGATTTCGGGATAAGAAGGCAACGGAAAGCTCGACCAGCGCGCGGGATCTGTTCCCACGATGCGGAATTCATGGCCGAAGCGCTCCAAATTCTCGACCGTTGATTGCAAAGTTCGCACCACGCCATTGATCTGCGGATGCCAAGCATCGGAGATAATAAGGATTTTCACGGATGGGTGCTTTTGTGGTTGCATTTCGGGATGGGCGCACCGTTCCTTACCTTCTGCATGCGGCCTGGGATAGCTTTTTCGCCATGGACACAGGGCGCTGAAATTACTCGGTCGCGCCTGGTTCATGGAATGATCCCTGCTCCTCCAGATTTGCCAAACCGGCCGAATTGAGCGACGTTTACCATCCAATCTCGCCGATCGTTCGAGGCGCGTCGGCTAAAGAGAATGCGACGGCATGACCAAAGCAGCCTGTTTTTCCGCCTCCTTCATCGCGCGAGCGCGGGTTTGGGGTGGGAAGCTTATAGAAGCCGATTTACAAGTGGTCAGAATCGCCTCGCAAACAGCGCGTTCGTCGGGTGGGCAACGCTGCGCCGTTGGAATCAGCAAGCTCGGCAATGGTTGGCTATACCCCTTTCTCGCGGCGCTGATTCTCGCCGACTGGGGGCTTTCGGGATACCGAATCATTGTGCTCTCGAGCGCGAACGCCGCCCTGATGCATTGCCTTTATCCTATCGTCAAACAACGATTTCACCGTCTGCGCCCGTTCTCGGTCGATCCAAAACTGCCGTCCTTGCTCGCGACGCTCGACGTGCATTCCTTTCCAAGCGGACATGTCATGACACTGACCAGCGTGCTTGTTCCGATTGTTATTCTGTGGCCAGCGACGGCAATATTGTCGGTTCTGTTGGCCTGCTGTCTGGCTTGGGCGCGGGTCGCGACAGCTCATCACTTCCCCAGCGATGTGTTCGCGGGCGCTGTTCTGGGCGTTGGCGTCGGATATCCGATTTCATTGTGCTTGATTTCACTGTGGTGACGCCGGCCTTCCGAGGCATGTGTATCAAGTGTTAGGAGCCCCCTCGCCCGCCCGCTCCCGCAAAAACCCCGCCGCCTGCTCGATCAACTCGCGCGCCTGCGGCATCAGCGCCGCCGCCAGTTGCCAGCAATGCGGCGCATCCGGCCATAGCGCGACGCGCGCCTCGACGCCCGCCTCGACCGCGCGCGCCGCGAGCCGCACGGAGTTGTCGCGCAGCAATTCGCTCGTGCTCGCGTGCAGCAGCAGCGGCGGCAGGCCGCGCAAATCGCCGTATAAGCGGCGAGGCCAGCGGATTTTTGGAACTCTCTTCCCCGAGATAGGCGCGCGCGGCGTTTTTCAACATGCGGCGCGAGAACAGCGGGTCGCTCGCCTCGTTTTCGCGCGCCGAGGCGCCGGTGACGGCGAGATCGGTCCAGGGCGAAAACAAAGCCGCGGCGGCGGGGAGCGGCAGGCCGGCGTCGCGCCGCGAAATCATCAGCGACAGAGCGAGGCCGCCGCCGGCCGAATCTCCGGCGATCACGATGCCGCCGCGCTCGGCCAGCGCCGCGTAGACCGCCAGCGCGTCGCCCAGCGCCGCCGGAAAGGGATGGCGCGGCGCCAGCCGATAGGCCGGCGTGAACACGCTTAAATCCCAGCGAAGCGAAGGCGCAGGCGATGGGCCGGTAATGGCGCGGCGACCCCGCGAAGAAGGCGCCGCCGTGCAGATAAAGCAGCGTCGCGCCGCCCTCCCCCGCCCATTCGCCGGCGACGCCGCCGATCCGCTCGGGCCGAAAGCCGCCGGCCGGCTCGGCATGGGGCAATTGGAGATCGAACACGCGCCGCGCGTCGCGTAGCGAAGTCGCGGCCTCGAACCCGCGCTTCACCCGCCGCCGCAGATAGGCGCTGGCGAGGCGCGGCGACAGGCTTTTCATGGCTCAGCGCTTCGGCGGCGTTTGAGCCGGCGCCGGCGCCTTGCCCGCTCCCTGTTGGCTCAGCAATTGATCGAGGCGCGCGTCCTGCAGTCCGGCGTCGCGCGCGCGGTCGCGCCATTGCACGGCTTCGGCGAGGTTCTTCTCGACGCCGCGCCCGTCCGCCAGAAGATAGGCGAGCCGGTTCTCCGCGACCGCGTTGCCCATCTCCGCCGCCTTGCGAAACAGTTTCGCGGCGCCGGCGAGATCGCGCTCGACGCCGGAGCCGTTGAATTTGAGGATCGCCAGTTCGACCATCGCGGCGGCGTGATTGTCGTCGGCGGCGGCTTTGAACCATTTCGCGGCCTCGCCGTCGTCCTTGGCGACGGCCTTGCCGTGCTTGTAGAGTTCGCCCAGCGCATATTTGGCGTCGGTGTCGCCAAGTTCGGCGGCGCGGCGGAAATAGTCCGCGGCTCGCTCGAAATCGGCGAACACGCCGTTATTGTCGAGCGCCATCTCGCCAAGCAGATTGATCGCGGCGGCGTGGTTTTGCGCGGCGGCCTTTTCGAGCCAGCCCTTGGCCGCCTCGCGCTCCTTGGGGCCGGGCGCGTCGGACAGCAGCGCGGCGCCATAGAGATAGTCCCCCTGCGCGCCGCCGGTTTCCGCCGCGCGACGAAACCAGTCCATCGCCTGCTTGTGGTCGCGGGCGACGCCGGCGCCCTCGGCGTAGAGCCTGCCGATCAGCGCCAGCGCCGCCGTGTCCTTGGGATTGTCGGCGACGCGCTTTTTCGCCTCGCGCATCGCGACGGCGTATTCGCCGCGCTGATAGGCGCCGAAGGCGACATCGGGCGGCGGCGCGAGCGGCGGCGGCGTCAACGATGGCGGCGCGGGAGCCGCGGGGCGCGGGCGGCGTGTTTTGCGCGGCGGCCGCGGCGCAGGCGCTCAAGGCCAGCAAGAGGACGCAGAGGCGCGTCGCGACAAGCTTGGATTTCGCGACAAGTTTCATGCGCCCTGCTCCGCTATGGCGCGGCGCGCGTCGGCGACCGCCGCGGCGGGTCCGCGCGGATCGCTCCAGACGCAATCGCCGAGCATGACGAAATCCGCGCCGGCGGCGACGAGCGGCCCGACCTCTTCAAGGCTTCGCGCGAAGGCGACGCAGGGCGTGTAGAAAATCTCCGCCCACCACGCCACGCGCTCCAGCAGCGCCGGCGCGTCCAGCGGCGCGGCGTCGTCGCCGAACAGCACGTAATCGGCGCCCGATTCGCCGGCGGTCATCGCGTCGTCGCGCGTCGCGAGGGCGCCCGCGCCGACGATATAGCGCGGCGACAGGCGCTTGATCGCATCCTTCAGCGGCGCGCCGACGCCGCCGACATGCGCGCCGTCCGCGCCGGCCTCCAGCGCCAGCGCCGGGGAGCCGTCGATCAGCAGCGCCACGCCCTTCGCCTGCGCGGGCTCGGCGACCGCGCGAACGAGCCGCGCCGCTTGCGCGTCCTCCAGCGGCCCCAGCCGCAACAGCAGACTGGCGATGGCGGCGCTCGCCAGCGCCTCGCGCAGCGTGGGCAGAAAGGGCTCCGCCTCGGTGAGGACGGGCGTGACGAGGTAAAGGCCGGGGCTTGGATCGGACATGTTTCTCGCCTGGGAAAGTGACGCTCTCTGATCTCATACGTCGCGCGAGACCGCGGCGAAAGAGCGGCCGAGGGATTTTCGCGTTCGACGGCAAGATTATGCGCCTGCCGCAAGGTCGAAATCTAACGCCTGGCTCCGTGGCGCGGAGCGCTCCACGGAACAAAGATTGGATCGCCATCGCGAGACGGCCGCCATAGATAGGATGGTGGAGGATAGCGAAATTGAATGGTCGGATGATATGCTTCGTCATTCTTCTTGGGATGGCGGGCAGGGCCGAGGCCCAGTCGTGGACCGGGAACGCGGCCTTCTACACTCTCAAGGGTCGGACAGCGAGTGGCGGCCACGCGACGCAATTCACCGCGGCCCACCGGAATTTGCCGCTTGGCTCCAAAGTCCGCGTAACTAACCTGCGCAATCATCGTTCGGTCGTCGTGACAATCACCGACCGTGGGCCGTTTACCCGGGTCGCGTGATTGACGTATCGAAAAAAGCGGCGCAAGCCTTGGATTTCCGCTCCACTGGCGTGGCCCGCGTGCGCGTCGAAGTAGTGGCGAACTAATCGGGCTGTCGTGAACTAAGCGCGCGGCGCTCCGCGCCTGCTGCTACTGGTCGAAATCCAAGGCGTGGCCTTCGTGGCGCTGGACCGAATCCGGCTAATTCGATATCCTCGCAATCGTAGCTTAGGGACTAGATTGCGAAAGGAAGGAAATAATGTCGAATCATTTTACTGGACTCAGCCTCGGTCCACCGCTCGGCGACCAAAGACTCGACCTGTGCGATCTCTATGCGTTCCAGTCGCCCACCGACCCGTCGAGAACCGTGATCATCCTCAACGCAAATCCAAATGCCGACGCGCTCCATCCCGACGCCATTTACCGGCTCAACATCGACAACGACGGTGATTTACTGACGGACGTCGCGCTTAGCTATGTGTTTTCGAAGCCGCGAAACGGCAAGCAGACTTTCAACGTGTTTCTGGCCAAAGGCGCGGAGTCGCGCTCGGTCGAAGCTATCGGCAAGAAGATAGTCGCCGATGCCGAAGTCTCGTTCGGCCCCAAGCCCAACCTCGTCAAGGCGGGCGACTACACATTCTTCGCCGGCAGTCGCAGCGACGCTTTCTTCTTCGATTTCGACGGCATCAAAAATCTGTTCGACATCAGAGGCAAGCGGAATTTCACCGAGCCTCACCTAAGCGGCAAGTCACCGTGGACTGGCGTGGATTCGAATACCGAAGGCAACGTCTTCTCGATGGTGGTCGAACTGCCGACGAGCGAACTAGCCCCGAAGCCCGAAGTACACATCTGGGGACGATGCAGCGTGAGGCAGGATGGCAAGCTGATCCACGCCGATCGCGCGGGCCATCCGAGCGTCAGCAGCTTTTTCAACACCGACGACACGAAGTTGGAATACAACGCCAGCGAGCCGGTGAACGATCGCGGGCGCTGGCTCGAACAGTTCGTGCATCTGATGGGCCACACGGGAAATTACTCGCGCGAGGAAGCGATTGCCGAGATCGACAAGGAGCGAACACTGCCCGACGTGCTGAGTTTCGATCCATCGAAGCCCGCGAAGTATCCCAACGGCCGCGTCTTCACCGACGACGTGATCGATTACCGCCTCGCGTTCCTGACCAAGGGCGAATGCCCTTCCAGCGGTTTGAAACCGCACACCGACATTCTCGAGGAGTTTCCGTACCTTGGCGCCCATCAGAAGAAGAACTAGCAGCGCGTGAGTTGGCTTCCGGCGCGAAGGCCACTAGTGGCTCCCGTCGCTGAAATTGCAGGGTGTGGAAATGCGAGCCCTTGGGCACGCGTTCCAGCGTCGCCCTTGGACCGCGAGCCTCCTGGCTCGCAAAGGCCCATCGCTTCGAATGACGCAGGCGACTAGCTCGCCTTGCGCCCGAGCAAGCGCAGGTAGACGCGCTTCGCGCTCGCCCGCAGTCCCCGGCGCAACGTGTCGAAACGGCGGGCCGCGTCGAAACCGACCGCGCCGCGCAACTGGACCGCCACGTCGGCGATGGCGACGCGATCCGGCCAAAAGCGGTCGATCATCGGGTGATTGGCGATGGCGCAGGAGTTGGTCATGTCGATGTCGGCGCGGACGCAAAGCGCCCGCGTCAATTCATACAGCAGATGAATCCCCGGCGCCTGCGCGCGAAATTCCTCGTCGAAGGCGATCTTCCAGAAATAGGCGCGGCCGCGGCTTTCGATCACGACGCCCATCGCCAGCGGACGGCCGGCCAGCGTCAGCCGGGCGACCAGGCACTTGCCCTCGCGCGCCAAAAGCCGCGTCGCGCCGCGCGAAAAGGCCGACAGCGCGGGATCGGCGAGCAGCGCGCCGCTCTTGCCCTTCCAGCCCGAGGATTCGAGCGTCAGAAACTGCTCCAGCGCGTCGCGCACCTCCCTGGGGGACGCGACAATCGAAAATTCCACCGCGCCCTGTTCGGCGAGCCGGCGCCGGCGGCGCTGCAAATCCTTGAGCGCCTTCTTTCCCGCGCCGCGCGTCCATAATTCGTCCGCGTCCGAGCCCGGCGCCAGCATCGCGCGCTCGAACCGATCGAGCGTCACGGCGGCCCGGCCGGAGCGCCGCGCCGCGGCCAGCAGCGCCCGGTGAAGCGGGCCATCCTCGACGAGACGCGGAAAGACGACGCCCGCCGCCGGCCCCGATTTGGCGAGCCAGTCCAGAAAGCGCTCCAGCACGTCCTCGGCGCAATCGCGATCCAGCAAGGGCGCCGCCAGCGCGGTCTGCTTGTCGAGCCAGAGCCGGGCCAGCCCGCCGCCCGGCGCGGAGCCCGTCGGCGCCAGCGCGAACAGGCCGACCAGCCGCCGCGCCTCGCCAAGATGGACGCCCTCGCGCCAGACGCCGACGAAGCGCGGGCGGGACCGCGCGGGCGCATGCCGCGCCAGTTGCAAGGCGAAGCCGGGTTCGAGGAAGGCGTTGGGTTCGAGCGAACGCGCCGCGAGGTCGCGCCAGGCGTCGTAATTGTCGTCAAGCTGTTCGACGCTCAGCGTCCCCATCCAAAATCCGTCCCTTGAAACGCCCTCGCCCGCCACGCGCCGCGGCCTCGGCCGCGCCCGCGCATAGCCCAGACTCGCGGCGGGGGCGGAGACGGATTTCAGGGTCCAAAACGACGCCATCATCGGGAGCGCTCCTGTTGTAATCCTGTTTTGGGCCGGGGGCGCGAAATTTCGGGACAGAAGCGCCGCGTGGACCCTCTGGAGCGCCAGCGCTTCAAATCGCGGACCAGCGCGAAAGGCGGCGTGGGTCGGCCCGCGCCTCACCCTCCCCTTGAGGGGGAGGGTCGAAACGCGAAGCGTTTCGGGGTGGGGTGATTCCCCGAATCCCGGGCCTTTGCCCCACCCCACCCCGCGCCTTCAGCGCGACCCTCCCCCTCAAGGGGAGGGTAGCGCGCATCGACTCTGGACCTTCGCGGCGAGGCGTGGTTATCTTTGGCCATGTCGCGTGAATTGTCCCGCATTCTTATCCTGCTCGCCGCGCTGGCGTGTTTCGCCGCGCCCGCTCTGGCGAAGGTCGGGATTCGCGTCGATCTCGGCCGGCAGCGCATCACCATCGTCAAGAACAACGAGCCGCCGATCGTCTGGAAAATCTCCAGCGGGCGCCCCGGCTATGAGACGCCGACCGGGCGCTTCATCATGCAGCGCATGGACGCCGATCATCTTTCCGACGAATACGACCAGGCGCCCATGCCTTATGCGATCTTCTTCTCGCGCGGGCTCGCCATCCACGGCACCACTCAGCCCGGGCTGGGCCGGCCGGCCTCGCATGGCTGCGTGCGGCTGTCGGTGGACCACGCCCGCGATCTCTATGAATGGGTCGAGCAATATGGCGCCGGCCCCATCGAAATCACCGGCGACGCGACCAGCGTCGCGCAATTGCAGGACGACGAGCCGCCGCCGCGGCGCGGCAGCGGCAAGCGCGCCCGGCGGCGCGACGTCGACGACGAATTGCCCGCGCTCGATGGCTTTTATGACGGTTACGATCGGATCTTTCGCGGGCGGTAAGCGCCGGCGGAACGCGGAGGGCTGGCCATGCAAGAAGACGACTGGATCGCCTCGGACCGCTTCATCGAGGATCACCTGATCCGCGCCGGCGAGGCGCAGGACGAAACCCGGCGCGCCAACGCCGCCGCCGGCCTGCCGAAAATCGACGTTTCCGCCGCGCAGGGAAAATTCCTGCATCTGCTGGCGCTCGCCATCGGGGCGCGGCGAATCCTGGAGATTGGAACGCTCGGCGGCTATTCCACGGTCTGGCTGGCGCGGGCGCTTGGGCCGGACGGCCGGATCACGACGCTGGAGTTCAACCCCAAGCACGCGGAGGTCGCGCGCGCCAATCTCGCTCGCGAGGGCGTCAGCGCGCGGGTCGATCTGCGCGTCGGCGCGGCGCTCGATCTTCTGCCCAAGCTGCGGGACGAGGGCTTTGGTCCGGTCGATCTCGCCTTCATCGACGCCGATAAGGAGAACAACGCCAATTACTTCGATTGGGCGCTCGAATTTTCCCGTCCGGGCGGGCTGATCGTCGTCGACAATGTGATCCGCGCCGGCGCGGTCGCCGATTTGTCGAACATGGACCCGATGGCGGTCGGGAACCGCGCGCTGTTCGAGCGGGTGGCCGACAACAAGCGCGTGACCGCGACGGCGCTGCAAACCGTGGGAACGAAGGGCTGGGACGGCTTTTTGATCGCGAGGGTGAATTAAAGGCGGCGCCGGCGAGTTTCTGGCGCCCGCCGAGCAATCGGGTGGAGCGGTTCCGCTGGCATTCACCCTCCCCTTGAGGGGGAGGGTCGAACCGCGAAGCGGTTCGGGGTGGGGTGATGCCCCATCTCCGGCCTTTGCCCCACCCCACCCCGCGCCTTCGGCGCGACCCTCCCCCTCAAGGGGAGGGTGAGTTGGAAGCTGATCCGCGTGAGCGCCGTTCGCCCGTTTTCCTGCTTGAGCCCGCGACCCTCTCCCCGCGGGCGGGGAGAGGGACACTGGACGAGGGGCCGGCTAGGAGCCGCAAGGCCGGCGTCCCCCGCGCAATTCGCGCCCAAAAAATATTACGCCCGGGAGTTGCTCCGGGGCTCACCGCCTCCACCCTCTCGCGGGGAGCGACGAGGGGCGAAGGCGGGAGATGTCGTTCAGCCAACCAGAGCTTCGCAAATCTTTTCGTCAAACCAAAGGGTTCGCCAATCGGTTGGCGAAGTCAGGCCAGCTCCGGCGGCGGCTCCGGCGCCGGCTCCGCTTCGGCGTTCTCGCGCGACAGCAGGGCGCCGTCCGGGCCGAAAAACTCGGCTTCGACCTTGTTGCCGCTGTCGTCGTAGCGCCAATGGATGCGCGCCGCGCCCAGGCCCTTGCGCCGGGTCGGCTTGCCATCGGTGTTGTAATAGGCCTCCTCGACCTGATTGCCGCGGCGGTCGTAGCTGCGGGCGATGCGCGCGGCGCCGAGGCTCTTGCGCTTGATCGGCCGTCCGTCGGCGCCGAAATAGCTCTCGACCACCTCGACGTGACGCGGCGGAACCTCGTTTTGCGCCGGGCGCCGGCCCAGCCTCGCCCGCCAGCGCCGCTTTGCGCGGACGTCCCCGGCGGGCGGGAACCCCGACCGCGCTCGCGGCCTCCATATTCCTGGGTTGATATGCGTAGTCCATGATCCACTGACCTTGATGCAAACCGGTCGCCGCTTTGCCGCGGGCTGGCGCCCCGCACATGGAGCGCGGCGGGACACGCGTCCCGCGACTGGTTCTAAGGATACGAGAGCGCCGTCGCATCCCGGCGGGATCGACAAACGCGACACGTTACGGCCTTACGGCCATCGTCAGAGGATGGAGATTGGCGGCGCTCTCGAGCCGACGGGCAGCGTCGGCCGCGGCGAAAAAACGTCTGTCTCCTCGCCGGACCATGCGTCCTGCGCATGGGAAATCCGGGCGAGCGCTTCCTCCCAGGAGGAAGTCGGCGGGACGCCGCCGCCGGAACAATGGAAGACGCAACATTGATCGGCATGGGCGCGCCTTGGCGCCGGCGCCGACGGATCGCCCACCTGCGCGTCGCCCTTGGTCACGCAGATCGAATTGGCGGAAAGCCCCGATTCGCCCCGAAGATTGAGCGCGAAACCGATCACCAGACCTTGCAGCACAAGCAAGGACGCGACGAGCAGCGATGCTGTCGTCGATCCAACTTGCCTGGTCTTGAGGGGCCTTGCGGTGATCATGCTCAATAGCTAGCGTGTTGATGCCGCTTGGTCAATGCGAGTCAATGGCTTCCCCCGCGGCTTAAGGTCGCCATTCCGCTTCTTCCGTCGGCGCCTGTTCGACGCGGCGATGCTCGTCGATGACAGCCAGCAGCGCCCGCAGCGCCTCGGTCACGCCGGCCCCGGTCGCCGCGGAGAGCAACAGCGGCGCGGTGCGTTCGGCTCTATCGACCGGCCCGGCCGAGGCCATCGCGCGCTTCAAGCGTTCGCGTTGTTTCTTAAGGTGTTCCGCGTCCACGGCGTCGATCTTCGACAAGGCGACGATCTCCGGCTTGGCGTCGAGGTCCGCGCCATAGGCCGAAAGCTCGCGCCGCACGGTCTTATAGTCCCGCCCGGCGTGCTCGCCGGTCGCGTCGACGAGATGCAGCAGCGCCCGGCAGCGCTCGACATGGCCGAGAAAGCGGTCGCCGAGCCCGTGGCCCTCATGGGCGCCCTCGATGAGGCCGGGAATGTCGGCGAGCACGAATTCGCGCTCGTCGCGGCGCACGACGCCGAGCCCCGGATACAGCGTCGTGAAGGGATAGTCGGCGATCTTCGGCCGCGCCGCCGTGACGCTGGCCAGCAGCGTGGATTTTCCGGCGTTGGGCAGGCCGATCAGCCCGGCGTCGGCGATCAGTTTCAGGCGCAGCACGATCACGCGCTCGATCCCGACCTGGCCGGGATTGGCGCGGCGCGGCGCGCGATTGACCGAGGTCGTGAAATAGGCGTTGCCGAAGCCGCCATTGCCGCCCTTGCAGATCACCACGCGCTCGCCGACGTGGGTCATGTCGGCGATCAGCGTCTCCTCGTCCTCTTCGTAAATTTGCGTGCCGACGGGGACCTTGAGCACGGCGTCGGCGCCGCGCCCGCCGGCGCGGTTCTTGCCCATGCCGTGCATGCCGGTCTTGCCCTTGAAATGCTGCTGATAGCGGTAGTCGATCAGCGTGTTGAGCCCATCGACGCATTCGGCGACGACATCGCCGCCGCGTCCGCCGTCGCCGCCGTCGGGACCGCCGAATTCGATGAATTTCTCGCGCCGGAACGACACGCAGCCGGCGCCGCCGTCGCCGGAACGCACGTGAACCTTGGCTTGATCGAGGAATTTCATCGGGTTTAACTCAATGTCCGGGTTTGAACTCATATCGAGGTCAGTTTGGCGCGCCGCGCGCCGAAGCATGTGTGCGTGGCGCCGCGCGACAGGCGCGTGCGCTCGACGCTCACCACGCCGCCGCGCGCCGGCGCGTCAAAGTCGTCGACGCCGCATGACACGAAGCCGAGCTTTTCCTGAAGGCGCAGCGAGGCCGCGTTCGTCGTCAGCGGCGCCAATTCGATGGTCTGCACCGAGGTGACCGAAAACAGCAGATCGACGAAGGCGCCCGCCGCCTCGCCCATAAGCCCCTGACCCCAGTAGGGTTTTGCGAGCCAATAGCCAAGCCTCGTCGCGCCCCGGCCCGGAGCGCCATGGGCGCCGATCACGCCGATGACATCGTTGGGCTTCTGCTTCAAAGCCAGCGCCAGCACGAACTGTTCGCCCGCCGTGTTGCCGGCGCGGGCGTCGAAAACGAAACGCTCGGCGTCGGCGAGGGCGTAAGGGTGCGGAATATTGGCGGTGTTCAGCGCGACATCGGGGTCCGAGCAATGTTGCGCGATCGCCTCGCCGTCGGCGGCGCGCGGCCAGCGCAGCCAGAGACGCGGCGTCTCCAGCCGAAAAATATCGTCGCGCGTGATCTCGGGAAACATCGTCCAACTCCAAGCGAAAGACCAAAAATGGGCCTTGGAATGATAGGCGGGAAAGCGGGGATTGTCGCTCTCATCCTATCGGCCCAATGCGGCCTTTTCCTGACGTTCGCCTGGAGCTTTCGCTCGTAAAGCCAAAGGTTTCGAGATTCGCGAAGACCTTTGTTCCGCCGGGGGTCGCTGGGCCGGCGGAGGGTCTTGGCTTAAGAACCTCTCGCCTATTCCGCGGCTACCGAAGCCGGGACCACGGTTACGCTGGCGCGGCCGCTGGTCGTCTTGAACAGAACCCTGCCCTCGACGAGCGCGAACAGCGTGTGGTCCTTGCCCATGCCGACGTTTTGGCCGGGATGCCATTTGGTGCCGCGCTGGCGCACGATGATGTTGCCGCCGATCACCGATTCGCCGCCGAACTTCTTGACGCCGAGGCGCCGTCCGTCCGAATCGCGGCCGTTGCGGGACGAACCGCCTGCCTTTTTATGAGCCATCGTTCTGCTCCGAAATTTTTAGCGGACCGCCTCGGGCGCCGCTGGAATGGGATGCGCGCCGATGCGCGTTTGTGCGTATTTAAGCACGCCTGGCGCGCGTTTGCACGCCCGAACGTGCTTAGCCTTCGATCCCGGTGATCTTGACGCGGGTCAAGTCCTGGCGATGGCCGCGCTTGCGCTTGGAGTTCTGGCGGCGGCGCTTTTTGAAGGCGATGCTCTTGGGGCTGCGGGCCTGCTCGGCGATCGTGCCGACGACCTTGGCGCCCGCGACGGTCGGGGCGCCGATCGTGGCCGCGCCGTCCTTGGAGACGAGCAGCACTTCGTCGAAGGTCACCGCGTCGCCCGCGACGCCGGCGAGCGCCATGACGGTGATGGTGTCCCCGGCGGCGACGCTGTATTGCTTTCCGCCGGTTTTGATAACTGCGAACATTGTCATTATCCTGTGGTCGCTCCGGCTCTGACGACGTTGCGCCGGCCGGACTTCTTGGAAGTTCACCGTTTCGTGCGAACGGTTTGGCTCCGGCTGTCCCCGCCGCCCAAAGAGCGCGCAAAAACAAAAAACGCGACGAAACCGCCGCGCCGAAGCGGTGATGCAATAGCCCGGAGGCGGGGGATTGTCAATGTCGCGGGCGGCGGCGCAGGGTAGTGTCCTAATTTCCAGGGCAATTATCCACGAACCTGACAGAAAGCGCAGCGACTATAGAATGGTGGGCTGTGACATGGCGCGGCGCTTTCTTTCTTGATGTCTCGCTCTCGTCTGTATCGTTGAATAGAGTAGCGCAAATAGACGAAGTCGATACATCGGATTTGTGCCATGATCTGCCGTCCAATATAGAATCATGGTCTCCATAGTCAGGAGAATCGCGTCCAACCTCGGACATGCTCTCTCAAACTAGATACCTAAATGTAAGCAACCCATCACGGACTCATGTTTGAATATGCGATGTCATCTGTGGCGGTGCTGAGATCATCGCCAACGGGTCCAAGGTGACGTATCATCTCAGGGGCACGCTTATCGAACCATCATCCACTGAGGCATCCCAGATTATCCAGACAGTGCTTGGATTACGGGACATCGTCAGGGCGGCTTTGTTCACAGTTGTAACCGTCAGCAAATGTTGACGCGCCACAAGGATTTAGCCGAGCTCTCTTCTCATTTCGAGATCTGAGATCGTCATCGAACCATCCGACATGACAACAACCCTTAAGATGCCGCCATTCCTGAGGTCTTTGTAGTCCTGGATCAGATGACGCAATTCTCAGTCGCGGTTGTTCCAGGCTCAATTCCGACGATACCATTCCTACCCAGGTTCTCTGATCTGAGACTAGTTTGGTCTTATTTCCAGGCTCATCCGCCAGAGCGCGTCCACTACTCACATTTTGACGATACTCCAGACCAACTACTGAGTCTGCGTAATTCACGCCATAATGGGCACAATGTCGCGACCTTCCCATAATCTATCCGTCCGCTTTGCGCTTTGCGTATTGCTAGACATATTGCCCAGCACGGCTGTTCGCTATATACGCTCCTTGTTCTATCACTTGGAGCGTCCTAGACCTTGAGACGCAGCAGTGCATCTGCCCAAGTGTAGGCGACATGAACCTGCGCATGCTTTCTCAACAGGCCAGACCATGCGTGCTCCCGAAGCCGCAACCGCCGCCGCCCCTCCCAAGCCGGGCCGAACCGTGCTAACCTCCGATGCGTCTTAGGGCCACGAGCCCATCGGTTTCAAGGGAGTGACCAAATGCGTTACGTTCTTGTCGCGATTTTCGTTTGCGCGGTCGGCGTGCCCGCGGCGTCCGCTCTGCCGACGGTCAGCCCCGCTTCGCTTTCGCTGTCGAAAGCCGAGCCAGTAGCGCAGCAGGTCAAGCGCGCCCGCCCGCACGCTCGTCGTCAGAGCCGCGGCGCCAGCGCCGGCGCCGGCGGCATCCATCCTTTGGTCGGAAGCGGCGACTACTAAAGCCCGAAAAAACGCCCCGTTTGCCGCCCGGGATGCGAGCCTGAAGGCTCGCGGTCCTATAGCGCGCCTTGGACCGCGTGCCCAAGGGCTCGCAACTCAAGCCGCTAATTCCCAACCGGCCGCGCGTTTTTGACGAAGGCGCCGACGATGACCGCGTGCGCGACATGCTCGGCCATGCATTGATAGCCAAGATCGTTCAGATGAAAATTGTCCCTCGACAAAAGCTCCAGATTGGCGTGCGTTTGCGAAATAAACCGCATCGCGTCATAGCGGCGGACATAGAGCACGCTCTCCGCCGACGCGGCGCGCTGCAAACTGCCGCGAATCGCCGAAGAATTCGCATCGCGGGCGAGGCGCGGCGTGTATTGCATCCCGACGAGAACGATGTCGATTTTGTTTTCCTTCAGCCAGCGAATGGTCGAGCGGACCGTGGCTTCGAATTCCTCGGGAGAGATACGGAGGAGCGCGTCATTCGTGCCGAGCTGCCATAGAACAAGATCGGGCTTGTTGAGGGCGACCTCGCTCGGGATGCGCTCGGCGGCGATCTCCGCCACCTCGCCGGAAACGCCGCGATTGACGATCTGGATATCGACGCCCTTGAGCGCCGTTTCGAGGATCGCCTCCAGCTGCGACGGGTAGGTCTTGCCGTTCGACGTGGCGCCAACTCCAGCGGTCGAGGAGGAGCCGATCGCCAATATCCGCGCGCTCTTTCGCTCCTTCAGCGCCGCGGCGAAGTTCGGCAGCGGCACGGGCGCCGCGATATCGGCGGCGGGCACATCGCACGCCGAACTCAATGGCGGCGGCGCGGCCGGACGCGCGGCTTCCTGCGCGCGCGGCGCTAAAATCAGGACAAGCTCGAACGCGAGAGCGAATCCGACGCGCGCGCCAAATCCATTCGCAGTCTTGCGCGCCATTCCGATATCCATGCGACCATTCCCATCACGAGGACGCCGATGATAATTATCACCGCGTCGGTTGCAACAAGTCCGCCATATTCGAAGCGGCTTATCTGTCCTATCAGGCTTAAAAGCGACGCGGCGCAGAATACATTGAGCGAATTTCGCCCGAGCAGATTTAGAAATTTCGAAACACGCGGCAGCCAAGCGGCAATCGTCTTGAAGGAGCCGGCGAACAGCGCCGTCAACGCCAGGCTGTGAAATCAAGCGCGCCGGCGACAGAAAGCTCTTGTCGAATAGGAAGAAGAGCTTGGGATCGGGAACGGCGATCGGATCGGGCGAGAAATTGGTTCGCGCGGCGATCATTCCAAGCAGCACGACCGGGAGAGCCAGCCACCGCAGCATCTTGTGAGAGCGCCGCGCGAGGGCGCCGAGGCCGTCGTCCCCCCGAGAAGGAAACCTAGAACATATATAAGCTGCCAGGCCAAGGGATTGAAGAACCAGACGCCTTCAACCGGCCACGTCGGGAAATTCACGCCGAACGCCAGCGCATAGACATAGATCGCGAGCGATATGGGGAGCAAAATCGGCCTTGCATGCCGGTGCGCGAGCGCGACGAGCGGCGCGACCAGCATCAAGACGAAATAAAGCGGCAGAATGTCGAAATAGCCGAGCTGATGCGTGAGCAGGACAAGTCCGATGTGCGCCCGGACGGGATCGTTGAAGACGGCGGAGGCGTTGTGCCAGTCGAGCAGGAACGGCGCGTCGAGCAACAGCGAGGCGCCGGCGAGAAGCGCGATCGCCAGCCCCGTTATGACGGTCTGCGCGAAGTAAACCGTTAGCGCGCGGCCCCCCAGCCGAAACATCAGCCATTTCCCCGAGTGCGATCGCGCGGGACCGTCGATCAGCTTGCGCATCGCCCAACCCGCGAGAAAGACGAAAAGCTCCGCCGAGTCCGAAATCGATATGTTGCGAAAGGTGAAGCGCTCGAAAAAATTGCCGGGAATGTGATTGACGAAGATCGTGAGAAGAGCGAACCCGCGCCAAAAGTCGATCTCATTGGGTTCGCGCATGCTGGCTTTCTCTATGGACCGCTTTTTTTCATAACACGGTCGCGAGGGTCTCCGCCCGAGCGAGATAACATCGACGCCGCCCCGAATATAGCCTGCGCGAGACCGGCGCCGAAAAGTCGTCTTCCCGGCGGCCACGCTTGCTCCGCCGAAGCTTGCCGCCTATGATGCATCGCAATATGACGATGCGCATGTGCGTGTCGCCAAAGGTCCGTCTCGATTGCGTCTTAACGGGCAGACCGAAGCCAACGCCGAATTTGCCGGGCTTTGGTTTGAAAGGCGATGTTGATCCGACGATTTATTCTGCTCGCCTGCGGCTTTTGGCGAGGCCGCTCGCGCGGCGCCGCTTGGTTGCTGTCGCTGGGCTTCCTTGCCTGCCTGGTCGTGAACGTATTTGTCGCGCTCGCGGTGAACCGCTGGAGCAAGGGCTTTTTCGACGCGCTACAGGCTCGCCAGTCCGATGGCGTCATCCAAAGTATTTTTCAGCTCGCGATCCTCGGCGCCGTGACCGCCGTCGCGGCGATCGCGACGCTGCAGTGCCGCATGCGCCTCCAGCTCGGCTGGCGCCTCTGGGTCACCTCCAACCTCGTCGGACGCTGGCTGCAAAAGGGGCCGAGCCGGGAACGCGCGATTTCGCATTCCATCGACAATCCCGACGCGCGCATAGCCGAGGATTGCCGACTGGCGGTGGAGCTGTTCGTCGATCTCGCGGGCGGGATCGTCAATATCTTCCTCGTTTCGACCTCCTTCATCTTCGTGCTGTGGCAGGTCGGCGGGTCGTTCAAGATTTTCGGCGTGACGGTTCCGGGCTTTCTCGTCCTCGCGGTCGTGCTTTACGCGAGCCTCACATCGCTGAGCATGTGGATATTGGGTCGTCCGCTCGTCGCGAGCGTCGAGCAGAAAGCCGCCGCCGAAGGCGATTTTCGCTACGCGCTGACGACGGTTCGGGACCAACTCGAAAAGGACGACGCGCTCGAGGGAGATCGCGGCAATCGCACGAACTTTCGCGGCTATCTGCGGCGCCTCGCGCGCAAATGGGCCGCCGTGATCGAGGGCCAGACGCGGATCATGTTTCTGACCAGCGCCAATAATCTTCTGGCGCCGGCGGTTCCGCTGCTGCTCGGCGCCCCGAAATATCTCGCGGGAGAAATGACGCTCGGCGACCTCATGCAGGCGGCCGCGGCGTTCTTGCAGGTGCAGCTCTCCTTGAACTGGCTCGCCGACAACGCCTTGAGCCTCGCGAACTGGTCCGCCTCGGCGCGGCGCGTCGCCGCGCTCGATCTCGCGATGGAAAATCGGGAAATCGACGCGCGGGAAGAAAACGTCGTCCCCTTCCACGAAGGACGGCGTGGCGGCGTCGGCCGGCGGCCGCGGCGCGGTTTGACCGGAGCCGGGCGCGAGTTGAGATTGACTGGTTGGCGCACAGTGCAAAAAAAAGCCCGCCCCCGTTCCTGTTCGAGGGAACGAGAGCGGGACGCCCATGGGAGGGCAGTCGGTCTCTGGGAGAACTAAGTTTAGAACCGAAGGACGCGTCAAGCGGGCGCTATATCGCGTCTCCCGGTATTGCGCGTCAGGTCAGAAGGGCGACGCCTTCGGCGCCGATCAACGCGCGCACGCGCGCCAGGAGCTGAAGAACCACGCCGAACACGGCGAGCGCCATCCAGCCGAAGAACACGAAGCCCCAATGCAGGGGCGCCACGAACAGTTCTTCCATGAACCAGAAGGTATGGCCCCACTCGTTCAGGCCGACGTTCGGGATGATCATGAAGGGGCCGATCGAGACGATCAGATAGGCGAGCGAATAGCCCTTGGAGAAGAAGGGAATCCGTGTCTTGGCGTGGAAGAAGGCGCCGATCGCGACGATCGAGTAGATCGGATAGCTGAGATAGAATTCAAGGATATGGCTCGGCGTGAAGTCGGTGTCGCGAATGACCGTCATGTGCCAGGTCGCGTCCTGCTCCGTAAAGAAGCTCGCGCCCCAATAGATCGCCATGGCGAAAACGACCAGCCACTGAATATTGACGATAATGGCTTTCATTTCCTGGCGAGGCGTCACGCTCGCCATGTCGCGGGTGCGGGTCTTCCATAGATAGCCGGCGAGGCCGATGCCGGCGACCAGCTCCAGCGGAATCTCCGTCCACAAAACGCTTAGCCAGTAAGTCTGGAATTCCGGCGCGAACGAGTCGAGACCCGCGCGCCAGCCGAAGATCTGCTCGTAGACGCGCACGATTAGATAAAAAACCGTCATAACGCCAAGACCGATCCACATCGGCTTTAGATTGATGATGACGTCGGCGTCGTCTCTCACGCCCACCGCCGTCGTTGCCGTTGAAGTCATAAGGTTTCCTCCACCTCGGCCGAAGGCGTTCAGTCCGCCCGGCGGCTTAAATGTGGCCACGGTAATTTGAATGTATAGGAGGGGAAGTTGGCCATTCTGTTGCAATCCGGGCCAATGCTTTATTTCAGTGCGGAATGGACATGAAATATTTGTAACCTTTGGTGGAAATGGAACAAAGGATCATCCGCGTTTTTTACGCGAGGCGTGGCATTTTGACGCAGCGGCGCAATTCATGGATTTATGGACGAGCTTGTTTGAGCGGATTAGAACTATCTAATGAAAATAGTAATCCTCGGACTAGACGGATGCATTGCTCGTCATTTCATCGGAATGACACAAATGCTCTTGGCGTCGTCGCGGGTGATTACAAAGGACACGGGCGCCCCGGCATGTTTCGAGGTCTTGACGGCGAGCGTGGACGGGAAGCCTTTTGTGGACGACCACGGGCGTTTTTTCGCCGTGGATGCGGATATTTCGTCGATTTCGAGTTGCGACGCGGCGCTGTTGCCCGGTTTTGCGTTCCATCGACGCGGCGAGCCGATGCGCGCGGAGCGAGCGGCCGGTCTGGCGTCGTGGATTCGCCAGCGCCACGAACAGGGAAGCTTGATCGGCGCGTCTTGCGACGGCGTGTTCATGCTCGAAGCTACGGGAATGTTGGGCCGTCGCTGTGAAGCCGAATCTTGCGTGCTGCAAAATGCCGAGGAGAGGTGCTCCTCCACGGAGGGCGCCGCGACGACGACCGCGTTGATCGAGGAAAATGGGGCGATCGTCGCGAGCGGCTGGTTCTCTTGGGTCGATCTCACGCTTTATGCGATCCGGGCGTTGACCGGGCGAGAGGCGGCGAAACATTCGCCTACGTCCGTCGCGCTGGATTCCTCGCCCGCCCGCGATGCGGGCGATAGTCCGTCTAACTTGCTGATCGCGGCGAAAGCGCTTTTGAGCGACGCCGAACAAATCATCAAGGGCATCGGAGACGAACGTCTCACCGCGCACGACCTCGCGCGCGCCTTGATGATCTCGCCGCGCACGCTGCACCGGCGGCTGAAGGCGGCGACCGGCGAGTCGCCGCGCGATTTCATCGATCGGATTCGCTTCGAGGCGACCAAGGCGTTGCTGGCGACCGGCGCCCTATCCCGTCAAGCAATTGGCCGCGCGCGCCGGATATGCCGATGAAGCGAGCTTTCGCCGCGCCTTTCTTCGCCGCGCCGGCATGACGCCCGGCGCCTACCGCGCCCGCGCGAACTCCCCGGCGCACTGACGCCGACCCAGGACGTAAGCGCCGATAGCCGAACGCGTAATTCGCGGGCGCCTTCCGTCCGCCGTCAATCGGCCATTTCGCGCTCGCGATGCACGTCGTGAATCACGACGTGGCGGCCTCCCGAGGGCATTTGCATATAGTCGCGGCGCGCCAGCGTGCGCCTGGTGTCGAGATAGCCGCTCTTCCAATGCTCGCGCATGGAGGTGGCCGAGAACTCATAGTCTTTCGCGTCGCCTTCATAGGCCTGTTGCTGATAGATCAGATGCAGGATCGTGACGAGCGGAAGCCGCGCGAGGTCGTCGCGCATTTTCCGTTCCTCGTCATTCAAAAGCTTTTCCGGCGCCTTGCTCAGCGCCGCGAAGGTCCGGCCAAAGGATTACCGGCCGGGGAAACCGGGTTTGATTTCAGCGGCTTGGGTTTTGACCAAAAATCCGACGCGGGAATCGCGACGCCGCCGCTCGACTGGAGGCTCAAGCCGGACCCATTCCCTCCCCCAAATCTCGCCCTGCCCCGTGGACAGCGGCGCGCGATTCTGTTATTTCGCGCCTCACGGGTCAGGTGCTGCCTCCAGCGCCCGGCCGACTATTTTCTCAATCCGACGCCCGCCGCGCGCAAAGCGGGGGCCCACAACCATAGGATCGCTTCGTGCAAGTTCTCGTTCGCGACAACAATGTCGACCAGGCTCTTAAGGCGCTCAAGAAGAAGATGCAGCGCGAAGGCATTTTCCGTGAAATGAAATTGCGCGGCCATTACGAAAAGCCGTCCGAGAAGCGGGCGCGCGAAAAGGCCGAGGCGGTCCGCCGCGCGCGCAAGCTCGCGCGCAAGAAGCTGCAACGCGAAGGCCTGCTGCCGATGAAGCCCAAGCCCGCCTTCGGCGCGCGTTAAGCCTGCTTTCGGCGCGTGTTGACGGTCGGTTAAGGTTACACGGTCCTAATGTCGCCACGGCGGCGACGGATTCTTAGGTTTGCGTTCGCGGCCGGAATCGGGCGCGACATCTCCGGGAGGATCTGACGGCATGAGCGAAACCCACGCGACGGCGCGCGGACGGTTCTCGCGGAGCCGCGCCTCGGGATTCGGGCATGGCGGCGTTGGCCGCGCTGGCGCTCGGCGGCTGCCTGACGGATCAGGTCGTCGAACGGCCGCCCGGACGCGGCATCGCCGAGGTCAGCGAGACCGACCCCAGGGCCGCCCAGGCCAATATCAATTCGCTGTCCGACGTGATTCGCCGCAATCCGTCGAGCCCGGAGGCCTATAACACCCGCGGCTCGGCCTACGCCCGCCTCGGGCATTTCCAGGAGGCGGTGGACGACTTCACCCAGGCGATCCGGCTCGATCCCAATAATTTCACGGCCTACACCAATCGCGCGCTGGCCTATCGCCAAAGCGCGCGCAACGATCTCGCGAGAGTCGATTTCGACCGCGCCATCTCGGCCAATCCCAATCACGCGCCGGCCTATATCGGCCGCGCCAATCTGCTGCGCGCGCAGGGCAATCTGGATCAGGCGCGGGCCGATCTCGACACCGCCATCAGGCTCAATCCCGAGAACGCGCAGGCGTTCCACGCGCGCGGGCTCATCAACCAGAAGCAGGGCGACAATATTCGCGCCGTGACCGATTTCGACAACGCCATCGACCGCGACCCCTTCGCGGCGGCGCCCTATCAGGCGCGCGGCGAAAGCCTCGTGAATCTCGGCAAATACGACAAGGCGATCGAGGACTTCAACGCCGCGCTCAATGTCGACAGCAAGAGCGCCATGACCTGGGCCTGGCTCGGCCTCGCCTACGACCGCAGCGGCAATCGCGGCAAGGCGCAGGAATCCTACCAGCGCGCGCTGTCGCTCGATCCCAGCCAGCCCATCGCCAAGCAGGGCTTGCGGGGTTAAACCGCTCGCCCGGCGCGCGCGAAGACGATCAGCTTCGCCGTCAGCGTCTGCACGACTTCATTGTTCTGATTGTAGGTCGTGGTCTTGGTGATCACGCTTCCGCGATCCGGACGGGAGAGCGAGGGCGTGATTTTCAGCACCGCGCTCTCGACGCGCAGGCTGTCGCCGGGGCGCACAGGACGCGGCCAGGCGAGTTCGCCGCCGGCGCCGATCACCCCATCGGCGAAGGGCGCGCCGCCCTCGATCAGCAGCCGCATGGTCAGCGCCGCCGTCAGCCAGCCGCTGGCGATCAGCCCGCCGAACATGCTGGCTTTGGCCGCCTCGGGGTCGGTGTGGAAATATTGCGGATCATATTCGCGGGCGAAGCGGAGCATCTCCTCCGCCTCGACGGCCCGCGGCCCGGCGCGATAAATCTGTCCGACCGCGAGATCCTCGAGATAAAGCTTTTGCGTCATGCCGCCCCCTTTGAGCCAAGTTCCGCGAAAGTTGACAGACTTTTGCGACCGGAACTTGCTCAAACATTATAATTTTGCGCGATTTCCTGTCGCTCGCATGATTCCACGCGAGCGTGAAGCGCGCCAGTGGTCAAAATCCGGCGCTTGATTCCCGCGATATCGACCGGCGCAAGCGATTGCCGATAGACCGGTATCGACCCCGTTGCGGACTTTGCCGTAGTCGCCGCGAAATTTGCAAGAGATGCGCGCGGCCTATGGAGCAATGTCGCCGAAGGCCGCGGCGAGTTGGTCAATGAAGCACCTGAGCTTCAATGGCACATGCCGATGGCTTGGGTGGATCGCGTAAATGCCCGCGACCCTATCGGTGTATGCGGCCAAGACCTGTTCGAGCGCACCCGATCGCAGATGGCGGGCCACGATGAAATCCGGCTGCGCGACGACGCCGAGCCCCGCGATCGCCATGGCGCGGATGGCGTCACCATTGTTGCAGGCGACACGGCCGCCGACGCGCACGGTCTCCTCTCCGCCCACACCCGAAAAAGTCCAGACGGCGCCGGCGCTGGCGTAGGAATAGAGCAGGCATTCGTGTTGCGCGAGATCGGCCGGCGTCTTGGGTCGGCCATGCGCCGCGAGATAGGCGGGCGAGGCGCACGTAATGAGCCGGGTCACGCCAATGCGTTTCGCGACGAGCGAACTATCGGCAAGCCGGCCAATGCGAATAGCGAGATCGTAGCCTTCCTCCACGAGATCCACGAGCCGGTCATTTAGGACGAGATCGACGCTGACGCGGGGATGGCGCGCGGTGTAGACGGCGATCTGCGGCGCGACATGCGAGACCCCGAACGACATCGGCGCCGTCACGCGCAGTCGTCCCACCGGCTCCGACGCTTGCGCCGTGATCTCCCGCTCGGCCTCTTCGATCGCCGCCAGAATGTCGCGGCACCTTTCCAGATAGGCCGCTCCCAGCTCCGTCAGGCTGACCCTGCGCGTCGTGCGGTTGAGGAGCCGCTGTCCGAGATGCGCCTCAAGGTCCATCACCAGCTTGCTGGCCATGGTCCGCGACGCGCCAAGACGTTCCGACGCCTGTGCGAAATGACCGCTCTCGGCGACGGCGACGAAGGCTCGCATTGCGTTTAACTGGTCCATATTGTCTGATAAAACAGGATAATAAATCTGTAAATACCTAGATTATCTCTTGCTGGCGCCGGAGTAGGGTCCGTCCAGATCGGCGACCGCCTTGGCCGCCGACTTCGACACAGGAAGGGTCCAATCAGATGTCCGCCACCAACTCCTCCCCCTACGCGGCCTTGCTGCTGCGCGTCAGCCTCGGCGCGCTGTTTCTCGCCCACGGTCTGCTCAAGGTTTTCGTGTTCACGCTGCCCGGAACCGTTAAATTCTTCGCGTCGCTCGGCTATCCGGCGCCGCTCGCTTATCTCGTCGTCGGCTTCGAAATCGTCGGCGGACTGCTGATGCTGTCCGGCCTATTCACGCGCACGGTTTCCGTCGCGATGATCCCGATTTTGCTTGGCGCCTGGCTCGTGCATCTGCCGAACGGCTGGCTCTTCTCCAGCCCCAATGGCGGCTGGGAGTTCCCGGCGCTGTGGATCGTCTTGCTCGTCGTGCAGGCTCTGCTCGGCCCCGGGGCCTTCGCGCTGAAGCTCCCGCGCGCGTCGGAAGACTCGTTCAAGCCGCTCTCGGCCTAACCCAGCACGTCAGGGAGGACACCGCAATGCGCCTGATCGTCATCGTCTATCACAGCGGCTATGGCCACACGGCCAAGCAGGCGGAGGCCGTCGCGCGCGGCGCGCTCTCCGTCGCCGGCGTCACGGCCGCGCTGATCAAAGTCGAGGACATCGACCGGCACTGGGCTGAACTGGAAAAAGCCGACGCCATCGTCTTTGGATCGCCGACCTATATGGGCAGCGCCTCGGCGCCGTTCAAAGCCTTCATGGACGCAAGTTCGAAGGCTTGGGCGGCGCAGGGTTGGAAGGACAAGCTCGCCGCCGGCTTCACCAACTCGGCCAGTCAAAGCGGCGACAAGCTCTCCACGCTGCAACAATTGGCGCTCTTCGCCGCCCAGCACGGCATGATTTGGATCGGTCTCGGCCTCCCGCCGGGGAATAACTCCAGCGTGGGCAGCGTCGAAGACTTGAACCGGCTGGGCGGCTTTCTCGGCGCCATGGCGCAGTCCAACGCCGATCAAGGCCCAGAATATGGCCCGACGCCCGCCGATCTGAGGACGGCGGAACATCTGGGACGGCGCGTCGCCGAGACGACGCAGCGGTGGCGCGCGGCGGTCGCCGCCTGATTTGGAGAGAAATGAAATGAACGCCGGGACCGAAGCGAATACGGCCGCAGCCGCCCAACCGATCGATCCCGGCGTTCGTATCGGACACGTGCATCTAAGGGTCGCCAATCTCGAACGGGCGCTCGCCTTCTACGTCGGGATTCTCGGATTCCGCGTGACGCAGCGTTACGGTTCGCGGGCGGCCTTCATCTCCGCTGGAGGCTATCACCATCACATCGGCCTCAACACATGGGAAAGCCGCGGCGGCGATCCTCCGCCGCGAGGGTCGACCGGGCTCTACCATTTGGCGATACTCTATCCGTCCCGCCACGCGCTCGCCGACGCCCTGCGCCGTCTCGTCAGCGCGGGCGTTACACTCGAGGGCGCGAGCGATCATGGCGTCGGGGAAGCGCTTTACCTTCTCGACCCGGACCGGAACGGCGTCGAGCTCTATTGGGATCGCCCGGAGGAACAATGGCCGCGCGACGCCGACGGCGCGCTTGCGATGACGACGGCCCCGCTCGATCTCGCCGCGCTGATCCGCGCATGATTGGGATCGAGCGAGGCGAAGGAGATAACATTCTTCGCCGAGCTCGAGTTCTTAACCACCGGATCCGAACTCCAGCCGCTTGATCGCGGTCACGTCGCCGGCGCCGGCCTTGAGGTTGCGCGCGCGCACCTCGTCCAAGGGTTCGCTCGTCACCAGCATATGGGCCGCGTTGGCGTGCAGCAGCAGGCGCGCGTCGCGCATGACGCCGACATGGCCCTTCCAGAATATCAGATCGCCGCGCTCAAGCGCCTCCCCCGCTTTGAGCGGCCGGCCGAGCGCGGCCTGTTGCAGATCGGTGTCGCGCGGGGCGTTGACGCCGGCGAGCAGCAGCGCGTTTTGCACGAGGCCGGAACAGTCGATCCCCATCGAACTGCGCCCGCCCCAAAGATAGGGCGCGCCGATCAGCGTCTCGGCGACCGCGACGAAATCCGCCGCCGGCGCGTCCAGCGACGCGAGATGCTTGGCGAAGACGAAGCCGCCTTCGCTGGTCACCGCGAAATCATCGCGCGAATCGACGATGGCGAGTTCCGCGCCGAGCGGCAGCGCGACCAGCGGCGGGTCTTTTATGCCGGGGCGCGGATAAACGAAGGTGCGCGGCGCGCTCACGCGATGCGTCGGCGCATAGAGCTTGCTCCACAGCGTATTGGCGGCGATCCAGCCGACATATTTGTCGCGCGCGAGTTGTCCCCAGGCCCAGCCTTCCTCTTCGTCGTAGACGGTCACCAGTTCGCCATACAGCGCCTGCGTGTCGAGGCCGGCGTCGGGGCGCGGCTCGCGCTTCACGTCGACGACGCCCTCCTTGACCTGCATGACGACGCCCTCGACGAAACGCGCCGCCGCGACGCGCCCTTCGAGATATTTCGCGGCGAGATCGGGCCGCGCCGGCGTCAGCCGCCTGTCGAAAGTCTCGCTCACGACGCGCTCCCTCCGGCGGCGCGCGCCTCGATCAGATCGTAAAGCAGCCGCGCGGCCTGGATGTCGCCGCCTTCGGGGCGGCCGGGCTTCGTCGCGGGGTTCCAGCAATAGACGTCGAAATGCGCCCAGCGCTCGGGGTTGGCGACGAAGCGTCGCAGAAACAGCGCCGCCGTGATCGAGCCGGCCATGCCGTTGCTGGTGACGTTGACGACATCGGAAATCTTGCCGTCCAACCCGCTGTCGTAGCTGTCCCACAGCGGCATGCGCCACACGGGATCGGCGGCGGCCGCCGCATGTTTCGCGATGTCTTGCGCCAGCGCGTCGCAGCCGGTGTAGAAGGGCGGCAATTCCGGGCCGAGCGCGACGCGGGCGGCGCCGGTCAGCGTCGCGAAGTCGAACAACAGGTCGGGCTCGTCCTCGGATGCCAGCGCCAGCGCGTCGGCCAGCACGAGCCGCCCTTCCGCGTCGGTGTTGCCGATCTCGACCGAAAGCCCCTTGCGGCTGCGATATACGTCGCCGGGGCGGTAGGCGGAGGCCGACAGCGAGTTTTCGACGATCGGCAAAATCACCCGCAGCCGCACGGGAACCTCGCCCTCCAGCAGCATCGACGCCAGCGACAGCGCGACCGCCGCGCCGCCCATGTCCTTCTTCATCGGCAACATGCCGCTGGATGGCTTGATGTCGAGCCCGCCGGTGTCGAAACACACGCCCTTGCCGACCAGCGTCACCTTCAGCGCGTCCTCCGGGCCATGGACGAAATCGACGAGACGCGGCGCCTGCGCGCTGGCGCGCCCGACAGCGTGGATCAGCGGAAAATTCTCGGTGAGCAGCGCCCCGCCGACGACGACCCGCGAGGTCGCGCCGTGACGCTCGGCGAATTCGAGCGCGGCGCCGGAGAGCGCGTCCGGCCCCATGTCGTTGGCCGGCGTGTTGACGAGATCGCGCCCCATGACGACGGCGCGGACGATCCGCGCGAGGCGGGCGGCGTCGACGCCTTTGGGCGCGCAAAGCCGCGCGCGCTCGGTCTTTGGCGCGACATAACGGGAAAAGCGATAGCGCGACAAAAGGAAAGCCAGCGCCGCCGTTTCCGGGTCGGCGGGCGCGCGGTCGAAGCGATAGACGCCCGGCGGCAGCAGCGTCGCGAGCTTGCCCGCGAGGAACGGGTCGCGCGAACGCGCTCCTTGCGCCTCGACGCCGAACAGCACGCGCTCCAGCGCGCCGTTTTCGCCGGGCTCCAGCAGCGATTGGCCGGGCTTTCCCTCGAAGCCGCAAGCCCGCGCGAAGGCGCGCGTGCGCTCGGGCGATCGCGCGGCATTGGCTTCCCAATCCCCCGCGTCGACGAAAATCAATCGGGATCGCCTCGCGCGTCCCTTCCTCCAGACCGATATCGACAGCCATTTCGCCTCCTCGCGATTTCGTCGCCGGCGCCTCGAATTGGGACGAACGCCGCCCCTTGTTAAGCCGCCGTTAGGGTTAACGCTTTATTGCTGGACTTAGCAGTCCACCCTAAAAACGAGAAGAACCGCCGTGAACAAGGCCGCGCCCCGCCTCGATGCTTCTCTTCCCTTCGCGCATGCCGGCGCGAAGCGCAACAGCCGCGCCGCCTGCGCCGCGGCGCTCATGATTCTTATCGGCCTTTCCGGTTGCTCCAAGGGGATGAGCGACGTCACGGGATCGATCGGCAAGCCCCAGGCGCCGGCCAAAATACCGACCGAAGAAGGCGCGCTGCGGCGATTCGCCGACGAATGGGGAAGGCGCTACGACGCGAACCCCAAGGACAAGGTTGTCGCGATGACCTACGCCCGCGCGCTGCATGGTCTCGACCAAAATACGCAAGCCGTCGCCGTGCTGCAGAACACGGCGATACAGAACCCGACCGACATGGAAGTTCTCGGCGCCTATGGCAAGGCGCTGGCCGACGCGGGACGGCTCACCGAAGCCGCCGACATTCTGTCGCGCGCCCATACGCCCGAGCGGCCGAACTGGTCGGTGGTCTCGACGCAGGGAACCATCGCCGACGAACTCGGCGACCACGAAGCCGCGCGCGAATATTATCGCGAGGCGCTGAAAATCCGCCCCAACGATCCGACCGTCCTGTCGAACATGGGCCTCTCCTACGCGCTGTCGCGGCAGTTGCCGCGCGCCGAGGAGACGCTGCTGCTCGCCGCCAGCCAGCCCGGCGCCGATATGCGCGTGCGCCAGAACCTCTCGCTGGTGCTGGCGCTGGAGGGCAAATTCCCGCAAGCGGAGGAATGGTCGCGCCGCGATCTCTCGCCGATCGAGGCCGCCGCCAATGTCGCCGCGATCCGTCAGATGATTTCGCAATCCAACACCTGGCGCGACATCGCCGCCACGCCAGCCAGCGCCCCCGCCGCGCGCCGCAAGGTCAGCGCGGCGGCGGCGGCGCCCGAGGAGCGCTAAAAGTTCGGCCGCGATCACGAAAAATCCCGCGGGGTCATCGCCATACGACGGCAAGACCTCGCGCCGCGCCCCATGATCTATTTATCTAACAGCGGTCTCGAAAAATCATAAATATCAATCGCGTATTGTTCTATTCGGCCATAAACCCCAGCCATGGCTTGCGCCGCCGCGGCGGCGTAGGCATAGACGTCGACGCCCTTATACGCAGCGAAACCAACCAGGAGACAACAAGTCAGCCCCGCGATGGCGAGCGAGATAGAAAATCTTTTCACAGCGCCGCGCCGACGTCTTTGATGCTCCAGTTTTTCGGCTTCGCCTATATTTTTCTCGATTTCCTTTTTTCGGCGCCGCTTGATCTCGTCCAACAGGAGCTGCTCGCGCGCCGGCTGGCGCAGGAGTCCATCTTCGAGCTCTTCGTAAGACCACTTGCTCAGGCGTTTCCACATGCTCAACCCAGTCCATTTCGGGTGCTTCAGTCACTTATGAGCCGCATAAGCTTCTCGTTCGGCAGCGGCGCCAATTTCAATTGGCTGATGGTCAGAGTCGTCTCCCGCAACGCCATGGCGTTTTCTCGAATTCGCGCGAGAATGCCTAGTTCCTGCAAGAGCTTGAGCCTGATATTCGCGACGTCGCGCCGCGCTTCGAGCACCGGAATCAAGTCGCGCACGCTCTGGACCCACTTGACGTTGCCTTGATAGTCTCGAACCCACTCGCTCCAGCTGCGTTCGATTTCCTCGAGATTTTCGGCGCTGGCTTTTAGCTCCATCATGCGCAAAGCGCGCTCCTCTTCGGAAATTCGCGCGTCGGCAATCTGTTTCCGAGACTTGCCGATATCGGCCCTGATTTGCTTGAAATATGGCAAGCGTTCTTTATGAAGATTCTGTATATCGATGAGACCATCAACCTCGAATTTCTTAATATACTCAATAAGAAAGCTCGCCAGTTCCGAGATCAAAACGGCATTCGCAAAAAATTTCCGGGCATCCTTGTCGAGATATTCCAATATTTGATCGTTGAGTGTGTTGAATACGTCTACCGTAACTTGCAAGCTCTGCACGGAAATGTGGAGTTCTTTTCGGAGTCGACGATATTGGATGCTATTTGCCTTTGCTTCATGCCGGGAGTGGATTTCGCGATTTGCGTGGCGTCCCTGTATTTTCTTTCTTCTATGTTGGCGGCGACGGTCAATATCGCGGTGCGAAGCCTGTCCCTCAGGCAGGACACCTCTCGCTTCATTTGCGCGCTGATTTTGGGAATTGCCACGATGCGCTCCGACAGCAATTCGCTGTCGTCGATCAGATGTCTTTCGCGTATCTCGGTCAGGATGTCGATGTGCTTCTTCGCGAAGGCCGTCGCCGTTTCAAACGCCACCTCCCGCTCCGCCTTCTCGAGCTTCTCGGCCACCTGCGCGGTCCTCGTGCTCATGTCGACAGCATCGTTCCTCACCACTGCCCAATTCCTCCCACTCTTTCGCTCGGCTCGTCTCGCGTCACGGTGAAGTTTGTCCAACGCCTCCATCGAGGTTAGCCGCGGATGACGGTCTCGGGATGGACGCTGACACATATATAAGTTCGCTCAAGGCGATTTCATCGCCCCACGATCGAATGGCGCCGGACGAGACGGGCCGCTGAGATTCGCGCCGGCGAGCCGAAACGGCCGAGCGCCTCGGTTCGGCCTCCACTTCGCGCGCTATGCCGCGGAAACCGATCGCCAGCGCGCGGGCCGTCATGGCGGCGCGGCGTCACGGGATCGACGAGGTGGGCTTCGCGGCGAAACACTCTAAAACCCCGACGCCATCACCTGCATGACCGCCGGCGCCATGACGACGACGAGCAGCACCGGCAGGAAGAAGATGATCATCGGCACGGTCAGCTTGGGCGGCAGGCCCGCCGCCATTTTCTCGGCTTCCATCATGCGATTGTCGCGGCTTTCCTGCGCGGTGACGCGCAGCGCCTGCCCCAGCGGCGTGCCGTATTTCTCCGCCTGGATCAGCACGGTGCAGATCTGCTTCACGCCGTCGAGGCCCGTGCGCGCGACAAGATTGAGATAGGCCGTGCGCCGGTCCGGCAGAAAGGACAATTCCGCCGTCGCGAGCGCGAACTCCTCCGCGAGTTCGGGCGATTGCGCGCCGACCTCCTGGCCGACCTTGCGGAACGCGTGTTCGATGGACATGCCGGACTCGACGCAAATCAGCATCAGATCGAGCGAGTCCGGAAACGCGCGCTTCATCGAGAATTGCCGCTTCTGAATGGTGTTGGTGAGATAAAGCTCCGGCAATTTGATGCCGACGTACGCGCCGAAAATGGCCGCCGCCAATTGCATCGGCCAGGTGAGGCCGTGGTCGTTGATGATGCTTAAATAGGCTCCCACCGCGATGAACAAAGCGACCGGAGTCACCGCGCGAAAGAACAGAAACGCCGTCTCCGCCTGCGGGCCGCGAAAGCCCGCGCTCGCCAGTCTCATCTTCGCGTTGTCGGTGTTCAGCCATTTCGACAGCGACAGCCTCTCGACGAACTCCTTCATATATCGCTTGTGCTCGTGCCGCAGCGTGGCGCCCTTCGCCTTGGCGGCCGCGCGCTCGCGCGCCCTGATCCGTTCCCGCTCGACGGCGACGGACTTCATCCGACGCTCCAGCGTATCCGTGCCAAGAAATGGCGTCGCGAGAGTGTAGATGGTCGCGGCCACGCTGACCGCCACCAGCACGCCGCTGACCAATTGCGGGTCGCCGAGGACCTTGACGATTTCGTCCGAATTCATTGCGCTAACCCTCTAGCCTCCCGGTCCGACGCTCGCGACGACGAACAACGACATGCTCCATCAGATGTCGAAGTTGATCATCTTGCGCATGATCAAAATGCCGATGAGCATCCATAGCAGGCAGCAGCCGACGATGATCTTGCCGGTGCTCGTGATGAACAGCAGCATGATGTATTTCGGCCTGATGAAGTAGACGGCGAGGCCGACGACGAACGGAAGGCTGCCGATGATGCCCGCCGAGGCCTTGGCCTCCTGCGACATCGCCTGAATCTTCCCCTTCATCTTCTTGCGGTCTCTGAGCACCGTCGAAAGATTGCCCAGGGATTCGGAAAGATTGCCGCCCGACTTCTGCGTGATGTTCACGACGATCGAAAAGAACGACGCCTCGGGGATCGGCATGCGATCGGCGAAACGCTCCGTCGCTTCGCCGACGGAAAGGCCGATGGTCTGAGATTCGACGATTTGCCGGAACTCGCTTCGCACCGGCTCCTGGGCCTCGCTCGCGATGACGCGAAAGCAATCGATGACCGGCAGACCGGCGCGAATGCCGCGGATGATGATGTCGATCGAGCCTGGAAATTCCTCGATGAATTTGGCGATGCGCCGATTGCGAAGGAAGGACAGAACCCAGCTCGGCAAACCGAAAATCGCCGACGACCGCGCCGCCCGCGACGACGAGCATATTGCCGTTGACGACAAACAGGACTCCCGCCAGCGCCAGGCCGCAGACCGCGCAAGCGATGAAATAGCCGGTGGGCGTGATGGTGAGCCCCGCCTGCGCGATGCGCTGTTCGATCGTCACCTTCTTTTTCTTGCTCTGGGATTCGAATTCCTTGAGCGTATCGGCGATGGCCTTGCGCCGCTTCGCCGGATCGTTGCTGGTCCGGGCCGCGACGCTGCGTTCCTTCGTGTTCGTCATCAACGCCGCCGCGCGCTTTTGCGCCTTGGCGTCGCCGGAAAGAAACGGATAGGCGATGACATACATCAGGGCCGCGACCACGACAGCGATCAGACCCGCGACAAGAGCGGCATTGTTCTCCATCGAAGCGCGCCTCCAGTTGCAGCGTTACACAAAGAGCGCGCGCGACGCGCCGCGACCGCTTATTGCGCGCCGGCGATTTCCGAGGCGTCCAGCGCCGCCGCCAAACGCTCCTCGTCGCCATAGTAGCGCGCGCGCTCCCAGAAGCGCGGCCGCCCGATGCCCGTCGAGCGATGCCGCCCGATGATCTTGCCATTGGCGTCCTCGCCGAGAATTTCGTAGATGAACAGATCCTGCATCGTCACGACGTCGCCCTCGGTGCCGAGCACCTCGGTGATATGCGTGATGCGACGCGAGCCGTCGCGCAGACGCGCCGCCTGTATGATGACGTCGATCGACGAAACGATCATGTCGCGGATCGTCTTCGAGGGCAGCGAAAAGCCGCCCATCGTGATCATGGATTCGAGACGGCCGAGCGCCTCGCGCGGCGAGTTGGCGTGCAGCGTGCCCATCGAACCGTCGTGGCCCGTGTTCATCGCCTGCAGCAGATCGAACGCCTCGGGTCCGCGGACTTCGCCGACGATGATGCGTTCCGGGCGCATGCGCAGGCAGTTCTTGACCAGTTCGCGCATGGTCACCGCGCCCTGCCCTTCGAGGTTGGGCGGACGCGTTTCCAGCCGGACGACGTGATCCTGTTGCAATTGCAGTTCCGCCGCGTCCTCGCAGGTGATGACGCGCTCGTCGTGCTCGATGTAGTTGGTGAGGCAGTTGAGCAGCGTCGTCTTTCCCGAGCCCGTGCCGCCGGAGATCAGCACGTTGCAGCGCACGCGGCCGATGATCTTCAGCACTTCGGCGCCCTCCGCCGAAATCGCGCCAAAGCGCTGCAACTGATCGAGAGTGAGCTTGTCCTTCTTGAACTTTCGAATGGTGAGCGCCGGGCCGTCGATCGCCAGCGGCGGCGCGATCACGTTGACGCGCGAGCCGTCGAGCAGACGCGCGTCGCAGATCGGCGAGGAGTCGTCGACGCGGCGGCCGACCTGGCTGACGATGCGCTGGCAGATGTTCATCAACTGCGCGTTGTCGCGAAAGCGAATGTTGGTGAGCTGAATCTTGCCGCCCACCTCGATATAGGTCTTGGTCGAGCCGTTGACCATGATGTCGGCGATGTCGTCGCGGGCGAGCAGCGGTTCGAGCGGACCATAGCCGAGCACGTCGTTGCAGATGTCGTCGAGCAGTTCTTCCTGCTCGGAGATCGACATGACGACATTCTTGATCGAGATGATCTCGTTCACGATGTCGCGAATTTCCTCGCGCGCGTTTTCCGGATCGAGCTTGGAAAGCTGCGCGAGGTCGATCGCTTCGATCAGCGCGCCGAAGATGACGCTCTTCGTGATGTAATATTCGTCGGACCTTCTCGTTTCGGTCGGCGCCGCCGGAACTAGGCGCCGCCGCCGGGCGCTGCGCCGGAAATGGAGATAGCGTCTTGGCCGCGGCGGGCGGCGGGCTGCGCCTTTTGCGCGCGCGCCGCGCCTTGATCCCCAATCTCTGTACGCTTTCCGAACATCGCGGTTTACCCCTGGTTTTTCTGCGGCGGCGCTAGCGCGGCGAGCTAGCTCGCCTTCTTGCGCCCAAGGCGTTCGAGCAGCGGCCCCAGAAGAACTCTTCTTCGACTTGCGCATGTTCACGCGCCCGATCAGCAGGCGCGCGAGATCGTCGAACATCTCGACGATTTTCGACGTGGGTTCGATCTCGGCGAGCATCTGGCCATTATTGGCGGCGGTGCCGAACAGCTTCGGCTCGAACGGAATGATCGCGCAGGGTTCGAGCTCGATCGCCTTGGCGAATTCGCCGACCGCGATTTCCGGCCGCCGCGGCACGCCGACATTATTGAGCAGCAGCTTCGGAAGACGATCGTTGGGCCGCGCGGAACGCAGCGCGTCGACCAGCGTCTTGGCGTTGCGCAGATTGGCGAGATCGGGATTGGCGACGATCACCACGTCGTCGGCGCTGGTCAGAATGTGGCGGGTCCAGGCCGTCCATTGATGCGGCGTGTCGAGCACCGTGCAAGGCGTCGAGTCGCGCAGAATGTCGAGCAGCGGATCGAAGGCGAACTCCGGCAGATCGTAGAGGCGATCCAGCGTCGCGGGCGCCGCGAGCAGGCTAAGCGTGTCGCTGCATTTCGACAGCAGACGGTCGATGAGGTTGGCGTCGACGCGCTCCGGCGAGAACACCACCTCGGCGATGCCCTGGGGCGGATCCTGGTTGAAATCCAGCCCCGCCGTGCCGAAGGCGAGATCGAGATCGGCGACGACGCTCTGGATTTCGAGGACGCGCGAAATCGACCAGGCGAGATTATGCGAAATATTGGAGGCGCCGACGCCGCCCTTGGCGCCGACCACCGCGATGACGCGCCCCAGCGTTTCCGCGTTCGGTCCGTTGTAGAGATGCGACACGTGCTGAATGAAGATCAGCACCTCGAACGGCGACACGATATAATCGCTGACGCCGCGCGCGGTCAGCAGGCGATAGAGCGCGATGTCGTTCTCGTGGCCGACGACGATGACCTTGGTGCCGGAGTCGCAATATTCCGACAGGTCGTCGAGATTGGCGATCAGGCCGGCGCGGTCGGCGACCGACTCGATGACGATGAGATTGGGCGTCGGCGCGCCGCGGAAGGCCTCGATGGCGGCGGCGACGCCGCCCATGTGGACCTTCATGTGCGCCTTCAGCATCCGGCGGTCCATCGCCGCGCTTTCGATGACCTCGGCGACGCGCGAGGTCTCGCAAAAGGCCTGGATCGAAATGCGCGGCACCTGCGCGATTTGGGGCGCGAGATCGCCCGCGGCGCCGATTTGATCGACGATAGGATCGCTCATCAATTGCCTCCCGTGGCTTGCGGCCTTGGCCGCCCAGCCCGTTCCCGGATCGCCGCCCGCGCGAACCTTTTGAATGGCGCGCATGCGCGTCTCGACATCGCCTGGCGTTTCGCCGCGCGGATCGACGAGGTCGCGCGGATCGGCGATTTGCGCGGCGAGCGTCGCCTGATTGGCGCAGCCGAAGTTCCAGTAGCTCTTGTTCTGCCATCCCTCCACCGACCCGCCCGAGGCGAGATCGTCCGGCCATTCGCCGCAGGGGCCTTTGACTTTCGCCGTCATGCCGACGAAGGACAGGCGGACCGGCGCGGCGAGGCCGGCGTCGGCGACGGGATAGGCGGCGAAATAAACGGCCCGCCCGACGCCCTCGGCTTCGAGCGCGCGGCGAACCTTCGCGGCGCCGGCGCGCAACGCCGCCGGGTCGGCGCCGCCCGTCGGCGCCAGAACCGTGATCATCCCCCGGCCCATCCGCCGGTAGCGGGTCACGAACTCCCTGATGCGCAGCACGTTCTCCTGGTCGAGGCGGCTTCCGAAGGCCGGCGGAAATATGTCGATGATGTGCGGCGCCTCGGCCAGCACGATCGGATGCCGCTCGTGATAATCATAGGGAACCTCGGGCGCCATCGCGACCTTGTTCAGGCCGCATGCGCCGAGCGGCAGCAGCAAGACGAGCGATAGAAGCCGCGCCGCCGGGCGCGCGCCGCCAATTTTGTGTCTGCCCGCGTCGACGCCGAGCGTTCTCGCCGCGGCTTTGGAGTGGTTCGACATAAGAGTCATCCTCTCGGCTTTAGGTTTTAATCGTGAATGAAGCCGATACGGCCTTTGTAGTTTTGGTTCAGATCGGGATTATTCGGCGACGCATAGAGACGATTGATCCGGCCCAGCAGCCAAGCCTGCGGATCGCTCGCGTCCCTGAAATTATCGTCGGGACGCGACACGTCCTTCGCCGGAATGGGCTTCACGATGTAGGGCGTGACGACGATCAGCAGTTCGGTCTCCAGCCGCTGATAGTCGCGCGAGCGAAACAGCGCGCCCAGAACCGGCAGATCCAGCAGGCCCGGCAGGCCGTTGATGGCGGTGCTGTTGTTTTGCTGAATGAGACCCGCGGTGGCGATCGAACCGCCGGACGGAAGTTCGACCGTCGTTTCGTTCTTGCGCGTCTTGAAGCCCGGCACCGTGCCGCCGCTGTAGGTGACGGAAGTGCTGGGGTCGACCTCGTTCACTTCCATGCCGACATGGATCAGAATGCGTCCCTCGGCCTGCACGACCGGCGTGAAGGCCAATGACACGCCATAGGGTTTGAACACGACGCTCGGGGTGCAGATATTGGAGCCGGCCGTGCCGACGCAACTGCCGGGACCGGGAACCGCGATTTCGCCGCCCACCATCACCTTCGCGATTTCGCCCGAAACCGCGGTCACCGTGGGTTCGGCGAGAATGCGCGCGACGCTGTTGCGCTCGAACGCCTGGACCGTCAGCGACGTGGCGCCCGGCCCCTTCAGGGTGAGCGCGGCGTTGCTGAGCTGCGTATTGATGGCGAAGGGGTTGTTGTTGGTGAGCGTGCCCCAGCCGCCGCTCAACAGAGTGTCGGCGCCGGCGGTGGGATTGGCGGAAACGCCGAGCTGCTTGAGCACCGTGCGCGAAACCTCGGCCACGGTGACCTTCAGCATCACCTGATCGTCGCCGCGAATGATCAGCCCGTTGATGACGTTGCCGCCGCCCTCGCCGCCGCCGGGGCCGCCGTTCTCCGCCTTCCTCGCCGCGAAGCCCTTGGCGATGTCGATGGCGCGCTGCGCGTCGGCCGGCGAAGCCACGTGGCCCGTCAGGATGATCGTGTCGTTCACCGTGCGCGTGACGATCTCGGATCTTGGAATCGCGGCTTTCAGCAACGGCCCCAATTCGCCGACGTCGCGACCGACGCTGAGTTCGTATTTCGCGAACTGCCGGCCCTGCGCGTCGACCGCGAAGACCGTCGTCTGACCCTGGGCGGCGCCCATGAGATAGATCTTTCGCGGCGTCCGCACGATCGCGTTGGCGATGGCGGGATTGCCCACGACGATCTCCGCCGCGTCGCGCGGCAGGTCGAGCACGACGGATTTTCCGACGCCCATCTGAATGCTGCGCGTCGACCTCGCAAGCTCGGTCGTCCCGCCCTCATAGCGCTCCTGCGCCGTCGCGGGGGCGAGCAGCAGCGCCGCGCCCATCGCGCCGCGGCGAGAGCGGCGCCGATCCCTTTGTGCGTCAAGCGGCTCATGCGGGGCTCTCCGTGGCGGTTGCTGGAAAAAATTCGCGGTCTCATCATGAAATTCCACGCTCTCGCTGATGTCATCGAGCCCGCAGGCTTGTCGTCACGCCATAGCGCACGATGGTCAGGGAGCCGTCGCCAGGCGATTCGGCGACCGCGCCGCCGCCGTCGGTGGGGTGGGCGTCGACCAGCGGGCGCAACTCCAACGCCAGCGTGCCCGAGCGCTGCGCCAGCAGCACGATTTCCGCCTGGCGCGGATCGAGCTCCAGGGTCGCGGTGCCGCCGGTGACGACGGCCTCGCCGTTCTTCGTCTCGACGGTCTGACCCATGGCGAGAACGCGAACGTTGGAAACGACGAGCTCCGACGCCATCACGTCGGCGCCGCGATCCTTGGTCAGCTCCGGGTCGCGATAGAGCTTGAGAATGTCCACGCGGTCGTTCGGCAGAACGAAGCCGCCCGCCGTGCTGTTGATCGACACGTCGATCGCGATCGCGCGCTTGCCGCTGGAGAGCAGGGTCGACATCATGCTCGGCGTCGCGCCCTTGACCAGCCGCTCGCGCCGAATCGGCTCGGCGGCGCCAATCGGCGCGCGAACGAACGATCCTTTCAGATCCTCCAATGCGTGCGGCGCCTCGTTCTTGGTGATGACGCCCTTGGGTATCGTCGACCTCGGCCAGTCCATCCACTCGATGTCCAAATCGGTCAGCGCGGTTCCATAGGGAAGGTCGCGTTTCGCGACGAGCACCTGGTCGGTCATCGTCGGAATGATCGGAGTGACCACGGCGGGAAGCCGCGTCGGCGCCGGCGCTTGCGTCGGACGGCTCATGATCATGAACGCGCCCCCACCCGCGAGGACGGCGACTGCCAATACGGCGACTTGTGCCTTGTTCATTTTCGCTGTTCCAAATTCTTCGCCTGATCGAGGTCAGGCTGAATTGAACGAGATAAACATCAAATTAGGGTTAACCGATTCCTTCAATTTTCGAAGATCGGTCGAAAGCCTTTATCCGCCCGCAGGTTGGAGAAGGAGCCCGGCGGCGCCGGCGCCGCCCAAATCTTAAAGATCGCGCGAGACGCAAACGAAAAACGCCGCCCGCGGCGGCGGGCGGCGTTAAATTTTCGCGCTTAGAGCAAGCTCTTAAAAAAGTTGATGGACTTTTTCGATAAGAGCTTGCTCCAGCATTTGGATTTTGAGCGATTTCTTATCGTTCGAACGATTCCGTTCGAACGGAAAGCGCTGCGCGCCGAATATTTACAAATGCGCGAGACCCGTCCACACGCCGGTGTGCGGGTAAATCATCAGGCCGGCGAGAGCCAATGCGATTCCATATGGCACGCCGCCGTTCTTCTCCGCGAGTTTGGCGATGAAGCCGACCGAGAGCAGCTTTTCCGGCAGATCATAGTGGCGCAACGCCAGTATCGCGACGGTCAGCGCGCCGCCGATCAGCGACGCGGCCAGCCCATATTCGAACAGCGACGGCCACCCCAGCCAAAGCGCCGTCGCGGCGGCGAGCTTGGCGTCGCCGCCGCCGATCCAGCCCATTTGAAACATCGTGAAAGTCAGCGCCAGCATCGCGAGGCCGCAGCTCAGATGCAGACCGACCGTCGCGAGCGGCAGCCGCAGATACAGCGCCAGCAGAAGATAGGCCGCGATCAACACCAGCGAAACGCGATTGGGGATCGTCATCGTGAACAAATCGGCCAGCGCCGCGAAAATCATCAGCAGCGGAAACACAAGCAGCGCCAGGGAGTCGAACATTGACGGGTTCCGGTGTGTCGAGGAAGGGCGCGAAGCCCATTGGTTCGAGCTACAAAATAAGACGCAAATATTGATCGCGCGTTAACCACGCCGCGACGCGCCGGAAAAGGCCTGGAAATGGACGCTGAAAAATCGTTCGCGCGCGAGGCGGCGCCGCATTCGTTTATCCGCGGCGAGCAAGCCTGGCGATTTCGCCGGGCGGGCGGCAAAGCAGCGCCGCTCCCGGCGCCGCTTCCGTCCGATCGGCGGCGATGAAAACCGCCGCCGCCGGCAATTAGGTGTTCAGCTGGCCGGCGACGTAGCCGAAGGTCGCGCTCAGCTTGCTGCCGACCGTGGTGAAGGCGGCGATCGCCGCGATGGAGATCAGCGAGGCGATGAGACCGTATTCGATCGCCGTGGCGCCCGACTCGTCCTTCACAAAGCGGGAAAAAATCATGGTCATGTCCGTGCTCCGATTTTTCTTGTTCACTCAAGTTCCGCGTCGACAAAGGGGCTCCGTCGGCGGAACGGTTTGGACTATCAACCTAGAGTGTTACGAAGGCGTTGCCCGAAGCGGTAAACATCGTCGCGCTTTCCAAAAACAACCCGATCGTCCCCCGCTTTTCGACCGCGCGCGGCCCCCGAACGCGCATTCGAGCCGCGCGGTTCGACCGCCGCGCGAGCGCCTAAAACGCCGCCACGCCAGTCGTTTCGAGACTTCTCATCGCGCCTGTCGCGCCGCGCGCGAAATTCGTTAACTTTATCTCGAACGCCATCGCGCCGGACCCGCGAAATCGCGCCTTTCTCGGCGGCGCCCGTCGCGAGGCGGCGGCGGCGCGTTCATTGTTCGAACGCCTTTAGTAAAGATTCACCATTAGCTGCTTTAACTCATGTTTAGGGTCGCGTAACCGCCCTTGTCGCGCGGCGGGCGCCCTTCCCGGGCGGTCGCGCGCAATCTATCCATGGTGAGTCGGATGAAGTCTTGGTCGTCGCTTTACATAGCGCTCTCGCGGCTGTTGAGGCTCTCGCGGCTCTCGCGCCTGGGATGCGCCCTGATCGTGATGCTGGGCGGAGCCGGGCTCGCCGCGCATGCGGACGAAAAGACGATTCTCGTCGAGCTAGACTATGCGCGCGTCGTGAAGATCCCGCCGGGCGCCCAGACGATGGTGATCGGCAATCCGCTGATCGCCGACGTGACGATGCTTAGAAACAATCAGCTCATGGTCATAACCGGGAAGAGCTTCGGCACGACCAATCTGATCGTGCTCGACGCCAGCGGCTCGCAGGTCGGAGAATCGATGATCACCGTCGTGCATCCCAACGACAAGCTCGTCGTTTATCGCGGGCCGCATCGCGAGTCCTATGCCTGCAACCCCGACTGCATGGCCGCCGTCGATCTCGGCGACGATCATGCCTATATGGGCGAAACGATTGGCCAGATAAAAATGCATGAGAGCACGCTGACGATCGGCAAGCACTGATCCAATTTGGCGAGCGCTGATCCAATTTGGAACGACCGCGCCTCGGACCGGCGCGGCTCGGCCCGAGCCCGGTAACACCTCGGCAAGTATTTCATCGCAATATGTTTTCAATGATCGGCATGGCGCCGTCCGCCATCGCGTGTGACTATTGGACATGCGGCATGAAGCGTGAGCAGGGTGGCAGGGGTGTTTTTCGCGCGGGGCCGCGGCGCTGGCTCGGCGGAACAGCTTTTTTGAGGAACCCGGACGGCGCGACCGCCATCGAATTCGCGATGATCGGCGTCCCCTTCCTGGGACTGCTGTGCGCGATCTTTCAGACCGGGCTCATCTATTTCGAAGCCGCGCAGTTGCAGGAAGCCACCCAGATTGGAAGCCGCGCGATATTGACGCAATCGGCGGCCGCCGGCCTCACCTATGGAACCTTCCTGCAAAACTATGTCTGTCCCCAGATGAGCGGGATGTTCACCTGCGCCAATTTGCGAATGGACCTGCAAAGCCCGGCGAATTGGACCAGCGCCGAAGCGCTCGACGTCGGCAATTTCTATAACAACGCGAACAACACGCAGGGGACGGCGATCACCTTGCCGGCGGCTGGCTCCATCGCCGTCGTGCGCATTCTCTATCCGATGAGTCAGATGGCGGCGATCATCGGCGGCACCGCCCTTCAGGCCGGGTCGATCGGCAGCGGTCACCGCCGGCGAAACGACCGTCGGCGGACAAACCGTGACGGTGCTGATGGGGATGTACGCCTTTCGGGTGGAGCCGTGATCATGCCGCGCGGGCGCGCTCGGGCCTTCGGGATCAACGATTCCGGACTGGCGGCGATCGAATTCGCTTTCGTTCTCCCGCTGATGCTGGCGATTTATCTCGGCATCGTCGAACTGTCGAACGGATTGAGCGCCTCGCACAAGGTCGATCTTGTCGCCCATGCGATGTCCGATCTGACCGGACAGATCACCGGCGGGGGCGCGGGCTCGGGCCAGGCCGCGATCACCGACGCGGAAATGCAGCAGATATTCCTGGCGGGCGCCGCGTTGATCGCGCCCTTGTCGGCGACCCCGCTCACGATAACGATCAGCGAGGTTCTGATCACGCAGAACGTCACCGGCGCGTATCAGGCGCAAGTGACCTGGTCGGTTTCATACAACGGCGGCACTCTGCGCAACGGACAGGGCTGCACGCTGAACACCTATTTGAACGCCGCGGACGTTCCCCCCGTGAGCGCGATCAGCATGCCGACAAGTTTCACCAATGCGGCGCTGAGCCCGACGCTCGGACCGGTGATCGTCGCCGACGTGACCTATAATTACAATCTGGGCTTGGGCAATATCGTCGAGCAATGGGTCCCGACCGGCTCGATCCTGATGAAGCGCACGAGCTATTCTCCCGTGCGCAACCAGTATGTGAACACCAACCTCGGCCCGCCGGCGCTGCTGAACCATATTCAAAGCCCGACGACCGCGACGAGCTGGACGACGGCGATCTCGGGCTCCACCAACGTCAACTGCCTCGGCCATTTGACGCCCGCGCAAAAGTGACGGCGCGTCAGCCTCGGCGTCACACCAAGACTAACTGACAACAACCCGTCATTGCGAGGAGCGAAGCGACGAAGCAATCCAGGAGTCACGCGCGACTCCTAAGATTGCTTCGCTACGCTCGCAATGACGGGAGCCGCTTCTTGGATGAGTCGGAATTTATGGATTTGGCGTCAGCCGCGCGCGCCGGAGCGCTTTCGAAAAGTTGATAGACTTTTTCGATAAGAGCTTGCTCCAACATTTTGGTTTTGAGCGATTTCTTATCGTTCGAACGATTCCGTTCGAACGGAAAGCGCTCTAAGCATCAGCGCGAGATTTTGGACCGCGGCGCCCGAGGCGCCCTTGCCGAGATTGTCGAGCCGCGCGACCAGAACCGCGTGACGCTTCGCTTCATTGGCGAAAACATAAAGCTCCATGTCGTCGGTTCCGTTCAGCGCGGTCGCGTCCAGCCGCGCGGATTTTGGCGCGGGAAGCAGCGCGCACATGCTTGGCGCCCGCGTAATGGCGGGCGAGCCCGCCTTCCAAATCCGCCGCCTTGGGCCGCCCCGGCAGCGCGTCGAGATGAAGCGGAATCGAGACGAGCATTCCTTGCCGGAAATCCCCGACCGACGGCACGAACAGCGGCGGCGGCCGAGAGTCGCGCGAAGGCGGCGATCTCCGGCAGATGCTTATGCTCGAAGCCGAGCGCGTAAAGCTCGAACGGCGGCGCCTGCCCCGCCTCATAAGCCTCGATCATCTGCCGCCCGCCGCCGGAATAGCCGGAGACGGCGTTGATCGTCAGCGCCATGCCGGCGTCGATGAGGCCCGCGTCGACGAGCGGGCGCAGCAGCGCGATCGCGCCCGTCGCGTAACAGCCGGGATTGGCGACGCGCGCCGCGCCCGCGATGCGCTCCGCCTGGCCCTCGGCAAGCTCCGCGAAACCATAGACCCAGCCCGGCGCGACGCGATGCGCGGTCGAGGCGTCGAGCAGTCGCGGCGCGCGCGCGCCCAATTCGTCGCACAGCCGCACGGTCTCGCGCGCGGCGTCGTCGGGCAGGCACAGGATCGCGACATCGACGCCGGCGAGCAGTTCGCGCTTGGCGCCTGCGTCCTTGCGCAATTCGCGCGCGATCGAAACGATCTCCAAATCCGTCCGGCCGGCGAGCCGCTCGCGGATTTCGAGCCCCGTCGTGCCGCTATCGCCGTCGATGAAAATCCTCGCCATGACCCTTCTCCCGCGAGATAAAAAAAGGGCGGCCCGATGAGCCGCCCTTTCGCGAACCATATCGAAACGCTTAGCGCTTCGAGAACTGGAAGCTGCGGCGGGCTTTCCGCTTGCCGTATTTCTTGCGCTCCACGACGCGCGAGTCGCGGGTCAGGAAGCCTTCGCGCTTCAGCGGCGTGCGCAGATCGGGCTCGTAATAGGTCAGCGCCTTGGACAGGCCGTGACGCACCGCGCCCGCCTGACCGGAGAGACCGCCGCCGGCGACCGTGACGGTGAGGTCGTATTGGCCCGTGCGCTTGGCGATGCCGAGCGGCTGCTGGATGATCATGCGCAGCACCGGACGCGCGAAATAGACCGTCACGTCGCGGCCGTTGACCGAGATCTTGCCCGTGCCGGGCTTGATCCAGACGCGCGCGATGGCGTTCTTGCGCTTGCCGGTGGCGTAGGCGCGACCCTGCTTGTCGAGCTTCTGCACATATTTCGGCGCCTCTTGCGCGGCGGCGACGGCCGCCTGGTTGAGGTCGGCGAGGGAGGAGAGTGTGGTCTCGGCCATGATCAGGCGCTCCGGGAATTTTTGGAGTTCAGCGCGGCGACGTCGAGCGACGTCGGGGCTTTGCGCCGCGTGCGGATGGTCGGGGCCCTTGTAGACGCGCAGATTGCCGAGCTGGACGCGGCCGAGCGGGCCGCGCGGCAACATGCGCTCGACGGCCTTTTCGAGCACGCGCTCGGGAAAGCGCCCCTCGAGGATCGCCTTGGCCGACCGCTCCTTGATGCCGCCGGGATAGCCGGTGTGGCGATAATAGATCTTCTGCTCGCGCTTGCGGCCGGTCAGCACCACCTTGTCGGCGTTGACGACGATGATATTGTCGCCGTCGTCCATGTGCGGGGTGAAGGTCGCCTTATGCTTGCCGCGCAGGCGCAGGGCGATGATCGAGGCGAGGCGCCCGACGACGAGCCCCTTGGCGTCGATCAGCACCCATTTCTTTTCAATGTCGGCGGGCTTCGCCGAATAGGTTTTACCAAACATGGGAATTTCGTTCCGTGGCGTTTAGAGCGCGTTCCGCTCGCATGGACCCATGCGAGCGACAGGAATTCGCTCAAAATCATAACTCCCGCCGCGTCTCGCGGCCGTGCCGTTGCGATAAGCGAGGGCGCGGGCCATGTCAAACATTTTTTGACGCGAGATCGCGCTGGACCGCTAGAAAACAGGCGGCTTGCCGAAGGTGGTATCCTGATACCAGCCCTTCGCGGCCAGCGCAGGGCGCCGTTCGATCCAGCGCCCCCGGCCCCTATCCCGCGGCCGCCGCAATGCGGTGTATCATGGCGGCGACCGATTCGTTACGAGGAGCCGATTTGATGCCGAGGGAACATCAGCGTTACGTTTGGCTGGCGCTCGCGCTCGCCATCGCGCCGCTCGCCATGACGCCGCTTGGCGGGGCGCGCGCCGCGACCTATGAATTTCTCGCCGCGCCGCAGACCGATCTCAACCGCGTGTTCCGGCTCGATAAGGTCACGGGCGAGGTCGGCGCCTGCCAATATGGCCTCAAGGACGGCTCTCCCTTCGGCGTGACGCTGTGCTATCCCGCCGGCGAGGGCGCCAAGGCCGGCCCGGCCGGCGAATATGCGTTGATCGCCTCGCGCCACACCGGCGAGGCCGGCGTGTTCCGCGTCGACGTGCGCACCGGCTTCATGTCGATCTGCTTCGTCCTCAACGAAACCTCCGTCGTCTGCACGACGCCCGCGAAATGACCGCGAACCCGTCCGACCACCATCGAAGCGCGCGGCGGCCGCCGCCGCGATGGCCTTCGTCCGCCCCGGCATGAGGCTGGGGCTCGGCACCGGCTCCACCGCCGCGCATTTCGTCGATCTGCTCGGCGCGGCCGGGCATGACGCGCCTTGCGTGCCGACCTCCGAGGCGACGCGGGCCCAGGCCGCGCGGCTCGGGCTCAAACTCGCGACGCTGGACGATTGTCCCAACCTTGATCTCACCGTCGACGGCGCCGATGAATTCGACGACGCGCTGCGGCTGATAAAGGGCGGCGGCGGCGCGCTGCTGCGCGAAAAAATCGTCGCGGCGGCGTCCGAACGCATGATCGTCATCGCCGACGCCGGCAAGCGCGTCAAAACGCTCGGCGCCTTTCCGCTGCCGGTCGAGATCGACCGCTTCGGCGCGAAGGCGACGCGGCTGCATGTCGAGGCGGCGGCGCGCGAACTTGGGCTGGAAGGCGAAATAGCGCTCCGCATGAAAGTCGGCGCGCCCTTCATCACCGACGGCGGCCATTTGATCCTCGACTGCGCCTTTGGCGCGATCCCCGAGCCCGAAGCGCTGGCGTCGCGGCTTAACGCCATCCCCGGCGTCGTCGAGCATGGGCTGTTCATCGGACTCGCGACGACAATCCTTTGCGCCGGCGAGAACGGCGTCGAGGTGCTGGGAGAAGCGGCCTGAGCGAGTTCGAGGCGCTTATCCTCTCCGCCGTGGTGGAGGCGGCGATCGCCTATGCGCTGGCGCTGGGCGACGCGCTGGGAGTGCCGCGGCCCGGCGCATGTCGCCGCGAGTTCCGCCGCCGCCACGGCGATCACCCATCCACAATTATGGACGGCGGCGCTATGGGCCTATGAGCGCTACCCCTATTGGCCGTCGGTGCTGACGCTGGAGGCGGTGGTCGTGGTGGTGGAGGGCGTGGCTATAGCCTGGATGGCGATGCTGCGCCTCGACCGCGCGATGCTGGTCTCGCTCGCCGCCAATTCGGGATCGCTGGCGCTGGGGTTGTTGATTGGGGAGGTGAGCCGCTCCCCTCTCCCACTTGTGGGAGAGGGTGGCCCGGCGTAGCCGGAGTCGGGTGAGGGTCTCGAGGAAGTTCCAACCCAGCCGCGGCGCGCCCTCATCCGACCTCGCTTCGTGACGAGGCTCGTAGCGTTCTCCCGCGAGCGCGGAGAAAGGAGTGCTCGTTGCTTTTGATCTCTCGCCAGTCGTCGGATCGCTGATCTCGCGGGGAAGGGCGCTGTTCCAACACAGCCAGGCATTTGGCCAAATTTTGTTGCGTCTGGTCATGCCAGTAGGGCGCGGCTTCGGGCGTCCATTTCCTTCAGCGCCTCGCGAAAGGCCGCGACCGCCTCTTCAAGCCGCGCCGTCCCGCTCTCGCGCTCCCCGAGCGCTCCAGAGCGCATTGCCGAGATTGTTCTGCGTCGTCGCCCAATCGAGCGGAACGCGCTCGCGCGTCCATTCCTTCAGCGCCTCGCGATAGGCCGCGACCGCCTCGTCAAGCCGCGCCGTCCCGCTCTCGCGCTCCCCGAGCGCTCGCGAGCGCATTGCCGAGATTGTTCTGCGTCATCGCCCATTCGAGCGGAACGCGCTCGCGCGTTCTTTCCTTCAGCGCCTCGCGAAAGGCCGCGACCGCCTCTTCAAGCCGCGCCGTCCCGCTCTCGCGCTCCCCGAGCCTCCCGAGCGCGTTGCCGAGATTGTTCTGCGTCATCGCCCATAGCGAGCGGAACGCGCTCGCGCGTATATTCCTTCGAGCGCCTCGCGATAGGCCGCGACCGCCTCTTCAAGCCGCGCCGTCCCGCTCTCGCGCTCCCCGAGCGTCGCGAGCGCATTGCCGAGATTGTTCTGCGTCATCGCCCAATCGAGCGGAACGCGCTCGCGCGTATATTCCTTCAGCGCCTCGCGATAGGCCGCGACCGCCTCGTCAAGCCGCGCCGTCCCGCTCTCGCGCTCGCCGAGCGTCGCGAGCGCAATGCCAAGACAGACGTGGGCGGCGCCGCGTTCATCATCGGTGGAAGCGGCGTCCAGCAATTTCCGCGACAGCGCGATCGCGGCGACCAAGATGCACATTGCTGCCGCGATCGCGCCCATGTTCGTAAAGCGCCTTCGCTTCCGCCGTCAGCGCCTTGGCGAACGCCCGCCCTGTCCGCCCCATGAACCGCCTCGGCCAGCGCGACCACCGCCTCGGCGGCGGCCTCGCCGTCATAGCTCGCCAGCGCGATGTCGCGGGCGCGGTTGTAAAGCTCCGTCACCCCCGCGACGTAAGCCGCGCGGCGCTCCTCCTCCTCGCGCTCGCATATCCTCGGCCGCCTTGCGCAGCGTGGCGCGGGCGAGGCCGGACTGGCCCTTGTCCACTTGCGCCTTCGCCTTGGCCAGCGCCGCGTCGACGATCTCGCCGAAATTGGTTTGCGTCAGCCCGCCGGCGATTTCGCTCTTCGTAAATTTCTATCGCGTCGCGCACCGCCCGCTTCTTGCCCTCGAAATCGAGCGCCCGGTCCCGGGCGACCCTCGCGGCCATTTCCTGAATAAAGCCCTCGGCCACATTGCGCGTGCGCGCTGCTTCCCTCGCGAAAGCGAGAAGCGCGGCGGTGTCGTCCTTGATCGAATCCGCCTTTTCTTGCAGCGCTCCCATCGTCTCGCGCAGCGCGCCGAGGCGCGACGCGACAAAGGCGACCTGCGCCTTGGGACTCTTCTTCAAGGCTTCGCGCATGAAGGCGACGAAGACGAGCGCCCAGCCGGGATTTTCGGCATTGCCGTCGCCGTCGAACAGCTGCTTGAAATCCGGCGGCGGCTCGCCGACGCCCGCGACGAGATCGCTCCAAACGCGCGCTTGCGCGGCGTCCAATCCGGCGCGGACGCGTTCAGCATTATGCTCGGAAAAAGCGAGATCGAGCTTTTGATCGAGTTCGGCGACGAGTTCCGCGTCGGATTTGGTCTTTGCGCCGAGACTTTTACCGAGCTGCTGGTGAAGGAACAGCCGAGCGGCGGGCACGAAGGGCTCGTTCCACAAGCCGCCGCGATCGAGCCGTTCCTGCTCCTTGCGATCCTTGTATTGCCCGAGCAACACCAGCGTGCTCGTCAATTCGCTGATGCGGATCGCATGTTCGAGATCGTGATTGGGCGGAATATCGCCGGTATAATAGTTCAGCTTCGCGTTCGCTTCCTCCGCGAACGCCTTGGCGGAGCCGCCGAAATTTTTTCGCCGACTTATCGAGGATATCGCCCGAGTTTTCGAGCAACTTCCATCCAAAAACCGCCCCCAACGCGCCGCTGATGGACATTGAAACGATCCCGAAAACGCATGCGATCAACGAGATTAATCAACCTTCACCGCGAGGGACAAGCGCAAATTCGGCGCGCCCGCGTAAAATTTTCGCGGCAATATTTCACGCTTCGCCCCGCGCTACAAATCGCTTAAGCTTCTCGGCGCAAATTCGCCCAAATGCGGGTCTATCCCTAAAAATTGACGGGCGAGCGAGGGGCGGCGTGAGGACGAAATTTTTTATCATTCTGGTCGCGGCTTGCGCGGCGTCTCGCCTTGCGCCCCGCGCTGGCGCAATCCGTCGACGCGCCGCAAGTTCAGCCCAAGAAGAAGCCAAAGCCCGCCAAAGTAAAACCCGCGCCGGTCGCGGCTACACCGGCCCTTCCCTGCCCCCGCGCGAAGTGGAAGGACGATCCGGTTTGCTTTGGCGAGAACGATCCTTCGGCGCTGCCCTTGCCCTCCGCGCAATCGACGCCGGCCAAGGAGGGGTCGACCCGCGCCGGCGACATCACGATCTCGCCCAAGGCGAAGGTCAATCAAGATTCGCCGCAGCCGGTCTATGGAAATAATCCTAATCCCAACCCCAGCACCTCGCAATTTGGCGGCGGCCTCGGCGTCGGTTTCCATTTTTGACGCCTGATGCGCGTCCATGCGCGCGGATGCGCGGAAAATGCGCTAAAATGCGCGCATGAGTCTTGAGCCCAAACCACATCCTCGCGCGCCCGCCCCCGGCGGTCTGACGCCGGCGCGGCGCCAGGCGCTCGACATACTGACCCGCGCCAATCGCCCGGTCGGGGCCTATGAAATGATCGATATGATGCGGGACGCAAAGGGAAAACGCCCCGCGCCGATCTCGGTCTACCGCGCGCTCGGCTATCTGCTCGACAATGGCCTCGCCCATCGCCTCGCCTCGCAAAACGCCTTCATCGTCTGCGGCCACGCCCATGGCGCGGAGGAGCCGGTCGTGTTTCTCATTTGCGAACAATGCGGTGAAGTGAAGGAGGCGACCTCGCCCGGCCTCGCCCGCGAACTCGCGGCGCTCGCTGGCGCGGCGGGTTTCGCGCCGCGCAGCCGCGTCGTGGAAATCGCCGGACGTTGCGAGCGTTGCTCTGCCGGGTGACGCGGCGCGGAGAGGCCATTTATGAAGCTAAATCATGGATTTAAATTTGCGTCGGCGGCCGTCGCGCTGTGCCTTTTCGCCAGCATCGCGCTGGCCGCGTTCAACTTTCCTCAGCTCGCGGGGCGGGTGACCGATCAGGCCAATATCATCTCGGCGCCCGCCAAGGCGTCGATCGAGGCTAAGCTCCAGAATTTAGAGGATAAATCCAGCATCCAACTGGTCGTCGCGACGGTGAGTTCGCTGGAGGGCGGCGATATCGAAAGCTACGCCAATGGCCTGTTCCGCGCCTGGAAGCTGGGGATGGCCAAGAAAAACAACGGCGTGCTGTTCCTGATCGCGCCCAACGAACGCAAGATGCGGATCGAGGTCGGCTATGGGCTGGAGGGCGTTTTGACCGACGCCGTGTCCAGCGTGATCATCCGCTCGGCGGTCGCGCCGCGCTTCAAGGCCGGCGATTTCAGCGGCGGGATCGAGCGCGGCGTCGACGCGATCATCGACGTTCTCTCGAGCGACACCAGCGAATGGACGAAGCGCGCGGCGGAGCAGTCCATGTCGGAGACGATCGACCAGCTCGCGCCGATTATCCTGTTCATATTGTTCATATTCATCATGATCTACATGTCGCGCAACGCGCGCGGCGGCCGCGGCGGCGGGCCGATGATTTTCCTGCCGCCTGGCGGCGGTTTTGGCGGCGGCGGGGGCGGTTTTGGCGGCGGCTCCCTTGGCGGCGGCGGCTTCGACGGCGGCGGATTTTCCGGCGGCGGCGGATCGTCGGGCGGCGGCGGCGCCTCGGGGGATTGGTGATGCGAGTGAGCAACGAAGACTATCGCCGCGTCGCCGAGGCGATCCGCGCGGCGGAACAAAAAACCGGCGCCGAAATCGTCTGCGTGCTGGCGCGGCGCTCGTCGAATTATTCTTACGTGCCGGCGCTTTGGGCGAGTTTCGCCGCGCTGGCGACGCCCTGGCCGCTTATCGCGTTCACGCATTTGCCGGTGCGCGAAATCTTCGCGGCGCAAATCGCGGTGTTCATCGCCGCGGCGCTGCTGTTCTCGCTGTCGCCCGTGCATTCCCTGCTGACGCCGCGCCGGATCAAGCGCGCCCGCGCCCACCGCGCCGCGCGCGAGCAGTTCTTTACGCGAGGCGTCGGGCGCACCAGCGACCGCCGCGGCGTGCTGATCTTCGCCTCGCTGGCGGAACGCTACGCGCGGATCATCGCCGATGTCGGCGTCGCGGAAATAATCAAGGACGAGGAATGGCGCGCCGCGCTCGATCTGCTGCGGGCGCGGTTGCGCGAGGGGAGCATCGCCGACGGCTATGTCGCGGCGATAGAGGAAACCGCCCGCCTGCTCGACGGCCGTTTCCCGCCGGGCGGGAAGGATGAGTTGCCGGACAAATTGTTTGTGATGTGAGGTTTG
>CAVQBO010000018.1:0-203663 GCA_963710695.1 uncultured Alphaproteobacteria bacterium | reverse complement strand
CCCGTGCGCAAGCCCACGCAGTTTCCGTGCCAGCACGCCGTCCCGTCCCGCCGCGCGACTTCCTCGCCGCCCCTTCGTGCTGTTACCATAATCGCTGCTCAGCCCGAGCGTGGCGAGCGGGCGGCGCGGGCGAGCCGCGAAGAGTACCATGTTCGGGTCTACTCTAGCGACGCGCATTCAGATCACCGACAAGTCCGCCGACTCGACCTGCAAAATCGTCTGTATCGATCATCGCTGCTAGGAAGGCCGAGACATCATGGGTATTCAAGTCACTAAAACTGGTCCCGGCCTCGCTGTTGGCGCTAGGAATTGGGCTGGGATCATTGGTTTGTATTTCGGCGCTCACTGGCACGGTCGCGGCCAATGTCGTGGGGCCGGGGCCGACGGTCCCGTTCCTTCTGTCGGTAATCGCTGTGCCTTCGTCGTCTTTGTGCTATGCTGAGTCTGCTTCGTTCATTTTGTGTTGGGCAGCATTTTACACCATACTCACGCGATGCGGTCGGCGAATATTTTAGCTTGGATCATCGGGCCGGGATCTGGCGCCCGAGATGGCGCCGGCGGCGCGATGCTCGTCGTTGGTTGGTCGGGTCATTGTAACAAGGTCCTGCAAGGTCTTCGTGCTTCACCCTTCTGTCTGTCCTCACCGATGTCCTTCCCGACGGGACGGCGCACGCCGCGAAACCTCGCCGCACGACGCTTCTTGACTCTGCTTGCTGCTGTCGCTGATCCTGACGCCACGGCGCTGCTGCGCGTGTGGCACGCAGGAAAGCGCTAGGGTTCAAGAACTCCATCGTCGCTGAACGAGGTCGCTGTCGTGCTCGCTGTCATACTTTCCGGGCGCGTCATGTTCATCTTTCTCATCGGACGCCGCTGGCTGGAGTGGGTCAGCACATTTCCATGGGGCGCCGGGAAAGACTGACACGAATTTCGGCGGCGTGCAGTCGAGTCGTATTTTCACGGACTCCAATGGTTTGGTTATTACGGCTGGAGCGGCGCGTCGCGCGGCGCGGCGCAGGCCTCCTCCGCCTATATCGGTTTCGACGGCGTATCGACCGCCGCTCAGGAAGCAAGGCTGCCGCAGCGCGACGTGCCCGTTGGGATTCTGGGGTCGCTGATCATCTGCACGGTGCTCTATATCGGCGTCTCGGCGGTCGCGACTGGCATTGTCTCATATAAGCAACTCGGCGTGCCCGATCCGATCGCGCTGGCGATGGACCACACCGGCCTGCCCTTCATCACCTGGATCGTGAAGTTCGGCGCCCTCGCGGGGCTCACCACGGCGATGCTGACGCTGCTGTTCGGCCAGACGCGCGTGTTCTACGCAATGGCGCAGGACGGATTGCTGCCGCCGGTCTTCGCGAGATCGACGACAGATATCGCATGCCGCGATCAGCCAATGCTGTTCGGCGCGCTGACGCCCTACGCGGGCCTTCCGCCCATCCACATCCTGACGAGATGTCAGCATCGGCACGCTCGCGCCCTTCGCGCTGGTGTGTTTCCGGTGCTACATCTGCGCCGCCACAGCCCGCTCATCGTCGGCCTGTTCCGCGCGCCGGAATTCCCTTGCTGCCCGTTCTCGGCATTTTGTCCTGCCTCGCGCTGATGGCGGCGCTGCCGGGCGAGACCTGGCTCCGCCTCGTCGTCTGGATGGCGATTGGGCTGGTTATTTACTTCCTCTATGGCGTGAAGCATGTCCGGCGGTGAGCTTCACGCCCCGACAAAATGTTTCGACAACTTCAGCCCCTGCCCCTGATAATTGGACAGGCCCGCGGCGCCATAGAGCGCCGCGGCGGCTCGGCCATCGGCTCATAGACCAATCGCCCGATGAACTGCCCGTCTTCGAGGATGAACGGCACTTCGCGGCTGCGCACCTCCAGCACGGCGCGGCTGGCGGGCTCCCCTTGCGCGCCAGCGCCAAAACCCGGATCGAAGAAGCCCGCGTAATGCACGCGAAACTCGCCGATGGCGGCGTCCATCGGGGCCATTTCGGCGGCGAGATCGGCCGGGATGCAAAGCCTCTCTTGAGAGGCGAGAATATAGAAATCCCCGGGATCGAGAATAAGCCGACGGTCCGCGCGCGCCGGCAGCACATCCCAGAAATCGCCGACGCTGTATCCGCCGACGCGGTCCACGTCGATCACATCGGTGTGCTTTTGCGCGCGATAGCCGACGACGCCGGCGTGCAACTGCCCCGAGAGATCGACGCGAAGAACCACGCCGTCGCGCAGATTCAAAGAGCCGTCCACGAGTTTCGCCCGCGCGTGAATTGTCGCCAGTTCGGCGTCGGAGAGCGCGAAACTCGTCTGTTGCGGCGCGAGCGGATCGTGCTGGCGAAAACGCAACTGATTGAGACGCGAGCCGGCGCGCGCGCGCACAGAAAAACTGCGCGGCGAGACTTCCGCGAATAGCGGTCCTTGATAGCCCGGCTCGGCGAGATCGAAACGCTCGCCGCGATCCGTGATGAGCCGTGTAAAAATATCGAGCCGGCCCGTCGAGCTCTTGGGGTTGGCCGCGCCCGACAAATCCTTGGGCAGAGCGAGCCGCTCCATCAGCGGAACGACGTAAAAACATCCGCGCTCCAGCACGGCGCCGTCGCCTTCGAGCGAAATCTCGTCGGATTTCAGTTCGCGCAGCAGTTCCCCGACGGCGCGATCCCGGCCCGGCAGAAAGCTCGCGCGCACGCGAAAGGCCCTGGCTCCAAGCCGCAGATCGAGGCTCGCCGGCTGAATCTGATCCGGCGTTATGGGCGCGCTCGCGCCGACCACACCGGCCTCGACCAGCGCGGCGATCTGGCGGCTGGAAAGGACGCCCTCGCGCCGCCCCGCCCCGCTGCGTTCCGGCAGACCTGCCTCGCTCATCTCGCGCAAATCCTTACATATGCGAGCGCGATCCGGCGCGCTCCTGGCGGCGCCGTTCCTAGCACGAAAAAGCCGGGGACGCGCGAACCGGCCCGAAGCGGCGGGCCGTCCGGCGTTCAGGCCCGGTGTCGCAAGGATTTGCGCGGATAGAACCTCGGCGCCTCGGCGCCCTGCGGCGTTCTGGCTCTGCGTTGCGCGCCGTAAGGCGACATCGGCATGAGGTCCGGGTCCATCTCGGCGGCGGCGTCCAGATTATCCGACGCCTCCCGCTGGCGCGCGCGATCGAGGAAATCGTGCCCCGCCCAGGTGAGCCCCTTGAAACGCAGTCCGGTGGTGGGTTCGATCGTCACGACATCGATGAAGCCGGCGTTGCGCAGCAGGGAGAAGTGAAACTTGATTTGATCGAGACCATAGCCGGGAACGGCGATCTCTTCCGCCCCCCGCTTGAGAAGCACTCCGGAGCCCACGGGAACCGGCATGTCTTCCAGCAACAGGAGCATTTCGAGGATCAAATTCATGTCTCGTCTCATAACGCCCCTTACGCCTTCCGTTGATTAAACGCGCGCCTGACGGGCCCGGGCCTTTTCGCCTCGGACGGAAACGCTTGTAAAATTACACAGGATTTATTTCGAAATAATTTAGCGACTTGTTTGGAAAATGAAGGTGGTAAATGGAGTTGCGCGACGCGGCTGTTCCGCGCGCTCGCCAATGCGTGCGCCGGCGCACGACGCGAAGCTTCGGTTCGCGGCATGTATTGTCGGAACGCCCGCGAGAGCGAGCGACCGACACAAGGGAGAAACTCATGTCCATCGTCGCCGTCCCGCGCGTCGCCGTCGTCGCGTTCGCCGTCGTTTGCGCGACGAGCCTCGCGAGCGAAGCCAGGGCGCAATCCACCCAGCCTCGTCAGGAAACGCTGCCCCAGACCGCGAGATTCTGTCCTTCCTGGGCCGAGGCGCACGAGCGCACCTTGGCGAGCCTCAACAATGGCCGGCCCGTATATCCCGTTCACTGGAAAGGATGCGTTTGGTTGAAGAAGGGCGCGGGGGTCGAAGTCGTCGACAGTGACGATTCGTCGACCGAGATCATTTACAAGGGCAAGCATTGGTTCGCGGACGATCCGCTTTTCTAACGCTCCGCGTGGACGCCGCGCCCCCTACCCCGCCTTGGTCACCAGCAGAAAGCCGATGTTGCGCTCGGACTCCTCGAAATAGCGCATCGCGCCAATCCCGGAATCGATCCCGTCGGCGAGAGCGGCGATTTGCTCGCGCGTGCGAAACACGAGGTTCCAGCCCATGAAGGACTCCATGTAGCCGATGTCCTCTATGTCGTTCAGAAAATTGCCGACCAGCAGCATGCCGCCCGGCTTCAGCATGTCGAACATCGTCTTGACGAGCCGCTTGCCCGCGCGCTCGTCGACATAATCGAACAGGCCGGCGGTATAGACGAGATCGAAATCGCTCAGATCGTAACGCCCGACGATCAGCCGCGCGATAGAGCCTTGCATGGTTTTCAGCGCCGTCGAGCCGGTGGTCGCTTCCGCCTCGGCGAGCGAGCGCGCGTCCTGGTCGAATGCGACGACCTCCTCCACCACGCCCGCGCGCACGGCGTGCGAGAACATGAGTTCGCGCACATGGCCGCTGGCCACGGACAGAACGCGCGCGTGGCGCCGCTCGATGCAAACACGGTCGATCATCTCGGCGATGACGTGCATGCGGCGGCGGACCGCGCGCGGCGCATGCGTGTTCGTGGTGTAGTTGTGTATCCAGCGCCCGACCGGCGTCGCGTCGACGAGTTCGTGCTCGGCGTGCGCCATGCCGTACATGTAGTCGATCAGCACGGCGTCGCCGGCATGTCCGCGCGGCTTCTGGAACGAGCGCCGCGTAAAAGGGTCTTGATGCAGGAACTCGCGCACGGGATGGGCGATGCAGTCCTCCTTGGCGAAAGCGCTCCATGCGGCGCCCAAGAGCGCGTGGCGCGACGCCTTGCAGGCGTGGTCGACGAGCAGCATCGCCTCGCGCCAGCGGCCTTGCACGAAATGCTCCGCCGCCTCGTCGAGATCGCGCAGCGCCGCGACCTTGACGGCGTGGTCGTCGCCGCTCGTGAAACCCGCGCGGTGGGCGAGCGGGCGCTTGGGCCAAATTTCGGGGATGGCGGCGCCCGGCGCGGTGTCGGCGATCAGAGGCGGGCGCGGCGGTTGCGAATTCATGCGTCGATCACCCAACACGCCCTGATGTTTTGCGGAATCAAAGGCTAACAATCGCGGTCCGGTTTAGCAAGGCGCGCCGGATCAACACCCTCCGACGCGACGCCGCGGTTTCAATCCGGCCCGCTCTATAGGAATGCAGCGCCGGCGGCGCGCAGCAAATCCTCGACTGTTGGATCGGAGAACAAATCGCCCGAAGGCTCCAACCTCACGATCGGATCGCGCGTACAGGCGCGCAGGCAATCGCGCGTCGTGACTTCGACGCGCGCGGCGGCGTCGGGGTTGGCGGCGAGTTCTTCGCGCAGCGCCGCCAGCAAGGCCCGGCCCCGCCCCTCCGCGTCGCAACGCGGCCCAACGCAGACCAGAAGCCGGCGGGCGTGGGGCGAAGGCTCGGCCTCCGGCCTCGCGGGAAAGCTGTCTGAAACTCCGCTCACGGCGCCGGCTTCGCCGGCAAATAGCCGGCGCCGCGCACCGGGACGGTCGGCGCGCCGGTCCGCTCGTCGTTCAAAAATTCGCGCGAGCGCCGGAGACGCTCGACGAGCGGTCCAGCGCATTCGAATTCGTCTTCCACCACGAGAATGCGCATCAGGGCCGCCACTCCAGTAGTCGCCGCGACGGTGGAACGGACATCGATCGATCTCCGCCGCTTGACGTCACGTATTAAGCTGACCGGCGACAAATTTGAAGGTGGCGCTCAGTTTGGTTCCCACCGTGGTGAAGGCGGAAATGCCGGCGATCGACACCAAGGAGGCGATCAGACCATATTCGACCGCCGTCGCGCCCCGCTCGTCCGCCCAAAAACTCCCCAGCAGCTTTAACATGGCTGTACAACCTCTTCATGCTTTCACACACGGAACCGACGCGCGCGGCTCATACAATCGACATTACCGCACGCCAATTACAGTCGTGTTAATATCCTCGTATAAATTGCACTCAGCCCCGATAGATCGCCGTAAACATCCTTGTAACCACCGCGCAAGGTTTTCCTAATGGTTAAAACCATTTCGCTACACTGCTAGATACGCAACAGTGCTATGATAACGTGGATTTTGCTAAATATTGCATCTTTATATTTTTGTTTTAACTCGCCAAATACTCCAATCTCTTGATGACCAGAAGCCTGATCGAAGCCATCGCGTCAATAAGCCGACCATGCGCCACGTCGAAGGCGGTGCGCATTGGCGACGTTTGCGCTTCGCCGCCGGTCGCGCATGCGCCTCTCTCGCCGCGTTAAAATCGCGCGAAATCTCTCTTCGCCACGGCGGCTACGTCATATAGTTTACATGTATATATGTCCCGGCCCTCGCTCGCCGCGCGGGAAATCGGGGTCGTGATCGCTGGGAACAGAGGCGTGCTCAAATGGGAAACGGCGACGACAACACCCCCTTGGCTCTGTTCAAGGCGCTGCAAGCAGCCTTTGGCGAGACGATTTGCGAGCGGCAGGGGCGTCCCGACCTTGTGAAGGAATTATCGGTCCAAGCATTCGACAGCTTCGACGGCAATGTCGCGATCCAGATCGAGGACATGCCCGCGCTCGCCTGCCATCAGGGATGCGCCGCCTGCTGCGATCTGCGTGTCGCCGCGACGGCTCCCGAGATTTTGCTGATCGCGCAATATGTCGTCGCGACCAGGCCCGCCTTCTTCAGGATCGGCTTGGATCTCGCGCATCGCGTCGCGCGGGACGCCGCGACCACCAGCGGCCTCGACGACGAGCAGCGCCTCGCGTTGCGCCGCCCCTGCCCCTTCATCGAGAACGGCCTTTGCCTCGTCTATCGCGCGCGTCCGCTCGCGTGCCGCGGCCACGCCTCCTTCGATAAGAGCGGCTGCGCGGAGGCCGTGGTCGGCCTGAACAACGAAGCGCTCGTCTCCATGCCGCATTTCCTGGTCCGCTGCGTCGTGCAGAACGCGTTGTTGGCGTCGCTGCGCGACGCGGGCCTCGCCTGGGGGCTTTATGAACTCAATAGCGCGCTTAACCTCGCTCTCACGAACCCTGACGCCGAGGCGGCGTGGCGCGCCGGCGGCGATCCTCTCGCGGGCGCTTCGATCGCCGGCGCCGACGCGCGCGAGATGGCCGCGACATTCGACGCCATCAAATTTGGGTGAATTGGGCGGATTCGCGCCCGCGGCCGCGCCAACGGAAAGCGAGCAATGCGCGGGATTTTTCAACTTGCGCCGCCAGCCGGCGCGGCGTAATAATCATCGGTATGTAAATCGATTATATGATTGCTCGCATGTCGCGACGCGATCAGCGGCGGTCGGTTTCGCGCGGCCCCTTGCTTGCATGGGCTAAGGGTTCTTGCGTTGGCGGACCATCCGATCCCGCTGGTCGCGGTTGGGGGCGCGCCGGAGCGTTTCCTCGGGCGCCCGCGCATGAGCGCGAAAGGCCGCGCCCCAAGGGGGCCATGCAAACGAGGGCTCGGCGATGCGCATTGGCGTCTTTTGCACTTACGAAAACCACGAGCGCGACTTCGCCCGCTGTTTCGACATGCAGACGCGCTATGTCCAACACGCGGAAGCGCTCGGCATAGACGAGGCCTGGGTCGCCGAACATCATTTCGACCCGGACGCCGTGAGCCCGTCGATCTTGACATTGCTCGCCTATCTCGCGGGTGTGACCAGCCGCATAAGACTCGGCTCGGCGGCGGTGCTGATCGCCTTTCGCAATCCCATTCAAGTCGCGGAAGATGTCGCGACGATCGACATTCTCTCCAAGGGGCGGTTCGATTTCGGCGTCGCCAAGGGCGGTCCCTTCGCGCTTCAAAACAAGCATTTTCTTGCGGGAGCGGATCACTCCCGAGACATGACGCTGGAAGCGCTGGGGCTGGTCAATCGGCTGCTCTATCAAGACCATGTGAGCTTCACCGGCGAATATTATCAGGCGAGCGACGTCACGATAACGCCAAAGCCCCTGCAAAGGCCGATCCCGACCTATCTGGCGACGACGACGCCGGGCGCGATCCGCTATGCCGCGCGCAACGATTTCGGCGTCATGGCGGCGCCGCCGTACCCGCTTTCGCGCGTGCTCGACATCATCGAACTTATCGCGAGGCGGGCGGACCAGGAGCCGATCCTCGCCTGACGCTGGCCAGATTTTTTTATACCGCCCCGACGCGCGAAGAAGCCATGGCGGAAGCGGTTCCGTTCATTCGGCGCTTCGCCGAGCGCATCGGCGGCATTTTTCGCGCGCAGGCGGGGTCGCCGAACATTCCCTTCGACGCGGCGGCGATCATCGACCATTCGCTGATTGGAAGTTTCGACGAAATCGGCGAAAAAATCGTCGAGTTGCATCGGCGCGCGGGATTGCGCTCCTTGCTGTTGAAGCCGGCGTCGCTGGACACGGAGAAAAACTTTCGCGCGCTCGACGATTTCGCGCGGCTCATCCGCCCGCGCCTGCCGGTCGCCGAAGCCGCGCCGAAAGCTTTGGAGGCGGCGCGATGACCGACATCGCCGTGAATCGGATCGCGCGAGCGCCTCCGGCGCATCGCAAATCGCCCCGCTTCACTCCGGCGTCAAAAACCCGCGTTGCCGCAACAGCGGCTCCACCGTGGGCATGCGGCCGCGAAAGGCGGTGTAGGCGTCCCGCGCATCTTGGCCGCCGCCGGCCGCGTAAATGTGCGCGCGCAGCTTTCCCGCCACCTCTCGCGCGAAGGGATCGCCGGCTTCCTTGAAGGCCTCGAAGGCGTCGGCGTCGAGCACCTGCGCCCAAAGGTAGCTGTAATAACCGGACGAATAGCCATCTCCCGAGAAGATATGGGAGAAATGCGGCGCGCGGTGGCGCATGATGATGTCCCCCGGCATGTCGATGCGCGCAAGGCTAGCGCGCTCGAGCTCGCCCACGTCTATCTCGCCCTCCTGATCGCGCTCGTGCAGATCGAGATCGACGAAGGCCGAGGCGCAGAACTCCACCGTCGCGAATCCCTGATTGAAATTGCGCGCCGCGAGAATGCGCGCCAGCATGTCCTCCGGCAAGGCTTCGCCCGTCTGGGCATGAAGCGCGAAACGGCGCAGCACGCATGGCTCCAGCAGCCAATGCTCATAAAGCTGCGAGGGAAGCTCGACGAAATCGCGCGCGACATTCGTGCCCGCGACGCGCGGATAGGTGACGTCGGACAACATGCCATGGAGCGCATGGCCGAACTCGTGGAACAATGTGTGCGCGTCGTCGAGGCTGATCAATTGCGGCGCGCCGGCCGCGCCTTTCGCGAAGTTCATCACATTGACGACGATGGGGCTGATATCGCCGGCAAGTTTTTCCTGGCCGCGGAACTCCGACATCCAGGCGCCGCCGCGCTTGGAGGGCCTCGCGAAATAATCGCCAAGAAACAGCGCGACATGTTCGCCCCGCTCGTTCAAGACTTCGAACGCGCGCACTTCCGGATGATAAAGATCGAGCCCGTGTTGCTCGACAAAGCGCAGCCCGAAGAGACGCTCGGCCACATGGAAGGCGGCGGCGATCATATTGTCGAGCTGGAAATAGGGCGCGACCTCGGCCTGATCGAGATCATAACGCTCCTTGCGCGCGCGCTCGGCGTAATAGCGCCAGTCGGCGGCGGTGAGCTGAAAATTCGCGCCTTCTTTTTCGATAGCCGCCTGCAGCGCGGCGCGCTCGTTGCGCGCCTGTTCGAGCGCCGCCGCCCAGACCTCCTCGAGAAGAGCGCGCACCGCCTCGGGCGTTTTCGCCATCGTGTCGTCGAGCTTGTAGACGGCGAAATTCTCGTAGCCGAGCAGCCGCGCGCGTTCATGTCGCAGTTGCAGGATTTCAGCGATGATGGCGCGATTGTCCGTCTCCCCGCCGTTCTCGCCCCTATTCGCCCAGGCGCTGAAGGCCGCCTCGCGCAGATCGCGCCGCGCCGACCCCTGCAGAAACGCCTCGACCGAGGAACGCGAGAGCGAAACGCCATATTTGCCGCTGGCGCCGCGCTCAGTGGCAAGAGCGGCGGCGGAGGCGCGAAAGCTCTCCGAGAGCCCGTCGAGCGCGTCTTCATCCAGCAGCAGCAGGAAAGAGGATTCATCGGCCAGCACATTTTGCGAAAAAGCGGCGCCAAGCCGCGCGAGCCGTTCGACGATGGCCGTCATGCGCGCGCGCTGATCGCCTTCGAGCCGCGCGCCGGCGCGCATGAAGTCCTTGTGGGTGAGCTCCAGCACGCGCGATTGCTCGTTGGTCAGTCCGAGCGCCCCGCGCCGCGCGTATAGCGCGTCGATCCGGGCGAACAGCGCCGCGTTCATCGACGTCTCGCTGGCGTGCCGCGCGAGCACGCCCGAGATTTCGCGCTCGATTTCCTCTAGCTCGGGCGTCGAATCGGTCCCGCAAAGATTCCAGAACACCGCGCCGACCTGCCGCGACAGGCGTCCCGAATCTTCGAGAGCGGCGATGGTGTTGTCGAAATCCGGCGGCGCCGGGTTTTGCGCGATGCGGTCTATCTCGGCGCGATGTTCCGCCAGCGCCTCTTCGAACGCGGGGCGGTAATGAGCGGCGGCGACGGCTCCAAAGGGCGGCAGGCCATAGGGCCCGAGCCACTGGGCGAGCAGCGGATTCTGATTGTGCGGCATGACGGAATTCCTGGGAGAAGACGAGTTGCGCGAAAGATTAAGGATTTGCGCGCGTGGGCGCCAGCGGAGGATGCTCCGCGTGGCCGCCGCCCTCCCCGCCGCTTTTCGCCGAGCGCCTCACCGCAAGACTTGCTGTTCCCTGTGGCCGCGCTGGCGCAGCGAGGCGATGCTGGTTCGATCGAGGATCATGGCGATGGAGTCGCGCACATCGAGCATGATGTCCCGGATCGCGCAGGCGGCCTCGTCGGGGCAATCGGCGCAGCGTTGATAGGCGGTTCTGCTCGCGCAGGCGATGGGCGCGAGCGGGCCGTCGAGAATGCGGATGATCTGCCCGACGGTGATTTTTTCGGCGGGCCGCGCCAGCAGATAGCCGCCGCCCTTGCCCTTGCGGCTGTTGAGAATGCCGGCGTTACGCAATTCCACCAATATCGCGTCGAGGAATTTGCGCGGAATGTTATTCGCCGCCGCCATGTCCCCGGCAAGGCACTGCCCCTCCGCGCCAGCCAGATGAATGAGCGCCTTCAGTCCATATTTGGCTTTATTCGACAGCATTTTTTTAACGTCGCCCTGGTCGCCCGCGCCGCTCCGATGGGTATCATATCGGATTATGGCGGAACAGAAGGATGCGATGAGCGCAGCCGGCCCGGAAATGCCGTCGTTCCGCCAAGGCTCGAAAATATATAAACTCAATCGCGGCGGCTCCGCTATGTCAAACATCCCGATCCAGTTCGCGGGTGCACGAACGGGTCACGCGACCGCTCAGTGAGCAACGCCGCATGTGTGATCTTGAAGATCTTCGCCATGGGCATTGTCCAGCGGCGCCCGACCCGCTCTATCCTCAAGCAATATAAACCCGTCCTTGCCATCGCCAAATTTGGCTCCGGCGACGAAAATTGTTTCCGCCCCCATGTCGGAGGCCGCGTCGGTCAATTCGTCGGAAATTAAGGCGATTGGATTTGTCCGACTAAGGTCTGGGATCATCGAGCCGTCGCGCGTTGTATTTTTTTCCGTCGACCTCAAAGGGCAGCAAGCCCCAGGAGTACCCGATCTCGTCGACATGTCCGCGAAGCAGATCTCGAACTTGCGGCTTAATGCAATCGACGTGGATATGCAGTTGGTCTTGGCTTCGGTCGTGTTGCGAATTCACGGCCAGGCTCACCTCGTCTCGCGCGATTTCCCGTTGCAAGTAACCGAACACAAAGTATCTGGCGTTCCAAGCCGCCGACCAATATTTTTTGGCCGGAGCCTTACGGCTATCCGGGCTCTCAATGCCTGATATTTGTTTTGTCGGAATTACGAGCACTTGAGCGGCGCCAACCCTATCCTTCAGGACGGCGAATCCCGCTTCATCGTCATTATTCAAGGTGAGGCAGGGGCTCGGAAAATTTCCAGCTCGGCTCGCTGGAACACATTGCGTGCTTACGATCCTCCAAAGGGCCTCGCGCTTATATAACACATCGTCCGCTTGAGCCTGACCAGTTGCAAGGGCGAACGCCGCTACAATGGACGAAGCCTGTTAGGCCATGAAACCACATCGGCAAGCCCTTTGGAAAATCGCGCCGGGAAAATCCTTTTGGATTTCGGTGAAGCGTCCCGCGCCGCGAACAGCGTCGCGCTAGCAAATTTTCTCACCTGGGATGACCACTGGTCAAGCTCTCCACCCCGTCCGCGCGGTTCCGCGGTATGCGCCGCCGGTCGATTGAGCAAGGCCCCTCACGTTCCGCGTCTTCGCGGCAAATTCGAAATGGAAATATTCACTTGCGTACGCAGGCGTACATGGGGCGCAAAAAGTCATTATAGCGGGTGGAGTGATCGGGCGTCTCTGGCTCGTCCCGCGAAGCAGTTTGCCGCGCAGCCCGACGCCGTTCAAGCTGACGAAGCGTTTTGGGATGAGCGCGCTGGCGCTTTCTTTAATGCTGCTGCTTCCGTCGCCGCTGGCCGCGCGCGAGAGCGGTCCATATGTCGTCCAATTGTTCGACAGCTTCTTTTCGCGGGGGGCGCTGGTGTTTGGCGGCGGGCATGTCGTGCTGCCCTGCTTCAGGCGCAACTCGTTCCCCGGGGGTGGCTGTCCAATGACGCCTTTCTCGCCGGCTATGGCGCGGCACAGGCCGTTCCAGGGCCCTTGTTTACGATCGCCGCCTATTTCGGCGCGCTGTCGTCGCAAACTCCAAACGGCTGGGTTGGAGCGCTTGTAGCGCTTGTGGCCATATTGCTTCTCGGGTTCCTGTTGGTGATCGGCGTCCTGCCGCTTTCGTCATAGTGATGTATTCACAACAAATCGCGCCTAAAGGACGCCCGGCAAACGCCGCGCCCGATGGGTGTCCCGGCCTGATCATTATATACCTATTTCACAAAGACTGATGCGTGGCCCGCAGCTTGCTATTACAAGTTAGTCCACGAGGACGATCAAAATGACCGACACGACATTTCGCATGTCACTCGATGGCGACGCGGGCGCCCTCGCGGTAATCCTTGGGACGAACGAGATCGCGTCGGCGGTCGCCGTCCAATTGGCGCGGCGATGTCATCACGTCATTCTGCCGTTCGACGTCGGCGCGCGGGTGCGCTATGGAGTCATGCTCGGACATCACGCTGGCGTTCCCGTCTTCGCTTCGATGGACGACGTTCCGCGCGGGATCGCCCGCGACGGAACATTCGTGCCGAAGGGCGTCAAACTTCTTGAAATCGATATGCGCGGCGAAGCGGCTTCATGGACCAGTCCCGACGACAGAGGACGCGCATCGCGAAAGCGAGCGTGGCGGCGATCGACCGTCGCGCATCGGCGACGCGGTCGTTCGGCGCGACGCCGGTCCCGCAAAACTTAAACAGAGCGGAGCATGTGTCATGACAACGATTGACGCCGTTCAATTCACGGGACAAATCGCGGCTTTGCAAGGCGCGCCGGGCGAGACGATTCAAACCATTCTGTCGCAATTCGCCGAGGCGCTGAAGCGCGACGGATTTCGCGTCGCCGGCGTTGTCGAGGTTTCGCAATGTGGCGCGGAGGGAGCGTGCAAACATCTTGCTGTCCGCGATCTCACGTCCAAGGCGGTGATAAAATTCTCTCAAGACCTCGGCGCCGGTTCGACCGCTTGCAACCTCGACCCAAGCGGGCTCGCCAAGGCGTGCGAAGCCGTGGAGCGAGCCATAGAAGATGGCGCCGATGTCGTCGTGCTGAGCAAATTCGGCAAGCTCGAAGCGGCCAGGGGCGGACTGTGCGACGCTTTCCGCGCGGCGATCCTGGCCGACCTTCCCATTATCACCACCGTTTCGCCGTTGCTGGCGGATGAGTGGTCGCAATTCGCCGGACCTCTCTCGAACAAGGTTCCCGCGACAATGGACGCTCTTGGCGCATGGTGGACCGCCCATGGAAGCGCCACGAACTGACTGTCTCTCCGGGCGTCATGGAAGAGGCGCGCCCGCTCCGGGAATTTTTGGCGGGCGATAAATAAACTCCGCGCGGCTTTCGGGCGCGTCGTGGTTGCCTCGGCTTACATGTGCCTCACGGCGAACACGGCGATCTTTCCGGCGAAGTTCAAGGCGAGCACGAGCGAGCCATATTTCATGATCGACATGATCGCGTGGTGGAGGTCTGGGTGCATCATTCGTCCGTGTCCTTCCTGCTAAAGCGCGGCCTTGCGCGCGGGAAGCCGCGATCATCGCGATCGCGATGACAGGCGAACACATGCAATTCGATTGCCAGGCCGCGCGCAAGGACCGCGGTCCTAGGTCGCGTAACCTCTGCCAAGCTTCTGGCAAGTAACGAGAATCCGGCCCGCTCATCGCCTGACTTTGGCCGCATTCCCCCGACAAGAAATCACGACAGGGCGGCTGTCGGCCGCATGGACGCACGCGCGAAAAAAACAGGGTGTCGAGATGATGAACCATGGACGCGCGTGGCTTCTGCGCGGCGCGATCGCGCTAAACATGCTCTCTCCCGCGGCGGCGCTAGACAATCCGTTGACGCGGGGACCACTCGCGGATTTCATCAATGTCTTCCGCGAACAAGCAATTCCGCGGCAGGTCGTGATCTGGCGGCACCCGGAATTCAAGAAGGGAACGATCGTCGTCTCGACCAAGGAGCGGCGGCTCTACTATGTGCTAGGCGACGGACGGGCGATCGAATATGGCGTCGGCGTTGGCCGCGAGGGTTTCACCTGGTCGGGGACGAAGACCGTCGCCCGCAAGCGCGAATGGCCCGACTGGCGGCCGCCGCCGCAAATGCTCAAGAGGCGCCCCGATTTGCCGAAATATATGGCGGGCGGAATCGACAACCCGCTCGGCGCGCGCGCCCTCTACCTCGGATCGAGCGAATATCGCATCCACGGTTCCAACGAGCCGGATACGATGGGAGCCGCCGTTTCGTCGGGATGCATCCGCATGACGAACCGCGACGTGGTCGATCTTTACAGCCGCGCGAAAATCGGCACGAAGGTCGTCGTGTTGAAGTAGCGCGTCGCCGCGAAGCCCTTGGCGACGACCTCGACAATCAGCGGGAACGTCGCTCGACAAGGGCGTGAAGCTGGGCGCGCCGGCGAAGACGAGCCGCGTAAAGCGATCAGGCCGCTTTTTCGGACGCTACCGCCTCGGCTTCGTCATCGTCCGCTACCGCGTCAGCTTCGGCCTCATCGGCGGCCGTCGAGAAGAGAGCATAAATTTCGCAGGCTCGCTCGTTGATGCGCTTCGACGCTTCCGGACCGAAAACGACTTTCCCGCGCTTATTTTCGTCGCGCTCGCCGCAATCGAGAACCCGCATATCGGGCCCGCCAATCTCGACGATCTTGTCGAAAATCACCGCGTTCTGCCAGGGGATGTCGATGTAACGCCAGTCTTGTGGGATCGTCCCATCGGCGCGCATCGCTTCCGTGGTCGCCATTTCCGCCGCGGAAAGGAGAAAGGGGTCAGTTTCTAGCATGTGCGATCACAACTCCGTGTAATCGGGCGAGACTCTGAACAACGACTCGACCTATCGCCCGCCTCTGACATTGTAATTGCTAGCGCGAGAATCTGGCGGAACTATGCTTTTCTACGCGAGAACATTTTCGCGGCGACACCCGTCCGTGCGCGCCGTCAAAACACTTCTTTAGGGTTCATTGGCTTGACCTGCGCCGCCCTTCCTCAGCCGCGCCGCGGCTTCTCGGCGAAAAACGCGCGCCCTGAACTTCCGCATCGAGGCGGCGGAAAAGAAGGGCGGGTTATCGAAAATAGCTGAGGGCGAAAACGGCGCGGCTCCAGCTAGAACGCCGGCAATCGAATTGGCGCTGTCCTACCATGGCGTCGCCGGCGTTATTCGTCATTCTCGGCGTTCAAGTCTTCGATCGGGATGGACGCGGCCATGGAGCCGACCTTGCGCAGCCTTACGCCCGCCCCTTCCCCGTTGTCATCGACGAAGATCACGCCGGACGATTCGAGGGCGGCGCGAATGGCGGCGACTGTCCGCTCTTGCGCGGCAAGCGCGCCGGGCTGAATTTCAAGCCGCTTGATCGAAGGAAGCGAGACCTTTGACGCTTCCGCCAAGTCCTTTTGTTCCCAGCGCAGAAGCGCCCTCGCGGCGCGGATTTGCTCGCTCGTGACCGTCATGATGACACCTTTAGCATTTTTTTATACTCAAGGGATTTATAGCACCCTAAGTATTATTCAATGCCCGAGGCATCATATTTGGGCTGGATGCAATTACAATCCGCCGATCTCCCAACTCAAAGCCATGAAAATCTCTCCCGTGTTCGACGATCCGACCGCGCGCCCGCGGCTGCCGTGAAATGTCGCCGCGATTTCCAACGCCAATAACTACGAAAGCCGCCCTATACCAACACATCAGCGTCTCGGGACGGATGATGGCGAGCACCTCCACTCATGAATCCCCTCATTTTATGAGCGACTTAATTTTGCCGCGGGTTCTGGCGACATGCTTTTTTAACGAATTGATTTTGCGGGTGGCGGAAAAATGCGGGCGACGGCGCAGCGGCTTGAATTCATCGAGAACCATCTCGATTCCCTGTTCGCATCGGACCTGCACGCCAAGCGCGTCAGGTCTTTGGCCTGCGGGGTGCTCGGCGTGATGACCAGTGCGTCGCTTGCGGTTTCGGTCATCGGTCAGGCACTCGCGCAGGCGCGCGGGAAGGCAGGGAAGCATTCGATCAAGCAGGTCGACCGTCTCTTGAGCAACCAAGGCATAGACGTGTGGGCCCTGCTCCCGCTCTGGATCGAAGAGACCGTCGGCGCGCGCCGCGAGCTCGTCATCGCAATGGACTGGACCGATTTCGACGCCGACGATCAGACGACGCTCGTATTCAGCCTCGTTACCAAGCACGGACGGGCCACGCCCTTGCTGTGGTTCTCCCTGTTCAAGGCGGAATTGACGGGAAAGCGGAACGATATCGAAGACATGTGCCTCAGCCGGCTCAAGGAGGCGCTGTCCGACGGGACGAAGGTGACGATCCTCGCCGATCGCGGCTTTGGCGACGCCAAGCTGTTCGACTTTCTTGCAGAGCTGGGTTTTGCTTACGTGATCCGCTTTCGCGGCGACACCCTCGTTACCGCGTCGGACGGCGAAACGCGTCGCGCCGAAGACTGGGTTGGCGCCGGCGGTCGGGCGCGCAAGCTCGCAGACGCCGAGATATCGAAGGACAAGCAGAAGGTCGGCGCGGTTGTCTGCGTCAAGGCCAAGGATATGAAGGAGGCTTGGCATCTGGCGGCGAGCGATGGCGCGGCGACGGCGCGCGAGATCATCAACCTATATTCTCGACGCTGGACCATAGAGCCCGGGTTTCGCGACACAAAGGACCTTCGCTTCGGCATGGGCTTGAGCGCCGTGCGCATCGGCGATCCCTACCGCCGCGACCGGCTGCTGCTGCTCAACGCCATCGCCATCGTGCTGCTGACGCTGCTCGGCGGAGCCGGCGAAGCGCTCGGCATGGATCGTCTGCTCAAGAGCAACACCGTCAAACGCCGCGTGCATTCCTTGTTTCGTCAGGGATGCCTGTATTACGACGCCATCCCCAACATGCCGGGACCAACGTTATGTGCGCTCATCGAGCGCTTCCAGGCCTTGCTCATGGAAAACAAAGTCACTGCAGCCGTGTTTGCCGTCATTTGAAAAAATGAGGGGATACCTGAGGCGCCTACATGGTCGGTGGAAGCTCGGTAGAGCTTTCGGCGCACATTGGCATCGCAAGTTTGCTTCGAGTTCTGTCATAGGCGTAGCAATTTGGAACGAATATTGTGCTTGCGCGTTTCCAAGGCACGGCGGAAGCTTGTTGTGCAAAGGTAAAGCAGAGAATAGCAGGGGGTTTCAATGGCTGAAATCGCTCCCTATGGCCGCAAAACTCAACGCTCACCTGCGATCTCAGAGGTTCACATATTATGGATCACCGCGGGTTTAGGTTGTGACGGCGACAGCGTCTCGATCACGGCCGCGACCGAGCCGAGCATCGAGGATATTATTCTGGGTTCGGTCCCGGGTCTCCCCAAGGTCCATCTTCATAATCCCGTTCTGGCGTACGAAGTGGGCGACGAATTTCTGGAATGGTTCCATAAAGCGGATCGCGGCGAATTGGAGAACTTCGTCCTCGTCGTCGAGGGATCGATCCCGAATGAACATTTGAGCGGCGACGGCTACTGGGCCGCGATGGGAACCGATGCGGCGACGGGCCAGCCTATCAAAACGACCGAGTGGATTGATCGTCTGGCGCCAAAAGCGCTCGGCGTCGTGGCTGCCGGCACCTGCGCCACCTACGGCGGCATTCACGCGATGAAGGGTAACCCCACCGGCTGCATGGGGATCGCGGACTATCTCGGCTGGGACTGGAAATCGAAGGCCGGGCTTCCGATCGTCAATGTTCCCGGATGCCCTGTTCAGCCCGACAATTTCATGGAGACGCTTTTATATCTGCTGCGTCAGTTGGCCGGCCTCGCGCCGATGATTCCGCTCGACGACGCGCTTCGCCCGAAATGGCTTTTTGGCATGACCGTGCATCAGGGATGTGATCGCGCCGCGTATTATGAGCAGGCGGATTTCACCCACGAATATGGCTCGCGGAAATGTCTTGTCAAAATTGGCTGTTGGGGACCCGTGGTTCAGTGCAACGTGCCGAAACGCGGCTGGATCGCCGGCATCGGCGGATGCCCGAATGTTGGCGGCATTTGCATCGGCTGCACCATGCCCGGTTTTCCGGACAAGTTCATGCCGTTCATGGATGAACCCCCAGGCGCGCGCATCTCTTCGGTATTGGTCCAGCCCTACGGGGTGTTGATACGCAATTTGCGCCGGCTGACCAATAATGCCCTGAACAAAGAGCCGAAGTGGCGTCACAACGGCGCAAAGAGCACAACGGGCTACCGTCCCGACAAACCTGAGCAAACCTATCCCCTTTAGGAGGCTGCGATGGACGACGTGGTGTTGGGAACGAGAGTCGGCGCCAACAAATCCCCTCCAAATCTCGTCGAAATGAACTGGGATCCGATTACGCGCATCGTCGGCAGCCTGGGCATTTTCACGAAGATCGACTTCGACGCCCGCCGCATCGCGGAATGCCACAGCACTTCATCGATATTTCGCGGATATAGCATTTTCATGAAGGGGAAGGATCCGCGCGACTCGCATTTCATCACGAGCCGCATCTGCGGAATCTGCGGCGACAATCACGCCACCTGCTCCGTATATGCTCAAAACATGGCCTATGGCGTCAAGCCGCCGGCGCTCGCGGAGTGGATCGTCAATCTCGGCGAAGCCGCCGAGTATATGTTCGACCACAATATATATCAGGACAATCTGGTTGGCGTGGATTTCTGCGAGCAGATGGTGAAGGAGACAAACCCGAGCGTATGGGCGAAAGCTCAATCGACGCTCGCGCCTCATTCCGCCGATCACGGCTACCGAACGATCGCCGACATCATGACCGCGCTCAATCCCTTCACCGGGGATTTTTATCGCGAAACGCTTGTCGTAAGCCGTTACACCCGTGAGATGTTCGCCCTGATGGAGGGGCGCCATGTGCATCCCTCCACGCTCTATCCTGGCGGCGTCGGCACGACGCCTTCGGTGCAATTGTTCACCGATTATCTCATGCGCCTAGTCAAATATGTGGAATTCATGAAGAAATGCGTGCCCTTGCACGACGATCTCTTCGACTTCTTTTACGAAGCGCTTCCCGGATATGAGGAAGTTGGGCGCCGCCGCATTCTGCTCGGATGTTGGGGCTCTTTCCAGGATCCCGATAAATGCGATTACCAGTATAAAACCATGACCGACTGGGGACGCGCGATGTTCGTCACCCCCGGCGTGATTGTCGATGGCGAGCTTGTCACGACGGATCTCGTCGACATTAATCTGAACATTCGAATTTTGCTCGGAAGCTCGTTTTACAATGACTGGGACAATTGCGAGACGTACGTGAAAACCGACCCGCTCGGAAACCCCGTCGATCAGAAGCATCCCTGGAATCAAACGACCATTCCTCGGCCGCAAAAACGCAATTTCGACGGCAATTATTCCTGGGTGATGTGTCCGCGCTGGCTCGATAAGAGAACGGGCGACCACCTCGCGCTCGATACTGGCGGCGGCGCGATCGCGCGCTTGTGGGCCACCGCGCTCGCTGGGCTTGTCGACGTAGGCTATGTGAAGGCGACAGGTCACAGCGTCAAGATCTATCTGCCGAAAACAGCGCTCAAGCCGGAAAAGGAATTCGAATGGAAGATTCCGAAATGGAGCAACGCGATCGAGCGTGACCGGGCGCGAACCTATTTCCAGGCTTATTGCGCGGCTCTCGCCTATCATTTCATCGAGAAAGCGTTGACCGAAGTGCAGGCGGGGCGCACAAAAACCTTCACCGATTTCAAAGTGCCTGACGAGGCCATCGGGTGCGGCTTCCACGAGGCGGTCCGCGGCGTGCTTTCCCATCACCTTGTGATTAGAAATGGGAAAATCGCGAACTATCATCCTTATCCGCCGACCCCGTGGAACGCGACGCCGCGCGATATTTACGGAACGCCTGGACCTTATGAGGACGCGGTGCAGAACACCCCGATCTTCGAGGAAAACGGACAGGACAAGTTCAAGGGCATCGACATCATGCGCGCCGTGCGCAGTTTCGACCCTTGTCTGCCGTGCGGCGTCCATATGTATCTCGGCGGCGGAAAGACGCTCGAAACCCTGCATTCTCCGATGTTTGGCGTCTCGCGCGGAAAAGCGTCATGACGCATGTCGACGAGACGCGAGCGGGCGCGCTTCGACAATGTGTCGGGCGTATGGAAACATCGATCGAAGCGCTCGAGAGCATCGCTGACCCAAACGCCCGCGGCCTGGCGAGAGACCTGTTGGAATCCGCGCTGGACTTGCACGCGATAGCGCTGGCGAAAGTCCTGACCATTTGCCAGGAAACGGAAAATGGCGAACTCCTAATTCGCGATCTGCTCGCGGACGCCTATGTCGGCGCCGTCGTTCTATTGCATGGATTGCACCCGCAAGACGCCGAGGCCCGCCTGCGGAGCAAACTCGCCGAGATGCGGCCGCATTGGGGCGTCCGCGGGTTCCGCGTGGACTTGACCCACGTCGATCGAACCGCCGCGCGGGTTCGGGTAGTGGTCTCGGATGACGCCGATCGCGGGACCAACAAGGCTTTGGCTCTCGAGATCGAGCAAGTTCTGACCGAAGCCGCGCCCGATCTTGACGGGATCATGGTCGAAGTTTCCGACAAATCGGTTCAGACGCTAGCGTTTGTCCCGCCGAACTCTTCGAAAGTCACAGCAAATGATTGCGACAGCCAAACCGCATAGCAATTGGGTCGTGGCCGTCAGGCGCTTCGTGACGACGAAGATCCAGATAGAGACATGTGACTTCTGCGCTCAGCGCCTGCCGCCCGCGCATAAGCATCTCATTGAGCCCGCCACGCGCCAATTTTATTGCGCGTGCGACGCCTGCGCGCTGACGCTCGAATTTGACGGAAGGTTCCGCGCGGTCACGCCGAAAACCGAACGGTTGCAGCACTTCCATCTTACCGATCCCACCTGGGAGACGATGCAGCTTCCAATCGATATTGTGTTCTTTTTCTTGAGCGGCGAATACCTTCGACCGACCGCCATCTACCCTAGTCCAGCCGGCGGAATGGAATCCGCGCTGAGCGTCCAAGCATGGACCAGCCTCCTCGAAGCCAACCCCTCGCTCGCGGATATGGAGCCGGATGTCGAAGCGCTCCTCGTCAACCGCACAAAGAGCGCCCGCGACTATTATCGCGTGTCCATCGACCGATGTTACGCCCTCGTCGGCGTCATTCGAATGCGATGGCGCGGCCTTTCCGGCGGCTCCGAGGTTTGGGACGACATCCGTGACTTTTTCGCCTCGCTGGATGCGAGCGCGGTGATGAAAAGCGATAAGGCCTACCTCCATGGTTGATTTGGAATTCAAGGTTGAAAGTGTCGAAGTCGAAAAATACTCGGCGACGCCCTTGTTGCGATTCGCGCTTCATGTCGTCAACAATAGCGCGGCGGCTGTCGATCAAGAACATTCTCCTTTCCTGCCAAATTCGTATCGAGCCGGCGCGCCGCGGCTACGACGCCGATGAGCGAGAACGCTTGGTCGAGTTGTTTGGCGCGGCGGAACACTGGGGCGGCGCGTTGCGAAGCTTGCTTTGGACGCACGCCAATGTCGCGATCCCCGGCTTCGACCATGAAAGCCGCGTGCAGTTGCCGGCGCCGTGCACGCATGACTTCAATGTCGCCAGCGCCAAATATTTCAACGGTCTCATCGACGGCGAGGCGCCGTTGACGTTCCTATTCAGCGGCTCGGTCTTCTATTGCGAAGACGATGGTTCGCTTCAAATCGAACAGATTCCCTGGACCAAGGAGACGACCTTCCAGCTCCCGGCAAGCGTATGGCGCTCCCTGATGGATCAGCATTATCCCGATAGCGATTGGCTGCGACTTGAGCGCGACACCTTCGATCGTCTCTATGCCCACAAGCGGCGTGGGGGGCACCTGACCTTCGACGCCGCGCTCATCGATCTGCTCGATATGCAAGCGAAGGAAGTCGTCCCATGATTTTCGATCGCGAAAAGGAGATCGCCGACGCGGTTCTTTATGAAGGTTATATTTTGTACCCCTATCGCGCTTCGGCCGTCAAAAATCGGCAGCGCTGGACCTTTGGCGGCGTCTTTCCGCTAGGTGTCGAGGACGAAATCTCCACGATGAAAACAGAGATTTTGCTGCGCGCCGACGCGGCGGCGCGGGTCGAGATTCTCGTTCGCTTTCTCCAAACACAAGAGCGGCAGGTTCGAAAACTAAGGATCCATGCTTCGGAGGGCGCGGTCTACGAGCGCGTCGCGGAGTTGGATGTCGAGGGTCAAAGATACGTCACTTGGGATGAAGCGGTTGAGCGCGAGATCACGGCTTCGGACATTCTTCTATCCGAGGTCCTCTCACGGCCAAGACGCATGACATTCGGCGCGCCGGCGCAAGAAGCCGTGGAAACAATATATGCGCCCAGCGGGGCCGTCGTGGGAACAGTGACGAGAACTTGCCAAGCCCTTGAAGGCTTGTTGGAAATTTCCGCGACAGAACTTGACGATGGCGTTTTGCGCCTCGGCGTCGCCGTGACGAACACCACCAAGCTTCCGGAGTTGGGCGGCTCTCTCGGGCCGATGCGCAGACTTACGCCTTTATGTCGACCCACATGCTGATGCATACGCCGTCCGGAGAGTTTATTTCGATCCTCGATCCGCCCGCTCATCTCCAAGCAGCCGCCGAGACATGCCGCAATCAGGGGACATGGCCGGTTCTTGTCGGCGAGGAAGGAAAGCGAGACAAGATCCTCTCGTCGCCGATTATCCTTTACGACTATCCGAAAGTGGCGCCGGAGAGCAAAGGGCCTTTCTTTGACGGCGCCGAAATCGATGAAATGCTCGCGCTCCGCGTGCTCACCCTGACCGACGATGAAAAGCGCGAAATGATGGCGGCCGACCCCCGAACGAAAGCCATGCTGGAGCGTTGCGAGGCGATGAACGGTCTCGATTTCGCATCTCTGCACGGAGCGCTGCGACCCGCCGAAGCTTCTCCCGCCGAGGCGCGGCCATTTGACCTTTCGATCGGCCATCATGTGCGTCTTAACCCCAAACCGCGCGGCGACGTCTTTGATCTCGCGCTCAAAGGCAGATTGGCGACGATTTTGGCGATCGAAAGGGACTTCGACGATCGCGTGCATGTCGCGGTGACGCTCATGGACGATCCCGGCGGCGATCTAGGCGCCGCTGGATTTCCTGGACATCGCTTTTACTTCTCGCGCGAGGAGATCGAACCCGTCAACTCTGGAGACCGCCCATGAAGCGCATTCTCGTGGGGGGCGTAGGCAATATCTTCGAGGGAGACGACGCGTTTGGCGTCGAAGTCGTCCGAAGCCTGTCCGCTCGAACGCTGCCGGCGGAAGTCGAGCTCGTGGACTTCGGCATTTGCGGGGTCGATCTGGCCTACGCGCTGACCGGCGGCTACGAGATGGTTGTTTTGCTGGACTGCGCGCAATGCGGCGAAGCCCCGGGGACGATTTCGATCATGGAGCCGAAGGAGGAACCCTCTCCCCAAAATATGGCGGCGATGGCGCATAACCTCGATCCGGCGACAATCTTGAGATCGCTCGCGGGTCATGAAGACCTTTGCGAAAGGATTGTCCTCGTTCTTTGTGAGCCGCAACGTCTTGGCGGAGACGAAGGCGCAATGGGATTGAGCGAGACCGTGGCGGCGGCGATCGGGCCCGCCGCGGATGTCGTCGAACGCCTGGCGGCAACGTATCTTCAAGAGCGCGCCGCCGCTGGCCGTTCTGTTGAGAGCGTGTCCGGATCCAAGACCGAAAGGAGTCTGCAATGAGCGGTTGGGAAATCTTTGGGACCGTCCTTGGCCTCATCGTCATCGCGCTGATCGTGATGAACCTGCGCGACATTTATCGCTACATCAAGATCAGCATGATGTAACGAACGATCGCGGCGACGAAATTCGCCGCGGCGGATCAATAAGGAACGAGCCAATGTGTCTCGGCATCCCAGGACGCATCGTCAGCGTTGATAACGGCGAAGACTGTCTCGCGACGGTCGACGTTTGCGGCGTCAAGCGCCAGATCAACGTATCTTGCATCATCGACGACGATCATCCGGTCGACTCATGCGTTGGCGAATGGGTGCTGATTCATGTCGGTTTCGCGATGAGCCGCATCGACGACGACGAAGCTGTAAAAACCCTCCAAATCCTGACGGAACTCGGAGAAGCGCAGGCCGAGGTCGAGGCGATGCGGGGCTCTCCCCTTCAATAGGCGACGCCTCGATGCATGAACTTTCGATCGCTCAGGGGATCGTGACACTCGTCGACGAAGCCGCGCGTGGGCGGCGAATAGCCCGCGTCAATGTCGAAATTGGCGCCATGTCGGGCGTCGCGCCGGACGCAATAGCTTTCAGCTTCGATCTCGTCACGGAAGGAACTTGCGCGGAAGGCGCGAGACTCAACATCATTGAAATCCCCGCGACGGCGCGATGCGAGGACTGCGGACTGGAGTTCCCGGTGACTGATCTCTTTACCGCATGCTCCTGCGGCTCATTTCGTAAGACGCTGCTGCGCGGCGGCGAGCTTAATGTGCGTAGCATCGAATTGGAACCGCAAGAGCACTAGGCGAAGGCCGCGTCCCGCAGCGCATCGACTTCTTTCCGCAGCCATTCATACCAGGCTTCGAATCCTTCACCGGTGCGTCCGGAAAGGCGCAGCACGACGATGTCGGGATTGATCTGCTTGGCGTTGGCGATGGCGCGCGCCACGTCGAATTCGACATAAGGAAGCAGGTCGATCTTGTTCAAGATCATTATCGACGCGGCGCCGAACATGGTGGGATATTTCAGCGGCTTGTCCTCGCCTTCGGTTACGGAGAAAATCACGACCTTACAGCGCTCGCCGAGATCGAATAACGCCGGACAAACAAGATTGCCGACATTCTCGATCATGACAATGGAGCCAGCGCTGGGTTTTAAGTGCTGAAGCGCCCGGCCCAACATGTCGGCTTCAAGGTGGCAGCCGGAGCCGGTGTTGATCTGCACGGCGGCGGCGCCCGCCGCGCGTATGCGCTCGCCGTCGCGAGCCGTCGCCTGATCGCCCTCGACGACGCACAGCTTAAATTCATCTTTTAAATCTTTGATGGTGCGCTCAAGCAGGGTGGTCTTACCCGAACCGGGAGAGCTGACAAGGTTGAGCGCAAGAATTTCGCGCCCGCGGAACCATGCGCGGTTTTTGTCGGCGAACGCGTCGTTCTTGGCGAGAATGCGAGTTTGGAGGGTTAGCATGTCCGCGCCAGGCGCATCATCGGAGCGATGCGGGTGAGAATGTCGGGTCCCATCGGCGTGCACATGCTCATGCCCATGCCCATGCTCGTGAGCATGATGATGATCATGATCGTGATCGTGGGCCCGCGACTCCATCGCAATCTCCTCCCCGGTCTGAAGATCCAGGGCCGTCGTTTTCGCTTCGCTTCCGCATCCGCAGTGTCCGCACATGGTCGACTCTCCGTCAGCAAATTCGCGGCAATTGCTCGCCCACAAGCATATCGACGATGCGCCGCCCCCCGAACACGGTCCGCATCGCCACGCGCCCCGGTTCGCCTTCCGTAATGCGTCCGATCACGCAGCCGCGCGCGCCCAACGGGTGCGCCTGCATCGCCGCCAGCGCGGCCTCCGCCTGCCCTGGCGGTGAGACGATGACAATCTTGCCCTCATTGGCGAGATAAAGCGGATCAAGTCCCAAAATCTCGCAAAACCCGCGCACTTCGTCTCCAATCGGTGTTTGCGTTTCGTCGATCTCGATGGAGACCGTCGATGCTTCCGCGATTTCGTTGAGCACCGTGGCCACGCCTCCCCGCGTCGCGTCGCGCATGGCTCGAATGCCCGGCGCCGCGGCGAGCAGCGCATCGACAAGCCCATGCAGCGCCGCGCAATCGCTCTCGATCGGCGTGTCGAGCGCCATGTCGCCCCGCGCGCCGAGAATGGCGGCGCCGTGATCGCCGAGACGCCCGTTCACCAGCACGACGTCGCCAGGCCGCGCCAGATGCGCTCCAAGATTTACTCCGCTGGGGATCACGCCGATCCCCGTGGTCGTCACGAAAAGCTTGTCGCATGCGCCCTTCTGCACGACCTTCGTGTCTCCGGTGACGATCTTGACGCCCGCCATGGAGGCTGTCCGCGCCATGGAGTTGGCGATCTTTCGAAGAGTGTCGATGGCGACGCCCTCCTCGATGATCACCGCGCAGGAAAGATACAGCGGCTTCGCGCCGCCGACCGCGAGATCGTTGATCGTTCCGCACACGGCGAGCTTGCCGATGTCGCCGCCCGGAAAGAACAGAGGATCGACGACAAACGCGTCGGTCGTGAAAGCCAGTTGATCGCCATGCATGGAGAGCGAGGCGAGATCGAAGCGGGCCTGATCCTCCAGCACGGCCGGCGCGGCCCCGTCGAAGGCCGCGACGAACACGTCGTCGATCAGGTCCTTCATCGCCTTGCCGCCGCCGCCATGCGCGAGCGTCACCTTCGGCACGAACACCCTGCCGAGCGAACGGGATCGCATGGAGTGCGCCGCAAGAGTTCATGTGGCCGCCTCGTGTTTTTTCAGTCCCCCATATTGATAGTAGGCGGCGCAGGCGCCTTCCGACGACACCATCAAGGCCCCAAGCGGCGAGTGTGGGGTGCAGGCGGAGCCGAACACTTTACATTGCCAAGGTTTGATGGCGCCCTTGAGCACCTCTCCGCACTGGCAGGATTTTGGGTCCGTGATCTTCAGATTAGGAACGGCGAATTTGCGCTCGGCGTCGAAGCGCGCGTAATCGTCGCGCAGCCTGACGCCCGAATGGTCGATCGATCCCAATCCGCGCCATTCGAAAAACTCGCGTAGCTCATAGACCTCGGAAACTGCTTTAAGCGCCGCCGCATTGCCTTCGTCCGGCACTACGCGCGCATATTGGTTCTCGATCTCGCAGCGGCCGTCCTTGATCTGCTTGACCACCATCCAAATCGACTGGAGAATGTCCAAAGGTTCAAAGCCGGCGACGACCATCGGCTTACGGTAATATTGCGCGATGAACTCGTACGGTCTCGTGCCGACGACCATCGACACGTGGCCGGGACCCAAAAATCCATCGATCCTTATATCTGGACTGTCCAGGATCGCCTTTATTGTCGGCACGATGGTGATGTGATTGCAGAATACCGAAAAATTCGTGACGCCTTCCCGGTCGGCCTGCAAAATCGTCAGCGCCGTCGAGGGCATCGTGGTCTCGAAGCCTAGTCCAAAAAACACGATCTCGCGGTCGCGATGTTTTCGTGCGAGCGCGAGCGCGTCCATGGGGGAATAGACCATGCGCACGTCGGCGCCGTCGGCCTTGGCTTGAAGCAGGCTTCCTTTGGAGCCCGGCACGCGCATCGCGTCGCCGAAGGTGGTGAAAATGACCTCGGGACGCTCGGCGATGCTCACGCAATCATCGACGCGGCCCATCGGCAGCACGCACACGGGGCAACCGGGCCCATGCACAAGCTCGATCGTCTTGGGGAGCATGCCCTCGACGCCATAGCGGAATATCGAATGCGTGTGACCGCCGCACACCTCCATGATATGAAGCGGCCGATCCTTGGGAGTGTCCATCATCGACATCAGGTCGTGGATTTCCTTGACCAGTATCCTCGCCTTTTCGCCGTCGCGGAACTCATCGACATATTTCATGCCGCATTGCCCTTCCTCGACGCGAAGCCGCGATCGTCGGCGAGCAGCGTGTGCACGAGATCCCAAGCTATATGATAAGCGGCGACGTGACACTCCTGGATGCGATGGATCGAGGTCGTGGGCACGACGAGGCAATGGTCCAAGAGTCCGCTCGACGCCATGGCGCCGCCGTCGCCGCCCGCAAGTCCGATCGTCGTCACGCCCATCTCCTTCGCTTTGGCGAAGGCATGCAGCAAATTGGAAGAGTTTCCGCTCGTCGAAAAGCCGATCAGTCCGTCGCCGGACTTGGCCTGCGCGATCAACTGGCGGGTGAAGATATGTTCGAAACCGACGTCATTGCCGATTGCCGTTATCGTGGCGAGGTCGGCGACGAGATTGACCGCGGCGAGAGCCGGCCGTCCGGTGGTGATGGGATGCACGAATTCGACCGCGAAATGCGACGCGTCGCAACTCGAGCCGCCGTTTCCCATGGAAAACATGCGTCCGCCTCGCCGGTAAACCGCGGCGATGGCCTTTGCCGCTTCGACGAGCGCGCCGCCCTGCTCTTCAAAAAAGCGGGCGTTGGTTTCGCGCAACTCTCTCGCCTTCTCATCGACGGAACGCAACAAAGCCTCGCCGAGCTTGGCGGCATCCTGACTTTTCCCGTGCAAGAACGGATAAAGCGACTTTAGGTCACGCTCCAGCGACACGAGGCCCTCCCTTAAGGCTACGCCATTTCGCCTCGTCGATCAGGCGCGCGCCCCCTATCGCGGCTTGTCCGAGCGCAAGACCGCCGTCATTGGCCGGAACCTCCGCGTGGGTCAGCACCTTGAAATCCGCCTGTTCCAAGCGACGGACCACCTCTTCGAAGAGAATATGGTTCTGAAAGCAGCCGCCCGACAGTGCGACAGTGTCAAACAGCGGCGCGCGAACGCCGCTTTTTCGCGCAAGTTCCTTCGTCATCGCCACGATCCCGGCGGCGAGACCCTTGTGAAACCGAGCCGCGATAATGGGAGGCGGCGTTCTCGTCATGAGATCGTCGAGAAGCGCGCGCCACATCGTCCCCGGTTCGAGATATAGCGGGCCGGCCGGGCTCCGCCGAGAAACCGAGAAGGAATAGGAATGCGCCTCATCTCCGTTCCGCAGTTCATTTTCATCTACGATCGCTTCGAGACGCGCTCCGGTTTCGCCCTCATAGGCTTGGCGGTCCGGGCAGATGTCGAGGGCGGCGGCGACCGCGTCGAACAAGCGGCCGCAAGACGAGGCCATCGGCGAATTGACGCCGCTTCGCATCATGGCTTCGAGAGTAGAAAGCGGTCTCTTGCTCAGTTCGGCGTAAAGGTCGAGTTGCGAAAAACGTCGCGCGAACTCCGGCCAATCCATCACGGCCGTGAGATGGGCGTAAAGATTGCGCCAAGGCTCGCGAACAGCCTGAGCGCCGCCCGGCATCGCGACAGGCCGCAGCGCGCCCAGTCGTTGATAGCCGCGGTAGTCGGCGAGCAAAAATTCCCCGCCCCAGATTGTTCCGTCGTCGCCAAAACCCAAACCGTCCATGACGACGCCCAACACCGGCGGCGCGTCGAGCGGGCGTCCATTTTCCGCCAGGCACGCCGCGACATGAGCGTGGTGGTGCCGCGCCTCCATTACCGGCGTCGAGGTTGCGAGCCCCTGCTCTCGCGCGAACTTCGTGGAGACATAATCCGGATGGCTGTCAACGACGAAAGCCGCCGGGCGATGGTCGAAAAGTCTCGCGTAAAGCGCCAGGTTTTTTCGGTAGTCATCGAAGGTTCTTTCGTCTTCGAGATCGCCTTGATGTTGTGACAGCGTAGCTTCTCCGTCTTTGAGCAGACAGAATGCAGCTTTCAATTCGCCGCCAAAAGCCAAAAGCTGGGGAGCGGATTCAAACCCTGACGGCAATCGGAGCGGCGCCGGGGCATAGCCTCTCGCGCGGCGCAAGACCCGCGCGCGACCGGCCATGACGCGGACGACAAAATCATCGACGCGATTTGCGATCCGCCGGTCGTGCACAAGCGCGTGGCTCGCGATCGCGGCGAGACGCTCCTCGAGCGTCATTGTCGTCGATGGCCTGCGGTTCATCGGAGAGATTACCGCTCGTCATCACCAGCGGTCGAGCAAAGCCCTGCATGACGAGGAGATGCAGCGGGGTCGTCGGCAACATGAAGCCAAGCGCGTTAAGGCTCGGCGCGACCACTGGCGGCAATCGCTTCACGCCGCTCGCGTTCAGCAAGACGATCGGCGCAGCGGGGCTGATGAGCAGGCGCTCCTCCTCTTCTCCGACGCGCGCAATAGTCTTTTATGACGCCGAGGTCTCGCGCCATGAGAGCGAAGGGCTTCGCGTCGCGGCGCTTCAATCGCCGAAGGCGTGAAACCGCATCAAAATCCGTGGCGTCGCAGGCGAGATGATAGCCTCCAAGACCTTTGAGAGCGAGGATCGCACCCGACATAATGAGCCGACGCGCCGCGGCGAGGCATTCCTCGCTCGACAGCTTTTCCAGTTCCCCCGCGCGCCCGTCCAGGCGCCGCAATGCGATCTTTGGACCGCAGGCGCCGCAGGCGATCGCTTCGGCGTGGAAACGACGATCGCCAGGGTCCGTGTATTCCGTTTCGCACGCCGCGCACATCGGGAAAGGCGCCATCGTCGTGTTCGCGCGATCGTAGGGGATTCCAGTAACAATCGTGAGGCGCGGCCCGCAATGCGTGCAATTGGTGAAGGGATAGTTGGCGCGCCGTTCGCGCGAATTCGAGATTTCCGCGGCGCAAGCGCGACAGATGGCGGCGTCCGGGGCGATTTGCGTATGCGCGCGCCCCTCGACGCTCGGCGCGATACGGAAATCCGCGGGCATGTTCCCACGACCTTCCTTGCATTCGACGCTGTCTATCCGCGCCAATGGCGGCGGCTCCCGCTGCAGGCGGTCAAGGAAAATGGCGATTTGTTCCTCGGCGCCCCACAGCCGAATGAAAACACCCTCGGAGTCGTTAAGAACTTCGCCGCGCAGGCCCAGCGCGCGCGAAAGTTGCCAGACCGTCGGGCGGAACCCCACGCCCTGCACGCGGCCCCGCACACGAACTTCCAACGAAACGACCGTGGCCGGGTCTCGCTGCTTATGCTCGGCGAGCACTGCCTCACCCCTTCACTTGCGCGACATCTGAGTCAGGTAGAGCGAAAGCGGCGAATGTCGAGTTTATCGGAATCTGGCGGCGCCGACGTGGGGCGAAAGCGCGGATCACGGACAAAGGACAAAAATGGGCGTTGACACGGCTCATCTCCAAAACCAACAGAAAACAATGATTGCTTTCCGTGGGTGGCCTCGCGCTATAATTCCAGCGCTGGCCCGGCGCAAAGCGAGCCTTCGTCGCCGACTGCGCCAAAACCCGTTACCGGGGACGAAATGACCGCGAAGGTGGAGATCGTTAAGCTGTTGGGAGAACAGGCCGTCCTGCTCCCGTCGCTAATCGCCGAAGCGCTGAATGCAAACGATCGCATCAAATTGCGCCTGACCATGCTGCAGGAGGCGGCGGCGCATGCATCGTCGGTGGGCAGCGCCGCGCCATCTCTGCAGGCGGAGCGGCACGCCGCCGGCTTATCGGACCCCCAATTCGATCGCATTATCACCGGGGCTCGTCCGCTCGACGGAGACCGCATCGCAATTCCCGGCGTTACGGCGCTTCTGGCGGGCATTCCCGTCGATATGGCGACTATGCTCGCGCCGGTCGAAGCGGTCGATCCGCAAAGCGGAAAATCCTTGCGGGCGCGGTTGGTCGACTTGCAAAAGGGGATTCCCTCTGTTCCAGACAGCGTGATCGGCCGCGATGAAATAACACGGATGACTTCGGCGCGACGCGGTCAAGAAGACAGTCTGCATCTCCTTGTGATGGATGCGCACAAGGCGCTAAACCAAGTTGCGGCGCGGACGGCCGTCGAGGTGATCGACGGCGCGCATGTTCACCATCTCGATCCTGACGATCGCAACCGGGTTGCGGCCTTTATGCGCGGGCTCAACCGAACTGCTCCGTTAGCTTTCGGCCATCCTGGCCTCGGCACGACAGCGGCGCGTGTCGGCGCCCGCTTGACGATACAAAACGACATCGGCGCCACTGACGCGCATGTGCTTGTCGTTCATGTGGAAAGTTGCTTGGTTAGCGTGACATATACAGATGTTCACCGTGTTCGCGCAAAGTTCTTTTCGTCATTATTCGAGACTTGGAACGTCGATTGGAGCGTGCTTGCCGAACGCGAGGCTGGAGGCCTTGGCAAGGAAGACGCTTTTTATCTGATGACAGGTCGTTTCGTCGCCGACACGCGCGATGGGGTCGACGCTTTCTTGACGTTTCTGGGCTCTCGCATCGTCTTTCTCATCGACTGGAACAAGGGCCGCAAGGCGCTGCAGACCTTCGTCGGAAAGAACACCTCGATCAATCTTCTGACTTGGGCGGCGAACAATGACGTGGGACATCGCGCTTTTCTGGAGCTTGGCGGCGCGGATTTGGTGTTCGACGCGATCCGCCACGTCGCGGCCGACCGCATTCCCTATGGCGCTCGACTGGACGCCGTGCTCGGCGCCGAGGGGATCATCGATTTCCTGCGGCAGGTATTGAAGGAAGCAAGCCGGGGGCTGCGGTCTGGCCGCTCCGCGAGGCTGATCCGCGATCAGATTCAAGCCGATCTCGCGCAGCGTTTCGAATCGGCGGAGAATGCGGTTCTGACGATCATCGAGCGTCATCTCGGCTTGTCGCGCACCTTGGCGTCAATCATTTGGACCGCTTTGGCGCATCCGGGGAACAGCGCCGAGCGTCAGTCTCTCGTGCGGCGAGCCATGCGCATCGAGGCGAAAGCCGATGGGCTCACCCTGGCGGCTCGGGCTGCTTGCGCCAAGCTGCATGACGCAAGGGAATTGCGTTTTGTGATCGACGAAGTTGAAAACGCGGCCGACGCTTTTGACGAGGCGGTATTTTTGATCAGCCTTTTGCCGGAAGGCGAACAAGCGTGGGCATTATGCGAACAGCTTGCCGAACTCGCCGATCTCGCGGCGCGCGGGACGAGCGAGATGGTCAAGGCTGTCGCTGCAACGGCTAGGCTACCCGAGGGCAAGCGCATCGACGCGGCCTTCGCGTTGCAATCGATTGATGCGGTCGCTGAATTGGAGCGCAACGCTGACCTCGCGGAGCGGGCCGCGCTCGCCGCCTTCTTTACGAACGTAGGGAGCGACGCAAAAACCCTCATGCTCGGCGTTGAGATCGCGCGGACGATAGAGAACGCGACCGATTGCCTCGCCCATGCCGCGCACGCGCTACGTGATCGGGTGTTAGAGGAGCTGTCGGCATGACGGACGCCACGAGCCAGCCGTTCTTCGTCGTCCCTGCCGACGCCTCTCTCGACGCGAATGCCGAACTCTTGGGCTCCAAGGCGGCGCAGCTCGCGCGAATGAGCCGGCTCGGTCTTCCCGTCCCACCCGCTTTCGTAATGCCCACCAGCCTGTGCAATGGCGTGAACCAAAAGGATGGAGCAGCGCGGCACGCGCTAAAAAGCGGCCTGCGCCTCGGCATCGCTCGGCTTGAAGTCGGCGACGGGTCGACGCTTCGGCGATAGCCGGTCGCCACTATTTGTCTCGGTTCGCTCCGGCGCGGCCAGATCCATGCCCGGAATGCTCGACACGATTCTCGACGTTGGCATGAACAATGAAACTATTCAGGGTCTCATCCGGCTGACCGGAAACCCGCGCCTCGCCTGGGACAGTTATCGGCGCTTCGTGCAAAGCTATTCCGAGGTGGTCGACGGTGTTCCAAGCGCCGAATTCGAACGCCCGCTCGCCGCCATGTTGAGAGCGGAAGACGCGGCGTCGGAAGACGAACTCGATTGCGAGGCGCTGGAACGTCTGACACATGACTTCATCGAGATCGCCTCGCGCGCTTCAGGCCGCCCTCCTCCCGAAGACCCGCTCGATCAGTTGGATGCGGCGGCGCTGGCCGTTTATGCCTCGTGGGAGAGCGTCCGAGCGCGGGAGTATCGGCAAATCAATGGACTACATGATTTAGCGGGCACGGCCGTCACGGTCCAGGCGATGGTGTTCGGCAATTGCGGCAATCGATCCGGGGCTGGCGTGGCCTTTTCTCGCAACCCCGCCACCGGAGCTAACGAACCTTATGTCGACTTCCTGTTCGATGCTCAAGGGGAGGACGTCGTTTCCGGCCGCCGCACGCCAGGTGACGCCTCCTTGTTGGCGAAGTGGCTACCGGATATCGCCCGAGATCTCGCCGTCGCGTCGCGGCGACTGGAGCAAGAATTGAAGGATGTGCAGGACATCGAGTTCACGGTCGAAGACGGCAAGCTGTATTTTTTGCAAACTCGCTCGGCCAAACGCACGCCACGCGCCGCGCTCAGGATCGCGGTGGATTTGGTCCGCGAGGGGTTGATAGCGCCGGCAGAGGCTTTGCGGAGGCTCGAAGGCGTCGATCTGGAGCGTGCGGGCGTCGCAACGCTGCGGGGTGAAGCGACGCCGCTGGCGACGGCGATTTCCGCCTCCCCTGGAGTCGCCAGCGGCCGCATCGCGCTCGACAGCGACACGGCCCGGCGCATGGCCGAGGACGGCGAGCCAGCGATACTGGTTCGGCGCGAGCCTTCGACTGACGATATTGCGGGGTTCAACGCCGCCGCGGGCATTCTCACCATGGTTGGCGGACGCACCGCTCACGCGGCGGTGGTGGCGCGCCAACTTGGCAAGGCCTGCCTGGTTGGATGCAACAGTCTGGAGATCGATGAAAATAATCGCCGTATCAGGCTCGCTGGGCGCGAGCTTAGTGAAGGCGACTGGCTCTCAATCGATGGCGAGAGTGGGAAAATCTCTAGCGGCCGGGCGGAGATCGTAATCGAGCGGCCGGAAGCCGAACTTGCCGAGTTGAAACACTGGTCCGCGGATAAGCGGGATAGCATAGCCGCGACCCGAGGCGCGGCGCCATGAGGAGGCGTCCGAGCCTCGGAAAACCAATATTCCGTCGCGGGTGTGACTCCTTCAACAATATTTTGCCTTGGGCGCCCACGTTCGTTTCGGCCCCGCCTGCTCCCGATGGATGAGCGGCGCGCCCAGGGCGGATATCGGGCTTAACAGGCCGCCATTCCGAGTTTGGCGCCGCACTATAGGGAATTCATAAAGGCGAGCGCCATGTTGTCGCGGGGTAAGATTGAACGTCATCGAGCAATCACGGCGCGGGGCGGGCGAAGCTTTCGTCGTCGCGGAGCGCTCCCCGCGAGTAGGGAACACTAATTCCTGCTCAGGCTATAAACCGTTGTGTCTATCGAAAACGATGTCCAGACGTAATGGTGATGGAGTCCGCCACGACCAACGATCGTATCGTCAAAAGTCAGTCGCCAAAGTCAACTTCACCGGGCCCAGGAGATGGGGGTGGGTTTTCCGCGGGCGAGACAGGACCGCGAGGTGGAGACGGCTCGCTCCGCGGGGATCCGGCGGCAACAGCCGCCTCCGCCGAGCCGCCATGCATGATGATGGCTCCAATGCTTATGGCGACGATGATGTGGCGGTTGCGCTGCAGCCGCCCGGTCGCCATCCGCCTCGTTCGCGGCCGCGGCCGGCTCCGCCAGCCCCATGGCCGAACCGCTTAAGACCCCGAAAAGGATGACTACCGCGAAATATCTTTTCCGCACGTGATGTCCCCCTTGCAAGCTTCTCCGAGCCTGCTGACTATTCGATTTTCGCATGTTCGCCGGCATTTGATTTAGGTCTATTGTCTCACCAGTCAACTTGGGTTCGCACCAAGAATGTATTCGGATGGGCGCCGTTGAGATAAGCGCGATTCCAGGGCGCGTCGACCAGCATCGCTCTCGTCCAATTGGCCATGACGCGGAACCCCACCTCGGGATACCAATTCATGCCCAGGGTCATATCCTCTTCGCGCCCGCCGAGAACACTGGAATTCCCCACGTAACTCCTCGTCGCCTGGTTGGGCGCGAGGGCGATCATGTTGACGAAATTGGTTCCCGTATAGGGGCCGTTGTTGAGGTTGAGCGCGCTAAACCGCAGGCCAAGCTCCCAAGCGCCAAGGCCCCCCTTGCTCAGTGGATTAAGGATCTTGATCTGTCCGAAATTGGCGGGATTGAGGGCGTTGACTTTATAGGCCGCCGCGCGCGACTCGCCGGTTAGATACCAAGTGCCATAAACATAATAGCCGTTGAAGTCGAGCGAAGAGCCGCCCGGCGCGTAGTAGCCGAGCGTGCTGGCCTCCAAAACTGATCCCGCGTCACGGTCGTAATGCGAGCCGAAATATTCGCCCTGAACCGAAACCGGACCATATGAGCCCATGGCTTCCACGCCATAGGTGAGAACATCGCGCACGCATTTGCCGGCGACTGGCGGATTGCCGAGCACTCCCACTAGGCCGCACGAGAGATCGGGCGTGCCGAGCAGGTTCTCCTTCAGCACGTTGGATTCGTCCTGGGTGTTGCTGCCAAGCAGCATGACCCTGTTGTCGTTGTTTCCGGTCGAGTCGTTGGGTCGATGGTAACGTCCCGAAACGCCCAGATGCAGCAGGCGATCTTCTTCCTTGATCGGGGCGTAAGTCGCGCGTCCCGCGATATCGAAATATTGGCTGCCGCCGGTCGCCGCCCACCCGGCTTTCGAGGGAACCCAATAAGGAACCGACGTTCCTGGCGCCGGCGTCAAAGAATTGTCCAGCATGCTGGTGCTGAAGACGCCTGCCTTGGCGCTCCAATTGTCGCCGAACGCCAGCACCGCCGCGCCGACATGGTGGCCTGGTCCAAAAGCCTCCGTCGGCAGAGCCTTCTCGATGAAATCCGTGTAGTTTGTCGATTTCGACGCCTCGAGGCCCACGGGCTCGAACATTTGCCCGACCTGGAAAATGATGGGCTTGAAATAGGTATAGGCGATAAAGGCGGTATCTATCCGGTGTTCGCCGCAGGATAGCGCGGGCAGCTGCGCTCAGGCGGCGGCGGCTTTGATTGCGGGTTTCTGGCTGGCTTTCCAGTTCCACGGCAGGAGTTCGGCGATTTGTTTGGCCGGATGATCGGGCAATTTCGCCAGCACATGGGCGAGCCAAGCCTGCGGATCGACGTCGTTGAGTTTGCAGGTTTCGACGAGCGTAAAAACGTGTGCGGCCCTGCGCGCGCCTTCGTCCGAGCCGGCGAAGGTCCAATTGCGCCTGCCCACGGCCACGCCACGCAGCCCGCGTTCGGCGGCGTTGTTGGAAAGGCAGATGCGTCCGTCGTCGAGGAAGCGGATGAACGACGCCCAACGGTTGAGGCTGTAGTTGATCGCCTTGCCGATGTCGCTCTTCCCCGAGACGCGCGCGCGTTGTTCGCGCAGCCAAACCTCCAGCGCCTCGACCAGCGGCTTCGACTTTTCCTGGCGCACGGCTTTGCGTTCGTCGGGCGGCTTGCCGTTGATCTCACGCTCGATGTCGAACAATTCGTCGATGCGGCGCACGGCCTCCAGCGCGATCGGCGCCTTGGTCAGTTTCGCCAGATCGAAAAATTTGCGGCGCGAATGCGCCCAGCACGACGCCTCGACGATCGGCCCCGGTTTGCGGGCGCCGTCGTAAAGTTCGTTGAAGCCGGCGAAGGCGTCGGCCTGCATCACGCCGGCCCAACCGCGAAGATGTTCGCTGGGATATTCGCCGTGGCGCGAGCGCGAATATTCGAAGAAGGCCGCCGGCGGCTCCTTGCCGCCAAAGGGCCGATCGTCGCGCAGATAGACCCAGATGCGGCCCGTCCTGGTTTTCTGCTTCGCCAGCACCGGCACGGTCGTATCGTCGGCATGAATGCGCTCGGCGGCGAGCACGTGAGCGCGGATCAATTGCACGATCGGATCGAGCGCGACGACGCAGGCTCCAACCCAATCGGCCAGCGTCGACACGTCGATCTCGACGCCTTCTCGCGCATAGGCGGCGCTCTGCCGGTTGAGCGGCAGATGCAGCAGGAACTTCGCCGACAAAACCATGGCGAGCAGGCTCGGCCCGGCGAGGCCGCGCGGAATTGGGCGAGACGGCGCCGGCGGCTCGGTGATCGACTCGCAATCCCGGCAGGTGAACTTTTCGCGCACATGTTCGACGATTTTCCAGCGGCGCGGATCGCATTCCAGCGTCTTCGACACTTCCTCGCCGAGCTTGCGCAGTCTGACGCCGCCGCACTTGGCGCAGGCGCAAGGCGCGGGCTCGACGACGCGCTCGACGGGCAGATTGTCGGGCAGCTTGCGCGGTCCGCGCGGCGCGCGGCTGCGCCTGTCCTTGCTCGCGCCGGGCGCGGCGTTCTCGGCCTTGGCCTCTTCCTCGGCCTGCGTCTCTTCGAGATCTTCGATCGCCAGTTCGAGCTGCTCGACGAGCAGCTTGCCACGTTCCGAGGACTGACCGAACATCTCGCGACGCGCCTTGGCGAGCATCAGCTTCAGCCGCTCGATCTCCAGGGCGCGGATTTTCGCTTCGCTCGTCGCCACGATCAACATCTCGCGTTGCGCGAGGATCATCGCATGCGCGCCGGCGAGGTCGCCCGGGAGATTTTCGAAGCACGTCGTCACGCTGCGAAGTAGAACATATCGACGATGAACGATCACGCGAAATCAACAAACGGAATGCGATTTTTCACATCATCCGGCAGCCTTCGGACGCCATGTTTTCTGCGGCATTCGCCAATCGATCCCCTCCAACAAATACGAGAGTTGCGCCGCCGAAATCGTCACCACGCCATCCGCCGCCGAAGGCCATAAAAAACGACCGCGCTCCAATCGCTTCGTGAACAGACAGGCGCCTTGCCCGTCGTGCCAGATCAGTTTCACGCGGTCGCCGCGGCGTCCTCTGAATACATAGAGATCGCCCGCGTGCGGATCGCGCTTCAGCGTCTCCTGAACCAGCAGAGCCAGGCTGTCGAAGCCCTTGCGCATGTCGGTGTGGCCAGTCGCCAGCCAAACGCGCACGCCGCTCGCAAAGGCGATCATCGCCGACGCTCCGCACGCGACAGCGCGTCGATGACGCGCGTCAGTGTTCCCACGTCGGGCGCGCCCTCGACCTTCAAGCGAACACCGCCAGAAAATTCGATCGTGATCGCGGATGACGGCGACAGCTCCGCCACACGCTCCGGCGCGGCGTCGGCAATCGCCACCGGAACGAAACAAAGGGCTTCGCGCGACGCCGCCAATTGCTGACGCCAGCGATACAAGAGGCTCCGATCGACCCCGGCCGCGCGCGCGATTTCCGCAGCCACCGCTCCAGGCTCTTCCAGAGCCCCGACCCAACGTTCCTTCTCCGCCCGCGACCAGCGCCGGCGCCTCTCGACGGATGTGATGACTTCGATGCGATTTATGGCACTGTGGCTAACACCAGGGATAGTCACAGTGTCCTATGGAAAGCGCCGTTCCAAAAGGCGGTGATCATCGGGTGCACACTAGCTCTCTTACCCCGCCAAGCGCGCCGACCGTCGCGGTGTTGCCCGCCGCGAACTCGTATTGAAGCTTATACTGCCAATAGCTGAACACTCTGCCTTCGACTTCGAGACGCGCCTGACGGATATTAGCCAAGCTGGAGTAACCTCTCTCCGGCATGCTTGAGACGCCGCCATCCACATACAATCGCCCGCCAATCTTGAAGCTGGTCGTTTTGTCGGCCGATTCGATTTTGAGGCCGCGGGATAGGGAAATGAAGAATGGCAAAGGCGGAGTGGTGGCGGGCTTATCAGATCCTCCACTTTGCGCGGCGGCGGATTGCGCTTTTTTGGTCGGCGTCCGCTTGCTGACTTCCTTTAATTCCCGTTCCGTCTTTGCGCTTTTTCCCTCGTATTTCTTCAATTGGTTCCTGAGCGAGCGAACCTCCGCGTCGGTTGCATCCAAACGCGCCTTCAATAGTCGAATTTGCTCCGCCGTATCGTCCGCGCCGAACGCCGTGGCCGAAGAAATCAAGGTGATCGCCGTCGCGATCGCAAGCGCCTTTCTTTCGCCCGAAGATTTCTTTCGTGAGCAGCTCGCCAGACTAACGTTATGCCTCGGAACCGGGGCTTGTTGTTGTCGTATGTTATCGCATACATTCATGCACCGGTTCCTTTGAGTGTACGCACATATCACGAAACGTTATTCAAACAAGTGTAATCTAAATATCAGTGTGCATATTTAGCTCTGGCCTCGGAAGCGCGTTCGGCTTGGGGCGCTCGACCATGAGCTTGAAGCAAACTTTCGAAGTAAGGCGTCCGCTACCCAAAACGGGAGCATTCAAGCAGTCAGGGGAGAGAGGCGCTTTTTACTATGCGACCAGATGTTTAGTGTGACTAGATGTTTAGTCGCATGAAAGCCGGAGATGCGATTAGTCTATATACATTAAATATATTTTCATGCCAAAGTAGATCGTTCAAGCCCAAAAAATTAGCGAAGATGCATTATCTTGAAGCTGTTGCATACGAGCAACAGTCACGCTGCCCCGCGCCAAGTCGCTCTCAGCCAAGGCGCCGGCGTCCCGACTGAAAGTCGCTCGTCGTCAATTTAGAAAGTTAAGAGAGATCCGCGGCGCTATTGTCGGAAACGTGAGCCGGGACGCCGCCAATGCCGCGCTTGTGGAGAGCCGCGGTCTTGAACAAGGCAAAGACCTGTGATCCAGGCTTGAGATCGAGTTCGTTTAGCGCGCCCCTGGTCACGGTGGCGAACAGTCGCCCACCCCCCTCAAGAGCCAATTCGACCGTCGCGAGCGGCCCATCAAACTGGATTTCCGAAACCGTGATTGAAAGAGCGCTCCTGGCGCTAAGCGCGTGCGGTGGGGCGAGCGAAAGGACGACATCCGCCTCTTTGGCGTTCCGCGCAACTGACGTATCCAGTGAATGTTTGAACGCCCAAGCGTTCAAGCTTTACCGCGCAGTCTTTCGCGCCCTGTGCGCCGGCGGACGCCAACAAACGATGCGAATTTCCGCGCAAATCGAGCTGGTTTTCAAATGGACGAAACAACAATCGATTCTTCGGCGCGTGCTCGGCGTGTCTAAATCGCCCTTTTTCTGGCGGACCGCGAGAATAATGCACCCTTCTTAACTTCGGCGATCTTGCTGACCTCCGACGATCGCGGCAATCCCACGAGCCCGAACCACGCCAACCGGGAAAGGCGGCGCGGAGACAGCCCTAGGCGACGCAAGCCGCTGACTTCGCGTCCCTTCCATGAAAATCGGAGAAAGTCTCCGCAAGCGCGGAATGCCTGGCTGGGGCGGGAGGATTCGAACCTCCGTATGGCGGAATCAAAATCCGCTGCCTTACCACTTGGCGACGCCCCAAGCTTCGCCGGGGTCGCCCCGGCTCGCGCGATACCCATAAGGCGGCTAGCGCTGCTCCGCAACATGCTTGTGACGACATTCCGCGACGCCGCCGGACGCCATTGACCTTTCGCTTCAATTTCGTGTGTCATACGGCCCGGCCGGCGCGCGGAATCCGGCGGCGCGCCAGTCGATGCGGGAGACGGGCGGATGAGGGCCTTTTATCATCACACGCAGACCGGCGCGGCGTTGCGCTGGGGGTTGATTTTGCCCGCGATCGGGCTTCTCGCCATCGGGTTCGCGGCGCGGCGGGCAGTCCCTTTCGTCCCCTTGGCGGCGCTTCTCGCCGCGACCGGCTGGGCGTTCTCCTCGCTGACGGTCGAGGTCACGCCGACGCGGCTGATTTGGTTCTTCGGCCCGGGCCTGTTGCGCAAAAGCATCGAGCGCGAGGCGATCATGGGCGCGACGCCCGTGCGCAACCCCTGGTGGTATGGCTGGGGCATCCATCTGACGCCGCGCGGCTGGCTCTATAATGTCGGCGGGCTCGACGCGGTCGAACTCGCCTTGAGCAATGGGAGCACGTTGCAAATCGGCTCCGACGAGCCCGCGGCGCTCGCGAAGGCGCTCATGTGAAGGTTACGCCTTGCGCCAGATGTTGCACCAGCCCGCCGGACTGACCTTGCCCTGCACGGAATTGCAGCCGTCGGGCGCGACGAAGACGCGGCAACTGTCGCAGCGCTGATTGCCCTTGGGCTTGCCCTGATAGGCAACGTCGCCTTGCGTCAGCTTGCCGTCGGCGTCGACCTTGGCGTATTGCGAATTGTATTGCGGCCGCCAGATCAGACACCAGCCGGACGGGCTGATCTCGCCATCGACCGAAAGACAGTGGTTCGGCGGATCCCAGACGCGGCAATTGTCGCAGCGTTGCTTGCCCTTCGGCGAATGCTGATAGTCCACGTCGACCATGCCCAGCTTTTCGACCGCGCGGGCGAGGCTGGAAAAGCCCAGCATCGAGGCCGCGAGCGCCAGGAAACCGAGCGCGCCACGCCGATGCAACATGGTGTGCGGGCTTAACGTCGACGCTGGCGCATTTGTTTGGACACTCCATGCCCTGCCCCTCCCGTTTTCACGGCCGCGCTCCCGCGCCGGCCCGACTGAATTCGGTAAAACTATATCTCCCGCTCGCGTCGCAAATTCCGCGCGAATTGTCGCGCGACGAAATGCCCTGAACGGTCGCCGTCCGTCGCGCAATCGATGGGGATTTGAGGCGCGGCGCGCGCTGCGTTCATAGCGCCTTCGAGCCTTTCCGCTTCAATCAGAAACGGAAAGACCCGAGGGTTCGAGGAAAGCGAAGGCGCCGCGGAGCCAGGCAAGCGGTCGGCGGCGAAATCGTGGAGATTTTACCGCCAGCCGTTCGTAGTTCGCCTCGGCGATTACTGCGCCGCCTGGAGTTCCTTCAGAGCCTTTTGCGTTTGTTTCGCGCCCCTGCGCAGGATGCTCGCCCAATGGGTGCCGTCGGCGATCCTTTTGCCTTTGCGCAGATCGGCGATCGCGGCCTTGATATGTTTGTTGGGTTTGGCCTTTTGCGCCATCATCGCGTGGTCGATGGCGTTGTCGGTGTGCTGCACGAAAGACGATGAGTGAGCGACTTCGGCGCCATAGTGGATAGCCTTTTGCGTCTCGCTGATGGCCATCGCCAGATCGTCGGTTTGAGCAAGCGCCGGCCCCGCCGCAAGCGCGAGGGCGAGAGCGAGCGACGGGGCCAGGCGCGAAATACGAGTAATCATGTTTTCCCTCCCAGTGTTTAACGCTCATTCAATCTAGTGCTTTGCGGCTGCGTGACAATGGGCTTGACCCCCGGGCGACGACATTTTGCCGCGAAAGCCAGGCCGCGCGGGCAAGGATGCGCGGGCAAGCACGCGGCGCTTGACCTTGCCGCCCCGCGCGCCTACGCCTCTAGCCGCCAGCCGGCCGGATGACCGCTGCTTCACGGCAGAGGAAAGTCCGGGCTCCACGGAGACACGGCGCCGGATAACGTCCGGCGGGGGCGACCCCAGGGAAAGCGCCACAGAAAGCAAACCGCCGCGTTCATCGCGGTAAGGGTGAAAGGGTGCGGTAAGAGCGCACCGCTCGCGCGGCAACGCGGGAGGCATGGCAAGCCCCGCCGGGAGCAAGACCGAATAGGGGCGACAGAAGGCGAAAGCCTTCATCCTGTCTCCGGGCCGTCGCCCGGGTTGGTCGCATGAGGCGGCTGGCGACAGCCGTCCCAGAGGAATGGTCATCGCGCGGAACGGGGGAAACCCCGCGCCGCCATACAGAACCCGGCTTACAGGCCGGCTGGCGCTGGATTTTTTCGTTTCGCGCGGGTTCCGCTTGCAAAGGCGGCCCGCGAACCTTCGATGTGCCGCGACGATCAGGCGAGGCGTTCGGCGCGCGCGGCTAAAGAATCTCCAGCACCTTCTCCGCTGGCCGGCACAGCCGCGCGCCCTTGGGCGTCTCGACGATCGGCCGCTCGATCAGAATGGGGTGCTTGAGCATGAAGCCGATCAGTTCGTCCTCGCTCCATTTGGGATCGGCGAGGCCGAGCTCGGCGTAGGGCGTCCCCCTCTGCCGCAGCAGTTCGCGCGCGGAAATTCCCATTTCGCGCAGCAGTTCGACCAGCCTCGCCGGCGTCGGCGGGTTTTTCAAATATTCGACGACGACGGGCTCGACGCCGCTCTGGCGAATCATCGCCAGCGTGTTGCGGGAAGTTCCGCAGGCGGGGTTGTGATAAATGGTGACGGTCATATATCGGCCTTCTACTTTTGCGCGACCATGAACAGGCGCGGATAGGGCAGCAGAACCGTTCCATCCGGCTGCGGCGCATAGGATTGCGTGAGCCCTTCGCGATAGCGCGCGAGAAAGGTCTCGCGCTCTTGCTCGGACAGCGGCTTCAGGAACGGGCGCAGTTCCGACCCCTCGAACCATTCGACGATACGGTCCACGCCGTCGATCGTGTGGATATAGGTGGTCTGCCAAATGTCCAGCCGCGAGCAGAGCGGCCGCAGCAGCCGGTAATATTCGTCGAGCGGTCCGATCACGGCTCTGGTCTTGGCGATCGGCACCAGCCGGTCGGACCAGGGGCCGTCCGCCGCGATCATCCGCATCAGCGCGTGCGAAACCTCCTGCATATTGTTGGGCATTTGCGCGGCGAGACAGCCGCCCTTGGCGAGGAAGCCCGCGAGACGCTTGATCAGCCCGTAATGATCCAGCGCGAAATGCAGCGTCGCATTGGCGAAGATGAGGTCGGCCGGTTCGCTCGGGCGCCAGTGCTCGATGTCTTCCTCGATGAATCGCGCGCCCGGAACGCGCGCGCGCGCCACCTCCAGCATGTTTGGCGAATCGTCGATGCCGACGACTTTCGCGTCCGGAAAAGCTTCCACCAGAAGTTGCGTGCTGTTGCCGGGGCCGGAGCCGAGATCGAACACGGTTTTTGGCTTAATGTCTGAAACTTGAGCGAGAAGATCGCGCGCGGCCCGCGTCCGCTCACTCTCGAATTTCATATAAAGTTCTGAATTCCAATCGCCCACCGGCGCGCCTCCTATGTTTGCGCCGCATTATAGCCCGAATATGCAACGCGGCGCACGCTCGCCGATGCCGCTGGCGCCGCGGGCGAGGCGCGAATTTTCGCGCCGGCGATGCGACTCTCCCCCTTGACGGACGAAGGCCGAGCGGGTCGAGGAGCGCCGCGACCCCAGGGTCGCCGCGCCGCGTTCCAGGAAATGGATCGATTTGGCCGCGCGCTATCGCTTAACGGACAATCGGGATACTAAGCACCGCTCCGCGCCAGTCGTCGGAGGCCCTCGCCTCATCCAACTTCGGGAAACGAAGCTATGAAAACGAAGCTATTGCTCATCGCCGGACTGGCTCTCGCGATCTCCGCTCCGCTCGCGCGCGCGCAGGAGGAGGGCGACCGGCGTGAATATATGCATGAATTGCGCGAGGCTTGCGAAAACGGGGACGAGCGCGCCTGCGAACGTCTGCGGCACATGCGGCATGAAGAGCACGAGGAACGCGAACGGGGTGAATACCAGGGCGAGCGCGGCGGGGGCGCGCCGCCTCCGGTCGCCGATCCCAAGGTCGCGCTCTGCGCCGCGATCGAAAATAATTACAACAACTGCGTGAGAGAGCAGTCGGGACCGGGGCGTCACGGGGACTGCGGCGCCTGGGTGATTGAGCTCAAGGCCAATCACTGTTTCTAGCGTCCGCCAGACGCGCGAAGCCGCGACGCAAGGACCACCGCCAAGCGTCGCGCGCTTCGACAACGCCTATGGCGAAGCGTTTCGACGCCGGCGCGCGATGGCCAGGGTTTTCAGGAATGATGTCCTTCGCCTATCCGCTCAGCGGAGCCGGTAGCGCGTCGGGGACGCGCCGGCGACATTTCGTCTTGATCAAGCCAGGGACTCGATCGCCAATGCCGGCGAAGACTTACTTGATGAATTGCTTTGTAACAAAATACGACAAAAGCTGATGTTCAATCCGCGCGATACTGCGACAAAATTAACTTAGTTTCACAAATTGAGGCGCAAGCGGGTCCGTCGCCATCTCGTGATGGCGCAATGTTTACGTTTAAGGCTTGATTGTAGACGAGCTAAAACGCGGCGCGAGCAAGCGCAGTCGAAGGAGAGTTCGATATGCGTGCGATTCTTGGAGCGGTTTGTTTCGTCCTCGTGACGGCGCCGGCATGGGCGGCGCCGGTGCGCCGTGCGCCATCTGTAGAGGCCCGGCGCCGCTGTTGGGCTTGGGGATTCCCGCCGCGGTCGCCGTCGGCGGCGCGTTGTTTGGAGCGCGCTTCCTAAAGAAAAAGTCAGCGTTCGAGTTAGGCGCGCGCCCAATCCAAGATTAGGCGCCCCAACCCGCCGCTCGGGAGGCTCTTGACAGGCCATCGGAAAATTTTCGCGATCAGGCCTTTTTAAAGAGATCGCACAACGGCGCTTCGAGAGGCTAAAACGCGATCGGCGACGACATATCTTGATGTATTGCTTTACGTATTTTCTCCGCAATACGGCAAATGAGCTCCGCTTAAGTAGCGAAAAAGCGCAAGCGATTTATTGGCCCATCTCGAGTTGGCGAGATGTTTACTTTTTTGGGTTGATTGTATACGAGGTTGGATGCGGTACGAGTGCGGTGAAGGAGAGTTCAATATGCGTGCAATGCTCGGAGCGATTTGTTTGGTCATGGCTGCGGCGCCGGCATGGGCGAAGAAGTGCCCGCCATGCGCTAATGATCCCGCTTGCGCGGGCCCGGCGCCGCTGTTGGGCTTGGGAATTCCCGCCGCGGTCGCCGTCGGCGGCGCGTTGTTTGGAGCTCGCTTGCTGAAGAAGAAAAAGAAATAAAAGTTCGAGTTCAAGCGCAGGCCATGGGATCGATGCATATGTTCGAGGATGCAACCCGAATGGCCTCGATCGCCGCCGCCGGCGCCCGCTTTTCGCGGCGAGAGCTTTTCGTCTGGCTTGCGTCGATTCTCTGCGCCTCGGCCTTCGCCCAAAGCATGACGCATGGCGGCACGACGGCCCTTAGCCTCGAGAGTATCGGCGCATTCCAGATACTCGGCTGGTTCGCGGTTCTGCGATTGCTCTATCTTCAAACATCGTCCGCCCCCGCGTCGAGGCGAGACTTTTGGGCGGCGGGCGTTGTCGGCGCGATCGATCTTCTGCCGAGCGGCAAGGCGACCTGGATCGCGGCGACTCTCGCGGCCCTCTATATCTACGCGGGGAACGAAAAAGGATCGAACGGCCGCGCGGGAGCCGCGGTCCTCGGGGCTCTGTCCGTGCAATCCCTTTGGGGCCCAACCTTATTTAGTCTGTTCACCGTCTATCTTCTGCGCGCCGACGCCGCGCTCGTGGGCGTCGCCCTCAAACTGACGCGGGGCGGTTTCGACTGGCATGAAAACGTCATTTCGACCCAAGGTTTCACGGTCGGAATTTATAACGACTGTTCTTCCTTCCACAATATTTCGCTCGCGGCGCTTTGCTGGATTTCCTTGACGAAACTGCACCGGCCGACATTCATCAGGTCGGATTTCAAGTTCGGCGCCGCGGCCTGTCTCGCGATGATCGCGCTCAACGCGGCGCGCCTTTATGCGATTTCGCTCGGTCGCGAGAGCTTCGCCTTTTGGCACGATGGCGCCGGAGCCCAGATATTCGCCGTGACCGCGTCGTTCATTATCGCGGCGATCTGCGCGTGGGGGACTTCAATCGACGGCGCGAAGCATGAATAACTGGCTTGTCCGGGGACTCTTGCTGGCGTTGCTGCTGTGCTCGGCCGCGATAAAGGCGACTTCGCAAAACGAAGTCGGGGAGAACGTGCATATCGACGAAGCGGTCATGAATTTCATGGCTAGCCGAGGCTTTTCCTTCAAGGGAACGATCGACGCCGACGGCGAGCTTCTCAAGCCGATGGTTTTCGACACGCCATCTTGCGGCCGTCCGCTTCAAGTCGCTCCCACTTCCCGCAATTTCCAGGCGAGAACGCTTTTCGATCATGTTGGCGCCGCCGGCGACGCTCGATTCTTCGCCTATCTCGGGCTGATCACGCAACGGGAGGACAGCCGCGGCATGTTCATCGAGCACCTCGAACAACGCGCGCTCGAATTATTGGGCCTCTCGTCATACGAACTCGACAGCATGATGGTCGTGATCAACGAGCCCGCGGGCTGCGACATCGCCTCGCGCATGGACTGGTCGACGCTGTGGAAAAAGGATTTCCGCTCGCATATCGCGAAAGATAAACTGGCGGCGACCCGGGAAGACGCGACCGCGACGCCGTAAAGCCCCAACTCGGACGAAGCGCCGCGGGTCCGGTGGCGCCGCCGCGCGGTGCGCCCTATGTTTCCCGCGATGACTGGTGGAGACCAATTATGACGATAACCGACGTCGCGGACAAGACCATCGCGCTCAAGATCGCGCCCTCGCAAGCGAGCGTCGGCGCCGGCGTGGCGGTTCTCCGCTCTCTGCCGACGCCCGCGCTCGAGGCGGTTGGACCTTTTGTATTTCTGGATCAGTTCGGTCCGGGCACGCCGCCGCCAGAAGGCGTGCCGGCGCATCCGCACGCCGGGATAGAGGTGATTTCCTATCTACTGTCCGGCGAGAACGATCACCGCGATTCCTTCGGCAACGCGGGCACGATCGCGGCCGGCGGCGCGCAATGGATCAGTTCGGGGCGCGGCATGCTTCACGCGGAAATACTGCGCGGCGGCGCCGATGGGCTGATGAACACCGTGCAGTTGTGGACGCGTCAGCCCGCCGCCTTCGACGATCAGCCGCCGCGCTATGGTTCGGTCGCGGCGGACAACGTGCCGCAAATCGCCCTGCCCGGCGCGCATATCAAACTGCTCAGCGGGGAATTGCCGCTGTATTTCGGGGAGCCGGGGCCGATCCGGCTGCAAGGACCGGCCCAACTCATCCACATTGCGCTGGCGCCCGGCGCCTCTCTGACGCTGCCGCTGGAGCCGTCGCACGAAATGGCGGTCTATGTGCTGGCGGGCGCGGCCGCCATCGGCGGCGAGGTTGTGTCACGCGCCGAACTGGCGTTGCTGCGTCCGGCGCCCTCGGTGACGCTGGAGAATCCCGGCGCGACGCCGGCGGATGTGCTGCTGCTCGGCGGCGAGCGCGCGCCGCGCCCGCTGGTGTTTCGCGGCCCCTACGTGTTCAATTCGACCGAGGCGATCGAACAAGCCTATTCGGACTATGTGGAAGGCCGCATGGGAAGGCTCGACGGCGCGCCGTTTTGAGCGCGACGGCGCCTCGACTTTGATCGAGGCGCCGGTCGATGTTTAGAACGCGATCCAGGTATAGAGGAACAGCGTGTCGTTGTCGGTCGCCGTGTGCGAGCGCCAGCTGCTGCCGTTGTAATAGGTTCCGAGCCCGTCGAAATTGGTCGTCCCGCCATAGAGCTGAAGGTAATGCGTGTAGGACAGGCCGATCTTGGCGTTGGCCCAGGGATAGAGGCCCGGACTACCCTTGCTGAAGGGCATATAGGCGATGTCGAAGATCAGCCCCTTGCCGTCCGGCGAGCCATAGGCGGAGGGACCGGACAGGCCCAGAAGAGCGTTGCCGTACAGCGTGCCGTCCGCCGTTCCGCGCACGCTGAAATAGCCGACCGTGCCGCTGATCGTATGATCCCAGACATAGGCCGCCGAGGCCTTGAAGCTCGTCAGCGAATTTGTCGGGTTCGACGAGGCGTTGCCGGTGACCGGCGGCAATCCGAACGCATTGACGATTCCCAAGGCGTTGATCGCCTGGCCGGCGACGCCCTGCGCGAATGTCGCCTGGAGATTTTGCGTCTCGCTGATGCGCGAGACCTTCAGCGTCAGCGCATGGACATCGTTTATATACTGATATTGCGCGTCGAAGCCGATGTCTCGGTATGAGTCGACGCCATAGCCCATCACCCGGCCGGGCAGCACTTGCGGATAGAAGCCGAACGCGCCGATCATCAGCGTATGATCGCCCCAACTGGGCTCCAACGCGACGCGCCAGTAAGGCGAGGCGCTGGCGAGCGAATTGGAGGGGCAGGCAATGCTATAGGGCTGGTTCGGCGGATAGTATCTGCGCCGCCCAGGCCTGCACATTCTGCACATAATCGGAATTATTGGCGCAGGGCTGGCCGATGGCGTTCAACTCGCCCTTGGACAGATTGTTATAGGCCGAAGCTTCGAGATAAAGCATGTCCTTGAGGAACACATAGGCGCCCGTGCCGACGCTGCGGCCGCTGAAACCGCCCTCGATCTGCGTTCCTGGCGGCGCGAACGCTGGCGCCAAGGTCGAGGCGACATAGGGGAAGCCCCAGGCCGGCGTGGTGTTCCAGACGTCCTGGACGGTCGGACCATTGTTGACGTCGAGCCCATAGAGCACGTCGATCCCGCCGATCTGCGTCGTGTCGGCGTAACGAATGTCCGTGTTGTCGAGAAAAGTGTGCTGAGCCGCCTTGTCGTAGGTTCCCTGCACGAAGGCGCCGAGATTGCCGTAGATCTGGCCGCCATAGAACAGGCTCACCTGTTGCATGACGAAATTGTCGTTCGTATGGGCGATCGGATAGCCGTCGGCGTTTGTCGGCGGCGAATCCTGTTGCACCTTGGTCTTGGTGAAGGTCGGCAGCAGCATTGCGGCGATCGGCGGCGCCTCTTCGATCGACATGCCGCCGCCCATCGTATAGCCGCCGAGCTTGAAGCGGCGACCGAAGGGAGTCAGCTCCGGAAAGGCCGTGTGACAGGTGGCGCAGGGCTGGCCGGTCTGCCGGGCGAAGCTTGGAATGGCTTCGGCCGAACGGGGCGCGAAAGCCAAGCCCAGCGTGACCGCGCCCATGAGGCCCACTACGCCGAAGACGAGAAGCGCCGGGATATTCGATTCCCGCCCGTGGAAACTCGCATCGGTCATGGCATCCTCCAACTTCTCTTTTGTCGCCAATAAGTTGTGCAACAAGCGTGGTTAACTGCTTCTTAACTTGAACGCTACCGGCCCCGCGTGGGTTTGCGTCACAACGTCGCGCGTTCGAAAGAAACCGGCGTCGGTCCACACGAAATAAGACGCGCCAAAACAAAAAGGCTCGAGCCCTTTCGATTGATATTTCGCGCTCATTCGCATGTGCGAACAAAATAAATCGCCGGCTCGCGCCAACACAACGCCGAGCGCTCGCCCTGATCTACTCGAATCGTGTAACAGTATAACCGATGTCTGCCTAGCTCGACCGTGGCTTTTTGCCGCAAGTCATAATGGCGCGTCGGATCGGATATTATGGTAGTTTTGTAAGTAATCGCGATGCAGCATTCGCATGCGGTGAATTTTTGGAGGACATCTAATGATGGACAAGCGCGATATGGGTTTCGAAGCGAACCGGCGCAGGCTTTTGCAGGGCGCCTTCGCGGGGTTGTCTTTCTTGGGATTGGGCGTGAGCGCGGCGCATGCCGCCAAGGCGTCGCCTGGGTCGGTGGGCTACCATCCGTCGCCCAAGGGCGATCAGAACTGCGCCAACTGCAAGCTGTTCGTCTCCCCGAACGCCTGTAAGTCGGTGTCGGGTGAAATCAGCGCCAATGGCTGGTGTCGCATCTGGAAGGCGTAGGGTCTTTCCGCGGGATCGCGTCGCAAGGGCGTCCCCTCCGCGCGTATGGCGGGAGGGGACGCCTTTTTCACGCCTCCGGCGCCAGCATCTTCTCCGGCCGCACGATGGCGTCGAATTCGGCTTCCGTCACCTTGCCGCTGGCCAGCGCCTCTTCCTTCAGGCTCGTGCCGTTTTTATGCGCGGCGCGGGCGATTTTGCTCGCCGCGTCATAGCCGATCTTGGGCGCCAGCGCCGTCACCAGCATCAGCGACCGCTCCAGGAAGCGCGCGATATTGGCGGTGTCGGGCTCGATCCCGTCGAGGCAGCGCAGCACGAAACTGTCGATTCCTTCGGCCAAGAGATCGATCGACTCCAGCAGCGCGAAGGCGATCACCGGCTTCATCACATTCAGTTCGAGATGGCCCTGCGTCGCCGAAAAGCTGATCGTCGCATGATTGCCAAACACACGCGCGCAGATCATCGTGATCGCCTCGACCTGGGTCGGATTGACCTTGCCCGGCATGATCGAGGATCCCGGCTCGTTCTCCGGCAGTTTCAGCTCGGAGAAACCGGCGCGCGGGCCACAGCCCATCAGCCTGATGTCGCTGGCGATCTTATAGAGTCCGGTCGCCAGCGCATTGATCGCGCCATGCGCGAAGACAATCGCGTCATGCGCGGCCAGCGCCTCGAATTTATTAGGCGCGGTGACGAAAGGCAGGCCCGTCTGCTCCGCGATATCGGCGGCGACCTCCTCGGCGAAGCCCACCGCCGTATTGAGGCCGGTGCCGACCGCCGTGCCGCCCTGCGCCAGCGCCAGCAGATCGGGCAGAACCTTTTCCAGCCGCGCGGCGGCGTAGCCCGCTTGCGCGGCATAGCCGGAAAATTCCTGGCCGAGCGTCACCGGCGTCGCGTCCTGCAAATGGGTGCGGCCAATTTTCACGATCTTGTCGAAGGCCTTGGACTTGGCGTCCAGCGCCGCGTGCAGCCGCCACACCGAGGGCAGCAGCTTGTTCGAGAGCGCCAGCGCGCCGGCGATATGGATCGCGGTCGGAAAGCAATCGTTCGACGACTGGCCGTAATTGACGTGATCGTTGGGGTGCACGGGCTCCTTGGCGCCGCGCGGGCCCCCGAGCCTTTCGTTGGCGCGGTTGGCGATCACCTCGTTGACGTTCATGTTGGACTGCGTGCCCGAGCCCGTCTGCCAGACGACCAGCGGGAACTGATCGTCGAGCTTGCCGTCGATCACCTCGTCGGCCGCCGTGACGATGGCCCGCGCGATATCCGGTTTGATCAGCCCCTTGGCCGCGTTCACTTGCGCGGCGGCGCGCTTGACCCGCGCCAGCGCGTGAATGACCTGGATCGGCATGCGCTGTCCGCCGATGGGGAAATTCTCCAGCGAGCGCTGGGTCTGGGCGCCCCAATAGGCGCTCGCGGGAACGGCGATGTCGCCAAAGGAGTCGCGCTCTAAACGGTAGTCGTCGGTCGTCATCGGCTTCATGCTCGCGAAACATTGAAGGGGTGAAGTTGCGAGCAAAATATATGCGGCATTTCGCGCCGCGCTTCAATCGACGTCGGCGCGGGCCTTGGCGAAGTCGCTCTCTCCGACGCGCGCCACGTCCAGCGCCAGCAGTTCCGCGAGCCGATTGCGCGCGCGGTTGACGCGGCTTTTCATCGTGCCCGCCGCGCAACCGCAGATCGCCGCCGCCTCGTCGTAGGAAAGTCCCGACGCGCCAATCAGAATGAGCGCCTCGCGCTGATCGAGCGGCAGTTTTTGCAACGCCGCGTGAAAATCGAGGAAATCCATGTGCCCGGGCTGCGCGGCCGGCGTAACCATGCGCGCCGCCATCAGACCGTCGGGGTCGGCCGTCTCGCGCCGTCGCTTGCGGTAGTCGCTGTAATGTATGTTTCGCAAAATCGTGAAGAGCCAAGCGGTGAAATTGGTGCCCTCCGTGAAGGAGCTCATTCCCACCCACGCCTTGACCAGGGTTTCCTGGACGAGGTCATCCGCCCGATCGGAGTTTCCGCATAACGAAACCGCGAATGCCCGCAAAGCGGGGATGGCGGAAACGAGATCCGCTTTCATCCCCGTTCCGCTGGAACCCTCTTCCTTCGTCAATCCATCTCCTCGGGCTTTGGAGTTCCTTCCTCCAAACATATCGCCCCGGCTTCCAGCTTGTTCAAGAGCTCGAGGAATCGATCCGGCACCGGCTGGGCGACCACCTCGGCGTAAAGCCCACGCAACTCTTTACCAATATGCTCCCCGAGCAGGCTCCCCGCGGCGGCCCGGGGCGGGACGCCCTCGCTATAATCCGAGAATTTAGCGGAGCCGGTTCGTTCCATCAGCGCCAAATTCTGGCGGCGACCACTCTCCCTACGCACGAAAACCTTTCCCAAGAGATCGTTGTCGGCGGATTGTTCTTTATGGCCCGGACCTACGACGATGCTTCTTGAGGGATTGTTGCGTGTTTTATTAACCATGGGCTCCTCGTAGCTAAGGCGCATCATTTTTTCTAGCCGCGGCCCGCCGTCGCGTTATACTGGCGAAGCCGACTTGGAGTGAACGCAAGTCCAAGCGATTGGTTCCAAATAAAAAAGCGGGCCTTTTGTCGCGGAAGGCGTTAGCGGCTCTCGGTAAAGGCGCTCTGGAGCGTGTGGAATGTCCATATCACAGGAAGTTGGGCGTTACATTCCCTATTTGCGGCGGTTCTCGCGCGCGCTGACCGGCAGCCGCGCGGGGGGAGACGCCTACGCCCTGGCGGCGCTGGAAACGCTCGTCGCGGATCAGAACGAGAAATCCGGCAAATCGCGGCTGCGCCCTGGCGACAACACAAAGATCGTTCTGTACAGGCTTCTACTCGATATTTGGGCGGCGGCGCCGATTAACGCCCACACGGATTCGAACGAGCCCGGCGATCTCGATCAGGGCGCGAGGCGCAATCTCGACGCGATCTCGATCCGGCCGCGCATCGCATTTCTGCTCAACGCGCTAGAAGGATTCGACGTCGATGAAGTGGCGCGCACGCTCGACGTCTCCGCGCGGGAGGCGAGCGTGCTGATCGAGGCCGCCAACAGCGAAATCTCCAATCAGATCGCGACCGACGTGCTGATTATCGAGGACGAGCCGCTGATCGCGGACGATCTGCGCGAGGTGGTGGAGGAACTCGGCCATCACGTCGTCGCGCTGACGCGCACGCATAAGGAAGCGGTGAATGCGATGGAGCGGGGGACGCCCGGATTGATTTTGGCCGACATTCAACTCGCCGACGGAAGCTCCGGGCTGGAGGCCGTCAATGAGATCCTCGGCGCCGTGTCGATTCCGGTGATTTTCATCACCGCTTATCCCGAGCGTTTCCTTCTCGGCGAAGCGCCCGAGCCCGCTTTTCTGCTCGCCAAGCCGTTCGCCGTGGAGGCGCTCAAGGCCGTCATTAGCCAGGCGCTGTTCTTCGATCGGCGTTCGCGTCCGGCCGGGCGCGCCTGAGCGGTCGGGCAAACCTCAATTTTTTCAAGGCATGGCGAGAAAAACAACGAAAATATGATACTTATCTCGCATTGATCGCAACTTTGTCTTAGCGCGAGCGTTATCCATATGTGTAAGGCGTCGGCGCCCTTGAGCGGCGTCGTCTTGGCGAGGCGCGCAAGCGGCAATTCTCTACGCGTCGAGCCATGTCCGTTGCTCAACAAGCAGCGGCGTCGGCGCGCAGGGAGAGAAGCGATGACGACAGCAGGCCAGCAACCACGTAAATCCAACCGCGGCTTCGCCTCAATGGATCCGGAAAAGCAGAAGCTGATCGCGCGCAAGGGCGGGCAGAGCGTTCCCGACGAAAAGCGCAGCTTTTCGCAGAACCCGGAACTGGCCGCCAAGGCCGGACGCAAGGGCGGGCAGAGCGTCAATCCCGACAAGCGCAGCTTTTCCCGGGATCACGCGCTCGCTTCGGAAGCCGGTCGCAAGGGCGGACACGCTTCGCATGTCGGAGCGGCGAAGCGCGCTACGAACAGCTGAGCGAACCCGCCTTCTCGCGAGAGGAGCGAGGCGGGGCGCGCCGCCCCCCATCGCGGCGGACCTAGGCCGCGTGGGGCTGCGAGCGTTGCGCGAGCAGGGAATATAACGCGCCAGCGTCGCGGGTCGCGCGGATTGTCGCGACCATGGACGGATCGCGCAACACCCGCGCGGCGCAGGCGAGCGCCTTCAAATGGTCCGCGCCAGAGCTTTCGGGCGTGATCAGCAGGAAGATCAGATCGACCGGAGCGCCGTCCAGCGCCTCGAAGTCGATAGGACGTTCGAGTCGCGCGAAAATTCCAAATATGTTCTTGAGCTTCATCAATTTGCCGTGGGGAATCGCAACTCCGTCGCCGATTCCCGTCGACCCCAGACGCTCGCGTTGCAAAAGCGCGTCGAAAATTTCCCGAGCCGCGAGCCCCGAGAGTTCCGCCGCTTTTTCGCTCAGTTCGAGCAGCGCCTGTTTCTTCGATGTGGCTTTGAGGGAGGAGATAACCGCCTCAGGCGTGAGCAAATCAGTAAGCCGCATGTGCCGACAATCCCGTTCACGACTTCATCATCATAACACGGTCAGCGTTCGCTGGACGACCGCGTACCGTTATCGCGGCGAGGCGTCGCGATCACTCACTTCCATCGGACGGTGGGGCGGACATCCGTCCCTCGCCGTCACTGAGGCAATATTTATGCCTGTTCCGACGCAAATCTACGCGCCTTCCGGCGTGTCGATCCAGCCGATGTTTTGATCCGCCCTGCGATAGACGACGTTGACGCGTCCGGTCGACGCATGGCGAAAGACGCAAATGGGCGCGCCGGAAAGATCGAGATCCAGCACGGCTTGTGACACGGAACGGCGGCGCAATTGCGTCGTCGATTCGGCGATCACCGCGGCGTTGAACTCCGCCGGCGCCTCCTGCTCCTGATCGGGCGCCTCGAGCACATAGCTCGCCACCGTCTCGGCCTTGGCGGCGTCGTGATCGTGATGGCTCTTCAGCCGGCTCTTGTAGCGGCGCAAGCGCTTCTCGATTCGTTCGGCGGATTGGTCGAAGGCGGCGTAGGGATCCTGCGCGCGGCCGTCCGCCTGCAGCAACATCCCCGAGGTCAGGTGCAGGCTGCAGTCGGCGCGAAATCCCGTTCCCTCGGGAGAGATCGTGACATGGCCGGTGACGGCGCCGTCGAAATATTTGCCAGTCAACGCGTTAAGCCTGTCCGTCACATGAGTGCGCAACGCTTCGCCAATATTGATGTTCTTGCCTGAAACCCGCAACGTCATGCTTTTATTTCCGTCCTGAGTTCATGTCCGCCGGCTTTCGCGCCAGCCGGATGTTTGCCTTGCACGCCTGACGCGCGCCGCGCCCCGTCCGTCGCATTTGGCGCGGCCGGACTGGCTTAGGTGGAGAATTCTCTTCGCGTTAATCGGCCAAGACGCATCTGCCTGTTCGACTCCTACCGACGCGGGCCGCACAGCCGCGAGGGCGGGATCACGCCAAACGAAAAGCTCTCCGCGCGACAGCGCTCCGATCGACGCGGTTCCGGCGGCGCTAATCACTCGCAGCGATAAGATTGTCCGCCTCCGAAGTCAATGGGCGCCCGCTCGCGCGTCAAAATGCCCAAAGCTTGGCTATGCATGTTCGCGCTGCGCGGAAATCTTTTCGCGCCGGCGGTCGACCGAGGAGGGAATACGCAAACTGTCGCGATATTTGGCGACGGTGCGGCGGGCGATTTCTATATCGACCGCCTTGAGCCGCGCCACTATGGCGTCATCGGACAAAATGTCGTCGACGCTCTCCCTGTCGATCATCTGCTTGATCTTGAAGCGCACGGATTCGGCGGAATGGGCGGCGGCGCCGCTCGTCGTCGCGATCGAGGCGGAGAAGAAATATTTGAGTTCGAACATGCCGCGCGGCGTCATCATATATTTGTTCGATGTGACGCGCGAGACGGTGGACTCATGCATGCCGATCGCGTCGGCGATGGTGCGCAGATTAAGCGGACGCAAATGCTCGACGCCATGGGCGAGGAAAGCGTCCTGCAGCCGCACGATTTCCGAGGCCACCTTCAAAATCGTGCGCTGGCGCTGTTCGAGGCTCTTCAGCAGCCAATTGGCGTTCTGCATGCAGGTGGAGATGAAGCTCTTGTCGGCGTCGCCCTTCGCATGGGCGCTGACCTTCGCCGCATATGTATGGTTCAGCAGCACGCGCGGCAGGGCGTCGGAGTTCAACTCCACATGCCAGGAGCCGTCGCCGGCCGCGCGCACGATCACATCGGCGACCAACGTCTGCGTCGGCGGGTCGCCAAAGGCGCGGCCGGGCTTGGGATCGAGCCGGCGCAGCTCCGCCGCCATATCGAGGATGTCCTCCTCGTCGACCCCGCACAATTTCGATAGCTGCGCGAAATCGCGCTTGGCGACCAGCGGAAGATTGGCGACGAAAATCTCCATCGCCGGATCGAAGCGGTCGCGCTCGCGCAATTGGATCGCCAGACATTCGGCGAGATCGCGCGCGCCGACGCCGGACGGGTCGAGGGTCTGGACGATGGCGAGAACCGCCGCCGTCTCCGCCGCGGACGCGCCCAGCCGGTCCGCGATGTCCTCGACCGATTCGCGCAAATAGCCGGTCTCGTCGATGGCGTCGATGATCGCCCGGCCGATGAAGCGCTGGCGCGCGCCGGCGCAACAGAGCGCCAGTTGGTCGGCCAAATATTCGTGCAAGCCCTTTTGCGCGGCGACATAGGCCTCGAGATTAGGCGCCTCGCCGTCCGCGCCGCCGCCGCCCGCGGCCCCATTCCAGGAGGTGGCGGAAAGCCCCGCCCCTTCCAGCGCCTCGACCGGCTCCGATGGCGAGACGCCCGGCCCTTCCGGCTCGAAGGCGTTGGAAATTTCCGTGCCGAGCTCCGCCGACAGGCTGGCCGAATCGATCGACAGCCCTTCCCCCGCCCAATCGCCTTCGCGCGGCCCCTCGAAGGCCTCGGGCGCGTCGTCGCCGACGCCGCGCGTTTCGCCTTCCAGCGCGACGCTCCGCTCCGAAGGGATCGAATCCGCTCCATCCGCTTCGAGCAGCGGATTGCGCTCCAATTCGTCGCTCAGAAACGATGAAAGCTCGATATTCGAGAATTGCAGCAGTTTGATCGCCTGCAACAATTGCGGCGTCATCACCAGGGCCTGGCCCTGCCGCATCACCAATCTGTTGGAAATCGCCATTTAGCCGACCCACGCATACAAGAAGCGATCACGGCCGCGGCGCGGCCTGTTTCTTGCTTATAACACGAAGCCGAGCCCCGCGAAGGACCAATTATTCGGCGCCACCGTCGCCGAGTGTCCAAGGGTTAAGCAAATCCAACCCAATGCGGCTAATTCGCATGAACGGCGCGAGCGCGTCTTGAATGCGCGACATTATCCGAATGCCATCGTTCTCGGCCTCGCCAGCGAGCGATCCCGCGGCGGAGCGGCGCCCTTCTCCTGTTATCGGGCGGCGACGCTTCGACCATGCCTAAGACTCCTCTAAAAAAAAGCGGAGACCTTTCGGCTTTATCAACTGCTTATTAAGAGGATTCCATCAAATTGCATGGTGTTTCGGCGACGCAAAAACCTGTCGGCGGCGAACTCAAATGACCCCGGACAATCGGAGCTAAGTAATGGCTAACTTCTTCTCGCGCTTCATCAAGGACGAATTGGGCGCCACGGCGATCGAATATGGCCTGATCGCATCCTTGATCTCGGTCGCCGCGATCGTCGCTTTCACCACGGTCGGCAGCAAGCTCAGCGCCACCTTCGGCTATGTCGCCGGCCAGCTCAATACCTAAGCTCCGACAACGGCGACAAGGCCGAGACACTATTTCGGCCTTGCGCCGGCAGCGCGCGGATTTCGCGGCGCTTCCTTGTCGTCACGACGCGCCAACGGGGCTACGTCGCCGACCGTGAACCGCGGCCACGCCGGCCCTGCCTATTCTTTGAGCGGAAAGTTTTTCGCGGGCGCCTAAAACGCCTCGGTCGGCCAGTTGGACATCACCACGCGCGGCGAATAGTTAAGGCGGCTCACCCCGCGAGCGCCGCGACGCCAGGCAGCGCCTTGCCCTCCAGCCATTCGAGGAACGCCCCGCCCGCCGTCGAAACATAAGTGAAATCCGCCGCCGCGCCGGCCTGGTTGAGCGCCGACACCGTGTCGCCGCCGCCAGCGACCGAGAGCAGTCTGCCCTCGCGCGTCAACCGCGCGGCCGTTTGCGCGACCGCATTGGTGCCCTCGTCGAAGGGCGGCAGTTCGAAAGCGCCGAACGGACCGTTCCAAACCAGCGTCTTGGTCTTGGCGAGCAGTCTCTCGACATGGGCGACGGCCTTGGGGCCGACGTCGAGGATCATGTCGTCCGCGCCGACATGGTCGACCGTCACGAAAACCGCTGGCGCGTGCGCCTCGAATTTTTTGGCGACCGTCACATCCTCCGGCAGCACGATCTGGCAGCGGGCGGTCTCGGCCTTGGCCATGATCGCCCGCGCGGTTTCGAGCAAATCGTGCTCGCACAGGGACTTGCCGACCGCCTTGCCTTGCGCGGCGAGAAAGGTGTTGGCCATGCCGCCGCCGATGACGAGGTAATCCACCTTGGCGACGAGATTGCCGAGCAGATCGAGCTTGGTTGAAATCTTGGCGCCGCCGACCACCGCCAGCACCGGGCGCTCCGGGGAGCCCAGCGCCTTGTTCAGCGCCTCCAGCTCCGCCTGCATGGCGCGGCCGGCGAAGGCCGGCAGCTTGCGCGCGAGTCCCTCGGTCGAGGCGTGCGCGCGATGCGCCGCCGAAAAGGCGTCGTTGACGAAAATATCGCCGTTCCCGGCGAGTTCGTCGACAAAGGCGGGGTCGTTCTTCTCCTCGCCCTTATGGAAGCGGGTGTTTTCGAGCAGCAGAACGTCGCCGTCCTTCATCGCGGCGACCGCTTGCGCCGCCGGAGCGCCGACGCAGTCGCTGGCGAAAGCCACCGGGCGCCCGAGCAGGTCTTCGACCGCCGCGGCGACGGGACGCAGCGAGTCTTCCTCGTTGGGCGCGCCCTTGGGGCGACCGAAATGCGCGAGCAGGATCACCTTGCCGCCCTTGTCGGCGATCTCCCGGATCGTCGGCAGCACGCGCTCGATGCGCGTCGCGTCCGAGACGCGGCCCTCCTCCATCGGCACATTGAGATCCACGCGCAGGAGAACACGCTTGCCGCTGACGTTTACGTCGTCGAGGGTTTTGAAGGAGGTCATTTCGATGAAATCCTCTTTTAAATCACCTTCCCGATCGCCACGGCCGTGTCCGTCATGCGCGCCGAAAAGCCCCATTCGTTATCATACCACGACAGGATCGAGACCAGCGTGCCGTCGAGCACTTTGGTCTGGTCCATGTGGAAGGTCGAGGAGGCCGGGTTGTGGTTGAAGTCGCAGGACACGAGCTTCTCGGTCGTGTAGTCGAGCACGCCCTTCAGCGGCCCTTCCGCCGCCGCCTTGATGACTTCGTTGACCTCTTCCTTCGTCGTCGCGCGCTTGGCGACAAACTTCAAATCCACCGCCGAGACATTGGGGGTCGGCACGCGGATGGCGTAGCCGTCGAGCCGTCCGTTCAGATCAGGCAGCACGAGCCCCACGGCCTTGGCCGCGCCGGTCGAGGTCGGGATCATCGACAGCGCCGCCGCGCGGGCGCGATAAAGGTCCTTGTGCATCGTGTCGAGCGTCGGCTGGTCGCCCGTATAGGAGTGGATCGTCGTCATGATGCCCTTGTCGATGCCGATGGCGTCGTGCAGCACCTTGGCGACCGGCGCGAGACAATTCGTCGTGCAGGAGGCGTTGGAGACGACGAGATGCTCTTTCGTGATCTTGTGGTGATTGACGCCATAGACGACGGTGATGTCGGCGCCCTCGCCCGGCGCCGAGACGAGCACGCGCTTGGCGCCGGCGGCGAGCAATTGCGCGGCCTTCTCGCGCGCGGTGAAGAGGCCGGTGCATTCCAGCGCGATGTCGACGTTCAGCTCTTTATAGGGCAGTTCGGCCGGGTTCTTGATCGCCGTGACCTTGATCGGCCCGCGCCCGGCGTCGATCGTGTCGCCCGCGACCGTCACCTTGTGAGGAAAGCGGCCATGCACCGAGTCGTAGCGCAGCAGATGGGCGTTGGTCTCGACGGGGCAGAGATCGTTGATCGCCACGACCTCGAGGTCGGTCCTGCCGGACTCGACGATATAGCGCAGCACGTTGCGCCCGATGCGTCCGAATCCGTTGATCGCCACTCTCAAAGCCATGGGAGTCTCCGTTGAAAAGGGGCCGCGGCGAAGGCGCGCGCGGCTCGATTTCCGACGTTGCGGCCGTCTCCGGCGTCGTCGGCGCCACGGTTTTGATAACATCTGGAGCACGCTGTCAACGCGGCGGAAGCGCTCGCGAGCCGGCGACTTGGCCTGCGCGCGCGTTGGGAACGGACCGATTCGTGCTACTTAACGCCGGGAGCCGAATCGCCGTTGGGCGAATCCGGCCCCGCGGCCCTTCGCCGCCTCGTCGTAACGTCAAGGTTTCTCGCCGCCGATGTCGTCAGCTCCAATTCCCGACGCCGCCAGCCTCCCGCCCCGGTTAGACGCCGCCCTCGCGCGCTTCGAGCGCGGACTCGACGCGCTTGAGACCGCCGTCGCGCAACGGTTGGAGAACGAAATGTCGCTCGCGGACCTTGAGGAAGAACTCGCCGTTATGCAGGACGACCGCGGCCGGCTGGCGCTCGATCTCGACGCCGCCCTGGCGCGCGCCGCGACGGTGGAGAAAACCCGCGACGAAGTTTTGCGCCGGGTCGAACGGGCCAGCGCCAGCGTCGCCTCCGTGCTCGGCGTCGCGCCGCCGCGCGACGAATAGGGCCCTCGATCATGGCGGTCGCAATCGTCACCATCGCCGGCCGCTCCTACCGCCTTGGCTGCGACGAGGGCCAGGAGAAGCGGCTCGAGGAGCTGGCGGCCTCCGTCGACGGCAAAATCGCGGCGATGCGCAAAAATGTCGGCGAAATCGGCGACCTGCGCCTGATCGTGATGGCGGCGATCGAGATCGCCGACGAGGCCGCCGACGCGCGCGCGAAGATCGAGACGCTGGAGGCGGAGGTCGCCTCGTTGCGGGAAAAGATCGACGCCGGCCAGCGCCGCGACGCCGCGATCGAGGCGCGGCTCGCCAAAAGCTTCGACGCCGCCGCGACAAGGCTGGAACGGCTCGCACAGCAACTCGCGGGCGACGCGGACGACTCGTTGTAAGGCGCGGAATAATAGGAAATTGCCGAAAACGCCGTCGTTGCGAGGAGCGTAAGCGACGACGCAATCCAGGGGCCGCCCGTGACTCCTGGATTGCTTCGCTCCGCTCGCAATGACGGGAGCCGAAGCGCTAGTTGTATGACGCGCCAGAATTAGCGGCTGATCGCCCAGTTCACGACGGTCGTGTCGTTCTTGGCCCGCTCGATCGCGTCGGCCTGCTCGGACAATCGCGCATGCTGGTTCTCGGCGACCTGCGCCTCCATGCCGTCTTTCATAATCGCGATTTTGAGTTGCTCGGTCGCCTGACGGCCCAGTTCGTTGATCCACTGATTGACGTTCAGCATGAACAGGCGCTTGCGCTCGGCCTGTTCCTCCTTGGGCCCGGTGTCGTTGTTTTCGATGGCGATTTCTTCCTCGGTCGCCTTGATGTCGGTGTCGAGCGTCTTCAGCTTTTCCTCGAGCTTGGCGACGTCCTCCGGCTTGGCGTTGTCGGCCTTGGCCTTCTCCAGCGCGGCCGTCGTCTCGTTTTGCGCCTTCTGGAGGTTTTCGAGGCCGTTCTGCAGCCAGTCGGCCTGGATCTTCAGCAGCGCGGTTTTGCCGGGGCCGGACAGCGGGAAGGACTTCGGCAGCGGGAAATAGGGTCCGAGCTTGGCGGCCTGCGCGGGGATGGCGCCAAGGAAGAGGGCGGCGGCGAGGGCCAAAACGGACAGACGAATTTTGGACGACATTGTTCACTCCCCATTATGCCGGGTCTTTTGATCCGAACCGGGCGAACGCGAGCGCGCCGCCGGCCGGGGACCTCGACTTATTGCGCGACAAATTGGGCTATCGCCGCGCGTCTGGCAAGGGCGCCGACGCGCGGCGAAGGATAAACTACGCCGTCTTCAAATCGGGCGGCGTCGCCTCATGAGCCAGCGCCGCCAGCGCCTCGTCGAGCTTGGCCGAACCCTGCTCCTGCGAGCCCAGCCTGCGGATCGACACCAAGCGCTCGGCCGCCTCCTTCTTGCCGGCGATCAGCAGCACGGGAACCTTGGCGAGCGAATGTTCGCGCACCTTGTAGGAGATCTTCTCGTTGCGCAGGTCCATGTCGACGGAAAGCCCGAGTTTTCGCGCGCTCGCGGCGATTTCGTGGGCGTAATCGTCGGCCTCCTGGGTGATCGTGCAGACGACGATCTGCGTCGGCGACAGCCACAGCGGCAGATGGCCGGCGTAATGCTCGATCAAAATGCCGGTGAAGCGCTCCAGCGAGCCGAACATCGCGCGATGCACCATGACAGGCGTCTTCTTCTCGGAGTCCGCGCCGATGTAGAAGGCGCCGAAACGCCCGGGCAGGTTGAAGTCCACCTGCGTCGTGCCGCATTGCCATTCGCGGCCGATCGCGTCGCGCAGCGTATATTCGAGCTTGGGACCATAAAAAGCCCCCTCCCCCGGCTGCACCGAGGTTTTCAGCCCGCGCCGCGCCAGCTCCTCCAGCACCTTCCCCAAGGCGGCTTCCGCCTTGTCCCAGGCCTCGTCGGAGCCGACGCGCTTTTCCGGCCGCGTCGAGAGCTTCACCACCACATCGTCGAAGCCGAAGTCGCCATAGATCGACAGAATGAGGTCGTTGATCTCCAGCGCCTCCCGCATGATCTGGTCTTCCGAGCAGAAGATATGCGCATCGTCCTGCGTGAAGGCGCGCACGCGCATCACGCCATGCAGCGCGCCCGACGGCTCGTAGCGATGCACGATGCCGAACTCGGCGATTTTCACCGGCAAATCGCGGTATGACTTCAGCCCGTTCTTGAACAGCAGCACATGGCCGGGGCAGTTCATCGGCTTCAGCGCGAAGGTGCGTTCGTCCTCGGTCTTCGTCAGGAACATATGTTCGCGATAGGTCTGCCAATGGCCGGAGGTCTCCCACAGCGCGCGGTCGAGCACCTGCGGCGTGTTGACTTCCTGATAGCCGCCGGCCTTCTGGCGCCGGCGCATATAGCTGACCAGCGTCTGGAACAGCGTCCAGCCCTTGGCGTGCCAGAACACGGCGCCCGGGCCTTCCTCCTGGAAGTGGAACAGCCCCATCTCGCGCCCGAGCCGGCGATGGTCGCGCCGCTCGGCTTCCTCGAGCCGGTGCAGATAGGCGTCCAGGTCTTCCTTGGTGGCGAAGGCGGTCCCATAGATGCGCGACAGCATCGGCCTGTTGTGATCGCCGCGCCAATAGGCGCCCGCCACCTTCATCAGCTTGAAGGCCGCGCCGATCTTGCCGGTCGAGGGCATATGCGGCCCGCGGCAGAGATCGAGCCAATCGCCCTGCTTATAGATATTCAGGTTCTCGCCGGCCGGAATCGCGTCGATCAGTTCGCCCTTGAAGGCCTCGCCCTTCTTCTCAAAAAAGTCGAGCGCCTGATCGCGCGACCAGACTTCCTTCACAATCGGCCTGTCGCGCGAAATTATCTCGCGCATCTTCTTTTCGATGACCGGCAGGTCTTCGACCGTGAACGGCGTCTCGCGATAGAAATCGTAATAGAAGCCGTTCTCGATGACCGGGCCGATGGTGACCTGCGTGCCCGGAAAAAGCTCCTGCACCGCCTCGGCCAGCACATGCGCGGCGTCATGACGAATAAGTTCTAGCGCGCGCGGATCTTCGCGATTTACGAACTCGACCTTCGCGTCGCGGTCGATGGGCGCGGCGAGATCGGCAAGCGCGCCGTCGAGGGTCATGGCGACCGTGCGCTTGGCTAGCGATGGCGAGATGGATTTGGCGATGTCGAGGCCGGAAACGCCGGGCTCGAACGGACGGGACGCCCCGTCTGGGAAGGTGACGTGGATCATGCTCTCTCCTTAAGCGCTCAATCGCCGATGCGAGCCGGCGTAAGACGCGGGGGTGTCCGCGAGGACGCGGACGGGGAGTGATAGGAAGAGAGGGGCGGTTTGGCAAGACGGCCCAAATGGCGCGGGGTTCCAAGATGCGAGCCTGGAGGCTCGCGGTCCAAGGGCGGCACGGACCGCGAGCCTCCAGGCTCGCATTGCTGCTCCCTCCAGTTTCTCTGACGCGCGCCACTAGTCGCTATCCCGTCATAAAATGCGAGGAGCGAAACAAAATGGCGAGGGCTCTGACGGCGACGCCGACAAGGCCAGAGCCGCCATAGAGCCCGCTTTTGTTCATCTGGACATAGACAAAGGCCGGCTTGCGCGATGGATTGCTCAATTCGCAGACAAAAAAGCCTTCGCGGGCCCTTATGGATTCAAACAGGGTTTTCAGCGACGCCCTCAACTCGCGGAGCATCCTCTTGGCGTCCATTCCGTTGGGCGCCGCGGACGCCGCTTCCTCTTTTTCTTCGCGGGAATCTTCGGCGATAGCGATCTTGAAATCGTCCGGGTAGTATTGATTGCTGGGTCGTAGTTTCGAGACGACATTGACCGTCACCGCTATGACGTTGCCGAGGGCGAAGTCTCGGCTCTCCCCTGGCTCAATTCGCTCGCGCCAGACGTTCGTCCGCCCGGAAAGACACAAGATCGCCGGCTTGAAGGTGTCTTTGAGCGCGTAGGTCCTATATGCAAAGGGAGCGCGCGCCCAACTCATGGCGGAGGCGTCGCAGAACACCGATCGGAAGCTCACTCTGCTGCAGGAACAGAGATAAGCGGGCTGCAAGAACTGAAGCGGGGGCGCGCCCTCCTTGGCGAGTTCCGACAGGTCGATTTTTTCGACGACATTCCCGTCGCCGGCCGTCAACAGAATCTCTCGCTGCTTATCGAGCGTCGCGATCATATTGATTTTCACATCGCCGCCGCCGCAAAGGATGCGCAGGAAGGCGGCGACCTCGTTGCGGAACCAGGATCGCCGCCGCGGCGGATGCGGGCTTTGGCGAGGGACATGTCTCGTCCCCGTCCATCGGCAAACCGACCTGCCCGGCCGATCGAAAAAATGCGCGTTGCGGCCGAGAGTGACGACAATGCCTTCCCGCCTCTCCAACGGTTGAAAATTACTGTCGCCGACTTCAAGAGAAGGGCTGACAAAATCGAATAATGTCCACCACATTGCAAGCGTCCTTCCGTTCGCTGGGGTGGGGAAAACATTTTGGCGCGGTATCGGCTTCGAGCCTTGCGCCGCTGTTTGATTTGAGGGCTCGCTCGCCGCTCCTCGGCGGCATTCCTCAATTTCGACTTCTCGCCGAGACGCGATGAAGTCTGGCCGGCATTCCCTGGATGGCCTCGTCTTTCGAGGTGAATCTGCCCCGATTGACGGGTTCTGGCAAGCCCCCGGGCGGATGGCCCGCAGGCAGGCGAATGCCGCGCCGCGCGCGTAAAAGATAGCACGATTGGCGTCATCGGGACACCCCCGTTCGACCCCGGCCATCTCGACGGCGACATGGCGCGCGTGACCACGATCTTGGCGATCGGTATGTTTGGCGCCCAACGGAGGTTTTCGCTCGGCGCTCCGTCGTAGGCCAGTCAAAACAGGCGGGCGCTCGAACGTATTTCGGTCACAAAACTCTTCTCTTGATCCAAAGGCGCAAATCACGCCGCGCCATCGGGTTCGAAGAGACCGGAAATGTCTAATAGTAAATTCCATATATCCAGACTCGTCGAAAAGCCACTCTCGTCATTGCGAGCCGCGGGCGAAGCAATCCAGGAGTCACACGCGACTCCTGGATTGCCGCGTCGCTACGCTCCTCGCAATGACGGCAGCCGATTGGTTCTCGTCGATCCGGCTTGGCGCAAGCTGTTCAAGGCCGCCCTCGCGGCCGCGTTGTTTTTCGCCGCGTTTCGGGCGGCGGCCGAGCCGTCGTCGCGCCTGCCGCCCCTGGAGCATCCGGGGATCGCGATCGACCGGCAATGGCCGGGATGCCCCGGCGGGCCGCCGTCGGCGGAACGTGTCGCGGCGATCGATTTTTCAAAACAGGCCGACCCCGAGGCGCTCGATCTCGCGCGCGCGCTCGGCGCCACGACAATACTTCGCTATTACGATTGGGCCGAGGGGCCGACCCGCGAACAATTCGATTTTTACTGGGAGCCCGGCCCCACCCTGCCCGGCAAGACGCTCACGCAAAAAGAGCGCGACCTGATCTTTTCCAAAGGGTTTAGCCTCGGCGTCGTGTTTCAGCATCGCAACGATCTGACGAAAACCTTTCTGGACTCGAAGCGCGCGGGTTTTGACTCGCGGCGCGCGCTCCAGCTCGCGCGAGAGCTTGGCCAGCCGAAGGGCAGCGTGATTTTCTTCAGCGTCGATTTCGACGCGCGCGAGAAGAATATCGAGCACGTCAAACGCTATTTCGAAACGGTCGGCGAGATGGTCGGCGCGGCGAATTACAGGGTCGGGGTCTACGGCGACGGCTATGTCTGCGCGGAGCTGAAACGCGCCGGGCTCGCGTCCTATTGCTGGCTTTCGATGTCGACGGGATTTTCGGGCTCGCGCGCCTATCACGCCTCGGGACAGTGGGACGTGAAGCAATGCGCCTCGCGCGAGGCGTCCGGGCGCTCCGCGGTCAATTTCGATCCCGATGTTTTCAACGCCTCGAGCGGCAAGTTGCCGCTGTGGGAGTTGAAATAGGGGCGCGGGCGTCGGCGGTTTCGTATCGACGCGCCGGCGCGTATAATCCCTGCGCCGCGTTCGGAGAATCCTTTGCCCACCATCGATCTCAACGCCGATTTGGGCGAGGGTTTTGGCGTTTGGCGCATGGGCGACGACGCCGCCATGCTGCGCGTCGTCACGAGCGCCAATATCGCCTGCGGTTTTCATGCCGGCGATCCCGATATCATGGCGCGCTGCTTCGAACGAGGCGAAGGCGCTCGGCGTCGCGGTCGGGGCGCATGTGTCGTTTCCCGATCTCGCCGGCTTTGGCCGGAGAGCGCTGCCGATGTCGCCCGCCGAGATCGAGCGGGCGGTCGCCTATCAGCTTGGCGCCGCGATCGCGGTGGCGCGTTACGTCGGTCATAAAATTACCTTCGTGAAGGCGCATGGAGCGCTCGCCAATCTCGCCGAGCGCGACGCGGAAATCGCCGGCGCCATCGCGAGAGCCGTCGCCGCCGTCGACCCCTCGCTCACAATGCTCGCCATCGCGCGCAGCGCGCAGGTCGATGCGTGCCGATGCGCGAAAATGCGCGTCGCGCATGAGGTCTTCGCCGACCGCGCTTACACGGCGGAAGGGCGGCTCGTGTCGCGCTCAAAACCCGGCGCGGTGATCGAGGACGCCCCGGCGATCGTCGCGCGCGTGCTGAAAATGCTGGAGACGGGCGCGATCGTGACGGAGGACGGCGCGCTGCTGGAAACGCCGATCGACTCGATCTGCGTGCATGGCGACACGCCGCATGCCGTTGACATAGCGCGGGAATTACGCGCGGCGCTGGAGCGCGCGGGCTGGCGTCTTCGCGCCTTCGCGCCGCGAGAATGACGCCGGCGCCCTACGAATCCCCGCGCTATCTCGACGCCGGCGAGGCCGCGCTTTCCGTCGAGTTCGGCGACAGCGTCGATCCGCGAATAAACGCGCGCGTGTTGACGCTGGACGCCGCGCTGCGCGAGGCGAAATTGGCTGGCGTGGAGGAGTTGGTCCCGACCTATCGCTCGCTGATGATCCATTACGAGCCGCTGACAATTTCGCGCGCCGATCTCGTGAAGTCCTTGGAATCCTTCGCGTTGCACGGCGCGTCGGCCTTCATGCCGAAAGCCCGCTGGCATGTCCCCTGCTGCTACGATCCCGCGCTCGCCGAGGACATAATCGAGGCCGCGCGAATCCTCGACATGTCGCCGGAGCCGCTTGGCGCACTGCACGCAAGCGGTTGTTATCGCGCCTATATGTATGGATTCGCGCCGGGCTGGTGCTATCTCGGCGGCCTGCCGGAAACCCTCGCGCTGCCGCGCCGCGCCAGCCCGCGCGGGGCCACGCCGCCGGGCGCCGTGCTGATCGGCGGCGGGCTGTCGCTGATATCGGCCAATCCTATGCCGACCGGTTGGTATGTGATCGGCCGAACGCCGGAGCGTATGTTCGCGCTGGAGCGCGAGCCGCCGCTGCTGATCGAACCCGGCGACGCCGTTTGTTTCGAACCCATTGACGTCACAAGACGTTTTCCGCGCTCGAAGCGCGCGCCGCGCGAGGCGAGGTCGTGGCGTTGCGCGAGGCCTTGCCGTGAGCGCGACGCTGCGCATCCTCAAGGCCGGCCCCGGCGCCAGCGTGCAGGACAAAGGCCGGCGCGGCTTCTTGCGCTTTGGCGTCACTCCGGCGGGGCCGATGGATTCCGGGGGCTTTATCGCCGCGCTGCTCGCCGCCGGCGACGCGAAAGGCGCGGCGATCGAGGCTTCGCTTGGCGGGTTGGAGCTTGTGGCGGAAGGCGGGGAAATCGGCCTCGCCATCGCCGGCGGCGCCTTCGATGTTCGGCTGGACGAGCGCGCCCTGCCGCCGGCTTGCGCGCTAAAACTCGTCCCCGGCGCGCGGCTGTCCGTGCGGGCGGGCGCGGCGGGCGCCTGGGTGTATCTGGCGCCGTTCGGTCGCTTCGATTTGCCTTTGGTTCTCGGCTCTTACGCGACCCATGCGCGCTCCGGGCTCGGCGGGCTGGAGGGGCGGATGCTGCGCGCCGGCGACGCGCTAAAAATTGTCGATCCGCGCCCGGCGCCGGTCGAGCCGATGGCGATTTTGGCGCCCTGGCTTGGCGAACGTCCGGCTAAAATTCGGGTGATGCTCGGGCCGCAGCAGGATTATTTTTCGCCCGACGCCATCGAGACCTTTTTGACGGCGCGTTGGCGGCTGTCGGAACGCTCCGACCGAATGGCCTATCGGCTGGAAGGGCCAATCTTACAACACCTTAAAGGCCACGACATCGTCTCGGACGGCGTGGCTTTCGGCGCGATCCAGACGCCCGGCGACGGCGCGCCGCTGGTGCTGATGGCCGACCGGCAGCCAACCGGCGGCTATCCCAAAATCGCCAATGTGATCGGCGCCGACCTTTCCGCGCTGGCGCAAATGCGGCCGGGGGATTTGTTGGAATTCGCGAGCGTGAGTTGGGAAGAGGCGGTCGCGGCGCGGCGCGCGCGGGCGCGGTCGATCGCGGCGGGCGTTACGCTGGAGCCGCTGCTGCGCAAGGAGTTTTCGCCGGAGTTTTTGCTGGAGCGGAACCTTGTCGGCGGGGTGGTCGATGGGCGGGAGACGTAAACTTCGGTTGATACGTAATCACCCCGCATATTTGTATAGGCCGCGACCCGCGCGTTGTATTGACCCGACTTGAGTCATTCTCGATAAAATGACGGAAAGATTTCCCGGCGTCACTTCGAGGCCATGATCTTCAAGAACGTTCTGCAATTCCTTGATCGAGGCTTCGTGATCGCGCACGGTCGCGAGAATAAGCTCCTGAGCGGAAACGCCGCCCGGAATGTCTCTCGATTGCAAGACGACGGAGTTTTGCGGGCGCGCGTCGGCCTTGCGGAAAGTTACAACATTATGCTGAGGCGTTGTATTAAGCTGGCTCGACAGCGCCGAAACGCTGTCGTTGATCGACGCCTCGACATGCGCGGCGTCGGAAGCGCCCTCCAATTTCGCGAGCGCGTAGGCGATCGCGTAGGCGCGCTCAACCGCTTCCGCAAGCTCTTGTTTCATAATCGAAACAATTTTCTGGCTGCTAAAATCCTGCGAACTCACCCCAGGCTCCCAGGTTCCAGGCGGACGAAGAAGAACTTCCAACAGAACATTACTACGCGGCGCGCAACGAATCAAATTTCCAACTCAAAGCTAACGATAATACAAAAAATATGGTTAATTTCGCGTTTCCGGCTTGCGCGGTTTTTCGCTCTTGTGTTGTAATGTTGTAATAAGAAATCGGCGAGCGGGAGACCACCATGAGCCTGTCTAATTCGACGGATTTTGGCGTTATTCGCGCGGTGACCGCGACGGGAGTTGGCGCGCCGTTGGCGATCATGTCCGACCGACAAAACTCCGGCAGTTATCCCAAGATCGCCAGTCTGATCGACATCGATCATCGGGCGTTCGCCAAGCTGCGGCCCGGCGACGCTCTCATTTTGGAGCGGCTTTCAATGGCGGAAGCCAGCGCGGAGCGGGCCAGCGGTCCCGAGGCGGACGCGGGGCCAAAGCGGCCAACCGTCGAGCGAACTGTCGAGTGAGTTTTTACTCTCGGTGAACTCGATCAGCGGCGTGTGGGGCGGCGACGACTAACGCCGGGCCGCTTCCCGTCCCGCCTCCGGCAGAAACTCTATGCGCTAAGAGGTGGCCGCGCGTCTTTCGCCGCTGTGACGGCGCCGTCCCTCATCCGACCCCGCCATAGCCCGTCATAAATGACGGGCGTCCCATGGACGCCCTTTGGCGCGGCCACCTTCTCCCGCGGGCGGGAGAAGGAAGCTCACCCCGCGATCACGCCAACCCTTTGCAGCAACCAATAAGTCCCCGCCAGCGCGATCAGCGCGGAGAGCCCATAGACCAGTTTCTCGTCGCGCTTGCCGCCCGTCCAGCGGTCGATGAACAGGAAGATCGGCATCAGCAGCAGCACGATGGCGATCTGGCCGATCTCGACGCCGATGTTGAAGCTCGCCAGCGCCGGCACGATGGTCTGTTGCTGGACGTTCAGTTCCTTCAACCCGCTGGCGAAGCCGAAGCCGTGGATGAAGCCGAAGAAAAACGTGTCGCGCCAGCGCTTGTCGGTGTCGCGCGAGAAATAATTCTCCACCGCGACATAAATGATGGACGCGGCGATCGCGGATTCCGTCAGCATCGTCGGCAGCGTCACGATGTCGAGCGCCGCGAGCGACAGCGTGATCGAATGGCTAATCGTGAACGCGGTCACGATCTTCACCACCGGCCAGACGCGGGTCGCCCATAGGATCACCGCGATCAGAAAGCAAATGTGATCGTAGCCCGTCAGAATATGCTCGATGCCGGCGAGGCCGAATTTCTGCATCAACTGCCAAGTGGTCTCGAGCGGCTTGGTCAGATCGAGCGGCTTGCTGGCGCCGTTGAGCATGGTTTCGCCGGCGTTTTTGACGCCCGTTAGCGTCACCACCTGCTTGCCGCGCGGGCCTTGCGCGGCCAGGAGTTTCGTCGCGTCGTATATCGTGAAGTCGCCGGCGCAGTTGAAACTCAGCACGACCAACGCGCTGTCCTGGGTCTTCGGGTCTTCGCCCGCCGACTCGACCTTGCCAATGCAAGTGCGGCCAGCCGCGTCGTGCATGGCGACGCGGCGCGTCGACGAATTTGCCGATCTCTTCCTCCAGCACGCCGGGCTGCGAGAGATCGACATTGGCGCGTTCTTTCATCGTCTCCTGAAACATGCGCTCCAGATCGGTGGCGAGAAAGCCGATCTCGACGGTCCAACCGCCGTCCTTCGGGGTCAATCTGGCCGTCGAAATATCTGGCGTATGGGCGCGCGCGGGCGCCGCGAGGCCAAGCGACAGAAGCAGTATGACGGCCAGTCTCGTCCACATCGGGCGCATGGAGGCGTTTCCTCTAAAGCTTTAGGCTTATTTTGGCGCCACCATGCCTCAAGGCGCGGATCGGGGCAAGATCGATACGCATTGCCGCGTTGCGCGACAATCGGTTATGACGAGCGAGGATTTGCGGCGAATACGCCGTTCGGGAGTTTGGCGATGCAGCGCGTGACCATGACCATCGACGACGAATTGATGGACAGCCTCGACGCCTACATGCGGGCCTCGGGCCATCAGAACCGCTCCGAGGCGGTGCGCGATCTCGTTCGCGCGGGCCTGATGACGCAGCCGAGGATCGACGACGGCGCGCGGCGCTGCATGGCGGCGCTGGTCTATGTCTACGATCACGAAACGCGGCAGTTGTCGAAGCGGCTGCTGAACGATCATCACAGCCACAGCGATCTCTCCATCGCCACCGTGCATGTCCATGTCGACGCCGAGAGTTGCCTAGAGGTCTCGCTGCTGCGCGGGCCGAAGGCGGAGGTCGAACACTTCGCCCAGCATGTCATCGGCGAGCGCGGCGTGCGCTACGGCCGGCTCGTCGTGGTGCCGGCCAGCGCCGAAGGGCCGGCGCATGATCATGGCCATGACCATGCCCATGACCACGAACACGACCACGAGCATTGAGGACGGCGCGGCTCTGGAGCAAGCTCCGAAAAAGTTGATAGACTTTTTCGATAAGAGCTTGCTCCAACATTTTGATTTTGAGCGATTTCTTATCGTTCGAACGATTCCGTTCGAACGGAAAGCGCTCTAAGCCTCCTCCATCGCCTCCAATTCGGCGATCAGCCCTTCGATCATGTCGAGCCCGATCTTCCAGAAGGCCGGATCGCGCGCGTCGAGGCCGAAAGGCGCGAGCAGCTCGTTGTAAGGTTTCGAGCCGCCCGCTTCGAGCAGCGCGAAATAGCGCTCGGCGAAGCCTTCATGCGCCTTCTGGTAGACGCCATAGAGCGAGTTCACGAGGCAGTCGCCGAAGGCGTAGGCGTAGACGTAGAAGGGCGAGTGGACGAAATGCGGAATATAGGCCCAAAAAGTCTCATAGCCCGGCCCGAGGCGGATCGACGGCCCGAGACTCGCGGCTTGCACGCTCATCCATAATTCGCAGATTTTCTCCGAGGTGAGTTCGCCCTCGCGCCGCTCGATATGCAGCTTGCGCTCGAAGGAATAAAAGGCGATCTGCCGCACCACGGTGTTGAGCATGTCCTCGACCTTGGCGGCCAGCATGGCGCGCCGCTCGTTCTTGTCGGCGGCGCCCTCCAGGAGCTTGCGGAAGGTCAGCATCTCGCCGAACACCGAGGCGGTTTCGGCCAGCGTCAGCGGCGTCGGCGCCATCAAGCGCGCCCTGCCCCGCCGCGAGCACCTGATGCACGCCGTGGCCGAGTTCATGCGCCAGCGTCATCACGTCGCGCGGCTTGCCCTGGAAGTTGAGCAGCACGTAGGGATGCGCCGACGGAACCGTCGGATGCGAGAACGCGCCCGGCGACTTGCCCGGACGCACCGGCGCGTCGATCCAGCGCTTGTCGAAGAAATCGCCGGCGATGCGCGCCATGCGCGGCGTGAAGCCCTGATAGGCGGCGAGCACGACCTCGCGCGCCTCGTCCCAGGAGAAGTTCCTGGCCGGCGCCATCGGCAGCGGCGCGTTGCGGTCCCAATAGTCCAGCGCCTCCTTGCCGAACCATTTGGCCTTCAATTTGTAATAGCGGTGCGAAAGACGCGGATGCGCCGCCTCGACCGCCGCGACGAGCGCCGCCACCGTCTCGCCCTCGACGCGGTTGGAGAGATGGCGCGCGTCGGCGACATCCTTGAAGCCGCGCCAGCGGTCGGAGATTTCCTTATCCTTGGCCAGCGTGTTGGAAATCAGCGCGAAGACGCGCAAATTCGCCTTCAGCGTCTTGCCGATAGCCTCCGCCGCCTCGCGCCGCACGGATTCGCGCGAGTCCTGCATCAGATTGAGCACGGGCTCGATCGCCAGTTCCTCGCCGCCGACGCTAAAGCGCAGGCTCGCGATGGTTTCGTCGAACAGCCGGTTCCAGCTGCTGGCGCCCGTCACGGATTTTTCGTGGAACAGTTCCTCGATCTTGTCATCGAGTTCGAACGGCTTTTCCTTGCGGATGTCTTCCAGCCAGGGCAGCCAATGCGCGAGCGGCGGCTTTCGCGCGGCGGCGTCCAGCACGGCGTCGTCGATGCGATTGAGTTCGAGCTGGAAGAACAATAGCTGCGTCGAGGCGTCGACGATCTTGTCGCGCGCGTCCGAGAAAAATTTCGCGCGGGCCGGGTCGGTGACATCGCCCGCGTGCAGCAGGCTGGCGAAGGACATGATGCGGCCCAGCAAATCCTGAAGCGCCTCGTAGCGCGCGACAGCCTCGCCGAGCTTTTCGCTCGCTTGCGCGTCGCTGGCGAGGTCCGCGAGCTTGCCGCGATAATCTGTCTTGAACGCGCTCGCCTCGCGCGCGGCGCGCTCGAAATCGGCGCGCAAGGCCGGCGAATCCGCGCTCTCATAGAGATCGGCGAGATTCCATTCGGGCAAGGCGGCGGGCGTTTGATTCTTGAGGGGCTGCATCGCGAAAGACCCGCGTGGGAGAGGAAAGCCGAAGCGGCCGGGAACCTCTAATATGGCCAAAGCGCGACCCCGATCAACCCGCGCGCGGCGGGCGCCCGGGAAAACCCCGCGCCGCGGACTTGGTTAAGAACAAATAAACAAAAGCAATTTGCCCCCAACAAGTTAATGCGGGCGGCGGAGCCGGGCATTAACCCCGCCTTTACCCTGTTCTCCGACGATGCGCTCGGGTTCGCCATCAGAGCGGCGCGCTCCGATAAACTTCCAACAAGGCCCGCGGCGCATGTTCCGCCGCCAATAAAGAGCGCAAATGACTTCAACTATTCTCATTGCCGACGACGATCCGGTGCAGCGTCGCCTGCTGGAGGCCATGACGCGGCGTTTCGGCTATGAAGTCGAAACCGTCGAAAGCGGCGAACAGGCGCTCTCCCGCATGAACCAGGCTGGCGCCCCGCCGATCGCCTTGCTCGTGCTCGATCTCGTAATGCCCGATCTCGACGGCATGGGCGTTCTTGGCCGCATGCGCGACCTCAAGCTCACGACGCCGGTCATCGTTCAGACCGCGCATGGCTCCATAGAGACGGTGATTTCCGCGATGCGCGCCGGCGCGCAGGACTTCGTCGTCAAGCCGGTCGGCGCCGAGCGGCTGCAAATCTCGATCAAGAACGCCTTGTCGATCGACGCGCTCGCCGGCGAAATGCGCCGCGTCAGCAAGCGCTCGCAGGGCCTTCTGACCTTCAAGGATCTCGTCTCGCGCAGCCCGGAAATGGCTCGTGTCATCAGGCTTGGCGAGCGCTCGGCGCATTCGACCATTCCGGTGCTGATCGAGGGCGAATCGGGCGTCGGCAAGGAGATTGTCGCGCGCGCCATTCAAGGCGCGTCGGATCGTCGCGGCAAGCCCTTCATCACGGTCAATTGCGGCGCGCTGCCGGCCAATCTCGTCGAGTTCGATTTTGTTCGGCCACGAGAAGGGCGCCTTCACCGGAGCCACCGAAAAGCACGTCGGAAAATTCCTCGAGGCCAATGGCGGCACGCTGTTTCTCGACGAAATCGGCGAATTGCCGCTCGATTTGCAGGTCAAGCTGCTGCGCGCGCTGCAGGAAGGCGAAGTCGACCCGATCGGCGCGAAGCGGCCGGTGCGCGTCGATGTGCGGCTGATCTCGGCGACCAATCAAAATCTGATCGAGCAGGTCAAGCGCGGGCAGTTTCGCGAGGATTTGTTTTACCGGCTCAACGTGTTTCCGATCGGCATTCCGCCGCTGCGCTCGCGCCGCGAGGATATTCCCGATCTCGCGCGGCGCTTTTGCGCGCGCTTCGCCGCCGAGGAAGGCCGCAACATTCGCGGCCTCTCCGCCGAGGCCCTGGCGCTGCTCTCGACATATGATTGGCCCGGCAACGTGCGCCAATTGGAGAACGCGGTGTTCCGCGCGGTTGTCCTGGCCGAGGGCGACGAGCTTACGGTCGCCGAGTTTCCGCAGATCGCCAATCATGTCGCCGGATTCGACGTGCGCGTGCCGCCCCTGCCGGCGCCCCTCGCCGCCGACGCGCCGAGGGAGAGGGAAATTCTGCGCGTCGAAGTGCGCGATCCCAATGTCCTGCGATTGCTGGGTCCAAATGGCGAGATGCGCAAGCTCGAGGATATGGAAGCCGAGACAATCCGCTTCGCGCTTTCGCACTATCGCGGCCAAATGTCGGAGATCGCCCGCCGCCTGGGCATTGGCCGCTCGACTCTCTATCGCAAGATGAAGGAATATGGGCTCGGCGACGATTCCTTGGCCGAGCACGGCGAGCAAACCAGCCTGGTGGCGTGAGCCGCGCGAATATGCGAGCCTGCCTTTCGTTTGAGGAGCCGAGTCATGACCGGCCTATACGACATCGAAGCGCGGACCATCGACGGGAAGACCCGCGAACTCGGCGAGTTTTCGGGCAAGACGCTGCTCATCGTCAATGTCGCCAGCAAATGCGGCTTTACGCCGCAGTACGCTGGGCTGGAGACGCTTTACCGCGAATTTAGAGATCGCGGCCTCGTGGTGCTTGGCTTTCCCTGCGATCAGTTCGGACATCAGGAGCCGGGCGACGAGGCGGAGATCGCGGCCTTTTGTTCGCGCGATTACGGCGTGACCTTTCCGATGTTCGCCAAGATCGAGGTCAATGGCGAGAACACCCATCCGCTTTACGCGCATTTGAAAAAAGAAGCGCCCGGCTTGCTCGGAACGCAAGCGATCAAATGGAATTTCACCAAATTTCTGGTCGACCGGAATGGCCGCGTGACAAAGCGCTTCGCGCCGAACGACGCGCCCGACGCCATCCGCGCCGACATAGCGGCGCTGGTCGAGGCGGGATAGGCGCCGCGGCGCCCGTGCGACATGTTTGAGCAAGCCGTCGCCAGCGCTCCTCGGCTATGATGAATTCGCCCGCCACGAATTGCGCGGGCCTTCGCGCGAAGGGCGCCGCGGCGCGAAACGGAATTCTCCGCCCGCGCGCGCGAACGCCTGAAACGCCTGTTTGTCGCCACGCGCGGCGTTTTCGAGATTGGCGCGCTTTTTGCCTTGGCTATTGTAATCAAGATCCGGCGAGCGCGTGACGGCGGTCGGAACAACGCCTACGTAAGCAACAAGATATGTATCGCAAACAACAAGATATGAAGTCAAACATGCATCGGGGAGCGGCGACCTTGGAACTTAATGGGGCGCAATTTGACGAAATGAGTGGAACCACCGGCGCGACCCGTCCTCCCTATGAAAAGCTCGCGCAATGGCTGGCGAAAACGCCGTTGGACTTTCTGAGCTCGCGACGCGCCCAGGCCGAACTTCTGTTTCGGCGCATCGGCATCACCTTCGCCGTCTATGGAACGCAGGAATTGACGGAGCGTTTGATCCCTTTCGATATTCTGCCGCGCATCATCGCGCGGGCCGAATGGATACAGTTGGAGAAGGGCCTCATCCAGCGCGTGCGGGCGTTGAATCTATTTCTCGCCGATCTCTATGGCGCGGGTGAAATCATGAAGGCCGGCGTCGTGCCGTCCGAACTTATCTACCGCAACCCCGGCTATCGCCCGGAGATGGCCGGGTGGCGCGTCCCGCACAATGTCTATGTGCAGATCGCCGGCATAGACATCGTCCGCACCAACGACGGCTTCTACGTGCTGGAGGACAACGCCCGCACGCCCTCCGGCGTCTCCTACATGCTGGAGAACCGCGAAGTCATGATGCGGCTGTTTCCCGATCTTTTCGCCATGCATAAGGTGGCGCCGATCGAGAATTACCCCGACAGCCTCTTGGCGACCCTGCGCTCGGTCGCGCCGCCCTCCGCCTCGCAGGATCCGGAGATCGTGCTGCTCACGCCGGGCCAATATAACTCCGCCTTCTACGAACATTCCTTCCTCGCCGACAAGCTCGGCGTCCAGCTTGTGGAGGGCCGCGACCTCTTCGTGCGCGACGATATGGTCTATATGCGCACCACCAAGGGGCCGCAGCGCGTCGACGTGATCTACCGCCGCATCGACGACGAATTTCTCGATCCCCTGGCCTTTCGGCCGGATTCGGCGCTGGGCGTCGCCGGTCTGATGGGCGCCTATAATGCAGGCAATGTGACGCTCGCCAATGCAGTCGGCGCGGGCGTCGCCGACGACAAGGCGATTTACACCTATATCCCCGACGCGGTCCGCTTCTATCTGGGCGAGGAGCCGCTGCTGCAAAACGTCCCGACCTGGCGCTGCCGCGAGAAGGACGCGCTGGGTTACGTGCTGGATCATCTCCCCGAACTGGTGGTCAAGGAGGTCAACGGCTCGGGCGGCTACGGCATGCTGGTCGGCCCCCACGCGACGCGCGCCGAGCTCGACGAATTCTCCAAGAAGCTGGCCGAGCGCCCGGACAATTTCATCGCCCAGCCAACGCTGGCGCTCTCCACCTGTCCGATTTCCGTGGCCGAGGGGATCGCCCCCCGTCACGTCGATCTGCGTCCCTTCGTCTTGCAGGGAGCCAAGGACATCTGCGTCGTTCCCGGCGGCCTCACGCGCGTCGCCATGACCGAGAAATCGCTGATCGTGAATTCGAGCCAGGGCGGAGGGACCAAGGACACCTGGGTTATCGACGACGTTCCCGCTTAAGGGCTAGCAGCCGCGCCATCCCCTTTTCACGCACGAGTCCAAGCCATGCTGTCACGCACCGCCGACAACCTCTACTGGCTAGCGCGTTATATGGAGCGCGCCGATTTTCTCGCGCGCGTCATCCAGGCCTCGCGCCGCCTCGCGTCGCTGCCCAAGGCTTACGGCGGCGCGGAGAGCGAATGGGAGAGCGTGCTATTGTCCGCCGGTTCGGCGACCGCCTTCGCGCAAACCAACCGACCGCTCGACGAGGCGAATGTCATCGAATTCCTCGCCTTCGCCCCGGACAATCCCGGCTCGATCCGCAATTGCATCGAACTCGCGCGCACCAACGCGCGCGCCGTTCGCACGGCCTTGACCACCGATATGTGGGAGGCGATCAACGGCGGCTATCTCGAGATGCAGGCGATCGAACGCGCGCGCGGCGCGAAAACCGGCGAGGATCTCACGCGCTTTCTCGACTTCGTGAAACAGGTTTCCCTCGTCTACGACGGCGGCGCCTATCGCACCATGCTGCGCGACGACGCCTATTGGTTTTCGCGCGTCGGACTGTTCATCGAGCGCGCCGACAACACCGCGCGTCTGCTCGACGTGAAATATCAATTGCTCCTGCCCGAAAAGGAAGTCGTGGGCGGCACGCTCGATTATTTCCAGTGGACCGCGATATTGCGCGCCGTGTCGGCCCACACCGCCTACCACTGGGTCTATCGCCAGAGCCTGAAGCCCTGGCTGGTCGCCGATCTCTTGATCCTGCGGCCGGAAATGCCGCGCTCGCTGACCTCTTGCTACGAGAGCGTGGTGCGCTATCTCGACCGGCTGGCGACGACGCACGGGCGGCAGGGACAGGCGCAGCGCCATGCGCGGGCGATCTACGGCAATCTCGAGAACATGTCGATGGAGAGCCTGTTCCAGGGCGGCCTGCACGAATTCATCGGCCGCTTCATCACCGACAACGCGCAACTTGGAACGCTGGTCTCCGAGCAATATTTGTTTTGAAGAAGGACCGACCGCCGTCATGCTCCTGCGCATCCGACACGAGACGATCTATCGTTACGGCGAACCCGCCAAATCGGCCGTGCAAAAACTTTTGCTGACGCCGCGCAATTGCAACATTCAGCGCATCGTGAATTGGCGCATAGAGGTCGACCGCGATTGCCGCCTGACCCAGAGAGAGGACGCCTTCGGCAATATTCTGCACTGCTTCACGGCGGACGGCCCCTTCGACGCGCTGACGACGCTGGTCGAAGGCGAGGTCGAAACCTTCGATACGGCGGGCGTGGTGAGCGGCGCGGCCGAGCGTTTTCCGCCCGCGCTCTATTTGCGCGAGACGGCTTTGACGACGGTCGACGCCAACATGCGCGACTTCGCGCGTCAGGCGACGGCGGGGGAAGGCTGCGCGCTCGACAGGCTGCACGCGCTGATGGCCGCTCTGCATGAAGCCATGACCTTCGACGCGCGCGCGACGCATGTGGCGACGCCGGCGGCGCAGACCTTCGCGCGCGGCCACGGAGTCTGCCAGGATTTCGCGCATATTTTCGTCGCATGCGCCCGAACGCTCGATATTCCCGCGCGCTACGTCAGCGGCTATCTCAAGCGCGCGGAAGGAGAGGCCCAAGCGGCGGGCCACGCCTGGGCCGAGGGCTTCGTCGAAGGGCTGGGCTGGGTCGGATTCGACCCCACGCATAAAATGTCGCCGGACGACGCCTATGTTCGCGTCGCGGCGGCGCTGGACTATCTCGGCGCCGCGCCGATTCGAGGCGCGCGCGTCGGCGGCGGCGACGAGGAGATGGAAGTGCGGCTCAAGGTCGCGATGGCGCGGGCGCAATCGCAAAGTTGAACCGCGCGCGAAGAAGGAGGCCCTCTCAGGCGGCCCGGCCTTCATCCTGGACCGGAGACGCTTCCCGCGCCCCCGCCTCGCAAGCCAGCAACGCGCGCAGCGGCGCATGGCGAATGACTCCGTCCTCGAAAAAATATTCGCAGGCGCCGTCCTCGGCCAGTCGGGCGAAAAGCCCCTGCCAGACGTTTCTGATGCTCCAGCGGCGAAAGCGCGTATAGGATGTATACCACTTGCCGAAGCACGGCGGCAGAGCGCGCCAAGGCTTGCCCGTGCGGGCGAGCCAAAGCACCGCCTCGATGAACAGGCGGTTGTCGCGGCCGCGGCAGCCGGGATCGCCCTCCTTGCCCGGCACATGCGAGGAGATCAGCGCCCAGCGCTCGTCGGTCAGATAGGGCTTGTCCGCCACTTCGATGAACGAGCAGATGTCGGGGGGCTGGCGGGCGAGATCACTTTCCACACCCGGCGCGCGCGAGGAAATCCGCGCCCAGCGCTCGTCGCTCGGATAGAATTCTTTCAATGCAGCCCCCTTCGAATTAAAGGCGCGCGACCTCGTGCGCGCGCCATTGGGCGCGCGGCTCCAGTGCGAGCGGCGCTCACGGAATTACGCGGGCTCGCCTCAGCGAAATTCGACGCGGCGCGAACAAAATCGCGTTTGGTCGCTCGTGGAAAACCGATTCGAATACTACTTTAGGTTGTATTTAGATGCAACACATCCTGGCGGTTGTTCAACTTTCGCGTGTGTTTTGCTAAACAAGAGCCCGCGCGCCGCGTCGAACGTCGAACGGCCGGGCCTCGCGGCCGCGAGCGATCCCGACGATGGAACCACCCAGCGTCGAAGGCTAACCTTGGCGGAACCGTATAACCGTTGGTATTACGCGAGCGAAGCCGCGTTCCGCGAAAGGGCGCTCCAACTCGCGGCCCGAGCGCTAATCGTCGGCCACGCGGCTTTGCGCGGGCAAAATCAGTGCGGCGTCGATTTCGACAACAAGTTGATCACCGCGACGCCGGCGATAATCAACGCAATGCCGATCATTGCTGGCGCATCCAAACTTTGATCGAAGAAACGCCAGCCGATGAGCGAGATGAAAACGATCAACGCCGGACCACAGGCGTAGGAAATGCCGATCGGAATGCTGTCTAGCGTCAGGGACAAGAAATAAAAGGCGAGGCCGTAGCCAAGAACCACGATCGCGGAGGGCGCCAATTTGGTGAACCCCTGCGACGCCTTTAACGCCGTGGTCGCCGCAACCTCGGCGGATATCGCGATCAGCAGATAGATCCATTTCACGGCGGTTTCTTTCCAATCGCGGTCGGAACAGTTCGTCTCGCGGCGCGAAATCGACGGTCCGACGCTCGAAGCGGGACCGCCAAGATACAGGATTCCGCGACGTTATCTGGCGAATACGGGATTAATCGACGCGGTTATATCGGAACGACGCGCCTTCGCCCCGCCTATTCCGCCGCCTCGATGTCGAACGCCCCGCGGTCCACCCCGCCGCCGACCAGAATCTCGCGCTTGCCCGAGTGATTGGCCGGGCTCACCACGCCTTCGCGCTCCATCTGCTCGACCAGCGACGCGGCCTTGTTGTAGCCGACCGAGAGGCGGCGCTGGATGTAGCTCGTCGAGCATTTCTTGTCGCGCAGCACGATCGCCACGGCGCGGTCGTAGAGATCGCCCGATTCCTCGGCGTCCATCGAGCCGGGGCTCGCGAGCGGCTCGCCCGCCGCCGCCTCGGCCGCGTCTTCCTCGCTGGTGATCGCGTCGAGATATTGCGGCTGGCCCTGCGTGCGCAGATAAGCGACGATATGCTCCACCTCGCCGTCCGACACGAACGGCCCATGCACGCGCGAGATGCGCCCGCCGCCGGCCATGTAGAGCATATCGCCCTGCCCCAGCAATTGCTCGGCGCCCATTTCGGAGAGGATCGTGCGGCTGTCGATCTTGCTCGTGACCTGGAAGGAGATGCGCGTCGGGAAATTGGCCTTGATCGTGCCGGTGATCACGTCGACCGAGGGGCGCTGCGTCGCCATGATCAGATGAATGCCGGCGGCGCGGGCCATTTGCGCGAGGCGCTGGATCGCGCCCTCGATGTCCTTGCCCGCGACCAGCATCAGATCGGCCATCTCGTCGACGATGACGACGATGTAGGGCAAGGGCGCGAGGTCCATCTCCTCGCGCTCGAAGATCGCCTCGCCGGTCTCGGGGTCGAAGCCCGTCTGCACCGTGCGGGTGATGACCTCGCCCTTCGTCCGAGCCTCGACCACCCGCGCGTTAAAGCCGTCGATGTTGCGCACGCCGACCTTCGACATTTTCTTGTAGCGGTCCTCCATCTCGCGCACCGCCCATTTGAGCGCGACCACCGCCTTTTTCGGATCGGTGACGACGGGCGTCAGCAGATGCGGAATATTGTCGTAGACGGAAAGCTCCAGCATTTTGGGGTCGACCATGATCAGCCGGCATTCATCGGGTTTTAGCCGATAGAGCAGCGACAGGATCATCGTGTTGATGGCGACCGATTTGCCCGAGCCCGTGGTGCCCGCGACAAGAAGATGCGGCATGCGCGCGAGATCGACGATGACAGGCTCGCCGCCGATGGTCTTGCCGAGCGCGATGGCGAGTTTGTGCTTGGAAGCCTTAAAATCCTCGCAGGCGAGCAATTCGCGCAAATACACCATCTCGCGGCGTTGATTGGGGAGCTCTATGCCGATCGCGTTGCGGCCGGGAACCACGGCGACGCGGGCGGACACGGCCGACATGGAGCGCGCGATGTCGTCGGCGAGGCCGATGACCCGTGAGGATTTGATGCCGGGAGCGGGCTCCAGCTCATAGAGCGTCACGACCGGGCCGGGACGCACATTGATGATCTCGCCGCGCACCGAAAAATCGTCCAGCACGCCTTCGAGAACGCGGGCGTTCTGATCCAGCGCGTCCTGCGAAACCTTGGTCGCGCCGGCCGGCTTCTTCGGCTCGGAGAGCAGCGCCAGATTGGGAAGCTCGTAAAGTCTGGTCGAATCGCCGCGGCCCCGCGGCGCCTTCGCGCGCTCGCGATCGGCTTGTCTTGGGGCGGCGGCCGGAGCGGGCGCCGAAACTGGCGCCGGCGCGGCGACGATGGCGCGGGACGGCGCGTTCTCGATGCTCGCGGCGGGCCGGCGCGGCGGCGGGGGCGAATCATAGTCGTCGAGATCGTCGAAGATCGGCTCCCGGCGCTCGGCGGGGCCGATCGGCCGCGGTTCGAAATCCGTCGCCGCCGGGCGTCGCAAACTGGCGCCCAATCGCGCGAAGCCGCGCCGAAAGGATGCTTGGACCGTCAGCAGGAAATGCAGCAACGCGCCCAGCGAAACCAGCGCCACGCCGGGCTCTCCGGCCGCGTCCTCGTCGTCTTCGTCATGCTGGAGCGCGCGTTGGCCGAGCGCCTGTCGACGCGCCTCCTCGCGCATGTCGGCTTCGCTCTCCAAACCATAGCCGGCCGCGGCGGTGAGCGACAGAATCGCTCCGACGATCGCGACGACGCCAATCAGCGCCAGCACGAGGCGATTGCCGCCGGTGACGTGACGCGGCAGCGACAAGACCGCGTCGCCGACGACGCCGCCAAGTCCGGTCGGGAGCGGCCAGCGATCCGTGACCGGGAGCAGCGAAGCGGCCGCGGCCGCGCAGATCACGCCGATGAACCAAAGAACCGCGCGCAGGCGAGCGCGCTCGACGCCGCGGTGGGACAGCAGGCGAAGACCGAGCGCCGCGATCGGCAGCAAGGCGGCGCTGGTGGCGACGCCGATCGTTTGCATGAAGAGATCCGCGACGACCGCGCCGGGCAGTCCGAGCAGATTATGGACGCGGGCGTCGGTGGCCTGATTGAAGGAGGGGTCGCGCGCGGACCAGGTGAAAAGCGCCAGCGTCAAGGCGGCGCAAGCGGCGAGCGTCGCCAATCCCGAAAGCTCGGCGAGGCGTCGCCGCGCGAATTCGCGAAACGGATCGTAGGCGGGGCCGAGGGATTGGCTGCGCGTCATGGTTCTTGCTGAGCTCGTTGTCGCGGTTCGAGCGGGGCGCCTGCTTTCAGCGAGCCGTCCCGCACCGCAACTATGAACGAAGCTAGGAAATTAAGAGTAAAGACGCGATTAACCGTCGCGCGCTTTCCGCTCGGATGGAATTGTCGAAGCTGAAAGCGCGCGAGTTCAATATGTTGGAGCACGCTCTTATCGCGAAAGGCCGTCAACTTTCGCGGAACAGGCTCGCGCCTTCACGCCCTTCAGCTTTGCGCCGCGATTTCCTGCGCCGCCGCGAGTTCGTGGTCCAACCTCCCGACCTTCTTGACCGACGGCCGCGACGCGATCCGTTCGATATAGGCGGAGATTTCCTCGGTCGGCGGCACGAGGCCGAAGCTCGTCGTCCAACGCAACGCCGTGCCCCACAAAATATCCGCGGCGGTGAGGCGCTCGCCGAACAGATATGGCCCTTTGGCGAGTTGCGCCCTGACCAGAGCGATCACCGAATCATACTCGCCATAGGGGCTCATGCCGCGCGTGCCGGGCTCGACCTTTCGCGCGCGGTCGATCAGGGCCGGTTCGAAAGCCGAGCCGTAAAGCGCGATCCAGCGCAGATAAGGCCCGCGCAGCGGATCGCCGATGGCGGGCGCGAGGCCGGCCGCCGGGAAAGCGTCGGCGAGATAAATATAAATCGCCACCTGCTCGGTCACGACCGCCCCGGCGTGTTCGATCGCCGGAACCTTGCCGAGCGGATTGATCGCGAGATAATCGGGCTTGTGCTGCTCCTCGAGCTTGAAATTCAGCACATGCAATTCATAGGGAGCGCCAAGCTCCTCCAATAGGATTCGCACGCCTTGAGAGCGCGTGCGCGGGGAATGATATAGCGTGACTTTGGCTGCGTCGGTCATTGGGCCGTCCTTCTTGTGAGCGCGCCAGCTAGCGCCCGCATCGGGACAAAACAATGACGCGCTCACGCTTCTTGGCGATCGGGGAAGGGACCATGGCCAAAACGCGGCGCGCCCATGGCCAGCGCGACGCGGACCATGGGCGCCAGTCGAAGCGCCTGAAGAGGCTTTAGCTCAGTAGGGGCCGGGGCCGCCATAGCCATAAGCCGCCGGAGCGGGGCCAGGGCCGTATCCGGGACCGGGGCCATAGCCAGGTCCGGGCCCGTAGCCGCCCACGTCGTTGCCCTTGGCCGCCATGCATTGCGAATAGACCCGGTCGTAGCGCCCCTGCACCTCGGCGCCCGCGGCCCTGCCATTGCCGGCGCCAACCGCGCTGCCGACCACGAGGCCTTCGCCGGCTCCAACCGCCGCGCCCGTGCCGGGGCGATGCCACGCGCTGCCGAGCGCCGCGCCCGCCGCCGCGCCGAGGGCCGTGCCGACCACCGCGCTGCCGACCGCCGCGTCATTGGCCGCCTGTCCCGGAGATTGTCCGCCGATCGCCGCCTGCCCCTGGTTTTGGCAAAAAGCGTCATCCCGCTGAAAAGCCGCGTAGGATTTGCCCCTCCCCGGCATGACAGCCGCATGCGGCGTAGCCGGTTCGGTGCTGGCGCAAGCGCCGAGCGACAGGCACAAAGCGCCAATCGACGTCGCAATGATTGCCGATTTCATACTCATCAGGTTGGACCTCTCTAGGAACGACGGCTCGAGACGGGCGCATCTTCCCCGAAAAAAGCGCCCTTTGTGTGGGAGCCCGTCGGCGGGAAGAGGCGAATCTCGCCAAGGATGGTTGCGGCAAAGTTAACCGATTCGATGACATGGCAAAAAACGCCGCGTCGATCCAGTTAAATGTTTTGGCGCGGCCGCCGCGAAAACGTCGGCCACGCGGCTCCTTGCAGAGCCAAATCGCTCGTCAAATCGTCCCGATGTTATAAAGTCGAGCAATGTCCAACCGCGGCGCCCCCACCGAAATCACCCCGCAAATCGTGCTGCGCGCCTATTCCATCGGCGTGTTTCCGATGGCCGAAAGCGCCGACGACGAAGAGTTGTTCTGGGTCGAGCCGCGCGAGCGCGCGGTGTTTCCGCTGGACGGTTTCGTCGTGTCGCGCTCGCTCGCCAAGACGGTGCGCCGGGATGTTTTCGAGGTGCGGATAGATCACGATTTCGACGCGGTGATCGACGCCTGCGCCGCGCCGGCGCCCGGACGCGCGAACACCTGGATCAATGGCGAAATAAGGCGCCTCTATCGCGCGCTGTTCAAGCTCGGAGCCGTTCACACGGTGGAGTGCTGGCGCGAGGGGCGAACTCGTGGGTGGGCTCTATGGCGTCGCCTTGGGCGCGGCGTTCTTTGGCGAGAGCATGTTCCACCGCGAGACCGACGCCTCCAAGGTCGCTTTGACCCATCTCGTCGCGCGGCTGCGCGCCGGCGGATTTCGCCTGCTCGACACGCAGTTCATGACGGCGCATCTCGCCTCGCTCGGGGCTCGGGAAATTTCGCGCAAGGAGTATCGGCGGTTGCTGCGCGACGCGATGGCGCCGCCGGCCGCGAATTTCCTGGCGTGGCCGGCGTCGGAGCCGGTCAGCGGCGCGCGGGCGCTCGAAGCGCTCGGCGCTCCTTAGAAAAGCCCGGGATCACCGCCGGGTGGCGGCGCGGACTGAGCCGGCGGTTGAGCGTCGCGCTTCTTGGACTTCGATTTCGACTTCGCCTTGGGTTTCGGCTTCTCGGGCTCCGCCGGCGCGTCGGCGCCGCTGTCGCCCGCCGCCGCGTCGGCGTTGAACACGGGTTCGTCGGCCGGACCGATCGGCTGCGCCTCGACCGCCTTGGGAGCCGCGGGCTCCACCTTGCGCGCGCCGCGCAATTCGCGCTTGGCGTCCGACCCCGTCGACGGGGATCGCGGCCGGCCCAACCTCTTGCGCCACCGTCTCCTTGCCGCCCTTACAGTCGACGAGCCAGACGTCATAAACCGGATGCTCGACGCCATGCAGGCCGGGACTCGCCGCGAACATCCAGCCGGAGAAAATCCTCTTGGCCTCGGGCTTGGCGTCGGTCTTGACCGCGACGCCCTGGACGCGCTTTTGATCCGGCTTCGCCAACTGCTCGTCCACCTCGACGAAGCTCGTCGTTTGCGGCGCCTCCGTCTGCGGCCGCGTGTTGCAGACGCGCGGCGTCACCTGGAGCGTGCCGAACTGGACGGTCTCGTCGATGGCGACGTCGAAATTGATGATGCGGCCCGTCGTCTTGTCCAGCCCGGCGAAAACGGCCGTCGGATGGCGAATCGGATCGGCGGCGGCCGGAAAAGCGGCGAGCGACGCGAACGCCGCGCCGAGGGCCGCGCCGCGCCGGAGAACGCCGCGCCAACGAAACGAAGAGGTCAGATCGCAAAAACATTCGGGTCACCGCGCCGCTTCCTCCGCGAGAAAACAATAGGCTCCCGCGCATAGGAAACACGCGACAAAGGCGATTCCATGATCGTGGGAAGAAGGCTTCAACCCTCCGGGCGCCAGGCGTCGTAATCGCCGCTCGCGGCCGGGCGCTCGCCTGCTGCCAGTATCGAGCCCGGCGGACGATAGGCCGAAGGCGTGCCGGTCATGTTTTCCTGGAACGGCAGTTGCCACTCCTTGGGCGTGTATGATTCCTTGGTGGGCGGCGTGTCGACGGTGTGATGCAGCCAGCCATACCAGCCCGTGGGCGTATTGGAGCCTTCGGCGAGGCCCTTATAGATCACCCAGCGGCGCTCGAATCCGAGCGCCGGGTCGATCTTGCCGCCACGCGTGCGGAAATAGATATTGCCGAATTCGTCCTCGCCGACGCGCTCGCCATAAAGCAGCGTCCACAGTGACGTGCTGAGCGTGGCCCGATTCCACCAGGTGAACAGTCGAACAAAATAAGACATGCGCCTCGCGACCCCGTGAGTTCCGCGCTCTTATCGCGTCTGGAGGAACCAATGTCCAGAGGCGCGCGCGCCTAATCGACCGCCCGCACGAACGCCCCAAACGCGCGAGGCCCGTCGCCGGTCGCGGTCTTGCCCTTGATTCTATAGCTCTCCGCGTCGATCGACCAGAGCTCATTGGAAAACCAGTTGGTCACATAGATCGTCCCGCCGTCGCGGCTAACGCCCACGCTTTCGGGATATTCGCCGACCTTGATCGTCGCCAGCGGCGCGAGGGACGCAGTATCAAAGACGCTGACGGTCTCGGCGTATTGATTGGCGACGAAGGCGCGGCCCTTGGCCAGGGCGACGCCATAGGGATGACTGCCCACGTGCGCGCTGGCGATAAGCTTGCGCTCGGCGAGATCGATGACGCTCACATCGTCCAATTCGACATTGGCCGTGTAGGCGCGCCGCCCTTCCGCGTCGATGGTCACGCCATAGGGGTGCCGGCCCACGGCGATGGTCGCGACGCGCGCGAAAGTCTCCGCGTCGATGACGACGAGGGCGTTGTCGTCGCGGGCCGCCGCGATGACCAACCGCCCGTCCGGCGTCGCGGCGACGCCCGAGGGCATGGCTCCGATCTCGACGCGCCGGGTTTTCTCGCTGTCGGGGTCGATCTCGAGCAGTTCGCGCCCGTTCATGTCCGCGACATAGAGGCGGCGCCCATCTGGCGAAACCGCGACGCCAAAAGGCTGCCCGGCGACAGCGATCCGCTTGAGGACGCGCCGCGCGCTCGCGTCGATGACCGAGACGAAATGCCCCTCCGGGCTTGTCACATAGGCCCGCGCGCCGTCCCGGCTCACGGCGATCCCCGCCGGCTTGCCGCCAATCGGCAGCGTGGCGCCGGGCGTCATCGCGCCAAGATCGACGATGGTCAAATCGTCGCTCGACTGATTCGGAATGAAGGCCTCGTCGGCGCGGGCCGCCCCGATAAGCAACGGCGCGAGAAACACGACCGCGAGAGCGCGAAGACTCATTCGCGCTCCACCCGCGCCTTCAGCGCCGCGAGGCCGCTCCTAAACAGCTCGGACACCGCCTTGATCGCTACTTCGTCGGTATATTGCTCGGGCGGGTTGCCGCCGGGAAAGGCGCGGTAAAAGCGGCTCTTCCATTCGACGACGGAGCCGCCGGAGGGCGCGGGCGAGACTTTTAGCGTCGCGGAAAGATTGCCGACCGGAAGAACCGCGAAATCGACGTGTTCGATGATATAGCGCAGCGACATGGCGGCGTCGTCATATTGCACCAGGCGCTCGTCGATCACGCCGCCGCCGGCCAGGAACAGCCTGCGCTTGGCGATTTCCGGCGTGACGCCGCCCTCGCCTTCCGTCTTCACGACGCCGGGCAGCCAGCCCATATCCTGAAAATCGCCGACCACGGCCCAGACCTTGGCCGGCGGCGCGGCGATCTCGATGGTTTCGACGACTTTTTGCGGCGTCGCGCCGTGCGCCAGCGCGCGCGGCGGGCGTCAAGACCGCCGCGATCACAATCGCGCGCAACACTGCAAGCGGCGACATATTGTTGCCTATCAAGCTTTTTGTTCCTTCGTGCCCTTCGTGGTGAAATTATCAACCACCAAGAACACAAAGAACACCAAGGCCTTACTTGGCTTCGGCCTTGGCCTTCAGCGAGGCGAGGCCCGCCTTGTAGAGATCGGTCACCGCCTTCAGCGAGGCTTCGTCGGAAAGCTCCGGCGGCGGGTCGTTGTTCATGAAGCCGCGATAGAACGCGCCCTTCCATTCGACCTCGGTCTTGCCGCCCACGTCCTTGACGCTGATGGTCGAGGAATAATTGTTGACCGGCAGGATCTTCACGTCGACGGAATCGATTTTATAGGAGAGCGACTGGCCGGCTTCGTCGTATTTGGTCAGCGTCTCCTCGATCACGCCGCCATTGGCGAGGGTGAGCTTGCGCTTGGCCTGATCCGGCGTATTGCCGCCCGTCCCTTCCGTCTTGACGACGCCCGGCAGCCAGGAGAGATCGCCGAAATTGCCGACGATGGCCCAGACCTTCGCGGGCGGCGCGTCGATCTCGATCTTCTCGACCACTTTCTGGCGCGAGGGGCCATGCGCGAGGGCCGCGGCCGGGATCAAGGCGAGGGCCGCGACGATGAGGGCGCGACGCGGGATGACAAAGGACATGAAGGGTTCTCCTAAGAGCAGCGCTTGCTTCCGCCGATGGTCCGTCGTTTACGACGAGCGTCCTTTTGGGCGCCCCCAAAGCCCGTCGTTTGCGACGGGCGTCCTTTTGGGCGCCCCAAAGTCCGTCACGGGCGGCTCGCCTTCCTTTAAGGGCGCCACGACGCCCCGCGTCAAGGCGCGCATGACGAAAGCGGCCCGGCTCTCGCCGCCACGCAAATCCGTTTGAGAAAATTTCGCCCCGGCGCCGCTTGCGCAATTCTCCAAGCGGAGCAACCCTGCCGGGGCGTAATTGAACAGTTTTCCCCGATATCCACGAAAATTTACAAGATGTAGGAGTTTTTAACGAATTTGAGCTCTATATCTTGACGAGATTGTTTACTTGTTATCGCACTCTGGAACGCACGCCAGATGACAAAGTCGGCGCTACGCCGATTCGAAGCGACGTTTGGGACGCCGGCGCTAAGTCGGTCGCTATGTGCGCGCTTATCGTCCCGTGTGCGTTCCCCAGTGCATTTGATTGAAAGCGTCCCACCAGGGGCGTCGGCTTTGGCGCGCTCGCTTTGACGAGGCCCGCCGCCGGCGCCAAGCGATGGCCCGTCGCGCGATTTCGCCCGCGCGAAAACAAGGAATTGAACGAGATGAAGATCGAGCGCCGTTTCACCACCTCCGGCCAGTCTCCTTACGCGTCGATCGAGTTTCGCACGACCAAGAGCGAGATCCGCAATCCCGACGGATCGGTGGTGTTCTCGCTCGACAATATCGAGGTTCCCGCGAGCTGGAGCCAGGTCGCCGCCGACGTGCTGGCGCAGAAATATTTCCGCAAGGCCGGCGTGCCGGCGCGCTTAAAGCGCGTCGAGGAAAACGCGGTCCCCTCCTTCCTGTGGCGCTCCGTCGCCGATACGGAGGCGCTCGCCGATCTGCCGAAGGACCAGCGCGCGACCAGCGAGATCAGCGCGCGGCAGGTGTTCGACCGGCTCGCCGGCGCCTGGACCTATTGGGGCTGGAAGGGCGGCTATTTCGACACGGAGGAAGACGCCCAGGCGTTCAGCGACGAATTGCGCCACATGCTGGCGAGGCAGATGGCCGCGCCCAATTCGCCGCAATGGTTCAACACCGGCCTGCACTGGGCTTATGGCGTCGACGGCCCCGGCCAGGGCCATTTTTACGTCGACCACGCCAACGGCAAGCTCGTCAAATCGAAGAGCGCCTACGAGCATCCGCAGCCGCACGCCTGCTTCATCCAGTCGGTCGCCGACGATCTCGTCAACGACGGCGGCATCATGGACCTTTGGGTGCGCGAGGCGCGGCTGTTCAAATACGGCTCGGGCTCGGGCTCCAACTTCTCCAAGCTGCGCGGCGAGAAGGAGAAGCTCTCGGGCGGCGGCTCCTCCTCGGGGCTGATGTCCTTCCTCAAGATCGGCGACCGCGCGGCGGGCGCGATCAAATCGGGCGGCACGACGCGCCGCGCCGCCAAGATGGTCGTGGTCGACGTCGATCACCCGGACATCGAGGCCTTCGTCGAATGGAAGGTGAAGGAGGAGGAGAAAGTCGCGGCGCTGGTCGCCGGCTCGAAGATCGTCAAGAAACACCTCAAGGCCATTTTGCGCGCCTGCGTGAACTGCCAGGGGTCGAACGACGATTGCTTCAACGCGGAAATGAATCCGGCGCTGAAGCGCGAGATCAAGCTCGCGCGCCGCGAGGAGGTTCCGGACGCGCTGATCAAGCGGGTGATCCAATATGCGCGCCAGGGCTTCAAGGACATGGAGTTCGACACTTACAACATCGATTGGGACAGCGAGGCGTATCTCACCGTCTCCGGCCAGAATTCCAACAACACCGTGCGCGTCACCGACGCCTTTTTGCACGCGGTGGAGGAGGACAAGGACTGGACGCTGATCCGCCGCCTCGACCACAAGCCCGCCAAGACCGTCAAGGCGCGCGAACTCTGGGGCAAGATCGGCTACGCCGCCTGGGCTTCCGCCGATCCCGGCGTTCAGTTCCACACGACGATCAACGATTGGCACACCTGCCCGGCCGGCGGCGAGATCAGGGCGTCGAACCCCTGCTCCGAATATATGTTCATCGACGACACCGCCTGTAACCTCGCCTCGCTCAATCTGTTGCAGTTCCGCGACGAGATAACCAAGCGCATCGACATCGACGCCTATGAACACGCCGTGCGGCTGTGGACCGTGGTGCTCGAAATCTCGGTGCTGATGGCGCAATTCCCCTCGCGCGAGATCGCGCAGCTCTCCTACGACTACCGCACGCTGGGGCTCGGCTACGCCAATGTCGGCGGTCTCCTGATGTCGTCGGGCGTCGCTTATGACAGCGCGGCGGGCCGCGCCATCGCCGGCGCGCTGGCGGCGATCATGACCGGCGTCGCCTATGCGACATCGGCCGAAATGGCCAAGGAGCGCGGCCCCTTCGCCCGCTTCATGGAGAACCGCGAGCCGATGCTGCGGGTCATCCGCAATCATCGCCGCGCCGCGCTCGGCGAACACGTCGGTTACGAAAAACTGGCGACGGCGCCGACGCCGCTGGATCACGCCGCCTGCCCCGACAAGGCGCTGATCGCCGCCGCCGAACGCGCCTGGGAGACCGCGCTCCTCCAGGGCGAGCTTTATGGCTATCGCAACGCGCAAGTCACCGTCATCGCGCCGACCGGCACCATCGGCCTCGTCATGGATTGCGACACCACCGGCATCGAGCCCGATTTCGCGCTGGTGAAATTCAAGAAGCTGGCCGGCGGCGGCTATCTCAAGATCGTCAACCGCGCCGTGCCGGAAGCCCTTCGCGCGCTCGGCTATCGCGAGAGCGAGATCGCCGAGATGGAGGCCTATGCGGTCGGCCACGCGACGCTCTCCAACGCGCCGGCGATCAACACCGGCTCGCTTGCGCGCCAAGGGTTTCACGGACGAGAAGCTGGCTGTCGTCGAGAAGTCGCTCGCGGGCGCCTTCGACATAAAATTCGTCTTCAACAAATGGACGCTTGGCGCGGAATTCCTCACCGGCGCGCTGAAGATTCCGGCGAGCGCGATGGAGGACAAGAACTTCGATCTCCTCACGCATCTGGGCTTTTCGCGCTCGGATATCGAAGCCGCCAATGTGCACATCTGCGGCGCGATGACGCTGGAGGGCGCGCCCTTCCTCAAGCCCGAACACTACGCCGTGTTCGACTGCGCCAATCCCTGCGGGCGCCTCGGCAAGCGCTATCTCTCGGTCGAGTCGCACATCCGCATGATGGCGGCGGCGCAGCCCTTCATCTCCGGCGCGATCTCCAAGACCATCAACATGCCCAATGACGCGAGCATCGAGGATTGCGAGGCGGCCTATCTCTTGTCCTGGCGCCTCGCGCTCAAGGCCAACGCGCTCTATCGCGACGGCTCCAAGCTGTCGCAGCCGCTGTCCTCGCAACTGATCTCCGGCGACGACGAGGACGAGGACGCCCCCGACCGCGTCGAGGAGCTGGTCGCGGCGAACAGCCCGGCGCGCGCGGCCCAGGTCGCCGAGCGCATCGTCGAGCGCATCGTGCATCAGGTGGTGCGCGAGCGCGAAAAACTGCCGAACCGCCGCAAGAGCTACATCCAGAAGGCCGCCGTCGGCGGGCACAAGGTCTATCTGCACACCGGCGAATATGAAGACGGACGGCTCGGCGAAATTTTTATCGACATGCACAAGGAAGGCGCCGCCTTCCGCAGCCTGATGAATAATTTCGCCATCGCGATTTCGCTCGGCCTGCAATATGGCGTGCCGCTCGAGGAATATGTCGACGCCTTCACCTTCACGCGCTTCGAGCCGTCGGGCCCGGTGCAGGGCAATGACGCGATCAAATTCGCGACCTCGATTCTCGACTATGTGTTCCGCGAACTCGCGGTCTCCTATCTCGGCCGCAACGACCTCGCGCATGTCTCGCCCGAGGACATCGGCCACGACGTGCTCGGCAAGGGCGAGCACGAAGGCAAGCCGCCGGAGGGGACGTCGTCGGTCTCGCGCGGCCTCGTGCGCTCCAGGGCGGAGCGGCTGACCGTGGTGAACAAGCCCGACGGCGGCGGCGCGCGCAATTTCTCAGGGAACGCGGCGGTGGCGCTAAAGGCCGAACCCGCGCGCGAGGAAGAGCCGCTGTCGCTGCTCGGCTGGACGGAGCCGGCGAAAACCGTAACCGGCGTCGCGGAGAAACGCGCCGAGGCGCGGATGAAGGGCTACGTGGGCGAGGCGTGTCCCGAGTGCGCGAATTTTACGCTGGTGCGGAATGGGACGTGTTTGAAGTGCGAGACTTGCGGGAGCACGACGGGGTGTAGTTGAGGCGCGCGCGCCCACCGTCTGAGAATTTGAGCGCGGTTTTTCCGCAAAACCTCAAATTCCTTCCGCAAATTTAGAATTTGGCTTTTCCGCGACCAGAATAAGCCATTGAAAAACAAGGAAAATAACGACGAAGCGATCCGTCAGGGCTTTTTTTATGGCCAAAGCTCAATCATCGAGGCGGCTGAACATCCGAACAATTGCCAAATGCTCAGCCACGATGCTTAGGCGACCTTTCGAACATAACGACCAGAGAAAATTTCCGGTCGCTCGAATATGGTCTTCCGCGCGTCGCCGATCGCCATGCGCACCACTTCATAGCGATCACCAGGGAGGAACCTGCTCAGGCGGGGCGCCCAACCTCTCATTGCGAAAATAAACACGAACCAAAAGGCGGCGAGGATGAAAGGGCCACGGCGACTTTTGCCAACATATTCGTCATTCTCGCCGCGATGGCCGAATATAACGACCCCATTCCTCCTACGCAAATCAGGGTGAAATTAGCAGTCTTGAAAGCCCACACGATGTCTAACATAGACGTCTCCATCCATTATCGGCACCGTAAAACTGAGACGGCGCAACCACGATGCCTTCAGCATTGCACACCAGAAATTTTTTCTCCCTCCTAATCCTCGAGGAGGAAGGTGAAGTCTGTTTGACGCAATGGTGACAGCTGATCAAAACCTACTCTGTTCTGCGCCCCGAAAAGCTGGGCGATCTGCGTCGGATACATTTTCAACGCTTGATCAATCTGCGTGACTATTCGCCGCCAGCTTACCGCGACCAGCGCGGTCGATACGCTTTCGCTGGAATTCACATAACGAAACCGCCGCAAAAATCTGGCGATGGCAGCCTGCTCCGCCGCGAACGCCTGCGCCGCAGCGGCAATCCGCCACCAGCCGATCAGCGACAATTTCGGCCTCATCGCCGTCCGCGGTCCTCAATCGGAGCTTAACGCATGAGTCCCTTATAAACACTCCAAAAAGACGGAATCAATAAATGTTTAGGAATGTTTCGAGGTCGGAAAAGACCCGATAGATAACTCATTTGAAGAAATCGATTTTATTATGAAAACCATTGATTAGTGATAATTCGCCACTAGTCTTTCGTATTATGGAAAATCAATCCGCTCTTAAGCTTATAACGCGAGATATTCAGCCTTTTAAAAAAGACGGCAGTGCGTTATTTAAATCATTCTCCTGCGTGCTACAACTCGCTTAAATATCAAGGTTATGGAAACGCTTTTGTAGCGACAAATACATTGCTGGTGGCCAATTATGGAGCATTTCCGGCAGCAAGATATGAAATTAGAGAAAAAGCAATACCAAACAGCAATAAACCATTAATGCATAAGCGCGGGTACGTTTACTACCGCACAGAACAACCTAACAAGCATACGAAATGAAGCATATAAGATAGAAGGCCAACAAGACGCATTAAGCATTTTCAAATTTACTTTGGTCTTAAAAAGAACCTCACTCATTCATACATGGGTTTATCAGAAATTTGACATGATGATAAGGTGCGATGCGGCACGAAGGAAAAATCAACTACAATGCGTTGGTTGGTTTGTTAACAATACAGCAATGTTGACTATTTGACATTACGATTTAGTGAATTCTGCGCAAAAAGGGCGGTGAAAGCTTCCCGGTTTACAGCGATGCACACCTAAGCGTTTTATTCACCAGACCGCCTGGGCACCTTTCAGTAGACTTGCGCAAAAAACGAGTGCGCACTGCGGTCCAAAATTGAACTTAGGGATATGTATAAAAATGTAGGCGGTGATGGAGAAAATCCGGCCTATCTTTCAGATGGGGCTTACCATCACCAGATGGCGAAGTATCCGAAGATTGAAATGTCGTGATTTGCGCAAACCCCTCGTTCCTGATTCCGGCGCTCGATCACGCCAAGTGCGGCAACAAAACAGCCACGTCGTCAATGGAAAAACCGATCTCAATCCACGGAAAAACCGATACGATCACGAGCTGTAATTCATGAATTTTGAGACGGTTTGCGGAACAAATAAGCTCCAAATTACACCATCATTGCGACGAGCGCAGCGGCGCTCGGCAAGACAATGCGAAAACCGCTATTGCGAGAAGGCGAAGCCGACGCGGCACCCAGCCCCCGGGATTGCTTCGTCGCTAACGCTCCTCGCAATGCACAGCCTCGCAAAAGTCTCCCCGGTACCCCGCCCTGACCACCAGCGCCTCGCCCGCCCGTCCAGCGCCTCGCCCCTTGCGTCCGGCTCGAATGTTATACTATAACACTCCGCATGTCCGAAGCCGCGCCCGTCCCTGCTTCTCCACGCGCCGCGATGCGCGAAAATGCGCGCGAGCGCGTCGCCGATGCGCGTTTTCGCTCGCCGCCGGCGCTGCGGATGTCGGCCTGGGGCCGGCTGGCTGTCGTCGCTCCGGTCGCGATCCTGCTGTGGATCGGCGTGTTCTGGGCGCTCAATTGACCCTCCGCGACGCGCCAAAAATCATACTCGAAAACGTGACGCTTGGCTATGACCGGCGGCCCGCCGTGCATCATGTTTCCGGCGAGATCGCGCCGGGCGACCTGCTCGCCGTCTGCGGCCCCAATGGCGGCGGAAAATCCACTTTGCTCAAGGGCTTGGCCGGTCTCATCGCGCCGATGGGGGGCAGGATTCTGCGTGGCGGAGCGAAGGCCGGAGCCTTCGCCCATCTGCCGCAGGCGGCCGAGATCGACCGCACATTTCCCATTTGCGTTCAAGACTTTATCGCGCTCGGCGGGCTGCGCCGCCGCGGGCTCTTTTCGGGCTTCAGCGGGGACGAGGACGCGCGCGTCGGACAAGCCATTGACGCCGTTGGGCTTTCTGGCTTCGAGGCGCGCGGTCTGGAGACGCTGTCGGGCGGGCAGATGCAGCGGGCGCTGTTCGCGCGGCTCGTCGTCGAGGACTGCGCCGTCATCCTGCTGGACGAGCCCTTCGGCGCCATCGACGCCGCTACAACATTGGATTTATTGGCTTTAATCGCCGCGTGGCGCGCCGAAGGGCGCACGGTGATCGCCGCGCTGCACGAGTTCGACATCGTGCGCCAGGCCTTTCCGAAAACGCTGCTGCTGGCGCGCGAAGCGATATTTTGGGGCGACACGGCGCAAGCGCTCTCGCCCGAAAACCTGAAGAAAGCCAAGGACATGGCGGCGGCTTACGACGCCAGCGGCGCGGCTCTGCGAGCGCGACGAAGCGGAGCACGCCGATGCTGTATGACCTCCTGGCCGCGCCCTTCGTCGATTACCAATTCATGCGCCGCGCGCTGGTCGGCGCGCTGGCGCTGGCGCTGGCGGGCAGTCCGCTCGGCGTCTTTCTGGTGCTGCGGCGCATGTCGCTGGCCGGCGACGCGCTGTCGCACGCGATCCTGCCGGGCGCCGCGATGGGCTATCTCGTCGCGGGCCTGTCGCTGCCGGCGATGACGCTGGGCGGGCTGGCGGCGGGGCTGGTGGTGGCGCTGGCCTCGGGCGCCGCGGCGCGCTTTTCGGCGCTGCGCGAGGACGCCTCGCTCGCCGCTTTTTACCTTGTATCGCTGGCGCTTGGCGTCACCATCGTCTCGCTGAAAGGTTCGAATGTCGATCTGCTGCATGTGCTGTTCGGCTCGGCCCTGGCGCTCGACGACGCGACGCTGCTGCTGCTCGCCGGCGTCTCGACGCTGACGCTGTTTTGCCTCGCTATTTTCCATCGCGCGCTGGTCGCCGACACGCTCGACCCCGTGTTCTTGCGCCGCGCCAGCCGGTTCGGCGAGTTCGTCCCGTTTTTGTTTTTGGGGCTGGTGGTGCTCAATCTCGTCGCCGGTTTTCATGCGCTGGGCACGCTGATGGCGGTGGGGCTGATCATGCTGCCCGCCGCCGCCGCGAAGCTGTGGACGCGCGATCTTTCCGCCGCGCTGCCGCTCGCCGGCTGCCTTGGCGCGGTGGCGAGCTATGTCGGGTTGGTCCTGTCGTTTTATTCCGGCGCGCCGGCGGGACCGGCGATCATTCTGGCCGCGGGCGTCCTTTATTTCGTGTCGCTGTGCCTTGGCCGCGCCGGCGGGCTGATCCGCAATCTGCGCCCGCGCCGGCATTTCGAGGGGTAACGGATGTTTTTTGAGGCGAATTCAGGCGGCGCGTCCCTTCTCCCACTGGTGGGAGAAGGCGCCATGCGGAGCATGACGGATGAGGGCCGCCGCGACTGGGTTGAAACCTCCCCGGAACCCTCATCCGACCCTTGCTACGCAAGGGCCACCTTCTCCCACAAGTGGGAGAAGGGAGCGCCCTTATTGTTTTTATTGTTGAATTTGGCGGCGCTGCTTCTTCCTTTCTCCCCCGCCCTCGCCCAATCCCCTCCGCTGCCGGTCGTCGCGAGTTTCTCGATTCTCGGCGATTTCGTGCGCGAGGTCGGCGGGAGCGGCGTCGAGGTCTCCACCATCGTCGGTCCGAACGGCGACGCCCATGTCTATGAGCCGACGCCCGCCGACGGGCGCAAGCTCGCGGGAGCGCGGCTGGTTTTCGTCAATGGGCTCGCCTTCGAGGGTTGGATCGACCGGCTCATCGCCGCCTCGAAAACCAAGGCGCAAATCGTCACGGTCAGCGCGGGCGTCGCCCCGCGCCACAATGAGGAAGGGCTCGACCCGCACGCCTGGCAGGATGTCGCCAACGCGCGCCGTTACGTCGAGAACATCCGCGACGCGCTTGCCGCCGCCGACCCCGAACGCGCCGCGCTGTACCGGGCCAATGCGACCGCCTATCTCGTCAAGCTCGACGCGCTCGACCGCGAGATCACGGCGGCGCTGGCGACCATCCCGCCCGCCCGTCGAAGAATCGTTTCGACCCACGACGCCTTCGGCTATTTTAGCGCCCGCTACGGGTTGGAATTTATCGCGCCGCAGGGCGTCTCCACCGAGGCGGAGGCGAGCGCGCGCGACATCGCCCGCATCATCGACGCGGTGAAGCGCGAAAAGGTCGCGGCGGTGTTTTTGGAGAACATCGCCGATCCGCGCCTCGCCCAAAGCATCGCCGCGCAAACCGGCGCGAAGGTCGGCGGCACGCTCTATTCCGACGCGCTGTCCGATGCGAAAGGACCGGCGCCTAACTATATCGAGATGGTCCGGCATAATGTAAAAGAGCTGACGGAAGCGTTGGGCGGTGGGAAGTAGAGGCGACGCCCTCCCGTCATTGCGAGCGAAGCGAAGCAATCCAGGGGCCGCGCGCAACTCCTGGATTGCTTCGTCACTTCGTTCCTCGCAATGACGGCCGCCCCAGACCATTTGCCCTCTGAACGCGCCACGCAAGGAGCAAATCTTTGACCGACAAAATTCCCGTCACCGTCATCACCGGCTATCTCGGCGCCGGAAAGACGACGTTGCTGAACCGCATCCTCACCGAACAGCACGGCCGCCGCTATGCGGTCATCGTCAACGAGTTCGGCGAGATCGGCATCGACAATGATCTCGTCGTCGGCGCCGACGAGGAAATCTTCGAGATGAACAACGGCTGCATCTGCTGCACCGTGCGCGGCGATCTGATCCGCATCATCGAGGGGCTGATGCGCCGGCGCGGCAGATTCGACGCGATCATCGTCGAGACCACCGGCCTCGCGGACCCCGCGCCCGTCGCGCAAACCTTTTTCGTCGACGCCGACGTGAAGGACGCGGCGCGGCTCGACGCGGTGGTGACGCTGGCCGACGCCAAATGGCTGCTGGACCGCTTGAAGGACGCGCCGGAGGCCAAGAACCAAATCGCCTTCGCCGATGTGATCGTGCTCAACAAGACCGATCTCGTGTCATCAGCCGAACTCGCCGAGGTCGAGGCGCGCATCAGGGGGATCAACCCCTATGCGAAGCTGCATCGCGCGATAAAGGCGGAGGTGCCGCTAAAGGCCGTGCTGGAGCAGAACGCCTTCGATCTCGAACGCATTTTGGAGATCGAGCCGAATTTTCTTCACGCGGAGGAGCATGGCGATCACGACCACGATCACCATCACACCCATCACGACCACCATCACGGACATGAGCACAACCAGGGCGTCAACCACGCTCCCGGACATCATGCGCCGGGACATGGCCACGATCATCACGATCATCACGGCCACGAGGAACACGCGCCGCTGAAGGCCTATCACGACGAGGACATGCAGTCGGTGGCGATCCGGCACGAGGGCGAGGTCGATCCGGCGCGCTTCGTGCCCTGGCTCAACGAGCTGACCCAGCGCGACGGACCTGATATTCTCCGCTGCAAAGGCATCATCGCCTTCAAGGACGAGCCGCGCCGCTTCGTGTTCCAGGGCGTGCACATGATTCTCGACGGCGACCTGCAACGCGACTGGCGCGAGGATGAACAGCGCAGTTCAAGGCTGGTGTTCATCGGCCGCAAGCTCAAGGAAGCCGAAATCCGCGAAGGCTTCGCCAAGACGGTGGCTTGAGAGGGGCCGAGGGGGCGCTCCATGCCCCCGGACCCCGCTGTCACCAGAACTTAAACAGCGACAGCATCCCCTTTATTCAAGAGCTTGGCGTCCAACGCGCGCAGTTCCTCATAGGCCGCGCGGGCGTTGGCGCGCAGCTCCAGCAATTTTTCGTCCGACACGTCGAAATCGATGACGGCGGCCTTGATTTCGCGGCGCGCGGCGTCGAGCCTGTCTTGCGCGAAAGTGACTATGGGGTTCCGACTCATGGTCTCTCCTCTTCAAATACGACTTTGGGCCGACTTTAACCGCCGGCGCCTTTTGGCGTGTGGTCTCGCGCTTCGCCCCCGCGCGGCGCGGCCGCCGGGGAGCGCGCCGCGCCAAGCGACAGGAGCATTACACCAAACCCGCGAGAAACGGGAGGGAGGGCGGTTTTGTAAACCGAGATAAGGTTACATCTTTGGCGGCGCGGCGCGCGCGGAGAGCGCCATGCCGAAAGCGGACATCGCTCCTCGCCCAAGCCCCCCGCCCTTTCGACGCCGGCTCAATAGCCCCATGGCGCCGGTGTCGCCGGTAGTGGCGGCCTCCGCGAACGCCCCAGCTTGAAGCGATCGCCGGCCCAGCCGTCGCGCCGACCACGCCGCCCGCGACGAGTCCCACGGGACCGGCGACGATCAGGCCAGATGTGGCGCCGAGCGCGCCGTCAAAAGTTCTCTCCGGGGTGCAAGCCGTCAGGGCGGCGCCGATGGCGGCGAGCGCCACGACGAGGGGAATGCTTTTCATGATCGCTCCAGTGTTGATTCTCGCGGCGCGGGCCGGCGGAAGCGAGGCGTTAAGCGGCGAGCGGGTCGAATTTATGGCCCCAAGGACCGGGAAGGCTAATCAAAAGCGCCAACGCGGCGGTTCTCACGACGCCCGCTTGCCGCTTCATGAGCGCTGTCCTTTCCCCGGCCTCACGCCGCTGTCTCGGTTCTCGACGGTGAGCGCGAGACGACATATATCAGGGTCATGAGCGCGTCCACGCAGGGCCGGAATGGGTGGGCGTGAATGCTCCGCCCGCGGCGGAGCGGCAGTCGTCCGGCGATCGCCATGGAGGACTCAAAATGCCAAAAGGTCTTCTGAAAATAATGCTGATGGGGTCGATCGGACTGTTTCTTGGCGCCGCGATCGCTGGCTACGTCTTTAGCATGTGACGCGGCCGGTCTTGCGCCCATAAATCGCCAAGCGCCGCGGTTCCTTGAGCAAGCGCCCCGTGGGCGGGCGCCCGGCGCGAAGCGGCCCGTCCACATATGAACGGGCGGGCCACTGGCGCATTTAAAGGGAAGCATTCTCTTTCAAAGGCAGTTGTCCCTCAGGATTTCGGCTATTTTAACGCCATAATTTGTTGTCCCTTGGAGTTGAACCCTAAAAATCTCATCTGGCTCCACTGTAAACGGACCGTTTGGACCGAGAAGCGTCACTTTCCTGATGGGCGTCCACGATCCGTCGGAATTCTGCCGAAAATCGCCGCATGAAATACCCACTTGCCGAGGACTCGGATTATGCCTGAGCCCGGGTTGGGCCGCCGCGGCGGTCGCCGCCAGCAATAGACCCGCGACCAGAAGAGCGTTTCCGATTTTCATTTTGGCGGCTCCTTCAGTGGTTGCTCGAAAGCCCCCGCGAGCGACTGCCGACACAAGGCGAATGATGGGCCGGCCCCGTTGCTCTCCCTAGCTAATCGAAAATCATGCGCCAAATCGGCGCCCACTATGGGCGCTGGCCGCGTCTCTCGGTTCTACGCCTTCGCGTTCCGCGAGACGCGGCGGCGGAAAAATATTTGTCGCGGCGGCCGTCGTTATCAAGAGACGCGACGACGGCGCATCCGCCGCCTCCCGCCATCGCTCGCGGATTGTGAAAGCCTCGGAGGAGAGTCGAACCCCCGTACAAGGATTCGCGGTTATTGCCGATCGGCGCTCTTAGAATGAGGCTCTGACAAAAAACTCCTCGCCTCCGTCGCAGGTGACTTTGCCGACAAGCCCGTGGGTTATCGCCCCTCCGGCGGTCGGGATATGACCAGTCCAAACACAATCTTTTTTGTTATCGGTTCTTTTTGACATAGTTATCGTATATATGCCTTCACTTAACGAGCCATCAACGTCATATGATAGCATATTTCCATTATCGAACTGCATGCTTGCGGTACCGGATATTTTGTTATTGTCTATCGCTAGGGTCCACGTGCCTTGGCTTCCTGTAATACCGGACGTGCCCACCTCCGTTACATACCAAATTTTGCCTGCCGCTAGGGCTGGCGCGCTCATGGCGACAAGGATTGCGGCGGCATTCAGAGCGCGTTTTATCATCTTTTCCCCCCACTTCGATGAATCGAGTCATCCTCGATGCATATGGAGTAAGGAGCGCGCTTGGCTAGCGAGGCGCCTCATGTCGCGTATCGACGGCTGGGCGCTCTCGCCTACCCGGCGAAACCGCGCGCCGGCGAAGGAAAGGCGAAAAGGCATTCGGATGCGGCTCCCGAAGCTTTTGTCGGAAGTCCTATTCCGATCCGCCAGCGTCGCGTTCTCCTGGAAATTGGAATAATCACTTACCGATGTTTGACTTCGGCGCGGCCTCGTTTTCGATCTCCAGAGGGCGTCGCTGTTCAGCCGGCGACAAAGGGCTCGAGAGATTCGGCGCGCTCGCCCGCGCGGAGCTGTGTGCGGAAGAAGGAGGCGCTCTCATCGTCTGGATAGGAGCGGGCGACGTCGATGTTTTGGCCAGCGGCTCGGTGACGGCCCGCGCCTGCCCGGCGCCGGCGCTGGGCGAGCTGGCGTCGAGGCGGGGGCGGCGGCCGTAAGGGGCCGGACCTTCGTCGCTTGCGAGGGCGAAGGATGTTGGACCGCGCGACGTGCTGGATTTTCCGCCGAATGCATGGCCAGCTTGGCGTGGCGCGACGTCATCAGAGTTACATCGGCGTGGCGCGAGGTCAGAGGACCGCGCGCATATCGATCGGGCGGTCCGCCCTCGTTGCGCCGCGCATGGACGTGGCCTTCCGGCGGGCCATAGCTGCCAAGATCGCCCTCTTCCACCGGCCCGTAAGGCCCGGGAACGGCGAATCCCCCATCGGGCCCTCCGTGTCCAAAAGCGGGGCTGACGGGCCAAGATCTCAGTATTTCCCCTTCATCCGGATCGACGACAAACTTCGCCATTCGACCGAGGGCGTCGACGCCGCAGGCGACGATCCGGTCTCCGTGGTCCCGCAGCGGACCCACGAGGCGATATCCATGCCGCGCCAATATCGCCGCGACATCTCTTCGCGAAATGCCGGGTTCGGGTTCGGGTTCGGATTCGGGTTCGGACTCGGGTTCGGCTCCTATCATCGGTTGAGGGGGATAGTAGCCATAGGGAGGGTAGAGGCCTTGCGCGGCCGCTTGCCCCGGCGCGGTGAGCGCGGCCAATGCGAGCGTCGACGCGAGGCTCATCCAAAAAACAAGGGCTTTCGGTCGTCGCCACAGTCGTTTCATCGTGAATTCCCGATCATTGTCTTGCCTCGGTTGTCCGGCCGCGAAGTTTCGGCGAGCATTGCGGCGCGGCTTGGGCGAAAGCGGCGCCCTCGCGAGGCGCGAGCTTCGTGTTCCGGTCGACCGCGACCCGTCACTCTTGGCGCTGCGCCGGCTCTACGGGCGAGCGCGGCGCGGGCGCGGCTTGTCCCAGGGCCTTTAATTGCGACTTGATCTGCGCAAGCCAGCCGCGTCGCTTCGCATCCAGGCGATCGGCCGCCGCCAGCGGCTCCAAAATAGCGAGCGCGGCTTCGAGATGTTCGCGCTGTTTGGCCCTATCCAACTCCGCGAGCCGCAAATGCGGCACGATCGAGAACGCAAGCGACTGCGCATCGTCGGGATGCGCGCGGGCGAGCCCGCGATAGACGGCCAGCGCCTGTTCGAAGGCGGCGATCGCTCCCGTGGCGTCGCCTTGCCGCGTCAGTGTCGCCCCAACACGCTCGAGGCTGACCGCAAGATCGCGCTGCCATCCGGCGTTGCCGGGATCGGAGGCTGAAACTTTTTCCCTGATGGCGAGCGCCTCGCGATAGGAGTTCAGCGCCCCGTTAAGATCGTTCCGCGCCTGTTGAAGGTCGCCGAGTTTTTCGTAACTTATCGACAGATCCCAGCGCATTTGGGCGTTGCCCGGATCGGAAGCCGAAAGAGCCGCGGCGATGGCGAGGTCGTCGCTAAAGGACTTCAGCGCCCCGTCGAGATCGCCCATGGCCTGCTGAACGTCGCCGAGTTTTTCATAGCTCACGGACAAGTCCCGCCGCCAGCCGGCATTCTCCGGCTCGGCGGCCGAAAGAGCCGCCATCAGAGCCGCCGACTGCCGCGCGGCGGCGAGCGCGCCCGCGGAGTCGCCCATGGCAAGACGCGCTTGCGCAATCTCGTTGAGAACGACGGACTCGCCGCGCCGCAGATTGTCGCCTTTGGCGCCGCCGGCGAGCAACTGCTCTTGCAGCTTGCGCGCTTCGCTCAAAATATCCGCTTTGATCGGCGCCGGCACGGCCGGCAGGTCCCCGAATTTTTCCGCCAGATCAAACGCCAATCCGTTCGCCGCGTCGGCTGCCTGCGCCAGCGTCTTCTCCGCGCGTTCCCGCTGCGCCTGCGCTTCGCTCTTCGCCCGCGTCGCGGTTAGCCATTGCCACCCGCCCAGCGCTGCAATGGCAAGCGCGGCCGCGAGACCCACGGAAGAAATCCATGCCTCCCACCGCGCATTCCGCGCGCGCTTGATAAGCCTCTCGCTTTTTTCGCGCACTTGCTCCTCTCGCGCGCGGCCCTGCGCCCTCTCTTCCTCGCGGACGAGTTTCGCCTTTTCGATGCAGGCGGCGAGATAGGCGCGATCGGTCGCGTCCAGGCGCGCCGTGAAGTCCGGCCGCGCGTAAAGGCGCTCCGCCTCCTCCAACAGCGCGCCGGCATGCGCCGCGTAGGCGCGAGAGCGCGAATGGACCTCCCACTCGCGCGAGGCGCGCTTAACGCCTTCGAGCCTCGCAAGCCATTCAAAATCTTCGTCCAGCCAATCCTTGAGCGTCGCCCATCGACGCAGCAGCGCCTCATGGGCGAGTTCAAGCGTCGCCTCGCCCGCAGCGTGGTTGAGCTTGTGCGTAAGCAGGCGCTGGCCAACGAGAAGATCGATCAGCGGGCGCGCATCTTGCGGGATTTGCGCGGCTCCGGCGATGCGACGGCGCGCCGTTCTCGTCGCCGGATCGACGCCAGCGAGCCAGGGAACGAGCCCGCGCCGCATCAGCGCAAGCCGCTCCTCCTGTTGTTTGGGGATGCGCGCGTCCTTATCCGCCGCCTCGAAGACGCGCCCGAGCGCGGCGTCAATCGCGCCGGCGACCCCTCCGAGAGCCTCGTAATCCGCGCGCGCGATGCGTTTGGTCGCGCCGAATACGCGGTAGAGCTGTTCCAATACGAAGGCCAGGAGCGGCAAAGCGTCGTTGCCGCATTTTTCCAGGTCTTTGAGCAGGGCTGACGTTAGGTCGGGGTCGATCTCCAATTTGCCGCCAGCCTGCGCGGCTCGCTCCGCCGGGCGCTCAATCGCCGCCCGATAGCCGTCGCTCGGCATGGGCGCCAGCGGAAAGACGCGTTGCCGCAGGCCTTCGAGCGCTTTTGCTTGAACGAGAGCATCGTAGGAGTCCGAGGTCATCGCAAGAACAACGACGACGGCGGGATCGTCCGTCGTCGCGAGATCCCGCAGCAGCTCCAACAGGGTCTGGCCTTCGCGGGCGCCTTCCGCGTGAAACAATTCCTCCGCCCGATCTATAGTGACGACCAGCGTCGGCGGGGTCGAGCTAGCCGCGGCCGTGGCGGCGCGCGCCGCCAGGTCTCTCAGCAAAGGCCGCGGCCCATCCGCGCCGCCAGCGAGCGCCTCGCGGATTTGCGCCGCGCTCGTCTGGCAACCGGCTTTCTCGGCGGCGCGGGCGAGCGCGGCGACGAATCCATCGGCGCCGCTCATCGCCGCGCGCTCCGGGCGCACGATGGGCAACGGCAGGAAGCGACCGTCGTCGCGCGCCAGGCGGGGCCACAGACCCGCGCGCAGGAACGAGGATTTCCCGGCGCCCGAGGCCCCGAGTATGACGAAGAGCCGCGGAGCCGGCGCCTTGGCGAGGCCACGCAGGACATCGAGCGCCTCGATCAACGGCTGTTCGCGGCCAAAGAATATGCCGGCATCCACGGCCTCGAAGGGCTCGAGTCCGCGATAGGGCGCCCGCTCAGGCTCGCCCCGCGGCGGCCAGTCGAAGCAGCGCGGATCGATTCCGACGCGCTTCAGCTTAGCCTTAAGCTGCTCGAGTCCCTCGACCGAAAAGCTCACCCGCCGCTCCTCTTGCCCGTCGACCGGCGCGACGCAAAACGACCGATCGTCTTCACCCGAGACGAGCGAGATGAGGCCATGGGGTTCCTGAAGGCCAAGCAGTCGCGGGTCGGACGCAAGCTTCTCGATCAGCACGACAAAGACGGCCTTTTCGACTTTGCGCGCGAACTCGTATTCGTCGCGGCGCTCTTGCGAATCGAGCCAGTCGCGCGAGACTAAAAAGATCACGGCCTCACAGCGCGCGACGTTTTCCTGCAATGCGCGCCGCGGGCGATCGCCGGGATGAGCGCCCTGGTCTGGATCGTATTGGAGAACGACATCGTCCCAACCGTTTTCGTTCAGCCAATCGCGAAGCGCGACGGCCTCGAAATTATTCTTGCTCGAATGGGAGAGGAAGATCCGCGACATGAGTAGCCTTGTCCATGGGACTTTTAATTGCCCAAAGTCAAACATCCTGCAAATGAATGAACGGTGAATGGGCATTGACACGTTAACATGCCGCGGTGGTCCTAAACAGCGGCGCCACGCGCTAGAGAGAGGCCCTCGACGCCGCCTCGAATAACAGTAATCGCGGATCGCACTATTTTCCCGTCGACATCTCTTTACGGATTAATATCCGCAATCCCAAATGCGCCGATCTTGGAAAACTTCATGATCCTTTTCACTGCGGCGGCTAGTTCCGCCCGGGTTGGTCCGTTGGGTTCGGCCAGCCGTGTGAGAGCCAGCGCGCGCTCTACGAAGGGCCGCTCCTGGCCGACAAGCAGCGCGGCGAGTTCATGACGGTCGTCTATCAAGGGATGACGCTGAGCTACCGCGTGCTCTATGCGTATTTCCCCAAGAACGGCGCGGTCATCGTCGTGGGCCTCAACAGCCAGCCCGACGAGAAACAAAACCACAACGGCGCGCTGCATCAAATACCGCAATCATCTATCGAAGTGATGGAAGTCAGGCCGATGGGCCGGATGTAGATTCCGTTCCAGCGCGAGCCGGCGATCCGCGCCAAGGGCTATCCTGTCGAACAGCAGCGACAGGATTGGCAACCGTATCATTCAAAGCGGCGTTTTCAACTCAGTCTCTCAACGCGAACACCGGGAGAAAACCGATGACCACGATTACACCCTGCCTTTGGTTCGATGGTAATGCCGAGGAAGCCGCGCGTTTCTACACGTCGCTCTTTCCCGACAGTCGCCTCGACAAGGTCAACCGCGCTCCCAGCGACTACCCTTCGGGCAAGGCCGGTGATGTGCTCATGGTCGAGTTCACCCTTATGGGCCGCCCCTTCCTGGGGCTCAACGGCGGGCCGCGCTTTGCCTTCAATGAAGCCGTGTCGTTCCAAATTCCGGTCGACACGCAGGCCGAGGTCGACCGGCTGAGCGAGGCGCTTTCGGCGGTTCCACAGGCCGAGCAATGCGGCTGGGTGAAGGACCGCTTCGGCCTGTCCTGGCAGATCGTGCCGGTGCAGCTAACGCGGATGCTCACCGCCGGTGATCCTCTCCGCGCCAAGCGCGCCTTTGACGCGATGATGGGGATGAAACGCATCGACATTGCCACGCTGGAGCGCGCCGCTAGCTGACCGCGCGCCCGCGCGAATCTGGCGTTGGCGCCAAGTCGACTGTCTCATTTGGCCGCGCGGCTCCGGAACAGCCATTTCGCTCAGCGCCATCAGCGGATTTCCCTGGGCCTGGGCCGATCGATCGCGCGGTGACATCCGCGGACCCGGTAGCGCCTAAATGATGTTCCATCCGCGCGGATCCAGCCTCTCCGGGCTTTCTGAGTGGCATCGTCACAATAGCTAAAGAATAGGCGATGCTCGAATCGATTTGGCTCGGCGCGCACGCGCTGTGCCCGCGTTCAAGGCGCCGGCTTGAGCTCGGAGAGAACCGTGGGAACATGCTCCGAAACTGTCGGATGTATGTGCATGGCGCGCCGAAGCGTCGTGTAGGGCGCCTTGGCATACATGATGTCGAGAATGCCGTGGACGACCTCGTCGCCGCCGACGCCGAGGATGGAGGCCCCGAGAATCTGGTGGCTGTCAGCGTCAACGACGATTTTGATAAACCCCTGAGTTTCGCCCTTCTCGATGGCGCGCGCCACGCTGCTCATTGGCCGCGTACCAACCAGGATGCGCCTTCCCGACTGCCGCGCCTTGGCCTCCGTCAGACCGGCGCGGCCGAGCGGCGGATCAACATAAAGCGCATAGGCGGGAAGCCGGTCGCTGACGCGGCGACAATCGCCGTCGAGGAGATTGGCCGCGACGACCTCGAAGTCATTATAGGCGGTATGGGTGAAGGCGCCCTTACCATTGCAGTCGCCGAGCGCCCAGATGCCGGGCACACTGGTGCGCAGCTCATCGTCGACCACGATAAATCCGCGCTTGTCGACTTCGACACCGGCCTTCTCGAGGCCGAGATCGTCGGTATTCGGTCGCCGTCCAACCGCCAGCAGCGTATGGGAGCCAATGACCTCTCGATCACCAGACTCGCATTCCACCATGACCGCGGCATCCGCGCCGCGCCGTGCGAAGCTGATGCATTCGGCGCGAAGACGAATGTGGATTCCCTCTGCCTCGAGAATGTCCTTCACAGCCGCGGACACATCCTCGTCCTCGCGTTGGATCAAACGCGATCCCTTCTCGACGACGGTCACCTCGCTGCCGAAGCGGCGGTACATCTGCGCAAACTCGAGGCCGACGTAACTGCCGCCGATGATGACGAGGTGATGCGGCAGGACATCGAGATCCATCATGGATTCGTTGGTTAGGTAGCTGATGTCGTCGAGGCCGGGCATGTTGGGTACGAGCGCGCGGCCGCCGACATTGATGAAAACACGGCTTGCCGACAGCAGTTCGTCTCCGACCCCGATTTCGTTCGGCGCTTCGAAATGGGCATGGCCTTTGTAGACGGTGCAGTTGGCCATGCCCTTCAGCCAAGCCTCGAGTCCGGCGCGCGATCCGCCCACGACCGCGTCCTTCCGGGCCTTGACCCTCTTCATGTCGACGCCGACCGGCCCGCCAATTGTCAGCCCATACTCCGCGGCGCGGCGCGCGACACGAGCGGCATGGGCGCTGGCGACGAGCGTCTTCGTGGGCGTGCATCCGGTGTTGACGCAGGTTCCGCCGATAAGCTTGCGCTCGATCAGGGCGACGCTCATACCGACTCCGCTGAGGCGGCCGGCCAGGGATGGCCCAGCCTGCCCCGCTCCGATGATGATCGCGTCGAATGTCCTCGTCACGAGAACGACCTCACAATCGGATTCGCGCCGTCGATCGTGATCACATCCTTGTGGAGTGCGATCGGAAGGTCTTTGGTGAGCCCAATTAGCTAAATTTCGTCATAGATCAATGGCGATGTCGCCCTGGGGCTGGGAACAGCAGGTTAGCACGTTTCCGACCGCGGGCGCGTCAAGCGGGTCTGGCCGGTAGCTAACCGTCCCTGCCACAAGCCCGGTCTCACATGTATGGCAGACCCCAGTGCGGCACGCCCACCGCACTGGTATGTCGCACGCTTCAGCAAGCTCGAGAAGGCTTTGGAACGCTGAATCCCAGCGGACATTCAGGCCGCTCCGGGCGAACGAGACCAGCGGCCCCGCGCCAGGAGGCCCGGCCGGCATGTGAGGCTGCCGGCGCGGCCCCTCGGCGACGCCTGGCGTAACGGACGGACCAGGGCCGAAAATCTCGGTGTGGATGCGATTTGCAGTGATCCCCCAGCCCGCGAGGCCAAGGGTGACGTCGTGCATGAATGTGGGCGGCCCGCATATATAGAAGTCGCCATTGCGTGGTATCCCGAGCTCCTGAAGCCCACGCATGTTCAAACGCCCCAGAGCGTCAAATTCTAGATCTAGCTTGTCCTCGGGAGCGGGAGAACTGTACCAGATGTGGCTGTGGCCGTGGACCAAAGCTTTTAGGAGAGTGCGGGCTTCCTCGGCAAAGGGGTGCTCGCGGCCGTTGCGGGCCCCATGGAGCCACCAGACTTCCCTCGACGACGCCTCGGCAGCCAACGCGTGGAGCATTGCCAGCACTGGCGTTGCGCCGATGCCTGCGCTCAGTAAAACAACGGGCGCCTCGCCCGCGCGAAGCGTGAAGCCGCCCCGAGCCGCGCTCACGTCGAGAATGTCGCCAACCTGCAGTTTGTCGTCGATGTAAGCGCCAGCCACGCCATGGGCTTCCCGCTTGATGCTTATACGATAGCGCTCGCTGCTAGGTTCGCTCGACAGCGAATAGCTGCGGAAAAGCGCGGGTGCATTTGGCGAAGGCCTTAGCCGCAGAACGACGAATTGGCCGGGCAGGGCTTCGGCAAGAGGGCGCCCATCAATGGGTTCAAGCATCAGCGAGATGACGTTGCTGCTCTCGCGAACCTTTCGCGAAACCCGCAGCGGGCGGAAGGCCTGCCACGCCGGAGCCGACCCCGACACCCCGGCGAGCCCTGCGTTTCCTGTCAGTGTGCCGCCGCTCTGCTCTTGCTCCAGCAAAGCCTGGAAGGAGGCGCGCCAACCAGGACTCAGCGCCGGGATGCGCAGCGCCCGCTCCAGTTGGTCGCGAGGGTGACCTGGCAGGTACAGCAGCGCATTGATCTCGAAGACGGTCATGTGCTCGGGACTAGCCGCGACCTGCACAATCTCGTCTCCGGATTCCACCTCGCCTTCCTTCAAAACACGGAAATAGAAACCAGGCCGGCCGTGCGCGACCAGCAACGCGGCCATCCTCGGTTCGTTCATGCGGATGCCCACGCGGTAACAAGTCACGCGCGGCTGGGTGACCTCGAACAAAGCTTGGCCTATTCGGTAGCGATCGCCAATGCACACCTCTTGGTCAGACAGGCCGTCGACGGTGAAATTCTCACCGAACTGCCCATAGGTGAAGTCGTCTCGACCGAGCTGGCGCCGCCAATAACGATAAGAGTCCATTTGATAGACGAAGACGGCCCGGTGTTCGCCGCCATGCCCGGCCAAGTCGCCTTGCCCGTCACCATCGACATTTAGCCGCCGAACCATCCGCGGGCCGTGGACCGGATGTTTCCACACGCCGGTGTGGACTGTCCTGCCTTGCCAGGCGATATTCCGCGGCATGCCGACATTCACCGATAGTAATGATGGCATCTCACTCCTTCCGCGCTGATGGCCGTCCGGTTTTCTGGAGACCGTCGGAGCGCCCCGAGAGTCGCTAGTCCGCTTCCGGCACGATATAGGGCGCGATGGACGGCGCCCAATGCGCGCGGAACCGAGATCGCGGGCGCTGCCGATTGAGGTCGCCCTCTTCGATTTTGTCAGTGAATGCGCGGAGGAGGCCACCGAAGCGATACGCGAGACGCCAGCGCTTGGCGCCATAGGGCGTGACACACAGTTGCAGCCCGCCGCCGTTCGAGGCTTTGATTAGCCGATCAGCGGGCTTCGCCCCGCGGATACCTACGTCGGTCGGGGCCATGTTGGTATCCCAAATGTTGGAATCGAGAACTGCCAACAAAGACACCAACAATTTTTGCGGATGCAAACGAAGCCCAAGGACGCAGCCGAACGCTATAGCGCGCCTAAGCACCTGTTTTTAAGTTATTTTGGAACATCTACGAACGGCTGTGCACATTGCCGAACGTCGATTTGGAGGCCTCGGAGGGAATCGAACCCCCGTACAAGGATTTGCAGTCCTCTGCGTAGCCACTCCGCCACGAGGCCCCACGGCCGCGCGGGCGGCCTGATTGCCCGCACGCGCTAGCGCTGCTCATACAGGAGCCGCGCCGCGCCCGCAAGACGCGAGAGAGCGGCGGCGAAGGCCTTCTCTACGCTTCGGATTTCCCCTCGCATTTGACAGCGGGGGCCGGCTTGACCATGTTCCCGCCCGATCGCCGCCCCGGTCCGGGCGCCTTTCGTCAAGGCCGCGCGGGATCGTCGGCGGATTTGCAAGGGTAGGTTGATATGAACGTCGTCATCGTCGAATTGGCGGCCAAGGCCCAGACGATCAACAAATATCTCGGCCGCGATTTCAACGTGATCGCCTGCTACGGCCATGTCCGCGACCTCCCGCCCAAGGACGGCTCGGTCGACCCGGAAGACGATTTCGCGATGATCTGGGAGATGGACGCCAAGGGCGCCAAGCGCGTCGCCGCCATCGCCGAACTCGTCAAAAAAGCCGACAAAGTCATTCTCGCGACCGATCCGGATCGCGAGGGCGAGGCCATTTCCTGGCATCTGCTCGACATATTGAACAAGAAGCGCGCGCTCAAGGACAAGGCCATCGAGCGCGTGGTGTTCAACGCCGTCACCAAGGACGCGATCAGGGAGGCGATGGCGCATCCCCGCCAGATCGACCAGGCGCTCGTCGACGCCTATCTGGCCCGCCGCGCGCTCGACTATCTCGTCGGCTTCACGCTGTCGCCGGTTCTGTGGCGCAAGCTGCCCGGCGCGCGCTCGGCCGGGCGCGTGCAATCGGTCGCGCTGCGCCTCGTCTGCGAACGCGAGCTGGAGATCGAAAAATTCGTCAGCCGCGAATATTGGTCGCTGGTCGCGCATCTTAAAACAGCGCGCGACGAGCCCTTTATCGCCCGCCTCGTCGGCGCCGACGGCAGGAAGATCACAAGGCTCGACATCGGCGAGGGCAAGGAGGCCGAAGACTTCAAGAAGGCGCTCGACGCCGCGCAATTCAAAGTGCGCTCGGTCGAAGCCAAGCCCATCAAGCGCCACCCTTACGCGCCGTTCACGACGTCGACGCTGCAACAGGAAGCCTCGCGCAAGCTCGGGCTGGCGCCGGCGCACACCATGCGCATCGCGCAGCGCCTCTATGAAGGCGTCGATATCGGCGGAGAGAGCGCCGGCCTCATCACCTATATGCGAACCGACGGCGTCGATATGGCGCCGGAGGCGATCGCAAGCATACGCACGGTGATCGGCAAGCAATATGGCGAGCGCTTCGTGCCCAAGGCGCCGCGCAAATATACCGCCAAGGCGAAAAACGCGCAGGAAGCGCATGAGGCGATCCGCCCCACCGACGCGAGCCGGCTGCCCAAGGACATGGCGCGCCACCTCGAACCCGAACAGGCCAAGCTCTATGAGTTGATCTGGAACCGCGCCGTCGCCAGCCAGATGGAATCCGCGGAGCTGGAGCGCACCACGGTCGACATCGACGCCAAGGCTGGCGCAAGCGGCGCTGGAGCTGCGCGCCACCGGCCAGGTCGTGCGCTTCGCCGGCTTTCTCGAACTTTATCAGGAAGGCCGCGACGACGAGGCCGACGAGGACGGCGGCCGCCTGCCCCGCATGGAGGCCGGCGAGCCCGTCACCCGCGAGAAGATCGACGCGACCCAGCATTTCACCGAGCCGCCGCCGCGCTTCACCGAGGCGACGCTGATCAAGCGCATGGAGGAGCTGGGCATCGGCCGGCCCTCGACCTACGCCTCCACGGTCGCCGTGCTCGGCGAGCGCGACTATGTGCGGATCGAGAAAAAGCGTCTCGTGCCGGAGGACAAGGGCCGGCTGGTCGTCGCCTTTCTCGAGAGCTTTTTCGCGCGCTACGTCGAATATGATTTCACCGCCGACCTCGAGGAGAAGCTCGATCTCGTCTCCAACAACGAGATCGACTGGAAGACGGTGCTGCGCGACTTCTGGAAGGATTTTTCCGCCGCCGTCGACGGCACCAAGGAGCTGCGCACGACGCAGGTGCTCGACAGCCTCAACGACCTGCTCGGGCCGCATATTTTCCCGGCCAAGGCGGATGGCGGCGACCCGCGCGCCTGCCCCTCTTGCGAAAACGGCAAGCTGTCGCTCAAACTCGGCAAATACGGCGCCTTCATCGGCTGCTCGAATTATCCCGAATGCCGCTTCACCCGCACGCTGTCGCCGCCGACCGGCGACGCGGCCGAGAACGCGCGCCCGGGCGTGAAAGTGCTGGGGCAAGACCCCGAGAGCGGCGCCGAGATCACGCTGCGCGACGGGCGTTTTGGGGTTTATGTGCAAGAGGGCGAGCAGGTCGAGGGCGGCGAGAAGCCCAAGCGCTCGTCGCTGCCCAAAGACCATCAAGCCGGACGATCTGACGCTGCAACAGGCGATCGCGCTGCTGTCGCTGCCGCGCGAGGTGGCCAAGCACCCGACCTCCGGCGACCCCATCGTCGCCGGCATCGGGCGCTTCGGGCCTTACGTGCAGCACGGCAAGACCTACGCCAATATCGGCCGCGACGACGACGTGCTGACTATCGGCGCCAATCGCGCCATCGATCTCATCGTCGCGAAGGAACAGGGCGGCGGCGCGCGCTTTGGCGCCTCGAACGACCCCGGCCGCGTGATCGGCGACCATCCCGACGGCGGCGCGGTGTCGGTCAAGGCCGGGCGTTACGGGCCTTACGTCAATTGGGGCAAGATCAACGCCACTCTGCCCAAGGGGACCGACGCGGCGGCGGTGACGCTGGAACAGGCGATCCCGCTGCTGGCGGCCAAGGCCGCGGGCGGCGGCGGAACGCGCCGGCGGACGCGCGCTCGGCGAACATCCGGAAGGCGGCGTCATCACCGTGCGCGAGGGGCGCTTTGGCCCTTACGTGAACCTCGGCAAGGTCAACGCGACGCTGCCCAAGGGCATGAGCATCGACGAGGTGAACCTCGACGAGGCGATCCGCCTGATCGAGGAAAAGGGCGGCCCGGTGAAGAAGAAGGCGCCGGCGAAGAAGGCGGCGGCGAAGACGACCGCGAAGCCCAAGAAGGCGATAGCGGACAGCGACGAGACGCCCTTCGACGACGCCAAGCCGGTGAAGAAAGCCGGCGGCGACGACGAAGAAAGCGCCGGCGAAAAAGGCCGCGGCGAAGAAGGTGGCGGGGAAGAAGTAAGCGCGGGGCGCTACCTCGCCCCCGCCGCGCTCGCTATGTGCATCAGCGCGCGCGCCGCTTCCAGCCTTGCGACGTCGGCGTGCGCCCTCGCTCTTGTTTGCGCCTCGCGCAGTCTCTCGATGGTCGCGGCGAGGCGCGCCGGGGGCCAGAGCTTTAGATGCGTCTCTATCGCGGCGTCGGGCACGCCGAAGAAGCCGGCGCGCTTGACCGCCATCGCGCCGCCGCCGACGCGGCCGCGATGCAGCGCCATGGCGTAGCGCAGCGCGTTGACGATCAGCATCGTGGGATCGCCGCCGCGCGCCAGCGCATCGTCGAAATCGGCGCCGGCGGCGCGCATGCGGCCGGCGAAGGCGTCGAGCACCACGCCGTCCGTCGCCACGACGGAGGCGTGGGCGACGATCTCGGTCACGTCCGACGCCTCGACGCGCTCTCGCCCGCGCATATAAAGCGCGAGCTTTTGCAGTTCGGCGCGGCTCATCAGCCGGTCCTCGCCGAGCGCCGCCTGCAACAGCGCGCGCGCCTCGCCGGTGATGGCGAGCCGTTCAGCGGCCAGGAACCCGTCGATCAGCGTGTTGAGATCGGCGTCGCTGTCCTGCGAGCACTCTATCGCCGCGCCGAGCTTCGCGCCTTCCACCAACTTTCGCAGCGGCGCGTCCTTGCGCAGCGCGCCGGCCGTCAGAATCACGCTGCAATCCTTCGGCGGCGCGGCGAGCAGCATTTCTATCGCCGGCGCGACCGATTTCGCGCCGGTCTCGACCAGCAGCGCGCGGCGCCCGCCGAACAGCCCGACCGTATTGGCCTCGTCGACGAGCGCCAGCGGATCGGCGGCGATGGCGTCGCCGCTCATCTCGACGAATTGAAAGGGATCGTGGCGGTCGTCGACGCGGCGGGAGACAAGCCGCAGCGCGCGCTCTCGCGCGAGCCCGGCGTCCGCGCCATGCAGCAGAAACAGGAAGACGGACGCCGGCGGCGCGTCGACGAAGCGCTCGGCGTCGCCCTTTTTGACCGCGGTCATGTTGCTCCCGTCGTTAGCGCCCCGCCCCGATCACACCACGATGTTGACGATGCGGTTGGGCACCAGAATGAACTTCTTCACCGCCCTGCCCTCCAGCGCGCGCTGCACGCCTTCTTGCGCCAGCGCCTCGGCGCGCGCGGTCGCTTCGTCCGCGTCCTTCGCGACGAGAATCTCCGCGCGCTTCTTGCCGTTGACCTGCACCGGCAGATTCACCATGTCTTGCGCGACCAGCGCGGGGTCCGCGACCGGCCACGGCGCTTGCGCGACGAGACCCTCATGGCCGAGATCGGCCCAGCATTCCTCGGCGACATGCGGCGTCATCGGCGCGACCAGCACGATCAGCGTCCGCGCCGCCTCGCGGAAGGCGAAGGCGAGATCGGCGGCGACGCCCTCCTCCGTCACCGCGTCGAGCGCCGTCGTCAGCTCATTGGCGATATTCGCGAATGCGGGCGATGGCGCTGTTGAAGCGCAGCCGCTCGATGTTCTCGGTGACCTGCGCGATGGCGCGATGCGTCGCCTGGCGCAGCTTGAGCGCCTCGCCGACGAACTCAGCCGGCGCGGGCGCGCTCGGCGGCGCGGCGACGCGGCCCAATTCGCCGGTGATGCGCCAAAGGCGCTGCACGAAGCGCCACGCGCCCTGCGCGCCCTCGTCGGACCAGATCACGTCGCGGTCGGGCGGCGAATCCGATAGCACGAACAGCCGCGCCGTGTCGGCGCCATAGCTCGCGATAATGTCGTCGGGATCGACGGTGTTCTTCTTCGACTTCGACATTTTTTCGATCGGGCCGATGACGATTTCGAGACTGTCCTCGATCAAAAAGGCGCGGCGGCCGTTCGTCGCCGGTCTCGATGCGGATTTCGGCGGGCGAGACCCAGCCGTCGGGGCCTTTATAGGTCTCGTGCACCACCATGCCCTGGGTGAAGAGGCCGGCGAAGGGCTCGGCCAGCGCGCCGTGGCCGCTGTCCCGCATCGCGCGCGCGAAAAAGCGCGAATACAAGAGGTGCAGGATCGCGTGCTCGATGCCGCCGATATATTGATCGACCGGCAGCCAGCGGGCCATCGACTCCTTTGACGCCGGCGCCGTCTCGTTGCGCGGATCGGTGAAGCGCGCGTAATACCAGGACGAATCGACAAAGGTGTCCATCGTGTCGGTCTCGCGCCGCGCCGGCTTGCCGCAGGTCGGGCAAGCCACGTGCTTCCACGTCGGATGACGGTCGAGCGGATTGCCGGGCTGATCGAAAGTCACGTCTTCCGGCAGCTTCACCGGAAGATCCGCCGCCGGCACGGGAACGACGCCGCAGCTCTCGCAATGGATGATCGGAATCGGGCAGCCCCAATAGCGCTGGCGCGAGACGCCCCAGTCGCGCAGCTTGTAATTGACCTTGCGGCGGCCCTGCGGCGCGCCGAACAGCTCCGCCTGCTCCAGCCGGCTCGCCGCCGCTTCCTTGGCCTCCGCCACGGTCAGCCCGTCGAGAAAGCGCGAATTGACCAGCCGGCCCTCGCCGTCATGGGCCGTGTCGGTGATCTCGAGCGTCGCGGGATCGACGCCTTCCGGGCAAACCACCGGCGTCGCGCCGAGGCCGTATTTATTGGCGAAGTCGAGGTCGCGCTGGTCATGCGCCGGGCAGCCGAAAATCGCGCCGGTCCCGTAATCCATCAACACGAAATTGGCGACATAGACCGGCAGCAGCCATGTGTCGTCGAAGGGGTGAACGACCTTGAGTCCGGTGTCGAAACCCTTTTTCTCCGCCGTCTCGATCGCCGCGACCGACGTGCCCATCTGATGGCATTCGTCGATAAACGCCTTTAGCGCGGGATTGCCGGCGGCGATGCTTTGCGCGAGCGGATGATCCGCCGCGACGGCGACGAATTTCGCGCCGAACAGCGTGTCGGCGCGCGTCGTGAACACTTCGACCTCGCGCGCTTCGCCCGCCGGCGCTTCGAGCGCGAATCGCAGCAACAAGCCTTCCGAGCGGCCGATCCAGTTGCGCTGCATCAGCCGCACTTTATCGGGCCAGCGCTCCAGCGTATCGAGCCCGGTCAGCAGTTCCTCGGCGTAATCGGTGATCTTGAAGAACCATTGCGTCAGTTCGCGCTGCTCGACGAGCGCGCCGGAGCGCCAGCCGCGCCCGTCGATCACCTGCTCATTGGCGAGCACGGTGTGATCGACCGGATCCCAATTCACCTTGGACTGTTTGCGAACGACAATCCCGGCCTTGAGGAAATCCAGAAACAACTGCTGCTGGCGGCCGTAATAGGCGGGATCGCAGGTCGCGATCTCGCGCGACCAGTCGAGCGAAAGGCCCAAGGATTTCAGCTGCGCGCGCATCGCCGCGATATTGGCGTAGGTCCATTCGGCCGGGTGGCGCTTGCCCTGCATGGCGGCGTTTTCGGCGGGAAGGCCAAAGGCGTCCCAGCCCATCGGATGCAGCACGTCGGCGCCCTTCGCGCGCATGAAGCGGGCGATCACGTCGCCCATCGAATAATTGCGCACATGGCCCATGTGGATGCGTCCCGAAGGATAGGGAAACATCTCCAGCACGTAATATTTGGGCTTTTCGGGCGCGCCAGCGTCCAAGGTCGCGCCGGCTTTAAAGACCTCCGCGTCCTCCCAGATTTTGCGCCACTTGGGCTCGGTCACGGCGAAATTATAGCGTTCGGCTCTCATGATTTTGGCTTTTGTCCGGCGTGAAGGGTTTTGTTTGTAATGCCGGGCGGGCGGGAGCTTGTCAAAGGCTGGCGCGGAACTCCGTCCGCCGAATCGAACGATCTCTCGTTTCGCCCATGGATTTGACCGACCGGCGAAACTCGCGGGAAGCGTTTTCGCGCGCCATCGAGACTTCGTGGAACATGATATGGGCGCCGCCGCCAAGCGCTAGGCGCCTGGCTGCGTAAAAATTACGCTGTTGCCCAAAAAACGCTTGTCATCGGTCAAAATGCGCGTATCTACGGAATTGCCCAAATCGCACGTGCCTGTGGTCGTGTGTCGGTTGGTGGGGATCCGGACAAGAGGCCGGTTAACCACCCTTCAGAAAAAACCGGCAGCCGGAGGCGAACCGGCGAACTCCGTTTCAGCGGAGGATCGCGACTTAAAGCAACGACGGACCGGGCTTTTTCGTCTCTGTCGGCCCTCCAAAGGTCGACTTACCGAAGAGGCTTGTCTTTCTTGCCGGGCGTGCGGACGGGACCAAACCCCCTTCCAAACGATGGCTATCCAGATGACCGTCATGCGCGTCATGCGCATTTCTGTCTTCATTGGATCGCCGACGGCGCATCACCGGATCGCTGTCGCAGGGCATAGCCCGCGGCGTCGATCTTGAGGATTGCGGACTTACAACGTTCGTCGCGTCTCCAACGCGCGCGAGCGAAGGACGTCTGCTGTCCACCGAAGCCTGTTTCTTGGCGCGGCCTGGCCCGCGCCCTTCGTTGGGGGATGCCGCGATGACCGATCGTATCCAGGAATTTTTGCGCGCGCGCCGTCTTGAAGGCCGCGACATTGGCCCGTGCCTCGTCGTCGATCTCGACGTCGTGCGCGACAATTACCGCGCCTTCGCCAAGGCGCTGCCCGACACGCGCGTCTTCTATGCGGTGAAGGCCAATCCCGCGCCGGAGGTGCTCTCCCTGCTGGCGACGCTGGGCTCGTGCTTCGACACGGCCTCGGTGGCCGAGATCGAAATGTCGCTGGCCGCCGGCGCGAGCCCCGACCGAATCAGCTTCGGCAACACGATCAAGAAGGAGCGCGACATCGCCCGCGCCTATGCGCTGGGCGTGCGGCTGTTCGCGGTCGATTGCGAGGCCGAGGTCGAGAAGATCGCCCGGGCGGCGCCCGGCTCCAAGGTGTTCTGCCGCATTTTGTGCGACGGCGCCGGGGCCGAATGGCCGCTGTCGCGCAAATTCGGCTGCGCGCCGGAGATGGCGCCGCGGGTGCTGGAACACGCCCACGCGCTCGGCCTCGCCGCCCATGGCGTGTCGTTCCATGTCGGCTCGCAGCAGCGCAATCCGCGCATGTGGGACGGCGCGCTGGCGTCGGCGTCGGCGATTTTCCGCGAACTCGCGGAGCGCGGCATTCAGTTGCAGATGGTCAACCTCGGCGGCGGCTTCCCGACCAAATATCTCAATAACGTGCCGGCGGTGAAAACCTACGGCAATGTGATCTTTCGCGCGCTGTCCAAGCATTTCGGCAACCAGATTCCCGAAACGATCATCGAGCCGGGGCGCGGCATGGTCGGCAACGCCGGCGTGATCGAGGCGGAAGTGGTGCTGATCTCGAGGAAGTCGCAAGAGGACACGCTGCGCTGGGTCTATCTCGACATCGGCAAGTTCAACGGCCTCGCCGAGACCACCGACGAGATGATTCGCTATCCGATCCGCACCGAGTTCGACGGCGACGCCGCTGCTCCTTGCGTGATCGCGGGGCCGAGCTGCGATTCGATCGACGTGCTTTACGAGAAGGAGCCGTATGCGCTTCCCGTGAGTCTGGAGATCGGCGCCAAGGTGCTGATCGAGGGGACGGGCGCCTATACGACGACCTATTCCTCGATCTGCTTCAACGGCTTCGCGCCGTTGGAATCCTTCGTGATCTGAGCGGTCTTTCTTCCGAGCGGGAGAGAGTTCTTGAAACCCTTCGTTCCCCCTGTCCCGGCCGGCCGGCGCTGCTTTGTCCAGCGCGAGGCGCGAGGGTCGCTTGTCTTCCGATGGAGGCAGTGATGACCTTTGATCTTGCCCTTCACGCCGCTCCCCAAGCGGCTTTCGCGCCCGCCGGCTTCGTCATCGACGACGAATCGCCGGATGATGTTTTCGCGCGCGAAAAGCTGCTCGACGCCTGCTTCGGGCCGGCGCGCTTCCTGAAGACCTGCGAGAAGCTGCGCGCCGGGCGCCTTCCGGCGCGCGGGCTGGCGCTCGCGGCGCATGACGGCGCGCGGCTCGTCGCGACCTTGCGGCTGTGGCCGATCCAAGCCGGGCCGGGGCGCGCGGCGCTGCTGCTCGGGCCGCTCGCGGTGGCGAGCGATTATCGCTCGCTCGGCCTTGGCGCCGCGATGATCGAGACTGGGCTCGACCGCGCACGCGCGAAAAATCACCGCGCCGTGCTGCTGGTCGGGGACGAGCCCTATTACCGGCGCTTCGGCTTCGAGCGGGCGTTGACCGAAGGTCTCGTCATGCCGGGATGGGTGGACGAGGCGCGTTTCCTTGGCAAGGAGCTGGCGCCGGGCGCGCTGCGCGGGGCTCAAGGACGGGTCGGCGCGGCGGGCGCGCGGGCGCCGCTCGGGAACGAGGGGCCGCTCGCGCTCAGGGCGGCGGCGTAAGGGCGGGCGCGGGAAGCCGCGCGCGGCAAAATTTCTGCTGCATCGCCGTTCTCCCATGCTATACAGCGGCGCGACGCGCCGGCCGAAGGGTGTCCTTAGGGGCGCCCTTTTCTGCTATATGGGTTATTGAAGATGGGCTGTAGCGCGTCCGAACGACGGCCGTCGCGGGCGTGGCGGAACTGGTAGACGCGCCGGATTTAGGTTCCGGTGACGCAAGTCGTGGGGGTTCGAGTCCCTCCGCCCGCACCAAGGCGCATCCGCCATTGAAGAGGCTTCGAGCGCTTCGGCGACGAGGAATTTGGACACGATGCTCCGGCGCTGGAGGCCTTTTAAAAGGCTCGCGCGCCGATCGAAATTGACGTTGCAGAAGGCGAATGACATGCAAGTGACGCAAACCCTATCCGAGGGCTTGAAACAGGAATTCAAGGTCGTGCTGCCGGCGGGCGATCTCGCCGCCAAGCTCGAGACTCAGCTCGCCGAGATGCGCGCCAAAGCCCAGATCAAGGGGTTCCGCCCCGGCAAGGCGCCGATCTCGCATCTCAAGAAGCTCTATGGCAAAAGCCTGATGAGCGAAGTGTTGCAGGAGGCCGTCAACGAGGCCAACCGCAAGATCGTCGACGACAACAAGCTGCGCATCGCCGCCGAGCCGAAGCTCGATTTCCCCGGCGGCCAGGACGAGGTCGAGAAGGCGCTTGAAGCGGCCGGCGATTTCTCCTTCGTCGTGACCTTCGAGACGCTGCCGAGCTTCGAACTCGGCTCTTTCGACGACATTTCGCTCGAACGTCCGATCGCTCCGGTCACCGACGAGGATGTCGAGAAGAGCATTCAGGCTCTGGTCGACCGCGTTCGCGAATACGAGCCGAAGGCGGAAGGCGCCAAGGCCGAGAAGGGCGACAAGCTGACCATCGACTTCACCGGCAAGCTTGATGGCGTCGCCTTCGAAGGCGGCACGGGCGGCGACGTCGATCTCGTGCTGGGCTCCGGCTCCTTCATCCCCGGCTTCGAGGATCAGCTGGACGGCGCGGCCGCGGGCGAGCAGCGCCTCGTCAAGGTGCGCTTCCCCGACGAATATTCGGCCAAGAATCTCGCCGGCAAGGACGCCGAATTCGACGTGACGGTCAAATCCCTCGAAGCCCCCAAGGCCGCCGAGATCGACGACGAATTCGCCAAGAAATACGGCTTCGATTCGCTCGATGCGCTGAAGACCGCGGTGCGCGGCAATCTGGAGGCCGACTTCGAAAAGGCCTCGCGCGATAAGTTCAAGCGCGCGCTGCTCGACGCGCTCGACGCCAGATATAAATTCGACCTGCCGTTGAGCCTGGTCGAAAACGAATTCGAGGGCATTTGGCGCGAATATGAAGCCGAGCGCAAGCGCGCCGGGCAAGCGGTGGCCGAGGCGGACAAGACCGAGGACGAGACGCGCGCCGAATATCGCGCCATCGCCGAACGTCGCGTGCGCCTGGGGCTGGTGCTCGCCGAGATCGGCCAAAAGGCCGGAGTCACCGTCGAGGAGAAGGATCTCACCGACGCCGTGGTCGAACGCGCGCGGCAGTTCCCCGGCCAGGAAAAGGAAGTCTGGGACTTCTATCGCAAGAACGAGAACGCGCTCGCCTCGCTCCGCGCGCCGATCTACGAGGAGCGGGTGGTCGCCCACCTCGCGGGAATCGTCGGGGTCTCCGACAAGACCGTGACGCGCGAAGAACTCTTCGCCGAGGACGAGGAGAAGCCGTCCGACGCCGCGTGACGGCGGAACGGCGCCGTTTTCGCTACTCGGCGCTCGGTTTTGCGCCTTGCCGCGCGGACGAAATATGACTAGAGGCTGACGACGAACGCGGCGCCTTCGCCTCCAAGAGGCGCGGCGCCCGATGCACCGGGGACGAGAGAGGTTTTCTGAGAGATGCGCGATCCGATCGAGGTCTACAACCAATATCTCATCCCGCAAGTGATCGAGAACACGTCGCGCGGCGAGCGCGGCTTCGACATTTACTCGCGGCTGCTGCGTGAGCGCATCGTGTTCCTGACCGGCCAGGTGGAAGACCACATGGCCTCGGTGATCATGGCGCAATTGCTGTTTCTCGAGGCCGAGAATCCGAAGAAGGAAATCTTCCTCTACATCAACTCGCCGGGCGGCGTGGTGACTTCGGGCCTCGCCATCTACGACACGATGCAGTTCATCAAGCCGAAGGTGTCGACGCTGTGCGTCGGCCAGGCGGCCTCGATGGGTTCGCTCCTGCTGTGCGCCGGCGAGCATGGTCTGCGCTTCGCGCTGCCCAACGCGCGCGTGATGCTGCACCAGCCGTCGGGCGGGTTCCAGGGCCAGGCGTCGGACATTCAGCGCCACGCCGAGGACATTCTGAAGATCAAGCGGCGCCTCAACGAAATCTATGAGTTTCACACCGGCAAGGATTACGACACCATCGAGCGCACGCTCGATCGCGATCACTTCATGACGGCGCAGGAAGCCAAGGACTTCGGCATCATCGACAAGGTGCAGTCGAAGCGGCCGGAAGACGAAGCCGAAGCGAAGATCTAAACAAAAACTAAAAAACAATAAAATCGGCGCCCGCCAGTTTCCGGGGGAGTGGGAGGCGGGCGCGTCGAACGCTTAAAATTGGGGCGCTTATGTTTCGTAAAATTCTGATCGCCAATCGTGGCGAGATCGCCTGCCGCATCATCAAGACCGCCCGGCGGCTGGGCATCGCCACCGTCGCCGTCTACTCCGACGCGGACGCCGACGCGCTGCATGTCGAGATGGCCGACGAGGCCGTGCATATCGGCCCGCCGCCGGCCGCGCAGTCCTATCTGCTGATCGAGAAAATCATCGACGCCTGCAGGCGCACGGGCGCCGAGGCTGTCCATCCCGGCTACGGCTTCCTGTCCGAGCGGGCGGCCTTCGCCACCGCCCTCGCCGACGCCAATATCGTCTTCATCGGTCCCAACCCCCGCGCCATCGAGGCGATGGGCGACAAGATCGAATCCAAGAAATTCGCCTCGAGGGCCAATGTCAGCGTCGTGCCGGGCTACCTCGGCGTGATCAAGGACGGCGCGGAAGCGGTCAGGATCGCCGATGAAATTGGCTATCCCGTGATGCTGAAGGCGTCGGCGGGCGGCGGCGGCAAGGGCATGCGCGTCGCCTATAAGGCCGATGAAGTGGTCGAGGGTTTTACGCGCGCGAAGTCCGAGGCCGCGTCGTCGTTTGGCGACGACCGCGTGTTCATCGAGAAATTCATCGTCAATCCGCGCCATATCGAAATCCAGGTGCTCGGCGACAGCTACGGCAATGTGATTCATCTCGGCGAGCGCGAATGTTCGATCCAGCGCCGCAATCAGAAGGTCATCGAGGAGGCGCCGTCTCCCTTGCTCGATCCAGAGACCCGCGCCGCGATGGGCGCGCAGGCGGTGGCTCTCGCCAAGGCGGTCGATTACAATTCCGCCGGCACGGTGGAGTTTGTCGCCGGCCAGGACAAGAGCTTCTACTTCCTCGAAATGAACACCCGGCTGCAGGTCGAGCATCCGGTGACGGAGCTCATCACCGGCATCGATCTCGTCGAGCAGATGATCCGCGTCGCCGCCGGCGAGCCGCTGCAAATCAAGCAGGAAGACGTGAAGATCAACGGCTGGGCGGTCGAGAGCCGCATTTACGCCGAGGACCCGACCCGCAACTTCCTGCCCTCGATCGGGCGACTCGTGAAATACCGCCCGCCGGAAGAAAAGAGCGCCGGCGGAATCACCGTGCGCAACGACACCGGCGTCACGGAAGGGCGCGAAATCTCGATCCATTACGATCCGATGATCGCCAAGCTCGTGACCCATGCGCCGGACCGGCTGACCGCCGTCCAGGCGCAGGCCGACGCGCTCGATCGTTTCGTGATCGACGGCATCCGCCACAACATCCCCTTCCTGTCGTCGCTGATGATGCATCCGCGCTGGCGCGAGGCGCGGCTGTCGACCGGCTTCATCGCCGAGGAATATGAGGGCGGCTTCGCGCAGCCGGAGCCGGCGGGAGAATTGGCGCATGTGCTGGCGGCGGTCGCGACGCTGATCGACCATATCGGCAATCAGCGCAAGCGCCGCATCTCCGGCCAGTTGCGCAACGGCGCGCCGGTGCAATTCGCGCGCAATCGCGTCTGCCTGCTCGGCGACAAGCCGTTCGGCGTGACGCTGGAGACGCAAGGCGAGGCTCTGCTGGTGCGTTTCGAAGGCGAAGAAGGGCGCGCGCATCGCGTCACCTCGAACTGGCGTCCAGGCGATCTGCTGTTCCAGGGCGAGGTCGACGGCCGGCCGGTCTATGTGCAGACCAAGGCGATCCTCAACGGCTTCGAACTGTCGCACCAGGGCGTCAGCGTCGCGGCGCGCGTCTACACCATCCGCGAGGCCGAACTCGCCGCGCTGATGCCGAAGAAGAAGGACGCCGGAATCTCCAAGCACCTGCTGTGCCCGATGCCCGGCCTCGTCAAGACCATCGACGTGGTGGAAGGCCAGGAGGTCAAGGCCGGCGAGGCGCTGTGCATGGTCGAGGCCATGAAGATGGAAAACGTGCTGCGCGCCGAACGCGACGCGACGGTCAAGAAGATTTTGGCCAAGGCGGGCGACAGCCTCGCGGTCGACGCGGTGATCATGGAGTTTGCGTAGGGGCGCGGGCCGATCCTTGGCGCGTCAGCCGGGACCCGTTGTGATTGCCGGCCCCTAGCGGTCCAGCAAACGGATATATAAACAGCGCGGTGGCGACGCCGGACTTGTTCCGGGACGTCGCCGCCGCGTTTTGGTTGTTGTTATCATCCGTCGCTGGTTGTTTGCCGAGAGGCGGCCAGGGGTGTTTCGAAACGCTCTTACGCGCTCGCCTCCGCGGCGCTCGCCGCAATAAAATACATTGATAAAAAATCGCCGACAAAAACGGAAAATGCTTGATCGACCTCGAACAACCTTATAACTCCCGAAGCCTTGGGAAGCTGGGGATACAAGGGCATCGAGGCCGATCAATCATTTTTGTGTCTCTACGCCGCGACAGCGTGGAGGCCGACATCTATTTCGCGCGGAACCGGACCGCTAGGCGGGGCCGATCAATCGCTTACCGTCTGATCAGAGGCGCGTCAGAGTGGCGGCGCAGATGACGATCATGGCAAGCATGCAGATGGGGACGAGAAAACCCATTTTTAACTCCCTCTTTTGATTGCGCCATTTAACGGCGTCCTTATTTACAGCTTTGCAGCCATGTTCAACTTCACCGAAGGGCCCGTCTTTGTCAAGGGGCGAGACGAAGGTCTCGCGATCGCTGTTGAAAACAATGCGATCCGCTCCATTGGCTGGGCTTCGCGCCGCGCCTCCGCCATGGAATTTCGGCGCGGAAATGCATTTCCGGCGTTTTTTTCGATTCTCGCGTCCGGGCGCGAGCCAGCGCAATGAAGCCGCATGGCCTCTTCGACCCGGGGGCAAAATATTGATGCGCCATTCCCCGCGGCGGCGCCTCGCGCCTTTCGCCTTGCGCCGCGCTCAAAATCATGGAACCCTTCGCATAATGCCGCGAGCCTCGAGCTAGGCCGAGCATGAATATAGCGGTCGTTTCATGCGGTCTATACGCGTGTTATTTGGAGAGCAATTATGGACGACGCGAACGAGCAAAACTCTTCCGCTCAAAGCACGAGCTTTCGCTCTCCCCCACGCTATCTTGCATGGATGATCATTTCAATTGCTACGTCGATTATCGCGGTCACGAAAGAATTATCGGTATTGACGCTACTATTTATGCTATTGTCGTTGTATTGTATTGAAAGTTTTATCACCGAGGTTTTTGGCGTTAGCGTGGACGACACGGGAATTACGGCCCCAAACCGATTACTCCCAAAGAACCCGTGGATCGTATTTTGGCGAAAGCGATTCAAATGGAGAGACATAGAGAGAGTTTGCTCCCTTTCGGATCGGCAGATCCAACTCATTTCCGTCCACACGCGCGCGGATGTGACGTTCGGGACTCGCGACGAGAAATTGGAATTTTTTAGAGTTGTCAGAAAATTTCGACCGTCGATCCGCATTCAGAAGAAGCCGTCGGTCCGCGATGAGGACACATAGATTTTCATGAAAAACACGGATACTCCCGCCATCGGCGAAGCCCTTTCGCGCGGCGCGGGGACTTAACTGACCGCTCCGCGCGCGGGACTAGGGGAAGCGGCGAGCCGACATGAAGACGCAACGGCTCGGCGCCCCGTCATCCTAATCTCATGGAAGAAAAGGGAAACCGCCCGCGCGACCGCTCGTGGCGCCGCCTTGCATGCTCGCGCGAAGCCGGCTAGGCAACGGAACCTTCCGCGCCGCGTGACTTTTGCGCGGCGCCGGAGGATACGCCAGTTTTCTCGCCGCGACGAACCGCGACGAGAGGTCGCTTAGGAAGGCCACATGAGCGCATTTACTCGCCGCCAGATGCTCGGCGCCATCGCCGCGGCCGGCGCGCCGGGCGTCGTCTTCGCGCAACCCACGCAGCGTTCGGGCGGCGCGAGCCCCAAGTCGCCGCGTTTTGGTTTCGAGGAGGTCGTCGACCGCGCCCGCGAACTCGCCGCCGCGCCGTTCGAGGATCCGCCGGCGCGTCTACCCGAGACTTTCGACAAACTCGACTATGACAATTGGCGCGACATCCGCTTTCGCAAGGACCGCGCCCTTCTCGGCGAGACCGGCGGCCCCTTCCGGCTGGAGACCTTTCACCTCGGGTTCCTCTATCGGCGCGCGGTCACGATCAATATGATTCGCGACGGGCTGGCCTCGCCAATTCCCTATTCTCCGGCGCTGTTCGACTACGGCCGGGTCAAGCCGTCTAAAGATCCGCCGGTCAATCTCGGCTTCGCCGGCTTCCGCCTGCATTTTCCGCTCAACGATCCCGATGTGAACGACGAGGCGATCTCGTTTTTGGGCGCGAGCTATTTTCGGTTTCTCGGACGCGAACAGCAATACGGCCTGTCGGCGCGCGCCCTCTGCGTCGAAGCGGGCACGGACAAGGAAAGCTTTCCGTTTTTTCGCGAATTCTGGATCGAGACGCCCTCGGCGGGCGCCTCGCGCGCGACGATCTATGCGCTGCTCGATGGGGAGGCCGCGACCGGCGCCTTCCATTTGGAGCTGACGCCGGGGCACGAGAGCGCCCTCGACGTGCGGGCGACGCTGTTCCCGCGGCGGGAGAACGTGAAATTCGGTCTCGCGCCGCTCACATCGATGTACCTGACCGGCGAAAACGACCATCGCATACAGGACGGCTTTCGCGCCGAGCTGCACGATTCGGACGGGCTGCTGATTCAAACCGGCGCCGGCGAGTGGCTGTGGCGTCCGCTCTCCAACCCGACCAGCGCGCGCACGACTTCCTTCATCGACAAGGACAATAAGGGCTTCGGCCTGATGCAGCGCGACCGGGCCTTCGAATCCTATCAAGATCTCGATCTCGCCTACGAAGCGCGGCCGAGCTATTTCGTCGAGCCGCGAGAGCCCTGGGGCGACGGCCGGATCGAATTGATCGAGCTCTCCACCGAGGACGAGACCAACGACAATATCGTCGCGAGTTGGACGCCGGCTGTCGCGCCGGAGCCGCACAAGGCCTTCGCCTACGCTTATCGCATAACCGCCTGTCTCGATCTGGCCCGGCTCTCGCCCAACGGGCGCGCGATCAACACTTTTCGCGCGCCGCCGCGCGCGCTGGGCTCGTCCGAGGCGGTCGCGGTCAACGCGCGCCGCTTCCTGGTCGACTTCGCCGGCGGCGACATGGCCTATTATGTTCCCGATCCGAGCCAAGTCGAGGTCGTCGCCACCGCCACCAACGGCCAGATCCTGCGCACCAGCCTCATCGCGAACTCCCATATCGACGGGTTGCGCGCGATGTTCGACGTGTCCGTCAAGTCGGGCCAAACCGCCGATCTGCGCCTGTTTTTGCGCGCGGGGACGCGGACACTCACGGAGACATGGACCTATCCCTGGACCTCGCCGTGAGGAGAGGCGCTCCTCCCGTTTACGGGAGAACGGAGGAGCGCGGATTGGCGCGACAGTAGAAAACCGCGGTCGCAATGACGCCTGCCCGGCCGCGGCTTTACCCGTTATTGCGGATCTCGTCGTAATCTCGCTCCCACCGGCGGTGATTCGACTTTGAGGCCGGCGAGGTTTTTCGCAGCGGGTTTGGCGCCATGACGCTTACGACACTTCCGACCGGCATTGTCCCGGAGGATTACGAGCGCATCGAGGCCGCCGTCATGGAGACGGCGCGCGGGCGCTGGTTTCTGATGGAGTTCGCGCGCCGCCAGCGCTCCGCGGAAACGGCGACGCTGCTCGAAGCCATCGCCCGGCTGGAAAACCGCGTCGCGAGCCTCGCGCAAGAGTCCGCGCCGCCCCGCGAGCCGGAAAAGCCGCGCGAGGCGCCCGCGCCGGTCGCGGAACCCGGGCCGCCCGCCGATCCGCGCCTGTCCGCTCTGTCACGGTTGGATCATCTTCCGCTCGAAGACAAGCTTTCGCTGTTCTCCTGACGAATCATTGGGCCGGACACGGCGCCGGCAAAATCAAAATGCTGGATTTGGCTAGCGGTCGCGCCAGATAATCAGCGTTCGCCAGCCGCGGCAAGTCGCGAAGGGAAAACGGCCATGTCCGAAGGCGCAAATCAACGGAAGCCGCTAAAGGCGCCCGAGCCCAGTCAGCGTCCGTTGTGGTTCGTTATCATCGGACTGGGCCTCGCCCTTTACAGTCGAGGCATGAACGACGAGCAGATCGCGCAGGTGGTCCTTTGGTTTGGCGTCGCCATTTCTTTCGTCGCCCTGCTGTATTGGGCGTTTCGTCCAAAACACGGATTGCGTTAAGCGATCTTCCCGCCGCGCGCGGCCTCGGGCCTTGGCGCGAAAATCAGTCGATCGACGAAATCCGGATTGGCGCGCCGATGTCCGCGTGGACCACCTTGATCCCCGCTTTTTCGACCGCCGCTTCGGTCGGATACCACGTCAATTCGTGATCGAGCCCGCCGTATTTGTTGAAGACCATCACATATTTCGCCTTGTAATCCACCTCGCAGCGCAAGCCTTTGCCGGGCTGATCGATCGGGCGCAGTTTTCCGTCCCAATCGACGAAATAGCCCTTGGGCGTCTCGCTTGCGTCAGACATTGCGTGTTCCCTTTTTGAACAAAAGCTGTTTGCGGGAACGAAAGCATGTTTCGGGCCAATCGAAAGCTTCTTTGGCCCGCGGTCGCGCCTGTGTTGATTACGTCGCGAAGGGGGCTATTTGACGAAGGCGCGGCGAAATTCGGGGTGCGATCAGGCGATCGGGAATGGAGGAGCCATGACAAACACAAGCAATGACGAAAATCCCAACCTTGGCAAGGACGGCAATCCCAACCTTGGCAAGGACGAAAATCCCAACCTTGCGAAAAATCGTTACATTTTTACTGGCGCCGGCGCTGTTCTCACCGGGGTCGCGGGCGCGGCTGTCGCGGGGGGAGCGGGAGCCCTCATCGGGGTGCTTCTTGGCGGCTTGGTCGGCTATAACATGCTGAAACGGTTATGACACCGGGCGGTTTGGAAATCGGAGATCGAGGATTCTTGGCGGGGCCGCCCGAGACAAAACCGCGCGGTCGCGCGGCCCCTCCAAATAGCTCTTAACGCATCGCCCTATATCGGCAGTCCCATTTTGCTCAACCCGGCCGCGTTCTGTTCTCCGGGTAGCGGCTTTTCCCCGTGCAGCGGGGCGCCGCGCGCCGCATTGATATTGTCCAAAAACTGCCGGGCGCTGTTTTCCCAGGTGAAGGTCAGCGCATGGGCGCGGGCGATCCCGCGGTCGATCGTCAGCGCCTGCAGCGCCGCCGCGCGCAAATCCTCGTCGAGCACGCCGGCGCCGCTGGCGCCCACGACATCGAGCGGCCCCGGCGTCGGAAAGGCGGCGACCGGCGCGCCGCAGGCCATCGCCTCCAGCAACACCATGCCGAAAGTGTCGGTGCGGCTCGGAAATACGAACGCGTCGCAACTGGCGTAAAGAGTCGCGAGTTCGGTCGCCGTCTTGACGCCGAGAAAGCGCGCGTCCGGATATCGCGCTTCGAGGCGGCGGCGCGCCGGGCCGTCGCCGGCGACGAGCTTTGTTCCCGGCAAATCGAGCGACAAGAAGGCGTCGAGGTTTTTCTCGACCGCGAGCCGGCCCGCGTAAAGAAAGATCGGCCGCGGAAAGTCGAGCGGGATCGCGGCGGCGGGGTTGAAGGTCGTGTGATCGACGCCGCGCGACCATCGCAACGTCCGCTTGAAGCCGCGCGCCAGCAGTTCGCGCGAGAGGCTTTGCGTCGACACCATCGTGCCGCCGCCGGCGTTGTGAAACCAGCGCAGCATGGCGTAGGTCGCGATCAACGGCACGCCTGCCCGCGCGTGAATATATTCGGGAAAGCGCGTGTGGTAGCTCGTGGTGAAGCAACGGCGATCGCGCAGGCAGCAGGCGCGCGCCGCGAGGCCCACGGGGCCTTCCGTCGCTATGTGCACATGGTCGCAACTCGCGTCGAGACGGCGCCGCACGGCGCGCGGCGTCGCGAAGGCGAGATCGATCTCGGGATAGGTCGGCATCGGCATGCAATTGAAATCGCGCGGCGTCACGAAATCGAATTGCGCGCCCATGGCGCCGGCCGCCCGGGCCATCGACTCGAGCGAACGCACGACGCCATTCACTTGCGGACGCCATGCGTCCGTCGCAATCAAAATACGCATCAGGCGGCGGCTCTTTCGGTTAGTCGCGACGGCTCGGCCTTCGCGGGCGCGCGCTCGTCCGCGGTGGTCCGCCAATGCAGGATTTCAAATCTTCCGTCCGCGTGTTCGGCGATCGCGGTGCAGCTTTCGACGAAATCGCCGATGTTGACGTAGAGCGCGCCGTCAATGGTCTTGATCGTCGCGTGGTGGATATGGCCGCAGATTACGCCGTCGACGCCGCGCTTGGCCGCTTCGGCCGCCAGAGTCTGTTCGAAATCGCCGATGAAATTCACCGCGTCCTTCACTTTGAGCTTCGCCCAGGCGGAGAAGGACCAATAGCCGAAGCCGAATACGCGGCGCAGACGGTTGAACTGCGTGTTGATCCACAGCGCCCAGTCATAGGCCCAGTCGCCGAGAAAGGCGAGCCAGCGCGCGTTGCGCACCACGATGTCGAACTGATCGCCGTGGATGATCAGCATTTTCTTGCCGTCGGCGGTCTCGTGCACGGCGCTTTCGACGACCTCGACGCCGCCGAACACAAGGCCAACATAGTCGCGCGCGAATTCGTCGTGATTGCCGGGCACATAGACCACGCGGGCGCCCTTGCGCGCCTTGCGCAACAGCTTTTGCACGACGTCATTATGGGATTGCGGCCAATACCAGCCGCTCTTCAGGCGCCAGCCGTCGACGATGTCGCCGACGAGGTAAACCGTGTCGGCTTCGTTATGGCGCAGGAAATCCAGCAGAAAGTCCGCCTGCATTCCGCGCGAGCCGAGATGCAGATCGGAGAGGAATAGAGTGCGATATTTGGTGGCCGCGGGGTCATCCATTGCGAAATCCGTGTCCATGCGGGCGCGATTCGCGCCGGCGATCCAAGCCGCTAGGACCTAATCACCATATCCGCATTGCGGGATCATGACAGCGCTGGCGCGGGGCGAATCCTCGTCCTGCCGCGGCTGGCGTCGGCTCGTCGCTTTCCCGTTCGATATTTCGAACGAAATCGGCTATTAGTCCGTCCATCGCGGGACTGGAGAGGCGAACGCCATGGGCGTCGAGGGTCGCGACAAGCAGAAGATTCTCGAAGCCGGCGCGCTCGCGCTGTCGGGTCAGCTTGGCGCGACCGTGCAGCGTCTGCGCAAGGCCTACAATCTGTCGCTGTCGGAACTGTCGCTGCAATCGGGCGTCGCCAAGTCGATCATCAGCCAGATCGAGCGCAACGAGACCAATCCGACGCTGGCGACGATCTGGCGGCTGGCGCATGCGCTCGACGCGTCGATCGAGGGCCTGCTGCAAAGCGCGCAGGACGCGCCCTTTCTCGAAAAGACCGCGCGCGCCGACACGCCGATGCTGGTCTCCGACGACGGCAAATGCCGGCTCGCCATCATCGGCTGGATCAAGACCGTCGAATGGCTGCAAGCCTATGAGTTTTACGCCGAGCCCGGCGGCGTGCTGGAGTCCGAGGCGCATCAGCGCGGCTCGGTCGAAAGCCTGTCGCTGCGCGAGGGCGAGCTTTGCGTCGAGGTCGCCGGCGTCGTGGAGACGGTCAAGGCCGGCGAGACGCTGCGCTACCGCTGCGACCGGCCGCATGTGATCCGCAATTCGGGCGCGACGCCGGCGCAGGCGACGATGGTCTGCATCCTCAAAGCGGCGGCGATGGAGTGAGCCTGTCCTCGTCCGTCACGGCAGCGCGCGCCGAGGACCGGCGCGAGGAATGGCGGCTGTCGGCGCTGACAGCGTCGATTTACGCCATCGTCGGCGTGCAATTGCCGTTCTTTCCGCTGTGGCTGCAGTCGCGTGAACTCGGCGCGGACGAGATCGCGGCGATTCTGTCGGCGCCGCCGCTGCTGCGCATTCTGACCATGCTGCTCGCCTCGCGCCGCGCCGACCGTAGCGGACGCCACGGCGAGTTTCTGGTCGGCTTCGCGCTTTGCGCCGGCCTCGCCTATGGGCTGACGGGTCTCGCGCAAGGTTTCGCCGCCATTCTGGCGACGGTCGCCCTGGTGGCGCTGGCGCAGGGACCGATCAACATATTGGCCGACGGCATTATCCTCGGCGCGGCGGCGCGGCGGCGCGCCTTGAACCGCCCGCTGCTGCATTATTCCTTCGTGCGCGGCTGGGGCTCGGTCTCGATCCTGTTCTTCCTGCTGGCGAGCGGACCCGTGGCGCGGGCGCTGCCGAACGCGGCGCTGGCCTGGCTGCTGTGCGGCGTCTCCCTGGCCGCCGCCGCTTGCGCTTTCATCGCGTTGCGCGGCGTCGGCGTGGGCGCCCCGCCAAGGCGCGTCCCCTGATCGGCGAAATCGCCCGGCCGGGACTGGCGGCGCTTACGATCGCGGCGGCGGCGCTGATCCAGGCCAGCCACGCGATGGTGTTCGCCTTCGGCGCGCTGCACTGGAAGGCGAGCGGCCATGACGAGACTTTCGTGTCGCTGGCCTGGGCGGCGGGGCTCGTCACCGAGGTTGGGTTTTTTCTGCTCGCCAACCGCTGGTTCGGCGGCGAGAGCCGCGCCGCGACGCATATCGCGCTCGGCGGCGCCGCGGCGGCGCTGCGCTGGCTGCTGATGGCCGGCGATCCCGGGACGGTCGGCATATTCGCCGCGCAAGCGCTGCATGGGCTCTCCTGCGCGGCGGTGCAGCTTGGCCCCGCCTATTTGCTCGCGCGCCTCGTCGGCGCCGGCCGCCATGCGCAGGCGCAGGCCTGGCTGGCGGCGTCCGTCGCCGCTGGGCTTAGTCTCGCCACCCTCGTCTGCGGCCCGCTGCAAACAAATTTTGGCGAGCGCGGCTATCTCGCCATGGCGGCGCTGGCGGCGCTGGGCCTCGCGCTCGCGCTCGGCCTCGGGCGGGCGCTACGCCCGGCGGACAATCCGCACCGGGCCGCATGACGGGCGCGCGCCGCTCCCTCTCCCCGCAAGCGGGGAGAGGCGGATAAGCGGCGAGATCGCCGCGCTTATTTTCCGAGGAATCCTAATGCCGCCCCCTCTTCCCGCCGGACTGGCCGCTTCCCGCGCCGCCACCCGAGGTCAGCGGCGGTTTTGAGGTCGACCACCTTGTCGATGGTCCAATAGCAATCGAGGTCGCCGGCCCGCCGCACGCACCAGAGATTGCCGTCGCGCTCGTCGACCGAGACCTGCTGACCACGGGTGAAAAGCAGGCATTCATGCGCGTCGATCCGGCCCTTGAGGAACTCCCCGGCCTTCTTGCCGTCCTTGTCGCCGGGAAAGGTGAGGGCTTTCTTGAACACCGCCTTGTCCTGACAGGCCGCGTAGGCCGCCTTGAAGGCGGCGGCGTCGGCCGCCGACGGCGCGAACATCAAGAAGCCCGCCGCCGCCGCGACGCGCAGATGAAACGCAAGCATGTCAAAGCCCTTTCGATTGGCGCGATTGTAGCCTCTTTCCGTGTTTGCGACGTCTCACAGCGCCGCGTGAAAACGGATCGGCGCGCCTCTCGCGGGCGTCACCAACTCGCCCTCCCACATCACCTTGGCGCCGCGCACAAAAGTTCCGACCGGCCAGCCCGTGACCTCGCGCCCGTCATAGGGCGTCCAGCCGCAACGCGAGGCGATCCAGGCGTTGCGAATGGTCTCTCGGCGCTTCATGTCGACGATGGTCAGATCGGCGTCGTAGCCCACGGCGACGCGGCCCTTGGCGGCGATTCCGAACAGCCGCGCCGGCCCGGCGCTGGTGAGATCGACGAAGCGCGCGAGGCTCAGCCGGCCCGCGTTCACATGATCGAGCATCAGCGGGACGAGCGTCTGCACGCCGGTCATGCCGGACGGGCTTCGCGGATAGGGCGCGGCCTTCTCCTCCAGCGTATGCGGCGCGTGATCGGAGCCGAGAATATCGACGACGCCCTGCCCCACCCCGCGCCAAATCCCCTCGCGATGGGCCTCGCCGCGCACCGGCGGGTTCATCTGCGCCAGCGTTCCAATGCGCGCGTAATCCGCGTCGCTCAGGGTGAGATGATGCGGCGTCATCTCGACGCTGGCTATGTCCTTGTGCTCGGCCAGCAGTTCGATCTCCTCGCGCGTCGAGACATGCAGCACATGGATGATCGCGCGCTGCTCGCGGGCGATGCGCAGCAGCCGCTGCGTCGCGGTCAGCGCGGTGAGTTCGTCGCGCCAAACGGGATGCGACGACGGATCGCCGGCGAACGCGCAAATGTTCGCGCTCCTTTAGTCGCGCCTCGTCCTCGCTGTGGAAGGCGGCGCGCCGGCGCGTCTGCGCCAGAATCGCCGCGATTCCCTCGTCGTCCGGAACGAGCAGCGAGCCGGTCGAGGAGCCCATGAAGACCTTTATGCCCGCGGCGCCCGGCTGGCGCTCCAGTTCGGGAATGTCCTTGGCGTTCTCATGCGTGCCGCCGACCCAGAAGGCGAAGTCGCAATGCATGCGCCCCGCCCCGCGCGCGACCTTATCGGCGATGTCGGCGGCGGTCGTGGTGAGCGGCTTGGTGTTCGGCATTTCGAACACGCCCGTCACGCCGCCAAGCACGGCGGCGCGCGAGCCGGTCTCCAGATCTTCCTTATGCGTCGCGCCGGGCTCGCGAAAATGCACTTGCGTGTCGATGACTCCGGGGAGAATGTGCAGCCCCGCGCAATCGATCCGCTCGCCCGCGTCCGCGCGCGACAGATCGCCGATTTCGGCGATTTTGCCGCCGGTCACGCCGATGTCGCGGCGGCTTTCGCCGTCGTGATTGACGAGCGCGCCGTTTAAGAGAACCATGTCGAAAGTTTTGGCCATCCGTGGCGCCTCGCTTGCAGTGTCCCGCGGGAAAACTATGTCTAGCGCATGTTAGAGCGATGATGTTCGTCGCGCGGCTTGCTTTTCCACCGATATCGCGCGGAACGCGCTGACGGCCCTCGGCGCCGGTGGGGCCCCAATCCCGTCATTGTCCTCGCCCGCGTCTCTCTTACAACAATCCGCGACGCTTTACGGACGCGGTTGGAGCATAAGACACAATGTCAGCAGTCATCAGCCTGGAGGATCGCGGCGTCGTCGAAATCGCCGGCGCCGACGCGACCAAATTCTTGCATAATCTCGTCACCAACGACATCGCCAAACTCGCCCCCGGCGACGCCCGCTTTTGCGCGCTGCTGGCGCCGCAGGGCAAGATACTGGTCGATTTCCTGGTTTTCGTCGATGGCGAGGGCGAGGCGCGCCGTTATCTGCTCGATTGCCCCCGGGATTTAGAGGCGGATCTCCTGCGCCGCCTCGGCTTCTATAAGCTTCGCGCGGCGGTGACCTTCACTTCGAAGAGCGACGAACTCGCCGCCTACGCTGATCTCGGCGAGGCGAGGCCGGAGATTCCCGCGCTGGCGCTGGCGCGCGATCCCCGTTCCGAGGCGCTGGGCTGGCGGCTCATCGCGCCGCGCGGGGCGCTGGAGGCGAAAGGTTCGCGCGAGGATTACGAGACGGCGCGCATCGCGGCGGGCGTGCCGCGCGGCGGGGTCGATTTCGCCTATGGCGACGCCTTTCCGCACGAGGCCAACATGGACCTCCTGGCCGGCGTGGATTTCACCAAGGGCTGCTATGTCGGCCAGGAAGTCGTCTCGCGCACCAAGCACCGCAATCTCGCGCGCAAGCGCGTGACGCCCTATCACGTGGAAGGCGAGGCTCCGCCGCCCGGAACGAAGGTGATGGCGGGCGAGATCGAAATCGGCGTCGCCGGCTCGCGCAACGGCGACAATGGCCTCGCGCTGATCCGGCTCGACAAGCTCGCCGACGCGCCGCGCGGCGGGCGTGACGCCGACGGCGGGCGGCGCGACGCTGGAGTTCGTCGTGGAGCAGCCCGCGAGCTGAAGCGCGCCTTAAAACTGGCGCGGCAGCGAGTTCAACAAATTCACGAGACTCTCGTAGTCGTCCAGGCCGAGAAAATTCAGGATGGCTGACATCGGAGGCTCCCCTTGCTCATGCCCCTTCGGTTCGTCCCGGGGCATGGACATCATCTAGCGCGCAAAGGAGCGCGGACACCGTGCGCCGTCGCACATCGCGCGCTAGGGTTATTCCGAAAAGTTGATAGACTTTTTCGAAAAGAGCTTGCTCAACATTTTGATTTTGCGCGTTCTTATCGCTTGAACGCTTCCGTTCGAACGGAAAGCGCGCTACCGCCGCGCGTGGCGATCCAGATGACATGCCGCGCGCCGCCGCCGCCCTTCGCGCGCGCCTTGACCTCCTCGACGGAGAAACCCGCCTTGCCCAGCCGCCCCGCGAAAGCGCGGTCCGGCCCGCTTGACCAAACGGAAAGCACGCCGCCGGGCCGCAGCGCCGCGTGGGCCGCGCGCAAGCCCCGCACGTCGTAAAGCCCGTCGTTGGCGGCGCAAGTGAGGCCGTCCGGGCCGTTGTCGACATCGAGCAGGATCGCGTCGTAAACCCCGCGCCCCGCGCGAATGACGCGCCCGACATCCTCCTCGACGATTTTCACGCGCGGATCGGTCAGGCTCCCGCCGAAGACGTCGGCCATCGGCCCGCGCGCCCAGGCGACGACAGCCGGAACCAGTTCGGCCACATCGACCCGCGCCCCCTCGCCCAGCGCGCCAAGCGCCGCGCGCAGCGTGAAACCCATGCCGAGCCCGCCGATCAAAATCCTCGCGCCGGGGCGCGCGCCAATCCGCTCGCAGGAAAGCGTCGCCAGCGCCTCCTCGGAGCCGCCGAGGCGGCTGTTCATCAACTCGATATCGCCGAGCATGATCGAAAATTCGCCGCCGCGCCGCTTGAGCCGCAGTTCGCCGCCGCCGGGAATTCGCGCCGTGTCGAGCAGGAGCCAGGGAATCATCGGGAATCTTCAGCTTCGTCGGACGACATCTTTTGCGCGACGGAAAATGCTCATAAGTCCTTGAGCTGTCAAATCGCTTGCAAGCCCGCGCCGGCTTCGGGCGCGAAAACGCGCCGCGACGCGACATCATTAAGCGTTGCCGCCCCGTCCAAAATGCGGCAATCTGAATGCCGAAGGGCGCGCGGATCATCCAACGCCCATTTGTTTATAGGTTATTTCGGGGAGGCCGTTGATGTCGGCGACTCGTTTTTTTACCGCCTACGAGGTCCAAGCGGACGGACAAACGCCGGCTATCCCGGCGTTTTTTATTGAGAGCACCGCGCCGAATAATTTCGACGACAAAAGCGAAACGCTCCCCGCGCCAGATCATTGCGTCGAATTGGGCGGCCAGCGACAGGCGATCGAACGGATCGCCGAAACGCTTGCGCGACAGGACGCCCCAAAGCTCGTGATCACCGTTCACGGCTTCAACAGCCCGCGTGACGCGGTGTTGAAAACCTATGCCCAATCGTTTCAATCGGTGAATGGCGACAAGGCGCTGCACGACCGCGGCGTCGTCTGCGTCGGTTATCGCTGGCCCTCGGAACGAATGGGAACGCCCTGGCGCAGCGGGTTCGCCGCTTCGCCCATTTTCTTGCTCGGAACTCTCTTCGCCGCGCTTGCCTCGGTCTATTTCGTAAATTTTGTCTTGGAGCTATGCGAAGTCGCGCGCATCGTTCGAATGCTGGTCACCGCGGTGACCGCGTTCATGGCCATCATACCGATCACCCTGTATTTGCTGCGACTCATCGTCTATTTCCGCGATGGATACCGCGCGACGACCTATGGCGTGCCCGATCTTGTCGACATTATCCGCCTTCTCGACGAGGCGCTGGCCAAACAGCAAACACAAATGGGCAAGACCAAAGTCCGGGCGGACCTCTCGTTCATCGGCCACAGCATGGGCGGCTATGTCGTGACCAACGTCGTGCGCATCCTCACCGACGTATTTTCGCCCGCGGCGATGACGGCGATGAAAGCAATGACGGCCGGAGAGGATGTCCTCGGGACGCATGCGGACGACATTGAGCGATCGCATATCGGCAAGGCGTTTCGACTGCGGCGGCTGGTGCTCGTGTCGCCCGACATACCGGCGGAAGTTTTGCTGTCGGGGCGGGCGAACGCGCTGCGCTCGTCGCTTATCAGATTTCAGGAAGCGCATCTGTTCAGCAACGAAGGCGATGAAGTTCTGCTCGACATATCGACGACCGCGAATTTCTTTTCCCTGCCGACCAAGCAACGCAAATTCGGGTTCCGGCTCGGAAACGTCGGCGTTTTGACGGAATGGGGAATCACCAAGGGCGTCAGCCTCGATAAATTGCGAGTCGGCTCTCAAACGCTCTCGCAGCTTTACGCGGCGCTCGACGCGGCCCAGTCCGAGCGACGATTTCGCGCAGCGGCTGACCTATTTTGACTGCACGGATAGTATCGAAAACGGTGAGGGCGTGGTGACGAACGCGCGGCCCGGCGAAGTCGTGCGATCTGTCGATGATGGGCCATCTGCGCTTGCTATGGCTCTATGTCACGCAGGGTCGTCCCGACGTTCACTCCGGCTATTTCGCGCCCGGCTTCGTCGGGCAGCTGATTTATCGCTTCGCCTGCATCGGCTATGGCGATAGCGAGCAAGCCTATGGCCAATTCGATGCGTTCAGCGCCGAGTGCAAGGCGCATCAGGTGAAGGCGCTGCGCGGCTGACCCCTGCCTTTTAAGGTCCAACGTGGTGGGGGAAGTAGGACTCGAACCTACGAAGGCATAGCCAGGGGATTTACAGTCCCCCCCCTTTGCCGCTCGGGACATTCCCCCACGGGTCCGAACGCGCCCCGCGAGGGGGTTCGGACAAAGGCCCCGCGAACGCCGGAGCCTCAAGCCCCGCGCTTATGGGAATATCGCGGCCCGCTGTCAACCCCGCCGGAAAGACGTTTCGCGGCTCTCCAGCTTCCGCCGGAAGAGCCGCGCCAAATCGCTTCACTTATTCGCGCGGCGTCCGCCTTACTGCCACGCGGCTTCGAGATGCGTCAGGGCTTCCTCGGCGTGTTTCGTCGCGGCTTCGGCGTGTCCCTCCTTGCCTTGCTTAATCGCGGCGCGGAGATGGCCGATGGCTTCCTTGATATGCGGATTGGCGTTAGCCGTCTCCGCCGCTTCGGCATGATGCAGCGCCGCTTCGGCATGATGCGCGACCGCGTCCGCGTGCCCCTGCTTGCCCGCCTCGATGGCTTCGTTGGCGTGGTGGATGGCGGCGTGCAAATGGCCCCAGAACATCACGTGATGCTTATGCTTCATGGGCGGCGGGGGCTGATCCGGCACGAAAGGTCAGAGCGACGTTCTCGGCGCCGGCGCTGAGGCCGAGGCCTTCTCCACCCTCGACGTTGAATGGCTGGAGCGATATCGTGTTGTTCGAGCCGCCCACGAGAATGGCGCCGCCGCCGCCGACGCCGACCCTCAGCGAAGCCTCCGGCCCCACATAATCGCCGGTCAGCGCGCCCGGAGCGAGCGCGTTGGTCGCCGCGACGACGCCCCAAACCAGATCGCCCGGCCCGTTCACGCCGATATTCGCGCCGACCTTGGTCAGTTTGCCGATGTAATGCTGGGGTCCGCCGCCCGCTATTTCGTCTTCGTAAACGCAGTCCAGCGCCTGATTCTCGATCAAAACCGTTATGCCGTTCCCCGACAGGTGGCACTCCAGAACGCCGACCTGCTCGCCGGCCAAGGCCGCCGCCGGCGCCATGCCCGCCAGAAACAAACCGCAGCATAGTGTGCGCCTAAAATCAGTCATTCGCGCCATGCTCGAAACTCCTTGTTTGCATTTGGACGTTTTTCGTCGGCGATCGGGCTCGCGCGACATCGCGCGCCCGCCCCAACCCCATCGACATATTGGCTTAAGACCAAAAAACAACTGTAGCGCGACAATTTACCTCATCGGTCCGGCGCGTCGAAGCGGCGGCGGCGCTCTCGGCGACAACGCCCGCCTTGAGAAAGCCCCGCTCTTCAGCCTTCGTTCAGTCTCGCCGCGGCATAGGAGTAGGGCGGCGTCTGTGATAGAGGGGTGCGCCGGCGCAAAGGCCGGGCTCGGCCCTTAGCGATCCTGTCTAGCGGAATTATCCATAATATGAACGAGCTGCATCACGATTTCACGCAAGACGCGGCTCCCGCGCGCGCGGCCAATGGCGGCGGCGCTTTCCACTCCGCGGCCCCGGCCGGCGCGATTTTGCGCGGCAAGGCGGACCCGCGGCTGCTGCGCGACGAATTGCTTTGCGAGATTTTCGCCGCCGCCGTCGCCGCCGCGCCCTCCGCCCTCGCGCTGACGACGCTGGAGCGCCGCTACAGCTATCGCGAAGTGGACCTGTTCGCGACGGCGATCGCCAAGGGACTCGTCGAACGCGGCGTCGGCCCCGGCGATGTCGTCGGTCTCTGGATGGCGCGCGGGCCGGAGCTGCTGATCGCGCAGATCGCCATCGCCAAGACGGGCGCCGCCTGGCTGCCCTTCGACGCCGACGCGCCGGTCGAGCGCATCGCCGTCTGTCTCTCCGACGCCGAAGCCAAGGGGCTGCTGACCTCCGCCGCCTTCGCGCGCAAGGCGGGCGGCGGCGTCACGGTTCCCGTGCTGATCGACGCCGAAATCGCGACGATGGGCGACGCGCCCGCTGCCCGATCCGCGCCAGCGCGGCGCGACCCCGGACAGCCCCGCCTATCTGATCTACACCTCGGGTTCGACCGGCACGCCCAAGGGGATCGTCATCACAGGGCGCAACATCTGCCATTATCTGCGCTCGGCCAACGAAATTTACGGCGTCACGGCGTCCGACGTGGTGTTCCAGGGCGCCTCGGTCGCCTTCGACCTCTCGATGGAGGAGATCTGGATTCCCTATCTCGTCGGCGCGACGCTGTTCGTCGCGACGCCGGAGATTTTGGGCGAGACCGAGCAACTGCCGGATATTCTGGAGGAGGCCGGGGTCTCCGTGCTCGACACGGTGCCGACGCTGCTCGCGGTGCTGCCGCGCGACGTAAAAACCTTGCGCACGATTATTCTCGGCGGCGAGGCCTGTCCGCCGGCCATCGCCGCGCGCTGGACCCGCATCGGCCGCGTGATCTACAACAGCTACGGCCCGACCGAGGCCACCGTCGTCGCGACGGTCGCGGAAGTCTGGCCGAAGGAGCCGGTGACGATCGGCAGGCCGATCCCCAATTACAGCTGCTATGTCGTCGACGACGCGCTGAATTTGGTCGGCCCTGGCGTGGAAGGCGAATTGCTGATCGGCGGCCCCGGCGTCGCCAAGGGCTATCTCAAGCGCGACGCGCTGACGGCCGAGAAGTTTATCGCCAACCCATTTCACTCGGACGGCTCCGACCCCGTGCTCTATCGCTCCGGCGACGCGGTGGTTCTGGACGAGAACGGCAATCTCGCTTTTCGCGGCCGCATCGACGACCAGATCAAGATCCGCGGCTTTCGCGTCGAGCTTGGCGAGATCGAGGCGGCGCTCTCGCATGCGCCGGGCGTGCGCCACGCCGCCGTCGCGCTGCGCAACGAAGACGGCATCGACGAACTCGTCGCCTTTCTGACCACGGACGGCGGCGAAAAGCCCGAGCCGAGAGAGTTGCGCGCGAAACTGCGCGAGACGCTGCCGCCCTATATGGTTCCGGCGCGCTACGAATTCCTGGACACGCTGCCCAAGCTTCCCTCCGGCAAGGTCGACCGCAAGGCGCTCAAGCGCATCGAGCTGACGACCCCCGCCGGGATCGACGAGGAGCAGGAAATCCCGCGCGACGAGACCGAGGCGAAGCTGCTGGAGGCGGCCAAGCGCGTGCTGCCGCCGGGCGCCATCCCGTTCGACGCGGATTTCTTCACCGATCTCGGCGGCCATTCGCTGCTCGCCGCCCGCTTCGTCGGCGCGGTGCGCGAAACGCCGCGCCTTGCGTCGGTCACGCTGCAAGACCTCTACGCCCATCGCACGCTGCGCGCGCTCGGCAAGCATCTCACGGGCAAGGCCGAATATGACGCGCCCCAGCGCGATCTCTCCTTCACGCCGCCGCCGCTGCTCGCGGCGTTTCCTGTGCGGCCTGGCGCAGGCGGCCGCGCTGCCGTTCATCCTCGCGATCGTCACCGCGCAATGGCTCGGCGTGTTCGTCTCCTATCAGCTGCTCACCCCGGCGGACGCCACCCTCCTCGAAGAATCGGCCGCGCTGCTCGGTGTTTACCTCTGCGTGAACGTCGCCACGGTGGCCGTGTCGATCCTCGGCAAATGGCTGGTCATCGGCCGCACCAAGCCGGGCCGCTATCCGCTGTGGGGCGTCTATTACTATCGCTGGTGGCTGTCGCAGCGCTTGATCGGCCTCACCCACGCGAAGTGGTTCCAGGTCTCGCCGCTGATGAATCTCTATCTCAAGGCGCTCGGCGCCAAGGTCGGCGAGGACGCGCTGATCAGCGAGTTCGACGCCGGCGCGATCGACCTCGTGTCCATCGGCGCCGGCGCCTCGCTCGGCGCCAAGCTGAAACTCTCCAACGCGCGCGTCGAGGGCAATGAGCTGATCATCGGCACGATCGACATCGGCGCCGACGCCTATATCGGCACATCCTGCGTGATCGAGAACGATGTCGTGATCGGCGACGGCGGCGCGCTGGAGGATTTGACCTCGCTGCCCGCCGGCGCGCGCATCGGCGCGCATGAGATCTGGAACGGCTCGCCCGCGCGCAAGACCGGCATGGTCAATGAAGCCGAACTCGATCCAAAGGCGACCGTGAGCGCGATCCGCCGCCCGGTGATGACCTTCCTGTTCACGCTGCTGGTTCTGACGATTCCGCCGCTCGGCCTGCTGCCGATCTTCCCGGCCTTCTATCTCTTCGACAAGCTCGACGCCTGGATGGGCATCGCCGAGTCGAACCATATCTATTACCTCGCGGCGATTCCGCTGTTCGCCTGGCCGACCGCCTTCGTCTTGGTGCTGGTGACCGTGGCCTTCATCGTCGTCGCGCGCTGGATCGTCATGCCGACGCGCGTGCGCGCCGGCACCTATTCCGTCTGGTCGTGGTTCTATTTGCGCAAATGGGCGATCTCGCTCGCCACCGAAGTCACGCTGGAGACGCTGTCGTCGCTGTTCGCGACGCTCTACATGCGTAGCTGGTATCGCATGATGGGCGCGCGCATCGGCAAGGATTCGGAGATTTCGACCAATCTCTCCGGCCGCTACGATATCGTCGAGATCGGCGAGAAATGCTTTATCGCCGACGAGGTGGTGCTCGGCGACGAGGACGTGCGGCGCGGCTGGATGTATCTGAAGGCCGTCAAGACCGGCGACCGCGTGTTCATCGGCAATGACGCGGTGGTCCCGCCGGGCTCGGAAATCCCGACCGGCGCGCTGATCGGCATCAAGTCGAAGCCGCCGGCCAACAGCGCGCTGTCGGAAGGCGACACCTGGTTCGGCTCGCCGCCGATCAAGCTGCCGGTGCGGCAAAAATTCGACGCCGGCGGCGCCGCCTGGACCTACGAGCCGCCCGCCTGGAAAAAGTTCATGCGCGCGGTCTACGAGGCGGTGAATGTGTCCTTGCCGACCATGCTGTTCATGACCTTCGGCACCTGGGCGGTCGAGAGTTTTGGCCAATCGCTGATCGACGGCGAATACATGACCGTCGCCGAATTGTTCGTCCTCGACTCCGTGCTGATCTCGGTGGGGATGACGCTGGCGGTGGTCGCCGTCAAATGGATCACCATGGGCCGCTATGAGCCGCAGGTGAAGCCGATGTGGTCGTTCTGGGCGATGCGCACGGAAGCCTGCGCCGTGCTCTACTGGGGCCTCGCCGGCAAGGTGCTGCTGGAGCATTTGCGCGGCACGCCGTTCCTGCCGTGGATGCTGCGGCTGTTCGGCTCGCATTTCGGCAAGGGCGTGTTCATGGACATGACCGACATCACCGAATTCGACTGCGTGCGCGTCGGCGACTATTGCGCGCTGAACGCCGTCGCGGCGCTGCAAACGCATCTCTATGAAGACCGCGTGATGAAGGTCGGCCGCGTGCATCTCGGGACCGGCGTCGCCGTCGGCGCCGGCTCGACGGTGCTCTACGACACTTTTGTCGGCGACTACGCCCGCCTCGGCCCGCTCACCGTGGTGATGAAGGGCGAGAGCATCCCGGCCAACTCCGAATGGGTGGGCGCGCCGGCCGAGCCGCTGGGCGCGCGCGGCGCGGAAGCGGAAATGGCGCGCAAGGCGGGGTGAGGGTTTTCCTTCTCCCACTCGCGGGAGAACGCAGCCCCGCGAAGCGGGGTCGGATGAGGGTCGCCGCGACTACAACTCTCCCGCGGGCGAAATCCCAAGGTCCGACAATCGCACGGCGAGTTCGGCCGCCAGCACTGGCGTCACCAACTCGCCCGTCGCCGCCTCGATAATCTCGCCATAACCCTCCGCCCCGAGCCGCCGATGCAGCCAGATCGTCGCGCGCTTGGCGTCGATCACCCAAACCTCGCGCACGCCGAAAGCCGCGTAAACGCCTATCTTGCGGCCACGGTCATAGGCGAGACTGGAATCGGCGACCTCGATCGCCAGCAGCACGGCAGGGCCGTCGAGATTCTTTAGGTCGAGATCCCTGCGGAAGACGCAGAAATCGGGCTCAAGATAGGTCGCCGCGTCGAGGCGCAGCGTGGTTTCCGGCGCAATGGTGAGGTGCTCGGGCGCGACGCGCTGAAAAAAGCGGTTGAGTTCGATCTTGATCCATTCATGACGCGCGCCCTTGGGCGACATGGGCACGACCTCCCCGCCGATAAGCTCGAACCGCTCGTCCTCGTCGATCACCCCGGCCCGAATCATCGCCTCGATCTCGCCAACGCTGAAACGCCGGCGCGGCAGGCCCTCGGCGGCCTGCGTGGTTAGCGGGAATTCGCGGGGCGAAGCAGCGCGTTCATGGGTGGGATTTTAGCGCGAGAGGCGGGGTTTGGCGAGCGGGGACGCGCGTCGTTTTCCCGTTCGCGCCTGGCGGGGGAACCCGCGATTAACACCGCGCGGCTATTTTTTTCCTGGAAAGCCGCTTTTGCGTCCGTGTGGCCAGCTCCCCTCTCGCCCCGCCCGCGCCTCCAGCGACGCCTGTCGCGGCCGAGCGTCCGCCGCGCGGCGCGCCGGCGTGGTCCATACAATTTTGTGAATTGATCTTGAAGCATATGCGTCGTCTTCGTGACGAGCGCAATACAGTAAAGCGACATATATATTACACTTGCGCCGCACGACTACTAAAACGCAGCGCATATTTCGCGCTTAAATCTTAAACTTGTCATGATGCGACTGCATGAGACCGCCATAATCGTCCCGCTCGGCGCGGCCGCGCCTGCCGGATTTCGCCGAAATCCTCGGCTGTCGGCGGGGCCGCGCGGCGGCGGGCGAAGCCCGTCAAGGGAAACCAAAGGGAGACTTAAGTCCATGAAGAAATATTTCGTCATTCTCGCGTTGGCGTTCGGTTTCTTTGGGGTCGCGGCCGCGGCTCAGGCGGCGTCGACTCTGGACGTCAAGGAAGCCTGGTATGGCGTGAAGGGCTCGTCCGAGTGCCACCGCTTCAAGAGCCGTCTGTTGCTGTGCAACGACGACGCCTCGTGCAAATTCAGCTGCGACAGCACGAGCGCCTGCGGCGATCCCGCGCCCGGCAAGGAGAAGGTCTGCAACATCGTCTATACTTGCAGCGACAAGCCGGACGCGCGCGTCGAAAAATCCTTCCCCGACTCCAAGACGCCGCAAGAGCTGAGCTGCGACTAACGGCATTTTTCGCAATCAAACTCCGCCCCGAAACTCCTTGGGGCGGAACGCGCTCAAATATGGATCGCGCGGCCATAGGCGGCCAACACGCTCTCGTGCATCGCCTCGGAGACCGTCGGGTGAGGGAAGACGCTGTGCATCAGCTCTTCTTCCGTCGTTTCCAGATTCATCGCGATGACAAAACCCTGGATCAGCTCCGTCGCCTCGGCGCCGATAATATGGGCTCCCAGAAGCCTGCCGCTTTTTGCGTCAAAAATCGTCTTGACCAGCCCCTCGGGCTCGCCGAGCGCGATCGCCTTGCCATTCGCGCTGAGCGGAAAGCGGCCGATTTTGAGCTCGAATCCGGCGGCCTTCGCGTCGGCCTCGGTCAGCCCGACCGAGGCGACCTGCGGATGCGCGTAGGTGCACGCGGGGATGGGTGTTTTCGCGCGCGGATGCGCGTTTTTGCGCGCGATCGCCTCGACGCAGGCGACGCCCTCATGCTCGGCCTTGTGGGCCAGCATCGGCCCGCCCGCCACGTCGCCAATCGCGAAAATTCCCGCGACATTGGTGGCGCCGGATCCGTCCACGGCGATGACGCCGCGCTCGATCTTGACGCCCAGCGCTTCGAGTCCGAACCCCTCGACATTGGCGACGACGCCGGCCGCCGAAAGCAGCCGTTCCGCCTCGATTTTTCGCGTCGCGCCGTCCGCGCCGGTCAGCGTCGCGATCACGCCGTCGTCGCGCTTCTCGACCGCCGAGACCTTTGTCGCGTCAAGGATTTCAATGCCTTGGCGCACGAAGCTTTTGCGCGCCAAAGCGGCGATTTCGGCGTCCTCGGCGGGTAAAATGCGCGGCAGCGCCTCGACGAAAGTCACGCTAACCCCGAAGGTGCGATAAAATGAGGCGAACTCGACGCCAATCGCCCCCGCGCCGACAATCAGCAATGATTTCGGTAGTTTATCGGGCTTCAGCGCCTCGAAATAGGTCCAGATCAGCCGCCCGTCGGGCTCCATCCCCGGCAACACGCGCGGCCGCGCGCCGGTGGCGACGATGATATTCTTGGCGTTATAGACGCCCGGCCCCAGCGCGCCCTTGGGCTTGGGCGCTTGCGGCGTCACGGCGGGTTTTTGGGTCGGCGAAACCTCCACCGCGCCGGCGCCTTTCAGCAGCGCCTGCCCGAAAATCACGTCGACCTTGTTTTTCTTAAGCAAAAACTCGACGCCGGCGTTGAGCTTGCCCGCGACCTCGCGCGAGCGGGCGACGATTTTGGCGATGTCGAAGCCGGGCTCGGTCACGGTGAGCCCAAAGTCGCCGGCGGCGCGCGCGAGGCGAAAGACGTCGGCGCTGCGGAGCAACGCCTTGGTCGGGATGCAGCCCCAGTTGAGGCAGATGCCGCCGAGATGCTCGCGCTCGACGACCGCGGTTTTGAGGCCCAGTTGCGCGGCTCTGATCGCCGCGACATAGCCCCCCGGCCCCGCGCCGATGACAATGAGGTCGTAAGGTTCGGGCATGGGCGCGTTCCGCGAGAGGCTTGTCGAAGGTCTCGGTTCTAACCCAAGCCGCGCCCCGCGTCAGCCGCGGTCTTTCTCGAGCGCTTCCCGCTCGGCGCGCGACTGCGCCGCGAGCAGCAATTCGGCCTGTTCGCCGACCCGCGTCCAGACCCGGAATCCTTCGAGATCGCCCTTGTCCCGCAGGTCGCCGGCGCGAAGCCGCGCCAGCATCGGCGATTTCCCGCCGGCGCGCCCCTTGAGCGCGCGGGCGTGCATGTGGATCGCCTCATCGAGGGAGATATCCATCGGCTCCATCCGTCACAAATACGCCAAAAGAATGTCTTGGCGGTGACAGACTACGACGGCGGGCGGGCGAAGGGCAAGCGGATGACGACGGCGGCGGGCGCTCGAATTTTGGGCGGCGCGGCTCAAGCTCGGCGAAGAACCACGATTCGGTTGCTGTTGACGCCTTTCGCATTGTTGCGAACGCCCCAGCAATGGCTGGTCTTGGTGAACTCCTGCGCGTTCACGAGAACGAACAAACGCGTGAAGGGCAAGCCTTCGACGGCCCGCCAGACCAATCGCTCCAGCAGCACGCTGCCGCCGCGGACTTCGCCGACCTCGAAGGCGACATGGCCGCCGGGCGCGACAACGCGCGCGAACTCCACGAAACAATCGCGCACCATTCGTGACCACGCGGCCTCGCCGCGATGCGCCGAAATTTTCGACGGCGTCCGTGTCGATTCCGGCGAACCAGTTGCGCAGCCAATTGTCGGCGGCGTATTGCACGATATCGAGAAATGGCGGGGATGTGACAATTAGCCGCGCCGAGGCGCTCGCGACAAAAGGCGTATGCGCCGCGTCGCCATCGCCGAGAATCGCGGGAGGGTGAGGCGGCGGCGGACCGTCCGCCAGCAGCGCGCGCGATTTTTTCAAGATCAGTCTGGCGACATCGCGCGGCGGCGGCGTCTGCGAGCGCCTCGCGTTGATCTTGACTTGCGACTCGACCGAAACCGCCTGATTGGGCGGCAGCGTATAGACCGAGAAAAACCCAGGCGAATGGCCGGTGAGCCGGTTGATCGCCACCATTTTGATCCAGTCGTCGACGGGCTCGGAATGCGTCAGCAAAAAGCGCCGCAGCGCGCAAAGCTGGCGCAGCGTGTCCTCATGATAAAAGGCGAGAAGATCGCGGCGCTCCAGCTCTCCCGCGCGCCAGTCGATTTCGCCCAGGCGCGCTTCGATCGCCGCGAGCGAAGGCGGCGCGAGGCGCGGGCGCGTCAGCAGCGCGGACAGCGGATTCATGTCGTTGCCGATGGGCCGGCGTCGCCATTAACGCCGCCTGCAACGGCGTCGTGCCGCGCCCCATGAAAGGGTCGTAGACGCCCTCGCCCGGCGCGGTGAGGCGCGAGATGAAAAACTCGGGCAACTGCGGCTTGAAACAGGCGCGATAGCTGATCTCATGCAGCGAATGCGCTTGGCGCTGGCCGGAGGTCCAGAATTCATTGACGAAATAGGGAATGCCGTCCTGCTCGAATTGAATCGTCTTGGCGCCGAAGGCGTCGAAGCCGCGCAGTTCGGCGAGGAAGGCGTCGCGAGTCCGCCGTCGCGATGTTGGGCGCGGCGAGATTTGTCATGAGGAATGCGGAGCGGCGAAGCAGCGAGAGCCCTCATCCGACCCTCGCTTCGAGGGGCAGCTTCGCCCGTGAAGCGGCGCGGAGGAGGTGAAACGCGCCCATTCTGGCGCGCACCCGGCGCGAACGGCTGCGCCGTTCGCGTCAGCCAAGGGTCGGATGAGGGTTCTCGCCGCTTCACTCGCCACCCAGCCCCCGCGCCCAGCCTTCCTTCGTCTCGCCAATAAAATCCTCGAGCCGCCGCTCCGCGATCGCCGCGCGAAGCCCCGCCATCAGCTCCTGATAATAGGCGACGTTGATTTGCGTCAGCAGCATCATGCCGAGGATTTCGCCCGCCTTGAACAGATGATGCAGATAGGCGCGCGAATAGTCTCGCGCCGCGGCGCAGCTCGACTCCGCGTCGAGCGGCGCGGCGTCCTCGGCGTGGCGCGCGTTCATCAGATTGACCTTGCCGAAGCGCGTATAGGCGAGGCCGTGGCGCCCCGCGCGCGTCGGCATCACGCAGTCGAACATATCGACGCCGCGCGCTACCGCTTGCACGATGTCGTCGGGCGTGCCGACGCCCATCAAATAGCGCGGCTTGTCTCGCGGCAGATGCGGCTCCACCGTCTCCAGCATCTCAAGCATGACCTCCTGCGGCTCGCCGACCGCGAGGCCGCCAATCGCGAGGCCGTGAAAATCCATGTCGGCGAGCGCGCGCGCGCTCTCGATCCGCAGCGGCTTCACCGCGCCGCCCTGCACGATGCCGAACGCCGCCTGCCCCGGCGCGCCGGCAAAAGCCTTGCGCGAACGCTCGGCCCAACGCAGCGACAGCCGCATGGCGCGCTCGGCCTCGGCGTCGCCGCACGGCAGCCGCACGCATTCGTCGAATTGCATTTGTATGTCGGAGCCGAGCAGCGCCTGAATCTCCATCGAGCGCTCGGGCGTCAGCACATGCTTCGAGCCGTCGATATGCGATTGGAAGGTGACGCCGTTCTCATCGAGCTTACGCAGCTTGGCCAGCGACATCACCTGAAAGCCGCCGGAATCCGTCAAGATCGGATAGGGCCAGCGCATGAAGTTGTGCAGCCCGCCGAGCCGGTTGACGCGCTCCGCGCCGGGGCGCAGCATCAGATGATAGACATTGCCGAGCAGAATATCGGCGCCGGCGGCGCGCACGTCCTGGGGGAACATCGCCTTGACCGTCGCCGCCGTGCCGACCGGCATGAAGGCCGGCGTGCGAATTGTTCCACGCGGCGTCGTTATCTCGCCTTTGCGCGCGGCGCCGTCGGTCGCATGAACGGCGAAAGAAAACTCTTGCGTCATTTACGGCTGTCCTTGGCGCGCTTTCCGTTCGAACGGAATCGTTCGAACGATAGGAAAGCGCGCAAAATAGAAATGCTGGAGCAAGTTCTCATCGCGAAAGCCTATCAACTTTCGCGGAACTTGCTTTAGCGCCGAGCGCGGCGATCTTCACGATTTTATAGTCGCCGCTGTCGGCGTCGTTCCAATGCACGGTGAAAAGCGCGTTCACGAGAATAGCGATCTCGCGCAGATTCGTGCGCCATGGGTCCGGCGACGCCGCGCCAAAATCGATCGCGCCGTCGCGCCGCAGAACGAAGGGTCGGCAATGCGCGCCGTCGAGATCGAAGGCGCCGAACACGTCCCATGTCGAGACGACGCCGCCTTGCGCGTCGATGCGCAGATCAAGCGTCATTGGCGCCTCGGTCGGATCGTCGCGCCACAGCGCGAGCAGGCGAATGTCGCGCGTCTCGCTCATGCCGGAAACAACAGGCAGGCGTCGCCGTACGAATAAAAACGATAGCCGCTTTCGATCGCGTGGGCGTAGGCGGCCTTCATGCGCTCATGGCCGCTGAAGGCGCAGACCAGCATGAAAAGCGTCGAGCGCGGCAGATGAAAATTGGTGAGCAGCGCATCGACGGCGCGAAAGCGATAGCCGGGCGTGATGAAGATGTTCGTCCGCGCGCTGTATGGCTGTAACGCGCCGTCCTCGTCCGCCGCGCTCTCCAGACATCGCAGCGCCGTGGAGCCAACGGCGACGATGCGTCCGCCGCGCGCGCGAACCTCGTTGAGCGCGGCGGCGGTTTCCGCGCTCAACATCGCCTGCTCGTAGTGCATTTCGTGGTCGGCGGTGTCATCCACTTTCACCGGCAAAAATGTGCCGGCGCCGACATGCAGCGTCACATAGTGCAGCGCGACGCCGGCGGCCTCCAAGGCGGCGAGCAGCGCCGGCGTGAAATGCAACCCAGCCGTCGGCGCGGCGACAGCCCCCGGTTCGCGCGCGAAAAACGTTTGATAGTCGTCGGCGTCGCGCGCGTCCGCCGCGCGCTTGGCGGCGATATAGGGCGGCAGCGGCATCGAGCCCTGCTCCGCGATGGCCGCGTCGAGCGCGGCGCCGGCAAGATCGAAGCGAAGCGTGATTTCGCCAGCCTCGCCCTTGGCCTCGACGCTGGCCGCGAGCGCGCCGAACTCGATGCGCTCGCCGACGCGCAGCTTCTTGGCCGGCCGCGCCAGCGCGCGCCAATGCGATGGCGAAAGCCGCTCGATCAGCGTCGCCTCTATATGGGCTTTCGTCTCGCCACGCGCGCGAAACCCATCGAGGCGCGCGCGAATGACTCGCGTGTCGTTGACGACCAGCGCGTCGCCGGGCCGCAGCAGGCTGGGGAGGTCCGTTACATGGAGATCATCGAAAGCCGCGGCGCCGGCGGGAACGACCAGCATGCGCGCGCTGTCGCGCGGGCTCGCCGGACGCAGGGCGATCGCCTCGGGCGGAAGCTCGAAATCAAAAAGATCGACGCGCATCTATAGCCATCCGCCGGTCACGGCGCTTTGCCGCTCGTCATTGCGACGCCCGAAAGGACGCCCGCCGCGAGGGACGGGCTATGCCGACGAAGCAATCCAGGAGTCATCCGTCTCCCCGGATTGCTTCGCCGCGCTCGCAATGACGGCCGCCGAAGGGCGGGACAAGCCAGTGATTGATGAGCCAATCAGCTCAGCGACGCCTTGATGATCTTGTCCGGGTCTTTCACCGGCTCGCCGCGCTTGATCTTGTCGACGTTCTCCATGCCCGAGACCACCTCGCCCCAGACCGTATATTTGCGGTCGAGGAAGCTCGCGTCCTCGAAGCAGATGAAGAACTGCGAATTCGCGGTGTCGGGGTGCGAGGCGCGCGCCATGGAGCAGGTTCCGCGCTTATGCGGCGCCGCGTTGAATTCCTGCTCGAGGTTCGGATATTTGGAGCCGCCCGTGCCTGTGCCCTGAGGACAGCCGGTCTGCGCCATGAAGCCCTCGATCACCCGATGGAACACGATTCCATCGTAAAAGCCCTCGGAAACGAGCTGCTTTATGCGCGCCACGTGGTTGGGCGCGAGATCGGGCCGCAGTTTGATCTCGACATTGCCCTTGGTGGTCTCCAACGTCAGTTTATCGCCTGCCTCGGTCATGGTGTCTCCTTGGATTTCTTGATTCTATCGCCGCATTGGGCGAGCAGGGCCTGCCACGCCGTCATTGCGAGCCGAAGGCCAAGCAATCCAGCGAGTCACGCAGGGCCCCTGGATTGCTTCGTCGGCATAGCCCGTCCCTCGCGGCTGGCCTCCTTTTGGGAGCCGTTGGCCTCGCTCGCAATGACGGCGTGAGCGCAACGGTCTAAGGCCCCTTAGCTCTCGTCGCCGGCGAGGCGCAGCTTGACGATCTTGTCCGGATCCTTCGGCGGCTCGCCGCGATGGACCTTATCGATGAACTCCATGCCGGAGATCACCTCGCCCCAAACCGTATATTGCTCCTCGAGATAGCGCGCCGGCGCGAAGCAGATGAAGAACTGGCAATTGGCCGAGTCGTTGTCCTGCCCGCGCGCCATGCCGACCGTGCCGCGCAAGAACTTCTCCTTGGAGAATTCCGCGGGAATATTCGGCAGATCCGACTTGCCCGTGCCGGTGCCGGTGGGATCGCCGGTTTGCGCCATGAAGCCGTCGATCACGCGGTGGAACTTCACGCCGTCGTAGAAGTGGCGCTTGACCAGCGTCTCGATCTGCGCGACGTGCTTCGGCGCGATATCGGGCCGCATCTTGATGACCGTGCGGCCATAGACCGTGTCGAGATTGAGCAGCTTGTCCTCGGCTCGAGCGGCGGGCGCCGCGGCGAGAGCGGCGGCGGCGGAAGCGCCAGCGATGAGACTGCGACGGTCGATACTCATATTGCCTCCCTTGTTTCTTTATTTGCGGCGCGCGAGGGCGCGCTGGAGCGCGTCGGCGGCCTCGGCCGGCGCGAAGGCGGAAATATCGCCGCCAAGAGCGGCGATCTGGCGCACGAGAGTAGCGCTTATATGGCGAAGCCCCACTGACGCCGGGATAAAAACCGTTCTTATGCCCGGCGCCAGCGTCGCGTTCATCCCCGCCATCTGCATTTCATAGTCGAAATCCGCTCCGTCGCGCAAACCGCGCAGGATCGCCACCGCCCCCTGCTCGCGCGCCGCCTCGACCGCGAGGCCGCTAAAGCCGATCACCGCGAAGTCGCAAGGCGAGGCGAGGCCCGCGCAGGCGCCGCGGATCAACTCGGCGCGCTCCTCGAAGGAGAGCAGCGGCGCCTTGCCCGGATGAACGCCGATGGCGACGACAATCCGATCGAACAGCTCGGCGCCCTGGCGGATCACGTCGAGATGGCCGAAGGTGAGCGGATCGAAGGAGCCGGTGTAGATGGCGGCGCGCGGCGCGGGGCTGGTCATGGGAGGGGTATAGGGGATTTTGGCCGATGAGTGGGAGGGCCGCCGTATCGGGACCGTTCGATCAACTCAGCCGGCTCACGCCTCCCCCTCCGCCGCGCTCACCTCGGCCTCCGCCTCGCCCACATCCCCGATATGCTCGACCGACACCACGCGCTCGCCTTCCGCCGTGTTGAACACGATCACGCCCTGCGTGCCGCGGCCCGCTATGCGGATGCCCTCCACCGGGCAGCGGATGAGTTGCCCGCCGTTGGTCACCAGCATGATTTCGTCGCCGCGCTCGACCGGGAAGGAGGCGATCAGCGCGCCGTTGCGTTGGTTCACCGCCATCGCGACGATGCCTTTGCCGCCGCGCCCGGTGATGCGATATTCGAACGACGAGCTGCGCTTGCCGTAGCCGTTTTCGGACACCGTCAGAATGATCTGCTCGGCCGCGCGCATCGCCTCGAAACGCTCGTCGGAAAGATCGACGGCGGCGCCTTCCTCCGCCTCGACGGCCGGCTCCTCGACCACTTCCGCGCCTTGCGCGCGGCGCAGCGCCACGGCGCGCTTGAGATAGGCCGCGCGCTCGTCGCCGCCGGCGTCGAAATGGTTGAGGATCGACAGCGATATCACCCGGTCGCCCTCGCTTAAGCTCACGCCGCGCACGCCCATCGAGGTGCGGCCCTGGAACACCCGCACTTCCGTGACCGGGAAGCGGATGCACTGGCCGTCCTTCGTCGTCAGCAGCACGTCCTCGGTCTCGCTCGCGGTCGCTACGTCGACGATGGCCTCGCCTTCGTCGAGCTTCATCGCGATGATGCCATTGCGGCGCACGTCGGAGAAATCCGACAGCTTGTTGCGCCGCACCGTGCCGCGCGTCGTCGCGAAGATCACGTCGAGCGTCGCCCAGCTCGCTTCGTCCTCGGGCAGCGGCATGATCGTCGTGATGCGCTCGCCGGGGTCGAGCGGCAGCATGTTGACGAGCGCCTTGCCGCGAGCCTGCGGCGCCGCGAGCGGCAGCCGCCACACCTTCTCCTTATAGGCGCGGCCCAGCGAGGAGAAGAACAGCACCGGCGTATGGGTGTTGGCGACGAAGAGACGATGGACGAAATCCTCCTCCTTCGTCTGCATGCCGGAGCGGCCCTTGCCGCCGCGCCGCTGCGCGCGATAGGTCGAGAGCGGCACGCGCTTGATGTAGCCGGCGTGCGAGACGGTGACGACCATGTCCTCGCGGGCGATCAGATCCTCGTCCTCGACATCGCTTTCCGCGTCGAGGATTTGCGTGCGGCGCGGCGTCGCATAGAGCCGCTTCACCTCGAGCATCTCGTCCTTGATGATGCCGAACAGTCTTTCGCGCGAGCCGAGGATTTCGAGATATTCGGCGATCTCCGCCGCGAGTTTTTGCAAGGCGGCGGAGATTTCGTCGCGGCCGAGCGCGGTGAGGCGTTGCAGGCGCAAATCGAGAATGCCGCGCGCCTGCGCTTCCGACAGGCGGCAGGTTCCGTCCTCGCCGAGCGCATGGCGCGGATCGGCGATCAGCGCGACCAGCGGCGCCATGTCCTTGGCCGGCCAGGCGCGCGCCATCAAGGCTTCGCGCGCGGCGGCGGCGTCGGGCGACGAGCGGATCAGATGAATCACCTCGTCGATATTGGCCACGGCTATGGCGAGGCCAACCTGCAAATGGGCGCTATCGCGCGCCTTGCCGAGCCGGAACTTGGTGCGCCGCGTGACGACGGTCTCGCGGAAATCGACGAAGGCGCGCAGCACGTCGCGCAGCGTCATCATCTCCGGACGCTTGCCGTTCAGCGCGATCATATTGACCGGGAAACTCGACTGCAGCGAGGTATGGCGCCACAGCTGATTGAGCACCACGTCGGCCACCGCCTCGCGCCGCAATTCGATGACGATGCGCATCCCGTCGCGGTCGGATTCGTCGCGCAGATCGGAGATGCCCTCGACCTTCTTTTCGCGCACCAGATCGGCGATGCGCTCGACCAGCGCCGCCTTGTTCACCTGATAGGGAATCTCGCTGATGATGATCGTTTCGCGATCCTTGCGCGTCGTCTCGATCCGCGCGCTGGCGCGCATGATGATCGAGCCGCGCCCGGTGGAATAGGCGTTGCGAATGCCGCCGCGCCCGAGAATCGTCGCGGCGGTCGGGAAGTCCGGCCCCGGCACGATCTCCATCAGTTCCGCGACGGTCATATCGGGGCGGTCGATCATCGCGATGGCGGCGTCGATCACCTCGCCGAGATTATGCGGCGGAATATTGGTGGCCATGCCGACGGCGATGCCGCCCGCGCCATTGACCAGAAGATTAGGAAAGCGCGCCGGAAGGACGGTCGGCTCGTGTTCCTTGTCGTCGTAATTGGGCTGGAAGTCGACCGTGCCTTCGTCGATGTCCTCGAGCAGCGCGAGCGCGGGCTTCGCGAGGCGCGACTCGGTGTAACGCATCGCGGCGGGCGGATCGTTGTCGACCGAACCGAAATTGCCCTGCCCGTCGATCAGCATCAGGCTCATCGAGAAGGGCTGCGCCATGCGCACCAGCGCGTCGTAAATCGCGGCGTCGCCGTGCGGGTGATATTTACCCATCACGTCGCCGACGATGCGCGCCGACTTCACATGCGCCTTGTCGGGCGTGTGGCCGTTCTCGTTCATCGAATAAAGGATGCGCCGATGCACCGGCTTCAACCCGTCGCGCACGTCGGGAAGCGCGCGGCTCACGATCACGCTCATCGCGTAATCGAGATAGCTGCGCTTCATTTCGTCGGCGATGGACACCGGGCGAATATCGGAACCCGAAGGACCGGGGCCGTCTTTTTCGTTTGTCTCTTCGGCCAAGGGAGGCGCCAATCTGAATCTATTGTTAAATCCTCCCTTTTCTATAGGTGATTCTCGGTGCGCGCGCCAGCCTTTGCGGCGCAAGAAACACACGTATAAACAATCGCTTATGAAATGAGAGGCGGCTTTTTCGGGAAAACCCGCTTCGCTTGTCCAAATATCGGGGTTTTCCGCGGCTTTTCGGGCGCCGCGCGCGCTCCCGGAAAGGGCGCGCGCGAGGGTCGTCGTCGCTGGATGGAAACGGACGTCAGCCGTTCGCCTCGCGCAAGGATTCGCGCGCGGAGATCGCGATGGAGGCCGCCGCCTCGTCGCCCGGCTCGATCAGCGCGAAGGGCTCGAGCACGGGCGCGGGCGAAGGCGCGGGCATGGGTTCGGGCGCGGGCTCGGCTCGAGGCGCTGGCGCGGGGGCCGCCGCGACAGGCTTTGGCGCGGCCATCGGCGCGGCGCCCGGCAGCGGGCGAACGACCTCCAACTCGCTCCTCCTGACCGCGGCAGCGGTCGCGGCGCCGGAGGACGGGCGTCTTTCGAGGCGCGACAGATCGACTTGAACCGGAACCTCCGGCGCCTTCTTGCGCATCATCGACGCCAGTCTGGCCAAGGAAGTGGCGGGCAACTCCTCGCCTTGCGGCGCGGCGCTCAAGGCGGCGGCGGCCGGTTCCAAGCCCTTTCGCGCGGAGGGGAGCGACGGCAATTTCGCGCGCGCGGCGGCGAGCGCCGCGCCGACGCCGGTCTTTGGCCGCGCCTCTTCCAGTTCCGGCTCGGCGGCGCCGGCCGAAGCGGCGACCGGCTGGGCGGGCTCGCCGCGCGACCCGAGCCTGGCTCGCGCCGCCTGAATGGCGCGCCGCCAGATCGGCGCGGCGGCCTCTTGTTCCTTCGCCGGCTTTTTGTCGTCGGACTTGCGCTTGCGCCCGAACCAGCGGACGAAAGCGAAGACCGCGGCCGCGCCGAACAGCAGCATCTTGCCGAATTTCAGCGCATAGACGATGAGGAGCGCGATCAATCCCAGTTTTTGCGCGGGCGCGGCGGCGGGCTGGGCGACCGTCACTTTTTTGAAGTTGGTGTCGCCAGTCATCAGCGCGATGAGGCCGTAGGGAGCCATTTTGACCGTGGCGAGGTCCGCGTCGTCGTATCCCTTGCCCTTGTCGTAGACGATGGTGTCGATGAGCGCGCCGGATTCGCCTCTAAAGCGCTGGTAATTCGCCTCCTGGCCGGCGACGACGATCTTGAGGGCGCCCTGGTCGCCAAGCGCGAAGGAACTGCAATTGACGATCCGGTCGTCCGGGCTCTTCGATCCGAGCAGCGTCGCGCCGAGGCAGGAGCTCGAGGCGATGCTTGGCGTCGTAGCGCGGCGCCTCCATCCAGCCGGTGACCTCGAGCGGCGAGAGGCCCTGACGCGCGCGCGCCGGATTTTCGGCGGCGACCTTCGCTTTGTAAGTCCCCAGGACGGCCTCGGGGTCCATCGCCTTGGCGTCCTGATCGCTGATGTAGCCGTCATCGACGAGACTGACATAGGCCATCCAATCCGGCCGGCTCGTCGCCGGCAACACGACGCCTTGCGTGGCGTTGTCCCAGTTCTTTCCGGCGCCGAGCAGTTTGCGCGCCTGCTCGCCGTCGAGATAGACGCGATTGGCCGGGAGCCACATCGTCGCGCGATCGGCGAGGCGCACCTCGACCGGTCCTCGCACGCCCTGCGCCAGCAGCGCCGCATAGGACAGCGTCTCGTTGGTCGCGGTCTGCGCCACGGGGACCTGCGCCACGGGCCGGCCACGGCGGCGGGAGCCGGATCGGCGGGCTTGGCCGCCTGCGCGGCCACGACGACCGCCTGCGGCGCGGCGGTCGCGGCGGTCTTCAAATCCGGAGCCTTGGCCGCTTGCGCGGCGGGCGCCGGCGTCTGTTGCGCGATAGGCGTCGACGGCGCGGCGACCACGACCGCCGGAGGCGCGGCGGCCTCGCCAATCTTCAAATCCGGAAGCTTGGCCGCTTGCGCGACGGCGGGCGCCGGGCTCGGTTGCGCGACTGGCGTCGACGGCGCGGCCGAAGGCGTGGCGATGGGCGCGGGCTGACGCGGCGCGGCGGCCTCGCCGATCGTCAAATCCGGAAGCTTGGCCGTCTGAACGGCGGTCGCCGGCGTTTGTCGCTCGACTGGCGTCGAGGGCGCCGGAACCGGCTCGACGCGCTTCATCGACTGATCGGCGGTCGCGACCTTCGCCGGCATGACGGCCTCGCCGATCTTCAAATCCAGACCCTTGGCTCCTTGCGCGGCGGGCGCGGCGTCGGGTACGGCGGGCTTCATCGACTGATCGGCGGTCGCGACCTTCGCCGGCATGGCGGCTTCGCCGACTTTCAGATCCAGAGCCTTGGCTCCTTGCGCGGCGGGCGCGGCGTCGGGAATGGCGGGCTTCGTCGATTGATCGGCGGTCGCGACCTTCGCCGGCATGGCGGCTTCGCCGACTTTCAAATCCAGACCCTTGGCTCCTTGCGCGGCGGGCGCGGCGTCGGGAACGGCGGGCTTCATCGACTGATCGGCGGTCGCGACCTTCGCCGGCATGGCGGCCTCGCCGATCTTCAAATCCAGACCCTTGGTCCCTTGCGACGGGTCGCGTTGAGCGACCGACGCCGACGGCTGGGCGGCGAGCTTCGCGGCTTGCGCGACGCGCCGCGGCCGGCATGGCCGGCTCGCCGGTCCTCAGCTCCGGCCTCCCGTCCGTCCGCGCGGTTTGAGGCGTCGCGGGCTCCGTCTTCGCCGCGTCCTTGGGCGCGGCGGAATCCTTGCTGGCTTCGACCACGGGCGCGGGCGTCGTTTCGCGCGCGACACCCGGCGCGGGCGCGGCCTTCGCCGCTACCGCGCCGGGAGCCGGACGCAAGGGCGCCATTTGCACGATGATCTCATCGAACCCTTGCCGTGTCGGAGCCGACAGCACGGGGATGTCCATCTCGTGATTTATGCGATGACCTTCGCGCGCCACGCCGGTCGGAGGAGCTAAGATGACGCCCGCCGCGACCGCCATGACGGCGCTGACGAAGAGGCGCGACAAACGCGGGCGGAAACACGACATCAAGCTACTCCGACACTATGAGCGTGCGATAGCTTGGGCCGCGGAAGCTGAAGAAAGATTTTAGAGAATACTATCCTCTCGACCTTACGAAGCATCGAAGTAAACGAGATGCTAACGGACCGAGGCGCCTATCCCATTCGCGCCGGATCGGCGGGCGTCAGCGCGACGCTCTCGCCGCAGCCGCAGGCCGAAGTCTGATTGGGATTTTCGAATACGAAGGTCGAGGAGAATTGATCGGTCTTCACGTCCATGCGCGTCCCGAGCAAATACAGCACCGCCTTGGCGTCGATGATGACGCGCGCGCCCTCCTGCTCGACAACTTCGTCGCCGGGCGAGGGTTCGGCCAGTTCCATTTTATAGGACATGCCGGCGCATCCGCCTTTTTCGACGCTGACGCGCAGGCCCGTCACCGGCGACGGCGCGACCCTGAGAAGCCCGCGCACGCGCTCGGCGGCGGCGTCGCTCAGGCTCAGCACATTGGATGACAGGGCGAGGCTCATGGTTAATCTCCCGATATCGGCGCGTCGCGCGCCCTTCACTGTATGGGCCTCAATAATTCGCCCAGAGACCAGGCGTCGCCAACTCCACCAGATTGTGGTCGGGATCGCGAAAGTAAAGGCTCTTGCCTCCGCGCGGCCAGTTCATCCGCGCCTCGATCGAAACACCCTGTCCGGTCAGCCGCGCCTCCCAGGCGCCGAGATCCTCCGCCGCGATGGCCAGCGCGAAATGCAGTCGCCCCATGCCCTCGTGCGGCGGAATTTCGCCGCCTGGCAGATGCAGCGTCTCGGCCGTGGCCCCCCGCAGGAACGCCAGCAGCACGCTGCCCGGCCCGCAGTCGAAAGCCCACATTCGCGCGTCGCGCAACATAGGCGCCAGCCCGAGCGTCTCCTCGTAGAAGCGCCCGGCGCGCGCGAGATCGTCGACATAGATCGCCGTTTCGAGCACAGCGCCGATTTTTGGCGCCGGATCGGTCATCGCGCGCTCCTCACCACATATCGAGCGAGATGCGGGCCTCGTCGGACATGCGGCTTTGGTCCCAGGGCGGGTTGAACACCATATGCACCTTCACGTCGGCGACTCCCGGCACCGCGTTCACGGCGTTTTGCACCCACACCGGCATTTCGCCCGCCACCGGACATCCCGGCGCGGTCAGCGTCATGTCGATGTCGACGTAGCCGTCGTCGGAAATGTCGATGCGGTAGATCAGCCCGAGTTCATAGATGTCGGCGGGGATTTCCGGGTCGTAGACCGTTTTCAACGCCTTGATGATGTCGGCGCTGAGCCGCTCCAGCGCCTCGGGATCGCAGCTCGGCGCGAGATTGATCATCGCCGCGTTGACCGCGTTCGCGGTCTTCTCCATGGTCTCCGCCTTGTTCAAGTCCGCCTCCTTTACGAGAATAAGGCCCGCGCCCGGATCAGCGCCTCGGCGAACCGGTCGATCTCGCCGCGTGTGTTGTAAAGCGCGAAAGAGGCGCGGCAGCTCGATGTCGCGCCGAAATGCGCCAGCAGGGGCATCGCGCAATGCGTTCCCGCGCGCACGGCGACGCCGGCGCGGTCGATCACGGTCGCGATGTCATGCGCATGGGCCGCATCCATATTGAAGGCGAGAATAGGCCCTTTTTCGCGAGCCCGTCCATAGATGCGCAGGCCCTCGATTTCCGCCAGCCGCTCATGCGCATAGGCGGTCAGATCGGCCTCGTGGGCGCGGATCGCCGCGCGGCCAAGGCTCTCCATGTAATCGAGCGCGGCGCCGAGCCCCACCGCCTGGGCGATCGGCGGCGTGCCCGCCTCGAACCGCTGCGGCGGCGTGTTGTAAGTGACGCTCTCGCGCGTGACGGTTTCGATCATCTCGCCGCCGCCGCAAAACGGCGGCAGGTTTTCGAGCCATTTGCTCTTGCCGTAAAGGGCGCCGATCCCGGTCGGCCCGTAGAGCTTATGGCCGGTCACGACGTAAAAATCGCAATCGAGCGCTTGCACGTCGACGTCGAGATGCACCGCGCCCTGCGAACCGTCGACCAGCACGGGAACGCCATGCGCATGGGCGATGCGCGCGACTTCCTTGATCGGAGTCGGCGCCGCGACGACATTCGACATATGCGTCAGCGCGACGATCTTGGTGCGCTTGGTGATGAGCTTCTCGAAGGCGTCGAGCGAGAAATTGCCGTCGTCGTCGACCTCGATCCATTTCAACACGGCGCCCTTGCGCTCGCGCAGGAAATGCCAGGGCACGATGTTGGAGTGATGCTCCATCAGCGACAGAATGATCTCGTCGCCCTCGCCTATGTGCGCGAGGCCGTAAGAGGCGGCGACGAGGTTGATCGCCTCCGTCGCCGAGCGCGTGAAGACGATTTCGTCGACGGAGCCCGCGTTGAGGAAGCGCCGCAGGCTTTCGCGCGCGCCCTCGAAGCCTTCGGTCGCGGCGTTGGCGAGGTAATGCAATCCGCGATGCACATTGGCGTATTCGTGCTCATAGAAATGCGTCAGCCGCTCGATCACTTGCCGCGGCTTCTGCGCCGAGGCGGCGTTGTCGAGATAAATGAGCTCCTTGCCGTAGGGGCGCTCGGCGAGGATCGGAAAATCGCGGCGGATCGCCTCCACGTCGAAGACGGGCGCCGCTTTCTTGGCGTCGAAAGGTTGATTCATCACAAAGCCTCCCGCATCCGCAGCCATGCCGCGACGCGCGCCGCCAGCGCATCCCGCGTCGCTTCGTCCTTGACGCGCTCCAGCGCCTCATTGGCGAAGCCTTCGATCAGCAGCGCCTCGGCACGCGGCTTTGGCACGCCGCGCGCTTCGAGATAGAATAGTTGATCGGCGTCGAGCCGCCCGCAAGTCGCGCCATGGCCGCAAACCACGTCGTCGGCGAAGATCTCCAGTTCCGGCTTGTTGTTCATGCTGGCGCCGTCCGACAGCAGCAGCGCCTTCGACTGCATCGCGCCGTCGGTCTTTTGCGCGAGCGGCGCCACGCTGACCTTGCCTTGAAACACGCCCGTCGCGGACTCGTCGACGATGTGACGGAAAAATTCGCGGCTCTTGCCGCCAGGGCTCTCGTGCCGGACGACCAGCGTCGTATCGGCGTGATCGCGCCCGCGCAGCAGGCTCGCGCCGCTGAACGACACATCGGCGTTCGCGCCGCTAAGCGTCGCGAATATCTGCCGGCGCAACAGGCCGCCGCCCTCGACGAGGCAGAAGGAGTTCAACGCGCTGTTTTCTCCCAGCGTCGCCAGCAGCGAGACGACGCGCACGGCTTCCTCGGTCTGCGGAGCGATCGTCGCGACATGATCGAGCTTCGCGCCGTCGCCGAGCGCGATGACCAGCGCGTGATTCTCTTGCGCGCCGGAGCGCTCCAGCGGCGTGAAGCTCTCCAGCAGCGTGGCGCGGGCGCCGGCGCCCAAAATCACCAGCGAGCGCGTGTAGACCGATCGCGCGGCGCCGCCGGAAACAAAATTCGCGAACTCCAGCGGCCGCTCCAGCACGCAGCCGGGCGAAACGCGCAACACCGCGCCGTCCTGCATCAAGGCGGCGTTGAGGGCGAGCGTCGGGTCTTCGGCGTCGCCGGCCAGAGCGGCGAGAATTTCCGCTTCGCCGCGCGCCAGCGCCTCGCGCAAGGAGAGCACGCTAACGCCATAAGGCAAGGCCGAGACGTCGGAGAGATCGGGGCGAAAGGCGCCGTCGAGCACGACGAATCGGCAGGACTCCCGCTCGCGCTCCAACGCCGGCGTCGCGGGCCCGGCGGCGCGCAGCGGCGCGACGCCGCGCAGCGCCGCGCGCAGATCGGTGTAGTGCCACGCCTCGACGCGCCGGTTCGGCAGTCCTTCGCGCGAAAAGGCGTCCCAGGCGCTCTGGCGCAGCGAGCGAGCGCCGGCGTCCTTCATCGCGTCGAACGCGGTTTTTAGGTCGGCGGTAGCCGATGTCGCTGTGTCGCTCATGATCACGCCGCTTCGCCGATGTAATCCTTATAGCCGCTCGAACTCGAGTTCGAGCGCCAGCTCCGGCCCGCCGCTGCGCAGGATGCGGCCCTTGGCCATCACATGCACGGTGTCGGGTTTTATATAATCCAGCAACCGCTGGTAATGGGTGATGACGAGGAAGCCGCGATTCTTCGCGCGCAGCGCGTTGACGCCTTCCGAGACAACGCGCAGCGCGTCGATGTCGAGGCCGGAATCCGTCTCGTCCAATATGCACAGAAGCGGCTCCAGCAGCGCCATCTGCAAAATCTCCATGCGCTTCTTCTCGCCGCCGGAAAAACCGCAGTTGAGCGGACGCCGCAACATGTCCTTGACGACGCCGAGCCGCGCCGCCACGTCGTTGACGCGCTTCATGAAGTCGGGCGTCTGCAACTCGTCCTCGCCGCGCGCGCGCCGCTGCGCGTTGAGCGCGGCCTTCAGAAACGTCATCGTCGCGACGCCGGGAATTTCGACCGGATATTGAAAGGCGAGAAACACGCCCTTGGCGGCGCGCTCATGCGGCGCGAGGCCCAAAATATTCTCGCCGTTCAGCAGCACTTCGCCCTGCGTGACGTCATAGCCCTCGCGTCCGGAGACGACATAGGACAGCGTCGATTTGCCGGTGCCGTTCGGCCCCATGATCGCCGCGACCTCGCCGTCGTGAACGGTGAGCGTGAGGCCATCGAGAATTTTGCGGTCGCCGATGGAGACATGGAGGTTTTTGATTTCAAGCATGGTCATGTCCATTCTGAATCGATGATAGAGTTGCAGGTCTGTTCAGCTCCATCGCCGCAACTCAACTCTGATGTCTTCGATTAACTCGAACCGCCCCGGCCCGGCGTCGATTTCTTCTCGCCAAAGCCCGCGCCACTCTTCGATCTCCGCCGCCTCGGCCCGGCGCCGCGCGCGCCATTCCGCGACCGCGCCGACAACCACGTCCTTCTCGGAACCATATTCGCCGCGCGCCACCGCGGCGGCGATTTCCGCCGCGAGTTCGTCCGGCAACGAGAGTTGCAAAGTGCGCGCGCTCATCCGACGCTCCCCTCAAGACTGATCGAGATCAGCTTCTGCGCCTCGACCGCGAACTCCATCGGCAGTTGCTGCAGCACGTCGCGCACGAAGCCGTTGACGATCAGCGCGGTCGCCTCCTCCGCCGAAAGCCCGCGCTGCATCGCGTAGAACAACTGGTCCTGCGAGATTTTCGAGGTCGTCGCCTCATGCTCGAATTGCGCGCTCGGATTCTTGCTCTCGATATAGGGCACGGTGTGCGCGCCGCAGCGGTCGCCGATCAGCAGGCTGTCGCAATTGGTGAAATTGCGCGCGCCGTCGGCCTTGCGATGCGCCGAGACGAGCCCGCGATAGGTGTTTTGCGAGCGCCCCGCCGATATGCCCTTGGAGATGATGCGGCTCTTGGTGTTCTTGCCGAGATGGATCATCTTCGTGCCGCTATCGACCTGCTGGCGCCCGTTCGACACGGCGATCGAATAGAACTCGCCCTGCGAATTGTCGCCGCGCAGAATGCAGGACGGATATTTCCAGGTGATCGCCGATCCCGTCTCGACCTGCGTCCAGCTGATGTGCGAATTGCGTCCCGCGGCAATCGCCGCGCTTGGTCACGAAATTGTAAATGCCGCCGCGGCCCTCGCTGTCGCCGGGATACCAGTTCTGCACGGTGGAATATTTGATCTCGGCGTCGTCGAGCGCGACCAGCTCCACGACAGCCGCGTGCAGCTGGTTCTCGTCGCGCTTGGGCGCCGTGCAGCCTTCGAGATAGCTGACATATGAGCCGGCGTCGGCGATGATCAGCGTGCGCTCGAACTGTCCGGTGTTCTTCTCGTTGATGCGGAAGTAAGTGGACAGCTCCATCGGGCAGCGCACGCCCGGCGGCACGTAAACGAAGGAGCCGTCGGAAAACACCGCCGAGTTCAGCGTCGCGAAGAAATTGTCGCTGACCGGCACGACCGAGCCGAGATATTTGCGCACGAGTTCCGGGTGTTCGCGCACGGCTTCCGAAATCGGGCAGAAGATCACGCCGGCCCGCGCCAGCTCTTCCTTGAAGGTCGTCGCGACGGAGACGCTGTCGAACACCGCGTCGACCGCGACCCTGCGCACCTCGACGCCGGCGAGAATCTCCTGCTCGCGCAGCGGAATCCCCAGCTTTTCGTAAGTGCGCAAAAGCTCGGGATCGACGTCTTCGAGCGAGGTCGGCCCCGGCGTCGATTTCGGCGCGGAATAGTAATAGAGGTCTTGGTAGTCGATGCGGGGATGTTCGACTCGCGCCCAATTGGGCTCGGTCATGGTCAGCCAGCGGCGATAGGCCGACAGCCGCCAGTCGGTGAGCCATTGCGGCTCGTCCTTCTTGGCCGAGATGAAGCGAACGATGTCTTCGGAAAGGCCCTTCGGGGCCTTGTCCGATTCGATATCGGTCGAAAAGCCGTATTTGTAGACGTCGACGTCGATGGACTCGACAGTGTCAACGGTCTCTTTGAGAGCCGCCATTCTTTGTTCTCCTCGTCACGGCGGGTTCAAGGCCCGTCGGCCGAATCTCGGGGCGCAAGGCCCCTCGCTCAGGCGGCGGATGATCGGGATCTTATTCGATCCACGACGCGTGCAAGAGCGATGCCGAACAACTCTACATCCTCCGCGCTCGAACGCCAACCCAGGCTTATTCGCAACATCGCCGCCTCGTTAAGCCCCATCGCTTCAGCGACATGCGAGGCGCGCGGCTTGCCGGAGGAGCAGGCCGAGCCCGACGACGCCGCGACGCCCTCCAGATCGAGCGCCATCGCCAAGGTATGCGCCGCGATCCCCGGCGCGGAGAAGGCGCTGGTGTTGGGCAGGCGCGGCGCGCTCATCCCGAGAAACCGGGCTTCGGGCAGTATCGCCGCGATCCGCCGCTCGGCGTCGTCCCGAAGTCCGGCGAGCCGGCTGGACTCGTCCGACTCGCCAGTCGCGGCCTCGAAAGCGGACGCGAAACCAACCGCCGCCGCGATATTTTCGGTCCCGGCGCGGCGACCGCCTTCTTGCCCGCCGCCCCGCAGGATCGTCTCATCTATATGGAGACCCTCCCGGGCGAAGGCCAGAGCCCCGGCGCCGACCGGCCCGCCGAGCTTATGCGAGGAAAACAACAAAACATCCGCGCCCAATGTCGAGAATGTTGCATTGCAACGCCCCACCGCCTGCGTCGCGTCGCAGACCAGCAGCCCGCCAGCCGCGTGAACCAGCCTCGCCGCCTCGGCGACGGGCTGAATAACGCCGGTCTCGTTGTTGGCCGCCTGCAAAGCGAGCATGATCCGCCTGCCCGCGTGGGCGCGCAGCGCCGCCTCCAGCGCCGCCAGGGACAGCTGCCCGTCCGGCGTCAGCGGCAGGGTCAGGGCCGCTTCGGCGGGAAAACGGTGGCCCTTGAGGACGCAGGGATGCTCGCCGGCGGAGAGCAGCAGCAAGTCGAACGGGGCTGGAATCGCGCCCCGCGCGCAAATGCGGCGTCAGCGCGAGATTGGCGGCCTCGGTCGCGCCGCTGGTGAAAACGAGGTTGCGCGCCGCCGTCCCCAAGCCCGCCGCGATTTTTCCCCGCGCGGCCTCCAGCAGTCCGCGCGCCGCCCGCCCCTCGGCGTGGATCGAGGAGGGGTTGCCGAGCTTGTCCAGCGCCGCCAGCATCGCCTCGCGCGCTCGCGGGCGCAAGGGCGCGGTGGCGTTATAGTCGAGATAGGCGCGGGGCGAGGTCATGGTCTGGCGGCTCCGCCGGCCGGGCAAGCGGCGAGGAACATCCCTACCCCCGCGCGGCCGATAGTCCGCGTTCGAGATCATAGAGCAGATCGTCGCAATCCTCTATGCCGACCGACAGGCGCAGCATCCCCTCGCCGATGCCGAGCGCGGCGCGCGCCTCGGGCGAGAGGCGCTGATGCGTCGTCGTCGCGGGATGGGTGACGAGACTCTTGGCGTCGCCGAGATTATTGGAGATTTTGACGACCTCCAGCGCATTGGCCAGCGCGAAGGCCCCTTCCTTGCCGCCCGCGACATCGAAACTGACCAGCGTGCCGCCGCCGGTCATCTGCCGCCGCGCCAGAGCCGCCTGCGGATGGTCGTCGCGGAAGGGATAGAGCACGCGCGTCACGCCCGGTTGCTCCGCCAGAAAATCGGCGATTTTCGCCGCGCTCGACGCCTGTTGCGCGACGCGCAGCGGCAGAGTCTCCAGCCCCTTCAGCATCACCCAGGCGTTGAAGGGCGACATCGCCGGCCCCGTCTGGCGCAGGAAGTTGTGCAGCGACTCGTCGATCAGCGGCGCGCGAGGCGAGAATCACGCCGCCAAGACAGCGCCCCTGCCCGTCGATATGCTTGGTCGCGGAATAGACGACGATATCGGCGCCAAAATCAAACGGCTTTTGCAGCAAGGGCGTCGCGAAGACATTGTCGACGACGAGCCGCGCCCCCGCCTCATGGGCGAGATCGGCCACCGCCTTGAGGTCATAGACCTCCAGCCCCGGATTGGTCGGCGTCTCCAGAAAGAGAACCTTGGTCTCCTTGCGCAGCGCCTTTTTCCACGCCGCGAGATCGGCGCCGTCGACCAGCGTGGTCTCGACGCCAAAGCGCGGCAGCAACTCCTCGACGACGTAAAGACAGGAGCCGAACAGCGCCCGCGCCGCGACGACATGATCGCCGGCCTTGACCTGCGACAACAGGCTCGCGGTGACGGCCGCCATGCCGCTCGCCGTCGCGCGCGCCGCCTCGGCGCCCTCGAGCAGGCACATGCGCTGCTCGAACATCGCGACGGTCGGATTGGAGAAGCGCGAATAGATGAAGCCGGGATCGTCGCCCTTGAACCGCGCCTCGGCGGCCTGCATGGTCGGATAGGCGAAGCTTTGCGTTAAAAACAGCGCCTCGGACAATTCGCCGAAGGGCGAGCGCAAAATCCCGCCATGCACGAGCTGCGTCGCGGGCTTCAGGGGACGGCGCTTCGAATCGGTCTCGGAGGACTTCGAATTGGCGTCGGAAGACATGGCTTCTCCTTGAGGGACGAAAAACAACGGGTTTCCTCTAGGAGACCCGGCCTTTTAGCGCCTTGTTTAACGTGGCGGCAAGCCGGCCGGCTCAAATAACCACGGGTGCTAATTAAGGGCAAGGGCGGCGTCGCGTGTCAACCGAGCGGGAAGGACGGCGCCCTGGCGTTTGGGCGCCAAGGCGCCGCCCGGCGCTACGCCGCGAGCAGGAAGCTTGGCTGCGCGCCAAGAACCGCGTCATCGACAAAGGGCTCGAATTTCACGAAATTCTCGTGAAACATCTCGACGAGCCGACGCGCCGTCGCGGCATAATCGTGCTTGGACATCCATGTCCCCACCGGATCGAGAATTGTGGTTTCGACGCCTGGAACGGAGCGCGGCACGGACAGGCCGAAATAAGGTTCGACCCGATAGCCCGTTTTGGCGAGCGAGCCGCTCAACGCCCCGCTTAGCAGTTTGCGCGTGACCTGGATCGGCATGCGACGGCCCACGCCAAACATTCCGCCCGTCCATCCCGTATTGACGAGCCAGCAATCGACCTGGTGCAGCGCGATCAGCTCGCGCAGGAGGTTCCCGTATTCGGAGGGGTGCCGCGGCATGAAAGGCGCGCCGAAGCAGGTGGAGAATGTCGCCCGCGGTTCGCTCACCCCTTTTTCCGTGCCCGCGACCTTGGCGGTGTAGCCCGACAGGAAATGATACATGGCCTGAGCGGGATCGAGCTTGGCGATCGGCGGCAAGACGCCGAAGGCGTCGCATGTCAGCATCACGATGTTTCTGGGATGGCTCGCGCGCCCCGAGGCCGACGCATTCGCGATGAAATCAAGCGGATAGGCGATGCGCGTGTTCTCGGTTTTCGAATCATCGTCGAAATTTGGCCTGCGCGTCACGGGATCGAGCGCGACATTTTCCAGCACCGTGCCAAAACGCTCCGAGGTCGCGAATATTTCCGGCTCCGCCTCGCGGGATAATTTGATCGCCTTGGCGTAGCAACCGCCCTCGAAATTGAACACGCCTTCCGCGCCCCAGCCGTGCTCGTCGTCCCCGATCAGGGAACGGGACGCATCCGCCGACAACGTCGTTTTGCCCGTGCCGGAGAGTCCGAAAAACAGCGCGCTGGCGCCGTCGATATCCGCGTTGGCCGAGCAATGCATCGGCAAGACGCGCTGGGGCGGAAGAAGGAAATTGAGATAGCCGAACACCGCCTTCTTGATTTCTCCGGCGTAGCTCGTGCCGCCGATCAGCACGATCTTGCGGCTGAAATCGACGGCGATCACGGTCCGCGAACGGCACCCGTGCCGTTCCGGCTCGGCCCGAAAGGACGGCAAGTCGAGAATCGTAAGCTCCGGGACGAAACCGTCGATCTCCGCCTTTGACGGACGAATCAGCAAATTGCGAATGAACAGGGAATGCCAGGCGTATTCCGTGTAAACGCGCGCCTTGAGCCTGTGCCTCGGCTCGGCGCCGGCATGGAGGTCTTGCGCGAACAAATCCATGCCGCTCGCATGGGCGATCATGTCGGCGCGCAGACGATCAAAGCATTCCGGCGTCATGGCGTGGCTGTTGTCCCACCAGATCGACGCCTCGGTGAGCCCATCGCGCACGATGAATTTGTCCTGAGGCGAGCGGCCGGTATGCGCGCCGGTCTCGGCGACGAGCGCGCCGCCGGTGGCGATCTTGGCCTCGCCCCGCCGGATAGCTTCTTCATATAGGCGCGGGGCTTCGAGATTGCGAAAGACGTTTGGCTTATTCTCGAACGGAAAAAGAACGGCCGCGCTTCCCGGATATTCGGGGTCATCTCTATACATGGCGGATTCCTGGATTGCCGGATGCGGCCACATCCGCGCTTTCGCGGGGGCTCAATCCAAAGTGTTCCTGAATGATCGGAGCCTAGTTTTTAAAAATTGGTAAATTTATTTAATTGGCAAGTCTTTCATCGCCGATTTTCCATTGTCGCGAGGCCGACCTTTTGATCGCGACGACGATCCGCCGAGTCGCGAGAGCCGGGGCGGAGCCCGCCGATGACCGGCGTCCTCGGCGCGAGCTTGTCAGCTCGGCCAGACGCGGGCAGATTGGCGCTCCATCGAGAGAGCTTCCAACATGGATCGGGCGAATGCGGGCATATAGCGGCTTAGGGATTGTTTTGGTTGTCGCCTTGGCGGCTTTCGCGGGACGGCCCGCCTTCGCCAAGGGCGGGTGGCACTATTACGACCCGGAGTGTCCGATCGACCTTGGTTCGAAATCCATGAAATTCGTGGCGTCGCAGCCCAAAAGCACGGTCGAGCGGTTTTGCGACGCGATACCCGACACCGGGCCCGCCGTGATCGCGCTCGACGCGCCGGACAATGAATTGCGCGACATGGTCTGGGACATTCGCATCCTGCGCGACCAAGGCAAGAAGGACGGCGAGGAAGACCCGAACGCCGATCTCGTTTTCCGTCTGCCGACGGAGAAACACAGAAACGGCATGGTCAATTTCGACACCAACTTCAAAAGCGCCGGGGAATATATCCTGTTCGTCGAACTTTCGAGCGACGACGGAACCAGGAAATATACCGGCCGCCATCATTTCACGGCCGGCCTGTGGGAGCCGATGGAAATTTACACCGTCGCCGGTCTCGCGGCGGCCGTCCTGCTCGGCGGCGGCTTCGCCGCGTACCGCTATTTGGCCATCCGCCGCGCAAAAAGCGCATGAAGCAACGCCCGCCGCCGCCAACCGCCGGATGCGCGTTGCGCCAAGACGGTTTAACATCGCCTCCGATTACGCTTGGAACGGCGGATGCGCTGGCTTCATTCTCGGCGACCCAAATGATTGGAGGCGATGTCATGGACGAGAATAATTTCGGGATCGAGAAGTTCGACGGCGAGGATGCCGCCTATCGGGGATCGCGCTACTCCGAGGTGCGCGACGTGATCTTCGCCAATCCCTATCAAAAAATCTGGGGCGGCGCCGGCGAGCCGCCGATTCCGGTCTATCAGACGACGCTGTCCAGCGTGCTGCGCGGCATCTTGAGTTTCGGCAAAAAATATCTGTTCGGCCAGGCGGCGGCGCGCATCATCGACTCGCACGCGGATTTGCGCTGGGGACCGGACAAAAAGGGTTATCGCCGCATCGTCCATCCCAATGGCGTCTGTCTGACCGGGCGATGGAGCATCACCGAGGACACCGGCTATTCCGGCTATTTCGCCAAGGGCAGCCAGGCGCTCGTCATCGCGCGCTATTCGGCGTCAAAGCCCAATCGCGGCGAAACCGGCCGCTCGATCGGGATCGCCGGCAAGCTCTATCCGACCACCGACCCCGATCACGCCGAGCCGCTGCGCCCCGCCGGCTTCGTCGCGCAGGAGGATATTTGCGGCGACAACACCCGCTACATCAACGACGCCGAACTGCGCAACGCGCCCGACGTCACGCTGACGCGCGCGGGCTTCGTCGCTTTCCCGGTCGCGGCGATGGCCGGAATCGTCTTCACAATTACCGACAAGATCGCGACGCAGCGCCAGCTCTATGAGATCGCCGAACTCGGCAAGCCGCCGGAGAACCCACGAAGTGCCCGGCCTATATGCGCCTGCTGATGACCGCCGACACGCCGCGGATCGAAGGCGAAAACCTCGACATTCGCGACGAGGTGCTGGGCCAGATGTTCGACAAGGGCGACCCCGCGCCCAAGCGCAAGCTCGCCTTTCATATCGAGATAACGGACGACGGAACGGAGTTCGCGTTGCTGGGCTTCACCAAGCGCACGTTCAAGAACTGGCGGCGGATTGGGACGCTGAGTTTCGACGACGCCGTGGCGTCCTTCAACGGCGATCACGTCGTCCACTTTCATCATCCCGGCTGGCGCGACGACCGCAACGATCCCGCGACCGCCCATCGCCGCCCGCCTTCGTGAGACGCCGCGCTAGGGCAAGCTCTTTCGATAAGAGCTTGCTTCAACATCTTGATTTTGAGCGATTTCTTATCGTTCCGTTCGAACGCAAAGCGCTCTAAGGCTGCGCGGCGCGCCCGAAGGTCCAGAGACGATGAGAGAAGAACGATACGAACATCAACAGGCCCGTCGTCACCATTTGCGCCGGCAGATAAGGCGCGCCAAGGCTGTTCACGAAAAAATTCATCAGCAGATAAGTGAGGCAAAAAACCGAGGAAACGACCACCGCGAAACGCCAGGTCGCCTCGCTGTGCGAACGCTCGGTGGCGAATGTGTGGCGGCGGTTGAGCATATAGGAAATGATGCCGCCGATCACGAAGCCGACCAGCGTCGCCGGCACGGGCGGCCATTTGCCGAGTTCGACGAGACCCACCAGCACCGAATAGTGCGATAGCGTGGCCGCGACGCCGACCACTACATATTTCGAAAATTGTAAGTGAAGTCTCATGTGAACCCTCAATGCCGCAATTGCATGTAATATTGCGCGACGGCCGCTATCTCATCGTCGGTTAGATGCCGACTCATGTATCGCATCTCCTTGTGCGGGCGCTTGCCCGAGCGGAAGTTTTGCAGCTGCGTGACCAGATAACGGTCGTGCTGCCCGGCAAGGTTGGGGATTTCCACATCCTTCGCGATACCTTCGGCGCCGTGACAGGCCGCGCATTGCGCGATGAGATCGGTGAGTTCGGAATTTTCGAGCGCCTCGGCCGAGAGTGAAAAAGTCAGGCACGCCAAAAGCAGCATGCAAATGGGGCCTAGCTTGAGCATCATGCACCGTAACCCCAGAGGGGCCGCCAAGCAACCGCGCGCCTTTTCGCGTTTGTCGTCAAAATCCGCCCGACCTTTATCCATCCACCCGCCCGGTCAATCCAAGTCAGCCGGCCCGGGAGACGCCGAATCGGAATAACGTAGTTCAGAACATCAAATCATGAATATTTCTCCTCGAAAACAGTGTCGAAAAAAAGGAGGCTCCGGCGGCTTCCAAATCGGCGCGGAACCCGGCTCGTCCCGATGAACAGCGATTCTCGCAAACGGATCGTCATCCTTGGCCGCGCCTTGGCTTTTCCGCCCGCGCGGCTGACGGCGCCCGCGACTTGATCCGCGCGGCCCGAGGGGACAATCTGGAGCTTGAGAAAGCCCAGATCAGCCAAGACTGGAACCCCGATGCCACCCGACACCCCGCCCGGCAAGGCGCTGGCCACGCTGCCCAAGCTCGACCTGCGCATCCTCTCGGATGGGCGCGCCGGGCATGAGGCGCAAATGTTTGGGATCGCCGAGGCGCTGGGGCTCACGCCCGATATTCGCGACATCCATCCGCGCCCGTTCTACGCCGCGGTCGCGCCCTTCGGGCCGCTCGATCCGCTGGAGACCGAGACCCGCCCCGGCAGCCCCATCGCGCCGCCCTGGCCGGAGATGGCGCTCGCCTGCGGGCGGCGAACCCTCCCCTATCTGCGGCGCATAAAGCGCGCCTCGAAAGGCCATGTCTTCACGGTCTATCTCAACGCGCCGGCCAATGGGTCGCGCGCCGCCGATCTCGTCGTCGCGCCGGTTCACGACGGGCTGTTCGGGCCGAACGTCTTCACGCCGGTCACGCCGGCCAACCGCGTCTCTCCCGATTTGCTCGCGCGCCTGCGGAAAGACCCCGACCCGCGCCTCAAAGCCCTGCCGGCGCCGCGCGCGGCGCTGCTCATCGGCGGAAACAACAGGCATTTTCGGCTGACGCCCGCCGACGCGATGGCGCTGGCGGATGTCGCGCGCACGCTGTTTTCGCAAGGTTTTAGCGTCATGGCCACGGCCTCGCGGCGCACGCCGCCCTTTGTCGCGCAGGCGCTGGCGCCCGCGCTGAAGCAGGGCGCCGGCTGGCTGTGGGACGGCGCGGGGGACAACCCCTACCCCTCCATGCTGGCGATGGCCGATGCGATCGTCGTCACCGCCGATAGCGTGAACATGGTGGGCGAGGCGGTGGCGACCGGCGCGCCGGTTCATGTGTTCGCGGCCACCGGCAAGAGCCGCAGGGTCGCCGATTATCTCGAAAGATTGCAACGCCTTGGCGCCGTGCGGCCCTGGAACGGCGCGGCCGAGCGCTGGGATTACGAGCCGATCAACTCCACGCCGTCGATCGCGCGCGCCATCATCCGCGCCTATGCGATTTTCCGCGGCCTGCCGGAGCTGCTGTGAGGGTGACGCGGCGAGCCGGGGGCGACGATGCCGGCGAGGCGCGTCGTGGCGGGAGCTTGATTGACGCCAGTGAATTGCACAATTGTATCATGTCACCGTAATCCCGAGCGTCCATCATTTCAGGATCAAGACGTGGCGGTCGTTGTCGATAGACCAGGATTGTAATCTGCCTAAAAAGCTTTGCCCTAAAAGAATGCTGGTTTCTACGTTCGGAGAAAGCGCGGCATCAACATTGTATATCGTTCTGTTACCAACCATTATTGACTTAATGTGAAATTTTGGAGATGGAATCTTTGAGCCGTCGGCGAGCGTATATGTCTGCTGGCCTATGAAATCCTGCTCTGAAATCGTTCCACTACGAATCAACGTCGATACGACATCGGGCGGGAGGCTCACGTCAGCGGCCCCGCTGTCAATAAGAGCCGGCAGGGTTATCACGTCGTTGAACCTCGCCGGAACGACGTAGACGCCGCCATCCTTTTCCATGGCCACCATCGCCGGCTCGGCGACCGCGCCTCTCGCAACTGGAAGCGACATGGGCGGAGTCGCCGGGAAGGCGCGTTTCATTTGCGAGGGGTCCGCGGCCAAGAAGCGAAGCGCGCCTTCCCTCCCTCGCGCGCCAAATCGCGCTATCCAAACATAACCCTTGCCTCCGCCCAAACTGTAAACCGGCAGCCCTTCCCTAGCCGAGTCGCCATAATTCATAAGGTGATCAACCATGAATCCCATGTTCGGATTTTTACCCTCCGCCAAAGCCGCCAGATCGGCGTGATCGAGCGGCTCGAGCTGAATGTCTCCCCATGTGGCGATTACTCCTTCATTTGAAGAGTAAATACGCGGCTTACCGCCAAATGTCGCCGACAGGCGCTCAATTTCTTTGCTGATATCGGGACTGGAGAAAAAGGCCGGCGAGATAGACTTATTCACATAAATCACTATGTTATTGTATAAGTGCAAAATCGTTAGGTGCTTGCTGACGCCATTCTTTACTTCGGAAAACTGGCAGGTGACGGAATTCAGATATTGCTCGCTTGGATGGCATTTATATCTCTTGTATGCGCGCGAATTGGGCGCGACAGGCGTTCCGACCTCGAGCCCTTCAACCGAAAAAGGCTCCGCGTATCGAAGGCCCTCCCTCGCCTGAGGACGAGCGACAACCGACATGAAGACGAGCATGACAGCGCACAAGAGACGCTTCAAAAATCGCTTCACTGCTCCCTCCCGCCGCGCTTGAAGAATCAAGCCATCAAATCAGATAGGGCAGCGGTTTCATCCGTCAGCGCTTCCGATGAAAAAGGCGCGCGGCTTCTAAAACTCGCCACGTCGGGAATTACGGTGACACGATACCAATTGCCTATTTTGCTCGACCGTTTTCGGCGTTCGCGCCGGGCGCTTCGGCTGGACGGTTCACTCGCCGCGCTGCCGCTCTATCTCATGCCAAAGGTAGCGGTGTTCCGATTTCCGAGAAAGCGCTTCCGACTCCAAAAGGATCGGCGCGACCTCCAAAGGACCACCAGAGCTTGGGCGCCGCCGCGAGCAGCGCCCTGACGGGATTGGCGTCGAACAAGAGGGCCCCGTTCTTGCGGACGGCGCCCCCGTTACGTCGTTGGACCGCGCCGGTCGGCGCCTCACCAGCCGAAGAGACCGCCGAACAAACCGCCGAGGGGCCCACCCCCGTAACCGTAACCGTAACCCGCGTAACCGTAACCCACGGGAGCCACCGGAGCCGCCACGGGAGCGCCGTAATAGGCAGTACCACCATAACCGGCGCCCTTGCCCGCGCAGTCGATCACCCAATCGCTGCGCCATCCCCTCGTCGTCCAAACGGGATCTCTCTTGATGCAAGTGCCGTAACCGCCGTTCATCCCGTAACCGGCGGGCGCCGGCGCGGACATCGAAGCTACGGGAACAAACAGCCGCATGCCGGTGATGGTAATGGTGACGCCAGTAAGCTTCGGCGTGGCCCGAAAACGCGAGCGCCCCAACACTGATAACAGCGGCAGCCGCCGCCGTGGTCTTTAAGCTGTTGTAAGACATGATTGCCTCCTGACAGAAGCGATTTTCCCGCCGCGAACCGCGACGCGTCGTCGCTTCTTGCTTGCTTGACCGCGAGCATGAGCTAACCTATCGCGCACGATCTGGAATTACACCTTGAGCCCACGCCGATGTTATCAAGAGATGGACCGCATTTTTTTAGTAATGCTCGAACCTTTGACCATACAGTTTTTTCGGATAAGCTACAGTTTCTTAATCATTCGCGCTAGCCTGAGCATGATCATACGGATTTAGATTACGCACACCTATGCCTGCGCATTTGCATTATGTTAAGTTTGCGTTTAAGCCAATTATCTTATCATTTTGCAATACAATTACCAATAAAGACAATATTTTATCATATATATATATTCACATGCGGAATTCAAAGTCGTCAAATTGAAAGCACATAAATCCAGTAGGGGAAATCAGCGGATGTGTTCGCGGATTTGGCTAATAGCGCCGAGTCGCGTTCACTTCGATGGACGTCGGTCCGACGTAAACTTAGCCGTCAGATAATTCTTTTTTACGACATACTATTGACACTCGCGTGCGGTCATATTATCGCATCCAGACAGCAACGGCTGGGTCACGCCTCGGGCGATAGAACCTACAAAATCAAACCGATCGCCATTAAGGATCATCAGCAACGTGTTCGCGCGAGTCCGCTTGCGCGTTCGCGCAGGCTTGCGCCTCGCGAGGACGCGCGCCGGCTGGATCCTTGATAGTCGATATGTGCGGAAAAGGAGCTGCCTAATGGGACTTCCTCGAATCTTAAGCCTGCTTGCGCTTGGCGGCGCGGCCTTGCTTTGCGCGAAAATGGCGGCGGCGGACCCGGCCACGGCGTCGCGGGCGGCCGCGCCGCAAGGGCTCACCGCCTATCGGGCGGTCTATGAATTGTCGCTCTCGGACGCCAGCCTCGCCGCGGGCGCTGCCAGCGGACGCGGGCGCCTCTCCTTTAATCTCTCGGGCTCCTCCTGCCAGGGATATCAGGAGATCCGCCATCAAGTGACGGAGTTGCGAACCTCCGCGGGGGCGCCGCAATTGATGGAGCTCCGCTCGGCCACCTTCGAAACCGCGGACGGCAATGGATTCGACTTCGATTTCCAATCCAAGTCTGGCGGGGCGGCGCCCAAAAGCGTGAAAGGAAAGGCCAAGAGGACGAGCGGGTCCGGGTTGGCGGTGACGCTCGGATCGGCCAAAAGCCGAGACGTCGATCTCGGCGGCGACAACGCCTTGTTCCCCGCGGAATATCTGCGACGAACGCTCACGGCCGCGCATAATGAGGAGAAGATATTCCGAGCCAAGGTGTTCGACGGCTCCGAGCCAGGAAAGCCGGTCCTCGACGCTTCGACCGTGATCGGCAAGCCGTCGACCGCTCCGGCGACCGAAAAGGCGTTGAAGATTCAGCAACTCGAGGGATTGCGACACTGGCCGGTGACGGTCTCCTATTTCCAGCCGGACGCGCCCGACAGCACGCCCGTCTATGTCAAGACCTTCGAACTTTATGAGAACGGCGTCGTCCACGTTTTGAAAATCGATTATGGTCATTTCGTCGTGGCCGGCGAGATGAAGGAACTCGTGCTGGCGCCCCCCGCCAAGGCATGCAAATAGTTACGGCGCGCCTATGACGCACGGGGTTGGCGCAAGTCGAAGACCGCCAATGGCGCGACGACGATTTACGTCGCCGATCCCGCGCATCGCGAGGTTTTCGACTACGACGGCGGCGGTGGGGCGATTCGGCATTGTAACGCCTTTGGTCCCAGCGCGAACGAGGGTCTGACCGCGATGAATGTCGCGGCGGCGGCGTGCACGATGTTCATTCCCGACATTCCTGTACGGGCGCCGTGAGCAAGGCGGAGTTTCCTGGCCTTCGGCGACAACGCCGCCGTGAGTTATCCCCACTCCCCGTAAATTATCGGCGCGGGCAGGTGCGGAGCGCCAGAATCGCATGTTAAAAGATTCCCATGCGCAGACTCCTCCTTCTTCGCCATGGCAAGGCCGCCCAGCAATCCGCTGGCGGCGACCGCGAACGTCCGCTCACCCGCCGGGGCCTCGCGGACTCCCGCCGCGTCGGTGAATTTCTCGTCGCGCAGGGTATGACGCCGGATCTCGCGGTCGCCTCCAACGCGCGCCGCGCCCGGCAGACGCTGGAGCGCGTGCTCGAGGCGTTTCCGGTCCATGTGACGCAGCTCATTGAAAACTCGATCTATTCCGCCTCGGTCGATCATCTCCTCGATATTCTCCGCCAATCGCCCGAAAAGGTCGTGACCATGCTCGTGGTCGGCCATAATCCCGGCTTTTGCGAACTCGCGGACGCGCTTGCCGGCGCCGGCGATCCCGGAGAGATTTCGCGCATGCGCATCAAATTTCCGCCGGCGTCGCTCGCGATACTGGATTTTTCGAGCGGCGGCTGGGCCAATGTCGCCAAGGGCGCCGCGCGGCTCCATCGCTTCCTGACGCCGGCCGACCTGCGCGACGAGGCCGACGACGCGGACTAAAGTTTTCGCGCGACTAAAGAGCTTCGATGGTCCTTGAATCCCTGATGCTGCTGCTGGCGCTGGCGACCCCGCCCAAGGCGCCGCGCTTGCGTCTGGCGCCCGCCCCGTTGCTGGCGCTGGCGGCTCCGGCCGCCTATCAGCCGCAAGAGCGCGCGGTCGGCAATTGGCGATTCGAGAGCGCGCTGGGGCTCGATCTGCCGCCGCTCGGGGCGCTGAAACAATTCGCGGGAACCGCGCCGGCGCAGACCCCGCGTTGCGTGAAACTCAACAATTACTGGTGCATAAAGCGCGCCGGCTGGAACGGCGAGATCGCCTCCGACCCCGACGGCCATGTCGCCTTCGCCAGCGCGGAGGAAGGCGCGGCCGTCGCGGCGCTGCTGCTGCGCCGCTATTACGTTGAGTTCAAACGCCATACGGCGCGCGAGATCGCCTCGCGCTGGGCGCCGTCGCAATGCGCCGCCCCGGCCGTGGCGGTCGGGCGTTTCCCCTGGGAGTTTCAAGGATGTTGCCGCAAAGGCCCGTGCCGATGGGAATGTTGCCGCAAAGACCATTGCCGATGGGCCTCGCGCCGCATGGGCTGTTCAACACGGTGCGGGCGCGCTGGCTGGCGACGCATCTGCCGGGCGGCGCGCCGAGGGTCGGGTTCCGCCGCCCGCCGCCCGCGCGGGTGCGGTTGGCCGGCCTAGCCCCCGCCCCCACGACGCCGAGCATAAACGCGCATGAAGCGAGCGAAACGGAGCCAAAAACGCGCATTTTCGCGCATGGGGACGCATCGCCCGCGACCCCGCTTGATTGCTCCGGGGATTTGATCAGGATCAACAATTACGCGACCCATATCGCCGAGGGAATCGCGCCGAACGCCGATCAGGATTTACACCTTTTCACCGCCGACGGCCAGCCCACCGAAAACCTCGCGAGAGCGCTGGCCAATATGGCCGCGGTCGAGATCGGCCCGCTTCGCGCCCACCCCTCGCTCGTCGCCTTCGCGGTCGCGCAATTGAGGCTGGCGCCGATGGGACAGTAGACTTTGGCGTCAGTTGTATTAAGCAACACATCAGTCAGCATATTCGAAAAAAGCCCGGCCTAAGCTGGGCAGTTTGCACTAAAGAACGGTCTTTCCCGAAGTCGCCCCTGTTATTAAGTTCAGATTACACGCCAATGCTCCGAACAACGCGACCGGCTGCCGCGCGCCCTCATCCGACCCGGCTCCGCCGGGCCACTTCTCCCACAAGTGGGAGAAGGGGAGCGCCCGCCCCATATAACAAGCTATGCGAATCCAGCGTAACGGCGGGGCGGGCCAAGCCATGATCAAGCCATGATGATGTCTCCGGACGCGGGTCTGCTCTCCGCCAGAGCCTCGGCTGTCTGGATCGCGGCGCTTTGCGTCGTGCTGGTTTTTCACTGCGGTCATATGATTCGCATGCACGGGGAGCGTCGCTGGTACCATTGCGCTCATGTCGCGATGCTGCTCGGAATGCTCTACATGTACTCGTCCGTGGCGTTCGGCTTGGAGTTGTTCCCGGCGCATGTCTGGCTGACCATTTACTTGGCGACGTCCGCGGCGATCATCATCTGGATTTGGGAGCGCTACAGACAGCGGCGCTCGTTCGGCCATTTGTGGATCGTGGCCTTGGTTCAGCAGGGAGCCATGATCTACATGTGGGCGCCGATGAACTACTGGCTGCCCCTGGTCAGCTATGCCTTCGCCGCGTATTTCGCGCTGGAGACGAGCGCCTGGCTGACGAGAGCCTGCGTCAAGCCCGCGCCGGGCGCCGTCGCCGCGGGGGCCGGCGGATCGGTCGACATGCCGCTTGCGCACAGATCGGTCCGCGGCGACATCTGCATGGCCATTATGGCCGCGTCCATGGGATACATGTTCGTCGGGATGCAGCTCATGATGTCCATGCCGCTGCATTCCCAGCAGTTGGCGCGACAGCAGCGGCAACAATCGAGCGCGAGCGGCCCCGCCGGTTACGAGTCCGGATCGGGGACTCCGGCGCGGACGCCAGAACTCGCCCCGAATGAACCCGCGAGGCCATCGGCCGAAACCCCGCCGGCCGCGAGCGCCGAGACTTACACCGTAATCGCTGGCGACTCTCTAGGTCGTATCGCGGCCCGTCTCTATGGAGACGCTCGCCGGTGGCCGAGTATCATGAAAGCCAATCCGGGCCTCCATCCTCGCCAATTGCGCGCCGGTCAGGTGATCAAATTGCCAGGGGCGCCAGCCACTTCGGTAGCAACGATCGCGCCCGCGGCGCGATTAGGCCTCCCGCCAAAAAACTTGCGCTTTCCCGCCGGCGCCGCTAACCCAAGAAAAACCAACGCATGCCAAACCTCGCGCGCCGGATGGAGTTCATGAAAGCCCGCATCATCGTCACTCTAAAAAGCGGCGTGCTCGATCCGCAGGGCAAAGCCATAGAGAGCGCGCTCGGCGCGCTTGGCGTCGCCGGCGTCGCCAGCTTGCGCCAGGGCAAGGTTTTCGACGTCGAGATCGCCGCCGCCGACAAGGATGTCGCGCGCGCGAGCCTCACGACGGCTTGCGAAAAGCTGCTCGCCAACACCGTGATCGAGAATTACGCCATTGAACTCTAGGCCGCGCGAACCTATTCACCTGGGCGCGAAACGCGAGCCTGAAGGCTCGCGGTCCGATAGCGCGCCTTGGACCGCGTGCCCAAGGGCTCGCTGCCCGGAGCATTCAATTCAGCGGGCGCGGACCGCTGATCCGGTGTTCGCATGAAAGCCGCCGTCATCGTCTTCCCCGGCTCCAATCGCGAGGGCGACATGGCCCGCGCGCTTCGCCAGGCGACGGGCGTCAAGCCCGCGATGCTGTGGCACGACGATCACGAACTGCCGCCCGGCGTCGATCTCGTCGTGCTGCCCGGCGGCTTCAGCCATGGCGACTATCTGCGCTGCGGCGCCATCGCCGGCCGCGCCGCGATCATGGACGCGGTGCGCGCCCACGCCGCGCGCGGCGGGCTGGTGCTGGGCGTCTGCAACGGCTTTCAAATTCTGTGCGAGAGCGGGCTGCTGCCGGGCGTGCTGATGCGCAACGCCAATCTGCGCTTCGTCTGCAAGATGCAGCATTTGCGCGTCGAGCGGAACGACACGGCCTTCACAAGACATTACGCCAAGGGCCAGATCATCGAAGTCGCCATCGCCCACGGCGAGGGCAATTACGAGGACGACGACGACGGAATCGCGCGGCTGGAGGGCGAGGGACTTGTCGCCTTCCGCTATTGCGACGCCTTGGGCCATGTCGGCGGCGCGGCCAATCCCAATGGCTCGCGTAACGACATCGCCGGGATTTATTCGGCGCGGCGCAATGTGCTGGGCCTTATGCCGCATCCCGAAAATCTGATCGACCCCTTGGTCGGCGGCATCGACGGGCGCGCGCTGTTCGATAGTCTCGCGACGGCGTAGGCGCGCGCGCCTTGGGCCGAGCGAATCATTATCCAGTCCAACGGCTCCCGCTCGCAAATCGCCCGCTTGCCTGCTATGCTTGGCCGCTGAATAAAGGAGGCCGCCGTGCTCGACAGAAGCGTCGACGAGATGACGAATAGCGCTCTCCTGCGCGAATGGATGGATGGTCTTGGCGGCAATGTCGCCTCGGGCGCCTGCGTGCTGAAGTCCGTCAAGCTTTCCAAAAAAGGCAAGAAGATCACCATCGTCATCAAGAAGAAGAAGCGCGCGGGGATTGGCGCTTAGGGGGCATGCGGGAGCGGCGAGAACCCTCATCCGACCCTTGCTAACGCAAGGGCCACCTTCTCCCACAAGTGGGAGAAGGGAGCGCCCGTGTAATTTAGATTATTGAGGTTGATTCAATCGGCTCCCCTCCTTCTCCCACTTGTGGGAGAAGGTGGCCCCGCGAAGCGCGAGGTCGGATGAGGGCTGCGCGGCAGTTTGGCAAGTTTTTTTGGCGAATCGGTCAAGCGCGGGTGGGCTCATGCTGTTTCGTTTCGTCATAACCGCGCTCGCGGCTGTCGTCGCGGGGCTCGCCGCCCGCGCGGACACGGGCGCCCCGCCCGAGGGACTCGTCGTCGAGATCGGCGCGATGGTCTTTTCGATCCCGCGCCTGACGGTCGAGGGCGGGACGCTGACCGCCGCCGAGCTGGCGCGGCTCGCCGACCCCAAGGACAAAACCCCGCTCGACGAACGTCTGGCGCGCGTGACCGCGAAGCGCATCGTGATTCCCGAAATACGCGGCGAGAGCAAGGCCGGCGAGCGCGTGACGCGGCTCGTCTATAAGGACGTCGTGCTCGAAGACATAGCCAATGGCCGCATCGGCGCGCTGCGCGCCGCGTCGCTGGAGCAAAGCGCCAAGGGCGGCGGGCGGCGCCGTCGAGGCGCGCTACACGAATCTTTCGGCCAAGGGCGTCGATCCGCGCCAGCTGGCGCATGTCCTGGCCTTCGCGCGCGAAAACGACAAGGAGGAGGCCAAGACCATCGAGGAGGAGGCCGCGATCGAGAGCGTCTCTTTCACCTTCCCCGACGCCGGGATCGAAATCCACGCCGGGCCTGTCGCGGCGCTGGGGCTGCGGGCGCGCGCCCTCGCCGAGCCGCCGCTGGCCGGGGCGCCGGACGCCGCCGCGACGCCGGAGCAAGGCGCCATGCTGGCGCTGACGGCGCTCGGCGCGATGGAGCTCGGCGTCTTTGGCGCGCGCGATGTCGTCGTGACCGGACGCGGCGCGCCGGGCGAAAAGCCCTATGCGGTGAAGCTCGGCCGCCTGACGCTCGACAAGATCGCGGGCGCGAAGGCGCGCGAGGCCTCGATCGAGGATTTCGCGCTGGACAGCGCCGACGGCGGCCATGTCGCGCTGCGCCGTCTCGCCTTGCGCGGGCTCGATTTCAACGCGCTGCTGGCGCCCGGCGAAGCCCGGACATGGCGGCTCGACCGCGCCGAGGCCGAGGGCGTCGTCGCCGATCTGCCCGACGCCGGCGCCGACGGGCGCGTCAAATTCGAGATCGGCGCGCTTGGCGCCGACTTCGCCAATTACCGCGAGGGCGTCCCGACCAAATTCGCCGCGCGGCTCGACCGCCTCAAGGCCGATCTCGCCGCGCGCGGCGAAAGCCCGGCCGCGCATTTCTTCACGGCGCTCGGCTATCGCGACATCGCGCTGTCCGGTGAAATCGCCGGCGTCTGGCGCGAGGAGGCGCGCGCGTTCGAGATCGAGCGGGCGCGCGTCGACGCCAAGGACATGGGCGCCATCACGCTGCAAGCGACTTTCGGCAATGTCGGCGCCTCGGTGTTTTCGCCAAGCCCGATCGTCTCGCGCGCGGCGATGCTGACGGCGACCGTCACGCGGCTGGAGGCGACCGTCGAGGGCGGTGGGCTGATCGAGCGCGTGCTGGCGGAGGAAGCCAGATCCAGCGGCGGCGACGTCGCCAAGCTGCGCGCCGATTACGCGCGCGACGCCGGCGCCGCGATCGACGCCTCGCTGGAGGACAGCGAAAAGGCCCGCCGCATTGGCGAGGCCGTGACGAAATTCCTCAACCACCCGACGCGCCTGCGCATAAAACTAACCTCGCCCAAAGGCGTCGGCGCGCTCGATCTCGGGCTGAAAAGGCCCGGCGAAATCCTGAACGAGCTGGAGGTCGAGGCCGAGGCGCGGTGAGGGCTCGCGGGCGCCTATTTTCCCGGTTGCTCGGCTTTTCCGCCCTCGGTCCCGGGCTTAGCCTCGACACCCGGGCTGCCGGCGGCGGCCGGGGCGCCCTTCCGGACTGTTGCCTGCCTTCATATTTTTTTTCAGTGGCGGTGCTCGGTTCGACGTTTTTTCCCGCCGAAGGGCCGGACGTCGTGCCGCCCTGCTGCGCAAGCGCGACGCCGCCAATAAACACCGACGCGCCCATGCAAAGCGTCAGAAAAGCGCGAAAGACCATCTGGCGCTCCTCTTCCTTCCTATCCCCATTTACCAAACGTCGGAGCGGCGACATTTGTTCCGACGCGCCGGGCGGCTCGTCCATGCGCGCCGTCAACGCTTTCTTCACCAACGCATGGCCCGCATCCGCCGTCCGTGATTCAGACCCGGTTTGTCCTCGTCTCGTGCCGGAATTCCCGACACGGGACAGATCGCCGCGGCGCTATATTTACTTTCGCGAAGATCGTTCCCGGAACGCGCCGCGATGATCGACCGCATTAGCAGCGTCTTTGTCATCTTGCGCCGCTAAGGTATCGTCACCGCCATTATTCGCCCCTGCAAAAGAGGTCCGTCATGAAGCGCTTTGGAAGACATCGAGGAACTGACCGAGGAGAACAAGGACTATCGACGCGTTCTCTACACCGGCAAGCATCTGCAACTGGTTCTGATGTCGCTCAAGGCCGGCGAGGAAACCAGCGAGGACGTCCATATGGATCACGACCAGTTCTTCCGCGTCGAGAAAGGAAAGGGCGAGGTCGTCATCGCTGGAGACAGCGTGAAGGTCGGCAAGGACTGACGCGGTGATCGTGCCGGCGGGACTTCGTCACAAGGTCATCAACACCGGCCAAAAGCCGATGAAGCTGTTCATGATCTACGGTCCGCCGCACGACCCGGAGGTTATCGCCAGCCTGGGCCATGAAGGCGAAGGCGAAACCGCCGAGCCAAAGGGCGCCGGCGCGCCGTAAGACAATCCGGAGCGCTTCTATCGTGGCCTGGCGCGATCCCGTCATCGACTACTGCGAGCGGCAGGACCACGGCTTCTGGTCGGAGCCGGTCAACGCGCTGACCAATATCGCCTTTTTGCTGGCCGCCGCCGCTGCTTTCGCGCTGTGGCGGCGCCGGCGCGAAACGGATTATCCAGCGCTCGCGCTGATCGTCGTGACGGCGTTGGTCGGTGTTGGCAGCTTTATCTTCCACACCGTCGCGACGCGCGGCGCGATGCTGTTCGACGTCGTCCCGATCGCGGTGTTCATCTACGGCTATTTTCTGCTCGCGCTGCGCCGGTTCTTCGGCCTCGGCGCGCTCGCGTCGACGGCGATCACGCTGCTGTTCGCGGCGGGCTCATATCTCGTCGAAAACACGTTCCACGGATTGCACGGCTCGGTCGGCTATCTGCCGGCGCTGGGCGCGATGATCTGTTTCGCGGCGCTGCTGTGGCCGCGAACGGGCCTGCGCCAAACGGCTGATGGCCTCGCGCTGGCGGCGCTGGTTTTCGCGGCGTCGCTGACCTTTCGCACCATGGACGGCGATGTCTGCGCGGCCTTTCCGCTCGGAACGCATTTTCTGTGGCATATTCTGAACGCCTGCGTGCTGTGGCTTTTGCTGCGGACGGCGATGCTCCACGCCGAGCCTGAAACGCGAGCCTGAAGGCTCGCGGTCCAGGGCGCGGTTACGGACCGCGAGCCTTCGGGCTCGCGACCATCTCAGGCGACGCCGAGGCAGAAGGCCAGCGTCCCGACGGCGGCGTGGGAGAAAATCAGCGGCCAGATGTTGCGCGTGAAAAGATAGGCGGTGGCCCAGGCGAGGCCCGCGAAAAAAGTGTTGGCGAGCAGCATGGGATCGCCATAGGCGTTGTGCATCAACGAAAAAACGACGGAAGAATATAAAACGTAATTTCGCCCGCTCATTTGCAGCCGATCCGCGATCAGTTTCGGAATCGATCGGCAGACGACCTCCTGACAGGGGCTGGACACCAGCACATAGAACGGCGCGAAGCCGATCCAGTCGAACGGCCGATGCGCGACGGCGAGGTAATGACTCTCCAGCAGCACCGAACCAGCCAGCGCGAGAGTGAGAGCGCCGCAGCCCGCCCAATGGCGCGGAACCGAAGGCCGAGCGAGCCCCAGTTCCGCGAACGAAAAGCCGGCGAGCGCGCATAGCGCGATGCATAGGCCCGAAACGAGCAACAGCGCTTGAAACCTGAACTCGAACGGCAGCACGCCATAGCGGATCGCAACCCCCGGCGCGAGCAGGAGAAACGCGAATCCGAGCAGCGGGATCATGTGACGTGGTTGACGTAAAACTGTCATCTCGTCGTAAAAGATTGATCAACGATCTGTCACAATCAAGCGCGGGCCAAATAAATCGCCGAGAGCGGACGCTTGGCCTCGCGCCGCTCATTCCCTCGCGCGAGAAAATCGCTTAAAGCAACGGGCCATGCCCCACGCCCCCGCGCCCGCCGCTCCGCCGCTGGTTCTCGTCAACGCCCGTCTTGTCGATCCCGCGAGCGGGAGCGAGACGCGCGGCGGGCTTTATATCGAGGACGGGCGCATCAGGGATCTCGGGCCGGCGGTCGCCGCCGCGGGCGCGCCGAAAGGAGCGCGGATCGTCGATTGCCGCGGCGATGTCGTCGCGCCGGGCCTCATCGACATGCTGGCCTTCGTCGGCGAACCCGGCGCCGAGCACCGCGAGACCATCGCGACGGCGACGCTGGCGGCGGCGGCCGGCGGCGTCACCACGATTCTCGCGACGCCGACCACCTCCCCCGCCGTCGACGACCCGGCCGTCGTGGATTTCGTCCTGCGCCGCGCCCGCGACACCGGCCGCGTGCGCGTATTGCCGATGGCCGCGCTGACCAAGGGCCGCGAGGGGCGCGAGATCGCCGAACTCGGGCTGCTCGGCCAGGCCGGCGCCGCGGCCTTCTTCGACGGCCCGCGCGCCGTCGCGAATGCGCTGGTGATGCGCCGCGCGCTGGCCTACGCCCGCGACTTCGACGCGCTCGTCGTGCATTTTCCGCAAGACGCCGATCTTGCCGGCGGCGGCGTGATGAACGAGGGCGAGACGGCGATCAGGCTCGGTCTCTCCGGCGTGCCCGCCGAGGCGGAAACCATCATGCTCGACCGCGATCTGCGCCTCGTCGCGCTGACCGGCGCGCGCTATCACGCGGCGATCGTCGCCGCGCCCCTGTCGCTGCGCGCGCTGCGCCGCGCCAAGGCGCAAGGGTTGGCCGTAACTTGCGGAACCTCGATCAATCATCTGACGCTCAACGAGGGCGACATCGGCGATTACCGCAGCTTTCTGAAACTGCGCCCGCCGCTGCGCGGCGAGGACGACCGCAAGCTGCTGGTGAAGGCGCTGGCCGAAGGGCTCGTCGACGTGATCGTCTCCGATCACGATCCGCAGGATGTCGAGACCAAGCGCCTGCCCTTCGCCCAGGCCGAATTCGGCGCCATCGGCCTTGAGACCATGCTGGCGGCGGGGCTGCGCCTCGTGCATTCGGGCGATGTGACGCTGCCCCGCCTGCTCGCGGCGATGTCGTCCCGCCCGGCCGAGATTCTGGGGCTGGAGCAAGGCCGGCTGAAAAAGGGCGCGCCGGCCGACGTGATCCGCTTCGATCCCGACGAGCCCTTCGTGGTCGATCCGGGAAAGCTGCATTCGCGCTGCAGGAACACGCCGTTCGATGGCGCGCTGTTGCAGGGGGTGGTGAAGCTGACCGTGGTGGATGGGGCGGTGGTTTGGGAGGGGTGACGCGCAAAAGCCTCCGCGATCCGCCACCCCGTCACCCCGCCGCCGCCACGGCGCCGCCGGCGGGCAGCGCCTCGAAGCAGCAGACCCGATTGCGCCCCTGCTCCTTGGCCGCGTAAAGCGCCTCTTCGGCGCGCGCGCTGGCGCTGGCGCCGGTGTCGTCCTGCCGCACGGCGGTGCAGCCGATGCTCACGGTGACGCGGCCCACCCGCGGAAAGTCGAAATTCTCGACCAAGAGGCGGAGCCGCTCCAGCGCCGCCGCCGCGCCTTCCGAATCAGTGTCCGGCAGCACCGCGACAAACGTCTCGCCGCCAAAGCGGAACAGGCGGTCCGTCTCGCGAAAGTTCTCGCCCAGCAGGCGCGCCAGCAGCGCCAGCGCCTCGTCGCCGTGAGGATGACCGAAGCCGTCGTTGATGCGCTTGAACAAATCTATTTCGATCATCGCGAGATGCGCGCCGCGCGACTCGTCGCCGGCGCGCAAGGGTCCGAACGGCGACGCCTTGCGCCCGAGTTTTGGCGAGATCAGCGCGCGAAACGTCTCCTCGAAGGCGCGGCGGTCGAGCAGGCCAGTGAGGTCGTCGCAATCGCCATAGTCGTTGATGCCGAGATGATTGCGATAAATGCGCAACAGCCCGAACAGCAGCCGCTCCTCGTCCTCGCGCATCGGCGCGTCGCGCAGAATTTCGACGAGGCGGACGACGCCGTGACCATTGGCGACCGGAAAAACATGGCGATAAAGGCCGCAGAGGCCGGACCGCGCGCGAAAATGGCGCTTGGTCTCGTAGCAGGTCTTCAGCGCCGGTTTGCTGTCGAGCGGTTTGACATTGTCGCCGGGCAGCGTGCAACTCGTCACCTCGCAGTGCTCGCAGCGCGCCGAACCGAGCGTCACGCAGCAACGCACGCCAATATCGCCGTCTCGCGGCGCGACGCTCCATGTGGACAGCAGCCGCGCGCCCGTGAGTTGGAACATCACCGAGGCCATCGTATATTCGAGCGCGTCGCGGTCGCGCGCGCCGGCGAGGCCGGCGATCTCGTCGATAAACCCGGTCATTTTTTTCATCGCATCCATCTCGAAACGCCATTTTGATGCGACGCGAGCCGCATGGCCGGAACGAGTAAACGATAAGCGGGAATCGAGTTGTATGGCTTAATTCGCTCGGCAAAATTGTATGTAAACATCAAGCTAGCGTGAATATATTATTAAATACCGGGCGCCGCGAAGCGCATCTGCTGTGTTTACGCTTGAATAGCGCTCGGATACGAGAATGCCCACAAGCGAACAATAACAAACTGTCCCGCATCCGCGTCGTGTTAGACTAAAATTGTTTGCATCTAGACCATCCCCCGCCAAGGCTTTGGAGAAGCGACGCGCCCTCCCGGCGTGGGGCGAGGGTCGTCATGAAGCGGCGGGGCGCGCGCCAAGGCGCGCTCTGTCGGCCTGCCACTTGAACAATCCCCGCGTTGGCCGTAAATGCTCGCCCCGCGCGAGCACGAGACCCGCGCCAAGCAATCGGGATTGGACCTTAGACGATGGCCAAGGAAAAGTTCTCACGCAACAAGCCGCATTGCAACATCGGGACGATTGGTCACGTGGACCATGGCAAGACGTCCTTGACGGCGGCGATCACCAAGGTTTTGGCGGAGACGGGCGGGGCGACCTTCACGGCCTACGACCAGATCGACAAGGCTCCCGAGGAGCGCGCGCGCGGCATCACGATCTCGACGGCGCATGTCGAATACGAGACCGCGAACCGCCACTACGCGCACGTCGATTGCCCCGGCCACGCCGATTATGTGAAGAACATGATCACCGGCGCGGCGCAGATGGACGGGGCGATCCTGGTGGTTTCGGCGGCCGACGGCCCGATGCCGCAGACGCGCGAGCATATTCTTCTGGCGCGCCAGGTCGGCGTTCCCGCGCTGGTGGTGTTCCTGAACAAGGTCGACATGGTCGACGATCCGGAACTGCTTGAGCTGGTCGAGCTCGAGGTTCGCGAATTGCTGTCGAAGTATGAGTTCCCCGGCGACGACATTCCGATCACCATGGGTTCGGCGCTGTGCGCGCTGGAGAACAAGAACCCCGAGATCGGCCACGACGCGATCCTGAAGCTGATGAAGACGGTGGACGAGTATATTCCGCAGCCGGAGCGCCCGAAGGATCAGCCGTTCCTGATGCCGGTCGAGGACGTGTTCTCGATTTCGGGCCGCGGCACGGTGGTGACGGGACGCATCGAGCGCGGCATCATCAAGGTCGGCGAGGAAGTCGAGATCGTCGGCATTCGCCCGACGGTGAAATCGACGGTGACCGGCGTTGAGATGTTCCGCAAGCTGCTCGATCAGGGCGAGGCGGGCGACAATGTGGGCTGCCTGCTGCGCGGCACGAAGCGCGAGGACGTCGAGCGCGGCCAGGTGCTGTGCAAGCCGGGCTCGGTCAAGCCGCACACCAAGTTCAAGGCCGAGGCCTATATTCTGACGAAGGAAGAGGGCGGCCGCCACACGCCGTTCTTCACCAACTACCGCCCGCAGTTCTACTTCCGCACGACGGACGTGACCGGCATCGTGACGCTGCCCGAGGGCGTCGAAATGGTGATGCCGGGCGATAACGTCGCGATGGAAGTCGCGCTGATCGTGCCGATCGCGATGGAAGAGAAGCTGCGCTTCGCCATCCGCGAAGGCGGCAGGACGGTTGGAGCCGGCGTGGTGGCCAGCATCATCGAGTAACGAGCACGAAAGCCCCTCTTCCGTTTGGAAGAGGGGCTTTGGATTTTTGGCGGCGAGGGACGGCAAATCAGCGCGGCGCCAAGGGGGCGTAGGCTGGGATGGCGCCGGCCCTCATCCGACCCCGCTTCGCGGGGCCACCTTCTCCCACAAGTGGGAGAAGGGAGCGCCTCTGCTTTTTTGATCGTCGGAGTTCATGGGATTTTTAATTTGAATCAAACGGCGCCCCTCCTTCTCCCACCCGTGGGAGAAGGTGGCCCTTGCGGAGCAAGGGTCGGATGAGCGTTCTCTCCACGCCCGCGATCTTCCGCGCGTCCCGCCCTTGTTCGCGTCGCGGCTCCGTCATATAGACCAGTGCGGCGGCGCGAGGGAAAACGGTTCAGACATGTTAGACACAACCGAAATCGGCATATTCACGGCGCTTGGCGTCGCTTTCGCGGCTGGGCTGCTGTTCCTGGCCCTGTGGGGCAAGCAGAACCCCTTGCGCGTCTCCGCCTACGCGCTGATCGCCGTCGCCTTTCTTTACGTCGGCTTCGCGTTTCGCTCGCTGGACCCCAATAGCTGGGTCGCGGTGGAGATGACCGGCGTCGCGATCTTCGGCTCGCTGGCCTATATGTCGATCATCTTCTCGCCCTGGTTCCTCGTGGTCGGCCTCGCGCTGCATCCGCTTTGGGCGGTCGTGTTCCATTACAACGGTTCGGGCGCCGTGTTCACGCCGGCGCCCTTCGCGCTGGCCAACGCCGGTTTCGACGTGGCGCTGGCGCTTTACGCCGTTTATGCGATCCTGCAACGCGCCAAGACCAAGACTCCCGCCGGCCATCGCGCAAGACAATCGCAAAACCAGAAGAGGCAAGGCGCAATGAACGCTCCCGCGGAGTTTGACCTGCGCCACGACTGGAGCGTCGACGAAATCGTCGCGATCCATGATTCTCCCCTGCTCGATCTCGTCGCGCGGGCGAACGCCGTCGCACCGGCGCCATTTCGATCCCAGCGACGTGCAAAAGGCGGCGCTGCTGTCGATCAAGACCGGCGGCTGCCCGGAGGATTGCTCCTATTGCCCGCAATCGGCGCATCATCGCGAGGTCAAGCTCGATCGCGTCGATCTTCTCGGCGTCGAGGAGGTGCTCGGCGCCGCCAGGACGGCGCGCGAGGCCGGGGCCGACCGCTTCTGCATGGGCGCGGCCTGGCGCTCGGCGCCGCGCGGGCCGCGCTTCGACGCCGTCGTGGAGATGGTGCGCGGCGTGCGGGCGCTCGGCATGGAGGCCTGCGTCACGCTCGGCATGGTCGACGCCGAGCAGGCCAAGAGGCTCGCCGAGGCCGGGCTGACGGCATATAACCACAATCTCGACACCGGGCCGGAGTTTTACGGCGAGATCATCACCACCCGCACCTACGAGGACCGGCTGGAGACGCTGAAGGCCGTGCGCGGCGCGGGGCTGGAGATGTGCTGCGGCGGCATCATCGGCATGGGCGAGAGCGTCAAGGACCGCGCCGGCATGCTGGCCGTGCTCGCCGGCTTCGACCCGCACCCCGAGAGCGTGCCGATCAACACGCTGGTCGCCGTCGAGGGCACGCCATTGGCGGGCCGCCCGCCGCTCGATTCGCTCGATCTCGTTCGCATGATCGCGACGACGCGCATCGTCATGCCGAAGTCGCGCGTGCGGCTGTCGGCGGGCCGCTCGTTCCTATCGCGCGAGGCGCAGATTCTTTGCCTCGTCGCCGGCGCGAATTCGATCTTTTATGGCGAAAAACTGCTGACCACCGGCAACGCCGGCGTGAACGAGGACGACGCGCTTTTCGCGGCGCTCGCGGGGCGCGCCGAGGAGACCCAATGCACATCCACCATCGCTTTTTCCTCGCCGGGGTGATGGGCTGGCCCATCGCTCATTCGCGATCGCCCAAGATTCATAATTACTGGCTCAAATTGCACGGGCTTGAGGGCTTCTACGCGCCTTTGGCGATCGAGCCCGGCAAGCTCGGCGCGGCGCTGCGGGCGCTAGGGCCCTTGGGTTTTTCAGGCTGCAATCTGACCATCCCGCATAAGGAGGCGGCGATGAAGCTGGTCGACGGGCTCGACCCGGCGGCCGCGCGCATCGGCGCGATCAATTGCGTCGTGGTCGAATCGGACGGCTCGCTGACCGGCCGCAATTACGACGGCTTCGGCTTCACCGCCTCGCTGCGCGCGGCGGCGCCGCGCTGGCGGGCCGACGCCGGCGCCCGCCGTGGTGCTCGGCGCCGGCGGCGGCGCCCGCGCCATCGTCGCTGGGCTGATCGACGCCGGCGCCAGCGAGATCAGGCTGTTCAACCGCACGCTCGGCCGCGCGGAGGCGCTCGCCGGCGATTTCGGCCCCCCGGTCGCGGCCTATCCCTGGGAAGAGCGCCGCGACGCGCTTTCGGGCGCGGGACTACTGGTCAACGCCACGAGCCAGGGCATGATCGGCCAGCCGCCGCTCGACATAGCGCTGGACGCGCTGCCCTCGAACGCGCTCGTCGCGGATATCGTCTACGCGCCGCTGGAGACGCCGCTTTTATCGGCGGCGCGCCGGGCCGGCCTCACGGCGGTCGACGGACTCGGCATGCTGCTGCATCAGGCGCGCCCGGCCTTTCGCGACTGGTTCGGGATCATGCCGGACGCGACGCCGACGCTGCGCGCGCTGATCGCCGCGACGCTTTGAGCGCAACGCAATCCCTTCTCCCGTATACGGGAGAAGGATTCGCGCTCACGCCGCGAAGAAGAAGAATTTTGGCGGCGGCACGGCTTCGCCGGCGAGCTTCGCGAAGCGATTGAAACGCTCGCTGGCGAAACGCGACTGCAATTCGACGACCTCGGTCAGGCTCTTCGCCTTGCCGAGCGCCGAAGCGAAGCCCATCATCGCCTGAGCGTTCTCGCTCCAGAGCTCCACGCTCTTGAAGGCCCAGGCGGCGGCCTCCGGCGTCGCGATCGGCGTCGAGGCCGAGATCGCAAATCCCGCCACGCTTTCTTGCGCCGCGACGACCGGCGACGTTTCCAACTCCACGACCTCCACGAAGGCCGAGCGCGTCGGGAGCTTGCGGCGCGAGCGCGGCGGCGATAACCGCTTCGTCGACCGCGACGCTCTCGATCGGGACCTGCTGGGCGGGCGCGGGCGCGATGGGCTCGCTCTTGACGCTAGGCGCGACCGGCGCGCTCTTGGCGGCGGCGGGGGCGGGAGCCTCCGGCGCGCTCATTGTTGGCTCGGCCGTCTTGGCTGGCTCGGCCGTTTTGGCGGCGGCGCCGGCGGCTGTCCATTTGGACTTATTGTTTGGTTTATTCACGGTCATCGTCTTGGACTTCGTTGTTGAATGTCTTCGAAGGCGACGCCTCGCTCAAGAACTCCAACGCCGTCGTCGCGGGCCGCCTCGAATTTAAACGCTTACTTGGGGCTCGCGGCCTTGGTGAAGGCGGCGCCGAGCTCCTTGGTCTGCTCCTGGAAGGCGGCGAACTGGCTCTTGGCGAATTCGGTCTGGAGCGTCAGAACTTCCTGCACGTCCTTGGCCTGCACCAGCTTCGTGGCGAGGTCGAAAGCCGCCTTGACATTGGCCTCGGCGTAGCTGAGCGCGGTCGCGCCGACTTCCTTGGCGCCGGCGGCGGCGGGAATGGCCGAGGTGTCGACGGCGGCGATGGCCTTCTGAGCGGCGCCCGAAAAACCCTCGAAGGCCTTGCGGGCCTGCTCGACGCTCTTTTCCGCGAATTCACGGACCTCGGTCGGAATCTGATAGCTCGGGCTGGTCATGTAATCTTCTCCCTTTGACAACGGCGTCCGCGGCGAGGAGCGACCTGCCCCGCCGTGAAAATTTAAGCTCGCGCGCCGACGCCTTGGCGACGAACCGACACAATATGACCGATTTAATTGTGCGATGCAACATAAATTGTGCGCTGCATTTAAGCCCCTGATAAAAAAGCGGCGCCGCGCCCTCTATTCTCCCGCTCGCGGCTATTTCGGCGCGGGCCGCGCGATATCCGGGCACATTGCTTTTGTTGTCGCCGCGGACGACATTTCGCGTTCACAGCCGGCTTCCGTCGCGGTCGGCGCCATCGCTCGTCAACCGACTGGAAGTCGCCCAATGACAGCCCATATCAACGATTTGATGGAGAAAATCCGCCAATTGGAAGCCGAGTTGGACGCGGAAATCGCGCAGCGTCGAATCGAGTTGCACGTTGGAATGGAAAAAGGACGCATCTTTTTCGAGCAGGAGATTTTGCGCCGGCATCGCGAGCTGAGGACGCGGCTTTCGACATATATTCTGAACGCACGACCGCTGGCGCCGCTCACCGCGCCGGTCATCTACGCGATGATCGCGCCGTTCGTTTTGCTCGACATCTTCGTCACGAATAAACCCGCGGATTGAAGCCGCGCGTCGGACGCCGCCGCGATTCGCGGCCAAGGGCTTTCGCGGGATGGAAGCGGGCTGATCGATCGTTCGGACCCGAAGATTTCACAATACAACGAAGTCCGAACGGTTACGGCGCGAGCGTTGGATCCGCGTTAATCCCCAGCGCCTGTTCCAGCCCGCGCGATCCACCGATCGCGTCCGCGAGCGTGTAGCGGTCGAGCGTCTGGAAAAAGGCGTTCAGCGCTTCCTTGAAAATTCGCTGCAAGCCGCAGCGACCCGTGATCACGCAATTTTCGGGGGCGGCGCCCATGCACTCGGCGAGCGCGAAATCGCTTTCGAGCTTGCGCACGGCCGCCCCAATCGAAATTTGCGACGCCGGAACCGCCAGCCGCAACCCGCCGCCACGCCCCCTCGTCGCCTCCACGAAGCCATTCTCGATCAAGCGCCCCACCACCTTGCGCAAGTGGTTTTCCGAGATCGCATAGGCCGCCGCGATCTCGGGGATCGTGGCCCCCCGCTCGTCTGCGACAGCAAGGAAGATCAGCGTTCTTAACGCGAAATCGCTGTGAAGTGTCAAACGCATGGTCCGCTCCCCTCTTGCAATATCCCAGCGCCGGCGTTAAAGATGCATATGATATACATCTTTAAACAAAGGAGAGGGAAATGCCCACATTGTATGAACGCATCGGAGGCACGCCGGCCGTCGAGGCCGCCGTCGACATCTTCTATCGCAGGGTGCTCGCCGATGGCCGCATTGCTCGCTTTTTCGATAATGTGGATATGGATGCGCAGATCGCAAAGCAAAAGGCCTTTCTGACGATGGCTTTTGGCGGCCCCAACAAATACACGGGCAAGGATATGCGCGAAGCGCATAAGAAGCTCGTCGCCAAGGGCTTGAATGACATGCACGTCGATGCGGTCATCGAGAATCTGTCGAGCACTCTGCGCCAGCTCGGGGTTGGCGAGAAAGACGTGCTGGAAGTCGCGGCGATCGCTAATTCCGTGCGCGACGACGTTCTAAACCGTTGATGTGGCGAGCATGACCTTGCTGACCTACCGGAGCGCGGCCATAGATATCGAGCCGGGTGAGGACGTTCTTTCGGCCCTGCTAAGAGCCGAGATAGACGCTCCTCATTCGTGCCGCGCTGGCGTTTGCCAATCCTGCTTGCACCGCGCCGTCGAGGGCACTCCTCCCGCCGCGGCGCAGGAGGGTCTGACAGAGGCGCAGAAGGCTCAGGGCTACTTCCTGGCCTGTGTCTGCGTCCCCAAGACGCCCTTGACCGTCATCCCGACGGACGAGGCGGCGGCCCGCTCCGAGGTCATTGTGCGCGCGATAGATCGTCTTTCGGGCGACGTCGCGCGCCTATATTTGGAGCATGGCTCGGACTTCAGCTACCGTCCGGGCCAGTTCCTTGAACTGATCACGCCCGAAGGGCTCGGCCGGCATTATTCAATCGCAAGCGTGCCGGAAGAGGACCCCCACGTCGAACTTCATATCCGACTTCATCGTGGGGGGAGAATGAGCGGCTTCGTCTCGGAGCAATTGTCTCCGGGCGACCGCCTCCACGTCGCCGGCCCGCTGGGAACCTGCTTCTATGAGGGCGTCGATCCTGGCCAGCCATTGACGCTGGTCGGCGCCGGCACCGGCCTCGCGCCGCTGATGGGCATTTTACGCGACGCGCTTCGGCGCGGTCATCGCGGGCCGATCCGGCTCTATCATGGCGCGCGCGAGCGGGCGGGCCTGTACCTCCATGATCCGCTGGAGGCGCTCGCGGCAAAGCGCGAGAACTTCACCTATGTTCCGCGCGCCCTGAGCGAACCGGGGCTTGAAGGCGGCGACGTCGCGGCCGCCGTGCTGGAGCAGGAGCGAGCGCTGAAGGAAACCGCATTCTTTTTGTGCGGGGGGAGCGGCTGGTCAGCCGCCTCAAGCGCGATTTGTTCATGAAAGGCGCCAGTCTGAAACAAATCCGGTCGGACGTTTTTCTGGCCGCGAATTAGGCGGCGTTATGAGGCGTTCATGAGCCGGCCGCCCGTGGCGGCTGGAGTCGCATGGCTTGTTCAAAGCCGAGGCTTAAGCATGAAGCTTTCCCCCACTCGCGGGACGAGGAATGGCGCCGTTCCGGCAGTGGGCCAATTTGAAATTTCGGCTTCGCGCCGGGGGGAAATCACCGGGGCTTTCGCACATAACTTCTGCACAAGCTAACTCATTGATATGAATGACCGCGATGTTTGTTGCAAAAATGTTGACTTTTGCACCCCTCGAAAATCAGCGGACCCGGACCCGGGCATTTCAGATGCTCGGTGCAGGGTCGGCTGGTACGCCTGAAACTGACCTGCTATAGCAGTCAAAAATCATTCGTTCGTCGGAGACAACTCATGAGGGGTTTTATTGCTGTGCTTGTCGCAGCGGCGGCGTGTCTCTCGTCGGAGCCGGCGCGGGCAACCTCGACACTCGATGGCGCATCGATGGCGTGGCCCTGGGCGGTTCCCTTCGTCGGTATCCTACTGTCGATCGCAACCGGACCGTTGCTCTTTACAAAAACTTGGCACGCTCACTACGGGAAGATCGCACTCGGCTGGGCAGCGGTAACGCTCGCGCCGTTGGCAGCCTTCCATGGTGCTTCGGCGGCGCTGGCGGCCTTTTTCCACACGATGGTCGCCGAATACATGAGTTTCATGCTGCTGCTCTTTGCGCTTTATACGGTTGCCGGAGGCATTCTTGTTACCGGTAACATCCGCGCGAACCCGCGGAATAATACCGGCGTGCTCGCGCTTGGCGCTTTGATCGCCAGCATAGTCGGCACCGCCGGCGCGGCAATGATCCTCATTCGACCGCTAATTCGAGCTAATGGAGGCCGAAAGCATAACGCCCATGTGGTGGTCTTCTTCATCATTCTCGCTGCCAACGTCGGCGGCGCGCTGTCGCCGGTGGCGACCCTCCCCTGTTCGTCGGGTTCCTGCACGGGGTGCCATTTTTCTGGACGACGCAGCATATGTGGCTGCAAACCCTGATTGTTGCCGTCCCCGTCCTCGCATTATTTTTCGCGGTTGATCTTTGGTATTTTCGGAAGGAACAGGCGCGCAGCGCGCCGGTCGAGCCGCTCAGACTTCATGGCTCGTTAAATCTCGTTCTCATGGGCATGATTGTCGCAGCCGTTCTCCTCTCGGCGACCGGCAAGCTGGACCTCGCAATGAATATTGCAGGGACGGAGATAGAGCTCCGCAACCTACTTCGCGATGGCGCGCTAATCGTGATCGCACTGCTGTCGCTCTGGCTGACACCAGACGAGCATCGCGCCGCCAACGACTTTACCTGGGAGCCGATCCGCGAGGTGGCAATTTTATTCGCGAGCATCTTCGTCGCGATTATTCCGGTGGTGGCGATGCTTCACGCCGGAAAAAACGGCACCTTCGCGTTCCTTCTTCAAGCAGTCACCGCCCGCGATGGCAGCGCGCACGAGGCCGCTTATTTCTGGCTTGCTGGCGGCCTCTCCGCCCTTCTCGACAGTGCACCAGCATATCTCGTTTTCTTCGAATTCGCAGGCGGCGACGCTACGCAATTGACGGGACCGCTTGCCGGCACGCTCGCCTCGATCTCCATGGGCGCGGTCTACATGGGCGCGCTGACCTATCTCGGAAATGCCCCAAATTTACTTATTTATGCGATCGCAGAGGAACGCGGCGTCAGGATGCCGAATTTCTTTGCGTACATGTTATGGGTGGGCATCATCCTCATCCCACTTTTTGTGTTGCTCACGCTCCTCCCGATATCACCCCTTCTGAAGCCGGTGTGACCGCATATGGGGCATCGTGCAAAGCGGCGTGTGTC
>CAVQBO010000017.1:0-127450 GCA_963710695.1 uncultured Alphaproteobacteria bacterium | reverse complement strand
CCTGAAACAGGTCTCGCGCGCGGTGCAGACGATTCTGGGCGCCTATCGGGCGTTCCGCGACTGCGACGCGACGATGCTGGAGATCAACCCGCTCGTCGTCACCAAGGACGACAAGGTGCTGGCGCTCGACGCCAAAATGTCGTTCGACGATAACGCGCTGTTCCGCCGCCGCAACATCGTCGACATGAACGATCCGTCGCAGTCCGATCCGCGCGAGGCGCAGGCGCTGGAGCACGCCCTCAACTATATCGGGCTCGATGGTGAAATCGGCTGCATCGTCAACGGCGCCGGTCTCGCGATGGCGACCATGGACATGATCAAGCACGCCGGCGGCAGCCCGGCGAACTTCCTCGACGTTGGCGGCGGCGCCTCGGCCGAGCGCGTCGCCACGGCGTTCCGGCTGGTGCTGTCCGACGCCAATGTGAAGGCGGTGCTGGTCAACATCTTCGCCGGCATCAACCGCTGCGACTGGGTGGCGCAGGGCGTCGTCGACGCGGTGCGCGCGACCAATATCAAGGTTCCGCTCGTGGTGCGGCTCGCCGGCACCAATGTCGAGGCGGGACGCAAGATCATCGAGGAAAGCGGGATCGCGATCATCAGCGCGTCGACGCTCAAGGACGCGGCCGACAAGGCCGTCGCCGCCTGCAAGAAGGCGGGATGAGCCTGTTGGCTTCGAGAGGGTTCTGACGGCGGCGGGCGCGCGACATAAGGCGCCGGGAGGAAATCATGAGCATTCTTATCGACGAGAAGACGCCGATTCTGGTGCAGGGCATCACTGGCGACAAGGGTAGTTTCCACGCCAAGGAAATGCTCGATTACGGCAGCAAGGTCGTCGCCGGCGTCACGCCCGGCAAGGGCGGCAAGACCGTGCATGGCGTTCCCGTGTTCAACACGGTCAAGGAGGCCGTGAAGGAGACGGGCGCGACGACGAGCATCACCTTCGTCGCGCCGCCTTACGCCGCGGACGCGATCATGGAGGCGGCGGACGCCGGCATTCGTCTGATCTGCTCGATCACCGACGGCATTCCGGCGCAGGACATGATGCGCGTGAAGCGATATTTCATGCGCTATCCCAAGGATCGCCGTCCGATGATGGTCGGGCCGAACTGCGCCGGAATTATCAGCCCCGGCAAGGCGATGCTCGGCATCATGCCCGGCCATATCTACAAGCAGGGCAATGTCGGCGTCATCTCGCGCTCCGGCACGCTCGGCTACGAGGCCGCGGAGCAGATGAAGGAGTTGGGGATCGGCATTTCGACTTCGGTCGGCATTGGCGGCGATCCGATCAACGGCTCGTCCTTCCTCGATCATCTCGTGCTGTTCGACAAGGATCCGGAAACGGTCGCCGTGTTGATCATCGGCGAGATCGGCGGTCCGCAGGAGGCGGAAGCCTCGGCCTGGATCAAGGAGAATTTCTCCAAGCCGGTGATCGGTTTCGTCGCGGGGCTGACCGCGCCCAAGGGTCGGCGCATGGGCCACGCGGGCGCGATCATCTCCTCGACCGGCGACAGCGCCGCCGAGAAGACCGAGATCATGCGGTCCTACGGGCTCACCGTGGCGCCGAGCCCCGCCGAATTCGGCGAGACCGTCGCCAAGGTTCTGCAACGCGCGTGATTTAGGTCGCGCCGCGCCCCATCGCGGCGCCCGTCATGCGTCGCATGCCTAGGTCGAAGGAATCGGCAGGCGCCCTTTCCCCCACCCATGGGAGAAGGCGGCTCCGCCAAAGGGCGTCCGCGAGGACGCGCGTCGCAAGCAACGGGCTAAGGCCGAAGCGCATGATGGCGCCGCGGCTTCCCGTAACGCCCATCGCGGAGCTAGAGATTTCTGATGACCGACGCCTCTTCCGACACGCCGCCCGCCGCCGCGCCCTCGGCCTTCGCCACGCGCTCCGTCAAGGAGGCCTCGGCCTATCTCGTCGATCAGCTCGTGCTGGTGGTCAAGCGGCACATGCCGCAGATCGAACCGGTGCTGCGAGGCTTCGCCGCCGGCTCGAAGCTCACCGACTATGAGATGGGCCGCGCCCTGCAGGCGCAGGGCATTTTGTTCCAGCTCGTCTCGATAGCCGAACAGGCCTATGCGATGCGCCGGCGCCGCCATATCGAACGCGAGCGCGGACATGATCAATTGCTCGGCACCTTCGACCAGGTGCTGGCCGGCGCCGCGCGCGCCGGCGTCAGCGCGGACGAGATCCGCGCGCAATTGCAGACGCTGCGCATCCGTCCGGTGATAACGGCGCATCCGACCGAAGCCCGGCGCGTCTCGATCCTGGAGAAGAACCGCCGCATTTATCTGCTGCTGCGCGATCTCGAATCGACGCGCTGGACCGACCGCGAGCGCAACGCGCTTGGCGGGCAGGTTCGCGACCAGATCGAACTCTTGTTCCTGACCGGCGATTTGCATTTGGAAAAGCCGACCGTCGAACACGAAGTCTCCTGGGGCCAGCACTTCTTTTCCGAAACGATTTTCGATCTCGCGCCGGATTTGCTCTCCACCTTCGAAAGCGCGCTGGAGAAGCACTATCCGGACGAAAAATTCGAGGTGACGCCGTTCTTTCAGTTCGGCTCGTGGATCGGCGGCGACCGCGACGGCAATCCCTTCGTCACCAATGCGGTGACGCGCCAGACGATGCGCGACAACGCGCTCGCGAGCCTCAATTATTATCGCCACCGGGCGACCGATCTTGGCCGGATGCTGTCGATCAGCCCGCGCGCCGCGCTGATTCCGCAAATGCTGCGCGATGCGCTGGAGCAAAGGCTCGGCGCCTTGAAGGACGCAAGCTCCATTCGCGCGCGCAACCAGATGGAGCCCTATCGTCAATTCGTCAATCTCATCGTCTACAAGCTCGACCAGACGCTGCGCGCGACGAAGGGCGAGCCGAGCGACCAACGCTACGCCAACGCCGACGAACTGATCGGCGATCTCAAGGTGCTCGAAGGCGCGTTGGTCGAGGGCGGCTCGGAGCGGCTCGCGACCGATCTCGTGCGCCCGCTGCGCCGGGCCGTCGAGATTTTCCGTTTCTCCACCGTGCGGCTCGATTTGCGCGAGAACACGACGCGCACCACCAGCGCGCTTTGCGACCTTTGGCGGGCGACGCGCGAGGGCGCGGCGCCGGAAGCCGATTCACCCGAGTGGCGCGCCTGGCTCGACGAGCAAATCCAGACGCCGCCGCTCAGCTCCGAGGAGCGCGAAAGCTTCTCGAGCGAGACGCGCGACACCATCGAAATGTTCGAGCTTGTCGCCGAGCTGCAAAGCAAGCTCGACCGCGAGGCCTTCGGCAGTTTCGTCCTTTCGATGACGCATAACGCCGCCGATGTGCTCGGCGCCTATGTGCTCGCCAAGGAAGCCGGGCTGGTGCGCCAGAGCGCGAAGGGCGTCTACTGCACGTTGCCGATCGTGCCGTTGTTCGAGACCATTCCCGATCTGCGAGACGCGCCGGCGATCATGCGCGAGCTGTTGGGGATACCGATCGTCAAGCGCAGCGCCCAGCGTCAGGGCGAGTTGCAAGAAGTGATGATCGGCTATTCCGACAGCAATAAGGACGGCGGCTTTCTGCCTTCGAACTGGGAGCTTTACAAAGCGCAGGCGCGGCTCACGGCGGTGGGCGTCGACGAGGGCGTCGCGATCTCGTTTTTCCATGGGCGGGGCGGCTCGGTGAGCCGAGGCGGCGCGCCGACCGGCCACGCCATCGCGGCGCAGCCGGCGGGCTCCATCCGCGGGCGTTTCCGCTCCACCGAGCAGGGCGAGGTGGTGTCGTTCAAATACGCCAATCGCGGCACGGCGGCCTATCAGATGGAGCTGCTGGCGTCTTCGGTCTTCACCCATGCGCTGAAGTCCGAGCGCGAGGAGGCGCTGGTTCCGCGCGAGGAATTCGACGAGGCTTTCGAGGCCATGTCGAGCGCGGCGCTGGCCGCCTACACCAAATTCGTCGGCGACCCCGATCTCGTCGTCTATTTTCAGGCGGCGAGTCCGCTCGAGGAAATCTCGATGCTCAACATCGGATCGCGCCCGGCGCGGCGTTTCGGCGCCAAGAGTCTCGCCGATCTTCGCGCTATCCCTTGGGTCTTCGCATGGGCGCAGAACCGTCACGCGATCACCAGTTGGTATGGCGTCGGCTCGGGGCTCAAGGCTTTTCTCGACGAGCGCGGCGACAAGGGGCTCGAACTTTTGCGCCTGATGTTCGAGAAATCGCGGCTGTTCAAGCTGGTGCTCGATCAGGTCGAAAAGACGTTGATGATTGTCGATCTGCCGCTCGCCCGCGCCTATGCCTCGCTGGTCGAGGACGAAGCCGTGCGCGAGAAGATTTTCGCGGTCATCGAGGCTGAGCACGAGCTGACGCGCGCCATGGTGCTGCGCGTCACCGGCGCGGCGGAAATCGGCGAGCGTTTTCCTATCTATCGCGCGCGGCTGGCCGACCGGCTGCCGACCATCAACGAAGTGAACCGGGAGCAGGTCGAACTACTGCGCCGGTTCAGGAACGCGCAAGACGAGACGGCCAAGGAAGCGATCAAGACCACCCTTGCTGCTCTCGATCAGCTGCATCGCCGCTGGCCTCGGGGCCACCGGCTAAGGCTTTAATCGCAGCGCATATCCCGATCCGGAAGTCCAAAGCTTTCCGGGGATATGCCAACCACCCAAGGAAGGGGAATTGAGATGAGTTTCACGTTGATCGAGCAGGCGACATCGCGTCTGCACCGTTCGGAGCTGGCCGTGCCGGGTTCGGCGCCGGGCATGTTCGAAAAGGCCGCGACGTCCAAGGCGGACGTGGTGTTCCTCGATCTCGAGGACGCCGTGGCGCCGGACGACAAGGAGCAGGCGCGCAAGAACATCATCCAGGGCCTCAACGACATCGATTGGGGCAAGAAGACCATGACGCTGCGCATCAATGGTCTCGACACCCATTACTGCTATCGCGACGTGGTTGACGTGCTCGAAAACTGCCCGCGCCTCGACGTCGTGCTGATTCCCAAGGTCGGCGTGCCGGCGGACGTTTACGCGATCGACATGATGATCACGCAGATCGAGCAGTATAAGAAGCGCACCAAGAAGATCGGCATCGAGATCCTGATCGAGACCGCGCTCGGCATGGCCAATGTCGAAGCCATCGCGCAGTCGTCGAAGCGCCTCGAAGCCATGTCCTTCGGCGTCGCCGATTACGCCGCCTCGACCCGCGCCCGCACGACGGTCATCGGCGGCGTGAACCCGGATTACGGCGTTCTTTCCGACAAGGACGCCAACGGCAAGCGCGACTTTTACTGGGCCGACCAGTGGCACGCCGCGCAGACGCGCATGATGGTCGCGTGCCGCGCCTATGGCCTGCGCCCGATCGACGGACCCTTCGGCGACTTCGGCGATCCCGACGGCTATATCGCGGCGGCCAAGCGCGCCGCGGTGCTGGGCTATGAAGGCAAGTGGGCGATCCATCCTTCGCAGATCGAGCTGGCCAATCAGGTGTTCACGCCCTCCGAGGCGGAAGTGACCAAGGCCCGCCGCATTCTCGAGGCGATGGCCCAGGCCGCCAAGGAAGGCAAGGGCGCGGTCTCGCTCGACGGCCGTCTGATCGACATCGCCTCGATCCGCATGGCCGAGGCGCTGATCGAAAAGGCCAATGCGATGGCCGGCGCGTAAGGCAAACCGGTATCGCTGGACGCAACTCTTCTCCCGCTTGCGGGAGAAGGTGGCCCGGCGAAGCCGGGTGCGGATGAGGGCCTCCGCAGCTTCACCGAGATCGACGAGCGGCAGCTAGACGATGCGAAGATTTAGCCGACTCCATGGGGATATTAATTCTGGCCACTTTGTATCTGCGGCGGGATTCTCGGCTTTCTAGCGGGATGGCGCGCGCGCAATGTTGCGCGAGACTTATCGAAGATTCCATGGATACAGACTCTGAACATTTTTCGATCAAGCAATAACGAATAGCGATGCAATCGAGAGACGCCCATGTCTGAAGACGGCGATGGCGACAACTCCGGCGCATAACCAAGATCGAAAATGCGTTCCTTTGAGCTTACGAGCACGCAATCGAGGGCGTTTAGGCGCCGCTCAGGGGCCGGAGATGCGCGCAGGAACATCTCCTCCCGGTGATGCTGAAGCGGCATTAATTCATTGATCTCCTGGTCGATTTGGGAAGCTGGAGGCGCAGGATTTCTCACCAGTATGGAGGTGTCATTACGCTCCCGGTGGCGATTCCGCAAATGTGGCTTCCGTGCTTTTCATTCAACTGAGGATGATTGCGGCGATCGCGCATATCCAGGCTACGATGCGAAATCGCATCAAGTGAGGACGCTCTGCAATGGCTTGCCTTTGCGGCACTGCCGCGACCGACGCTCTCAAGGACGTCGGCATCAACATCGGAACTAAATTGGCGACGCAAGCACTCAAACAGCTCCCAGGCACCGCGCTAACGAAAATAAATCAGGCGGTTGGCTTTCGCTTGCTGACCAAATTCGGAACGACTGGCGTCGTGAACCTCTCCAAATTTGTCCCGCTATCGGTGGCCTCGTTTCGGGCGGCATCGACGCGACCACAACCTCGGCGGTGGGGCAGGCTGCAAAAGAACTGTTTCTCCCCACTACCTTCATCCGACGTGCCGCCGTTTGCTCACGCGCCGGAAGCTACCGCCTCAGCGTCCAATCACCCTCCGATATCGGCTCGCATCCCATAACCGGATCTGTAACCCCATGTCCGATGACCACCGCAAACTCCTTCGCGAAATGTTCGACGCCGCCGTGGGCGCGGCGCACCCTTCCCTTTGCCTGCCGCCCTATCTGGCGAAAATCGACGCCGCCCAAGGGCCGCATGATCGTCGTCGGCGCCGGCAAGGCCGCCGCCGCCATGGCGGCGGCGGTCGAGCAGCATTATCCCGCGCCGGTCGAAGGCCTGGTCGTCACGCGTTACGGCATGGCGCGCCGACTTCGCACATCGAAGTCGTCGAGGCCTCGCATCCCGTGCCGGACGCCGCGGGGCGCGAAGCGGCGAAGCGCGTGCTGAAGGCGGTGGAAGGGCTGACCGAAGACGATCTCGTGCTGGCGCTGATATCGGGCGGCGGCTCGGCGCTGCTGGCCTTGCCGGCGGAAGGCGTGAGCCTGGAGGAAAAGCAGATCGTCAACAAGGCGCTGCTTAAGAGCGGCGCGACGATCTCCGAAATGAATTGCGTGCGCAAGCATCTCTCGGCGATCAAGGGCGGACGCCTCGCGAGGGCCGCCGCGCCGGCGCGCGTCGTGGCGCTGATGATCTCCGATGTGCCGGGCGACGACCTTTCCGTCATCGCCTCCGGGCCGACGGTTCCCGACGCCACCACGCGGCAGGACGCGCTGGCGGTCATCGCCAAATATAAAATCGAGGCCCCGGCGGCCGTGATGGCGCATTTGAACAGCCCCGCCTGCGAGACGCCCAAGCCCGGCGATCCGATCTTCGAGCGCGTGCAAAACATACTTATCGCGACCCCGCAGGGTTCGCTCGACGCGGCGGCGGCCGTCGCCAAAAAGGCCGGCTTCACGCCCTGCATCCTCGGCGATCTGGAGGGCGAGTCGCGCGACGTGGCGCTGGTTCATGCCGGCATAGCCAAGCAGATCGCGCTGCACGGCCAGCCGTTCGAGCCGCCGGTCGCTATCATCTCGGGCGGCGAGACCACCGTGACGGTGCGCGGCAAGGGCAAGGGCGGACGCGACGCCGAATTTCTGCTGGCGCTGACGCTGGCGCTGGAAGGCTTTGGCGGAATATCCGCCATCGCCTGCGACACGGACGGGATCGACGGCAGCGAGGACAACGCCGGCGCGATCATGACGCCGGACAGCTTTGCGCGCGCGCAAAAGGCCGGCGTGGACCTCAAGGCGCTGTTCGCCAACAATGACGCCTATACCGCGTTCGAGAAGCTCGGCGACCTCATCGTCACCGGCGCGACGCGCACCAACGTCAATGATTTTCGCGTGATATTGGTGCCGAAGCGGGTGTAAGCTCCGCGCATGACCCTGTTAATGCCCGCGCCCGAGCCGGAAATCCTCTCGCGCCGCGACGAGATTTTGGCGCGGCTGCGGGCAATTCTTCCCGCGCAAAGCGTGATCGCCGACGAGATCGCGCGCCGCGCCTATGACTGCGACGCCTTCACCATGTATCGCGCGCTGCCGCTGGTCGTCGCGCTGCCGGAAACGGTCCAGCAGGTGCAAGCGATCATGGCGCTGGCGCAAGAGATGAATGTGAAGATCGTGCCGCGCGGCGCCGGCACCTCGCTCTCGGGCGGCTCGATGCCGCTCGAGGACGGCATTCTTCTGGGCATGTCGAAATTCAACCGCATCCTCGAAATCGACTATGAAAACCGCTGCGCGCGCGTGCAGCCCGGCGTGCAAAATCTGGCGATCTCCAGGGCGGTGGAGGTCGAGGGCTTTTATTACGCGCCCGATCCCTCCTCGCAGATCGCCTGTTCGATCGGCGGCAATGTCGCGGAAAACGCCGGCGGCGTGCATTGCCTCAAATATGGCCTCACCACCAATAATATTCTGGGGCTCGAAGTCGTGCTGATGGGCGGCGAGATCGTCCGTCTCGGCGGCAAGCATCTCGACAGCGAACTTTACGACCTGATGGGTTTGATGACCGGTTCGGAAGGACTGCTCGGCGTCGTCACCGAAATCACCGTGCGAATCCTGCGCAAGCCCCCGGCGGCGCGCGGGCTGTTGCTCGGATTCTCCAGCGTCGAGGCCGGCGCGCGTTGCGTCGGCGCGATTATTTCGCGCGGCATTATTCCCGGCGGGCTGGAGATGATGGACAAGGCCACGATCGACGCGGTGGAGCGTTTCCAGCCCTGCGGCTACCCGTCCGACGCGGCGGCGCTGGTGATCGTCGAACTCGACGGAACGGCGGCGGAGGTGGATTTGCTCGTCGGCGTCGTCGAGCAAATCGCTCGCGCGGAGGGCGCGACGACGACGAAGGTTTCGACCAGCGAGGCCGAGCGGCTGCGATTTTGGGCCGGGCGCAAAAACGCCTTTCCGGCGGTGAGTTGCATCGGCCCCGATTATCTCTGCATGGACGGCACGATCCCGCGCGGAAAGCTCCCGGAGGTGCTGACCGGCATGGAGGCGCTGGCGCGCGAGCACGGACTGCGCGTCGCCAATGTGTTTCACGCCGGCGACGGCAATCTGCATCCGCTCATTCTCTATGACGCGTCGATCGACGGCGACATCGCGCGGGCCGAGGCGCTCGGCGCCGATATTTTGCGGCTCTGCGTCGCGGTCGGCGGCGTGCTGACCGGCGAGCATGGCGTCGGCGTCGAAAAACGCGATCTGATGGGCGAGATGTTCAACGAGGTCGATCTGGCGCAGCAGATGCGCGTCAAATGCGCCTTCGATCCCGCTGGCCGGCTCAATCCCGGCAAGGTGTTTCCGACGCTGCGCCGCTGCGCGGAGATGGGCGCGATGCATGTCGTCGCCGGCGCCATGCCCTTTCCCGATCTGCCGAGGTTTTGACGATGACGCGCCTCGCGCCGCGAGACGAAGCGGAACTCGCCGAGGCCATTCGCGCCGCGAACGCCAGCGGCGCGCCGCTCAAACTCACGGGCGCCGGCTCCAAGACCCAGCTAGGGCGCCCCGCGACCGGCGAGGAACTCTCGCTCGCCGCGCTCGACGGCGTGACCCTTTACGAGCCGGAAGAACTGGTGATCTCGGCGCGCGCAGGCACGCCGCTCGCGGAGATCGAGGCGCTGCTGGAGGCCCATGGCCAGCATCTCGCCTTCGAGCCGATGGATTACGGCCCGCTGCTCGGCCTCGCCTCGGGACAGGGAAGTATCGGCGGCCTTGTCGCCGTGGGCGGCGGCGGCCCGCGCCGCATCAAGGCGGGCGCGCTGCGCGATCATCTCTTGGGCTTTCGCTGCGTCACCGGGCGCGGCGAGATCGTCAAATCCGGCGGCCGCGTGATGAAGAACGTCACCGGCTACGACCTTTCCAAACTCGTCGCCGGCTCCCACGGCACGCTGGCGGCGCTGACCGAGGTCACCTTCAAGGCGCTTCCCAAACCCGAAACGGAGCAGACGCTGCTGCTTACGGGACTTGGAGAGGAGGCCGGCGCCGCGGCGCTGCGCGCGGCTTCCGGCTCGCCATATGAGCCGAGCGGGTTGGCGCTGCTCCCCAGGCTCGCCGCGCCGCTTGGCCTTGCCGTGAGCGCGGCGGCGATTCGGCTCGAGGGGCCGGCGATTTCCGTCGCGCGGCGGCTCGACGATTTGCGCGCCTTGCTGGCCGAGCGCGGCGGAGCCTTCGAGACATTGCCGCAAGCGGAGTCCGCCGCTTTGTGGCGGGCGCTGCGCGACGCGGCGCCGGTCGCGGGCCAACCTGGACAGGCATGGCGCGTTTCGGTCGCGCCCACCGACGGTCATGCTCTGGTCGCTGGGCTTCGCGAGGCCGAGGCGCCCCTGCTCGCGTATTTTTACGACTGGGCGGGCGGTCTGGTTTGGCTGTGTTTCGAACCCGCGCCGGACGCTCATGCCGTATTGCTGCGAAGCATGGTGGCGCAACTCGGCGGCCACGCCACGCTCATTCGCGCGAGCGCCGAGGTTCGCGCGGCGGTCGATGTGTTCCAGCCGCAACCGCCGGCGCTGGCGGCGCTGACGCGGCGCGTGAAGGAAAGTTTCGACCCCGCGCATATTCTGGAGCGCGGCCGCCTGCGCGCGGAGTTTTAACGCGATGCAAACGCATTTCTCATTGGCCGCTCTCGCCGACCCCGACATGGCGCGGTCGGAGAAGATTTTGCGCGCCTGCGTGCATTGCGGCTTTTGCACCGCGACTTGCCCGACGTTTCTGCTCACCGGCGACGAACTCGATTTGCCGCGCGGGCGCATCTATCTGATCAAGGAAATGCTGGAGAACGAGCGCCCCGCCGACGCGCGCACGACGCGCCACATCGATCGCTGCCTCTCCTGTCTTTCCTGCATGACCACCTGTCCATCGAGCGTGCATTACATGCATCTCGTCGATCACGCCCGCGCCCATATCGAGCAGACTTATGCGCGCCCGTTGAGCGAGCGGTTTTTGCGCGGCGCGCTGGCGTTCGTTCTGGCGCGGCCAAGGCTGTTTCGCGTCGCTTTGCGCGGGGCGGCGCTGGCGCGGCCCTTCGCCAAGGCGCTGCCGGGGCGGCTGCGCGGCCTCGTCGCCATGGCCCCGAAGCGCCTGCCCGCGCCCTCAAAGATGGATCAGCCGCAAGTGTTTCCATCACAGGGCGCGCGCAAGATGCGCGTCGCCCTGCTTAATGGCTGCGCCCAGACCGTGCTCGACACGCGCATCAACGAAGCCACGATACGGCTCTTGACCCGCCATGGCGTCGAGGTCGTGGTCGCCCGCGGCGCGGGCTGTTGCGGCGCGCTGGCGCATCATCTCGGCAAGGTTCGGGAGTCTCGCGCCTTCGCCGCGCGCAACATTGAAGCCTGGTCGCGCGAGATCGAGGCGGGCGGACTCGACGCGGTCGTCATCAACACCTCGGGCTGCGGCGTGACCGTGAAGGATTACGGCTTCATGTTCCAGGATGACGCGCGGCTGGCGGCAAAGGCGGCGCATATCTCCGCCATCGCGCGCGATGTGAGCGAGATCCTGGCCGAGATCGATTTTACGCCGACGGGAACGACCCCGCCGCTGCGCGTCGCCTATCACGCCGCCTGCTCGTTGCAGCACGGGCAGCGCATAACGGGGCAACCGCTCGCCTTGCTGAAGGCCGCCGGCTTCGCCGCGATGGCGGTTCCCGAAGGCCATATCTGCTGCGGCTCGGCCGGCACTTACAATCTGCTGCAGCCGGAACTGGCCGAACAACTGCGCGCGCGCAAAGTGGATAATATCGAATCCCTGGCGCCCGACGTCATCGCCGCCGGCAATCTCGGCTGCATGATCCAGATCGGCGGCGGAACCGATGTTCCCGCCCTGCATCTGGTGGAGCTTTTGGACTGGGCCAGCGGCGGGCCTCGCCCGGAAGCGCTCGCGTCCGCCTAATATTTGGGCTGTCGCTTGGATTGCGCCCGCGGCGCTCGGGCCTTAAGTCGAGTTGTGGCCATCCGAAGTTAGAACTCTAATTAAATGGGAGATTCCGATGAAAATTTCCGCCCGCAACGCGCTCAAGGGCAAGGTCGTCGACATCAAAAAAGGATCGACGACCGCCCATGTGCAAATCGATGTCAACGGCTCCATTGTGACGGCTTCGATAACCAATGAGGCCGTGGAAGAATTGGGGCTCCACGTCGGCCAATCCGTTCACGCGGTGATCAAATCCTCCGACGTGATGGTGGCCGTTCCCTAGAGTCTTTCCGGTTTAGGTTGAACCGGAAAGCCTTGTCTTATGACTTTTCGCGCCGCTTGGGCGAGAAGGAACCGCTGGGAGAGGGTAGCCGCCCTCTCGTCAGCGGCGAGGGTCGGATCGAGGAAAGATCGACCGTTTGACGGGTCGAGCTAGAGTTTGATCGCCCTCGTCTTTTCCTTATGGCCTGAACGGATACTCTAGACCAGCGCGATGGCGGAGACCAGCCGGCCGTAATCCGGCTCGTCGCGATGCACGCTGCGGCGATAGCTGAAGCAGCGGTCCTCGCTGGCGTAAGTGTCGATCCCGATGGCCTCGAAGGAGGCGATGTCGAGCCGCGCGGCCTGCGCATGGATGAAGCCGGGCAGATCGAACATCGCATGTCCCATCTTCGCCGAGGGCTCGAAGAAGCGCCTAAAGGCCGCGTCCGACGCGACGAAGCGCGCGACGAATTCCGGACCGACTTCATAGCTCCCCGCGCCGATCGTCGGCCCAAGCGCGATGTGAATTTCGGCGCGCCTCGCGCCCTCCCGCTCCATCGCCACGATTGTCGCTTCGATCACGCCGCCCAGCGCGCCCTTCCAGCCGGCGTGCGCGGCGCCGACGACGCCGGCCTTGGCGTCGGCGAACAGCAGCATGCCGCAATCGGCGCCGGTGACGCCGAGGCCGAGGCCCCTCGCGCGCGTCGCGAGGCCGTCGCAGCGCGGGCGCGCGTCTTGCGCCCAGGGAGCCTCGACGATGAGCGCGTCGCTCGAATGGATTTGATAGGGAACCAGCAGCCGCTCGGCGTCCACGCCAAGCCGCCGCGCCATGCGGGCCCGGTTCTCGCCAACGAGCGCGGGCTCGTCGCGCGAGCCGACGCCGCCGTTAAGCGATCCGTAAACCCCGGTCGAAACCCCGCCGCTTCGGGTGAAAAAGCAATGGGCGAGGCCCGGCAGCGCCAGATTTCTCGCGTGGAGCGGTTGAAGTTCCGTCATCGCGCCTCTCCGATCGGGCTCAAAACTCAAAGCCGGGCATATCAGGCATGTCCGGATGCATCACCGCCATCGCCTTGAACAATTCGCCCATATGTTCGCGCGGTTCGCCGAAGCCGATGAGGCGCGCCAGCGCGCTGTCGATGTCCTCCAGTTGCCGCGCCGTCGCCTTGCGGCGCAGCGTCTCGGCGCGCCGTTCTATTCCCAGCTGACCGAGAAAGCTCCCCTGACTCACCGGCCCCTGCACCTTGGCGCCCTTGGCGAGAGCGGCCCGCTTGAGCGCGGCGAAGTCGACATGGGTGGTCAGATCGGCCTCGCCCGGCGCCTCGAGCGGGTCGACATAGGCATGGCGCGCGACGGCCTGAAGGCTCTCGCCAAGCGTCGTCTGCGTATAGCCGTAATCGATGAGAAGCAACGCGCCGCCGTCGGCGACGATGCGCTCGGCGATAGCGCTCATCAAGCGCTGGGCGACGATATTGATCTCGATGATCGAGCCCGCCGGCGGCGTCAGGGGCAATCCGCTCTCGACGTATGACGCGAGACCGAACGACAGCTTGCCCGCGGCGGTAAGACCGACCAGACGCTCGCGCCATCCGCCCATGGCGTCGGGAAAGAGGCCAGTGTCGGGGCGGGCTATCGAGGCGTCGGAAGGGCGCCACGGCCTGAAGGGCGGGCCATGCGCCGTCCTGACGAAATGGCGCGCCGGCAGCGCGTCGAAAAACTCATTGGCGAGGATGAACAGCGGCGCGCGCGGAATTTCGCCAAAGGTCGCGCGCCATTTTATCGGCGCGGGCGCCTGCTCCAACGTCCGCGCTTGCGCTTCGCGCAGAACCGGGCTGGTTTCGACGAGATCGACGGAGATCGCGTCGAGAAATCCCGGCGCCACGCGCCCGACGCGCAGCACGTCGGACATCAGCACGCCGCGTCCGGGTCCAAGCTCCACGAGCCGCGCGTCCGCCGGCCGGCCCGCGGCGGTCCACGCCTCGCCGATCCAGACGCCGAGCATCTCTCCGAACATCTGGCTGATCTCCGGCGCCGTGACGAAATCGCCCGCCGCGCCGAACGGATCCCTGGTCATGTAATAGCCGTGCCGAGGGTGCTGCAGGCACAGCGTCATGTAACGCTCCAGCGAGATCGGCCCCTCGTGGGCGATGATCGCGGCTATCTCGCTTCCAAGCGCGTTCACGCGAGAGCCTCGCGTCGGTTCAGCGCGACGACGATCAGCAGCGCGCCGGCCAGGATCATCGGCGTCGACAACGCCATCCCCATGGTCAGCCCATTCGCGAGCGCCTCCTGCACGGGATCGGGCTCGCGGAAAAACTCGCAGAATATTCGCGCCAACCCATAACCGACGCCAAAAAGTCCAGCCGCTAGTCCAGGGCGCTTCAACGCGCCGGCCCGGACGGCGAGCCACAAAACGAGCCCGAGCGCGGCGCCCTCCAACCCGGCCTCGTAGAGCTGGCTGGGATGGCGCGGCGCGTCGCCCGCCGCCGGGAAGACCATCGCCCAGGGGACATCGCTCTCGCGGCCCCACATTTCAGGCTTGATGAAATTGGCGACGCGGCCCAGGAAAATGCCGATCGGCGCCACCACGGCGCTCAAGTCGGCGATGGTGAGCAATGACTGCCTTTGCGCCCGGGCGAACAGCCCCATGCCGACGATCGCGCCGATCAACCCGCCATGAAAGGCCATTCCGCCCTTCCAGGTCTGAAAAATTTCCATCGGGTGCGCGAAATAAAAGCCCGGGTCGTAAATCAGCACGTGGCCGAGCCGACCGCCGATGATGACGCCGAACGCGACATAAACCAGGAGATCGTCGACCGCGAGCAGCGACGGTCGAGTTTGGCCTATACGCCAAAAAGACTCGCGCCGGCACAGAACGCGCAGATAAAACCAGCCGAAAACGAAGCCGCCGATATAGGCCAGCGCATACCAGCGCAACGGCAGCGGCCCAAGATTGACCGCGACCGGATCGATCATCGGGAATGGAATGGCGAAGAAGGGCATGAAGGCGTCCAAGGAGTGCGCCCGAACGACCATGCGGGCCACGCGGGAGTTTTAAACCATAACCCGCGCCGATGTCATGCGTTTGCGGCGAGCGGCGGACCGATTTGAAGTTTCGGCCATGCGCCGCGAATTCGAACCGGACGACGGCTTACGCGGAACGCTGACCCTCCTTCAGCACCGCCGAGAGATAGGCGCCGTAGCCGCTCTTCGAGAATTTGCCGATGGCGGCGCTCATTTCCTTCGAGTTCGATCCATCCTTTGCGAAAGGCGATTTCCTCGAGGCAGGCGATGCGCTGACCCTGACGCTGCTCTATCGCGCGGACATATTCGCCCGCTTCCAGCAGCGAAGCAGGCGTGCCCGTGTCAAGCCAGGCGAAACCGCGCCCGAGCCGCCGAACGCCGAGGTCGCCGCGGGCGAGATAGGCTCTGTTGAGATCGGTGATCTCCAGCTCTCCGCGCGCCGAGAATTTGAGCCCCTCGGCGAAACGCGGCGCCCGCTCGTCATAAAAATAGAGACCCGTCACCGCCCAATTCGACTTCGGCGCCAGCGGCTTTTCCTCGATCGAAATCGCAACGCCGTCCGCGTCGAATTCGACGACGCCGTAACGCTCGGGATCGCTGACATGATAGGCGAAGACCGTGGCGCCTTGTTCGCGATTGCCGGCCTCGTGCAAGAGTTCGGTCAAGCCATGGCCATAAAAGATGTTGTCGCCGAGCACCAGAACCGAACGGTGGCCTTCGACGAACGGCGCGCCGATAACATAGGCTTGCGCGAGACCGTCCGGACGCGGCTGCTCGGCATAGCAGAGAGAAAGCCCCCACTGCGAGCCTCCACCAAGCAGACGCTTAAAGGCGGGCAGATCGTCCGGCGTCGAAATGATCAGAATTTCGCGCACGCCCGCGAGCATGAGGACGCTCAGCGGATAATAGATCATCGGCTTGTCGTAAACGGGCAGGAGCTGCTTCGATATCACCGATGTCATGGGATGAAGGCGCGTGCCGCTGCCCCCTGCAAGTATGATCCCGCGCATGTCGCGTTGTCCCTGTGTTGAGTCATGTCATGGAGAGGAGCCGGGCCGCTCGCCGGCGCCGCTGAAAACATAATCGGTCACGACGATGCGCATCAAAATTCACGCGAATGTCTGGGCGAGATCGCGCAGGCGCGGCCACCGGCGATCCCTGTCGGACAGCAGGGCTTTCGCGGGTGGCGCCGGCCAGTCGATGTTGAGATCGGGATCATCGAAAGCCAGCCCAAATTCATTCGCCGCCGAATAAAAATTCGTGACCTTGTAAAGGACTTCGGTATTGGGCTCCAGAACGCAGAATCCATGGGCGAAGCCGATCGGCGCGAGCAACTGCCGCCAGTCGTCGGCGGAAAGCTCCACCGCGACATGACGCCCGAATGTCGGCGAGGATCGACGCAGGTCCACCGCCACGTCGAGAATACGGCCGCGCGCGACGCGCACCAGTTTGTCTTGAGCGACCGGCTCGGTCTGGAAATGGAGGCCGCGAATGACGCCGACGTTGGTCGAGAGCGAATGCATGTCCTGTACGAATCGGTAATGCAGTCCCGCCTTTTCCCATGTCGAAAGATTGTAAACCTCGGAGAAGAATCCCCGTTCGTCACCGTCCTTTTTCGGCGTAATGATTTTAACGCCCTCTATCGCCGTATCTTCGACAAGCATGAATGGAGTTCCAATTTAGCGTTGGAGAACGGAATATCCTAGTCTAGCCGCCCGAGGCGCTCGCCGCGATATTTTCCCGATCGGATCGCCTGCCACCAGGCGGGATTTTCGAGATACCAGCGCACTGTCTTGCGCAGACCCGTCTCGAAGGTCTCGGTTGGGCGCCATCCCAGTTCTCGCTCGATCTTCGAGCAATCGATGGCGTAGCGCTGATCATGTCCGGGACGATCCTCGACGAATATGACGAGTTCGCGATAGGACCCAGCGCCACGAGGCGCGATTTCGTCGAGGATGTCGCAAATCAGGTTGACGACGTCGATGTTGCGCTTCTCGTTGCGTCCGCCGACGTTGTAGCACTCGCCGATTTTCCCGGCGCGGGCGACGAGCAAGAGCGCCTTCGCGTGATCGTCGACGTAAAGCCAGTCGCGAATGTTCTGCCCTCGCCCGTAAACCGGCAACGGCTTGCCGTCGATCGCGTTGAGAATAATAAGAGGGATAAGCTTCTCCGGGAATTGATATGGGCCATAATTGTTGGAGCAATTGGTGATGATGGTCGGCAAGCCATATGTCTCGCGCCAGGCGCGCGCCAAATGGTCGGATCCGGCCTTCGAGGCGGAATATGGAGAGTTGGGCGCATAAGCCGTGTCCTCTCGGAAAAAGCCTTCTCCGCCAAGCGTTCCGAATACTTCGTCGGTTGAAATATGCATGAAGCGGAAGGCGCTTGCGTCCGCCGCGTCAAGACCGCGCCAATATTCAAGCGCCGCGTCCAACATCGTAAAGGTGCCGACGACATTGGTTTCGATGAAAGCCGACGGGCCGTCGATCGAGCGATCCACATGGCTCTCGGCGGCCAAATGCATCACGACATCGGGCCGGAAGCTCAATAGGGTCTGGAGAACGGCCCGGCGATCGCAAATATCGGCTCGCGCGAAGGAATAGCGGGAACTGCCGGCGATCGGCTCGAGAAAGTCGAGATTGCCCGCGTAGGTCAATTTGTCGAGAACGTGGATTTGATCGTCGCAATTCTCGATAATATGTCGCGACACGGCGGACCCGATAAAACCAGCGCCGCCCGTAATCAACACCCGCATATTCAAGGCTCCTGACATTTCGCCTGAGTGGTTCGGCGAACGGTTGATCTGGGCTGGCGAATGAATTGGCGCGAGCGAAACCCGTTCGCGCCGCCGGCGCTTCGGCGGCTTCCATATCCCGGCCTCGCCCGTCAAAGCGTTAAAAAAGCGCCTTTTTTGCGTTTCAGCCGTGTTCCGGCGAGACAGTCCGCGCCGTTTTGGCGTGGGCCGTTCTCTCCGGGCGCTTCGGATACCCCTTAACATTTCTCGCGACAACGAAAACCGTCGCCGTGAAATTTCTCTCGATTTCCGTCGGCGACGCGCCGTATCGAGCCTAAATTGATCGTCTCGCCCGGTCGGACGCCATGTGCGTCGCGGCCAAAAGGGGAGGATATCCCGTCGCTCGCCCGTCGCGAGGCTTGTCAAAGCTTAACGGCTGCGCCAGATTGCCTTATCCTTGGCCGTGGGCCGCCTTGACGCGGCGCGGCGGGGTTTTGATTGGGCGTCAAGTAAAAGTCGGGCGCATGAGTTTGTATTCGTTTGACGGATTTTCGACCGGCGTCCCGCGAATGCGGGAAGAGCGAGGCCTCGTCGACCGGCGCCGCGTGGAGGCGCTTTCCAGATCGGTGGGCCTGCGCCTTCGCTGTGGGGGTGGGCTGCAAGACGCCGCGCCGCGCCCTCTACCAACGGAAATCGCCTTTCTCGCCGGTTTCGGCGTTCCAATGGCGCTGTTGCAATACGCCGCCAAGTTGGCGCGACGCCAGGGCGTTTCCGCGGACGCCGCGTTGCTGGGCGAAGGCCTGGTGGACGAAGAGGTGTTCTATCGCGCGCTGGCCGATCATCTTCGCGTCGATTTTCTCTCCGGGGCCTTCGAAATCGAGCCGCCAGCCGACCCCATGCTCGCGTTCGCGCGAGGTTACCAGCGCGTTGCCGCCAATCCCGATGGCCTTGTGTGGCTGTTCGCGCCGCGGGGCGAGGCCATCGCCAGTCTGACGGGCGCCGCGCGGGCGAGCAATGGCCGCCCTTTATTCGCCATCACGACGCCCAGCCGCTTTCTCGTCGCGGTCCGCTGGGAAGCGCTGCAATCGGCCGCGGCCGCCGCGCCGTTTTGCGCCGAGCGCGCCGATCCGGCGCTTTGCGCGCGGCGCGCGCTCGGAGGGCGCGCGCTCGCCGTCGCCATCGCGGCCAACGCCGGCTTGCTCGCCGCGCTGTTCGCGCCCTTTCCCGCGGTCGCGCTCGCCGTCGGGCTGCCGCTGGCGGCGGCTTTTCTATCCGCGGTTTTCCTGCGGCTCTTCGCCTGCGCTCAGAGTTTCGAGCCCGAGGCGCAAGCCGCCCCACTCGCCGACGCGCGACTGCCGGTCTATACGCTGATCGTGCCGCTGTATCGCGAGGCCCGCGTGGCGCTCCAGCTGGCGCGGGCCATCGACCGGCTCGATTATCCCCGCGCGAAGCTCGACGTGATCTTCGTCGTCGAACAAAACGACCGCGCCACGGCGCGGGCGCTGGCGCGCAACGGGCCGCGCGCGCCGCACCAGATATTGATCGCGCCCGACGGCGCGCCAAGAACCAAGCCGCGCGCGATGAATATAGCGGCGCCTTTCGCGCGCGGCGCGCTGCTGGCGGTGTTCGACGCGGAGGATATGCCGGAGCCGCGCCAGTTGCGGCGCGCGGCGGCGCTGTTCGCGCGACTGCCCGCGCGCGTCGCCTGTCTACAAGCCAGCCTTTGCATCCACAATGGCGCGCATAATTGGCTCACCGCGCATTTCGCGGTGGATTACGCGGCGCTGTTCGACGTCTTCAACAAGGGCCTCAGCGCGATGGGGCTGCCTATTTTTCTCGGCGGCACCTCCAATCATTTTCGCATCGAGGCGCTCCGCGAAGTCGGGTTCTGGGACGCCTATAACGTCACCGAGGACGCCGATCTCGGCCTGCGCCTCGCCCGCGCCGGCTACGTCGTCAAAACATTCGAACTCGCAGACCTTCGAGGAAGCCCCGCAGACCTTCAAGGCTGTGCTCAACCAGCGCACCCGCTGGCTCAAGGGCTGGATGCAAACCGCGCTGGTGCATTGCCGCGATCCCCGTCGTCTATTGGCGGATCTTGGTCCCCGTCGCGCATTGGCGGTGCTGGCGATGTTCACGAGTGGCTTCGCCGGGCCGCTTCTATATCCATTTTTGACCTCGGTCTTTTTCTATCGCGCGATCTTCGGCGATTTGCTGACGCCTCGCACGCCCCTCGAAGTCGCGCTCAGCACGATCTGGTGCATTACGGCGCTATCCGGCCTCGCCGCGCTGATCTGGCCGCCCTTGATCGGCATGCGCCGTCGAGGTTTGACGCGATTATGGCCGGCGCTGATGGCGGCGCCATTGTGGCAGCTCATGTTGAGCCTCGCCGCCTGGCGCGCGCTCGCCGAGCTGTGGGCGCGGCCCTTCCTTTGGCGCAAGACGGAACACGGCTTCGCGCCGCGCGTCGATCCCGTGTCAAAATTTTAGGCGAACAACCACTGCTTGAGCGAGAAGCCGGCGGTCAGCGTCTTGCGGAAATGCTCGTGCAACGCGAGATGACCAACTCCCGGCTTCGGCAGTTCGTTCTTCTTGAGGCGCCGGAAGAACGGCAACAGCATCTGCTCGAAGTTGCCAACCGAATAGACGCCGCCGAAACGTTCGGCCACGCGCTCGGCGATACTTGGGAAGAGCAGCAGCAGCGCCTTGAACAACGCGGGATTGGTGATATTGGCCTGCGCCTCGTGCAACCCAAGACCATTGAGGCAGGCGAGAAGATAAGGGTTCAGGACGCTGTAGACATCCTGAGCGGAGGCGTCGACGAAGGCGCCGTCGATCGATTTCAGCGCCGCGTTGAACGTGACGCGGGAGATCATTCCCTTGCGCCGCTCCGAGGGCGAAAGCAGCCCCTTGAGGGCGCTGTCCTCGCGCGCGCAAAACAGATCGAACACATTATGCAGCAGCGCCTCCGCCTCCGTCTCGGTCTCGGAGAGGCGGCGGATGTCGAGCAATAGCTCGGGAGGCACCGGGCGCTGCTTGGTGTTTATGTCCATGAATAACTGGCATTCCTGCGCGCGCGTGAGCTTGTTGTAGACGACGACGGGGATGCTCACCTTCCGCTTGGCCAGATTGAAGCCGTAAATGCGATGCTGGCCGTCGATAATCAGGAACGAGTTGGGGTTTTTGCGGAATCGGAGCAACTGGCTCGCGCGATCATAATGCAGTTGCGCGCGCGGCTGGGCGGAAAGAATGACCGCGCAGGGCGCCGTGCCGAAGCCGCTGTCGATATACTCGGCGATCTCGCGCGCCCGGCGCTTGTCGAGCAGGCGCTGGAAGCCGTCGATAGGGTTTTCCTGTCTTGGGTCCACCGTGCAGGTCGCCGCCAGCACGTCGCTCGGCAAAACCAGCGAATAAAACCGATGCTTGCCTTGGGTGACGAGCAAAGCCGTGTCGGTGACGATTTTCTCTTCGGCGTTCGCTTCGGCGCCATCGCGGACCAGCCTCGGCTAAAGCCTGTTCGGCCGCGGCGGAGTCATCGGGAGGCGTCTCGGCCGGGGCGGAGTCATGCGAAACGGCGACAGCGTCGCTTTCCATGCGCCATGTCCTCTTTGGCGGAACTCTTGCCGTCCGCGAAGGGGCTACGCAACGAATTGACCGGGACTCGGGCGAAGTCTATGGCTGAAAAGCGACCAGCGCAAGACGCGCGAAATCGGCGCGGAGGATGCGCGCGGGGCGACGCCCGCGGCGTCAATCGTTGCTGCGCGACGACCAGGTTGCGTGCCGCACGCCGTCCAGTCTGGCGAAATCCGCCGTCACGGCGTCGAGTTCCCCAGCCTTCACGCTGGTGGCCGACAGCGTCGCCACCAGTTCGACGTCTTCGTCGCGCTCGATGTCCTCAATGTCGCGAACGGGATAATTCGCGGCCTCTAGCTTCTCGACCAGCAGGTCGCGCAGCGCGTCGCGCCGCCTTTCCGCGACCGTCGCGCGCACGTCGAATATCGCCTCCGTGGCGCTCTCGTCGATCGGCGCGCGTTCGATCAAAGTCACGAGCGGGCGCAAGAAGGTGTTGCCGCCGAGCACAAAGAACGCGAGCATCACCGCCTCGACAGGGCGATCGGCTCCGGCGAAGGCGCCGGTGACGGCGGAGCACCAGATCGTCGCGGCGGTGTTGAGGCCGCGAATGTTCATGCCTTCCTTGAGGATGACGCCGGCGCCCAGAAAACCGACGCCGGAAGCAACATAGGCCAGCACCTGCGCCGCGCCGATATTGCCGTTCAGCCTCATGCCGAGGTCGACGAAGGCCGAGGCGCCGACCGCCACGAGCGCGTTGGTGCGCAGCCCCGCCGTGCGCTGACGATATTGCCGCTCGGCCCCGATCGCGGCGCCCAGCACGAGCGCGACGAACAGAGAGACGAAGGTGTTGATGAACTCCTGCGTGTCTAAATGCGCCAGCGCCGCCATGCTGCTTCCCCGGTGAAATTCGCTCGCGACCGGCTTATAGTCGCTAGATGACAGTCCGGCCACGCGGATCGGCGAATTCCTTTAGCGTTAAAGGGTGAAAGATGGAGCGACGCAGTTTTGTCACGGCGCTTGGATTCGCGGCGCTAACGGCGCCGGCGTCCGCGGCGTCGGAAAAGCCGGCCAAACCCGCCCCGCAAGAGGTTCGCCCGAAGCCGAGCTATGCCGCGTTGGCGCAGGCGAGTTCGCTTTGCCTCGCCGCCGGCCAGGATTGCCTGCGCCGCGCGCTGGCCGCGCTCGCGACGAAGGATGTTGCTCTCGCCGACTGCGCGAACTCGGCCGCCGATGTGGTCGCCGCCTGCGGCGCGCTGGCCGCGCTCGCGGGCCTAGGCTCGCCTTATGCGCCGGCCTTCGCCCGCACGGTCGCGGATCTGTGCCTCGCCTGCAAAAAGGACTGCGACAAGCTTCTCCGCGTCGCCGAATGCGCGGCGCTCGGCGCGGCCTGCGCGAACTGCGCCGCCGAATGCGCCAAGGCGGCCGGGTAAGTCAGGAAAGTCTGGCGAGCGCCAGATTTTTCAGCTCGGCGATGGCCTTGGCCGGCTCCAGATGCTTGGGGCAGGCCTTGGTGCAATTCATGATCGTGTGGCAGCGATAAAGCCGGAAGGCGTCGTCGACATAGCCGAGACGCTCCTCTCCGGCCTCGTCGCGCGAATCCGAAATCCAGCGATGCGCCTGCAACAAAGCGGCGGGGCCAAGATAGCGGTCCGAGTTCCACCAATAGCTCGGGCAAGACGTCGAGCAACAGGCGCACAGGATGCACTCATACAGTCCATCGAGCTTGGCGCGCTGCTGGGGCGATTGCAGCCGCTCCTTTTCCGGGTCTTGCCCGGCGTGCAGCCAAGGCTCGATCGCCGCGTGCTGGGCGTAAAACACGGTGAGGTCCGGCACGAGATCCTTGACCACCGGCATATGCGGCAGCGGATAGAGTTTGATCGCGCCCTCGATCTCGTCCATGCCCTTGGTGCAGGCGAGCGTGTTGGTCCCGTCGATATTCATCGCGCAGGAGCCGCAAATCCCCTCGCGGCACGAGCGGCGGAAGGTCAGCGTCGGGTCGATCTTGTTCTTGATCCACAGAATGGCGTCGAGCACCATCGGCCCGCAGTCATCGGCGTCGACGAAATAAGTGTCTATCCGCGGGTTTTGTCCATCATCCGGATTCCAGCGGTAGATGCGATATTCGCGAATATTCGGGCCATCGGGGCGCGGCCAGGTCTTGCCCTCAAGGGGCTTCGAGTTTTGGGGGAGGGTGAATTCGACCATGTCTCGCTCTATCTGCCGTCTGTCGGCTTAGTTGCAGTCCAGTCTCTTGATGCGCTCGGTCTTGGGATCGTAAATCACCGTCAAGCGCCCCGCGTTATAGTCCATGGTCATCGGGCAACCCGCGCAGACGTAGCGGACGTCGCCTTGGCGAACGCGCTTCAACGCCTCGACCGGCGCGCCGATGTAGCGCTCGAACTGTTGGGCGCCGCAGCTCGAAAGATCCGGCGCGGCGCTCGCGAGGCTCGCCTCGAGCAGCGCGAAGGCTCCAAGCAGCGCGGCGACTATCCTCCGCATCACCCGTCCCTCACGCTCGCATCAATACACCCGCGCCTTCGGCTCAATATAACTCACTTCTTGTGTCATCGTATAGGAATGCACCGGGCGGTAATCGATCGCCACCGCCTTCTTTTCCTCGTCGATCGTCGCCAGCGTGTGCTTCATCCATTTCGCGTCGTCTCGCGCCGGAAAATCCTCGCGCGCGTGGGCGCCGCGCGATTCCTCGCGGTTGGCCGCCGACTCGATCGTCACCGCCGCTTGGACGATCAGATTGTCGAGCTCCAGCGTCTCGATCAGGTCGGAGTTCCAGATCAGCGAGCGATCCGTGACCTTTACGTCCGCGCTTTCTTTCCAGATGGCGGCGATTTGCGTCGCGCCCTCGGCCAGAACCTCGCCGGTGCGATAGACCGCGCAATGCGTCTGCATCGCCCGCTGCATTTTTTCGCGCAACGCGGCGGTCGAAGTTCCGCCATTGGCGTAACGAAAGCCGTCGAGACGCGCCAACGCGGCGTCGGCGCTGTTCGCGGGCAGTTCCGGCAGCGTTTCGCCGGGCTTGACCAGTTCCGCCGCGCGAAGGCCCGCGGCGCGGCCGAACACGATGAGATCGATCAGCGAATTGGAGCCGAGCCGGTTGGCGCCGTGCACGGAAACGCAAGCCGCCTCGCCAATGGCCATCAACCCGGGCACAACGGCGTCGGCGTTCGCGCCTTTCTTGGTCAGCACTTCGCCGTGATAATTGGTGGGTATCCCGCCCATATTATAGTGCACGGTCGGTATGATCGGGATCGGCTCGCGCGTCACGTCGACGCCGGCGAAAATCTTGGCGCTCTCGGAGATGCCGGGCAGGCGCTCATGCAGGATCGCCGGATCGAGATGTTCGAGATGCAGATAGGCGTGATCCCCAAGCTTGCCGACGCCTCTGCCCTCGCGCACCTCCATGGTGATCGCGCGCGAGACCATGTCGCGCGGCGCGAGATCCTTCACGCTCGGCGCGTAACGCTCCATGAAGCGCTCGCCCTCGTTATTGGTGAGATAACCGCCCTCGCCACGCGCGCCCTCGGTGATGAGGCAGCCGGCGCCGTAAATGCCGGTCGGGTGGAACTGCACGAACTCCATGTCCTGCAACGGCAGGCCCGCGCGCAGCACCATGGCGTTGCCGTCGCCGGTGCAGGTGTGCGCCGAGGTGGCGGAAAGATAGGCGCGGCCATAGCCGCCGGTGGCCAGCACTGTCAGGCCGGCGCGAAAACGATGGATCGTGCCGTCGTCGAGTTTGAGGCACACGACGCCAAGGCAGCGCCCCCGCGAATCCATGATGAGATCGAGCGCGAAATATTCGACGAAGAACTCGGTGTCGTGTTTCAGCGCCTGGCCGTAGAGCGTGTGCAACATGGCGTGGCCGGTGCGGTCGGCGGCGGCGCAGGTGCGCTGCGCCGGCGGGCCTTTACCGAAATCGGTCGTCATGCCGCCGAACGGACGCTGATAGATGCGGCCGTCCTCGGTGCGCGAAAAGGGCACGCCCCAATGTTCGAGTTCGTAGACGGCCGCGGGCGCGTTACGGCACAAATATTCGATCGCGTCCTGGTCTCCGAGCCAGTCGGAGCCCTTGACGGTGTCGTACATATGCCATTTCCAGTCGTCCGGCCCCATATTGGCGAGCGCCGCCGCGACGCCGCCCTGCGCCGCGACCGTATGCGAGCGCGTCGGAAACACCTTTGTCACGCAGGCGGCGCGAAGGCCCGCCTTGGCGCAGCCGACCGCCGCGCGCAGGCCCGACCCGCCGGCGCCCACCACCACCACGTCGAAGCTGTGATCCACGATCTCATAGGCCCGGCCATTGATGTTGGCGCTCGCCGAAGCTCCGCTCATTGCAACCATCAGAACGCCTTTTTCGAATAGAGAATTGACCGGTTATTTTGGCGCCGCGATCAGAAAAATCGCCAAGGTCCACAGGAGCGCGACGGCGATCGAGGCCCATTTGTTGACAAGGAGCGCCTTTTCTTTTTGCGCCGCGTCATGAACATAGTCCTCGATGATCGAACTCGACGCCCTTGCGCGCATGCGGCGCGGCGATGGCGATGAAGACGATCAGCGCGAGCGCCGGGAAAGGCCGGCCAATTTCGGCGCGGGCCGCCTCGAACGACTTGCCCGACAACCCGATGATGAACCAGCCCGCCAGCAGTCCGAGCGGCAGCAGCGCCTGGGCCGAAAGGCGCATGAATTTGTCATGCTCGGCGCCGGAGACGTCCGACACATAGGCCGCGCCGCGCCCCGTTCTGCCGCTGATGAATTCCGTTCGAGACGTCATGCGCTTTTGCCTCCAGGCGGTCGCGGATGAAACTTCGGCCTAATTGGCGAGGGTCGACAGGATCCAGGTCAAGAGCGTCAGGATGATTCCGCCGCCGAGCGTCGCCTGCGCGAGCAGTTCGCGGCCCTTGGGGTCCATGTAAAGGCCCCGGTCCCACAGCGCGTGACGCACGCCGCCGAGCAGGTGGTGGAACAACGCCCAGCTAAATCCCAACACGATCACATGGCCGATAAAGCCGTTGGCGATCCAGGAGACGGCGCCGAAAGCTCCCGGCCCAAAGGCGAGACCAAGCAGATAGAGCGCCAGAAGAAACGCGCCGAGATAAAGCGCGACGCCGGAAACGCGATGCGCGATCGACATCATCATCGTCAGCATCGGCTTATAGACGGTCAGATGCGGCGAAAGCGGCCGCTTGTCCGTCACGCCGTCCGTATCGGCTTGCGTCATGGCTCTTCCCTCCCACAGCCGAGCTATCCGCCCTGATTGTTAAATCAATCGTCGCGGCGCCGCAACAACGAAGGGAACGCCCGCCTGGATTTCTATCCGGCGGTTGGGTCTTCTTGCGCGCGCTCGCGAGTTTCTCGCCGGCGGAAAGAGGCCAAGCGGGGAATGGCGCCGCGTTTTGAACCCGAAGTATATCGGCATATGATCCGGCGATGCCAGGCTCGGATTGATTTATCGAAAGGCGCCGTCATGAAGAAGGTTTTGCTGTTGGGGACGGCTCTGTTTTTTGTTTCACAATCCGCCTTCGCGGCTTCTTTCGAGGTGTTCCCATATAGCGGAACCTCGGGTATCGTGAAAGAGTCGATGACCCATACGTTCCGCGCGATCGTGTTCGATAATACGACGCGCAACATATATTACTGCACGACAATAATTCATATCCTCAAGGGGTCGACATACATGTCTTATACCTGCGACCGTTCGAAGAATCACAAATCCGTGCTTGCGGTTTCGCCCAATGTGCAAACGTCGGTTCATGCCGGGCCCACTGGCGGCGGTGAATATGAGTTGGTTCTGGGAGCGTGGCAAATCGACAGTTCCACCGGCGACCTGCAGTTTTGCTTCCCTCCCGGAATTTTGAACAATAAGGAAATAGGCGCCGACTGCATGAAGATCGATTACAAAAACCCGCCGAAGCAATAGCTTCGCGCGGGCGCCCGCCCGCCAAAAACGGCGCCCGCGAAAGGGCGCCGCCGCCCTCACATCCCGCCCAAAATCTCCGCGACGGTGAAAATGTCCTTGTCGCCGCGGCCGCACAGGTTCATCACCATCAGGTGATCCCTAGGCTTTCGCGGCGCGAGTTCGAACACCTTGGCCAGCGCGTGGGAAGGCTCCAGCGCCGGGATGATGCCCTCCAGCTTCGAGCAAAGCTGAAAGGCGTTCAGCGCCTCGTTGTCGGTCGCGTTGAGATATTTCACGCGCCCGGATTCATGCAGCCAGCTGTGTTCCGGACCGATGCCGGGATAGTCGAGCCCCGCGGAAATCGAATGGCCCTCCAATATCTGGCCGTCGTCGTCCATCAGCAGATAGGTGCGGTTGCCGTGCAGCACGCCAGGGCGCCCGCCGGTCAGCGACGCCGCGTGGCCGTTCGGCACGTCGACGCCGTGTCCCGCCGCCTCGACCCCGTAAATCTCAATGCCGGCGTCGTCGAGGAAGGGGTGAAACAGCCCGATCGCGTTGGAGCCGCCGCCGATGCAGGCGACCAATGAATCGGGCAGGCGGCCTTCCATCTCCTGCATTTGCGCGCGCGTTTCCGTGCCGATGATCGACTGGAAATCGCGCACCATCGCCGGATAGGGGTGCGGCCCCGCCGCCGTGCCGATGCAGTAAAAAGTGTCGGCGACATTGGTCACCCAATCGCGCAGCGCCTCGTTCATCGCGTCCTTCAAGGTGCGCGCGCCCGACTGCACCGGAATCACCTCGGCGCCCAGCATCTTCATGCGGAAAACGTTGGGCTTCTGCCGCTCGACATCGACCGCGCCCATATAGACCACGCATTTGAGCCCGAAGCGCGCGCAGGCGGTGGCGGTGGCGACGCCATGCTGGCCGGCGCCCGTCTCCGCGATGATGCGCTGCTTGCCCATGCGCCGCGCCAGCAGAATCTGCCCGAGCACATTGTTGATTTTGTGCGCGCCGGTGTGGTTGAGCTCGTCGCGCTTGAAATAGACCTTGGCGCCCAAACCCTCGCCGGCTTGCGCGCGCACATATTCGGTGATTCGCTCGGCGAAATAGAGCGGGCTCGGCCGCCCGACGTAATGCTTGTGCAGCCCTTGCAGCTCGGCGTGAAAGGCGGGATCGACCTTGGCTCGCGCATAGGCCTGTTCGAGGTCGAGCACCAGCGGCATCAGGGTCTCGGCGACGAAGCGGCCGCCGAAAATGCCGAAGCGGCCGTTTTCGTCGGGACCGTTGCGGAAGGAATTGGGCGCGATCTGGTTCAACGGGCGATCCTCGAAGGGGTGGATTTTCAGCTCTTTTAGACCTTTGCCGCCGGCGATGAAAGCGCGCGCGCCGCGCCGACGAAGGCGTTGATGCGCGAAACGTCCTTGATTCCCCGCGCGCTCTCGACGCCCGACGACACATCGACCCCGGGCGCGCCCGTCGCTTTGAGGGCCTCCGCGAGGTTTTCCGGGCTCAACCCGCCCGACAGCATCCAGTTTGCCGCGCTTATATCGCGCAGCAAAAGCCAGTCGAAGACCACTCCCGCGCCGCCGGGAAGCCCCGCGCCCGGCGCCGGCTTGGCGTCGAAAAGAACAATGTCCGCGCTGGCGAAATCCTTCGCCTTTCGAACGTCGTTCTCGGTCGCCACGCCGATCGCCTTGATCGCCGGCAGGCCAAAGCGCGCCTTCACGGCCTCGACCCTGGCCGGCGATTCGGAGCCATGGAGTTGCAGATAGTCGGGCGACAGCGCCTCGACCACGGCGCCCAGCGCATCGTCGTCGGCGTCGACCGTCAGCGCCACTTTCTTGATCCGGCCGGCCGCGAGCGCGCCAAGGCTCCGCGCCGTCCCGAGGTCGATATGACGCGGGCTCTTTTCATGGAACACGAAGCCCGCCATATCGGCGCCGGCGCCGATCGCGGCCTCCAGCGTCGGCGCCGTCGACAGGCCGCAGATTTTGACGATTACGCGCGGCACGGCGGTTCCCCAAAGCGGTGTCAGCCCCGGTTATAGGCGTCCTGGAAACGGACGATGTCGTCCTCGCCCAGATAGGAACCCGTCTGCACCTCGATCAGTTCGAGGTCGATCTTGCCGGGATTGCTGAGCCGATGCTTGCAGCCGATCGGCAGGTAGATCGACTCGTTCTCATGCACGAGATGCGTCTCGGCGTCGCGGCCGACTTCCGCCGTGCCCTTCACGACGATCCAATGCTCCGCGCGGTGAAAATGCTTCTGCAGCGACAGCCGCTCTCCGGGCTTCACCACGATGCGCTTGACCTGATAGCGCGAGCCGGCGTCAACCGATTGATAATAGCCCCAGGGGCGGAAAATCCGCTTGTGCTCGCCCGCCTCGCGCCGGTTCTCGCGCTTCAGTTGCGCCACGAGCTGCTTAACTTTGTCGCCGTGATCCTGGTGCAGCACCAGCACGGCGTCCTGCGTCGTCACCACGATCACGTCGTTGACGCCGACGATCGTGGTCAGTGTCTCGTCCGAGCGCACATGCACGTTTGTAGCGTCCATCACGATGCCATTGCCGCGCACCGAATTGCCATGCGCGTCGCGGTCCGACAATTCCCACACCGCGCGCCAACTGCCGACGTCCGACCAGCCGATGTCGGCCGGGATCAGCGCCGCCTGCTGGGTTTTCTCCATCACCGCGTAATCGATCGACTTCTGCGGCGCTTGTTCGAAGGCGGCCGCGTCGAGCACCAGAAAGCCCAGATCCGTCGTCGCCGCCTCGATCGCCGCCTCGGCCGCCGCGAAAATCTCCGGCTCGAATTTGGCGATCTCGGCCTGCATCACGTCCGCGCGGAAAATGAAATTGCCGCTGTTCCAGTAATAGCCGGCGTCGACGTAGCCTTGCGCGGTGGCGCGGTCCGGCTTTTCGACGAAGGCTTCGAGTTTCAGCACGTCGCCGCCCGGCGTCAGCGGCGCGCCCGCGCGCAGATAGCCGTAACCGGTCGCCGGCGAATCGGGTTTGACGCCCAATGTGACGATGTAACCCTCCCGCGCCGCCGCCGCCGCCTTCTTGCACAGATCGACGAGTCCGGGCTGGTCGCGCACGACATGATCGGCGGCCAGAACCACCACGACCGTTCCGGGCGAGCGTCGCGCGGCGAGCCCCGCCGCCACCGCCACGGCGGGACCGGAATCGCGCCGCATCGGCTCCAGCACGATGTCAGCCTTCGCGCCGATCTCGCGAAGCTGGTCGGTTAGCAAAAAGCGGTAATCGACGCTCGAAATCACGATGGGCCGCTCGAAGGCCGGATCATCCAGCATCTGCATTGTCGTCTGAAAGGTCGACCGTTCCCCGATCAGCGGAATAAATTGCTTGGGCAGCGTTTCCCGGGACTCGGGCCACACGCGCGTTCCAGATCCGCCACACATGATAACCGGGAGGATTTTGGTCATAAGCCGCCTTTCGATTGAACGCGCGGGCAAAAGGTTAGGTCGGCGTCCGCCGCGCGAACGCCCGATGACGCCGGGTTCGTGTTTTGACGCGTTTTCTTACAGCGAACAGGCGCGCGAGTCGCTCGAAAACACCGTGACGCCTCAGCTTTTTCCCTTTTTCTCCAGTTCGGCCTTCAGCGCCAGCAGCTTTGCGAAGGGCGAATCCGGATCCGGCAGGCGCTCGCGTCTTTGCGGCGGAACACTGGCTGCGCCCGGACGAGGGCGGCTCTCGTCCCTCGGTCCGCGATTGTCCCGCTGATCGGGGCGCGAACCCTGGCCTGGCTTGCCGCCGGACCGGAAACCGCCCTTCGGCGCGTCGGCGCGCGGATGGTTCCTCGCCGGGCGCTCGCCTTGAGAGCGCTCGCCGCGAGGCGACTCGGCCTGGGGACGCGCTTCTCGCGACTCGCCTTCGCGCGGCGGCTCGTGCCGCGACGGCTCGCCGCCCGTCTCCGCGCGTCGCGGTCTGCGCTCGCCTTCATGGCGGCGCTGCTGCGGAACGTGGCGCTGCGGCGACCATACTTCGATCAGCACGGCCGCTTCGGCGGTTTCCACCACTGGAGCTTCCTCGGACGCGGCGGCCGAAGCCTCGACTTGTTCTGGAGGAGGAGCGGACGTCTCCGCGGCCGGCTCGGTCGTGGCGGGCGTCGTCTCCTCCGCTTGCGCGGCCTCGGCGGGCTCGCTCTCAATGCTTTCGACCGCTTGGCTTTCGACCGCTTGGGGCGGCGCGACCTCGGCTTCCGGCGCGGGAACTGGCTCGGCCAATTCGCTCGCGGCGGGCTCGGCCTGCTCTCCTTGCTCGGTCTCCGCAACCGGCGAATCCGAGGCGTCTTCCGCCGCGACCGGCGTGAGCGGCTGCATGGGGGCCGCCATGATCAGCGGCGCGGTGATCGCTGGGCCAGGACGTTTCGCGCTGGCGTAACCGAGCGAGCGCAAAATCGAGGAGAAGGCGTCGCCCGCGCAGCCAGTCAGCGAGGTCATCGCGACCGTGACGACGAAACCGTCGGCGTCGGCGGCGCCAGTCGGCGGTTCGCCAACGCTGACGCCCGGTCTATAAGCTATGGCGGGACGGATAAGATCGGCGAGGCGTTCGAGAATATCGACGCGCACCACGCGCTCGCCGCAAAGACGATAGCCCGCCGCGCGATAAAACCCTTTGGCGATGGCGGGATCCGCGGCGAAGGAGGTGCGGCCCGAGGCGGCGAGATGCGGAGCCTCCTCCAGCCCCTTGATGTTTTCCAGCCCGCCATGGCGCAACGCCCACAGCAGCGCGGCGAGCGCGCGCGGCGCCGGCTTCAAAAGCAGCGGCAGATAAAGGTGATAGGCGCCGAAACGAACGCCGAGCTTGCGCAGCGCGGCGCGGTCTTCTTGCGAGAAGTTCTTGATTTCCTTGGCGACTCGACCGCGCTCAAGCACGCCCAGCTCTTCCGCGATCTGGAAGGCGACGCCGCGCACCGCGCCCGAGAGTCCCTCGCCCGATTCGAGCTGTTCCAGCGCGCCGAGCAGTTTCTTGACCCGTTGCGACAGCCACAGCTCCAGACGCTGCTTCACCTTATCCAGGACCGCGCCGGTCAGGTGCTCGTCGGCGAGCACATGCGCGGTCGGCTTGAGAACCCCGGACCCTTGCGCGATCTTGCCGACCGGTTCGCCCAGCCAGCGGATCGTCCCGTCGTTGCCGAGCACGAAGGCGTCGTCCACGGCGTCGAAGATACGGGTCGCGCGGGCGTCGAACTCGCTGGCGAGGGCCTTTTGCGCCGCGGCGTTCAGAGCCTTGGCGGCTTCGCCCGCCGCCCCCGGATCGGCCGTGAAACGGAAACCTTGCAAAGATCCGACATGCTGACCTTCGACGATAACGTCGCCGGCTGCGGTAATTTCGGCTTCGAGCATTGCATTCTCTCTAAGACAGCGCATCAGCACGCTGGTGCGGCGATCGACGAAACGCTGGGTGAGACGATCGTGAAGCGCGTCGGATATCCTGTCCTCTACCTGACGCGCGACGCTCTGCCAATGGTCGGAATTTTCCAGCCACCCGGAACGATGGGCGACGAAGCTCCATGTTCGCACCTGCGCGAGGCGGTTGGCAAGGGTCGCGATGTCGCCGTCGACGCGATCGGCGACCGCGAATTGGCGGGCCATCCAGTCGTCGGGGATTTTGCCGCGCCGGACGACGAAGCCAAAAATCGTCGTCGCGAGCTCGGCGTGCGCCGCCGGCGAGGTCTTGCGATAGTCGGGAATCTGGCACGCCTCCCACAGTCTCGCTATATCCGCCGGAGTCTTGGCGTTGCGGCGAACATGGTCGTCGCGGCACAAGGCCTCCAGCGCCAGCTGGTCCTCCCGCGCCGGCGCGCGGGCGAGACAAGGGTTGCTCGGCAAAACGTCGAGCGAGGCCGCGAGCGCTTCGAGCGAGGAAAAATCGAGTTCCGGGTTGCGCCATTGCAGAGTCGTCACGGGGTCGAAGCAATGTTCCTCCAGCGCCTCGATCAAGTCCTCGTCGAAAGGCGGGCAGCGCCCCGTCGTTCCAAAGGTGCCGTCGTTCATGTGGCGCCCCGCCCGTCCGGCGATCTGGCCAAATTCAGCGGCGGCGAGGCGACGAAAGCGCCATCCGTCGAATTTCTGATCGGCGGCGAAAGCGATATGGTCGATGTCGAGATTGAGGCCCATGCCGATCGCGTCGGTGGCGACGATATAGTCCACCTCGCCATTCTGATAAAGCTCGACCTGGGCGTTGCGGGTCTTGGGGCTGAGCGCGCCGATCACGACAGCCGCGCCGCCCTTTTGACGCTTGATCCATTCCGCGATGGCGTAAACATCCTCGGCCGAAAAGGCCACAATGGCGCTGCGCGGCGGCAAACGGGCGATCTTGCGCTGGCCGGCGTAAGCGAGGCGCGACAGGCGCGGGCGCGAGAAAATCGGGGCGCCCGGCAAAAATCGTTCGATCAGCGGCGCCATGACGCCGGCGCCGATCAACAGCGTCTCCTGTCGGCCGCGCCAGCGCAGCAGGCGGTCGGTGAAGACATGGCCGCGATCGAAATCCGCCGCGAGCTGCACCTCGTCGATCGCGACGAAATCGACGTTTAGATCGCGCGGCATCGCCTCGACGGTGGCGATCCAGTAGCTTGGGGCGCGCGGTTTGATTTTCTCCTCGCCGGTCACCAGCGCGACATTTTCCGCGCCGACCCGTTGCGCGACGCGGGTATAAACCTCGCGCGCCAAGAGGCGCAGCGGCAAGCCGATCATCCCGGTCCGAAATGAAAGCATCCGTTCGATGGCGTGATGGGTCTTTCCGGTGTTCGTGGGGCCGAGCACCGCGCAAACCCCGTCCCGCCGCGCGCCCTCGATCCGGCCCGGCGCCCATCGCGCCGCCGGCGGCCCGCCAAGCAGATCCTGCATGGTTTCCAGCTGGCTCTCCCGCCGAGTTAACCGTTAGGCTCCTCGCGACCCTGGCTTGGCCGCGCCGCGGTCGAAGCGATTTCGCGGCGGGCGCTCACGAAATTCGTGTTCCCGGCCTGCGATGATGTTTCATATCGGAGCTTTCGTGTCGAGACGATTTAACTTCCGAACAGGCTGCGAACGAATCGCGCCCGAATCGCTCACCGACGTTGAGTCCCGCTCTGTTCCCCCAGATATGGTGGTCTTTTGGAGGTTCAACGCTACAATTTGTTTTTGGTCGTCGCAAGGCGCATTTTCGAATCCGCGGATCGAAGGACTCCGCCTCGCCTTTTTGTCAATCGCTTCCTGTGCTCGCTGATTGGCGCCTAATTGCCTCGCGGATTTCGGATATGAGGAGGGAAAGCGCCTGGCGCTAACAAATGGTCGGCGCGGCGCTAATGCATTGCCGGCGACGCCATATGTGCTTTCAAGACCTCCTCGGACGTGGCGTCGATCTCTTCGAGCAAAATCTCATATCCCCAGAGATTGGCGATTTGCCCCAGAACAAGCGAAGCGTTGCCGACCTCGAGGAGCTTGCCATCGACCACTCTGTGACGCATTACGAGCTTGCGACTGCCAGCGAGGTCCACATCCACGACCTGGATGTCGGGGATTTTTTGCCCGACTTCGTACTCGGCGGCGAGGCTTCGCCTCAGATCCCGGTAGCCGCGCTCATTATGGATCGCGCTCACCTCCAATTGCGGAGCATCGTCTTCATCGACGATATGGAACAGCCGCCACTTGCGGATGAGATTTGGACTTAAGAATTGGGCGATGAAACTGTCGTCTCGGTAATTGGCCCAGATGTCGCGAAGCACCGCCATCTCGTCACCTCGGCCAGCTATCTCGGGAAACCACGCCCGATCCTCCTCCGTCGGTCGCAGCACGATGCGCGCGAGATCCCTCATCATATCGAAACCCAGCGCGTAAGGGTTTAACCCGCTATAGGCGCGATCGTAACAGTCTGGTTGGCGAATTACGTTGGTGTGCGATCGCAGAAACTCAAGGAAGCTGCCGTCGCTAATCCGCCGCGTCTCGTGCAGAGTGTTCATAATGCGGTAATGGCAATAGGTCGCGCAGCCCTCGTTCATGACTTTCGTCAGCTGCTGCGGGTAAAAATATTGTGCGATCAGTCTGACAATGCGCAACACTTCGCGCTGCCAGGGATGGAGTTTCGGCGCCGTCTTCTCGAGGAAATAGAGGATGTTTTCCTGCGGCAGGCGTAGCATTGTGCGGCGACGATCCACCGCCGTCGCCGAGGCGTCCCGCGAGCTTCCCGGCACGGTTCGCCAGAGGTCGTTGTAAAGTCTTTCGCGCTCCTGCATACGGTCCCGCTCGCGCTTCTCTTCCGAGCGCAGATCGAGCGGCTTCTTGCGCGGATAATGGTCTATGCCCTGCGGCATCAATGCATGCGCGGCGTCGAGCAACCGCTCTACCTCGGACTCGCCATAGCGCTCCTCGCAGTTCGCGATATAGTTTTTGGCGTAAGCGAGATAATCCAGAATACTGCCGGGGTCCGTCCACTGACGGAATTGATAATTGTTCTTGAAAAAGTGATTGTGCCCGAATGCCGCGTGAGCAATCACCAGAGCCTGCATCGTGGCGGTGTTCTCCTCCATGATGTAGCTTATGCAAGGGTTGGAGTTGATCACTATTTCATAGGCGAGGCCCTGCAATCCCACGCGGTAGACGCCCTCGTGCTGCGCAAATCGCTTGCCGAAGGACCAGTGCCGATAGAACAGCGGCATGCCGGCCGACGCATAGGCGTCCAGCATTTGCTCGGCCGTGATGACTTCGATCTGATTTGGGAAAATATCCAGGCCGAGCTCCTCGTCCGCAATGCGGGCGACCGCTTCATGAATTCGTTGGATCGTTTGGAAATCCCAATCATTGCCATCGAAAAGAAGGGAGCTGTCGTTCATCGCGAAGTCTCCCCGGCGCTGACGCCTCGGCGTTGGAATAATTGCCGGAACACCGGATAGATATGGTCGCGGCGCGAGACGCGTCGCATCTGGAACGCCGCTTTCTGACTTCGCAGCCTCGCGTAGGCCAACCACAATGAGCTCTGGCTCTCATGCGCCGCGGGACCGGACATGTCGGCGTTGGGATCGGCGACTTCCACATAGGCGAAATACTGACACAGGGGCAGGATCACCTCTTGCAGCAACTCCCGCGTCTGCTCATTGTCGCTCGGGAGATTGTCGCCGTCGGACGCCTGCGCGGCGTAAATATTCCAACTCGCGGGATCGTAACGGTCCTTTACGATGCGCGCCATTTCCACAAAGGCCGAAGACACCAGCGTGCCGCCGGTTTCGACCGAGCGGAAAAACGCCTCCTCGTCGACCTCCTGGGCCTTGTCCGTGTGTCTGATGAAAACAAGTTCGACGCGGGTATAGCGGCGAGTCAGGAACACATGCAGCAACATGAAGAAACGCTTCGCCAAGTCCTTCATGTGCGCGGTCATCGAACCGGAGACGTCCATCAGGCAGAACATGACGGCTTGCGCGACCGGTCTCGGGAAACGCTCGAAGCGACGATAACGCAAATCGACGGGATCGAGGTATGAGATGTGAAGCCGTCGCTCGCGCGCTATGTCCAGTTCCTTTTGAAGTCGATCGACCGCCGCGTCTTGCGACAAGGTTGCGGCGGCGAGTTCCGCCTCCAATCGCTCGATCGCGTCACTCCCGGGTCTTCCCAATGCGATGCGTCGAGCGAGCGACATCCGCATCGTCCGTCCCAACGAGAGGTTCGCCGGGGTTCCCGTCGTTGTGTAACCGGCGCGCCGCACTCCCTCTTTTTGAGCGCCGACCATTCGTCGCTTGGCGAGATCGGGCAATTCCAGGTCATCCAGAAAAATGCGCAGAAATTCGTCCCGGGTAAGAACGAATCTGAATGCGTCCTCCTGATTGTCGTCCAGGCCCATGGCGCCGCCGGAATTTTCCTCGCCGTCCTTCGGGCGGTCTATGAGATCGCCTTCAACATATTCGCGATTGCCTGGCAGGATTACATCGCGACGGTTGCCCCGCACATGTTGGAAATACGGCTCTCTCGTGCCTTCCGCCGGGATCGTAACCTCGCCGGGCCTTTCCAAGTCGCCGATGGCTCGATCTCGCGTGGCGTCGCGAACCGCGCGCTCCACCATGTCCTTTGCGCGCCGCAGGAAGCGCTGACGATTTTCAAAGCTCTTGCCTCCCGGATTCAGGCGGCGATCGACAATGCGCATGGCTCCCACCACTTACCAGTTGTTGCTCGCGTCCTGTTCTCCGCGGCGCGCCACGATCAACTCGCTTGCTTTACGCGCATGTACCACTCCACGAGACGGCGCACTTGCCGTTCGGTGTAACCGCGCGCAACCATTCGACTGACGAATTCGCCATGTTTGTTCTCACTATCGGTATCCTTCTTCGTCGCGAAGCTAATAACGGGCAGCAGATCCTCGACTTGAGAGAACATTCTTTTCTCGATCACTTCGCGTATCTTCTCATAGCTCGCCCAGGAAGGATTGCGACCCTTGTTCGACGCCCGCCAGCGCAAAGCGAACTTCACGACTTCGTTACGGAAATCCTTAGGATTCGCGATTCCCGCGGGTTTCTCGACCTTCGTAAGCTCTTGATTCAAGAGCTCCCGATCCAGCAACTGTCCCGTGTCAGGGTCCTTGAAATCCTGATCCTCGATCCAGGCGTCCGCATAATCGATATAACGATCAAACAGGTTCTGGCCGTAATCCTGATAGGATTCGAGATAGGCTTTTTGGATCTCGTTTCCGATGAATTCCGCATAACGCGGCGCGAGATCGCCCTTTATAAACTCCAGGTAGCGCTTCTCGGTTTCCGCGGGAAGCTGTTCGCGCCGAAGCGCTTGTTCGAGCACATACATGAGATGAACGGGGTCCGCCGCGATCTCCACGGTGTCATGATTGAACGTCGCCGCGAGAACCTTGAACGCGAAGCGCGTCGAAAGCCCGTTCATGCCTTCGTCGATGCCGGCCGCTTCCCGATATTCCAGCACGCTGCGCGCGCGCGGATCAACATCGCGCAGACTTTCACCGTCATAGACCCGCATTTTCGAGAACGGCGTCGAATTCGCGTGCGGGCTCAGTCGGGAAAGCACAATGAATCTCGCGAGCATCTCCAGAGTGTTCGGCGCGCAGCTTGCGTTCGCGAGTTCCGATCCCCTGAGCAGTTTCTCGTAGATTCGCTGTTCTTCGGTGACCCGAAGGCAGTAGGGCACCTTGATTACGTAGATGCGGTCGATAAACGCCTCGTTGTTTCGGTTAGCCTTGAACGCTTGCCATTCGGCCTCGTTCGAATGCGCCATGACGATTCCCGAAAAGGGAATGGCGCCGATGTTTTCAGTGCCGATGTAGTTGCCTTCCTGCGTCGCGGTCAGCAGCGGATGCAGCATCTTGATCGGCGCCTTGAACATCTCGACGAACTCGAGCAATCCCTGGTTCGCGCGGTTTAGCCCCCCTGAGTAGCTGTAAGCGTCGGGATCGGCCTGCGCGAGCGCTTCCAGTTTGCGGATATCCACCTTGCCGACAAGGGACGAGATATCCTGATTGTTCTCGTCGCCGGGTTCTGTCTTGGCGATGGCGACCTGCCGAAGCCGCGACGGCGAAACCTTCACGACGGTAAACCTCGTGATGTCTCCGCCGAATTCATCGAGCCGTTTGAGGCACCATGGACTCATCGGCGCGCCGAGCCGACGACGCGGAATGCCGTATCGCTCTTCCAAGACCTGCCCAGCTTCCACTGGATTGAACAGGCCGAGCGGACTCTCGAAGACCGGGCTAAGTTGATCGTTGGCCTTCAACACATAAATGGGGTTGACCTCCATCAACGCTTTGAGCCGTTCCGCCAGCGACGATTTTCCGCCACCGACGGGACCGAGCAAGTAGAGTATCTGTTTGCGCTCCTCGAGGCCCTGCGCCGCATGACGGAAGAAACTGACGATGCGTTCAATCGTTTCTTCCATGCCAAAAAATTCGGCGAAGGCCGGATAGACCCGAATGGTCCTGTTCATAAAGATGCGACCCAACCGCTGATCCTTGGAGGTGTCAAGGAACTCAGGATCGCCGATCGCGTGCAGGATCCGCTCGGCGGCGCTGGCGTAAGCCTTGGGATCCGTGCGGCACAGATCAAGATATGTGGCAAGCGACATCTCCGTCGCTTGCCGCTCTCTGTAGGATTGTGTGAAGTCAGCGAAAACGTCACTCTGTTTCATCGCCACACCATTCATCGTCCGGAACTAAAGCCTGATAGGCGGGAGCGCCCGTTAGGCTGAATGGGCATTCACCGTTCTGGCTGTTTCACCATCTTGACCCCAATCATGTCCTACCGCCTCTCCGACTATCGCGCCGATGGCGCGAGAACTCATTGGTTTGAATATGTGCATCGTTTCGGCGGAAGGGTAGCCGTGAGACCGCTTTAGCGAGAGAAAATTTGCGAGTACCGAGCAAGAATCGAACCGCGTCGCCGAGAATCAGGAGGGCGACCGAGCAGGTCGGCGCCGGGGACGGAGCAACGGGCGCCCGCCCCTGAAACCACTTCAGCCCCGATATTTAAAGACCGCTGTCCGCATCATGCTGACTCCTCGGTTCGCGATGTGGATGGCGTGGGGACCAGAGCTTGCATTTAGTGTAACGACGCTTACCTGCCCACCACAGGATTGAAGCGCGACTGGTTGCAAGCGCTGAGCCGCTTGGCGTCCGCCGGGTCGCGCGTAAGCAGGCTGAATTCTTCCGCGCGCTTGCCGACGGCCGCCAGCAAGTCGTCCGGCACGCGCCTGCGCAGCCAAAAAATTCCAGACTTCGGATGCTTCCACGGACGGGTCATCGCAACGGCCATGTGTGCCACCCGTGCGTGCCAATCGGGCGGCTAGAACCCTCGCAATATCATAAACCTGCGAGTTTTGTTGATCTTTTTGGACGCCTGGCGGAGAGGGAGGGATTTGAACCCCCGATACGGTTGCCCGTATGCCGCATTTCGAGTGCGGTGCATTCAACCACTCTGCCACCTCTCCGGCGCGCGGCCCCCACCTTAGTCCCCCAGGCATGAGCCTGGTCCGGCGGATGCAGCGTCGACGCCAGATAACACGCGCCGAGGGCGTCGATCAAGCAGGACGCCGAGTTTATTGGCGCGAAACATTCATGATTTGGCCCCGGGGGAATCCGAGCCGCCGCGACGATCGCCGCCGCGGGGCGCGTTTGCAACTCCCCGGAGCCGGAACGCGCCGAATGAGCGTCAAACGGCGGGATTCACGGCGGCGCGAACCGCCTTGCATTGGATTGGGTTTCAGCCAATGATCGGACCATGTCGCTAGATGTTGTGGATCTACGGGCCTTTTACGATTCGCCGCTCGGGGAGGTCGCGCGGCGGCTGGTGTCGCGCGTGCTGCGCGCGCGCTGGGAGAGCCAGACGACGGGGCTGCGCGTTCTCGGCATTGGCTACGCCACGCCCTATCTCGAGGATTTCAAGGCGCAGGCGGAACGCGCGCTGGCGTTCATGCCGGCCGCCCAAGGCGTGATTCACTGGCCGCTCAATGGCCGATCCTCCTCCGCGCTGGTCGACGCCACGATGATGCCGCTGCCCGACGCCGCCATGGATAGGATTCTGATTATCCACGCGCTCGAGACGGGCGAGCATCCACGCGACCTTTTGGAGGAGGTCTGGCGCATTTTGGCGCCGGGCGGGCGAGTCATCATCATCGCGCCGAGCCGCACGGGCCTATGGGCCCGGCTGGACACCACTCCCTTTGGCCATGGCCATCCCTATTCGAGGGGCCAATTGCACGATTTGTTGCAGGAATCTTTGTTCTTGCCGATATTCTGGGGCGAAGCTCTTTATGTGCCGCCCTTCGCGCGCCCGTCGTTGTTGCGCTCGGCGCCCGCCTTCGAACGCATCGCCGGGCGCTTCTCTCTTCCAGGCGGCGGCGTTCATGTCGTCGAGGCGACCAAGCAGCTCTTCCGCCCGATCAGCCTGCGCCGAGCCGTCCGCCGAGTCTCGCCGGAGCTTGAACCCGCGATGGAGCCTGTCGGGGCTTAGGCGGCATTCGGCGAACGGGACGCTCGACGCTACGCCGCAAAGCCGAAGCCCGCGCCCGTTACGCCATCTAGGAACGCGGCGGCGAGCGCGCGTCGGCCGACCGGGCGACCTTGAACCGGGCCAAATAATGGAGGCTGAACACGGCGAACAGAAACGTGACCCAGTTCGGATGCGCGCGATTGAAAAAAAAGCTCTCGAACGCGCTGAGATATAGGGTGAACATCCAGGTCTGCTGGAACATCAAGGTGAGCGCGGGCTCCTCTCCGCGCGCGAGGGCGCGCCTTATGTCGAGCGCCGGCTGGACCACGAAAGCCGCGAGAAAAAGCAAGAGTCCGGGGAAGCCCATCGAGAGAACCGCGTCGAGATAGGCGTTATGGGCATGCGACGCCGTGCTGGCCCATTCGGTGTTTTGCTCGGCGCCGTAAAGCATCGCCGCCGTATTCCAGAAGGCCAGAAAGCCATGGCCGAATATCGGGGTTTCGGTCGTCCTTGGCAGCGCATAGGCCCAGACGTCGGCGCGTCCGGTGAATGAGGAATCCAGGGGCAACGCGGAGGTTATCGACGCGAGCGAGGGCCAAAGCACGGAGCCTATTCCAAGGAGATTGAGGCCCACGAGCGGCGCGCCGACAAGGAGCGCCCAAAGGGCGAAATTGGATATGCGCGCCGCGACATAAGAGATCACGATCGTCGCCAGGAATATGGCCGTCGAGCTTTTGCCTCCCGAGGCGATGATGAAGACGACCGACAAGACGAAAATGATCCAGCCCTCGGCGGGCCGTTCCGTTCGAACGAACAGGCCGATAAAGGCCAGAAAGGCAAAGACGGCGCTGGCCATGTTCTTGTGTCCGAACACGCCGCGCCAGTCGCCGGCGAGTTGAGGCTCTCCAAGGTCGGTCGCCTGATGGATCGAATATTCCGGCATGAAAAAAACGCCGAAATAGGACAGTCCGATGATCAGTAGGGCGAACCAGCTGAGCAGGCGGGTCAATTCGTCGCGATCGCGCGGCAGAAGGAACAGCGTCGCGCCGCACAGGACGACGAAGACGAGCATGACCGCGCGTTTGCTCGATGTCAGCGGATCTTGCGAAATGACGCAGGTGACTCCGACCCAGCCGAACATTCCGACGTAGCTCGGAATAAAAAGGCTTTTCAACGCCGGCCAATCCGAGCGCCAGGCGATGATCGTCGCGATCACGGCGAAGACGAAAAACAAGAAATAAGTGACGGTTTCATTGCCGTCGCCAAGTTCGAGAAGCCGCGCGTCGCCGAGGTCGGGGAACGGCGAGAGAGAAATGCAGGTGAGCGCGAGTATCGCGAAAAATAACAGTCCTCGCGCACTAATCGGCGCGCCGGGCGAAAACGTGTCGATGGCCCTTATGGCGCTGGCGCGCCCGCCCGGAGTTTTGGTGTTCGACGCCGGGCATGTTTCGAAACCACCGTAAACCGTTAAGACGGGCGCTTTCGCGCAATCGCGTCGAGGCGGGTCCGCTCTCTCGCCCGCGCCTGGCGAACGCCGATTGGCGACCCTTCCTTTCAGCATGACAGGGTAAATATGCCGCTAATCGTTTTGGCGAAGTCGCCGCGCGGATCGTCGACTGGGCCAGCGCGCAAGAGTTTCGCGACGCTTCGCCATGCCGGGCCGGGCGTTAGGGTTAAGCGGCGATCCGACTGCTTTGAACCCGCTCGCTCTGATAGCATTCGCGCGCGGTCGCATGGCGGGCCAGCATTCGAGGCGCTTGATGAACAGCCGATCCACCGCGAACAAGGCGGAAGTTGTCAGCATACAATATTTGCGTGGCGTCGCCGCGATGTCGGTGGCGCTTTTTCACACTTCGGTCAATATGCCGACTTTCGCTTGGCCATCGAGCCTCGCTCGGGATTTCGGCGACTGCGGCATAGACGTTTTTTTCGTGATCAGCGGCTTCGTGATGTTCTTCGTGACGAAGGACAACAGCATGTCGTCGCGAACATTTTTATTGCGCCGGATCATCAGGATCGTGCCGCTGTACTGGCTGGCGACGATATTGTATCTGATCCTATTTTTGGCTTCCGGATACGGAAGGGCGAACGAAGTCGTATTTTCTCATATCGTTCAATCCATGCTGTTCATCCCGCACGTAAATCCGGGAACGGGCACGAACGTGCCGCTGCTGAGGCCTGGATATACGTTGAATTACGAGATGTATTTCTATTTCCTGTTCGCGGCGCTGCTGTTTGTTTCGTCGACCGGCAAGCGCCTCGCCTTGCTCGTCGCTTATGGAATCGCCGTGAGTTTTCTGTTCGTGGTCTCGGACCCGCAAGCGCCGGTGTTGCGCGTTTACGAAAATCCGATCATTCTCGAATTCGTCGCCGGCTCGGTCCTCGGCTACCTTTATGTGAACGGGTTTCTCGCGAGAATCAGCCCTTGGATCGGCCTGGCGATGGCCGTGCTCGGCGCCGCGGGGCTTCCTTATTTTCATCTCAAAAATAGTGATTTCGAGACATTCACGCAGGGCGGTCCCGCCGCTTTGCTGGTCTGCGGCGTGCTCACTTTGGAGGCCGCGAACAGACTGCCGAAGATCGAATTCATGAAAACGCTGGGCGACTCGTCCTATTCCATTTATCTCGTGAACCCGATTATTCTCTCCGCGTTGAACGGCGCGATGCGGTTCCTGCGCGTTCCCGTCGAGAGCCCGCTCGTCGGAACGCCCCTGGTACTGCTCGGCCTCGGGGCCGCGGCGCTTGGGGGCTATGTCACGTACAAGTTCATCGAGCTGCCGCTGACCGGTTGGTGCAAGCGGTTGATCTTCCGCGGTAAGCCCGCGAGCGCGAGCCGGCGCGCGGTTTTGACGCCGCTCACCGACGCGAGATCGCGGGGTTAGCTCCGCCGCGTCGCGCCTTCACCCGCGCGCGAGCTTGACCGGCACGGCTCCGCGCGACGCGAGCACCACGACCCGCGTTCCGACCGGCGTGTTCTGATAGAGGTCGATCGCGTCCTGGTTGATCATGCGGATGCAGCCCGAGGATTGGCTGAGGCCGATGGTCCAGGGCTCGTTCGTGCCGTGGATGCGAAACAGCGTGTCCTGGTCGCCCTGCCACAGATACATGGCGCGGGCGCCGAGCGGGTTGGCGGGTCCGCCGTGCATGCCGACGCCGCTTTGCAGTTCGACCACCTCTCTCTTGAGGTCCGGCCGGCGCTCGATCATCTCCTTGGGCGGATACCAGTCCGGCCATTCCTGCTTGCTTTTGATCGTCGCTTCCCCGACCCAGACGAAGCCTTCGCGCCCGACGCCGACGCCGTAGCGGGTCGCGCGGCCGCCGTCCTCGACATGGTAGAGAAAATGATTGCCGGGATCGACCACGATCGTGCCCGGAGATTCCTTGGTCGCGTAAGCGACATTCTTGCGCAAGAAGGTGGGATTGATCTGCGACAGTTTCACGGTGGGGACCGTGAATTGGCCGTCCTTCGTCTCCGCGTAGATCGCGCTGTAGTTCAAAGGACCGCCGTCGGCGGCGGCGGAATGCGTGGCCGGCGGCGGCGGCGGCCGGACCGGAACCGCGGCGGCGGTGATCGTGGGAGCGGGGGCGCTATTGCATCCGGCGAGGCCGGCGGCGAGGGAGACTGAAGCTCCGGCGAGCATTTTGCGGCGAGAAAGAAACAACATCGCGGGACCATGACGAAAGGAAGTTGACGTTGCCTCCATTTCATAAAGGAGAAAAACGCGCCGCGATATGACCGAAATGACACGGTCGCGAATTTTCTTACCTTGACCGCGGCCGGCCGCTTCCGCGACAGAGGCGACCTTTCGCCAAGTTTCGATCCGCCGCGAACCGTGTGACCCCGCCCTTTCGGGGTCGCGAAATCCTGTGGTAGCATTGGCGGCATGACGCTTGATCCGATAACGCGCCGCGCCGCGCCGCGCCCCCGCCAAAGCACCGAAGCCGCAAACAGGCCGGCCGCATGAGCGAGGACGCGGCGGCCCCGACCCCATTCCGGCCCCGTCGCCGAGCCCCGCGCGGGCGCGGCGCCGGCGAAACACCTCAGGCCGAGCTTCTTCGCCGCTCTCGCGGCGCCGGTGCGAAAGCTCTGGCCGCGCGAGACGGACCTTGGCCGCATCGGCATGGCGATCGCCGCGCCGGTGCTCTGCTGGGTGTTTTACACGACCTCCAGCGGCATGGTCGACATCATGCAGAAGGAGCCCGGCGATTGGATCGGGCTTGGCGGCGCGGTGATCGCCACGACGGCGATCCTTGTCATGCTGGCCTCGACGTCCTGGTCGCTCGGGGCCGACCTCGCGAGCCTCATCGCCATGCGGCGCATGGCGCGCGAGCGGGTCATCATCAAAACCTCGATCACCGCGCTGGTGTTCGCCTTCGTCTTCTCGATCTCCGCGTTCTTTTCCTTCACTTACTACTACAACAATATTTTCAAACTCTCGTCGAAGAAGATCGTCGGCGAACTGCAACCGATGGAGCTTGCCGCCGACATCGTGTTGCCGACCGCCAAGGAAGTCGCCGCGCGCTACGACGAAAACACCGCGCAACTCGAGGCGACGCCCGGATTCAAAAGCTATCTCGATCAACTCGAGGCGCTGAGCGAGACGGCGCGCACGGCGGACGCGACCTTGCGCGAGTCGATTCGCAAAAGCCAGGAGGCTCGCCAGCGCGTCGTCGCGGAAGCCGCGCGGCGGGCCGCCGCCGATCTCGCCGAGGCCCAGGCGGCGAGCCGGCAGCTCGACGACGCAAAGGCGCGGATACAGCAATTGGAGCGCGGCGCCGCCGATCTCGACGCGATCATCAAGGCCAAGCAGGAAGAGATCTCCGGCTTGGAGACGACCGCGAAACAGGAAGAGCAGGCCGCCGTCGACGCCTCCAAGGGGCTTGATGGGCTCGGAGCCTCCTGCGGTCCCAACTGCCTCTCGCATCGCGCCAAATCGATGGAGGCGCAAAAGCGCGTCGCGACGATCAAGGAGACGCTCAAGGGGCCGACCGCCGAGCGCGCCAACGCCCTGCGCCGACGCGACGCGCTGGACGCCGAGGCGATCTCCTTGAAGCTGAAGGCCGACAGCGGCGCCGAAGCGCAGGCGCGCCCTCTGCCGAAGGGCGAATCCGCGCCCGATCTCGGCGCCATGCTGCATCAGCTCGCCGCGCTGCGCGATGAATTGCGCGCCGACCCGAGCTGGCGAGTCGTGCGCGAGGCCAAGCCCTTGTGCGAGGCGATCCTTTTCGCCGCGCGCGGCGCCAACGCCGTCCCGTCCGGGATTTCAGGCGATTTCGCCTGCGAGCCGATTGGCGCGCAGGCGCGCGACCGTTTGACGGCGCGCGACGAAATGACCGCCGCGCGCGCCGTGTTCGACAAGAAATGCTCGCTGGAAGGCGAATTGCGCGACCAAATCGGCGCGGTCGCGAACCATATTCGCGAGGCGTCCGCCGCCGATCCGACCGCGGCGGCGAGCGGGTTCAACGAGGCCAAGAAGCTCGTCGACGCCTGTGTCGTCGCGGGAAAGCCGGCCGGGCTTAACGAGGCCGACGTGCGCGTTCTTCTCAAGCGAAGCGATGATTTCTTGCGCGCCCACACCACGGAGCGCAACAAGTTCGAACTGGCGCGCGAGGCGTTCTGGAGCTTCACGCCCGACGCGACGATGGCGATTTGCGTCGCCATGGCGCAGGACGCCTTTGTCTTCATCATGAAGTTTCTGTCGGAGATTTTTAAGCGCGGCCTGGAGACGCGCGAGCGACGCCAGTTCGTCGCGCCGCAGGATCTGACCGACAGCGAGGCCGATCCGGTCGAGACCCGCGCGATGAAGGCGGTGATGCGCGCGGCGAGGCCCGTGCATGGCGACATGAGCGAGATCGATCCGGAGGCCGCGACCTTCGCGCTTCTGCCTTTGAACGTGCGCGAAAATCTGACCGCTCTGCTCAATCGCCTGGTGCGCGACGAAATCGCCCATGTCGACCGCAAGGGCTATTATCTCGTCGACAACATCACGATCTCGCAGATCGAGCAGCGTCTCGCCGCCGCCATGAGAATGCGTTGGGCGCGCGGCCCGCGCTTCGGCGGGGCCGAAGCCGGCGCCGACGGGCCGAAGTCCTATTATGGCGACCCCTCGGGAGAACCCGCGCGCCGCCGCCGCCCAAGCGCGCTGGAGCGCTATCTGACGCATCTTCCAGAGCCCGAAGAGGTCGCCGCCGCGCCGGGAGAGCGTGCGCGCTAGCCACGGAAATCCAAGCGCGCTTCGAGCGGAAGTCGCGATTCCCGACGGGCCGGGCGCCGATTTTTAGCGCGTTGGCGCCAAAAATGATTGATCTCGCTCGAGGAAAGTTGTGACTGGGCGCGAGAGATTTCGAGAATTTCTTCCAAGAGTTCCCCCCAAGAGTTCCCGCAAGAAGCCGACCATGCACAAGCGCCTGTCTTTGCTCCTTCGCTCGGCCATTTACGCCCTGCGCGGCGGATTCCTCATCCGTCCCCTCGTCATCGCCCTGTTTCTCGGCGGCGTCGGCGCGATTCTGTCGTTCGCCGAGGAATATGTTCCGGCGCTGAACGCTTGGATTCCCGAGGTTCTATTTCCGGCGCATCAAGATCCCCAGGTCGCTCAAACGATCCTTTCCAGCATCGCCAGCTCGATCATGACGGTCGTGTCGATCATTTTCGCAATTCTCCTGATGACGCTGACCCTCGCCTCCACGCAGTTTTCACCGCGCATTCTGGTCAGTTTCGTCAGGGACCGCAGCACTCAATGGACGCTCGGCATCTTCCTAGGCACGTTTTGCTTCTGCATCGCGGCCCTGCCGGCGGTGCGATCTCAGCCCCATCCCTTCGTGCCGGTGGCGACCGTCCTGACGGCCATGTCGCTCGCGGTATTGTGCGTCGGCTGGCTGATTTTCTTCATCAATCACATATCGCAGTCGATCAGCGTCAATCACATTGTCGATCGGATCGCGCGCGAAACGGAACTCGTCGTCGATGATCTCATGCCAAACCCGCGCGGTCCGTCCGAACGGCCCGAGCACGCGACTCCCTTTCGCGAGGCCAGGGAGCGCTTAATTGTTAGCCCGAGGTCGGGATATATCCGTTTCATTGACGCCGCCTATCTCGTCGAGTGCGCCAAATCCTATGGTGTGCAAATAGTTCTGGCGAGACGGGTAGGCCATTTCGTCCCCGCCGGCGTTCCGATCATGCGGGTCGCGGAAGCCGGCCGGGTGACGCCGGAATGCGAGGTTCGTATTCTCTCCGCGTTCGATATCGGTCCCGCCCGCACATTGCAGCAGGATGTGGAGTTCGGGGTCATACAAATCGTCGACGTCGCGTTGCGGGCGATCTCGCCCGCCATCAACGACCCCAGCACCGCGATCAGTTGCATCGATCAGCTCAGCCGCATCGTAATTCGCTTCGCGACACGCACGCCGCCGCGCACTTATCTGCATTCTCCGCCGCATGTCTTGCGTGTTGTTTTGCCCTGGATCGACTTCGAGGGTTTACTGGATACGGCGTTCGAACAGATTCGTCATTATTCGAAGAATGACATCGCTGTCAGCCTCCGATTGATACGAGCGTTCGAAGATATCGCCAGCGTCGAATTGCGGCCTAATGAGCTGCAATCCTTGGTTCGACGGGCGCGGAGAGTAGTCGATGGCTGCGAGGAGAACCGATCGGAATCCGACATGCTGAAATTACGTGAGCGATTGGCGAGGTTGGAGAGCCGAATGTCCGCGCTGGGCGTGAGGGAAGCATAGGAATTTGGGGGTAAACATCCGCCAGCGCCATTTGCCCGCTCCCGGACGAGTTCTCAATCCTCCGTTCCGCGATAGGACGGCAGAAAACGCAGGCACAGGCCGGGTATCCGCTGGCGCAGTCCCGATAGAACGACGATATCGCGCCAGCGCGGATAGTCTCGCGGCAATTGCCGCAGAGCGGCGCCGACCGCCGCGAGAAACTCCGTCTCGCTTTTGAAATCGCAACCGGCGCCGAAAGTGACGAGACAGCCGTCCTCCGTTCGCGCGTGACGCGTCAGCACGTCGAGCAGGATCGCGGTTCCGCCCTCCGGCGCGACTTTAAGCGGCGAGGGAAGGCGGCGCGTGAGCGGCGGGCAGGCCAACCGAGCCGCCGCGCTTTCCCCGGCGAGATCCGGATGCGCCTCGAGTTCCGCGCCGGCGAGCAGCAGCAATGCGTCGGGATGGCGTCGCCAGAGTGCGAAATCGGCGAGCCAGACGGCGCTTTGCTGATAGAGCCGGCCCTGTCCGTCATCGCCGTCCTCGTGACGAAAACGCGCGCGGAGCAGCGCCAGCGGCGGCTCGCCCGCGCCCGGCCAATCCGGCGCGGCCCGCGCCAGCAGAAAGCCGCGCCGCCGCGCCGCCTCGTCGACGAGGTCGCGGTTTAAGCGCCGCGTCCCGATCAGGCGCGGCGGCGAAAGGGCGCCGTCGAAGGCGGGATCGAGCCCAAGGCTGCGGCGCGTGACGCCGTAGCCCTCATCGGCGGGGATCGAGAGATCGGCGCCCGCCGCGAGCTTGCCGTAATGCAGGCGCTCCAGCACGATTTCCGCCAGCCCGCCGCGCATCGCCGCCCCTCCCGCCGCGCCGCTAGAGCGCTTTCCGTTCGAACGGAATCGTTCGAACGATAAGAAATCGCTAAAAATCAAAATGTTGGAGCAAGCTCTTATCGAAAAAGTCTATCAACTTTTTTAAGAGCTTGCTCGAACGCATCACGGCTCGCGCCCCGCCAAAATCTCCCGCACCCGCTCCACGAGTTCGCTTTCGGGGACCGAAATCTGCGCGGGGCGCTGCGCCTTCCATTCCTCATTGGTGGCGATGGAGGCCGCCGCGCGCGCGCCGGCGGCGAGGTCCTTGATCTGCACCTCGCCCTTGGCCTTTTCGTCCGATCCCTGGATGATGACCACCGGGCTGTTGCGCTTGTCGGCGTATTTCATCTGCGCCTTCATGCCGGCGGCGCCGAGATAAATCTCGCTGGCGATCGCCGCCCGCGCGCAGCGTCGCGACCATGCGCTGGTAGTCGGCGAGGCGGTCGCGGTCGAGCACCAGCACCACCACCGGCCCGCGCCGTTCGGGCGTCGCGACAATCTCGCTGCCGACGAGCTTTAGCGCCGCGTAGAGCCGCGAAACGCCGATCGAAAACCCTGTCGCCGGGGTGTTTTCCGCGCGGAACCGGCCGATCAGCCCGTCGTAGCGCCCGCCGCCGCCAACCGAGCCGAAGCGCACGGGATTGCCCTTTTCGTCCTTTGTCTCGAAAGTCAGCTCCGCCTCGAACACCGGCCCGGTGTAATATTCGAGCCCGCGCACGACGGACGGGTCGATGCGGATGCGGTCGAAGCCATAGCCGGCGTCGCGCGCGAGATCCTCGATCTCCATCAGTTCCTCGGCGCCCTGCGCGCCGATCTCGCTCTTGCCGAGCAGGCCGAAGAGATCGAAGCTCGGCTTGCCGTCCACATATTGCCCGCCGGCGCTGAAGGACATGATCGTGTCGATCGCCTCCTGGCCGAGCCCGGCCCCTTTGGTGAAATCGCCGCTCTCGTCCTTGCGGCCGGCGCCGAGCAGGAGCTTCACGCCTTCGGGGCCCAGCCGGTCGAGCTTGTCGACGGCGCGCAGCACGGTGAGGCGGCGTCCGGCGTTCTCCGCGCCGTCCAGCCCCACGGCCTTCATCACCCCGTCCAGCACCTTGCGGCTGTTGATTTTAATCACATAATCGCCGCGCTTGACGCCGAGCCGCTCCAGCGTGTCGGCGGCCATCATGCAGATTTCGGCGTCGGCGGCGGGCGAGGCGGACCCAATCGTATCGGCGTCGAACTGCATGAACTGGCGGAAGCGTCCCGGCCCCGGCTTCTCGTTGCGATAGACCTGCCCGACGCGATAGGAGCGATAAGGCTTTGGCAGCGCGTCGAAATTCTGCGCGACATAGCGGGCCAGCGGCGCCGTCAGATCATAGCGCAGCGACAGCCATTGCTCGTCGTCGTCCTGAAACGAAAACACGCCTTCGTTGGGGCGGTCCTGATCGGGCAGGAATTTGCCGAGCGCGTCGGTATATTCGATCGCCGGCGTCTCCAGCGCCTCGAAGCCATATAGCTCATAGACGGAGCGAATCGCCTCCAGCATTTTCCCGGTGGCGGCGAGTTCGGCGCCGCCGCGGTCGGCGAAGCCGCGGGGGACGCGGGCTTCGACTTTTCGCTTGTCTTGCGGCGTGTTTTGATCGTTCGACATTTTTTCTGGGCCTCTGGCGTTCCCTCGCTTCCGCGAAACGAGAGAATGCTCCAAATTATTGTTTTATCGTGTTTTCTTCACGCGAAGCGGAGTCCGCTTCGCTCGAAAACGCTCTAGTCCTGGCCATTCCTAGCATTTTCCCGACAAGAGGGAAGCGCCGCGCCCTCAAGCCACGGCCGCGAATGGCTTTTGCAACGCGGCAGTCCGAACCGCCGAAGCCTTTCAGCGGCATGGGGAGGGCGGCGCCTTTTTCGCGGGGGGCCGTCGCCGCGTCGACAAATGCGATTCTCACGCTTGTTCACCCTGTCGCGAGACGCGCCTCGACGCCGCGCGGCCGGCGGCTACTATCGCGCAATGACACGCATGAATCATGCGCGAACGCGCATTTTCGCGCATCCGACGCGCAGGGGCCTTCTCGGCCTCGCGGCGGGCTGCCTCGCCGCGCCATTTTCGGCGAAGGCGCGCGACCAGACCGGCGAACTCGCCGAGCAACTCCGCTCCGGCGCAACTTTAGGCGGCGCCGCTCGAAACATCGGCGGCGCCCTGCGGCTCCCGCCCGGCGTCATCGCGATCCGCTCGCTGGAACTGCCGCCCGGCGCCCGTCTCATCGGCGCCCCGAGCGGCACGACGCTAAAACTCATCGGCCCCGGCCCACTTCTTCATGCCGCTGGCTCCAGCGGCGTCACGCTCGAATCGATAATCTTCGACGGCGGCGATAATATGGTCGAGGCCAAGCGCGGACTGCTCGACTTCGAGGACGCGGCGGGTCTTTCCATTCGCGGCTGCGGAATAAAAAATTCCTCGGGCCACGGCGTCAATCTCACGCGCTGCGGCGGGGTTTTCGCGCAAAATAGAATCGAGCATGTCCAGGGCGCCGGCTTTCACTCGCTCGATGGGCTCGGATTCGACATAGATGGCAATCATATCAGCGATTGCGGCGACAATGGCGTCATGGTCTGGACCAGCCAGGCCGGGCGTTACGAGGGCTCGCGGATACGCAACAATATTATCGAGGACATCCATAATATTTCCGGCGGCGACGGCCCCTATGGCAATGGCGTCAGCATTTGGGGCTCTGGCTCCATCCGCGTCGAGAACAACAAAATATACCGCTGCGCCTATACCGCCGTGCGCAACAACGCCGGCTGCGATATTCTCGTTATCGGCAACGACTGCAAGGGCTTTGGCGAAAAGGCGATGTACGCGGAATTCGGCGCCAAGCGCGCGACGTTCCGCGACAATAAAATCTTCGACGCCGGCGGCGGCATAGCGCTCGCCAACGCGGAAGGCGGCACGGACATTGGCGTCGTCACCGGCAACACCATCGCCAATCTGCGCGAAAGCCATCCCGACAGCGAATTCGGCCCATCGATGTTCTGGATGACCGGCATATTGGCCGAGCGCAATTGCGAGATCGCCGGCAATAATATTATCGGCCCGGCCTGGATTGGCGTCATGCTCGGCGGCTACCGCGAAAATCTTCGCGCGGAAGGCAACACAATTTCCGGCGCCGATTACGGCGTCGCCTTCGCGACGGGCCTAAGGGTCGGCGACGGCGTGATCGCCCGCAACAAAATCACGGGCTCGCGCAAGGCGGCGATTGTAGCGATGGCGGGGTCGAGGGTTTTGGAGGGCGATCTTTTGGCGCCGGGCGGGGGGAGTTATCCACGGTTGTGGGTGGAGGGGAATGTGGCGGGGTGAGCGTGATGCGGCGTGTGAAATAGTTTTTGAAATCTGATGCTTGGAACCCTGTTTCCGAGTTTGAGCGGGGCGGGGAGGGGGGCAGCAATGCGCAGACGCAGCGATGCCGCGACCCAGGCCGCATGCCCAGTCTACTCCGGTCAGCGGACGCAATGCTCGCGGTGCAAGAGGGCGGAAAAGCGCCAGGAGCTGACCTTGGCCTTCGACTGCCCAGCGGTGGCTTCCAAGGCTCGCACCGACTGCTGCTCAGCAACAGCAGGTTGCATCGCGCAGCTTGAGGCGCCTGTCGTTAACGCCCGCGACAGACAAGCGCTTCGATCCTATGCGCAAGTCAGAACCGTCCAACGAGAGCGGCAGGTTCACGGAATTTGTCGTCAACGACGGATGGCTCGATTGAGATGTCGATTTCAAGCACGGAGATCAAGTCGCGCCGATGCATCGACACATCAACTTTGTCCGGGTCGATCGCGATGTGTTTCGAGACGGCGTTCAGAACTTCCCTGTGGAAAATCGCGATGAGATCGGAATTGCAGGCCGACTTTCGTTCATGCGCCAAAAGAATTTGCAGACGTTCACGCGCTACCGGCGCGGTTGCGCGGCGGCCAAGGAACCTGAGGAGATTCATGCCGCCCTCCGACCGAAGAATTTGCGAAAAAGACTCTTTTGATCCGAGTGAATGCTCATAGCCAGATCGACGCCGCACAGACGTTGCGCGGCGTCGTTATAAGCGCGCGCCGGCGCGCAGGCGGCGTTATGCAAGACGATAGGTGATCCGACGTTCGAGGCGCGCAAAACTTCTTCGTTATCGGGGATAATTCCGAGCAAGGGAATCGAGAGTATTTCCAGCACGTCTTCGACGCTCAACATCTCGCCTCGCGCGACCCGCCCGGCGTCATACCGCGTCAATAGAAGATGTTTTTCTATACACTCGCCGTTCTCCGCGTGAACGGTTTTGGCGTCCAGGAGACCGATGATGCGGTCAGAGTCGCGCACGGATGAGATTTCTGGATTTGCGACGACAACCGCGACGTCGGCGAAACGCATGGCTAGCGTCGCCCCACGTTCGATCCCAGCAGGACTGTCGCAAATGACCCAGTCGAATCGACTGCGCAATTCATTGATGACCCTCTCCACGCCTTCTTCCGTCAAGGCGTCCTTGTCACGCGTTTGCGAAGCAGGCAGGAGGAATAGGTTGGGGAGGCGCTTGTCTCGAATCAGCGCTTGGTGCAGTTTCGCGTCTCCCTGAGCAACGTTGATCAAGTCATATACGACTCGCCGTTCGGCTCCCATGACGAGATCGAGATTGCGCAAGCCGACGTCGAAGTCCACCACGGCGACCTTATAGCCTTGTTGAGCCAAAGCAGCGCCAAGCGCGGCGGTCGAGGTGGTTTTGCCGACGCCGCCCTTGCCAGATGTGACCACGATTATCTTGGACATGTTTCCTCGTCCTCTGTCAGTCGAGCGGAGCAATTCTGATGCTTTCGTGTTCCAGCCAAGCTTGAACGGACCGACCGCGCACATTCGTTTCAATCTGATCTGCCGTCAGATAGACCTCACCAACCGCCAACAGTTCCGCCTCGAGGCGACGACAGAAAATGCGCGCTTGCGCCTCGCCATTCGCTCCAGCAAAAGCGCGTCCGCGCAGCGTGCCGTAAATGTGAATGGAGCCGCCGGCGACAACATCCGCTCCCGAGGCTATGGAGCCAACCACGGTCACATCGCCCTCAGGGTAGTAAATTGTCTGCCCCGATCTAACTGGCGCATTGACGACAAGCGGCGCCATATTCGGAGGCCGACACACCGGCTCACTGCTCGAAGCTCCCGAAGGTTGCCCATCGTCCGCAAGTGCGTTTGCGATCTCCTGAAATGCCAACTGCTCGTTAGCTGTCAGCCGGTTCGCAGGGGCATCGGTCTCTCCAGCTCCGTCGACATTTGTTTGGTTTAACTCCGCGGCGGCGCGCGCTCGCGGCAAGATCGCCGGCAGGTCCTCGCAGGACCAAGCAGGGTCCGCGCCAGCCAAACCCAAAATGCGGATGCCGCGCCCGCTCAGGTTTTCCACCAGCTCGAGAACTCCCGTGCGGTCGAGTTCGAGATATGAGACGTCGACCACTATGGGCTTTCGCGCGAAGAAAGCGGCGTTATGAGCGATGAAAGCGTCGAGCCGATCAATCCACGCGGAGAGCGGCGCCTCAGGCTCAAGCGAAAGAGCATTGAAAGAATGGCCGCGGAAGCGAATGTGGCGATAGATGGCTTGGTCCACTGCACCCTCGCTCGTACGTTCGAGGGCTTATGATGATCGTAGAACGGTTAACAAATAGTTAAAATCGCGTCCGCGTCGGTTCGAGCCGGCGCGGCGGGCCGCTGATTAGCGACCCTTTTCGATCGGAACGTCTCTTTTGGGTCATCTTCGCCTGTTCGACCCTGCTACGAGTGCGTCTGCTCATCCACGAAATGCGTCGGCGACAGAAAACATCGCAAGCTGCGGGTTCGCGCCTTCAGCAGCCGTCGGACAAGGCTTCGCTTTTTGATCCTCGATTCCAAAAGAAGGACCGCCTCGCGGCGGTCCCTCCGAAATTCCGAGCTACTCGCCCGAGACGTCCCCTCAGCAAGCCACCCGCATCCGCTGGTAGCCGACAAAATTGCCCCAGTCGTCGTAAACCGGGCTTCGTGTGACACAAAGTCGCGCCGGGTAAGCATAGCCGTAGGCGGCGGGATAGCCGTAGCCGCCATAATAAGGATAGGCTCCCGCTCCCGCGGCGACCGCCCCGACCGCGAGCGCTCCCAATCCAATGGCCGCGATGGCGGGCGCGCCGCCCCAGCCCCATCCGCCGCCGTAGTACCCACCATAACGTCTGTACCATGCCGATGCCGGCGTTGACGCGACGACGGCGGTGGCCAGCGTCGTGGCGATGAGACCCGTGGTGATGATCTTCCGGATTTTGCTCATATCCTGCCTCCAATACGCTTGTCCTCGGCATATCCGTCGCAAGGCCGAGTTTAAGGAAAACGCAAACGGTTGGAATTCGTTCCGCTTTGGCGGGACGCCGAGCGCGGGCGGATCGAGGCCGGGAGCTTCGAGCCGAGCCCCGAATAGCAAATTCTTAAAAGACTCGACCGACTTTTGCGATCCGAGCTCACTCCCGCTTCACGACGCCAAGCGATCTCCCGTCGCTTGCGCGATTCCAAGCGAAAGGAACGCGATCCAAGCCGGCGAAATCGGGAAATTGTAAAGATTAATTAACCATGGACGCCGGATAATCGTCGCCACGTAACGCCGTTCGCATCCATCGAACGATCAACCCAATTGATCGCGGCGCAAGACACCGGGGACGTTCCGATTTTCGGCGGCGGCCCGCGACGACACGGGACATCGATCATGCTTGACAAGACGACCGCCGCGCCGACCAAGACCATTCCCGAGCCGTTGTTCATCTTCGAACTCGCCAATAATCACATGGGCGACATCGACCATGGCCTGCGCGTCGTCGCCGAGTTCGGCGCGCTGGCGCGGGAGTTCGATTTCAACTTCGCCTTCAAGCTGCAATTTCGCGAGCTCGACACTTTCATCCATCCGGCCTTCAAGGATCGGACGGACATAAAATACATCAAGCGCTTCTCCGAGACGCGGCTGGACCGCGACGAAACGCGCCGGCTCGTGGCCGCCATCAAGGCGGAAGGTTTTCTCGCCATGTGCACGCCGTTCGACGAGGCTTCGGTCGACCGGATCGTCGAGGATGGCTTCGACATTCTCAAAATCGCCAGCTGCTCGTTCACGGACTGGCCGCTGCTGGAAAAGATCGCCTCGGTCGATCTGCCGATCATCGGCTCGACGGCCGGCATCGAATGCGCCGACATGGACAATGTCGTGTCCTTCCTGCGCCATCGCGACAAGGATTTCGCGCTGATGGCCTGCGTCGCGCAATATCCGACGCCGAGCGCCGCCCTGCAGCTCAACCAGATCGACGTGCTGAAGGATCGCTATCGCAATTTGCGCATCGGCTATTCGACGCATGAAGACCCCAACGAAACCACGCCGGTGGCCATGGCCATCGCGAAGGGCGCGGTGCTGTTCGAAAAACATGTCGGCGTGCCGACGGACGCCTACCCGCTCAACGCCTATTCGGCCAATCCCGAGCAGGCCCGCGCCTGGCTGCTGGCGGCGAAGAAAGCGTATGAGATCGCAGGCGCCGTCGGCGAGCGGATCGAGCCCTCGAAGGAGGAGCTAAGCGCGTTGCGCGATCTGCGTCGCGGCGTGTTCGCCAAGCGTCCGATCGCCAAGGGCGAGCGCATCCGAAATGAAGACGTGTTTTTCGCGATCCCAGGGCAGCCCGGCCAGATCACCGCCAACGACTGGTCGAAATATACGATCTTCACCGCGACCGAGGACATCGCCGCGCAAGCGCCGGTCGTCGCCGCCGCGACCAGCCGCGAGGAGGTTCGGGCCAAGGTGTTCTCCATCGTCACGCAGGTCAAGAATCTCTTGAAGGAGAGCAAGGGCGTCGTGCCCGGCGAGGCCGAGCTTGAAATTTCACATCACTTCGGTCTGGAGCGGTTCGATCAATATGGCATCACCATGGTGACGGTGGTCAACCGCGGCTATTGCAAGAAGCTGATCGTCGTGTTGCCGGGCCAGAAGCATCCCGAGCAATTCCACCGCTGCAAGGAAGAAACCTTCCATGTGCTGCACGGCGAATTGCGTCTGCGCCTCGACGACGAGGAACGGATTTGCGGGCCGGGATCGGTCGTCACCATAGCGCCGGGCGTGCGTCACGCCTTCGAGAGCGCGACAGGCGCCGTGTTCGAGGAAATATCCTCGACGCATTTCGCCAATGACTCCTTCTACACCGACGAGAGCATCACCAAGAATCCGAACCGCAAGACGCTGCTTCGTTACTGGATCGGCTAGCGCGCTTTCCGTTCGAACGGAATCGTCCGGTTCGTTCCACATCGAAAACTTGTCGCCGCGCGCATCAAGGAAACGCCGTTTATGTCGTCAAACCCCGTTCGTCTCGCCGATTATGTCGCCGGATTCGTCGCCGACCAGGGCGTCGGTTGCGTGTTCCTCGTCCCTGGCGGCGGGTCCATGTATCTCGTGGACGCGTTCGGCGCGCAGCCTCGTCTGACCTATGTCGCCAATCATCACGAGCAGGCCTCTTCCATCGCGGCGGAGGCCTATTCGCGCATCAACGGAAGGCTGGGCGTCGCGCTGGTGACCACCGGCCCCGGCGGCACCAACGCGGTGACGGGCTGCGCCGGCGCCTGGATCGAATCCGTGCCCTTGCTGATCATTTCGGGTCAGGTGAAGCGCGCCGATCTCATTGGCGACAGCGGCGTTCGCCAGATGGGGCCGCAAGAGGTCGATATCGTCTCCATCGTGCGTCCCATCACCAAATACGCCGCCACCGTGCTCGATCCCGCCGACATAAGATTTCATCTCGAACAGGCCGTGCATCTCGCGACGACGGGGCGGCGCGGGCCGGTGTGGATCGACATTCCGCTCGACGTGCAGAACAGCGTGATCGACCCGGACGCGCTACGCGGCTATGCGCCGCCGGCCGCGGACGCGCGCCTCGCGTCGGGGCTCGCCGCGGATTGCGCCCGCGTGATCGACATGATCGCGGCGGCCGAGCGGCCGATCATCCTCGCCGGCCATGGCGTGCGGCTGGCCGAGGCCGCCGCGCAATTTCGATTGCTTTACGAGGCGCTGGGCGTTCCCGTCGTCACCACCTGGAACGCCGCCGATCTGATCCCGGCCGATCATCCGCTGAGCGTTGGCAAGCCGGGCGTCGTCGCCTTGCGCGCGCCCAATTTCGCCGTCCAGAACGCCGATCTCCTGATCGCGATCGGCGCGCGCCTCGACAATGTCGTGACCGCGTATAACCCGGCCAAATTCGGCCGCTGCGCGCGCAAGATCGTCGTCGACGTGGACCCCGCCGAACTCGCGAAATTCGATGGCATGGATGGTTTCGCGATGCGCGTCGAAGCCGACGCGAAGGCGTTCATCGACGCTCTTTTGCCGCTCGCGCGCGCGGCCGCTCCGCGCGACCGCCGGGCGTGGCTCGCCCGCTGCGCCGACTGGAAGCGCCGCTATCCCGTCAACGACGGCGCGCCTTTTCCGAGCCGCGGCCCGATCGGGCATTTCCATCTGACGCAGAACGCTGTCGGACGAATTGCCGGCCAATTCGCTGATCGTGACCGGCAGTTCTGGCCTCGCCGTCGAATTTTTCTACACCGGCTTCCAGAACAAGGAGGGGCAGAGGGTGTTCCTCACCTCCGGCCTCGGCGCAATGGGCTATGGCCTGCCGGCGATGATCGGCGCCTATATGGCCTCGGACGGCCGCCCGTTCGTCGGGCTGGAGAGCGACGGCTCGCTGATGATGAATTTGCAGGAGCTGCAGACCATCGCCAGTCTGCGCCTGCCGCTGCGCCTCATCGTCTTCAACAATGGCGGCTACGCCTCGATCCGCAACACGCAGCGCAATTATTTCGAAGGGCGTTATGTCGGCAGCGGCCCGAGCTCGAAACTCGAAATGCCCGATTTCGTGGCGCTCGCCAAGACCTTCGGCTGGGACGCCTTCCGCATCGAGGACGCCGCCGATCTGCGCGACGGACTGCAACGCGCGCTGACGCATGAAGGCCCGCTGCTCGTCGACGTGCGGCTCGTCGCCGACGAGGCGCTGTTCCCGAAATCGGCGGCTCTGCCGCAGGCCGACGGCTCGATGCGCTCCATGCCGCTCGAAGATATGTCGCCCCTGCTGCCGCGCGACGAGTTCCGCGCGAATATGATCGTGCCGCTCGATCCCGCCTCGGAACAGGTTCCCGAGCATCTCGCCCCGCGCCAGGACAGGACGCGCGAACCGGCGTGAAAGCTGGAGATTCTCGCGAGAAGTTCACGCCGCGCGTAAATTCGCATCGCGGAGCCAGCGCGTCAGCCACCATATATAGGCCGGGGCGTAGGTGAGGCCGTAGGCGATGGCGGTCGAGGCCAGAATGCCGGCGACGCCGAAGTCGGGCGCCAAGAGGAATTTCAGCAAAAAGGCCAGCGCGCTATAGGCGATCGCCACGCGCGCCTGGAACCAGACGGCGCCGAGCCCGTTGAGCAGCACGTCGACGATCCGCCCCAGGGACAGCATGGCGATCCAGGCGGCCATCGCCCACAGAACGTCCTGACCCAGTTTCATGCCGCCGCCCATCCACAGGTCGAGAAGCGGCTGGCCGAACAGAATCAGGATCGCGCCGCCGCTCAAAGCGCACAGCGTCACCACGATGGCGCCGCCGAGAATTCCCCGGCGCACCCAGGCGTGATCGCCACGCGTCGCGGCGTCCGTGACGGCGGGCCACAGCGGCTGCGTCACGACCCACAGCAGTCCGAGCGCCGTCAGGCAGGCCCTTTGCGCCACCGCCATGCGCGAGGCGGCGTCCGCTCCAAGCCGCGATAGGGCTATGACGCTGTCCAGATTGACGGCGAGCGTGGCGGCCACGCTGAGGATGAAGAAAGGGGCGCCCTTTTGCATGAGCGCCAGACAACGGCTCGCCGAAGGCAAGTCGCAAGGACGGCAGGAGTTCGGGATATCGCGAGTAGAGATTAATGGTGCTGGCGACGTTCGCGACGAGCAGGCCGCCGGCGGTGACGGCGACGTAATAGCGCGTGTCGGTCGAAAAGCGGGTCAAGACGAATAGGCCGCAGACCGTGACGACGGTTTGAAAGGTTTCCCACGCCGACGTCATGTGGAAGCGCTGCAGGCCGGTCCAGACATTGGCCGTCAGGCTAAGCGGGATGTTGATCGAAAGGAGGACCGCCGCGATCAGATAGGCGTCCGCGACCTGAGGCGACGCGACCCTGGGAATGATCGCGGCGGCGAGAATTGCTCCGACCAGGCCCAGGACGAGCGACACCAGCAGCGCGGCTCCGATCTGGCGGCGGATTTCCGCGATGTCGCCCCGCGCGACGTTTTGCGCGACATTGGTCAGCAGGGCCTGGCCGACGCCGAAATCGACGACCACGGTCATCCAGAAGAAGGAGGCCGCCGCCGCCCAAACGCCAAATCCCTCCGAACCGACCGCGTGCAGAACCATGGGCATCACGATGAGCGTGCCGGCTATCTGCAGCAACCGTTGCGCCACGCCGGCGAAGGACGAGAACGCCGCTTGCCGCCCGCGGCGCTCGCCGCGCACCGCCAAAGGGCCGGAGCCTTGGCGCCTCGCGCCTTTCGCGCGGCTCGCTGGTTTTGCTTCCAGGCTCGGAAGAACCAATATGTCGCCTGCTGGCCGCGTTGTTTTCTCGTTAGGCAAATCCGGCCCCGCGGGAGCTTTGGAGAACGGCGCTTTCGCCGATCGGAGGCGCTTTTTCATCGTGACGCGACGAGGCGCGAAGCCGGCGCCAATTTCGCGCCGTTGCTTTGATGGGCGCGCTAAGAAACGTTAATACAAATGCGTTAACAGACCGCGAAACAATTTCGCGAAGCTCGGCCGGCATGTTTCCAACACGCGCGGCGGCGGGCTTGGTTAAGCTTTTCCTAACGGACCGGCGCTAGTCTTCCGCCAACACAAGTCAGCGTTCGAAGCAATTCGGACAACCGCTGAAATTCCGGGCGCTGGCTCCAATTACGGAAGAGCTTCACGCGATGGACAAGATTTCCTACACCAAATTGCGCGGGGCGCCCCGGATGCTCTTGCGGGACGCGGTCCCATTGCCCGCGCCTTTCACGATCTATGTGGAGCCAACCAACATCTGTAATTTCAAGTGCGTCTATTGTCCGGAATCGTTTGAGGATTTCGAGCAGCGCAGCGGCGGGCTGACGCGGATGGATTTGCAAGGTTTCGAGCGCGTCAGCGATCAAATCAAGGCGATGGGAGGGATCAAGACCCTTAATTTTTACATGATGGGGGAACCGCTGGTAAATCGGGATTTGCCCCAATTTGTCGGCATTGCGCGGCAAAAACAAATCGCCGATCGCATTATCCTCACGAGCAACGGCTCGCTGCTTGGCGAGGACGCGGCCCGGCGACTCATCGAGGCCGGGCTCGACTATTTGCGGATTTCCATCTACGGCGGAAACGCAAGCGCCCATGCGCGCAAAACCCAATCCAAAGTGCCCCTGGACCGCGTGCAAAGCAATGTCGCGAAGTTTCGCGAATTGCGGGACGAACTGCGAGGCGCCACTTTCATCTACGCCAAAATGATCGACTCGGGCGACCCGGCTGAAAACGCGGAGTTTCTGGAGAGGTTTGGTCCGATCGTCGATGAGGCGGCGATCGAACCGGTGATGAACTGGAACGACCCGAGCGAAGGCAATCTGGCGCAGGTGGACGCCGACACGCTATTGCGAGGCCCGAATTTTCAATACCGCAAGACGGTTTGCCCCCAACCGTTTTATACGCTTGTCGTGCATTCGGATTTGCGGGTCAGCGTGTGCTGCGTCGATTGGGCCAAGGAGGCGGTGGTCGGCGACCTCAAGACCGAGACGCTCGCGGAAGTCTGGCGCGGCGCGGCGTTGCGCGATTTCCATCTCGCCCATCTGGAGGGGCGGAAATCCGAACTGGCCGCATGCAAAAACTGCACGTTCCTTCATACCATGCCGGATAATCTCGACGATCTGAGCCCAGAGGAATATCGCGCGCGGGCAAGGGCCGTCGAATTTGCCTAGATTTTCGGGGGCCGCGATCCTCGTTACGAATCCAGCAGTTCGCTAACGCCGACAACGCGAGCGACCCGCGCGCTGTGAGTTGCCGCGATTTCGGCGCGAATCGCGGAATCCATTTCGAGCGAATTGACGAGCACGGTCCAATTGGCGCCTTGCGCGAGAGCGTCCGGTCCCCGCACCGGCGCGCCGAAGCGGATCGTTCCATGTTTGCGCTCGTCCTTATCAATGAAAAAGGCGATACGGGCGGGGTCGAAATAGTGCTCAAGCATTTCTTCCACCATCCGGCCGGCGCCCCAAACGACGACTTTATCGACGCCCGCCAGCATTGGGTGATCGGAAAGCAGGGGCGCTTCGACGGCGGGAACCGCTCGAACCCGCGCGAGAGCGCGCAGCGAGTTGGAATAGCGCGCATCGAGCCGCGCTCCCGTCTCCATCGCGACCGTTTCCAGACCGTGACGCGCGAGCAGGCGCGTCAGCGATAAAACGCCGAAGAAGTGAATATGCGAGCGATTGTCGTCGAAAGGCAGCCGCGCGTGGCCGGAGCGGTTTGGCGTTTCGATGAACAGCAGACCGTCTGGCCTAAGCGCGCGTCGCATCGCCGCGATCATCGCCGAAGGGTCGTCGAGATGTTCGAGGCAATGCGAGGACAGAACCACGTCGTAGCTCGCCTCCTCGATCGCGCCGGAGGTGAGCAGGCTTTCAAGCGGAGCGTCGAAAACGCGATCGAGGCGTTTGGCCGCGCGTTCGCGGGCTGGCGAAAACTCGACGCCGTCGTAGGTTGCGAATGAACGGCGTTCGCGCAGCGCCTGCGCGAGGTCGCCAGCGGCGCAGCCAATCTCGAGAGCGCGGGCGCCATCGCTAAGTCGCGTGGCGATGAAGTCGGCCTGAGCTTTAAGTCGTTCCGCCGCGATGCCGGTGCTCCCCATCGCGAAGTGGGTGTAGTCGAACGGCTCGATGTCGATGCGTTGCGAGTGATGACAGTCAGGACAAGATGTGCGCCGCAATCCCCCAATAACGACGATCTCCGGATCGGCGGCCTCGCAAGCGGCGCAAATTATTTGTCTGGTCATGGTGGTCGCCTTGTGGGATCCGCGTTTGACAAGTCTGGCCGAAATCGGCGCGTCCGAGAGTTCGCGCCACGGAATAGCTCAACCTAGCGGTTTTGCAATCCAAAGGTTAATCAGCCGTATCCCATATTCCCCGAATGAGCCAGCTTCGACGATTGGCGCCTTTTTTCGCGCCCGCGAGTCTCTCCACGAAGACGCCTTGCCGCCGTTTGGCGACGTGATCTCGTTTCCCGTGACAAGCGGCATTGGCAAGGAAATTGCTTGCCCGCTAACGGGAAGCCCATGCGCTTATCGCCCCGGCCGCGCCGCGAGGATTTGATGCCACTGTACGATTACGTCTGCCAGACTTGCAAAGCCGAGTTCGAGCTGCTGGTTCGCTCGTCCGATATCCCGACTTGCCCGACTTGCGGCGGCGTCGATTTGCAAAAGCAGGTCGCCAAGATCGCCTCGGAGATAAAATATCCCGCCATCGCGAAGTCCTGGCGCCGGGCCGCGGCGCTGTCGGGTGATTTGTCCAATTTCAGCCAAGGCGAGCGGCAAACCAAGAAGAGTTAGCGCGCCGGCTCGCGCCCGCTAGATGTGAATCGCCCGCTTGTCGACCGCCAGCGCCGCCTCCTTGACCGCCTCGGACAGCGTCGGGTGCGCGTGGCAGATGCGCGCCGAGATCCTCGGCCGAGCCTGAGAAAGCCATCAAAACGCAGGCTTCGGCGATCTGTTCCCCGGCGCCGGCGCCCAGAATATGTATGCCCAGCACGCGGTCGGTGGCGGCGTCGGCGATGATCTTCACGAAGCCCTCGGTCTCGCGCATCGCGCGGGCGCGGCCATTGGCGGTGAAGGGGAATTTGCCGATATTGACCGCGCCGTGCTTGGCGCGCGCCTCCTCCTCCGTGAGGCCGACGCTGGCGACTTCCGGCATGGTGTAGACGACGCCGGGAATGACGCCGTAATCGACATGACCGTGCTGGCCGGCCAGGATTTCCGCGACGGCGACGCCTTCTTCCTGGGCCTTATGCGCGAGCATGGGACCGCGCACGACGTCGCCGATGGCGTAAACGCCGGCGACATTGGTCGCGAATTTGTCGTCGATGACGACGCGCCCGCGCTCCAGCGCGACGCCAGCCTCGGCGAGACCGAGCCCCTCCGTATAGGGGACGCGCCCGGTAGCGATCAGCACCGCGTCGGCGCCGATCACGCCCTCGCCTGAGCCGTCGACGGCGGCGAAGGAGACGGTCGCGCCGGCCTCGGTCCTTGCTACTTGCGTGACCTTGGTTTTGAGGCGGAAAACAAAGCCCTGCTTTTCGAGAATTTTCTGGAAGCGCGCCGCGATCTCGAGATCGAAGCCGGGCAGGATTCGATCGAGAAATTCGATCACCGTGACCTTGGCGCCAAGCCTGCGCCACAGCGATCCCAGCTCCAATCCGATCACGCCGGCGCCGACGATGACCAGGCTTTCGGGAACCTTGGGCAGTTCCAGCGCGCCGGTGGAGGACAGCACGACCTTCTCGTCGATCTCGATCGGCTTGCCAGATGCGTCGCGCAGCGGCGCGACCGCGGAGCCGGTGGCGATGACCACGCTTTTGGCCAGGAGAATCTGCTTGCTTCCATCCGCCGCGGCGACTTCCACCTGATGCGGACCGGCGCCCGGCGCCAGCAGCCTGCCCGGCGCCGATGAAGGCGTCGATCTTGTGCTTCTTGAGCAGGAAGGCGACGCCGTTCACATTGGCGGCGACGGTGTCGTCCTTATGCTTCATCATCGCGGGAAGATCGAGGCGCGGCGGGTCGACGACGACCCCGAGCGCCGCGAGACCATGCGCCGCCTCGCCAAACATATGCGAGGCGTGCAGCAGCGCCTTGGAAGGGATGCAGCCGACATTAAGGCATGTTCCGCCGAAGGTCGCTCGCTTTTCAACGACCGCGGTCTTTAACCCGAGCTGCGCCGCGCGAATGGCGCATACATAGCCTCCGGGACCGGTTCCGATCACGATGAGATCATAGGTAGTCATCAAGCCTGGCCCCCCTTGTCGCGCCTGACGGCTCAGCCCGCCGCCCAGAGGTAGACCAGGACCGCGAGCAGGCCGATGCCGGTCTGACCAAGCTCCAACAGGCCCCACAGCTTGATGACGCCGCGCGCCTCATGCGCCGCTTCGCCGTTGATCAGCGCCAGGATGCGGTTGTTGAGCGGCACGATCGTGAAATAGGTGTACGGCCAGCTGGCGATGATGACGAGCGCGCCGAGCAGCCAGCGGACGTCGTCGAGTTCGCGAAAGGCGACGAAGCCGAATATCGCCGACACCAAGGCGAGACCGGCGAGCACGATGAAGCCGCGATGGTCCGAGGGCTCCCACTCCTTCGCCAGAGCGGCGTCGTCCAGCGCCATGCGGGCCGGCTGTTCGACATAATTGACATAGAGCGACGCGCCGACGAAGCCGCCTGCGGCGGCGAGCGCGAGAGAACCGATGACCATGGATTGCATCCTTTTTGGGTGAAGCGGGCGGTTGGCCGGACAGAAGCCGACTTTATTACGCCGATTCGATCGCCTCTTCGTCGCAGACGACCCTTGCGTTGCTTTTGGCCTCCGCCGCGACATCGAGTTGAAGCGCCTGAACGACGCCTTGCTGGTCCGTGGGCCGCGACGTGAAATGATCGAAGAACATTTTCATCGTGCGGTCTATCCCGAAGGAATTGATTCTGCGCGTGTCGTCTCCGTAAAACCGCGCGGCGTTGGGCGCCGCCGTCACGAGGTCGTAGGACGGAAAATAGGCGATGTTCTCGCGCGAACGCACAACCTCGTCCGCCGCCGCGCGAAGAATAGCCTTGGACGCGGAGTTGGAGACAAGCACATGCCGGTCTTCGCTGGTCGCGATGATCGACACCGGGGAGACCGAAAGAATCATGCGCGCGTTGGGATTTTTCGCCTGAATCAGATCGGCCGAGGCGAGAAAATCGCGCACCACCTCGCCGACGGTCATGTTCCAGAATTCATAGGACCGCGGGTCGTAATCGCCGCCGGCGACGCCGGGCGCGAGCTGCAAAACCGCGCCGTCGGACTTATGGCGCCAGCATTCCGTTAGCCCGAAGGTGAAGACGAAAACATCCATCGTCTCGATCATTTCGCGCACGGCGGCGAAATGCCCGACGCGATCGGCCCGCATTTCCTCGGCGTTCGCATAGCCGTCCGGCTCGATGCGCGGACGGAAGGGATCGACGACGCGGCCGTCGTCCGTGGTCCAGACGTCGAGATCCGGCGTGAAATCGCCGTAGGCGCGCTGGATCAGCTGCAAGAGTTGCGTCGTGGTGTACAAATTGCCGTAGCGACAGGAATACATCGAGTAGTTGCGCCGTTCGGCCTCCGCCGCGGACATGCCTTCCGGCGGCCGTTCCGGCAAATAATAGTGATAGCCGCTTTGCTGGAGGCGGTGCGCGATTTCCTGCGCGAAGCAGCTTCCAGCGGTCGCCACCTTGTCGCGCGGGGAAATTTTGAAGGGCGTGGCGATAATCGGATCCAGAGCGAAGGGCGGCATCGACGCCACCGCCTTGCGCCAGAAGCGATGGTCGGGTAGGGAGCTATAGGGATTGTCCGCCAATGGTCGATCTCCTCTGGGACGGTCCAAACAATCTTGTTTGGCGTTGTCCTTGATCGTGCCGGGAACATAAACTCCGCCCGGCCGCTTGTCATCCGTCGGCGCCGTCCCGATTTCGGGGCGCCTCGCGCGCCGGCGCGCTCACGGCGCCTCGCACGCATGATTTCGCAGATAGACAAACAGATAATCCGGACCTGGGGCGCCGCTCTCCTCGCGCCTCGCCTCGCCGGGCGGCGGACCGCGAACGGTCCGCGCATCGCGGTTATCGGCAATTGCCAGAGTTACGGCGTCGCCTATGCGATGAAGCTGCTCGATCCCACCGCGCGGGTCGATCATTATTCCGCGGTCGCCAAATCGCACGCGAACATCGGACTGCTCGCGAGAACGCTCGCGACCTACGATTACGTGTTTTCGCAGGATTTTCCCGACAATATCGTCAGGGGCGGCGATTCGCGGGAGTTGTTCCAACGCTTGAACAATGTAACCCCGTTTCCGACCATCAGTTTCGCGGCTTTTCAACCCGATCTCGTCTATCTGCTCGACGCCGCCCAGGGCAACAAGGCGCTGGCCGGCCCGTTGCGGCCCTATCATTCGGCGCTGGCGGCGTTTTCGTTCCGAGTTGGCCTCTCGCTCGAGGAGGCCAATGCGCTGTTCAACCGCGACGTGTTCGAAGCGGTCGGCTATTTCGATGTCTGGAACGCCGCGGCGCGAGAATTTCTGGACAATGCCAAGCGATATGACCTCGATCTGTCCTCCGACCTCATGAACTGGTCGCGGCGCGGCGTGTTCATGTATTCGATCGTGCATCCCAAATCCTACGTGCTCGCCGACATCGCGCGGCGGCTGTTCGTCAAGACGGGGCTTGCCATTCGCAACGAGAATTTCGACGACTACGCCATCGACGATCTTTCCCGCGCCGAGATTTTCCCGGTCTATCCGGAGATCGCCGAATTGTTCGGGGTTCGCGGCGGTTATTTGTTCAAGCGCGGCAATTTCCACATTTCCGACGGCGTCGGGGAGTTTTTGACGCTGCCGCAATATTTGTCAGGCTGCTACGAGGTCTATAAGCGCGCGCGTCCCAGTCAAATTTCCCATCCGCGCGTCGACGGCTGGCTGCGGGACGAGGCGTTCTCGCGTCAGCTTGTCGCCTTGGCGCGGGAAAACCTGGCCGCCGGAGCGACGCCCATGCTGTGACATAGACAAGTCCGTTCGCAAAAGTTGGGAGACTTTTGCGAACGGAGCTTGCTCCAGCTTTCTGATTTTGCGCAACTTCCTGTTGCTTAACCGATTCATCCGGCGCCGAAAACGCGCTAGCTCCGCTCCCGCCGCCTTGGCGGAAGGCGCGGCCGCTCATTCAGCGGCGGCCGCCTGATCTTCTCCATCGCGCTGAAGAAATCGCGGATGCGCGGCGCGATCTCCTGGCGGAAGCGCGAGCCGTTGAAGACGCCGTAATGGCCGACGCCTTCCTGCACATAATGCAGGCGCCGCTCCGCGGGAATCTTGGCGCACAACTCCTGCGCCGCATATGTCTGGCCCACTCCCGAAATATCGTCCTTTTCACCCTCCACGGTGAAGATCGCCGTCCGACGGATCGCGTGGAGGTCGATCATCGCGCCGCGGTGACGGTACAGCCCCAGCGGAATCGCGTGCTTGACGAATACTTCGTCCACGGTTTGGAGATAGAACTCCGCCGTCAGGTCCATCACCGCGAGATATTCGTCATAGAAGTCGCGGTGCTTTTCGGCGCTGTCGCCGTCCCCTTCCACGAGATGGTTGAACATCTCGAAATGCGCGGAGACGTGGCGTTCGATGTTCATGGCCATGAAGCCCGACAGCTGCAAAAAGCCGGGATAGACCTTGCGCCCCATGCCCGGATTGGGAAAGGGCACGGTGTGGATGCAGTGCTGCTTGAACCAGCCGATGCCGCGCTGCTGCGCGAGGCGGTTGACCACCGTCGGATTTACCCGCGGGTCGATCGGGCCGCCCATCAACACCATCGATTCCGGCGTGTGCGGATCGTCCTTGGCCTCCATCGAGGCGATGGCGCAGATGAGCGGGACCGACGCCTGGCACACGCCCAAGGTATGGAGCGGCGCGCCATCGTTCAGCTTGGACAGATGGGTCATGATCTCGGTGAGATAATCAATATAGTCGTCGAGATCGAAATGCCCGTCGGACATTGGCACGGCGCGCGCGTCGGCCCAGTCGGTGACGTAGACGTCATGGGTGGGCAAAAAGGCTTCGACCGTGCCGCGCAACAGCGTCGCATAATGGCCGGACATCGGCGCGATAATGAGCAGCTTGGATTGCTGCGGCGCAACACCGGAAAATTCCCGCTTGAAACGCAGCAGTTTGCAGAACGGGCGCGTCCAGACATATTCCTCGGAGATCGGGACTTCTTCCCCGCCGATCGAGGTCGCGTGAAGGCCGAAGACCGGCTTGCCGTAGCGGCGCGTCATGCGCTCGAAAAGCTCGGCCGAGGCCGAAAAATTGCGGGCGAGCGTCGTGTTGGCGAATGGGTGGAGGGGACTCTTGAGGAACTGCAAGGTCGCGTCCGTCAGCGCGCGCGCCGGGGCGAACGCCAGATGCAGCATCTCGTATATCTGATAGGAAATCCTATCCATTTGACGCTTCTCCACGGATGGCTTCGCGTTTGACTCCCACCGCCGCCGCCAGAGTCATGGTGCGATGCACAAACTCCTTATACAATAGTCAATATCGCGGGAAATGGAAGCGCCGCGCCTCCGATTTGTGACAATGGACGAAAAACCTCGCCGATCACCATAGAAAAACGCACGCGGAAAGGGCCTCGCGGTTTGGCTGTCTTTCGGTTAAGGTGGGAGCAACCAATAATAGGGCAGGCGATCATGCCTTAGCCTGAGCGGAGGGACCGATGTCTGATGTCACCGAGATTCTTTCGTCCGCCCAGGGCGGCCAGCTGATCGAAAATCTCGCGCGGAGCCTCGGGCTCTCGACCGAGCAGACGCGGACCGCCGTCGAGGCTCTGACTCCGGCTTTGGCGCTCGGCCTGCGTAACGCGGCGACCAACCCCGCCGTGCTCGAGCATGTTGTCGCGGGCGTGGTCCACCCCACCCATCTCGCGGCCTATGACGACCCCGCCGTCGCGCATGGTGAAGAAGCGCGCGAACTCGGCCAGGCCACGATAGCGCAACTGTTTGGATCTGGCTCCGCCGCCGGTCAGGTGGCGCAAATCGCCGCGCGCGACGCAGGTCTGCGCCCCGACATTTTGGCGCGCATGCTGCCGATACTCGCCTCGGTCGTGCTCGGAGGGCTTTCTAAGTCGTTCAACAATCAGGGGCTTGGCTCGATACTCGAACAAATCGCCAGCGGCGGCGGGCTGGGCTCGATTCTCGGTCAACTCGGCGGCGCGACGACCGCCCCTCCCGCCCCTTCCGGGCAGGCGCGGCAGAGCGGCGGAGGGTCTCGGAGGACTGCTCGGCGCGCTGCTCGGCGCGCTGCTCGGCGGCGGGGCTCCGGCGGCGCCTGGCGGAGCGGGTCAAACAAGCTTGCCTGGCGGTCTCGATCCCGCGACATTGCAGGCGGCGCTCGAGCAAATCAAGAAATCCTTAAATCCTGGCGGCGCGACCGCCGCGAGTCCGGGCCAAAACGCCGAGCTGCAGGACGTGCTCGACAAGGTGTTCCCGAAGGGCTGAGTTCAGCTGCTAATGTTGCCGGCGGCCGCCCAGTACCAACTTTCCATTTTCGTTTCGATGAGATCGAAGGCCGCGATCGCCGCTATCGAAATCAGCGAAGCGATCCATGCGTATTCCAGGACGGTCGCGCCGCTCTCGTTCCGGCAAAAGTTCAACCACATCCGTCGCATGACGCCCCCTTCATTCGCCGGACAGTGGTAGCAGCCGGAAATGCAAAAATCGTTAATTGGATCGACACAACATGTTTACGACAATTACAGGTTAACATTTGTGTTCTAAACTGTTGGAGCAGGTCGTTACTTTGCTTTAGTCAAGCAACGGGGCTTTTCGCCGCCGCGGCGGCGGTGTAATTAAGTGGGCGCGTGCGGCGCGCGAGCCGGGAATTGCGGCCTAACGTCGCGCCAAGAAGAAATCCCGCAGCAGCCGCGCGGCTTCGCTCTCGCGCAGCCCCCCGTAGACCTCCGGCGCATGGTGGCAGGTCGGCTGCGAGAAGAAGCGCGGGCCGTGCTCGACGCCGCCCCCCTTTACGTCCTCCGCTCCGAAATATAGTCGGCGAATGCGCGCCAGCGAGATTGCCCCGGCGCACATGGCGCAAGGCTCCAGCGTGACGTAGAGGTCGCAATCGACGAGTCGTTCTTGTCCGAGTTCCTTGCACGCCGCGCGAATCGCCAGAATTTCGGCGTGAGCGGTCGGATCGCGGTCGCGCAGCGTGCGGTTGCCGGCGACCGCGACGATTCGCCCCGCCCGCGCCACGCTCGCGCCGACCGGAACCTCGCCGGCCGCGGCGGCCTGTCGCGCGGCGTCGAAGGCGGCGGTTAGGGGATCCGCGCTTGAGGGATCTCTGGGCATCGGCTTCCGTTGCTTGGTTCGACGCCATGAAGCGGCCTGGCGATCAAAAATCGCGAGGGCGCGCTTCTCTTATTTCATTCGCGGCGCTTTGCCTGCTATCAAAGCGCATGAGCGATGAAAAACCAAGACGGCCCCGCCCGCCCGTGAAGGGCGGCGAGCGGCCGATGCGCCGACGAACCGGCGACGCCCCCGCGCCAATACGCGGTCGTGACGAGACCAACAAGACGCCGCGCGAAAACAAGCCGCGTTTCGAAAAGCCCGCCGCCGACAAACCGCGCGCCGCCAAGCCCAAGCGGGCCGCCCCAGTTGAGTCGGGCGAAAAGGCCTTCGAGGGCGAGCGCGTCGCCAAGGCGATGGCGCGGGCCGGCGCCTGTTCTCGGCGCGACGCCGAGCAATGGATCGCGGAAGGTCGCGTCGCCGTCAACGGGCGCGTGCTCGCGAGCCCCGCCTTCAACGTGCGCGAGGGCGATGCAATCACCGTGGACGGCGCGCCGCTGGCGGAGCGCGAGCGCACGCGGCTGTTTCTGTTTCACAAGCCGGCCGGCCTCGTCACCAGCGCCAGGGATCCCGAAGAGCGCGAGACGGTGTTCGCTCATATCGAGCGACATCATCCCGATCTGCCGCGCGTCGTCAGCGTCGGACGACTCGACATCAATACGGAAGGGCTGCTGCTGCTGACCAACGACGGCGGGTTGGCGCGCGTGCTGGAATTGCCGGCGACCGGTTGGACGCGGCGCTACCGCGTGCGCGCGCATGGCGAGGTCGATCAGGCGATGCTGGACACGCTCGCCAAGGGCGTCACGGTGGAGGGCGTGAATTATGCGCCGATCGAGGCGCGCCTCGATCGCGTGCAAGGCGCCAACGCCTGGATCTCGATGACCCTGACCGAAGGCAAGAACCGCGAGATCAAGCGTGTGCTGGAGCATCTGCGGCTGGACGTGACACGCCTCATCCGCATCTCCTTCGGGCCATTCCAGCTTGGCGACATCGCCGAGGGCGCGGTCGAGGAGGTGAAGCTGAAAGTGCTGCGCGACCAGTTGGGCAAGGGACTGGCCGAACTCGCGAATGTCGATTTCGCGGCCTCCGTGCGGGAGGCGCCTTCCGCCAAGGAGCAGCAGGAAAGGCGCGAGCAGGCGCAAAACCGACCGCGCAAGCATGTGTCGGCGCTGCGCAAGCAACGCGAGGAGATCGCCGAAAAAGGCCCGCGCGCGCGGATCGAGCGCGCGATCACCGCCGACCGCAAGGGCCGCGCCGTGGCCGTGGAGCGCGTCATCGTCAAGGGCGCGACGCCCTTGGCCGACAGTCGCAACGCCCGCCGCTTCGACAAGCTCCGCCGCGACGGCGCGGAGGGCGACGAAAAAGCAAAGGCGCCGGCGCGAGGGCGGCGACTTCAAGAGCGCCCGCCCTTCGCGCGCCGAGGGCGGCGCGAGGTTCGAGCGCAAGGACGCGAGACCGCCGCGCGAGCGGAAATTCGAAGGCGGCGAGGGCCCCGCGAGGGGGCCGCGTCCGCCGCGCGCCGAAGCCGGAAAGCCGCCTCGCGCCCGCGGCTTCACGCCGCGTGAAGGCGCCGCGTCCAGGGAAGCCCGCGCGCCGCGCGCCGAGGGGGCGGGGCGTTTCGAGCGAACCGACGCGCGTCCTTCGCGCGCCGCCGCGCCGCGCGAACGCGCCGAATATAAGGGGAGCCCGCGCGCCTCGCGAAAACGCCCCGCGCGAGCGGAATTTCGAACGCGGCGAAGGCCCCGCGAGAGGGCCGCGTCCGCCGCGCGCCGAAGGCGGCGCGAAACCGCCGCGCGCTCGCGGCTTCGCGCCGCGCGAGGGCGCCGACTTCAAGGGCGCCCGGCCTCCGCGCGGCAAGGAACAGGCCGGCGGGCCAAGACCGCCTCGCGGCGAGAGCGCAAGACCGCCTCGCGACGCGAGCGCAAGACCCTCGCGCGACGCAAGCGCGAGACCGCCGCGCGGCGACGGCGGCAAAAAATTCGATGGGCCGCGCAAACCCGGCGGCTTCGGCGGCAAGTCGCGCGGCCCGGGCGGCTCTGGCAAGCCGCCCAGAAGCAGCGGACCAAGCGGCCCGCGCGGTCCGCGCTAAACCATGCGCATCGTCGGCGGCGCCCTGCGCGGGCGCTCCCTCGCGAGCCCAAAATCGCAAAGCGTGCGCCCCACGACGGATCGGCTGCGCGAGTCGATCTTCGACATTCTCGCGCATGCTTTCGACAATGCGTGCGAGGGCGCGCTCGTCGTCGATCTCTTCGCCGGCACGGGCGCGCTCGGGATCGAGGCCCTTTCGCGCGGCGCCGCGCGCGCGCTGTTCGTCGACGACGGCGCCGAGGCGCGCGCCCTTCTGCGCGAAAATATCGAGGCGCTCGGGCTTGGCGGCGTCACGCGGGTGTTTCGCCGCGACGCGACGAAGCTTGGCCTCGCGCCGCCCGGCGAAGCCTTCACGCTCGCCTTTCTCGATCCGCCCTATGGCAAGCTGCTGGCGCCGCTGGCGCTGAACGAATTGCTGCGCGGCGGTTGGCTGGCGCCGGGCGCGCTCGTCGTGATCGAGGAGGCGGCGGGCGCGGCGCTGGATTTACCCGTGGGGCTCGCGCGGGAAGATGCGCGCCGCTATGGCGACACGCAAATAATCTTCGCCCGGCGCGCGTCGTGACTTGGCGAAACGCCCCGCCGCGATTATCGACTCGCCGCGGACATGCTCGCCACCGGCAGGAACTGCCATTTCAGCTGCGGCTTCGTGTCAAAATCGCAGGGCTTTTGCGCCATGACGCCCACTTGGCCCGAATAGGCCTCGAGACAACGCCCGTCCATTTGGCTATTGCTCGGCTCAATCGCTAAATTGATCGCCACCGGAGACTTGTATTTCACATAATCCGACAGAACGGAGTCAAACTCGGACCGGGTCAGATAGGCTGATGAATCCGCCGATTTGGCGTTTTTGTCGAGTTCCCCGCGCAACTCGCCAAGTTTTTCGTTCAGCGAAATAACCATCTTCGTCAGGCATTCGATTCTGGCGTTCGCGTGTCCGATTTTTGGATTGCAAGCTGGCGGGGCTTCTTGCGCGCGCGGCTGCCCCCCGGCGGCGAACAGAGCCGCAAGCGCCATGACCGCGGTGAGTTTTTTTGACATGATGCCTCCTTCATCGCCCGAGCGCTTTCGAGGTTTGGAGCGCGCCTTCGCCTCGCAAAACATCGTTTTTCGCTTTGCCCGCCCCGGGTCCGCCGACGCCTTCGCCGGGAAGCCGAGCCTTGGCCCGGAAAGCGGCGTTTGTTTCCAGCGAAGTCAGATAGACGCGGCGACCAATTTTTCTAGCTTGACCGCGAACAGGCCGCGATTTTGTCGGCGCCGTTCGTTGATATAGGGTCGCCGCCGCGACAAAGGATTTCTGGAGTTTCATATGTCAGAGGAAGCGCCCACCGAACATTTCGAACACGCCGAGCACGCCGAACACGCGGCGCATGAGGGCACGCCGTTTCTTTTGACCGTCTCCGTCACGATCGCCATTCTGGCGGTCATCGCCGCCAGCGTCGGCAGTCTCGAGACGATCGAAACGGCGGCGACGCTCACCGAGCAGAACGCGGCGTCCTTGCTGCAAAACAAGACCAGCGACCAATGGGCCTATTTCCAGGCCAAGAGCATCAAGAAAAACGCCTATGATATCGCGGCGCGGCAAGGCGGTTCGCTTTCGGAGGAGTTCGCCAGCGAAGCGCGACGTTACGGACAGGAGACGGCCGATATCCAGGACAAGGCCGAAGGACTCGAACATCAGGTCGAACAGCGGCTGCATGAGGCGGAGCGGCACGAACATCGCCATCATATTCTGACGACGGCGGTCACATTGCTGCATGTCGCGATCGCCATCACCACCATCGCCATCATCACCAAGGGCCGGCGTTGGCCTTGGCATATGGGCCTGGCGCTCGGCGCCGCCGGCGTCGCCTTGGCGGGCTACGCCTATGTGTGATCGACTGGCGTTTCACTCGCCAGCAAAGCCACCGCGCAGGCCGGCGCGCAATCGCTGGCGGCGGCTCTCGCCTCCGGCGTCGCCGGGATGAATTCGTCGAAGTCGTGAAACTCGCGGCCCGTTCTTCGCGCCCAGGCGGCGATGACGCCGCGCCCGACGCCGGCGCCGACAATCGGCGCGCGCGAAACGAAGGCGTCGCGCGAGGCGATCAGCGCGATTTGATCCTCGATCCGCCGCATTTGCGCGCGGGCGAAAAAAGCCGCGAGCGCATCCCACTGTTCTTCGGCGCCGTCGCGCGCGTCGCGGCCGACAAGACGAGCCAGTCGGGCGCGGCTCGCCTCGCGCGTCCTGGCGCGGCCGTCGACCGTCGGCGCGACGTCGGCGCCGGGCGGAATATTATCGAGGATGCGGTGCACGTCGGCCATGGTCGCGAATTGCTCGTCGACCAACGCCGTCCATTGCCCGTCGACGGGCGCCAAGGCGAGGCCCGTCGCCGGCGCGCCGCGCAGCAGACCCGTGTAAACCAATTCGCCGCGGGCGAGACGAGCGGCGTCGTCTTCGCCAAGCGCCGCGACCGCTCCACCGCTTATCGGAACGATGTCGGTCGTCGTCGAGCCCATGTCTATGAATAGCGCTTCCGCGCGGCCTCGCGCGACCAGCGCGGCGCTGGCGCGCCAATTGGCCGAGGCGATGGCGGGCGCCGCTCGCGCTACGTCCGCCTTGCCGACAAAGCCGGCGGCGCCGGCGTAAAAGAGGATGTCAAGCGCGTCGATTTCATGCGTAAAGATCGCGGCGATGGAAGCGACGCCGCGCAAACGGTCCTCGAACGCGTCGGAAAGCTCCGCCGTCATCGTGACGGCGTGAAGATCGGCGGGGCCGAGGATCGCCTTCGCCGCGCGAATCGCTTGCTCGACATAAGCCAAGCCGAGATGCGGCGCGCAGGGTTGCTGGGTTACGGCGACGATCCGACCGTGCTCGGCGCGCGCGGCCTTGAGATTCGCGCCGCCAATGTCCCAGCCGACGATGCTGGTCACGATGATTGAAGCGCAGGCGCAAACTCCAACCGCTCCTTTGCACCCTGGATTTCGATCAGTTTCAGCAAATTTTCCAGGATCAAAACCGAGGTTAGCGGTCCGACGCCGCCGGGAACCGGAGTTATCCGCACGTCGAGGTCCGCCAGGGACGCGATGTCGACGTCTCCGGCCAATTTACCGTCGATGAAGCCAATACCCGCGTCGATGATCACCTGCCCGTCCTTGAAATATTCCTTTCCGAAATAACGCGGTCTTCCCGTCGCGACGAAGACGATTTCAGCCGATCGCGCGATTTGCGGAATATCCTTGCTCAAGGAGTGACAAACGGTGACCGTCGCGCCGGCGCTGATCAGCATGTTCGCGAGCGGCCTTCCGACCGTGCGCCCTCTGCCGATCACAACGACGTGTTTTCCCTTCAATTCGGTCTGCAACTCGGCGAGGACGATACAGGCCCGCGGCGTGGCGGGGGCCGTGAAGAATTGACGCGGGTCGTTCTGCACGAGCACCCCGAGATTCGCCGCGGACAGTCCGTCGACGTCCTTGTTCGCGGGTATAAGGTTCGTCAGTTCGATCTCGTCGAACTTCGGCTTGGACGACATCACCAGAATGACGCCGTGAACGTCCGGTCGAACGCACAGCGCCTTCATGCCGTTCGCGACATCGGCGCACGCGCCGGCGGCGGAAAGGTCGACAATCTCGAAGGAGCCGCCGACTTCTTCGGTGTGTTTCTTTTTCACCGAAACATAGCTCGCGACGGCGGGATCGGCGGCGCAGATCACGGCCGCGAGCTTGGGGGCGATTCCGCGCCGCTTCACGGCCCCGAAAGCCTCGACCAACCGCGCCTTTCTCGCGCCGACGATGTCTTTGCTGTAGATATGTTTCATCTTGCCTCACCCAAGTCTTTTTCAGTCGACAGGCCGGCGCGAACACCTTCGCGGCCGCTTTCGCAATATGAAATCCACCAACAAAAAAGGGGAGCCGCGACCGGCTCCCCAAAGCTTTGCAAGCCGGCGTCGACCTTAGTGAGCGGCGAAGGGGTGCTTGGCGTCGTTGCGCTTGGCGACGACCTCGGCGGCCTTCGGCTCGCCCTTGATGGCGCGCGCGAGAGCTTCCTTCGTGGCGGTGTAGTTGTAATCCTGGATCTTGGCGTCGTCCGAGGCGTCCCAGTGAATGAACACGCCGACGCAGATGAACAGGTCATCGGCTTCGCTGACCGGGATGATGCCCTCGGCCACCGAATCGGCGACCGCCTTGGCGACGCCGGCCTGCGCCGGGCCGAACATCTGAACGGCCTGCTTGGCGCCCTTGATCGTGACCTTGTTGAACAGGATCGTGTTCGGCTTGGTCAGGAGGTTCGGAGCGACGACCGCGAGAAGGGTGGTGAAGCCGTCCTTGTTGTTGACCAGAGCATTGGCGAAAGCCATCTCGGCGGCGCTGAACCGCGCGGTCCGATCAGGAGGTCGATATGCGCGACTTCATTGCCTTCGCCGACCAGCGACTCGCCGACCAGAAGCTTGTTGATCAAAGCCATGTGCGTTTCCTTTCGAGAAACCTTGGGGCCGGCGCTTCGTGCTCCGGCCGCCGAACCCGCCGCGAGACTATTCCCGCGGCGCGAATGGGGTGGTTTAGAGCAAGCTCTTAAAAAAGTTGATAGACTTTTTCGATAAGAGCTTGCTCCAACATTTTGATTTTGAGCGATTTCTTATCGTTCGAACGATTCCGTTCGAACGGAAAGCGCTCTAGACGAGCGTGCGGGCGAGCGCGAAGGCGTCCCGGAAATCAAGGCACAGCGGCTTGCTGGAGTCCGTCATTTGTTTGAACAGGCCCGACTGCGTGCCGTATTTGACATTGCCGATCGCGAGAGCGCCGATGCCCAGCGCGCCATGGGACGAAATGACGACGCCATTGTCATGCAGGCCGCAACCCTCGACGCCAAGCGGCGGCACCGCGTTCACGTCGGCGGCGATCAGCAGATTCTTGGCGGCGGCCAGATCGTCCTTGGAGAGCACCTGCACGCCAGCGCGCGCCGCGCACAGCGCGATCTCATGGTCGATGAGCAGCGCGCGAACCTGCTCCGGCGTGCTGCCGTCGGCGGCTTTCACTTTCACGCCAAAGCGCTGCTCGATCTCGTCGGTCAGCTTTTGCACGCGCGCGAGGCCGCTGTATCCGACCATCGTCACATCCGCGCCCTCGAGCGCCGCGATCACGCCGGCGGAATAGCCCACGACGCCGGTCGCGCCGTAAATCACGATGCGGGCGCCCTTCAGCTCGCGCTGCTTTTTTTCGCGCAGCAGCTTTTCGACGCAAGCCACCATCGCGCCGGCGGTGGTGAAGGAGCCGTAGGGATCGGCGAACAGCGACACTTCGAAGGGCTTGAGCAGCGCCTTCTTGGCGGCGTCCATCATGTCGAGGGCGAGCACGGCGTCGCGGCCGGCGAAAAATATGCCCGTGCGCAGCGCGGCGGAGGGAGCGCGCGAGAACATGGCGTCCTGCACCAGCGCCGACACCTCGTCGATCGTGACGTTGGTGTAGGGGATCGTGACGTCATAGCCGGCGTCGACCGCCATGTTTACGTCGAAGGGGCTCATGTGCTTCAACGTGCTCAACATATGCAGAATAGCTTTGGCGGCCATGGAGTTTTCGTTCCTTTCGTCGTCTGCGCGTCGCGCGCCCCGGGGCGCGCCTTGGGAAATCGCAATGGAAACCGCGCAAGACACATTTAAAGTCGGTGGTTCGTGCGCGAGCGATGCGGCGTTAGAGTCCCCCCAAGTCGCGTTAAGCCAATTTTGTCGCGTAAGCCAATTTTGGCGGGAAGCGCCCCTGGGCGAGCCTCGTTCGGAATGACGAAACGGCATAGAACAAAGAACCGCGCCGATGTCTAGTGGCTTGTCGTCGCGGCGGCGGCGGCGAGCCAGGGCGGTTGACGATTCCCCGGTTTCGCGCTTATAAGCCTCGCAACCAGAGGGCTCGCGGCTTCGGGGCCGGCGAGTGTTCGCCCGAATTATCACCACTGGATGGCGATTGACACGCGCCGATGCGCGCGCGCCGCCCGTGGTTCATTGGTCTATCGAAAGGAAAATCCATGTCCCGTCGTTGCGAATTGACCGGCAAGGGAGTGCAGTCCGGCAATCTCGTCAGCCACTCCAATCGCAAGACGCGCACGCGCTTCCTGCCCAATCTCGTCAATGTCACGCTGACGTCCGACACGCTGGCGCGTTCCGTGCGTTTGCGCATTTCGGCCGCGGCTTTGCGCTCGGTCGAACATCGCGGCGGGCTCGACGCCTTCCTCGCGAAGTCGCATGATGAAGAGTTGTCGCAGAACGTGCGCGAATTGAAGCGCGAGATCGCCAAGAAGCAGACCGCCGCCGCCGCTACGGCCTGAGCCGTCGAGTTTCGGGCGGCGCCGCCGAAAGCGCGCCGCCGCGCATATTCCCGGTCGGACACGGCCCCGTCGCTTTTGATGCGCCGGGGCTTTTGTCTATTCCGCCGGTGACAAGTCCGAAGACCGCCTTGGCCGGAATAGGACCGTCTTCGCGTCGCGCAATCCCTGGAGTTCGGGCGGCAGCGCCGCTCACGACAGGCGTTTCGCGAAAGAGCGCTCGCTCCATTGCATCCTCGCGGCGTTCGGCCTCGGGTTCGCGGCGTAGCGCGCGCGCTCTTCCAGTCGTGGCGCCATCGTCCACGCACGAGCCTCGGCGCGAGATCGCGAGCCCCGGGGCGAAAGCTGAATTGACCAATGGAACTCAATATATGTAGAAGGATTTCGGCGTCTCTAGGCGGATCGCTCTCTCGCGGCGCGGGCGGTTTTTCGTCGTCGGGGAGGCATGGTGAGCGCGCCCTCGACACGATACGAAGCAAGATCGCATCGAAGAGGGCCTGGCCTTCAATCCTTGCGTGACGTTGGACGGGTCAACCACGAGAGGCGCAGGCGCGAGCATGGTTCCAACCGCGAAGTCGCCATCTCGGATCGCTGCCGCTCCGCGGACATTTTCGCATCGCGGCGAACTGCTTTCGGGCGAGCGCTGGTATGTCGTTCGCGCGCTCCCGAAGCGTGAACAGGGCGCCGAAGCCCAACTCGCGGGGCAGGGGTTTCGCGTGTTCCTGCCCAAGGTGTCACGAAACGTGCGCCACGCCCGCAAAACGAAGGCCGTCCACGCGCCGGCGTTTCCGGGCTATCTTTTCGTGGCGCTCGACCTGCAGCGCGATCGCTGGCGCTCGATCAACGGCACCTTCGGCGTCATGAGTCTGATCATGACCGAAGAGCGTCCGGTGCCCGTTCCCCGCGGCGTCGTCGAGACGATTATTGACTATATGGACGAGTCCGGCATTTGCCGCTTTGATCGCGATCTCATGGAGGGGCAAGCCATTCGCGTGACCGCCGGGCCGCTGGCCGAAGCTGTCGGCGAACTGGTCCGGCTCGATAAAAGCGGGCGCGTTCGCGTGCTGCTGGAAATCATGGGCGGCAGGGTGCTGGCGACCGTGGAGAGATCATCTCTCGTGGCGGCGTGAGAAGCGAAAGAAGAGGGCGCGGCTGTCGACATCCGACGGCGAAGGCCACGCCTGGACAATGATGGTTGGCTCTCCAATCCTCGCGACCAACGGAGCCTCGACCATGCGCTGAACGCTCGAAGATCAAATCAATTTATGAGAGACCTCATTCGCGAACCGAATGCGGGCTCGCGCGATCGAGGGTCTTTAAGGCGAGACTTTAGACTGTTTTTCGAAAGGATAATCCCAGTGAGTAAACCCGAACTCGGCGTGAAGCGCCGATGCCTGAGCTGCGCGGCGCCGTTTTTCGATCTCAACCGGACGCCGATCGTTTGCCCCAAATGCGGCGCCCTTTTTCAGATCGTGGAGCTCGCGCATTCGAGAGCCAAGTGGACTCCGTCTCCCCCTGTCGCGATCAAGACTCCCGTCGCCGCCGCCGACCCGTTCGAAGCCGAAACGGCCGAGCCGGAGGTGGAAGACGAAGACGCCCAGGACGACGTGGAGATTCCGCCGATCGAGGAAGACGACGAGATTCAACTCACGGAGATCATCGATATCGACCGCGACGCGGCAAAGCCGAACTCGTGATGAAGGATCAGGCTTCGGCGTGACGCGCGGACGCGCCGTTATGAGGGCGCTCCCGCCCGGACACGAAAAAGGCCGCCACGAAGGGCGACCTTTTGTTGGCGTGGGTCGGAACGGGCGCTCGCCCGTCCCGATTCCAAGGGCTCAGATTTCCTTGAGCTGATCGGCCGAGTTCTTGCCGGTGCGACGATCCTGCGCGATTTCGTAGCTGATCTTCTGGCCTTCGCGCAGATCGCGCAGGCCCGCGCGCTCGACGGCGCTGATATGAACGAAAACATCCGAGCCGCCATCGTCGGGCTGAATGAATCCGAAGCCTTTTTGACCGTTGAACCACTTGACGATTCCGGTAGCCATGTCACTCTCCAAGCATGTTTCATAAAGTTAGCCCGCATGCGCGGGGCCGGTTCGATCGATGTTTGGAAGAGGTCGTCAGCGGCTTTGTCTCCAAAGCAAGTCCAAGTCGTCAGGCCGAAAATCGATGAGCAATCTATAGTGACGCGCGAGGCCGATTGCAATGTCGAGACGCGCCAACGCCAAATAAATCTTGAAATCGCGCCGCGACCGAGCGCGGCGCCGCGCGTCCGGAGGACGGATTGGCTCGTCCTCGGGCGCCTTGGCGATTTAGCCGCGGACCTGGACGCGTCGATAGCCGACGACATTGCCCCAGGCGTCGATCACCGGGCGGTTCGCCAGATAGCAGAGCAGGAAGCGCGGTAATGGTCGGGTTGACCGGCCGCGCCGTCGACCGCGAGGGCGCCTCGCGTGGCGAAGCTGAAGGCCGCATGGACCTCACGTTTCTCTCCCGGTCAGAATCGGGTTGATTTTTGGCGGGGGCTTCGGTGAAAATCGACGGAATTTGCCTGGCGTCGCCTTTTCGCGCCAAATCGCCCATTTGACGCCGCCATCTCGCGCCAAATAAAATAGGCGAAGCGATTTGCGAGGAGATCGGTCATGCGGATGGCGGCGCGTCTGTTTCTCGCATCGGCGGCGCTCGGCGGCCTGTTCGGACCCGCCGCGGCGGAGGAACTCGCGGCGTCGAGCCTCCCCTTGTTCGCCCAGAATCTCCAACCGAAGCCGCAAGAACCCTCGATCTGGAGCGGACTCTATGTTGGCAGCGAGGTTTTCGCGATTTCGGGAAAAGGCGTCAAAGGCGGCTTCGGAGGTTCCGGTTTCATCGGCTACGATCATGTATTCGCCAATGATGTCGTCGTCGGCGTACGAGCGGACGCCGGCTATTCGCCGAGTTTGGCCCGATGGGGCGCCGCCAGGGGTTTCGATTTCGCCAGCACGAATGTCTCCGTGGGCTACGAGATGGGAAGGTTTAAGCCTTTCGTGACGGCGGGCGTCGCCTTGGCGAAGCCTGACGTCATCGGGCGCGGCTTCACGACGACGAGCGACGCCGTCAACGATCTCTTCGACCAGACTGCGAGCGTGAAGGCCTATGGAACCGTCGGCGCGGGCTTCGACTACGCCGTCACCGATAAATTGACCGTGGGCGTCACGGTTTCCGCCGGCGCGGGGCGTGGCCCGGCGGCGCCGTGAGCGCCGCGAGCTTGTCGCTCGAGGCGCTGATCGGCCTCGCGACGCGCGCGCACGAAACCCCGGCGCGGCGAAAATAATCGCCGTCGGGTCTTGTCCACGAAGTCGATCGTTCTTTCTGAAGGGAGGATTAACGTCGCCCTCAGGCGACGTTAATTGTTGTGTTGTTAGAACATGGGGCGTCTGGATGCAGCTCGCTGCAACGCCCTTTTCAGATGGGTCAATACGCGCGCGGGGCTTTCGAGCCGCTCGATTGGTTCGAAGGCTTCCAGGCCGCGGGCGAAATGGAGGAGTGACAATGATGTTTCGTAAATTGACACTGATCACGGCATTGGCCGCGACGCTAGCCTTTCCCGCTGTCGCTCTCGCCGCTCATGGCGGCCATGGCGGCGGCGGCCACGGCGGTGGCGGCATGCACGGCGGCGGCGGCTGGCAGCGGCGGCGGCATGCACGGCGGCGGCTGGCACGGCGGCGGTTGGCATGGCGGCGGCTGGCATGGCGGCGGCTGGCATGGCGGCGGCTGGCATGGCGGTGGCGGGCGACGATTCTGGGGTGGTCGCTGGTGGCCTTACGGCGTTGGCCCGTGCTGGCGGTGGTATTACGGCACTTGGAACTGGGTTTGCTAGCCCGTATTATGCAGCGCTTTGACTTTTCCTGCGCTCTTGGCTGCGCTTTCGCGTGATTTTTTTGTTTCAGTTTGCTGGCGGATGCGCTCCGCCATCTCCGGCGGCGAGCCAGAGTTCGGAAGAGAAAATGTTTGCGGGTTAACGGAGACGGGTTCGACGTTCGGGGCTGCTCGCGCCCCGTGGCTCATGTAACGAGGCGCGGGATGCGCTCCAGCGCGTGGCGCAAGATGTCCTGGGCGGGGCACGATGTCGGCAGATTAATCCTGATCATCGTCTTCATCTCCACGACGCGCGCGGCGAGCTTGATGAGCCGCAGTCGCAACGTATCGAACTGCGCGACGCGCCACATCGATCGTTTCGGCATCGACACGCGCAGACCCCACATGATCCAGTAGGCGCCGGCGTGCAGGAACAGTCGAAGCTGATTGGCCGTGGCCTTGGTGCAGGAGGTGCGATCCGCCGCCAGATGCGTCTTCCATGATTTGATGTGGTTTTCGGCCTGGCCGCGCCGGCAATAGCTATCCTCATAGAGCGCGCGCGGATTGCGGCCCTTGAGATTGGTGACGACGAAGCGTGTATCAGGGCCGTCCATGCCGGCCTCGACGCGGGCGATGATGCGCTCAACACGGCTCCAGCTCGCGGCGCCGTCGAGAAATTCCCTGAAGCGACGGACCTTGCCGTCCTTCGGCGCCGCCTCGAAGCGCGCCTTCGCGTTGGCCTCGAGGTCCAGGATATGCCGCCGCAAGGTCGAAGTCGGCGCGACGCCAAAGATGAAGTCGAGGCCATTGGACCGACACCAGTCGAGAACCTCGGGACAGCAATAGTGACTGTCGCCGCGCAGCAGAATCTCGGTGTTTGGCCAGTTGGTGCGGATCGCCCGCAGCAGGCGGCGCAGAAAGGCTTTGATTTCCTTGCCGCTGGGACGCTTGGCGGGGCGCAGCACGGCGGCGACGAAGCGGCCCTCGCCGTCGAACACCACGATCGGCTGAAACCCATATTCGTCGTAATGGGCATTAAACAGCCGCAACTGCTGGCCGCCATGAACCGTATCGAAGGTGTCGTCGATGTCGAGCGTGATCCGTTTGGGAACCTTGTGGAAGGATTCGCAATAAAGATCGACCATGGCGCGGCCCATGCGCAGCAGGGCGCGGACGTCGGGCAAATTAAGTAGAGGCGAACTGGGATTGCTACTTTAAGGCATGAAATCCCCGGGCGCTCGCGCGCGATCCGCGCGAGCGCATCCGCCGACCAACCAAATCTTTTCCCGATAGTTCGTCCGTTGATTCTAGGCCGTCGTCCCAATTGGGCAGGAGACGCCGGTGCCGCCGAGTCCGCAATAGCCGTCCGGATTTTTGGCGAGATATTGCTGATGCTCCTCCTCCGCGTAATAGAAAGGCGGAGCGGGCGCGATTTCCGTGGTGATCGAGCCAAAACCGCGTTTGGCGAGGGCGTCCTGATAGACGGCGCGCGAAGCTCGCGCCTCGTCCAACTGGGCGGCGGAATAGGCGAAAATCGCCGAGCGATACTGCGCGCCGACGTCATTGCCCTGGCGCATCCCTTGGGTGGGATCGTGGCTTTCCCAGAATAACCGCAACAGCCGCGCGAACGGCGAAACCGCGGGATCGTAAACGACCAGGACGACCTCGGCATGGCCAGTTCGTCCCGTGCAAACATCGCGATAGGTCGGATTTTGCGTTTTTCCGCCGGCATAGCCGACCGCGGTGACGTGAATCCCCTCGCCGGCCATCCAGAATTTTCGTTCCGCGCCCCAAAAACAGCCCATTCCGAACAGCACGCGCTCCGTCGTCGCGGGAAACGGCGGGTCGAGCGGCCTGCCCGTGACGAAGTGGCGCACGCCATGGAAGACCGGCGCCTGTCGATCGGGCGGCGGCGCCTTCGGTTCAAAAAGCCAATCGAATGTGGACATGTTCGCCTCCCAGGACTGGTCGAACGCTCAAGTGGGATAGATATGGGCTTCCCCGAGATCGCCAAGCGGTCCCTTTTTCGCGAACGCGGCCGCGTGGAGGGCGCGCCGACCTATTCCGGCGGATAGCCCACGAGAGCGTGATGTCTGTGGCTAAGCACGATGAATGCCGCGCCGAGGCCGCACAAGGCGACGCCGACCGGCGTCATCAGCAGAAAGATCAGCAGCGGATCCCAAACGAAGGTCGGCAAGCGCGACAGGACCGCCGAGCGCAGCGCCTGAAAAGCGACCGGCCATAGCGCCTGCAGGACCGATCCCAGCGTCGTCACATAAAGGCTGCCGCCCGCGAGAGAGCGCGCGCCGTCGACGACGAGGGCGACGAAGCCCCCCGCCAACAGCGCGAGGCCCATGAAACGAATCAACAATCGAAGCATGACCAGGGCGAGCGCGAGCGGCGAAGTCTCGACTATACGCGCGCGAGACATGCCTGTCCACGGCGGCCCGCAAGCGGGTTTTGGCGAGTTTGATCGGTCCGCCGCGCGGAAACATTTGCAACTGGCGGGCGTCTGAATATAGTGCGCTCGCGTTCGCAATGAACGCCTCGGGCGAAAGCCCGCGCGGAGGGGTGGCCGAGTGGTTGAAGGCGCACGCCTGGAAAGTGTGTATACGGGAAACCGTATCGCGGGTTCGAATCCCGCCTCCTCCGCCAATCGCCTTCACAACTAATTGATTTTGCGCGGCTAAAAATCAACCGGCGCTTTCGGCCTACAATCGCGCCGCGCTTGCGGTGGCCTGCGTGGCGCCGAGATTGGGCCGCGTCACGTCTCGGAAGCGTTGCTTTAATTGCCGCGTGTCGCGCTGCTCGCGCCTTGTGCCGCGTGCGTCGCGCTGTCCTTGCGATCGAAGCGTTCGTCGAGGGCAGGCAGTATCGCCCTGATCTTCGCCGCGCCTTCGGCGCCCACCGCCGCTTTGGCCCGCGCCAATATCTGCTTCACGGGACCTTGATCCGCGTCTCGTTGGGGCCGAGAGTCATCAGCCGGTTCCAGGGTCGTTTGGCGAGCTTGTTCTTCTTCATCTGGCTGACGCGCGCCTTCGTCGGCGAACCAGATTTCCATTTCGCGCGTGATCTCTATCCAAATCCAAGCGCGGGGAATTTTATGGAATGGCCCGCCTCTCCGCCCGGCGTCGCGGCTTCCCCGGAGGCTCAAACAAGAGAAGCCACTGTCGCCAAGCGGACATGGACCGACTTGTTGGAAATAGCGCGCGAACCCGTGCGTCCAGCATTTATCCCTTTACGGGCTGTGCCGAGGTCGCGCGCCAGATAGGCTAGACTGTCTTCTGTCGCCCGATCATGGTCGGTCCGCCGCGAAATAGAGGCGCGCGTCCCTGCGTCGAGGTCACCAACGGCGACCGCGAACGACCACGCCCCGATGGTAATATCCGCGATGAACGACCGCGGCGCCGCCATGGTAATATCCGCGACGCACGCCAACAGCGCCGCCCGGCCCAACGCAACCGGCACGGTAATATCCCCGGGCGCACACGATCGCGTTGGCGTCGGTCGTCGGCAAGGTCAAGCCGGTGACGAACACGCAAAATCCCAGTCCCATCATCGCGATGAATCTCATTGCAAGCCTCCCGTTCCAAGCCCATCTTCATCGATTGGGCGTTCAACGTGGATTATAGTGGCGCCTTGACCGGCGGATGACAAGCAAGGCCCCGTCCCGCGCCATGCTTAGCCGCCGCTATTCAGCAACAGAGACGTGTGAGACCGTCCCGTGACGCGCCGCAACCCAACGATATACATAGCGCCCCATGCAAAATCAGTGATCGCGAACAGCGCCGTCGGCAACGCCCCAACATATGTGAAACCATATGCGAGCAAGGCGGTCACCGCGAAAAAGCGCAATAGCGCCTCCCAATAAATGATGGATGCGAATCGTCGCACGTCGCGAGAACTTATAATCAGAGTCGCTGACGAGTACCAAAGAAATCCCGCGACGATCAAGGGCCAGAAGGGATTGGGAATTTGCACTCCCAGCAATTGCGCGGCCGGCGGCGTGACCAAAGTTAATCCAAGGCCGATATTCCAGATCCCGGACCAAAAAACCAATCGATCGAATGTCATTTGACGCCCTCATGAAGTTCGCTTGGCCCTACGGCGCGTTCCGCCAACAGGCCGGCTGCCCGCGCTTCCATCGCTCAATGCCGCGGAGGCGCTTTTCATCGTCTCGCGCATCGTTTGGCTTCTTCTTCTTCAGCAAGTCGCGCTGTCCCACTCCATATCGCGCGATGCTCTGGACCAATTCGATGAGTTTGACGTCGAGGAAAACGACCCTGTCCCGCGATACGACATGGATCATGCCAGAGAATGCCGCTGGCGCCGAAGGAAGAAACACGGTCAAATTGCCGTCTCCGTGATCTTCGATCACATAGGCCGGTCGTTGCATGCCTTCGGCAAGCAATAGCATCGCCGGCTTGAATCCTCCCGAAGCCTCGGGCTGAAACGCTTCCGACACGAGACCTTTCAGCGCCGCGTAAACAGGAAGGCGACCGAGCGTGTGGGTCTCCATCAAATTTATGACATTTCTGAAAAACGCCGCGCGCAGCAGCATCCCGAAAATGAACGATGCGGTAACGAGCGCGACGACAGCCGCCAGTTCCTTAAGTCGCGGCGCCTCCACCAAAATGCTTCGTGGAAGAAGATGGACGACAGGAGTCGCCATTTTGACGATGATGTCGAACGCCTTCGCGAGCAGACCCCACGACAACAACAGGGGCAGCAGCACCAATAGGCCGCCAAGAATCGTGCTTTTCAAAAATTCGACAATGGGCTTCATTGAACCTTCCGTTTTGTTGATCGCGTCATCCGCGGCGGGGCGTCCCTTACCATGGCGCGCGAGGCGCATTAAACTCTTGCCCAACAAACTCCTGCCCAACGCCCCGCGTCCTCGCATCTGGAAGACGATGATTTTTGATCGTGGCCGCCGCGAAATTGTGGCGACGACTTGCCGCGAGCGAGGAAATATCGTCTTATTTCGACATTAACGCGCGGTTTTAGGGGGCGGACATGGCGGCGGGAACGTTCAAATCAACGATCATCGGTCTGATTCTCGCGGGTGTTTCGATGTTCTGCGGCGCGTGTCAGGCGGCGGCCGATTTAGCTAAGAGGCCGCACATCGTCATCATCTGGGGCGACGACATCGGCCAATCGAACATCAGCGCCTACACCAATGGCTTGATGGGTTATCGCACGCCCAATATCGACTCCATCGCCAAGGATGGCGTGATTTTCACGGATTATTACGGCGAACAGAGCTGCACCGCCGGCCGCGCCTCATTCATCACCGGGCAGAGCGGATTGCGCACCGGCCTGACGAAAGTGGGGATGCCCGGCGCCGATCTCGGATTGCAAAAGGAAGATCCGACGATCGCGGAGCTTCTCAAGGCGCAGGGCTACGCGACGGGCCAATTCGGCAAGAATCACCTTGGCGACAAGGACGAGTTTCTGCCGACCGCGCATGGCTTCGATGAATTCTATGGCAATCTCTACCATCTCAACGCGGAGGAGGAGCCGGAACTCCCCGATTATCCGAAAGCCGACGATCCGGAGTTTCCTAATTTTCGTAAAAATTTCGGTCCCCGCGGCGTGATCCACAGTTTCGCGCTGCCGGACGGCAAGCAAAAGATCGAGGACACCGGCCCACTCACCAAGAAGCGGATGGAGACTATTGACGATGACATCGCCGCTCGCTCGGTGGAGTTTCTTGAAAAGCAGGTGAAGACCGGCAAGCCGGTGTTTCTTTGGGTGAACTTCACCCATATGCATTTCCGCACCCATCCAAAGCCGGAGAGCGTCGGCCAATCGGGACGCTGGATGGGGCCTTACGCCGACGTGATGATCGATCACGACAAGAACGTCGGGACCGTTCTCGACAAAATCAAGGAGCTTGGGATCGACGACAACACGATCGTGATGTATTCGACCGACAATGGCCCGCATATGAATTCCTGGCCGGACGCGGCGATGACGCCTTTCCGTAACGAGAAGAACTCGAATTGGGAGGGCGCCTATCGCGTGCCCGCCATGGTTCGCTGGCCGGGCAAGATCAAGCCGGGTTCCGTCTCCAACGAGATCGTCTCGCATCTCGACTGGATGCCGACGCTGCTCGCGGCCGCCGGCGTGCCGGATATCAAGGAAAAACTCCTCAAGGGCTACAATGCCGGGAAAACAACTTTCAAGGTCCATCTCGACGGCTACAATCTGGCGCCGTATCTGACCGGCCAGGAACCAAAGAGCCCGCGCAAGGAATTCTTCTATTTCTCCGATGACGGCGATCTGACCGCCTTGCGCTACGACAATTGGAAGCTGGTTTTCGCCGAACAGAGAGCGGAGGGAACCCTGGCGAGTCTGGATCGGAGCCATTTACCATGCTTCGAGTTCCGCTGATTTACAACCTCCGCCTCGATCCCTATGAGCGCGCGAGCATCACCTCGAACACCTATTACGACTGGTTCCTCGATCACGTCTTCATCGCGCTGCCGGTGCAGACCTATGTCGGAAAATTCCTGATGACCTTCAAGGATTTCCGCCCCGGCAGAGGCGGCGAGCTTCTCGATCGATCAGGTCATGGAAAAGCTAAAGCAACCCATGCATCATGATTAACGATGAATGTCGGCGGGAGCCATGCGGCTTCCGCCGACGAATATGAGATCGTTTGCTCCGAACAAAGGCCGAGCAAACTGGTTTTGCGGTGATCGCTCAATCGGAAGTCCTCCAAGTTCCAAAGGAAGAAAACATGCGCAAACTTCTGATCGCCGCCGGCTTCGCGCTCGCAATGTCTCCGGTCGCCGCGAGCGCCCAGACAGCCTTGTCCGCCTATGCGGACGCCAAGGGCTATATCGATGTGCAGAAGCTGACCTGCGCCCAGCTCGCCGGGACATTTCAGGAAGACGCCGACTTCCTCGGCATATGGTACAGCGGCTGGTACAACGGCCTTGCGAAGAAACACGCGATCAAGGTCGATCGCGTCAAGGAAGGCATTCACGAAGTCATCGTCTATTGCAAGGACCACCAGGATAAGAAGGTCATCCAGGCGATCGACGTTATTCTCAAGGCCAAGAAGGACTGACCCTATCTCTTAAAGGGTTTATGGCGCGCGCTTCCGTGTCGCGACGGACTATCGGGGCAGGGGCGCGGCCGCTCGCGAAAGCGCTCCATCGCGCGGCGCCCCGGCGGGCGGCGGCATCGCGTTCGCGTTCATCATCTCCACGGGGCTACATGCTAAACTTTACCGTCGCGATCAAAAATTTCGTCGCGACGGTCGTTCGTCGCGCGGTTCCGCGCAAATCGTTCGTGACCGCTCTGTTTCCGATCCTGGCGGCTTGCCTGTTATTCCATGCCGTGGAAGTCCGCGCCGCCGAGGCGAGCTATGTCGGCTCCGCGGCCTGCGCTAGCTGCCACGCCGCGCAATCGAAGGCTTGGCGAAGCTCTCATCACGCCGCCGCCATGGCCGTGGCGACGCCGGAAACAGTGCTCGGCGACTTCAAGGACGTCTCCATCGAGAGCCACGGGTCGAAGGGTCGGTTTCTGCGCGACGGCGACCGTTTCATCGTCGAAACGGAAGGGCGCGACGGCAAGACCGCGCGTTTCGAGGTTGCATGGACCTTCGGCGTCGAACCGCTGCAGCAATATCTCGTCGCCTTCCCGGACGGAAGAGTGCAGGCGCTCCCATGGGCGTGGGACTCGCGGACCAAAGAGTCGGGGGGGCAGCGTTGGTTCCACCTTTACCCCGATCGACCCATCCCCAGCACGGACCCGCTGCATTGGACCGGATCCATGCAGAACTGGAACTTCATGTGCTCGGAATGTCACTCGACGGGAGTCCAAAAAGGCTACGATGCTCAGAAGGACAGTTTTCACACGAGTTTCTCCGAGATAGCGGTCGGTTGCGAGTCTTGCCATGGGCCGGGCGGCGGTCATCTCGATTGGGCGCGAGGCGGTCGCGATCCGGGGAAGGCCAACAAGGGCTTCGACGGGAGCTACGCGCGTCGCGAAAAAGTCGAATGGTCTCCCGATGCGAAAACCGGCAGCCCGACAAAAGGCGCGCCGCGTCCGGCCGCGGATGAAGTTGAGCTTTGCGCGCATTGCCACTCGCGACGCGGCGAGATCCACGAGGGATGGCGTCCGGGCCAGCCGCTCCTCGATACGCATTTGCCATCGTTCTTGGCCGAAGACCTGTTTGAAGACGACGGCCAGATGAAGGACGAAGTCTTCAACGATCATTTGTTCAAACAAAGCCTGATGTATGCGAAGGGCGTCATTTGCGGCGACTGCCATGATCCGCATTCGGGCAAGCTGAAAATCGCCCGAGCCGAAGTATGCGGGCAATGTCATCAACCCGCGCGCTTCGCGACGAAGGAGCACTCCGGCCATGGAGCGGACCGGGAGCCCCCGATTGCGTCTCCTGCCATATGCCCGCCCGAACCTATATGGTCGTCGACGAGCGGCACGATCACTCCTTCCGCATCCCGCGGCCAGATCTCACGAAAACGCTTCAGACGCCAAACGCCTGCAACGATTGTCACAAGGACAAGACGGCGGATTGGGCGGCGCTGGCGATCGAAAAATGGCACGGCGCCGGTTCGGAAGGGGTTCCAAGGCTGGGGCGAGGCGTTCCATCTCGCGCGCGGCGGCGATCCGGCCGCGCGCGATTTATTGCTAAAGCTCGTCGATGAGCCCGCGACGCCGGCCGTGGCGCGAGCCACCGCCCTTATCGAAGCGCAGCGGCTGCCTTCGATCTCCGTGGAGCAAGCGGCGAGTCGGTCGCTGGGCGATCCCGACCCATTGGTTCGCATCGCCGCCTTACGCGCGCAATCGCCGTCCGCGCCGCTCGATCAACGTTGGCGGCGCGCCGGTCCGCTGTTGTCCGATCCGATACGGGCGGTGCGCATCGAGGCCGCCAGCCTGCTCGCCGACCAGCCCGCGGATGCGCTTGCGAACGAAGATCGCGTCCGCTTGGAGGCCGCATGGGCGGAATATGAAGCAAGCCAGAGACTCAACGCCGATCGCCCCGAGGGACGCGCTAATCTCGCGGGCTTTCTGCTGCGCCGAGGCAAAGCGAACGAAGCGGAGCAGGAGTATCTCGCCGGGCTGAAGCTGGCGCCGGCGGCGGCCCCGCTCAGCGTCAATTTGGCCGAACTGTATCGCGTCCAGGGCGAATGAAGAGCGGGCGGAACAGGTTTTGCGCGAAGCGCTGGCGTTGTCGCCCGAAGCGGCTTCCTTGCGCCATGCGCTCGGCCTGAGTTTGATACGCCAGAAGCGCTATGACGACGCGATCCAGCAATTGGGCCGCGCCGTCGAACTGGCGCCAGATGAGCCTCGCTACGCATACGTCTATGTTGTCGCATTGCAATCGCGGGAGCGCCGCGGAGAAGGCAAGAAGGCGCTCGAGGAGGCCTTGCTCCGCCACCCCTTCGACGTCGGTCTGCTGCAGCTGGAGCTTCCCGAGGCGCTGCGTAATGGAGACATGAAAGGCGCCGCGCTCGTCGCGCGCACCCTGTCGAATTTGACGCCGGATGATCCGAGGATTGCGCGGCTCGCGGCGCGGCTCGAAAAGGGTGAGTAGACCGCCGCGCGGCCGGTTTCGCGCCTCGGCGCGAACCGCTCCGCCGTTCTGATTCTCGACCAGCTTCTTAGCAGTGCGCGGGACGTTTACGGCGATAGGATATGCAATTTATTTCCGGCCATCGCCCGCTATTCAGATCGGCTCCGGCCCGCGCGAAATCGCCGCGATCGCCGGTGCGCGAGACCTCGACGAGACCTATGGGGCGCATCAGATCGACGAACTCGTCGATCTTTTCCGGCTTGCCGGTCAGCTCGAAAATAAAGCTCTCGGTCGTCGCGTCGACGATGCGGGCGCGAAAGGCTTCCGCCAGTTGCAGCGCGTCGTTGCGATTGTCGCCGCGGCCGCGCACCTTGACCATGGCGAGTTCACGCTCCAGGCCGCGCCCGGCCACCGTTAGATCGGTGACCTGGCGCACCGGCACCAGCCGCTCCAGCTGATGCCGGATCTGCTCGATGGTTTCGGGCGCGCCGGAGGTTCGGATCGTGATGCGCGAGAGATGCTCGGCATGGGCGACCTCGGCCACGGTGAGGCTCTCGATATTATAGCCGCGCCCCGAAAACAGCCCGACGACGCGCGCCAGCACGCCCGGCTCGTTGTCCACCAGCACCGACAGCGTGTGCGACTCGACATTGGGGTTCGTCGTCGCCGAGGAATAGGGAGAAGGCGGTGAGGTCGGGGCGTTCATGGCGGTTCCGTCGTTGGTTCGAGGGGCGAGCATTTTGGGGCGGCGTCACACCAGCATCTTGCCCTTTTCGTCGATGACCGCGCCAAGCTCGATGCCGGCGTCGTCGGAAAGATCGGCCAGCAGCATGTCGTTATGCGCCTTGCCCGAGGGGATCATCGGGAAGCAATTCTCGCCCTTCTCGACGACGCAGTCGAACAGCACCGGACCGTCATAATCGAGCATCTCCCCGATCGCCCGGTCGAGATCGCCGGGGTCGTAGCAGCGAATGCCCTTGGCGCCGAAAGCCTCCGCCAGCTTGACGAAATCGGGCAGCGCCTCCGAATAGCTGTGCGAATAGCGTCCGCCATGCAGCAGCTCCTGCCACTGCCGCACCATGCCCATATATTCGTTGTTCAGGATGAACACCTTGACCGGCAGGCGATATTGAATGGCGGTCGAGAGTTCCTGAATGCACATCAGGATCGACGCCTCGCCGGCGATGTCGATGACGAGGGATTTTGGGTGCGCCAATTGCGCGCCGATGGCCGCGGGGAGGCCATAGCCCATCGTTCCGAGACCGCCCGAGGTCATCCAGCGATTGGGCTCGTCGAAATGATAATGCTGGGCGGCCCACATCTGGTGTTGGCCGACCTCCGTCGTGACGTAGACGTCCTTGTCCTTGGTCAGCTCATAGAGCCGCTGCACCGCGTATTGCGGCTTGATGGTCGTCTTGGAGTTGCGGTACGCGAGCGACTTCCTGGCGCGCCAATGGTCGATTTGCGCGCGCCAGGCGTCGAGCGGCTGCTTTTCCGCGTGCATCGCCTCCGAGCGCCACACGCGCACCATCGCCTCGAGCACATGGCCGCAGTCGCCGACGATGGCGAGATCGACCTTCACGTTCTTGTTGATCGAGGAGCGGTCGATGTCGATGTGGATTTTCTTCGATCCCGGCGAGAAGGCGTCGAGCCGTCCGGTGATGCGGTCGTCGAAGCGCGAGCCGACGGCGATCATCAGATCGCAGTCGTGCATCGCGTTATTGGCCTCGAAAGTGCCGTGCATGCCGAGCATGCCGAGCCAATTGGCCCCGGAGGCCGGATAGGCGCCAAGGCCCATCAGCGTGGATGTGATGGGAAAACCGGTGAGCGCGACAAGTTCGCGCAGCGTCGCCGCCGCCACCGGGCCGGAGTTGATCACGCCGCCGCCGGTGTAAAACACCGGGCGCTTGGCGGCGGCCATCATCGCCACCGCCTCGCGGATCAGGGTCACGTCGCCGTCGAGCTGCGGGTGATAGGTCTTGTGATGCACATTATGCGGGGGCGAATAGACGCCGCGCGCGAACTGCACATCCTTGGGGATGTCGACCACCACCGGGCCGGGCCGTCCGCTCGAGGCGACGTAAAAAGCCTCGTGCAGCACGCGGCACAGATCGTTGATGCTTTTGACGAGATAATTATGCTTGGTGCAGTGGCGGGTGATGCCGACCGTGTCGCATTCCTGAAAGGCGTCGGAGCCGATGAGATGCGTCGGCACCTGTCCGGTGATGCAGACCAGCGGAATGCTGTCCATCAGCGCGTCGGTGAGGCCGGTGACGGTGTTGGTGGCGCCGGGGCCCGAGGTGACGAGCAGCGTCCCGACCTTGCCCGAGGAGCGGGCGTAGCCTTCGGCGGCGTGGGCGGCGCCCTGCTCGTGCCGCACCAGAATATGGCGCACGCTCTCCTGCTGGAACAGCACGTCATAGATCGGGAGGACGGCGCCGCCGGGATAGCCAAAGAGAACGTCGACGCCATGATCCTTCAGGGCTTCGACCACCATTTCAGCGCCGGTCATCTCTTTCGACATCGTTTTGGCTTTCCGTTTTTATCGCTGTCGCGTGTTCTTTTAGGGCTTGGCGTGGCTTGGGCAACAAAAAACCTGGGCAACAAAAAAGGCCCACAAGGGGCCTTTGGTCAAGCGCCAGTCGCGGACAACCGGGCTATGCCCGGTCCGGCGCTGGCGCGAAAAATACGAGGAGGCGGTTGATCAATTGCTGCGCCCTTGCGGTTTTGTAGGGCCGGAGACTAGGCGACGACGACGCGGAGGTCAACCTCGCGCCGCGAAACCCTGATCCGTCAAACGGCCGCCTTAAGTTGAAGCGATCGCCCCTCGCGCTTGGCGCCCCTTTGCGGAGCCGCGCCTTTCGTGTAGAACCGCCCGCAATCAATAACGCGCCAGGCGCAGAGCTCCGCCGGGAAGGGATCTTTTAAAATGCAGCAGGTCATCATAGCGATCCACCTCATGGTGGTGATAGCTCTCGTGGCGCTGGTGCTCTACCAGAAATCGGAAGGCAGCGCGCTGGGCCTTGGCCAGAGCGGCTTGTTCAGCGGACGCGGCCAGGCCAATGCGCTCACGCGCGCCACGGGCATTCTCGGCACGATTTTCTTCGTGACCAGCATATTGCTGACGGTCCTGCCGGCCTGGGAGCGGCACGCCGCCGGCGGCGAGGACTGGACCACCGCCGTCGACAGCAAGAATGTCCAAATCAAGGAAATCAAACCAGCGCCCGGCGCCGCGCCGGAAACGAAGGATAAGGCCGCTCCCGAGGAAAACGACAGCGTCTTCGAGCAGTTGAAGCGGGCCCAGGAAAAACGCCAGGCCGCCCCGCAGACCCCCGCGGCGACTCAGCAAGCTCCCGCGGCGGCCCCGCAAGCTCCCGAGACCGAGAAGCCGACGCTGCGTCCATCCGAAGAGCCCAGCGCCGCGCCGAAGTCCGAGGCCGAGCCGGCGACGCCTCAATCCCCCGCCGCCGAGCCTAAAGCCGAGCCTGCTCAGCCTTCGGCGGGAACGCCGCAAGCGCCGACCACCTGGGCGGCGCCCACCAAGTAGACTCGCCTGGCTCTCGCCTTCGCTCGCAAAAAATTCCGAGCGAAGGCGAAATCGCAGCTATCCGAATCGGCTTTTAGGCGTTAGGCGTGGAGCCCCATGGCTCGCTATATCTTCATCACGGGTGGGGTGGTCTCTTCGCTTGGCAAGGGGCTGGCCTCGGCGGCTCTGGGCGCGTTGCTTCAAGCGCGCGGCTACAGCGTGCGGCTGCGCAAGCTCGACCCCTATCTCAATGTCGATCCGGGGACCATGAGCCCCTATCAGCACGGCGAGGTTTTCGTCACCGACGATGGCGCCGAGACCGATCTCGACCTCGGCCATTACGAGCGTTTCACCGGATGTCCGGCGACCCGGCGAGACAATGTGACGACCGGGCGCATTTATAGCGACATCATCGCGAAGGAGCGGCGCGGCGACTATCTCGGCGCCACGATCCAAGTGATCCCCCATGTCACGAACGCCATCAAGGAATTCGTGCTGGAAGGCGACGAGCACGTCGATTTCATGCTGATCGAGATCGGGGGCACCGTCGGCGACATCGAGGGGCTTCCATTTTTCGAGGCGATCCGCCAGCTCGGCAACGACCTGCCGCGAAGTCACTGCGTTTACATTCACCTGACGCTGCTGCCTTACATTTCCAGCGCGGGCGAATTGAAGACCAAGCCGACGCAGCACTCGGTCAAGGAATTGCGCTCCATCGGCATCCAGCCCGACATTCTCCTGTGCCGCTGCGACCGCGAAATTCCCCGCGACGAACGTCGCAAGCTCGGCCTCTTCTGCAATGTGCGGGAAAGCGCGGTGATCGAAGCGCGCGACGCGGCCAATATCTATGATGTCCCGAGGCTTTATCACGCCGCCGGGCTGGACGCGCAGGTGCTCGCCGCCTTCGGCATCGAACCGGCGCCCAAGCCCGACATGAGCCGCTGGAACGCGGTGGCCCAGCGCATCAATAATCCCGAAGGTGAAGTCACCATCGCCATCGTCGGTAAATATACCGGCATGAAGGACGCCTATAAGAGCCTGATCGAGGCGCTGGCGCATGGAGGACTCGCCAATCGCGTGAAGGTCAATCTTGACTGGATCGAATCCGAGATTTTCGAGAGCGGCGACCCGGCGGCGCATTTGGAGCATGTCAACGGCATTCTGGTGCCGGGAGGCTTTGGACAACGCGGCGCGGAAGGCAAGATGCTCGCGGCCCGTTTCGCGCGAGAGCGCAAGGTTCCTTACTTCGGCATTTGCTTCGGCATGCAGATGGCGGTGATCGAAGCGGCTCGCTCGCTCGCGGGCATAAAGGGCGCCAACTCAACGGAGTTTGGCCCCTGCGACGAGCCGGTGGTCGGTCTGATGACCGAATGGCTGCGCGGCAACGAGCTCGAACAGCGGGGCATGGGCGGCAATCTAGGCGGCACCATGCGTCTTGGCGCCTATCCCGCGCATCTGCGCGCGAATTCCCAGATCGCGAAAATTTATGGCGGCCAGGATATTTCCGAGCGCCATCGCCACCGCTACGAGGTCAACGACGCCTATCGCGAGCGCCTGGAGGCCAAGGGCGTCATCTTCGCCGGCAGCTCGCCCGACGGTCTGCTTCCCGAGACGATCGAAATCCTTGATCATCCCTGGTTCATCGGCGTCCAATATCACCCGGAGCTAAAAAGCCGCCCCTTCGACCCGCATCCGCTGTTCGCCAGTTTTATCGAGGCGGCGAAAGCGCAGAGCCGACTGGTGTGAGCGGGGAGGGCTGGCGGAGTTTTCCGCCAGCTCGGTCTTCGCTTTCGATGATCGAGTTTGTGCTCGGAGGCGATCAGGCTTAATCTTCGCTATTTGCATTGCCCGGGAATTGACAAAGGCGGCAAGCCGCGCAAAAACCGAGCCTAAGACTTGGGGATCGCTGCGCATGCCACTCCAGGGGACAGGTTGAGCGCAATTGGGCTATCATTCGACGAGATGGGAGCTCGGCGTTCGCCCAGTGGGGCGTGCGAAGGATCCGCTGATCGAGCCGAACTGGTGGGAATTGCCCGCGATACTCGCGCTTACGGCGACTCTCACGGCCGCTGATGTTGGGGATTGGCGCGCCGAAGACACTTTGAATATCGTGGCGCCCGTGTGGTTGTCGCTGGCGCTTGGCGCGAGCGCGCTGAAAATGGGCACGGCCGACAGCAGAGCGATCTGGACGCCGCTGTTCTGGTTCCGCGTGGCGACGCTGATTTATTTCGGCCTCGGCAACATCGCGCCGATGCTCATGAACTCGGCCAGCCTCGTCTATGCGCAAACTTCGTATTTCTTTTTGCCGGCGGATGTTGAGCGGGTCAATTTAATCGCCGCGGTCGGAGTCGCCTGCGTTCTCTCGGGCAATCTCATATACGAGAAATTGTTCGTCCCCGCGCGAGCCTCCGGTATTGCACGCCGCGCGCCGCGCGCTCCCGGCGCGGCGCTGCGCAATAGGAGTTTCCCTGCTTTTGATCGGCCTGGGCATAAATTACTTTATCTTAATGCCAAGCTCGATGGGCTTGTTCGATTTCGTGGTTCCCGGCTTCATAGCGAGTTTGGCGATGTGCGAACATGTGGGCTTCGCGCTTTTGGCGATTTGGGCATTTTCCCGTTCCATGACCGCGGTGTTCGCCGTCGCGGGCCTGGTCGCCGTCGAGAGCTTGGTCGGCGTGCTCATGCTCAACAAGAGCTTGGCGCTCTTGCCCTGGATCGCCTTCGTGATCGGCGCGCTCAGCTACAACCTTACCATTCCGAGGCTGGCCACCGCCGGTCTATTGATTTGTTTCGCCTTCGGCATTCTCCAGCCTCTGGTGGCCTATGGCAGAAACGAAGCGTATAACAATCCGGCGAACAGCAGCGCGGAAATGTCGCTTTCCCAGAACTTAGTATATTTGCGCGCCTATTTCGACAATAACAAGAAAGCGACCCGGAGGCCACACAGGGGGCCCTGATGAGGGTGAGCTTTGTCAACGTCGCCGCCTTCGTTGTCGCTCAATATGATCACGGTCTTCCCGGAGACTTGCTCCGCGACACGCTCTATTCCTTTATTCCGCGCTTCCTTTGGCCGGAGAAGCCGATGGTGTTGCTGGGAGGCGAACTAGCGACGCTCGTCTCGGGCGAGGTCGGAAATCAAATCAGCCCCGGCTATTTCGCCGAGGCATATTGGAACTTTGGCTGGATCGGCTTGCCGCTGCTCTTGTTTCCGGTTGGCTTCTTTTTCAATGTGACCACGCATTTCGCCGCTCGGGTGATCGAACGCGAAGACTGGCTGTATCTGCCCGTCCTGTTCTTGAGTTTGAAAATCGGCATGCAAATCGATTCATTTTACAATGGCTTTGTCGGCACGGCGGCGCAAATTTTCGCTCTATACTTCATGCTGAACTTTGGCGGCCAATTATTGCGAAGCCTGGGCATTCTGCGACCATCCGAAGGCGGCGCCTGATCATGTGCGGCATCGCGGGCTATCTTCGGCGATTTGACACCGGAAATCTTGCGCGGGATGGCGGCGAATATAGCGCATAGAGGTCCCGACGGCGAAGGAATATGGGTCGACGCCGACGCGGGGATCGGACTGGCGCATCGCCGCTTGGCCATTATCGACACGAGCTCGGCCGCCGCGCAACCGATGTCGAGTTGTGGGGGGCGTTATCAAATTATCTTTAATGGCGAGATATACAACTTTCAAGCCTTGGGGGAAGACCTTCGGCGTCGTGGATATTCTTTCAACGCCAACTCCGACACGGCGATTATTGCCCCGCTTTACGATCTGCTCGGCGCCGCGATGCTCAAGAAGCTCAGCGGCATTTTCGCTTTCGCGATTTGGGACCGCGAAAAACAGGAGTTGTTCGTCGCGCGAGACGGTTTTGGCGTCAAGCCGCTCTATTACGCCCGGCTGCCAGGCGGCGGCGTGGCCTTCGCCTCGGAGTTGAAAGCGTTGATCTCTGTTCCTGGGGTCGGCGCCGGTCTGGATTTCAAGGCGCTCAGCGATTATCTCACCTACCTTTGGAGCCCCGGCGAACGCACATTGCTGCGTGACGTGCGCAAGCTTCCCCCGGGGCATTTTTTTAAGGCGGACCGCGCCGGCTTTCTCATCACTCGTTGGCACGAACAGGCCAAGAGCCGAGTCGCGACGACCGCGCCCGCGAGCACGCGCGAAACCATTTCCCGACTCGGCGAACTTGTCGACGAAGTTGTCGGCGACCAGTGCCTCAGCGACGTGCCAATCGGCGCCTTCCTCTCCGGAGGCGTCAACTCCAGCGCCGTGGTGGCGTCGATGGTCGCGACGGGCCACGCGCCGCGGCAAACCTATTGCGTCGGTTTCGACGGCGAGGACATGGCTGGAGAGGGATTCGACGACGACCTCGCCCATGCTCGCGAGGTGGCGCGGCGACTGAGCGTTCCCCTGACTTCCGTCATCGTCTCACCTCCAACCGGCGAGGATCTCGAAGACCTCGCCTACATGCTCGACGAACCCGAAGCGGATCCGGCGGCGTTATATGTCGCCGAAATCGCCAAGGCCTCGCGCGCCGACGGAGTGAAGGTGCTGCTCGGAGGCGTGGGCGGCGACGATGTTTTTTCGGGCTATCGACGCCACAAAGCGGCGGCTTTGCGCGCGCGAACGCCTCGGGGAACGGGAAAAATTCTTCATTCGCTGCTGGACGCGGCCGCCATGATCGGCGCCGGACCAGCTACGACGGCGGCTCGCGAAACTTGGCTATATGCTCGACAGCGACGACGAAGCCTTTCTGGTCAAGGCTTTCGAATTCAACCCGCGTTCCGCCGCGATCGAATGCCTTCATTCCGATGTTCGGACTAGATTGGCGGAGGAGGGCGCGACGGACTGGCTCGAGGCCGCCTGCGAACGCTCGAAAGGGCGTCCGCTGGTCGAGCGCATGCTCGATCTCGAGATGCGCGGCTTCCTGCCCGACCATAATTTAAATTACACCGACAAGGCCGGCATGGCGCACGGCGTCGAGGTGCGCGTGCCGCTGATCGACCAGCGGCTGGTGGATTTCGCCGGCGCCGTATCCTGGCGGCTGAAAACAACCTTGACCGAGGAGAAGTGGATATTCAAGCAGGCCGTCGCCGCCCGCCTGCCTCGCTCCGTGTTGACCCGAAAGAAGACCGGCTTCGGCGCTCCCGTGCGATTGTGGGTCGTGGGGCGCTTGCGCGGCGTGGTGGAGGATGTCATCGGTTCTCGGAGCTTTAGCGAACGCGGCGTCTTCGATCCGGTCGCCGTGAGGCGCGTGCTTGACGATACGATCGAAGGGCGCCGCGACGGAGCCTATCTCATTCTGTCCATCGTTCTCGTGGAGCTATGGCTCCGGCGTTTTATCGACCGGAAATCCCACTCGACCAGACGGATCCCGCCGCTCGGCTCGAGGTTGCGCGAGCGCGCCCTGTTAATGCCGGATGGCGACAGACGCCAAACTCACAGATTTGGGCTGCAAGAAGGCAATTTGAATGCGGGTCGAAGACGGCGGGTTGAAAGCGAATTGATTTACTAAATACAAGGCTTTACCGACGCCTTGAGAGCGTTTACTACATGTCCGATTGACGCCAAACACGGCGCAATCCAGCCAACTCGTCGAGACAAAGCATGATGCAGAAGCGACAGCAAGAACAACCCTCTTCTGAGTGCAGGCGTCCAACCAACAGTGGTGGACCGTCAACACGATGTCTTGTACGACTGGAATGAAAAGATCAGCGCTGAGCGTTTCTCGGCTGATTGGTTCGATGAGGTCGACCGAAGGTTTATCTTTGCCCATCGGCTGTTCGCTCATGACGAGCGTCCGTTCGGCCGCATAATTCCTTTCGATGCGATTTTCGAGGGTCGGCGCGTTCTCGAATCGGATGCGGCATGGGCCTCCACACCGAGAAGCTCGTGCGCGCGGGCGCTGATGTAACGACGATCGACATCTCCCAGACCTCGGTCGAGCGACCGCCCGCCGGATGGAGATCAAGGGCTTCTAAAGCCGACGTTCGTCGGATGGACGCGGAGCTTCTCGAATTTCCCGACGAGAGCTTCGATTTCGTGTGGTCCTGGGGCGTCATCCATTATTCGGCGATGACGGGGCGAATTGTTCGTCAGATCTCATCGCGTTCTCAAGCCTAGCGGCGAGTTGGGTGACGGGTGCACAATTTCGAAGGGATGCCAGCGTATATTACAATGGCCCGACGCTATATGACGGGTTTCTGGCGCGGCAGATCGCTCGACGAGTGTCTGTGGCGCGATACAGACGGTTTCACCGCGCGTTATTACTCCAAGGATCAACTGGGGGATCTGTTCAATATCTTCTTCGACAAGGTTTCCGTTGAGAGCTTCGGACAGGACGCGACGCCGCGCCGCTGCCGAGGCAGTTGCGCCCGATCGTCCTGAATTTAATGGGCGCCGCGAGGGCTAGCCGGATCGGCAACAAGCGGGGCGGATTTCTGTTTGTTACAGCCTCCAAGCAGGCGCACGATAAAAATTGAGCCCACCGGACTAAATCGCCGCCGCGACAATTCGTCAGCAGGATTACTTCGACAACGCCGTTTGAGTGACGGCGTCAGGTTTTTTACTCAGGGCGCGCCGCGTTTTTCATGAGAAAATCAGCGGCGCGACCGCCGACCGCCACAGCTAAAAAGTTACTTGTCGCGCTGTAGCGTGGCGACGTAGTAATTATCGCCGCCGTGATAGCCTCTCGCGTGACACGATCGACCTGCTGATTGTTGCCCGCTTACGCGTGCTGCGATTAGACGGTAACAACGATTTATTCTCGGGACGGGCGAGAACCCTCCCGCCGCGCGTTGAAGAAAGTCCGCGCCCTGTCGGGACGGACGATAGGATGGAATTTTATTTATGACGAATTGCAACGGGCGGGCGGTTGATGGACGAAAGCTTCTCGTGGCTTCGGAGTTCTTCTCGCTGGAGCGCGGCGGGGCCGCCCGAGTGGGAAGATTGCTGGCGCAACTCGCCGCCGACATCGGCCTCGACGCGGATTTGCTCGCGCTAAGCGACCAAGAGCCGATCAGGGACTTCAACCTCTCGTCGCGCACGGCGGCGGGCAGCCGAGCCGATTTCGCGTTTCGCTGCTGGATGAACGGGGTCACGCGCTCCCATTTCATTTACAATCACGTCGGCATGGCGCGCGCTCATTGCCTCTTGCCGATTCTGCGCCGCCCCTATGCGGTGTGGATGCTCGGAATTGACGTCTGGAGCCCCCGAATGCGCGGCGACTATGGGCGAAGGATCGAGGAAGCCAGCCTGTTGTTGTCGATCAGCGACTTCACCCGCCGGCGCGCGGCCGAACTCTTGCCATCCGCGCAAAGAGCCAAGGTTTGTTGGTTGGCCACGGAAGAAAACGACCTTCCCGAGGCGTCAAGCGATTTCGGCGGTCCTCCGACCGTTCTGATTCTGGCGCGGGTCGACGCGTCCGAGATGTATAAAGGGCATTTCGAACTGATCGACTGCTGGCCCAGCGTCATCGCCGCGATACCCGATGCGCGGCTGCTGATCGCCGGCGGCGGCGATGGTCTCGGCATATTGCGCGCTCGGGCGGGCGCGTCCGCGGCGGCAAGCAATATCGAGTTCACGGGCTTTCTGCCCCAAAGCCAGATAGACGCGCTCTGGTCTCGGGCCGATGTTTTCGCGATGCCCAGCCGCCAGGAAGGGTTTGGGTTGGTGTATATCGAAGCGATGCGGCGTGGTTTGCCGGTGATCGCCTCCACCCAGGACGCCGGCCAGGAAATCAATCTTGATGGCGTCACCGGCTATAATGTCGATCTCGAGCGGGAGGGCGAACTCGCGCGGCGAACAATCGAACTGCTGTCGGATAAGGCCCTCGCTCGTCAATTTGGCGAAAACGGGCGCGAGCATTGGCGCGCGAATTTTTGTTTTAGCGCGTTTCGTCGCCGCATGGAGCCGATCCTGACGGAGTTCCTCGGCGCCTGAACTTGACGGGCCGATCGATCTTCCTATCCGGCGAGCCGAGATCGTCCGCCGCTCGACCGGGACGCCGCGAATGTCCGGACAGGAAAGCGGAGTTCGCTCGAACGACCAACCATAAGCTTAAAAAGTTCCGATCCGCTTCGTCAGTTCCGCCAACACGGGATCGACCCCGCTAGCCCCGGTTCCTCTCGCCGCTCTCGCCTCCGCGATGAGGCGAAGATTGCGGGCCGTCGTTTCCAGCTCCCATTTCTCGCGCGCCTTGGCCAGTGCGTCGCCGAGCGCATCGGCGGCGCCATTGTCGTCATTCGCGAGAATGGCGAGTTCGAGACGTGTCGCATAGTCCCAGTAATCGGCCTGCCCCTTGCGGGCGAGTCGGCGCTCCGCCGCATAGCGCACCACGGGAATGAGCGCGTGTCGGCGCGGATCGTCGGCGATCTCCATCAGCGTCACCGCGTTGATCCCGGGATAGGCGTCGCGCCAATCGGCTTCGAAGCCTTCGAGGTAGGTTTCGATCGCCTGCTTGAGCAGCGATCTGGCGGTAAAGACGTCCCCGGCCTTCGCGGCTTTTTCCCAGCGGTCCTTGTAGACGCGCCCCAGCAGACCGTTGGTCTCGCTCGACGGGCCGCGCGCGGCGATGATCTGTTTCAGCGTCTCCTCCGCCTCGCGCGACTGGCCAAGGCGATTTTGCGCGAAGGCGAGTTGCTCGCGCACCAGGATCGTCCGCGCCAGGGTCTGGTCCATCCGGGCGACCAGATCGAGCATCTTCTGGTAGCCGCCGACGGCTCGATAGGAGAGCAGCAAATCGATGGCGACGCCGGCCTCCAGCCCGGATGCGTCGCCGAGCGACTCCTCCGCCGCCTCGATCGCGTCAATCTTGCCAGCCGCGCGGGCGTTCGCCAGACGCGCTCTTCGTGTCCGCCGAATAAGCGGCCCGTTCACGAAAAACGTCGGTGCGTTCGCGGTCGATCGGCGGCGGCTGCAACGCGTCGACGAGTTGGTAGAGCGGACTGTCGACAAGATCGCGCGCGATACAACTTTTAAGCCGCTCGCCAAGCAAATTGGACGCGCCGCTCGCGTCGCTGGGCTTGCCGTCCGCGTCGAGCGAATAGGTGAAGGCGCGCAGGCCCGTGACATCGAAGGGAAGCCCGGTCTGATCGGCCATGGTCATGATCGTCGTGGCGGGCCGCGCGGCGTGACGAACGCCGAGTTCATAATAGACATTGGCGTTGAGAATAGTCAGGTCGGCGACCGCATATTCGGACAGCAGCAGGCGCTCGTACATCAATTTGTGGATGAAACCGTGCGACTGCTCTTCGTCGGCGCGGATGGGGAGCAGGCCGGCATGTTCGATCGCCGGTTTGAAAATATTCTTATAAACGAGGTCGAAATCAATCGCGCGCCCGGAGGCGTCCGGCTTCACGCCAAAGGGCATCAGGACGAAACAGACGGATTTCATGGCCGCTCCTTTGGCGCGTCGGGAGGCTTGGCGCGTGGGCGCTTTCGTTAAGCCGGCAGCGTGAGATTGCGCTGTCCGAAGATCGCGCGGAAAGCGTTGATGTCCTCCGCTAGAACGCTCGCGGTGCTCAACAGTAGACCGGCGCGCGTCCTTGAATTTGGTCCCGCGGAGCATCGCGTCGTAGCGTTCTTCAAGGTCGTCGATCGCGCTGACCATGGCGGTGGAACGAAGCGCCGTGCTCCGGAATTCGCCCGTGAATTTAATTCCGCCAAGCGCCGCTCCGATCGCCGGCAAGCCCGCGGCAATAATGGAAACACAGGGTTTTAACTGATAAACCCACGCCATCGGGCCATCCTCGCCCTCCTTGAACACGAACGCATAATCTCCTGTCGTTCTGGCTTGATCGAACCAATACCATCCTACGACGACGATGAAACTAGCTAGAACGAGGACCGTCAGCGTGACGATGCCAAGCTCCATCCAATGGATGATATGTTCGATGCGCTCGAACACGCGGATAATGCCTTTATGATATTCCCTCTGCGGCTGAAGTTCTTCCGTCCGCGTGCCCCATAGGATCGCATGAATCGCGGCGGCGTCGAGTTGTCCGTCCGGCGGGCCGATTTCGCGCATCGTGGCGCGCAAGTACCAGAGCCACCATGCCGAACGCTCCTCGGCGGCGGTCGGCTTGCCGCCGAACATGCCGGCGCAGGCGAGAAAGCGAACGTGCCGCAGCGTTTCCGCCAGCGCTCGGTAATCGAGCCATCGCCGATGCCACTTCTTGCCTCTGCCGAAACGCACCTTCAAGCTGATGTAGACGATAATGCAAATTTCGATCACGGCCAAAATCAACTTGAAGGACAGAGGGTCGAGGCTCGTCTGCGGCGCGAAGCCGAGCAGCGCGACCCAAACGGCGACCGCGGCCCAAGAATAGACGGAGAGATAGGCCGAGCGGTACTTGTTCGCATAGAGAATTGCCAACTCGTCGGCGAAGACGAAGCGGGGAAGAAGCTTTTCTCGCAAAGCCTTATCGAGCGCGGGGCCGGGCGACACTTCCTTTAGGAAATTGTCCCACTCGCCTTGACGCCGCCCTTGCGGATCAATCGGCAGTCGCAAAAAATGTCTTGGCCAACGACCGCTCGCGATCGTCTTGAGCAGATCGAAGGTGGCGGGACCTCGATTCTTGGGCCAGGATTCGGCGAGGAATCCCTTGAGCAGTTTGTCGGGCTCTTCGCCGCCATTCGAATGTTCCGAATCCGCCTCGATCGGAACGGCGAACAGCGTGCTGAAAATTTCTTCGAACATGCCCGCGCGCCGGCAATCGGCATCGTCGAGTTCGCCGGCGCCGCTCTCGTCAATTTCAATAAGTCGACGCGGCGGGGTTGAACCTTCGGGGTCGACGACAATCACGGGCACGCCGGACTCGAAGGCCAGGCGCGCCACCTCCGCCGTTCCTCCAGGACCGGAACCCGGTTTGCGGTTCCACACGGCGACGAGAACGTCGATGTGCCAAATCATGAAGCGCGCCGCCAGTGGTAGTCGAGTGTTTTCGTCGGGCCCAACGGTTGTGAAGTTTGCAAGCCGCCTGGCGGCGGGCCAGGCTTGTCTCCGCCATCCGCCGGCGTGCCGTCGTGGGTCAGCAAGGGCAATTCGACGAGCCGGTCGGCGAGCGCGAAAGCGGCGAGAAACTGACCGGCGACATCGATTGGCTGTCCCGGCTCGGATCGCGCCGACACGCGGGACGCGGCGATGTAATCTCCTTTCGGCGCGGGCAAAATTGCGTCGATCGACCAATCGGCGGCGCGGGGCCGCATTTGACCCTCGTCGGCGCGCGCTCGGAATTCTCGCGCCACGATTTCCGCGGCGAGTTGATCGCCGCCTTCCGCGAGCGAGGAAACCAGGCGAATTGCCGGCTTGCTCGGCTCATACCATTGGGAGTTGCTTTCCAAATTCCTCACCGCCGCGGTTTCGATGGCCGCGAACAGGCTTAGCAAGTCGTCCCGCGCGCGGGGCGTCGCGTCTTGTTGCAATTGGTCGGGACGATGGCCGGTGACGCCTACGCGGACGGAATATCTGGGCTTGGGAGGGCGCGGAGTGTCGAAGGACGGAGCAATGGACGCGGACATGTCTTCCAAGGCAAATCTCCCACTTCAATGTCTATACGTGCGGGGCGTAGGCATTCTTTTTGAGACGATAGAGTATCGCGTCCGTGATCTCGCGTCCGGCGGCGCCGGGCTTTTCGCCAGACGGCGTGATGACGGCGCGGACCGATCTGTGTGCGACGGCCAGAAGGCGCGCGGACGGGCCGCGAGACATGTCGAGAGTAACAGAGGCGGGATAAAATGGAACCATGCGCGCGGGGTGTAAAAATCGGAGTCCAATCATGAGCCCGCTCAGGGCTTCCCATGATTTCGAGATCAATTGCTTGCTTGCGCGACCCTTCGCCGATCGGTTTTATGGCCGATGCGAATTAACAGACCCACGGCCGAGCGCCCTGGATGGCGATGGCGCCCGTTTATCGAGAGAAGGTCTTGAAAAATTCAGAACTCGCCGGGATCGGCTTCGGCGCCCGGCGCGAAATGCAACAGCAGGGCCAGCGCCGTCGCGACGCCGGCGGCCAGCGCGACCGCGAGCCAACCGCGCGACGAGGCGATCTCGTCATGGGGAGCGACCGCGTGAGCGCCTTTGCGGCCGGTGATCATCGCGCGCACAAATTCTCGCGCTTGCCGACGACATGCAGAAGCACCGCCGCGACATGAATTGCGACGGCGGCGGCGATCCAGTAGAATGTCCTGCGATGCAGCGATGTCAGCAGCAGGCTCGTCTGTTTCGACACATAGCCGGCAAGCGGACCGACGTTGAAGATCTCGTCGTTGGAGAAAAGGCCGAAGGCCGCCTGCGCGCCGAGCGCTCCCAGCAGCAAAAGCACCATCAGCGCGCCGAGCGGATTATGTCCCGCGTGACTCTCCGCATATCCGCGCCAGAAATCGCGCGCATAACGCAGTGTCGCGCGCGGGCCTCGCACGAAGTTCCAAAAGCGCGCGTGCTTGGTGCCGAAGAGACCCCAGAGAACACGAAACGTCACCAATGTGATGACGGCGTAGCCGCACCAGACATGATATTTGAAATAGGCGACGCCGAGCTTGTTGGTCACGAAGGCGCCGACGAAGGCCGCGACGAGACTCCAATGGAACAGGCGGACGGGCCAATCCCAGACGAGACGATGTTCGGCGCCTTGCGTGTCTTGCCGGGCCTGCGTTTGAATGTTGTTGTCGAGCGTCGTCATGGAAGCAATCTCTTGAGCGGAAGATCGCGGATCGAATGTCGCGGCGTTCCCGAGCCGTGCCGCGGGGAACGCCGCGCCACGGCTTACTTCACCTTGGAAGACTTACTTGACCTTGTAAGTGTCGTGGCAGCCCTTGCAATCCTCGCCGAGGGCGACGACGGCGGCCTTGAAGCCGTCGGTCGCGCCCTTCTCGGTCGCGTTCACCTGAACCAGAGCGACGGCGTGCGCCTGAAAATCCTTCAGCCTTTTGTCGAAGTCGGCGCGATTGGTCCAGACGTCGGCCTTGGCCTTGGTGTCGGGCTCGCCGACATTGGAGACGTCAGGGAAAGCCTCGCCCGGAAGGTTCGAAAGGAAGGCGATGCGCGCGGCGCGCTTCGTCGCGTCGGCCTCGTCATAGGGCGCGGTCCCCTTGGCGACGGCGCCAAGCTGACGGAAATAGTTTCCGATCAAGGTGTACGCCGCCTTGCGCGTCTCGATGGCCTGTTTTGTCGGCGAAGGGCCGGCGCCTCCAGCTCTCGCGGCGGGAGCCGGGGCCGGGGCCGGCGCGACGCTCTGCGCATTGGCGGACAAGATAATTCCCGCGCTCAGGGCGAGAGCCGCTCCTGTCGCGGCGATGGCGCGAAGGCCGGTTAAAGACTGACGCATCTCGATCTTTCTCCTTGTCCCGATTGGTGTTTGTTCATCCGCCGCCGCGAACGAGCGGGCGACGCCCAAGCTCTCAATATCCCTATATTCCGATCTAGTCTACCTCAATAGTTGATATTACGCGCTGTTTTCAGCGCGGGTGTTGCTCCCGCCACTGCTTGACGAAGGCGAGCGTGTCCTGGACATGCTTGGTCGGATTCGAATCCGTGAGAGCGAAGAGCACCTTGCCATCCGGCCCGATCACGTAAGAGATACGGTCGGCCAGCGTGTCGCCCGACTGCGAGGGTTTTTCCCGCTTGGCGTCATAGGCTTTGATCACCGAGAGAGATGGGTCCGCGCCCACGGGAAACTTGTCGCGACACTCCTTGGTCGAGAATTCGCGCTGCACCTCGATGGTGTCGGCGGAGAGGCCGATCAACGACGCGCCGGCCGCGACGAAATTGTCGTAGTTCTCGGCGAATTCATGCGCCTCGATGGTGCAGCCGCGCGTGAAGGATTTTGGATAGAAATACACGACGACGGGTCCTTTCTTCAGCTGCTCCGCCAGGGAGAAACTGAAGTCCTTGCCGCCGGTCGCGGCCTGCACGGTGAAATCGGGCGCGGAGTCGCCCGGTTTCAAAGCGGCTTGCGCCGCGGTCGCGAACAGTCCGACGGAAAGGGCGAGGAGAAGACGAGGAAATTTCATGCGACGCATCCTGTTGACGGCTGTTCGAATGGGCGTCCGAGGCGATCACAAAAATGTGATCGCCCGGTGGCGACTTTACTTCGCCACGGGCTGGGCGGACGGAGCCGCGGCGACGGCGTTCGCCTGCGCGCCAGGGGCGGCGCGCAGAAGCAGCGGCGCCGGGAGCGGCGGCGGCTTGGCGCGGCGGCGGCGGCGCGATCTTCGTCAACACGCCACCTTCATCCTGATAGTCCAGCACGCCAGTCGCGCCGACGACATTATAGCCGAGGCCGTGGAGAATATCGCCAACGGCGCCGGCGCGATGCGCGCGGTTCGACACGACGATGATGAGGCGGTCTTTCGGTATGAAGCCAAGGCTCTTTTGCACGTCGCTGGTCTGAATGCTCAGATAGACCGGAAAGCCGCCGATCTTCGTCAGTTCGTCGGGACGCCGGATGTCGAGGATCAGCGCCTGCTCGGGCTTTGACAACACCGCGTCGACCGCCGCGCGATTGAGCCGCAGCGTCTTGTAGGTATAGGCGGGATCGTTGGCCGGCGTGACGGCTGGGGCCGCGGCGGGCGCCGCGGTCGGGGCGGCGGCGGGCGCGTTGTCGGCCGCGCGCGCGAGCGGCGCCGCGAGAGCGAGCGATAGCACAAGCGCCGAGGCGGAGAGTTTTACAAAAGCATTCATCTGGTTCGTTCCTGTTGCGAGAGGCGAAGGGAGAAACTCATCCGCGCAGATGCGCGTTGAAGAAATCGATGGTGCGGCTCCAGGCGAGCTTCGCCGCCGCCGCGTCGAAGCGAGGCGTCGTGTCGTTGTTGAAGCCGTGCTGCACGCCGGGGTAGATGAAGGCCTCGTATTTGACGCCCGCGGCCTTCAGCGCCGCCTCATAGGCCGGCCAGCCCGCGTTGATGCGGTCGTCATTGCCGGCGTAATGGATCAACAACGCCGCCTTGATCTTGGCGACGTCTTCCGCCGGCGGCTGCGCGCCGTAAAAAGGAACGGCCGCCGCGAGATCGGGAAGTTGCGTCGCCAGATAATTCGCGACGCCGCCGCCATAGCAGAAGCCGACGACGCCCACCTTGCCATTGCCTTCGGGCAACGCCTTCAGCACACGCGCGGCGAGGATGAAATCCTTGCGGGTCTTGGCCTGATCGAGCTTCGGGAACAGTTCGCGCGCCTTGTCCTCGTCGCCGGGATAGCCGCCGAGCGGCGCCAGCGCGTCGGGCGCGAAGGCGATGAAATTGTCGAGCGCGAGGCGCCGCGCGATGTCCTCGATGTGCGGATTGAGGCCGCGATTTTCATGCACGACAAGCACGGTCGGCAATTTGCCTTGCGCTTTCGCCGGCTCCACCAGATAGCCCTTCACGGTTCCATAGCCCTCGGGCGATGGATATTCGACGAACTTTCCGACAATGCGCGGATCGTCCTTGGCGACCTGCTCGGCCTCGGCGAAGCGCGGGTTCAGCGCCTCCAGCAAGGCGCCCGCGCCGACGCCGCCGGCGGCGAATTTCTTCGCGCCTTCGAGAAAGCCGCGACGGTCGGTCAGGCCATGCACATAGCGGTCGAAGAGCTTTAGAACCTCGGGGTGAAAATCATTGGCGGTCAAGCGGGTCATGTGGTTGGTTCCCTCTTCCTGGTCGCGCGCCTCACCGGGCGATGGTTTTCTTGTAGAGATCGTGACAGGACTTGCACAATTGCGTCGTCTCGCGCGCCGCGGCGGCGGCGGATTCGAAATCGTTCTGCTCGACGAATTTTAGCGCGTCGGCGATGCGTTGCGTGCCTTCCCTTGAAATTTTCACGGCGTCTTCCGCGCCGTTCTTGGCGAAAAACGCCTCGGTGTATTTGAAGCCCTCCTGAAGCACGGCGGCGTCGTCCCTGGCGGCGTCGGCGTTTTTCGCGGTGATGTCGGGCTCGAAATATTTAATGGTCTTGTCGAGATCGCGCATCAGATCATCGTCATAGCCATGGAAGTCGATGGCGGCGATCACGGGTCCGCAACTCAGCATGACGCATATCGACAATAGAGTGACCACCTTCATGCGCATCGTTCTGTTTTTCCCTTCTCGCCATCGCCGCCAGTTGGTCAGCGCGTCACAATGAGCCTCGCCCGCATGCGCGAATGGATGCCGCAAGAGACCTCGATCAGTCCGGGTTCGTCGAGCACGACGGCAAAGCTCTCATCCTGGTCGAGTTGACCGTCGGAGCGGAATTGTTCCTTCTCGCCGAGCGTGCCGACGACGGAGTGCGGTAAGCGGTCGCGATTGACGAAGACAACCGTCGTTCCGACCGTCACGCTGAGTTGCGCGGGGACGAAAGACAGATCTTCGATCGACACCGAGATGGACGGCGCGGCCATCGCTCGCGGCGCCGAAGGGCCGGCGGCGGCGAGCGCCGCGCAGCCCATCAACGCCGAGATGACGAAACCTCTCGTCATCGATTAGGCGAGGATGTCCTTCACAACCTTGCCGTAAACGACCGTGGGACGTTCGGAGCGGCCGCTGTGCAGGAAGGTCGTCTTCAGATGATCCAGTCCGAGCAGTTGGAGCACGGTCGCATGAACGTCATAGGTGTCGACGGGATTCTCGACCGTCTTCAGGCCGATTTCGTCCGTCTGGCCATAAGTGAAGCCATGCTTCAGACCGCCGCCGGCGAGCCATTGCGTATAGCCCCAGGGATTGTGATCGCGCCCGTCGCCGCTTTGTCCGTAGGGCGTGCGGCCGAATTCCGAGGTCCACACGACCAGGGTTTCGTCGAGCAGACCGCGCGCCGCGAGATCCGTGAGCAGGCCGCCGATCGGCTTGTCCACGGCCCTGGTGTGAGCGGAGTGGTTGGCGACGAGTTTCGAATGAGCGTCCCAGTGTCCGGCCGTCCGGGTCGTCCGCGGCTTTCTCCAACGGCCCCGAAACGACCTGGATGAAGCGAACGCCGCGCTCGACCAGACGACGGGCGCGCAGCAGCACCTCGCCGTATTCCTTCGCATCCTCGTCGTTCAGTCCATAAAGCTCCTTGGTGGCGGCGGTCTCCTTGCTGAAGTCGACGGCTTCCGGCGCCGATGTCTCCATGCGATAGGCCAGTTCATAGGAGCGCGTGCGCGCCGCGAGTTCGCTGTCGTCGGGACGTTCCTTGGAGGCGATGTCGTTCAGCCTGTGCAGCAGATCGAGATTGTCGCGCTGCTGCTCGGCCGAAATCAGCTCGGGCCGCGAGAGGTTGAGAATCGGCGACGGGCCGGGACGGAAGGCGGTGCCCTGATAGACCGCCGGCAGGAAGCCCGAACTCCAGTTCACCGAGCCCGCGCGCGGCTCACGCTGGCCGCTGTAGAGCACGACATAGGGAGGCAGGTCCGGATTGGCGCGAGCCCAGCGCATAGGAAATCCAGGCGCCGAGCGACGGACGCCCCGGGTTAACATCGCCGGTGTTCAGTTTCAGGATTGAAATGTCGTGCGTGGCGCCGACGGTGACGCTCGACTTGATGAAGGTGAGCTTGTCGGCGTGCTGCGCGATATTGGGCACCCAATCCGAGAACCAGGCGCCGCTTTCGCCATATTGCTTCCATGTGCGTTTCGACGTCGAACAGCTTGCCGACGCCGCCCTGCGTGCTGGTCTTGATCCCCTTGAGGAAGGATTCCGGCACTTCCTGACCGTTAAGTTTGACGAGATCCGGCTTGTAATCATAGAGATCGAGCGTGCTGGGCGCGCCGTCCATATGCAGCCAGATGACCGATTTGATCTTGGGCGCGAAGTGCGGCTGCTTGGGCGCCAACGGATCGACGAAGCCCGCCGCCTGAGCGGTCGGCACGGAGAACACGCCGCCTCCCGGCATGAAGCCGTTCAGCGCGAGACCGCCAAAGCCATAGCCAACATTAAAGAGCCAATCACGGCGAGATTGCTTGCTCATGATGTCGTTTCCTTTTTTACGTTCGGTTTCCGTGTGTCAGAAGCGGTAGACAAACTCGTTGGAGTTCGCGACGGCGTGGACGAGATCGACAAAGGCCGAGGCCCGCAGCGGATCGGCGACCTTGAGGCCCTTGCCGACGGGAACGGCGATCGTCAGCTTGCCGTCCGCCGCGCGATCGGCGACGACCTTCTCGTGGCTGTCGAGGAACTCCTTGAGGAGCGCCCTTTCGCCATCGTTGGGCTTGCGCGAGAACAGGATCTGATAGAGCCGATCGATCTGCGCTCCTTCATCCGGCCCCGCCTCGGCGATCACCCGGCCCGCGAGAGCCTGCGACCACTGGAACACCGTGTCGTTGTTGATCAGCGTCAGCGCCTGCAGCGGGGTCGTGGTCACGTCGCGCTTGCTATGCGCCTGCTGGGCGTTCGACATGTCGAAGGTTTCCAGAAGCGGATAGGGAACGCTGCGCCGCGTGAACACGTAAATGCTGCGGCGGTTTTGATCCTGCGGGTTTTTCGACACGGGCCAAGCCGGGCCCGCGTTCAAATTGGCCGGAACCGGCGGGAACACGCTTGATCCACCAACCTTGTCCACGAGCTGGCCGGCGACCGCCAGATAGGAGTTGCGGATCTGCTCGGCGTCGAGACGCTTGCGCGGGAACACGGCGAGCAGCTTGCCTTCCGCGTCGGCGCTCGCGACATCCTCGCGCGGCTCCGACGACTGGCGATAGACGCTCGACAGCAGGATCTGACGATGAAGCTTCTTCACGCTCCACCCGTCCTTGACGAAGTTGTCCGCCAGATAATCGAGCAGTTCGGGATTGGTCGGCTTGTCGCCGGCCTTGCCGAAGTCGCTGACCGTCCCGATGATGCCCTTGCCGAAATATTCGTTCCAGATCCGGTTCACATAGACGCGCGCGGTGAGCGGATTGGTCGGGCTGGCGAGCCAGTTCGCCAGCGCCAGACGGCGGCCGGACGAGGTTTCGGTCGGCTTGATGTCCGGCTTTTCGCTGCTGAGCGCCTCGGGGAACGCCGGCTGCACTTCATCGAGCTTGCGCTCATGATTGCCGCCGAAAAAGATGTAGGTCGGCGGCGCGTCGGGGTGGCCGAGTTCGGTCGCGCTCGTGAGGGTGACGGAACCCTTGTTCGGTCGGAGATTGTCGAACTTTCTCAACTCCGCCGTTAGCTTGCGATATTCTTCCGCCTTCTTGAGATATTCGGGATTGTAATCCTTCGCTTCCTTGTCTTCGCCCGCATAGCGGAAATAGCCCGCCAAAGTGTCGTCGTCGGTGACGGCCGCGAGGCGATGATTGACCCAGCGGTCGAGAGCGTTCCAGTCGCTCGAAGGCTTGAAGATCGACTCGCGGCTGTCGGTCAGATAGCGCTCCTTGTGATAGGTCAGCGCCTGCTCGCGAACACTGTCGATGAGCTCCTTCTGCTTGGCCTTGATGTCCTTGACCGCCTCTTCCCACTTGGCTTGCTGCGCCTCGAAGCGCTTCTCTTCATCGCCCTTGACGGCGACGGGAGTCTTCTCGTCGATGGCCGTGTTGGCGAAGAACGCCTGGAGCGAGAAATAGTCCTTCTGCGTGAGCTTGTCGTATTTGTGGTTGTGGCAGCGCGCGCAGGCGACCGAGGTCCCGAGAACCGCCGTGCCCAGCGTGTCCACGATGTCGGTGGTGATCTGATATTTGCGCTGCACCAGATCGCGCGAGTTGCTGTTGTCCGCGTAGAGGCCGAGGAACCCGGTGGCGGTCAAGGCCTCCTGATCGCCCGGCGCCAATTCGTCGCCCGCGACTTGCTCCTGGAGGAAGCGCGAATAAGGCTTGTCCGAATTGAACGCCTTGATCACATAGTCGCGATAACGATAGGCGTTGGGGCGGGTCTGATCGCCCTGGAAACCCGCGCTGTCGGCGTAGCGCACGAGATCGAGCCAGCGACGGGCCTGACGTTCGCCATAGCGCGTGGACGCAAGCAGGCGATCCACCAATTTTTCGTAGGCGTCCGGCGAAGTGTCGTTGACAAAGGCGGCGACCTCGTCCGGCGTCGGGACGACGCCCCAAACGTCGAGCGTGGCGCGGCGAATGAAGGTCGCGCGATCCGCGTCCGGCGACGGCTTCAAGCCCTTGGCTTCGAGCTTGGAGAGAATGAATGCGTCAATCGGCGTGCGCACCCATTCCTTCTGCTTGACGACCGGCACGAATTGCGCCCGCACGGGCTGCCACGCATAGGGGAGTCTGCTGGCCGCCGCGGGGGCCGCGGCGGGAGCTTGCGTCGTCGCCGCCGGATCGGCCGGCTTCTCCTCGGCGGCGACGGCGATCGCCGCGGCCGACACGCTCAACATCAAAGTCGCGATGCCGAATTTCATCGTCCTTCTCATGTTTCAAACCCCATCGAATGCAGTTGCCGCGAGCGGCGCGGCGCGCGTCGCCGCCGTCGCGCCAATTTTCTACTCATTTGATCAGATTAGTATGTTAATTAGCCTATGTCTATAATCTTTGTCGGAAAATCTTTATGAATGGTCCGCGGAGGAGCGCATGGTAGATGGGGCATTTTAGGCCAAGGCGGGACGTCGACGCGCCTGCAAGGTCGACTTAAGGCTGTTCATGTGATGTGATAATGCCGATTTCCGGCCAAAAAGCGCGCGCCGCCGCGGGAGCGTTGAGCGCCGTCGTTGGTGTTGATTGGACTGGGAGATAATCAGGATGACGCAAAAGATGTCGCGTCGCGCCGCGTGGCTTTGCGCGCTTTTGAGCGGGACGATGGCGCTAGCGGCGCAAGACGGACCCGGCTTTCTGCGAATTGATTCGAGTGAAATTCGCTTCGAGAGTTCTGCTCGGCGTTGGTCCGGAAACGACCGTGCTTTTCGGTGATCCCTCCAAGCCAGGCATCTCTGTGGTGCGCAACAAATTTCCGCCGGGGACCCATTCCGCCCCGCATTTCCATTCGCGAGATCGTCACGCCACGGTGATCAAGGGCGTCTGGTGGACAGGGATTGGCCCGGAACTTGATTTCAACAAGGCGGTTCCGCTACAGGCCGGCTCCTATATGTTTCATCCGGCGGGCGGCGTGCATTGGGACGGGCCGGCGACGAGGAAGTCGTCGTGCAGATCGTTGGCGAAGGCCCGGTCGAAACGACCTCTGTCGGCGCGGCGGGCGCTCCGCAAGGATATTGGCCGAAGCCCAAGTAACAAAAGACGAAGGGGGCGCGTTATCCGGTTTTATATGTTTTATATCTGGTAAGTCAGATCCTCGAGACCCGCCGCCGCCATCATTCCCATTTGCGCCAGCGGGCAGCCGTCGAGCACCTGCGAGAGCGCGCGTTGCGCGTCTAGCATGACCAGTCGAACGGCGCATTTTGTCTCGTCCAGGCAATCGTCGCAGCGCTCTGGTAACGCGTCTTGCTCGCGCAGGGCAGAGGCGCTAGCGGGCCGTCGATCGCTCGAATCATTTCGCCAACGCTGATCTGGCTCGCCGTGCGCGCCAGCGTGTAGCCACCGCCCTTGCCCATTTTGGAATTCACGAAACCCGTGTTGCGCAATTCGGACAAGATCGCGTCGAGAAATTTCTTCGGAATTTGCTGCGTCGAAGCGATTTCCAGAACGGGGACGGGGCGCCCCGGCGGAAATCGCGCGAGATACACCATCGCCTTCGGCCATATTTGCCCTTTTTGGTCAGCACGCCCTGAATCTCTCTGTGAAAACCATAGCGTGACAGAACTAGCGCTTCGCGGAGAATTAGTCAATTAAAACGATAGATTATGTGATCAAGTAGCGGATTGGGAGCGGCGTGCTCCCGATCCGCTTTTCCGAACTAGCCGAACCGCGCCTGTCCGCTTTGCAGCCGGAGCAGCGCGGCGACCAGCGCGTCGATGTCCTCGCACGTGTTGTAGAAGGCGAGCGAGGCGCGCACCGTGCCTCCAGGCCGAAGCGGCGCAGGATGGGCTGGGCGCAATGGTGGCCGGAGCGCACCGCGATGCCCTCGCGGTCGAGCGCCTTGCCGACCTCCTCCGTCTCATGCCCGTCGAGGACGAACGACAGCACGCCGGCCTTGTCCGCCGCCGTGCCGATGATGCGCAGGCCCGGCACGAGGCGCAGCCCCTCCGTCGCGTAGACCAGCAGCTCGTGCTCGTAGCGCGCGATGTCCTCCATGCCGATCCGCTCGAGATAGTCGAGCGCCGCCCCGAAGCCCACCGCGTCGGCGATGTTGCCGGTGCCCGCCTCGAAGCGCTCCGGCGGCGGCTGGTAGATCGTCCTCTCGAAGGTCACGTCCGCGATCATGTTGCCGCCGCCCTGCCACGGCGGCATGGCTTCGAGCACCTCGCGCTTGCCGTAGACCGACGCCGATGCCGGTCGGGGCGAACACCTTGTGGCCGGAGAAGACGAAGAAGTCGCAGTCGAGCGCCTGCACGTCGACCGGCATGTGCGAGACGGCCTGCGCGCCGTCGACCAGCACGCAGCGCGCCGTGGCGATGCGCCATCTCGATCATCTCGCTTGCGCCGGCGTGACCGTGCCGAGCGCGTTGGAGACCTGGGTGAACGAGACGAGGCGCGTGCGTCGGACCGAGCAGCTTCTCGTACTCCTCGAGAATGACCTGGCCGCGATCGTCCACCGGCGCGACGCGCAGCCTCGCGCCGGTCTCGGCGCAGAGCTTCTGCCAGGGCACGATGTTGGCGTGATGCTCGAGCCAGGTGATGACGATCTCGTCGCCCTGCCTCGACGTTGCGGCGGCCCCAGCTCTGGGCGACGAGGTTGATGCCCTCGGTGGCGCCGCGCACGAAGATGATCTCGCTCGACCGACGAGGCGTTGAGGAAGCGCCGCACCTTCTCGCGCGCGGCCTCGTAGGCGTCGGTCGCGCGCGCCGCCAGCGTGTGGGCGGCGCGGTGGATGTTGGAGTTCTCGTGCTCGTAGAAATGCGAGAGGCGGTCGATCACCGCCTGCGGCTTCTGCGTCGTCGCGGCGTTGTCGAGCCAGATCAGCGGCTTGCCGTGGACCTGCTGTTGCAGGATCGGGAAGTCGCGCCTGATCGCATCGCGTCGAAAGGCGCGCGCGCGATCGCCGAGCTGGCGCGGAGTTGCGGCTATGAGCTGGGCGGGTGCCTGCCGCGCGGCTCGCGCGGCGCGGCTCGGCACGAGGCGTGGCAGGTCGCCGGTTGGCTGGGGCAGTAGATGCGCCGGTCGCTGGCCGCTGGATCGCTTGCGCGCCGGCGGGCGAAGCGTCGCTGCGCCGGCAGTGGCGCCGGCACGGTGCGCTGGCGTGACGCGGCGCGGACAGTCGTCGGCCGGCCGTCGGAATCGCGGCACGGGCAGGCCTGGTTCGGCGAGGCATGTCGGAGACGCCGTCGGCGGAATGCGCCGGGCGCGCCGGCCGCGGGCTTCGGCAAGCGGGCGGCGCAAGGGCGCGGCCGCGTGGCGCGGGAACGCCGAGCGGTAGCTGCCGGCGCGCCGGGCCATCGCCGGGAATAAAGGCCGTGCGCCCGGTCGGCGCAGACCGTCGGGCGCCGAGCCGGGCACGGGGTAGGCGGCGCCGATGGCCGGCGCAGGCCGACACGTCGGCGAGCTCGCGTATCGGCCGTCGACCGGCGCCGGCCGGATGCCGGCACGACCGGGTCGCCGAGGCAGCCGGGCCGGCAGCGTCGGCGAGGCCGATGCGCACGCGTCAGCGGGCATTGTAGCGTCGGTCGGCGCGCGGCGCGCGGATGTTCGGCGTCGGGCACGACCGAGGGAATGGTCGCGGCGGCAGGTCGGGCGGGCCGACGAGCGGCGCTGGCCGGCAGCCGATCGGGCCGGCCGTCGGTGACAACATTTCGGCGCTGGACGAGGCCGGGCGTTGGGCGGCGCGACCGGGAGCCGCAGGATCGGCGCCGACGGCATTGCGGCGCAGGCCAGGAAGAAGGCGTTGGCCATCCGCCGCGATCATCACGTCGGGCCGGACGGCGCCGATCCGGCGGGCTGCGGCCGGCGCGGGCATCGCCGCGAGCGCGGAGTGTCCGGCAAGCGTCGCGTAGCGATCGCTGGCCAGGCGACATCAGCGCGGCGCGGTCCGGCATGCCGACCGGCGGCGCCGAAGGCTGCCGGCTTCAACGGCCATCGCGGCAGTGCAGGCTCACTGCGTAAGTGAACGGAGTACTGGTGGTACTTGCCGATATCGACATCTTCCAGCACGGCCGAGCGCGTCATCGGTCAGCACGGCCGCCGAGCAGTAGAGCGAGATCAGATAGGAGGCGATCGCCTTGCGGTTGATGCCCATGAAGCGCACCGACAGGCTCGGCGCCACTTCGCCGGGAACGCCCGGCTGGAACAGGCCGACGACGCCCTGCTTCTTCTCGCCCGTGCGCAGCAGCAGGATCTTGGTCTTGCCCTTGTCGTCGACGCAGCTTGTCGCTGACGGCACCAGCGGCAGGCCGCGCCAGGTGATGAACGGCGAGCCGAACAGGGTCACCGTGGGCGGCGGCACGCCGCGGCGCGTGCATTCGCGCCCGAAGGCCGCGATGGCGCGCGGATGGGCCAGGAAGAACGCCGGCTCCTTCCAGACCTTGGTGATGAGTTCGTCGAGATCGTCGGGCGTCGGCGCGCCGGTGCGGGTTTTGATCTTCTGCGAGGGCGCGGCGTTGGCGATCAAGCCATAGTCGGGGTTGTTGATGAGTTCGGCTTTCCTGCTTCTCCTTCACCTTTTCGATGAGCAGGCGCACCTGTTCCTGAATCTGGTCGTAGGGATGATTGTAAAGATCGGACACGCGCGTCTGCACGTCGAGCACCGTGGTGACCGCGTTCAGCGAATATTCGCGCGGCGCGTCCTCGTAATCGACGAAGGTCTCGGGCAGGTCGGCGTCGCGGTCGCGCGCCGGGCTGCATTGCACGTCGGCGTCGGTGAGCGCCGAGTCCTCCTTGACGCGGTTAAGACGATATATGCCCGCCTCGACGGGCACCCAGGGCAAGAACGACACCAGCCAGCGCGGCGTGATGCCCGACCATTGCGGCCGGGTCTTCGTCGCGTTGGCGAGTTGGCGCGCCGCCAATTCGCTTAGCGTGCGGCGGACTTCAGGTTCAGCGGTCATTGGTTTTTCCTCGAAGAGGCGACGAGACGCGCGGCTCGCGCGCACGACAGCCGAGCCGTCGGAGGGCCACTATTGGGATTTCGTCGCAAGCAAATCCTTGCGACAGACGGATGGTTACAGCCGTCCAACCGAAGGCGCAAGCATTTTGAGGTAGAAAAATCTTCCAATGTTTTCGCGCTACATTGTATAGCAGAAATATATACCTATATAAAATCGGTAATCTTTGAGAAGTTTATGTCGCCGCGCCGGCCGCTCACCCCGCGCCCTCGCCCGAAGCCGCCGATTCATACGACATCACAAGATAAAGCACGGCTGGAACGACGCCGAGGTTGCGATAGCTGTGCGGGACATCGGCGAGGAAGTCCACCGCGTCGCCCTCGTCCAATTGCACGGCCGGCTCCTTCCCCACGATGATCTCCACGGAGCCTTGGGCGACGACAATGTTCTCCTTCGTCCCGGGAGCATGGGCCTCGGCCCGCTCGATATGGCTGGGCCCGACGACCACATGGTAGAACTCGACCGGCCGCTGGCTGTCAAAGGGAAACAAAGGCCGGGAAAGAAAATGCCGATCGGCGGAGCCGATGATCTGCGGCTCGTTCTTGCGGATGACGAGAACTCCGCGCCGCTCCCTCGACGCGACAAGACTGCCGAAGGGAACGCCCAGCGCATTCGCGATACGCCACAGATGACCAAGCGTCGGCGCCGCGACCCCGGCCTCGATGCGCGACAATTCGTCCGGATCGATCCCACTCAGCTCCGCCAGCCGCTCAAAAGACCGACCTTTGCCGGCGATCAGCCGCTTAAGCCGTTCGGCGACGGTCGCCGCCAGTTGATCGGGCAAGGACCGTCGGGGCTTGATCGGCGCGTCGGTGTTTTGCTTGATGGGCTCGGTATTCATTGAATTATTCCTATCATCTAAGATAAGATTTAGGCTCTCAGAAGCCCCGCCGTCAAGAGGCGCCGCCAAATTCTTTCTTACGCCGACGACCACAAGGCTCATAGCCGAAGTTTCATCTACAATACACTGATATAAAGGAATATAATTCCGAAACGAAAAACTTAACGACCGCGCGCGGCTTGTGGACGAAGGAAGTCGATGGAGATTTATGGTCTCGAAGCTTTTATCTATTTATATGTATAGATTATATGCCATATTGCGCGTGGGAAACTCTCACCATGCATAGGAAGCCCATGAACACGATGTCCCCCTCCCTGCTAGGCCGCGCCCTCGCCGCCTTTGCGTCATGGCCACGCCCGCGTCGGCGGAGCTTTTAACGCAAAAGCTGTTATCCGCCCCGCTCGCGCTCACCATCGCGGAATCAAACATCAAGCGTTCAATCAAACCTTCTCGATTGTCTGAAAAATGAGGGGATGACAGGCGTCAAATGACAAAGGCAAGATTTGATTTTGTGGTTCCGACTTGGCGTTGTTTGTTCGACATCGGCAACTTTTCGAATTTGAGGATATCCCATGACAAGTCGTATTCAACCGTCACTAAACGTGCCTGCGCCCACAGCAATGGGTAGTTTCCGAGCCTATCGGGCAGCATGGTTGGCTGTTAAAATTGTAACGTTCGATCGGCGATCAAACGGACCCTGTTTCCGAAATCTTTCGCAATCGACGAGTGGGGGTGCGTGGAGAGTATTCTCGGCTTGGGCCTGCGAGGCGACGTTCTGCTTCTCGAACCCGCGTCTCAAAACCCTGGCCCTCCCTTAAAGCTGTCTTTGCGACACGGTTCGGCCCAATATGAAATCACGGTGGAAAATCCCGATGGCGTTGGGCGCGGCGTCGCTTTCGCCGCCCTCGACGAATCCGTCCTCGCGGACCGGCCATTGCGGCTGAGACTCGTCGATGACGGCGCCATGCGTCGGCTGCGGGTTCGGCTCGGGTAAGTGACGCGAGGAGTGCAAATCGGATTCCAACGCACGACCCCTTTCAGGGTTTCTACTGTCTGTAAAATCAATCGTTTATGTGCGCGACCTTTCGCCGATCGGCAAGAATCACCACCCCATGCCGATTTACACCTCAATAGATGCGTCAGCCTGCAAACCGACATTGATTGAGCCCTACTCGTGCGTCGCATGCTCTCGGAAGGACGGCCGGGTCTCTCCCAGGCCCGTCCCCTTCGACCGCTCGACGATCAAGCTCATGGCGCGACGCAGATCACCCTCTGCCCGATCGCAGCGCCGCCTCCGCCTCGCCGAGCCCGAAACCCTGCAGCAGCAGAAAGGCGAGCTTCACGCTTCCGCCGCTCTGCTGCAAGGCCTCGTGGATCTCCTCGGCGCCGCGGCCCGTCAGTCGCGACAGGATTTTTCCGCTCCTTCGGACCAGTTTCTTGTTCGAGGCCTGCACGTCCACCATGAGACCGTCGTAAACGCGCCCGAGCAGGATCATGACCAGGGACGACAGCAGAATGAGCGTGATACGCTGGGCGGTTCCCGCCTTCATGCGCGTTGAGCCGGCGATCGGCTCCGGGCCCGTTTCGAGAAAGATCGAATGATCGGCCTCTTGGAGGAGCGGCGTTCCTCGATTATTGGCGACGCCGATCGTCAAGGAGCCCCTTTTTTTCGCTTCGCGCAAACAGGCGACGTGAACGCGTCGGACCGCTCGCCGCCACCGCGATGGCGACATCCGAACCCCCGATCTCATGACCCGAACGAGCTCGATTGCTTGCTGGTCCTGGTCTTCGGCGCCTTCGACAGCGCGCAGTAGAGCGTTTTCTCCGCCGCGATGAGGAGCAGAAGTCGATCATGCGGCCAGCCGAAGGTCGGCATGAGCTCCGCGCCGTCCTGAGCAGCCAGACGACCGGACGTGCCGGCGCCCACGTAAACGAGCCGCCCGGGCCCACGCAATCGGCGCTCTATCGCAAGTCCCGCTCGCTCGATCGCGGGCCGCGCGGCCCGTACGGCCGCGACGGCGGAAAATTGTCCTTCGATCATCGCCTCTAAATCTCGGCCGGCTCCCAGAGGTCGACTTGGCGTAGCGCGGGCTTTGGTGTTCAGTCTCCGTATAACCCATCGAAGCAATTCCAGCTGACTTCCCGCATATGGCCAACGCCGGGAAAACTTCAAGCGAAGCTTCACGTGAGCCAGCCTCAAGCCGGCGGCTCTCAGTGCAGACGCCGCGCCGGAACTTGCTTTCTCGCTTGTCCGGCTCAATTTTGTGTTCTGATGGGTTTGACCGAAAGCCGAAAATAAATGACCGTCCTTGACGCGCAGATCACCTCCGACATGCGAGCGGCTCCGGAAGCCGTGAGGCGACAGGATAAGGTTCTCGCCGCAGTTCTCCCCGCTCTCGCGGAGCGGTTGCGGCGCAAGCCGCCGCAGGTCGTTGTAACCTGCGCGCGCGGCAGCTCCGCCCACGCCGCGACCTTCGGCAAGCATCTGATCGAGCGATACCTCGGCATTGTGGTCGCCGCCGCCGCGCCGAACATCGCGACGATCTACCATCGGCGTTTGCGCCTGGCCGATCAGCTCTTTCTCGCGATTTCACAGTCGGGCGAAAGCAGCGATATCATCGAACAGGCCGTCGCGGCGCGCGCCTGCGGCGCCGTGACCGCCTGCGTCACAAATGACCCGGACAGCGCGTTGGCGCAGGTCTGCGAGTTCGTGTTGCCCATGGCGGCCGGCCCCGAGCTCAGCATTCCCGCGACCAAGACTTTCGTCGCATCTGTCGCGGCTCTCGCGCGATCGACCGCCTTGTGGGCGGAGGACGAGGCGCTCGCGAGCGCGCTACGGCCGTTGCCCGATCGTCTCGCCGCCGCGGGCGAGCTCGACTGGAGCCGCCTTTTCGACGTTTTCGCGGGCGCGGAAAGCCTCGTCACGATCGGACGTGGTTCCGACGTTCGCCATCGCGTGCGAGGCAGCGCTGAAACTGAAGGAAGCCTCGGATCTCCATGCGGAACCCCTCCGCGGCCGAATTCCTCCATGGCCCAATCGCTTTGGTCTCGCCTGGTTATCCGCGCTCATGTTTGCGCCGACCGACGCCGCCGCGGTGGGCATGACGCAGCTCGCGGCCGATCTCACGGCGAAGGGAGCGGCTGCCTTGATCACCTCCTCGGAGAAGTCCACGCCGGACCGGCTCCCCGCGCTGCCCCCCGATCATCCCGAAACCGATGCGATCTGTCTGATCCAGAGCTTCTACGCCATGGTCGTTCGCTTGGCGGCGGCGCGCGGAAGGAACGCCGACCGCCCGCGCCACCTGCGCAAGATCACGCGCACGCGATGAGCCGCCTCTCCAGACACGCGGTGGCCGCCGACGTTGTCTTCGACGGCGAAAGAAGGCATGACAACGTTGCCGTCGTGATCGAGGACACGCAAATCGCGGCGCTGACGCCTCCAGCTCATCTCCCCTCCTCTATTGCGGTTTACAATGCCCCCTCGCGGCGCATGGCTCGCGCCGGGCTTCATCGACATTCAGGTCAATGGCGGGGAAGACGTCCTTTTCAACGCCGATCCAACGCCGGCCGCTCTCGCGAAAAATCGTCGAGGCGCACCGCAAGTTCGGCGTGACGGCGCTTTTGCCGACGCTCATCACCGACCGCGATGAGGCTATGGCCGCGCCGCTCGACGCCGTAGCGCAATCATGGCGCCCCAGCCCGCGTCTGGCATTTTATCTCGAAGGCCCCTTCCCGTCTCCAGAAAAACCGGGCGTTCATCGGCGCGAATTCATCCGCCGCCCGCAAGCCCATCATCGCCAAATGCTCGGCTCTTTTCACGACGGAGTTTTCGCTCGATAACCCTCGCCCCCGAGGAGACGCCTAACGGCTTCATCGCCGAACTTGTCGCTTCGGGAGCGAAGGTCTCGTCTTGCCATTCGATGGCGACTTATGAGGAAACGCGGGCCGCGATGGCCGAAGGGCTGACGGGCTTCACGCATTTGTTCAACGCGATGCGCCCGCTTTCCGCCCGCGAGCCCGGCCCTGTCGCGGCGGCGCTCGAATTGCCGCACGCCTATTACGGGCTGAACCCCCAGTCGACGGCGAGCATGTCGCCCCCGCCGTGCTCGGATTGGCGATGCGCGGTGTCGGCGGCCCGACGCCCGTGAGCGACGCCATGCCGCCCGTTGGCGGCATGAGGGAGGAGTTCGATCT
>CAVQBO010000016.1:0-62453 GCA_963710695.1 uncultured Alphaproteobacteria bacterium | reverse complement strand
ATATGCGGCGCAACGGCAAAGATTGCCGCTCATATACTCTCTCCCACCTCGGCGTCGCTGCCCGCGTGTCCCTCCGTCACGCAGCCGATGCCCGACATGATCTGTCCCGGCGTACAATAGCCGCATTGAAACGCATCGCACTCCATAAAGGCCTGCTGCAGCGGATGCGGCTTGTCGCCCGAGGCGATGCCTTCGATTGTCGTCACCGGGCGCCGGACAGCAGCCGCAAGCGTGAGACAAGACAGCACGCGCTTGCCGCCAACGAGCACGGTGCACGCCCCGCATTGACCGTGATCGCAGCCTTTTTTCGAGCCCGCGAGGCCGATATGTTCACGCAGCGCGTCGAGCAGCGTCGTACGAATGTCGAGCACTACGCGATAGGGCGTCTTGTTCACCACGAGCTGGATCTCCATCGAGTTTTGCTCGGGTTTTGCTCGCGCATCCTGCTGTTGCTTCGCTTCGGCCAAAGCGTCGCCCGCCAACACGGACAGCGCGGCTCCGCCGACGAGAATATGGCGGCGATTTGGGTGACGGAATTCAGCGTCCGCCATGAGCTACTCCTGCTTTCGCCAAACACCGTGTTCTAAATAGTCTGAGTAAGCTCGAAGTCACGCGCCACGAAAAATTTTGGTTTATCGCGAAATTTGCTTTTTGGAACGGACCGGTCTGGGACCACGTAGTGGTCCACCTCGCCACGGCATAGAACCGCGTCGGTTCGGACAGCGACGCCGAGCTAAAAAAAGAAATAGTCGTCGCTTTTCTTTGCTGGCCGCCAGCATAGATTTAAGCAACGCTAGGAGCGTCGACGTGGTTTAGGCCATGCCGAAGGGTGTCGTTTACGCGCGGAGCACGCTTGATGAAGACCACCTCATTTGTTTCCGCGGTCATTCTAGCCATCGCGCATGGCGTGACGGCGAGCGCTTTGATCATCTCGTCTAGCAATTTTGAGCGGACAGGAGCTTCCTTGGAGCGGCTGAACGTAGCGGGAAATGACACAGCTGACTCGGCCGACCAGAATAGGTCGGAGGAGAAACATAGCCCGAGCGCTGAAATAAATCGGACAAGGGCAAGGGCACGATTAAGCCTGAACAAAACATCGATCCGGGGATAGTTCGACCGGCGCCCGTGCCAGATCCCAACTCGACGCCCGTGATTAAGCCTCCCGGGACGCCGGGCGGCGCTCCGGGGCCGGAACCAAAATAGGCTCGTCTTTTTCCTCGCGCTGAACCAAACAGACTTTCCATCGGCAAGGCGATGAACAAAAATCCAGGTCCGTCGCCCCGTCGCGTGAAACCATTGCCGGGCGAGGGCGTTGTTCGGTATCGAGGTTCACGCCATGCCCTCCCGCCCGCGCGCTTACTGGAAAGGCTATTTGCGTCTCTCGCTGGTTTCGATCGGCGTCGAGCTCTACGCGGCGACAGCGAGCGCCGAGGCGACGGCGCTGCATCAAATCCACAAGCCCTCTGGCAAGCGCGTGCGTTACGAAAAGGTCGTGCCGGGAATCGGCCCCGTAGAGACGAGCGACATCGTCAAGGGCTTCGAGATCGACGACGATTCCTATGTGGTGCTGGAGCCCGAGGAGCTGGAAGAGATCAAGCTGGAGAGCAGCCGCGCGATCGAGCTGGCGCAATTTGTCGACCGCGCCGAGATCGACCCGCGCTACTTCGAAAAGCCCTACTATGTCGTGCCGGAAGGGGATGTCTCGACGGAAGGGTTCATCGTCATTCGCGAGGCGCTGACCTCTACCGGAAAAGTCGGGCTCGGCAAGTTGACAATGCGCGGGCGCGAGAACCTTGTCGCCGTCATGCCTTTCGGCAAAGGGCTGGTCCTCGAGACATTGCGATACCAAAACGAGCTGCGCGCGGCCGACCCCAATTTCGCGGATATTCCCGATCTGAAGGTCGATAAGGAGATGATCGAGCTCGCGACAGAGCTCATCCGGCGCAAGAGCAGGCCGTTCGACCCGGCTCAGTTCAGGGACGCCTACGCCGAAGCATTGAAACAGTTGGTGGAGCGCAAGCGAGCCGGCCGCGCCATCATCACGACAGGCGAAGAGGAAAGGCGCGAGCCGGGCAAGATCATCAATCTCATCGAGGCCCTCAAGAAGAGCGTCGGCCAGGCCGCCCCGCGGCGGCCGCCGACCGAGCGCGGCCGCGGCGGCGCGAAGAACGCTTCCGAGCCGCGCGGCTCCGGCCGCTCGAAGTCGACGGGTCGGTCCGGCAAGACAAGCCCCGCGAAAAGGCGCGCATGACGATGCGGCGACGTGAATCTTCATGAAGAGCGCCGAGCCAGCGAGGAGCGCGCCTCTCGAGGCCTATCGCGCCAAGCGCGATTTCGGCCGCACGCGGGAGCCGATGGGCTCCGCCCGGGCGCCGGCCGAAGCCCCAGCGGGAGGACTTTACGTCATCCAGAAGCATCGGGCGCGGCGGCTTCACTTCGATTTCCGCCTAGAGCTCGATGGCGTCCTGAAAAGCTGGGCGGTGACGCGCGGGCCGAGTCTCGACCCGGCGGAAAAACGCCTCGCCATCCGCGTCGAGGACCATCCGCTGGAATATGGCTCCTTCGAAGGGACGATCCCGAAGGGAGAATACGGCGGCGGCGAGGTGATGCTGTGGGATCGCGGAACCTGGACGCCGAAGGGCGACCCGCATGAGGGACTGGAAAAAGGTCAGCTGAAGTTCGAGCTCCACGGCGAGCGCCTGAAAGGCGGGTTCTCGCTGGTGCGTCTGCGGAGCCGCGAAAAGGAAAAGCGGGAGAACTGGCTGCTCGTCAAGGAACGAGACGAGCGCGCCGACCGCTCGTCGGATCCGATCCGGAAATGGACCAAGAGCGTCGCCACCGGGCGCACGTTCGAAGAGATCACCGCCGGAGACGACGTTCTGGAGCTCGAAGAAAGGCCGAAGCAACGCCGTCCCGCAACCGCCGCGCCCGAAGCAGCCCCGCCCGGCGCAAACCCTTCCCATGCCGCGCTTTCGGCCGCCGCAGCTCGCCGTTTTATCGACCACGCCGCCGTCGGGGCCCGAGTGGCTGCATGAGATAAAGTTCGACGGCTATCGCGTGCTGGCCGCCATGGCGGGGGGCTCCGCCAAGCTCTACACCCGCTCCGGTCTCGATTGGACCGAAAAATTTCGCGGCGTCGCCGAGGCCGTCGCGCAATTGCCGGCGCGCGGCGCGCTGATCGACGGCGAGGTGGTCGCCCCCGACGAAAACGGCCGCACCGATTTTGGGCGGCTGCAGCGCGCGCTCGACGGCGGCGGAGAAACGCTCAGATATTACGCCTTCGATCTCCTGGAGCTCGATGGAGAGGATCTCGCCGGCCTTCCGCTGATCGAGCGCAAGCGAAGGCTCGCGGCGTTGCTGAGCGATGCTCCCGACGTCATCCTCTACAGCGACCATATAATCGGCGACGGGCGCGAAATCCTGGAGCAGACCTGCCAAATGGGGCTCGAAGGCATTGTGTCGAAGCGGGCCGACAAGTCCTATATCTCGCGGCGCACCCCGGGGTGGATCAAGTCGAAATGCTCGGGACGCGACGAATTCGTCATCGGCGGCTGGCGGCCCTCCACCAAGAAAGAGAGGCCGTTCTCCTCGCTGCTGCTCGGCGAATTCGAAGATGGGAAGCTGCGCTACCGCGGCCGCGTCGGAACCGGCTTCGACGAGGCGCGTCTGGCCGAAATCGCACGCAAGCTGCGGCCGCTCGCCCGCAAGACGTCGCCTTTCGCGGACGCGCCGCGGGAGGCCGCGCGGGACGCGAAATGGGTCGAGCCGCGCCTCGTCGCCGAAATCGCCTATGCCGAACGCACGGCGGATGGCTATCTGCGTCACCCGAGTTTCATCGGCTTGCGCGAAGACAAGCCGGCCAGGCAAGTGAAGGCGCCTGAAGCGATGAAGAACGACGCCGCTCCAAAACGCGAAGATCCCGCCACCTCGTCGCCCGCGACCCGGCTCACCCATCCGGATAAGCTGCTGTTTCCCGGCGCCGGCGTCACAAAGGCCGAACTCGCCGCCTATTGGCGGCGAGTCGCGCCGCTCGCCCTGCCTCATATTCGAGGGCGTCCCCTTTCGCTGGTGCGCTGCCCCGAGGGGAGCAGCCAGGGCTGTTTTTTCCAACGTCACCATACGCGCGGCATGCCGCCGGCGCTCCTTCCGGCGCCGCTGCGCGACAGCGAGGGACAACTCGAGGAGTTCCTGAAGATCGAAGACGTCGCCGGTCTAGAGGCCGCCGCCCAGATCGGGGCGCTCGAATTGCATATTTGGGGCTCGCAGGTCTCGACGGTGGAAACGCCCGATCGACTGGTGTTCGATCTCGATCCCGATCCTTCCGTGCCCTTCGCGGAGGTCAAGCGGGCCGCTCGCGATTTTTGCGCCCTGCTCGAGGCGGCGGCGCTCGAGACTTTCCCGTTGCTCACCGGCGGCAAGGGGATTCACGTCGTGGCGCCGCTCGTCCCGAGACTGAGCTGGAGCGAGTTGAAGTCTTTCGCTAGAGGCGTCGCGATGCGGCTCGCGAGGGACGCTCCGGAGCGGTTCACGGCGAAGATGACGAAAGCCCGACGCAAGGGAAAGGTTTACATCGACTATCTTCGCAACGAACGCGGCGCCAGCGCCATCGCGCCCTACTCGCCGCGCGCGCGCGAAACGCCTTCGGTCGCGACGCCGGTCTCCTGGACCGAACTCGCGCGGATCGAGCGCGCCGACGCTTATGCGATGGACACGATTCCCCGGCGGCTTGGCTCGCTTCGCGGCGACCCATGGGCGGGTTACTTCGATCTACGGCAGGAAATCTCGCCAGCGGCCCTGCGGATGTTCCCCTGAAGGCGCATTTCGCGCGGCCTTGGTCCTTCCCCCGGCAATCCGGTCGACCGCCATACCGCCGACGGAGCGCCGTCGAACACCTGTCCGCGCGGTAGCCGCCTCTCGCCGCGATTCGACTTTCTGGCTACAGAGTTACGTAAGCTTCAGCGCTCGTTCGCCACCAGCGCGAACATCGCGCCTTGCGGGTCGATCGCCTGCACGATCCACTGGCCGCCGGGCACTTGCATCGGACCATTCACGATCTCGCCGTCATTGGCCTTGATCGCTTCGACGCACGGGTCGAGTTTGGGCACATTGAAATAGTAAAGCCAGAACGGCGCCCGAGTCTTCGCCATCTTGGTCATCATACCGCCGCTCTGCACGCCGTCGATGTTGAACAGCTGATATTTGCCGTCAGGGCCCATATCCATCGCATCGCCCTTCGTCCAACCAAATAGGCTGGAATAAAACGTCCACGCGCCGTCGAGCGCGCCCGCATGCAGTTCGCGCCAGCCGACAGTACCCGGGCGCACCCGGCGCCGGCATGTCGTCCGGCGGTTCGCCGATCCCTTTCATGATCATGAACGTCGCCAGGTAAGGGTCGGCGACGACAGCGAAGCGCAGCATGCCGGGAACGTCAGTAGGCTCCTTGAAGACGCGCCCGCCCGCCGCCTTGATCTTCGCGGCATAGACGTCGACGTCGTCGACGGCGACGTAGCCGAGCCAGATTGGCCGCGCGCCCATTTTTTTGGCTTCCTCCGGAATCGCCATCAGGCCGCCCACCATCGTTTCGCCGGCGGAAAGCAGCGTATAGCTCATGCCGGGCTGGCCCGAGTCTTTGGCGCTCCAACCGACAACCTTGGTATAGAAGCCTTCCGCCGCCTTCGGATCGCTGGTCATCAGTTCGATCCAGACGAACTTGCCGTGCAACTCTCTCATGTGCCGCTCCCTGTGGCTATGCCGTTCGCGCCCGACGCATCATCCGCGCATTTTTGCATCAAACGAGCCGGCGCGACCGCCGCTGAAGTAGCGCAACTCGGCTACCGCGGCGAGCAATGTTGTTACTTGTTTGAGCTTACGCGAAAGGAGACGGACGGCTCAGTGAAACTCGACCGCTCCCATGGCGCCCTTGCACGCGCGCTCGCAGTCGCGACAAACCTCCGCGCATACGCGGCAGTGCTCGTGGTGGTCGCCGTGGCGATCGCATTCGTCTCCGCAAAGGCGGCATGCCTCCATGCATGTCTCCAGCATCGAGCGGATGAGCACCGCGTTCGAGCCGGTCCGCCGCGACGCGATCGACCCCATTGCCGAACAAATGTCGGAGCAATCGAGATTCAAACTAATGCATTGGCGAAGCTCGATGACGGAATCCTCTCCTAGACATGCATCGGCGCAGGCAGCGCAGACTTGGGAGCAATCGAAACAAAGCTCGATGCAGTGCACGAGCGCGTGGTCGATATGCCCGCCGACCCGCGGATGAGTGGAAGCGATGGCTTCGACATGCATGACGTTACTCCATTGTGTTCCACAGCCCCGGAACATGCTCGGTCAAGATTTGGACGCGTGCGGCGGCTTTCCCTTACGCTTTGTCGAGGCCAGGTCATGCAATTGCTGCTCGCTCATGGACTCGACCATGGATTTCGACGCGCCCCGAAGTTCGCTCTTCTTCTTCTCGCCACGCTTGGCGGCGAGCGCCGCTCCGGCCGCCATTTGTTGGGCTTTTGATTTGGCAGGCATGATCCTCGATCTCCCGAGCGCGCGCGGACGACACCGTCGCTCGAGCGCTTCTCAAGCTCACTAAGTCGTCACGCGACGAAATGTTCCTCGAACCAGGAATTTTCTTCACATCTGGCGATGCGGGCTCCGGCTCCGCCCATGCCCGGGGTTCGCCATTTCTCGCGGCGCTCGAGCAAAAAGAACGTGGTCTTCGAGCCCAGAACGATCTACCTGACTTGCAACGAACGACCTGCGTGAGAAGCGACCGCGGCCACGCCTGAAGCCGTCGCTTCAGTCCGGCGCCGGAGCAGGGAGGATAAACCGTATGTGCGAACGGGACGAGTGCGATAAAGCCAAGCGATTGTCGCCTGAAGAGTTGCGGCTCATCAATTCATGGTGGCGCGCGGCCAACTACCTTTCCGTCGGCCAAATCTATCTCCTCGATAACCCGCTGCTAAGGGAGCCTCTCGAGCTGAAGCACGTGAAGCCGCGCCTCTTGGGGCATTGGGGCACCACGCCGGGCCTGAACTTGATCTATGTCCATCTTAACCGCATTATCAAAGCTAACAATTTCGACATGATCTATATTGCGGGGCCGGGGCACGGCGGACCGGGGGTGGTGGCGAATACATGGCTTGAGGGAACCTACAGCGAAACCTATCCGCATGTTTCACAGAACGAGCTGGGGATGCGGCGGCTGTTCAAGCAGTTCAGTTTTCCGGGAGGAATTCCGAGCCATGTCGCGCCGGAGACGCCGGGTTCCATTCACGAAGGAGGCGAGCTCGGCTACGCGCTTGCGCACGCCTACGGCGCGGCTTTCGACAATCCTGGGCTCATCGTCGCCTGTGTCGTTGGCGACGGCGAGGCCGAAACCGGGCCAATGGCGACGTCCTGGCACTCAAACAAGTTTCTCAATGCCGCGATCGATGGCGCGGTTCTGCCCATTCTCCATCTTAACGGTTATAAAATTGCCAATCCGGCGGTCCTCGCGCGGATTAGAGAGGAAGAGTTGCTCAATCTCTTTCTCGGTTATGGCTATAGGCCGCATCTTGTTTCCGGTGATTGTCCGGAGTCCGTCCATCAGCAAATGGCGGCGACACTCGACCAGGTGATGTCGGAAATTAGCGCCATCCAGCATGCGGCGCGAAGCAACGGCGGCGATGAGCGTCCGGCCTGGCCGATGATCATTCTCAGAACTCCGAAAGGCTGGACCGGCCCGAAGGAGGTCGACGGTTTGAAGACCGAAGGGTTCTGGCGGTCGCATCAGGTGCCTTTCGCGGAGCTGGCGACGAATCCGGCGCACCTTCGTCTGCTCGAGGAGTGGATGAGAAGTTACCGTCCGGAGGAATTGTTCGACGGCGACGGCGCCTTGCGGCCGGATATCGCGGCGCTCGCCCCTCGGGGCGACCGGCGCATGAGCGCCAATCCACATGCCAATGGCGGCCTGCTCATGCGCCCGCTCGACCTGCCCGACGTCGCGGATTATGCGGTCGAGCTGGAGCGACCCGGCGAAAAGGACGCCGAAGCAACTTCGATCCTGGGCGCTTACTTGCGGGATGTCTTGCGCGCGAGCGAGAGCCGTCGCGACTTCCGCGTGTTCGGACCGGACGAGACAGCCTCGAATTGCCTTTCGAAGGTATTCGAGGCGACGAACCGCGCGTGGGACGCCGCGACGTTTCCCTACGACGATCATCTCGCGCCGAACGGGCGTGTCATGGAGATACTATCGGAACACACCTGCCAAGGGTGGCTTGAAGGATATCTGTTGACAGGGCGACACGGTCTATTCAACTGCTACGAGGCCTTCATCCACATTGTCGACTCGATGTTCAATCAGCACGCGAAGTGGTTGAAAAGCTGCAACGAGATTTCATGGCGGCGGCCGATCGCGTCGCTCAACTATCTTTTGACCTCGCATGTCTGGCGACAGGATCACAACGGCTTCAGCCATCAGGATCCGGGGTTCATTGATTACGTCTGCAACAAGAAGTCCGACATCGTGCGCGTGTATCTGCCGCCTGACGCCAATTCGCTGCTGTTTGTGACCAATCACTGTTTGAGTAGCTGGAACCGAATCAACGTCATTGTCGCCGGCAAGCAGCCTGCGCCGCAATGGCTCGGCATGGACGAGGCAATCAAGCACTGCACGGCTGGAATAGGCATTTGGGAATGGGCGAGCAACGATCGGGGCGCCGAGCCCGATGTAGTGATGGCCTGCGCTGGCGACGTGCCGACCCTTGAGACCTTGGCCGCTACCGATTTATTGCGCCGGCACATACCGGAGTTGAAGATTCGAGTGGTGAACGTGGTCGACCTCATGACGCTACAGCCGCATGAGGAGCATCCGCACGGGATTACAGATCGCGAATTCGACGTGCTGTTCACGAAAGATCGGCCAGTGATATTCGCGCATCATGGCTATCCCTGGCTGATCCACCGACTGACCTATCGACGGACAAACCACGATAACATTCATGTTCGAGGTTACAAGGAGGAAGGCACGACCACTACGCCGTTCGACATGGTGGTGCGCAACGACCTCGACCGGTTTCATCTTGCCGCCGATGTGATTGACCGGTTGCCGCGGCTTGGCGCGCGCGCCGCATACGCCAAACAGGCATTGCGCGACAAATTAATCGAGCATAACGCCTACATCCGCGCCCGCGGAGAAGATATGCCAGAGATTAGAGAATGGCGATGGCGGAATTAGCTCAGCTTGGGCGTTCGGATCGCCTCTCGAAGCAAAAACGGCCCCGAAGGGCCGCCTTTAACGTCTTCCATTTTTATTGAGGGAAACTGGAGCGGGCGAAGGGATTCGAACCCTCGACCCCAACCTTGGCAAGGTTGTGCTCTACCCCTGAGCTACACCCGCATCCGTTTCCGCCGGTCCACCGAACCGGTGCGCGGGGCGTTATATGACGCAAACGAATTTGCTTTGCAACAGCCGCGCTGACGAATTTTCGTAACGGCGCGGCCCTATCGACATTTTGTTCCGCTTCGTGTAGGGGACCGGGCTCAACTAAAACAGCGTCCCGAAACGCTCGTCATCCGCCAAACATGGCGGACCAAGACGAAACGGCAGGAGTTTGATGTGAACATCATCGAAGAAATCAACGCCGAACAGGCGGCCAAGCTCATCGAGGGCAAGGTCATCCCGGAGTTTCGCCCCGGCGACACGGTGATCGTCAATGTGAAGGTGAAGGAAGGCGAGCGCTCGCGCGTTCAGGCCTATGAAGGCGTCGTTATCGCGCGCAACGGCGGCGGGCTCAACGAGAGCTTCACCGTCCGCAAGATTTCCTACGGCGAAGGCGTGGAACGCGTGTTTCCGCTCCACGCGCCGTTGATCGATTCGATCAAGCTGGTCCGTCGCGGCAAGGTCCGCCGCGCCAAGCTCTATTATCTGCGCGATCGCCGCGGCAAATCGGCGCGCATCGCCGAGCGCGTCGACACCAAGCCCAAGGCCGCGCCCGCGAGCAAGTAATCCCGTCGCCGGCGGCGCGCCCGGGCGCCCGCCGGCCAAACCCCGCGGCGCCTGGACGCCAGAGCCGCGCCGCGGCCGGACCGATCCGACGCCCTCGCCATGGAGCTCGGATGCGACCCTTCCCGCGTTTTGTGATCGTCGGCGCGTCGATCTGCTTGATCGGCGCGATGTTCTTGCCGCGCGCCGCGACAAAAATGGCCTTCGCGCAGACGACGCCCGCTCCGCAGGAACGGGTCATACCGCAATCGCGCGCCGACGCCCTCCTCTCCTTCGCGCCGGTGGTGAAGAAGGCGCAGCCCGCCGTCGTCAACGTCTTCGCCTCGCGCGTCGACCGCACGCCCGCCAATCCGTTTTTCGACGATCCGATCTTCCGCCGCTTCTTTGGCGAGGGCGGCGGACAGCCCGGGCGCAACATCGCGCAATCGCTGGGGTCGGGAGTCATCGTCGACGCCTCCGGCCTCGTCGTGACCAATCATCATGTCATCGAGGGCATGACCGACGTTAAGGTTTCGCTGGCCGACAAGCGGGAGATTCCCGCCAAAATCCTGCTGCGCGATCCGCGCACCGATCTCGCCGTGCTGAAACTGACCGAGGGCGGCAATTTTCCGGTGATGGAACTCGGCGATTCGGATGCGCTCGAAGTCGGCGATCTCGTTCTCGCCATCGGCAATCCCTTCGCCGTCGGGCAGACCGTGACTCAGGGAATTGTCTCGGCGCTGGCGCGCACGCAGGTCGGCATTTCCGACTACGGCTTCTTCATTCAAACCGACGCCGCCATTAATCCGGGCAATTCGGGCGGACCGCTGGTCGATATGAACGGGCGCATGATCGGCGTCAATTCGGCGATTTTCTCGAAATCCGGCGGATCGGTCGGCATTGGCTTCGCGATTCCCGTCAATATGGTCAAGATCGTCGTCGCGGCGGCCAAGAGCGGCGGCAAGCAGGTGCGCCGTCCCTGGCTCGGCGCGACGCTGCAAACCCTATCGCAGGAAATCGCCGAGAGTCTCGGGCTGCAGCGCCCCACCGGCGCGTTGCTCGCCGATCTCGACCCCAAGGGACCGGCGGCGGAAGCCGGCCTCAAGCGGGGCGACGTGATCGTTTCGGTCGACGGCCAGATCGCCGACGATCCCGAGGCGGTCGGCTACCGGCTCGCGACAAAGCCGCTCGGCGGCGTGGCGAGCCTTGGCGTCTTGCGCGGCGGAAAGAAGATCGTCGCGCCGATGAAGCTCGTCGCCGCGCCCGAAATCCCGCCGCGCGATCCCGTTAAACTCAAGGGCCAGAACCCCTTCGCCGGCGCGACGTTCGAGAACATCTCGCCGGCGGTGGCCGAGGAACTCTCCGTCCAGGGCGTTTCGACCGGCGTGGTGGCCGCCGAAATCGAGGACGGCTCCGTGGCGCAGCGGCTCAATCTGCAAAAAGGCGACGTGATTATTTCCATCAACGACAAGAAAATCGCCACGACGCGCGATCTCGAACAGATCACGAGCGCAAAGACCTATTACTGGAAGATCACCGTGGGACGCGGCGGGCAGGTGTTCACGACGGTGATCGGGGGCTAGACGATCTTCCGAATTGGCATGACCATCAAATAAACCCGCTCGTTATGTTCACCGTCAGCCCCATGATCGCCAGATTGTAGAAAAACGCCAGCGTGCCGTGCACCGCCGTGAGGACGCGCATGCCGCGCGAGGTGGTGGAGACATCGGCGGTCTGCGACGCCAGCCCGATCACATAGGCGTAATAGAGGAAATCGACATAGCTCGGCGGCTCGCCGCCGGGAAAGATCAGGCCGCCGCGTTCCTCCGGCTTCTTGTCGGGACAGGCCTCGCTCTCGTCGTAATATTCATGCGCGTAATGAAAAGCGAAGGTCAGATGCATGAACATCCAGCTGTCGACCACGGTCAGGATCGTCAGCCCGAGATGCAATGCCTTCGGCCAGCCCTCCATGTTCTTGACCGGGCCAAGCTCCAGGACGATCGCGCCGATCGAGGCGCAGGCCGTGCCGATCGCCAGCAGCAGGATGACGAGCCGCCCCTCGTCCTGAAACCGCGCGTGGCGGCGCACGCTATCGTGATCCGACTGGGCGACGAGATGCGCCGCCGCGACAAGATATGAAAGAACCGCGACGTTCCAGGCGATCAGCGCCCGCGTCGCGGCGCGCATATGCTCCGGCAAGACAAGGCCGACAGCGACGCCCAGCAGCGCGCAAACGAGCAGGCGCGGCCGCGCCCTGATGACGCGAAACGGCTTCAGCAGCGCCGATCTTCTCTCGCGCCGGTCGTGGAGCGGCTGGTCCGTCATGGCCTGTCCGATCAGTTGTTGCGCCAGGAGCGACGAAGCGCGCCGCTTCCTTCAGCGTCTCGGTCGCCGCCCCTAATCCCGTCTCGTCGAGCGCGGCGATCGCTTCTTCGACCAGCGAATCGCGGCGGGCGCGGGCGGCGTCCAGCCCCAGCAGCCCGACCAGCGTCGCCTTGCCGCGTTCGGCGTCCTTGCCGGCGCGCTTGCCGAGCGCCGCCGTGTCGCCGGCCGCGTCCAGAATATCGTCGGCGACCTGAAAGGCCGCGCCGAGCGCCGAGCCATAGCGCGACAGCGCATGAGCCTTTGCGGCGTCAGCCTTGCCCAAAATGGCGCCGGCGTCGACGGCAAAGCGCAGCAGCGCGCCGGTCTTCATCGCCTGAAGAGTGAGGATTTCGTCCTGCGCCAGGGGCCGGCCGGCGGTTTCGGCGGCGAGATCCAGCGCCTGCCCGCCAACCATCCCGCCAAGTCCGGCGGCCCGGGCCAGCGCCAGCACCAGAGCCGCGCGAATTGCCGGATCGGGATGCGTCGCGGGATCGGCGAGCACGTCGAAGGCATAGGTCAGCAGTCCGTCGCCGGCCAGAATGGCGGTGGCTTCGTCAAAAGCCTTATGCGCGGTCGGTCGTCCTCGCCGCAGATCGTCGTCGTCCATCGCCGGCAGATCGTCATGCACGAGCGAGTAGCAATGAATCATCTCCAGCGCGCAAGCCGTTCGAAGCGGGCCGTCGCCGGCCACGCCGAAAAGCCGGGCCGATTCGATGACCAGAAAGGGCCGCAGCCTCTTGCCGCCGCCCAGCGTCGCATAGCGCATGGCCTCCAGCAGGCGGGCGGGCCGCGAGATCTCGCCGTCGAGCGCCGCCGGCGCCAGCAGCGCGTCGAGCGCGGTCTCGGTCGCCCCGGCGGCGCTTTCGAGCCGGGGAATAAAGTCGTCCACGCGGTCCGCGACGTTCATGCGATGGCCTCGCCTTTCAAGAAACAACTCGCTCCGCCGCCAGCAAATTCGCCGGCGTTTCAAAACGGGGCGGATTCGCGACGCGCGGCATTAGGATTGCTTTAACCACCCTGTCGCGAAGCGGCGACGCGCATGAAAACAAGGGGAGTTGAGGATGATCAACAGTTTGACGCTCGATCTCTGCGCGGTCGTGGCCGCATTTATGTTCGCGGGCGCCGTCGTCTTCGGCGCCTTGTGAACGATACGCGGGCATGACAACGCGATCGCTCGTGGGACTAGCCTGACATCTTCGCGACCAGCGCGTCCGAAAACTCGGCGTTGACATAGACGTTCTGCACGTCGTCATTATCCTCGAGCGATCCGATCAACTTCAGGATTTTCTCGCCGGCCTCGTCGTCGACCGCGATCATGTTTTGCGGACGCCAAATCAGCGCGGCCTTCTTCGAGTCGCCAAATTTCGCCTCCAACGCCTTGGCCACGTCGCGCAGACCTTCGAGCGAGGTGATGACCTCGTGCGAGTCCTCGTTGGAGGATACATCGTCCGCGCCGGCCTCGAGCGCCGCCTCCATGACAGCGTCTTCCGAAGCGACCTTGCGATCGAACTCGATGAGCCCCACCCGGTCGAACATGAAGGACACCGCCCCGGTTTCCGCGAGGGCTCCGCCGGCCTTGGTGAAATAGGAGCGCACTTCGCCCGCCGTGCGGTTGCGATTGTCGGTCAACGCCTCGATGATGATCGCGACGCCGCCCGGCGCGTAGCCTTCGTAACGCACCTCGTCGTAGTTCTCGGCGTCGGCGCCCGAGGCTTTCTTGATCGCGCGCTCGATATTGTCCTTGGGCATGTTTTCGGCGCGGGCGGCCAGCACCGCGGCGCGCAGACGCGCGTTCATATTGGGATCGGGCAAGCCCATTTTGGCCGCGACGGTGACTTCACGAGCGAGCTTGGAGAAGAGCTTGGAGCGGATCGCGTCCTGCTTGCCCTTCTTATGCATAATGTTCTTGAACTGACTATGTCCCGCCATTGAAACCGCCCCGTCGTCCCTATCTCGTCCTTGCCGCCCGCCCGCCGGGCCATCGCGGCCCATATACGCCGGCCCGCAATGGAAATAAAGGAAGGCGTCGGGCGGAGGGACCAAAGACCATGGAAGAGAAAAAGGAGCATGGCGGGGAAAGGCGCATCCCCTCGCCGCCGCATCCTGTCCAGCGGCGAGAGCCCCTGCCGGGATGCCGGCCCAAACCGGAGGTCGAGGACCCGTCGGCCATCGCCCGGGTTCGCGTGCTGCTCGACAGCCCGGCCTATCGCGAAGCCGACGCCGACATTGATTTCCTCGCAAGCGGAGAGACTCGCGGCCCGCGACTCGAACTCGATTATCTCAAGGCCGAGTTGCAGTTGCGGCGTCATGGCGTCACGGACACGATCGTGGTGTTCGGCTCCACCCGCCTGGTCGAACCCTCCGCGGCGGCGGCGCGGCTGCTGGCGGCGCAATGCGCCCTGGCCGCGCGACCCGATGACGCGGCGCTGGCCCAGGAAGCGGCGATCAGCCAAAGAATTTCCGATAAATCAATATATTATGACATCGCGCGGCAGTTCGGCGCGCTGGTCGGCGCCGCCCCGCCCATGGCGAACGGCGGCCGGCTGGCGATCATCACCGGCGGCGGGCCCGGCATCATGGAAGCCGCCAATCGCGGCGCGCTCGACGCCGGCGCCATGAGCGTCGGCCTGAACATCACCTTGCCGCACGAACAATTCCCCAACCCATACGTGACCCCGGACCTGTGTTTGCGTTTCCATTACTTCGCCTTGCGCAAAATGCACTTCCTGCTGCGCGCGCGCGCATTGGTCGCCTTCCCCGGCGGCTTTGGAACCATGGACGAGCTGTTCGAGACATTGACGCTGGCGCAAACCCGCAAGATCGCGCCGATGCCGATCATTCTGGTCGGCGAGCGCTATTGGCGGCGCGCTTTCGATATTGATTTTCTCGTTTCCGAGGGCGTCATCGCCCCCGAGGACCGCGAGCTTCTCTGGTACGCCGAAACCGCCGAGGAAATCTGGAGCGATATTTTGCGCTGGTGCGCGAAGTCCGGCAACCCGTTGATCGAACAGCGTAGCTGCAACCTTTAGCGGTCGTCGCGCGTTTTTTCGTCGCGGACGCGAGAGCGGCGCCATTGATCCTTCGCGGCAAGCTGCTTAACTGAAATGCGGCCGCGCCGAGACGCGCTGCTTGTTCCATAAGGAGAACGACATGGGTTTGCTTGATGGTATTTTGGGCGGCGTGATCGGCGCCGAGGCTTTGTCACTGGTGAAGGGTTACGTCGAGAAGCACGGCGGCATCGACGGCGTCATCGCCGAACTCGAGAAGACCGGCTACGGCGCGCAGGTCAAATCCTGGGTTGGCGACGGCAGCAATCTGCCGATCAGCGCCGAGGACATCAAGAAGGCGCTCGGCTCCGAAAAGCTCAAGGAACTCGCCGCCTCGACCGGCATTCCCGTCGACAAGGCCGCCGAATATCTGGCCGAGCACCTCCCCACGGCGATCGACAAGGCGACCCCCGGCGGCGTCGTGCCCCCCAAGGCGTCCTGAACCGACTCCGCGTCACGAACTCCCGCCGGATCGCCGCTTTGGCGCTCCGGCGCATTGTCGCGCCCCAGGGCTAGAGGCCCGGGTCTCACTTGCCAGGAAACCGGCGTTTTTGTATGTCCCGATAAAGCAAAAGGTTCGCCTGCCAAAGATGTTTGCGCTCCAAGGGCGGGCGCGCGATCGGCTCACGACCGAAATCCGGCCCTTGACCGCAATCCGGCTCTTGACCGCAATCAGCATGGGCGCGGCCTATCGCCTACAGACCTACGCTAAGCTTTCGCGTCGGAACGCCGGTTGAAGCGTGTTCGCCGACATAATGGGGTAAGTAATGACGAAACAGGCCTTGCTGACGGGAATTACGGGCCAGGATGGCGCTTATTTGGCGCAGTTGCTGCTGAACGAGGGCTATGAGGTTCACGGCGTGATCCGCCGCTCGTCGCATCGCGGGGTCGAGGATCATCGCCTGCGCTGGCTTGGCGTCGCCGAAAAGGTGCGTTTGCACGACGGCGATCTCGCGGATCTTTCCAGCCTGCTGCGCATCGTGCAGGAAGTTCAGCCGGACGAAATCTATAATCTCGCCGCGCAGTCCTTTGTCGCGTCCTCATGGCGCCAGCCGATTTTGACCGCCAATGTCACCGCCGTCGGCGTGACGAACATGCTCGAGGCGATGCGCCTCGGCGCGCCCAAGGCGCGCTTCTATCAGGCTTCATCCTCCGAAATGTACGGGCTCATCCAGGAGCCCCTGCAAAGTGAAACGACCCCGTTCTATCCGCGCTCTCCCTATGCCGTGGCCAAGCTCTATGGTCACTGGATCACCGTGAACTATCGCGAGAGCTTCGGCCTGCATGCGTCTTCCGGCATCTTGTTCAATCACGAGAGTCCGCTGCGCGGCGTCGAATTCGTCACGCGCAAGGTCACCAATGGCGTCGCGCGCATAAAGCTCGGCCTGGCCGACGAGTTGCGGCTCGGCAACATCGATGCGAAGCGCGATTGGGGCCACGCCAAGGATTATGTGCGCGCGATGTGGCTGATGCTGCAGCAAGAAAAGCCCGACGACTATGTGGTCGCGACCGGCGTGACGACGACGGTGCGCGACATGTGCCGCATCGCCTTCGAACATGTCGGACTCGACATGGAGAAATATGTCGTCATCGACCCGGCCTTCTATCGCCCCGCCGAGGTGGAGGTGTTGCTCGGCGACTCCTCCAAGGCGCGAAAGACGCTGGGTTGGGAGCCGCGAATTCCGCTCGACGCGCTGATCAAGGAGATGCTCGACGCCGACCTCGATCGAGTGGCGGGCAGAGCCGCCGATTGACGCTAGAGCGAGTTCCGCGAAAGTTGACAGGCCCTTGCGATCAGAACTTGCTCCAGCATTTTGATTTTGCGTAATTTGCCTTCCGCTCGGACGACTTCATCCGAGCGGAAGGCGCGCTGGATGGCGTCCGATCCATCGAGGGTTTGGCGATAGGGCTGGCGAAACTTCGCCGCGGGAGTTTGAATGGCGGTTTTCGAGCGTATCTTATTGACGGGCGGCGCGGGTTTCGTCGGCTCGTATATCGCTCCGCTGTTAGCGGCGGATTATCCGCGAGCGCGGCGCGCGCTGCTTACGCTGAACGACGCGCCCGCCCCCGTGGATTCGGCCTGGACGCCAATCGCCGGCGACCTGCTCGACGCCGGCGCGATCGATGAAATCGTCGCGTCGCTGCGCCCCGATCTCGTCGTGCATCTGGCTGGACAGGCGTCGATCGGCAGGGCGCTGGACGCCGCCGAACAAACCTGGCGCGCGAATTTTTTCGGCAGCTTCAATCTGGCGAGCGCGCTCGCCCGTCACGCCCCCGAGACTTTGGCGCTGTTCGCCTCCAGCGTTTCGGTCTATGGCGCGAGCCTCAACGACGGCGTGGCCGCCGAAGACGCGCCGCCGCGACCGCTCGACGCCTATGGGCGATCGAAAATCGCGGCCGAGGGAGCGCTGGCGGATGTGCTGGGGCCGCGATCGCGCCTCGTGATCGCGCGTCCCGTCAATCATTCCGGGCCGCGCCAGAGCGAAAAGAGCTTTGTGCTGTCCTCCTTCGCCGCGCAGATCGCCGCGATCGAAGCCGGGCGCAAGGAACCGGAGCTGCGGGTCGGCGACCTTTCGAAAGCCCGCGATTTCCTCGATGTGCGCGATGTCGTCGCGGCCTATCGGGCCCTGATCGCGAAGGCGCCCGAACTGCCGGATCGCGTGAGCGTCTTCAACATCGCCTCCGGCCAGCCGCACACCATCGGCGACCTGCTGGATCGCTTGCGCGCGCGCGCGACAAGACCGTTCGAAACGCAAGTCGACCCCGCGCTGCTGCGCCCCTCGGCGGTCGACATCCCCACCATCGCCTGCGACGCGACCAAGCTGCGCGAAACCACCGGTTGGCGCCAGCGGCATACGATCGACGATATGCTGCAATCGCTGCTCGATTATTGGCGCGGGGTCGAGAGCGCCCGCGGATGACCGATAAAGCGCCGGAGCGGGACGAAGCGAAGGACGAGCGGATCAGGCTGCTCGAATATCAGCTCGATTACCTGCGCGCGGAATTGTCGCAACTGGTCCGCGAACGCGACAAAATCGTCTATTCGGCCGCCTGGCATGTGTTCAAGCCTTTGCGCCGGATCGAGGCGCGGCTGGTCGACGCCGTGACCGCGGCGTGGCGGCGTTTTGTCCCGCCGGCGCCGCCTTCGTCCGCCCCGGTCGCCATTTCCTCGAGCGCCGCGGCCGCATCCAAGGCGAGCGTCCCGCCGGCGCGCCTGCTGGTCGACGTGACCGGCGTGATCAAGCGCGACGCCGGCACCGGCATTCAACGCGTCGTCAAAAAGGTCGTTCAAGCGCTTTACGGCGGCGAGAGCTACGAGATCCCGACGCTGGCCGTGCGCGGCGTGGACGGCCGCCTCTATAGCGCGCATGAATACGCCGCGACGCTCAAAGGCGCGCCTGCGCGCGGACCTGACGAGCAAATCGAGCCTTGTCCGGGCGACCGCTTCTTGATGCTGTCCGACAGCTGGAACGCCTTCGACGAACTCGCGCCTTTGTTCGCGCGCATTCGCGAACAGGGCGGCGAAATCATTTCCTGCGTCTTCGATCTTATTCCCGAACTTCATCCGCACGCCTGCCACGACGTCACCGTGCCGCTGTATGACGCCTGGCTGCGCAAGGCGCTGGTCGAAAGCGACGGCTTTCTCGCGATATCGCGCACGGTCGCGGAAGAACTCGCCGCCTTTGTCGAGAGCCGCGCGCTGCCCCACAGGAGCGGCCTCAAGATCGGCTGGTTTCATTGCGGCTGCGATATAGCGCCCGCCGGGACGCGAGAGCCGCGCGCGAAAATCCGCGACGCCGCGGCCGGCCCGTCGCCGCTGTTCCTGTGCGTTTCGACCATCGAGCCGCGAAAGGGCCAGCGCGTGGCGCTGCGGGCGTTCGACGGTCTTTGGCGCGAGGGCGTCGACGCGAGGCTGCTTTTCGTCGGAAGGCGCGGCTGGCTCGACGAGGCTGTTGTCGCGGAGATCGCGAATCATCCGGAACTTGGGCGCCGGCTGTTCTGGTTCGATGATGTCGGGGACGACGAACTCGCCTTTCTTTACGAGCACGCCCGCGCGCTCGTTCTCCCCTCCTTCGCGGAAGGGTTTGGCCTGCCCATCGTGGAGGCGGCTTGGCGCGGCCGCGCGGTTCTATGCAGCGATATCCCCGTTTTCCGCGAAGTCGGCGGCGCCGGCGCGATCTATTTTCGCGTCAACGACCCGCGGGCGCTGGCGGATTGCGTAAAGGACTTCCTCGCCGGGAGGATCGGGGCCGACCCCGCGCAAGTCTCGCGCGCGACCTGGGCCCAAGCCGCCCGGCGCATCGTCGAAGTTATCGCCCGCGAGGAGTGGAGCGCGCGTTTGCCATAACCGAGGCCGGCGCGGCGCTTTTATCAGCCCGCTTTCCGCGCGGCGAAAAAGCGTGATATGGAGGCGGCAATCGGCCATGTCGCGGCGGGTTCCTCGCGAGCGCGAGGAAATGGCCTTTCTGTAACCAGCGCTTTGCTTCGTCGGCGTGCCCGCGCGTCGAGGGAGCACGGCGCGCGCAAACAATCGAGCGAGCACCATGGCCTTCGACCGCCTAAAAGCCTCCTGGGAGGCTTCGACAATCAAGGTTTTTTACGACATCGTCGCGCTTGAATCCGGACAGGGCCTGTTGCCGATCAGCACGAAGCTGATGGGCGGCTGCCTCGCGGCTTACGCCGCCGGACAGGCGGCCGTGCATTTGCTCGATCACGAGCCCATGCCGGCTCTGCTTGTTCGGCGTTTCCAGCGCCGCCGTGGTGGGCGCCGGGACGGCGGGCGTGCTCGAACTCTACAAGCGACGCGACAAGACCATCCAGACGATCACCGCTCTCGCCGGGGTCGGCGCCTTCATCGCTCTCGTCTCGATCATTCTGCACTTTGTTTTCGCGGTCGCGCTGCCGCCGCCCTTGCCGACCCAAAGGCTGGTGAACTTCCTGCTGTTTCCGATCGTTTTATGGCTGGTGTTCTCCTTCGCCTTCATCTTTCGGCACGCGGGCTTGAGGACCATACCCGCCTTCGCCTTCGCCGCGACCATCGCGATCGTGATCGACTATATTTTCGCGACGCTCATGCATTGACGCAAAGCAAATCCCGAGCGTCTCGCGTCGGCCTCGCCGGCGCGGCCGCGCTCGGGATTTTCGCCGCGTCTCGCTTCGCCGAGGGTCGGACTTGATCGTTCCATTTTGGAACGCGTGGCGAGGTTTTCATCGCGCTGTAAACTTGATGGAAAGCATGTTCTTAAATTAAGCGGCCATTAAGCATAATCGCTCATCTTAGCTTCACTCCCGCGCCGTGACCCCGATATGTCCGGCCGGCGCGAAGCAAGGACGAGAGCAAATGGCTTCACTAATTTCCCGCGCCCGCGCGACCGCTCTTATGGCGACCCTGGGCGCCTTGTGTGTTTCGGCCGCGACCGCCGCCGACATGCCGTTTGCGTCGCCGTTGCCGGCCCCCCCTCCCCTCGATCAGCCCGTCGAATTCGGCACGGGTTGGTATCTGCGCGGCGACGTCGGCTATTCGAACATGCCCATTCCGGCCGTGGTCGCCGATTTCGCCAATAACCTGGGCCGGACCGGCGCCGCCTCCGGCGGCATCGGCTTTGGCTATCAATATAACAACTGGCTGCGCACGGATTTCGAGATCGACCGCGCGGTGTTCCGTCCAAGTTCCGCGCAAGCGCCGATATGGTGTCCGTCAGGCACTGTTCTTGACTATCCAGCGGGCAACGCGAATGTGGCCAGCCCTGGGGGCGCGGCGGGCTATCTTTACGACCCCAACGAGACCTGCACGCCCTACGTCACCGCCCATCTCAATCGCACCACGCCGATGTTCAACGCCTATATCGACCTGGGCAATTGGTGGGGCTTCACGCCCTATGTCGGCGCCGGCATAGGCATCTCTTATCTGCAATCTTCCAGCGCCGTAACCTATAACAGCACCGCCAACGGCCTGCCCTGGGCTCCGAACCTCGGTCAATCGGGCGTGCCTCTCCAGTGGGTCCAGAACCGCTTCAATACGGTTCCCATCATCAACCCCGGCCCCCCCGGCTCGCCGACGCAAACATTCGTCCCGAACGTTGTCACGCCGCCGCGCGCTTTCGCTTGGACGCAGATCAAGCCAAACCAATACGTCAAAAAGGTAACCTGGAAATTCTCCTGGAACCTGATGGCCGGCGTCAGCTACGATCTGACCCAGAACGTCAAGATCGACGTGCACTATCGCCTGCTGGACGCCGGCAGCTACACCAGCCTGCCCAGCATGTTGACCCTTGCTCCGGGCGTCACCAAGGAGCTGGTGTCGCAGGAGGTGCGCGTCGGCGTCCGTCTAACGTCGGATTGATCGACCCGCCGACCCGTCGAAAATTCATGAGGCGCCCGCCAGATCGGCCGGCGCCTCTATTTATTCGCGCCGAGCGATGATAGGAACCGTCCCGATTTGTTTCTCGCAAAGGCGGAAGTTTCCTTATGTCCAAGACGATCGACGTTCTCGGCATCGGCAATGCGATTGTCGATGTTCTCTCCAGCGCCGAGGACGACGCACTGGTCGCGGCCGGCCTGCACAAGGGCGCGATGCAGCTCGTCGACGAAAAGCGCTCCGGCGAGCTTTACGCCCTGATGGGGCCGACGACCGTCGTCTCGGGCGGCTCCGCCGCCAACACCATGGCCGGCCTCGCCAGTCTCGGACGCTCCGCCGCCTTCGTCGGCAAGGTGAAGGACGACGACGCCGGCCGCGAATTCGCCCATGACATCCGCAAGGCCGGCGTCGGTTTCGACACGCCTTGCGCGGGCGACGGCGCCGCGACGGCGCGCTGCCTGATTTTCGTCACGCCGGACGGCCAGCGCACGATGAACACTTTTCTGGGCGCCTGTCAGGCGCTCGGGCCCGATGACATCGACGACTCCCTCGCGGCCAGCGCCAAGGTTCTCTATATGGAGGGCTATCTTTGGGACCCGCCGGACGCCAAGTCCGCCTTTCTGAAGGCCGCCAAGATTAGCCGCGCCCATGGCCGCAAGGTCGCGCTCAGCCTGTCCGACGCCTTTTGCGTCGATCGCTATCGCGACGAATTCCTCGGGCTGATTCGCGACGGCGTGGTGGATATTCTGTTCGCCAACGAGAGCGAAGCGCATGCGCTGTATCAAACCGCCGATTTCGATACGGCCTTGAAGGAGCTGCAACGCGAGGCCAATCTGCTTGGCGTGGTCACCCGTTCGGCGCAAGGGGCCGTGGTCGTGCAAGGGGCGAGCGTCGTCTCCGCGCCGGCCTTTCCGGTCGAGACGGTCATCGACACGACGGGAGCCGGCGATCTGTTCGCGGCGGGTTTTCTGGCCGGTTTCACGCGGGATCTCCCGCATGATAAAAGCGCGGCGCTTGGCGCCCTCGCGGCGGCGGAAGTCATTTCGCATTTCGGCGCGCGCCCGCAAAAGGATCTGCTCCAGCTCGCCCGCGACAACGGCCTGCTGGCGTGAGATAGGCCCGGACCAAACCGACGCGAAACCCGCGTTTCCAAATCAAGGAGAAGCTCGATGAAAGCCCTTTCACGCGCCGCCGCCCTCGCGGGCCTCGCGCTCGCCGCGGCTCTGGCCGCCGCCCCCCGCCCCGCGCTGGCGCTCGACGAAAGCAAGGCGACGACGACACTGAGCGGCCTGAAAATCATCGACACGAAGGTCGGGACCGGCGCGACGCCGAAAACCGGCCAGACCTGCGTGATGCATTACACCGGCTGGCTCTACGCCAACGGCGCCAAGGGCAAGAAGTTCGACAGCTCGCTCGATCGCGGACAGCCCTTCTCCTTCACCATCGGCCAGGGCCAGGTGATCCCCGGTTGGGACGAGGGCGTCGCACGATGAAAGTCGGCGGCAAGCGCACGCTGATCATCCCGGCGGAACTGGGCTATGGCGCGCGCGGCGCCGGCGGCGTCATTCCGCCGAACGCCACGCTGATCTTCGACGTCGAATTGCTCGACGTGAAGTAACCAGGCGTTCATCTTCGCGAGACCTGGACCCGGCGCGCTCATCCAACCCAAGAGGCGGGATGGAAGAGCCGCCGGTTATTCCCGGGAACGCGCGGGGCGTTTCGCACGCGGATTCACATTGTGGCAAAATTGATACACCTTAAGAGAAAATGAAATGCGGGGCTTATTGGAGATTGCCCGCCCCATTGTCCGCAATTAACGTCGCGCCTTGGTTGGGAGAGAATCTTCTCCCGAGAGGCCCGCAATGAGGCGTTTGTCGCTCCGGTCGCTGCTGTTCCTTCTGGCGCTGGTCATGCAGAGCGTGACGGGCGGGATGACGCTCGCCGGAACACACGCCGGCGTCCCCGGCGTTTCGGCGGACTGCGCGCTGACAAATCGGGCGTTCATCAAACAGCGCCCGCGAATGGCGGCCACCACGGTCAACACGATTGCGTGTCGTGCCAATTCTGCGCCGCCGCCGCCGCGGCTTTGGCGGTTGTCGACGAGCTATTACCGCGTGGCGTTCGACCACGCCGCGCCGTTTGATCTCGATCTCGAATTCGACCGCGCGCCGGCCGCGTTAAGCCAGCGAACGCAACAGCCCCGAGCGCCGCCGGTCTCCTAATTTTTCCGACGCGTCAGGCGCGAATTAAGCGCGTCACGCCGGATAGCGGCCGCGCCGCGATCTCTCCCCAACATCCGCAACAAAAACAATCGGTCTCTCCGATCTCCTTCGCGCGCGCGCTTTAGGGAGTCGGCAAGCCGTGACCGGCGCCTCGACGGCGTCTCCGGAGGAATTCAACATGCGTCAATTCAATCTCTTGACCGGCGTGTCGGTCTGCGCCCTCGCTTTCGCCTTTTCCGCCGCGGGCAATGCGCAGGAAGCGCTGCCCGAGATCGACGTCGGCGCGGCGACGCCGTCCCGCCGGCCTCGCCGAGCGCCCGCCCCGCCGCCGCCTCTCGTCGCCGACGAACTCGGACATACGGCCAAGCCGTTCAGCGGCTCTTATGTGCCGGCAAGCGTCGCGCATGTCGGGGACGTAAGTTCGGTGACGAAGCAGGAGATTGATCAGACCGTAAACGTCATGACGTCGGCGGAGTCGATCCAAAATCTGCCCAGCACGCTCGTGCGCGAGCGCTTCATCGGCGACCGCAACGCGGCCATCGAAGGGCGCATAAACAATCCGCAAGATAGCGCGCGCACGATGCTCTATGCCGACGGCGTGCTGCTCTCGAACTATCTCGGCAACAGCTACGCCTATCCGCCACGCTGGAACATGGTGGCGCCGGTCGAGATCGAGCGCGTCGACGCGATGGAGGGTCCGTTCTCGGCGCTCTATGGCGGCAACTCGGAGAGCGGCGTCTATACAATCACGACGCGCATGCCCGAGCATTTCGAGTTTCATGCCGAAGGCAATTCGTCGGTGCAGTATTTCCACTGGTTCGAGGACAAGGAGACCGATCTTTCCGGCCACATGTCGGCCGCGATCGGCGATCGCAAAGAAAACTTCTCATACTGGCTGATTTACGATCGGCTCGATGCGCAGGGCCAGGCGCAGACCTTTTCTCAAAATCAATTCAGTCCCACATGTGGAACAAAGTGCCTGTCGGCGTTCGGCGGCGTGTTTGCCCCCTACGTGGCGGGCGGTACGGCCCCGAACGGCTTCCCGACCCCTGGCGGCACCCTGGGCGACATCGCCGGTAGCGCCGGAGCCGACCACAGCGAGCAGCATTTCGGCAAGATCAAGCTCGCCTATGACGTGACGCCGGCGGTGCGCGCTGACGTGGCAGACCGGCTTCTGGTCGCTCGTCGACAACACTTTCGTGCAGCCGTACCAGTACACGACAAACGGAATTCCGCTTTACGGCCTCGGCAGCGGAATCAAAATCAATGACGGGCCATACGGCTCTTACGGGCTCGGCGCCCTGAATCCGACCCATTCGAACGCCTCGCACCTGATGAACGCGGCGGAGTTCAAGAGCGACACCAAGGGGATCTTCGATTTCGACCTCGTGGGCACGCAGTATAACTTCCTGCGCGACTACACCAACACCTATTCTCAATATGGCGCCGTTCCAACCGCTGTTAACACGGCGGGCGTCCCTACCGCCTGGAACGTCAACCCGACCGGCTCGAACGTCAATCAGGGCGGCAACTTCTGGCGCACCTTCGATGCGCGCTTCATCTATCGCCCGGATTTCGATCTCTTCGGCAAACATATCGTCTCGTTCGGCATGAGCGACTGGCTCTATTCGCTGAACAGCATGCAGACCAACACCGATGTCGCGACGGCGAACTACTATTACGACATCGCAACCGTCAACTACGGCAAGACCGACACCAAGAGCGCCTACATCCAGGACGAATGGAAATTCCTGCCGCAATGGCTTCTCACCATGGGCGCGCGCGGCGACTGGTGGACGGCCTTTGACGGCTCAAATGACAGCCTGAGCAACGCGACTAAAACGAACCCCACTCCTCTCGTCAACTATGCCGAGGCGTATAAGGGCGCCTTCTCGCCCAAGGGCGCGATCGAATATCAGGTCACGCCCGATTTCCTGGTCAGAGGCTCGATTGACCGCGCCTATCGCTTCCCGACCGTCGCCGAAATGTTCCAGGCGATCTCGACTCCAAATACGGTCACCACCAACAACCCCAACCTGCAACCCGAATCCACGACCTATTACGATCTCACCGGCGAATATCACTGGCATAACGCCTTCGACGGCAAGGTCGGCATGATCACGCCGCGGCTCAGCCTGTTCAACGCGGACAGCTGGAATTACATCTACACCCAGTCCAACACGATCGGCGCCACGACGCTGTCGCAGACCGTGAACATCGACAAGGTCAACTTCCACGGCATCGAGGGCGTTCTCTCGCTAACGGACATTTATTGGCATGGGCTCAGCGCTATGACCAGCGCGACCTTCACGGACTCCAAAATCCTCGCGGATTCCCTTGCGCCCTGGTACATCGGCAACCAAACGCCCCGCATTCCGCGCATCCGCCTGCACGGCACCATCAGCTACGCCCCGAACGACACCTTCTCGGTCGCCGCCACCATGCGCTTCGCGACGGGCTCTTTCGTAAGCCTCGCGAATACCGATTTCAGTCACGACACCTATGGCAGCACGGACAGCTCCTATCTCGTCTTCGACGCGAAGGTGCAGTACAAATTCGCGCCGGACTGGACCGCGACCGCCGGCATCAACAACATCGGCAACAACAAAGCTGTGGTCAATCCCAATCCCTATCCGGAGCGCACCTTCTTCCTCGGCGTCAAATACGACATCGGCGGTCCGCAGAAGCAGGAAACCGCCGCGGGCCTGGGCGCGCCGGGCTCAGGCCTCGGCGTCGGCGACCAGTCGACGACGCTCCATCGGTGACGGTCTATGGGCAGGACGAGAGCGGACCTATTTCATCGGCTTGAAATACGACCTCGGCACGCCGGAAAAAGGCGCGGGGCCAACCGGCGTCGACGCGCCTCGGTCGTCCTATGCGTCCGGCGGGGCGCCTGGCGCGTCCCGCTAATCGAGTTCGCGCGGCGCGGAGGGAATGCATCCTCCGCGCGGCGCGCGCGAACTCCCGCCGCTTCAAATATGGAAATCTAACGCCTATCCATCTTCGTGACCTTTGTGTTCTTCGTGGTTGTCTTCACCACGAAGAACACAAAGTCCACAAAGAGCCTAATGACTAGCTGCGGTAATCGCCGTTGATCGCGACATATTCCTTGGTGAGGTCGCAGGTCCACACCTTGGCCGACCCCAGGCCGATGCCGAGGTCGACGCGCAGCGCGATTTCGTCGCGCTTCATGATCTCCGACACCGCCGCCTCGTCGTAACCATTATCGCGCAGCCCCTTATGCGCGACGCGCACGCCGCCGAACCAGATCGCCAGCTTGTCGCGGTCGGCCTGTTCGCCGGCCTTGCCGACCGCCATCACGACGCGGCCCCAATTGGCGTCCTCGCCGGCGATCGCCGTCTTCACCAGCGGCGAATTGGCGATGGAGAGCGCGATGCGCTTGGCGGCGCGGTCGTTTTCGGCGCCCTCGACGACGATCTCGACGAATTTGCGCGCGCCCTCGCCGTCCCTGACCACCTGATGCGCGAGATCGAGCAGCACTTCGTCGAGCGCCGCGCGGAACGCGTCCAACCGGCGGTCGTTGGCCCTCTCGATGTCGGGCGCGCCACGCGCCGCGGCGGCGCCCGTGGCGAACAGCAGCAGCGTATCCGACGTCGAGGTGTCGCTGTCGACGGTGATCGCGTTGAACGAGCCCCGCACCGATCGCGACAGCAGCGTCTGCAAGGCGTCCGCGCCGATCGCCGCGTCGGTGAAGACAAAGGCCAGCATGGTCGCCATATCCGGCGCGATCATCCCCGCGCCCTTGGCGAAGCCGGCGATGCGAACCTCGACCCCATCGATCAGCGCCACGCGGGTCGAGAGCTTCGGATAGGTGTCGGTGGTCATGATCGCGCGGGCCGCCTCGAGCCAGGCGTCGGCGCTGGCCTCCCGCGCGAGCTTGGGCAACACCGCCTCGAATTTCGAGGCGTCGAGCGGTTCGCCGATGACGCCGGTCGAAGCGAGAAAAATCTGCCGCTCGGGCGCTCCCGTCGCCGCCGCGGCGAGCTTGGCGGAAAGCTTCACGGCGTCCTTGCCGGTCTTGCCGGTGAAGGCGTTGGCGTTGCCGGAATTGACGAGCAGCGCGCGGGCCTTGCCGCCCTCGACACGCGCCCGGCACCAATCGACCGGAGCCGAAGGGCATTTCGATTTTGTGAACACCCCCGCGACGCGCGTTCCTTCGTCGAGCAGCGCCAGCATCACGTCGGTGCGGCCCTTGTAGCGCACGCCGGCGGCGCCGGCGGCGAAGCGCACGCCGTCGATCGGCGGAATTTCGGGCGTTGTTTTGGGAGCAAGCGGCGAAATAGCTGTGGCCTTGGCCATTTTGAAAACTTCCTTAAAGCTTCGTGTGCGCCATGCCGACACGGTCGGCGCCGGGCGCGCGAAAACGGCGCCCGGATTGACAATTCGCTCGGCCCTTCCCGTCGCTCGACCATGCGCCAGAACCTTGCGTCAGTTGCGCCCGTCGTCCGAACGGATCGGGAACCTCTCCCTTACTCGAACAAACCCGGCTCGCGCAATCCCAGATTGCGCGAGCCGCCCGTTGAACGTCATATTACGAGAAAAGCCGCATTGACCCGGACGCGCGCCCTGGACCAGGCGAGCCTTACTTCTTTTCGGTTTTCGGGGCGTCCTTGCCTGTCTTGGGGGCGTCCTTGGGGGCGTCCTTTGGCGCGTCCTTGGCGGCGGCGGGCGGCGCCGCGTCGGCGCGCTCGATCTTGGCTCCCTCGTGCAGCTTGACCAGCAACTCGCGTTGCGCCTTCTGCTCCACGTAGCGCACGACCTGATCGCGAATTTGGTCGAGCGGCGGGAAAACCTTGGGCCGCTTTTCATCGAGTTTGATGATGTGCCAGCCGAACTGCGATTTCACCGGGTCGGAAAGCTGGCCCGGCTCCATTTTGCCGACGGCCTCGCCGAATTCGGGGACCATCCGATCCTTGGTGAACCAGCCGAGATCGCCGCCTTTCGCGCCCGGGTCCTTGGAGAGCTCCGCCGCCACCTTGGCGAAGTCCTCGCCGCCCTTGATGCGCTTTTCCGCGGCCTTCGCCTCGTCCTCGGTCGCCACGAGGATATGGTGGGCGTGGTATTCGGTGTCGGACTTCTGGGCCTTGGCGGCGGTGTCGTAGGTTTCCTTGATCGCGGCGTCCGTCACCGCGTCCTTGGCGACCTTGCCGAGCAAGGTCTCCATCAGCGCCTTGTCGCGCAGATAGCCGAGCCGCTTGGCGAACTCCGGCGTTTCCGAGAGCTTGTCCGCCTGCGCCTTTTGCACGACGAGTTGCTCGTCGACGAGAAGGTCGATCATATAGGTCTCGCGCGCCTTGCCCTCGAGCTGGCGCGGAATGCCGGCGCCAATGTCCTCCAGCGCGAACTTCAGATCGTCGTCGGTGATCTCGACGCCATTGACCTTGGCGAGAACCTTCGCCTGCGCCGGGACGCAAAACGCGCTCGCGAAAATGGCGCACAGGCCGAGGGTCAAACCAACGGCTTTGGGCGCGGCGTGATGATCGTGGCGCGCATTCCTGAGGGCATATAACATAAGGTTCTCCGAATGAATTGGCCTTTGACCGGCGCGTTCCGCCGCCACGGCCAAAAAAGTCGTGCGGGACGATTAGGGCGAAACTATGCTTAAGCCCGCTGACTTGACGGTTGTCAACTATCGCGTCCGAAAATAGAAATCGATTATTCGCCGACGATCGCCCTGAAAATAGCGCGCACACGGACCTGGGTTCGCGCCAGATGCGCTTCAACCTGTTGAATATCCTGCTCTTCCGTCGTCCGCGACAGCAAATCGCGCAGAGCGCGCGGCGCCTTGGCGGGGTCGAAGTCGTCGTCGACGGCGAGCCGCGCAATCTGTGTAACCCCTTGATAAAGCAGGGCCGCATCGATCAACTCTCGCGCCGCGCCGGGCTCCAGCAGTCCTTCGTCGGCCAATCGCCGCAAGGCCTCGACGGTCGAGGTCGAGTGGCCCAGCGGATGGTCGGCGCGGTGGATCAACAGCAGATATTGCGTAATGAATTCAATATCTACTTGCCCTCCGGCGACATATTTGATATTCCAAACCCCATTGGCGTTCTTCTCCTTTTCCAGCAGCCGGCGCATCGACAACACATCTTCCCGCACGCGCATTTTCGCGCATGGGCGCGCAAAAACGGCCCGGATGGACGCATCCACGCGCATGGCGAAGCTTTCCGGCCCGGCCACCACCCGGGCGCGCGTCAGCGCCATATGTTCCCAGGTCCAGGCCTCGTTGATTTGATAATCGTCAAACGCTTCGAGCCGCACCGCGATCGGCCCCTTGTTGCCCGACGGACGCAGACGAAAATCGACCTCATAGAGCAACCCCTCGGCGGTCGGCGCCGAAAGCGCCGCGATCAGCCGCTGAGTCAATCGCGCATAATATTGCGACGCCGGCAGGCTCCGCTCGCCGCCGATGGATTCGCTGTTCGGATCGGCGCCGTAGAGCAGCATCAGATCGAGATCGGAGGCGGCGGTCATTTCGCGCCCGCCGAGTTTTCCCAAGGCCACCACCGCCGCCACGCCGCCGGGAACGCGGCCATGCGCCTTGGCGAACTCCACTTCCACCCGCTCCAACAGCCCCGCGATCACCACCTCCGCGAGCAGCGCGAAGGCGCGTCCCGCCTCTTGCGGCGACAGCGCGCCGGTCAGCAGGCGCACGCCGATCAGGAACTTTTGCTCCTGGCCAAAAATTCGCGCGCGGTCGAGTTCGTCTTCATAGGAGCGCGCTTCGCCAAATTGCGCCGCGAGCCGCGCCGATAATTCCGCGGCGCCGGGCGTGTCCTGATAGAAGGCGGGCTCCAGCAGCGCGCCGAACACGCGCGGACGCCGGGCGAGCGTGAAGGCGAGCTTTGGCGCCGCGCCCATGATTTTGGCGATGAGTTCGAGCAGACGCGGCTGCGCGACCAGCAGAGAGAATAGTTGCACGCCGGTTGGCAAATGGCTGATGAATTTATCGAAAGCCAGAAAGGCCTGATCGGCGTCGCCGGTCGCGGCGAGGGCTTCGAGCAGCGCCGGCGTCAGCTCGGTCAAGCGCTCGCGCGCCGCGGCCGAGCGCATCGCGGGAAAGCGCCCGAAATGCCAGCCGCGCACGGCCTCCGTGACGGTCTTGGGATGGGCGAAGCCGAGACGCTCCAGAGTGTCCAGCGTCTCGGGATCGTCCTCGTCGCCGGTGAACACCAGATTGCCGGTCTTCGAGGAAAGACGCGGCGCGCTTTCGAACGATCTGTCGTAATGGCCTTGCACCGCCTCGAGCCGCCGCCGCAAGGCGCGCGCGAAATCGTCGTAGCCGGCAAAGCCCATCATATCAGCGATGACAGTGACGCCCTCGGGGCTTTGCGGCAGCGAATGCTTTTGCTCGTCGGCGACCATTTGGACGCGGTGCTCGACATCGCGCAAGAACAGATAAGCGTCGGTCAGTTCGTCGCGCGCCAAAACTTCGATCCAGCCGCTCGCCGCCAATTGCTCCAGCATGTCGAGCGTCGCGCGCCCGCGCAGGCTGTTGTCGCGGCCGCCGACGATGAGCTGTTGCGTCTGGACGAAAAACTCGATTTCACGAATGCCGCCGCGGCCTAATTTTACGTCGTGGCCATTGATCGCGATTTCGCCATGGCCCTTATGCGCGTGAATCTGCCGCTTGATCGAATGGACATCGGCGATGGCGGCGAAATCGAAATATTTGCGCCACATGAAAGGCGCCAGCTCCTTGAGAAAAATCTCGCCGGCCTCGATATCGCCGGCGACGGGCCGCGCCTTGATGAAGGCGGCGCGCTCCCAGTTCTGGCCCATGCTTTCGTAATAGGAATAGGCCGCCTCCAGCGGAATGGCGATCGGCGTCGCGCCGGGGTCGGGGCGCAATCGCAAATCGGTGCGAAACACATAGCCGTCGGCGGTGTGCTCGCTCATGATTTTGACGACCCGCCGCGTGAGCCGCGAGAAGAGATCGACGTCCTCGTCCGGCCGCGTCACGCGCGCGCGCTGGCGGTCGAACAACACGACGAGATCGATGTCGGAGGAATAATTCAGCTCATAGGCGCCCTGCTTGCCCATCCCTAAAAAAATCCAGCCCGAACCGCGCTCGGGCGCGCGTTGATCGAACAGCTCCAGTCTTCCGGCGACCGCCGCCTCGCGCAGCGTGAAGGCGACGGCGGCGCGCAGCGTCGCGTCGGCGATTTGCGTGAGCGCCCGCGCCGCCGTCATCGTGTCCCAGACCTTTGTGAGATCGGCGAGCGCGATGACCAGCGCCGCCTCCTGCTTGACGAGACGCAAAAGACGCATCAGCGCGGCTTCGTCAGCCAACTCAGTGGCTCGCGCTTCGTCGATCAGCCGGGCGACGACCGCCTCGGGCGCGACGAGCAGCAAACGCGCCAAGCGCGCCGGATCGCGCGCCGCGAGATTGGCGAGATGGATCGAGCAGCCGAACACGCCCAGCAGCAGTTTTCGCGCGGGCGGGCGCTCGGCGAGAACCGCCGCCAGCGCGCCGTCCGCGTCCCGCTCCAGCACGCGCTCCAACTGTCTTTGCCCGGCCGCGGCGTCGGCGGGCTCGATAAAAATTTTCGCGCGGGACAGCAGGCTGGTTTCGGGCAAGGCGGTCTCCTCCGCCCCGGCGTCTTCGCGCGCCGGGTTTTGCCGATAGAGGAGCCGAGGCGGCGCCGGAGGTCAAGGAAGGGGGGCCGCAACAAGCCTCGCCGACAAGCCATCATCGCGAGGAGTGAAGCGACGAAGCAATCCGGATCACGTGAGACTCCTGGATTGCTTTGCCCTTGGCTCGCAATGAGGGAGTGGCTTTTCGACAAGATCCGTCGAAGCGCCGTGTCACATCGAGGCGCTACGAACGGGACGCGCGTCGCGCCTCTCGATATTGTCCGGCGATGACCTGTATCATCCGCGAAGAAGATCAATACGCCAATGTCTCAGCTCGCCCAGACCTGCGCGATAACCGATCTGGACCAAGCCGTGGACGACGCGCTGGCGCGACACGGCGCCGATCCCACGCGTCTGCTGCAAATCCTCATAGCGACGCAGGAGCGTCTCGACTGGCTGCCGCCGCGCGCCGTCACGCGCATCGCCGCGGCGCTCGGCCTGTCGCGCGCGCGCGTCGAGGGCGTCGTCGGCTTTTACAGTTTCCTGTATGCGCGCCCCGTCGGGCGTTATCGCGTGCTGTTCGCGGACAATATCGTCGAAGAGATGCAGGGCGCCCCGGCGTTGATGCGGCGCCTTTGCGAAAGGCTGTGGATCGAGCCCGGAAAACTCTCCGAGGACGGGCTGGTCAGCGTGGACGCGACCTCCTGCATCGGCATGGGCGACCAGGGGCCGTCCGCCTTGGTGAACGGCGTGACGATCACCGGCCTCGATGAGAAGCGCATCGACGCCATCAGCGAGTTGATCCGCGAGCAGGTTTCGCTCGAGTCCTGGCCGAGGGAATTTTTCGCCGTCGACGACAATATTCGCCGTCGCGACATTCTGCTGAACGACCAGCTCGCGCCGGGCGAAGCGCTGCGCCGCGCGGTCGCCATCGGCGGCGACGCGCTGCTGGCGCAAGTGAAGACGGCCAATCTGCGCGGGCGCGGCGGCGCCGGCTTTTCGACCGCGCAAAAATGGGAGTTTTGCCGCGAGGCGCCGGCGCCGGAAGGCGGCGGGCGCGTCGTCGTTTGCAACGCCGACGAAGGCGAACCCGGAACGTTCAAGGATCGCGTGTTGCTGACCAGCTTCGCCGATCATGTGTTCGAGGGCATGACGCTCGCGGCGCTCGCGATCGGCGCCAGCAAGGGCTTCCTCTATTTGCGCGGCGAATATCGCTATCTGCGCGATCATCTCGAACAAGTGCTCGCGCGCCGGCGCGCGGACGGGCTGCTTGGCGGCGCCATCCTCGGCGTCGCGGGTTTCGATTTCGACATCGACATTCATCTCGGCGCCGGCGCTTATATTTGCGGCGAGGAAAGCGCGCTGATCGAATCGCTGGAAGGCAAGCGCGGCACGCCGCGCATACGCCCGCCGTTCCCGGTCACGCATGGCTATCTCGGCCAACCGACAAGCGTCAACAATGTCGAAACCCTCGCGCTCGTGACAATGATCGCGGCGCGCGGCGGCGAATGGTTCGCTCAAATAGGCACGAAGCTCTCGACCGGCACGAAGCTGCTGTCCGTGTCCGGCGATTGCGCCGCGCCCGGCGTCTATGAATTTCCGTTCGGCGTGACCATCGCGGAAGTTCTGGACGCCTGCGGCGCCTTGGATACGCAAGGCGTCCAGCTCGGCGGGGCCGCCGGAATGACGCTGGCGCCGCATGAATTCGGGCGCCGCGTCGCATTCGAGGACGCGCCCACGGCGGGCGCCTTGATGGTGTTCGATAGGAGTCGCGACATGTTCGCGGTCGCGCGCAATTTCGTGCATTTCTTCGCGCATGAAAGCTGCGGCTTCTGCACGCCCTGCCGCGTCGGGACCGCGCTGCTGCGCGACTGTCTCGACAAGCTCCAGCAGGGGAATGGATCGCCGCTCGATCTGGTCGAGATCGAACGCCTCGATCGCGTGCTTCAGACGACGAGCCATTGCGGCCTTGGACAGGCCGCCGCCAATCCGGTTCTCGACGGCTTGCGCAATTTTCGCGCGGCCTATGACCGGCGCATGTTGCACAGGGAGTTCCGAGCCGGCCTTCAGCCTCGACGCGGCGCTGGCTCGCGCCCGCCAACTCACCGGGCGCGACGACGCCTCCGCGCATTTTTCGGAGCGGCGATCATGAGCAAGACCTTTCTGCTGGACGGACGTCCAGTCCCGTTCGAAGACGGCCAATCCGTTCTCGCGGCCGCGCGAAAAGCCGGCCATTACATCCCGCATCTGTGCTGGTACGAGCATTTCCCGCCGCACGGAAGCTGCAAGCTGTGCGTCGTCAAGATCGGCGACAGACATGTCTCCGCCTGCGCGACGCCGGCGCGCGAAGGGCTGGAGGCGGAAAGCGACATCGCCGAGATTCTCGACACGCGCCGCGAACTGCTGGCGATGCTGTTCGCCGAGGGCAATCATTTTTGTCCGTCCTGCGAGAAAAGCGGCAATTGCCAATTGCAGGCGCTCGCCTATGATCTGCAATTGCTCGCGCCGATCCACAACCGCTTCTTTCCCGACCGCCCGGTCGACGCCTCGCATCCCGATATTCTGCTCGACTTCAACCGCTGCATCTTCTGCGAACTCTGCGTGCGGGCGAGCCGCGACGTCGATGGCAAGGATATCTTCGCGCTTGAGCGAACGCGGCATCGACAAGCATCTCGTCGTGAACGCCGAATCGGGCCGCCTCGGCGACACCGACATCTCCTCTGAGCGATCTCGCCGCGAACATCTGTCCCGTCGGCGTCATCCTGCATAAGCGCCAGGGTTTCGCGGTTCCGATCGGCGAGCGGATCTATGACGCGGCTCCGATCAGCGCGCTCGATCTCGCCGGATGAGGAGGCAGAGCAAATGACCTCCAAACCCAAATTGCGCATCGCGACGACATCGCTCGCCGGCTGCTTTGGCTGCCACACCTCGTTTCTCGACATCGACGAGCGCTTGCTCGATCTCGTCGAACTCGTCGAGTTCGACCGCTCGCCGCTGACCGACATCAAGCATTGCGGACCCTGCGACATCGGGACTCATCGAGGGCGGGGTCTGCAACGCCGAGAACGTTCACGTGCTGCGCGAGTTTCGCGACAACTGCAAAGTTCTCGTCGCCATCGGCGCCTGCGCGATCAATGGCGGCCTGCCGGCGCAGCGCAATCATCTCGACCTGCAGGACATATTGATCGAGGTCTATCAGACCGGCCCCTCGCTCGACGTCGAGCACGCGCAAATCCCGAACGATCCGGAACTGCCGTTGCTGCTCGACAAGGTGCGTCCGATCCGCGAGGTCGTGCAGGTGGATTATTTTCTCGACGGCTGCCCGCCCTCGGGCGACGCGATCTGGAAATTCCTGACCGATCTCCTGGCGGGCAAGACGCCGAGCCTCCCCTATCCGCTCCGTCATTTCGATTAAGGCGACGCCATGGCTTTCGATCTGGAAACAGCCGCCGAACCCGCAAAATCTGCGGCGCATCGCCATCGATCCGATTTCGCGCGTCGAGGGTCATGGCAAGATCACTCTGTTGCTGGGCGACGATGGCCGTGTTCATCAGGCGCGCCTGCACATCGTCGAATTTCGCGGCTTCGAGAAATTCATTCAGGGACGCCCCTATTGGGAGGCGCCGGTCATGGTGCAGCGGCTGTGCGGCATCTGCCCGGTGTCGCACCAGATCGCCGCCGCCAAGGCGCTCGATCATGTCGTCGGCGCGCCGCCGCCGAGCGCCGAGAAGATGCGCCGGCTGATGCATTACGGCCAGATATTGCAGTCGCACGCGCTGCATTTCTTCTTTCTGTCCTCGCCCGATCTGCTCTTTGGCTTCGACGCCGAAGTCGACCGGCGCAACATCGTCGCCGTGGCGGCGCAATATCCGGAAGTCGCGCGCCAGGGCATAGCGCTGCGCAAATGGGGGCAGGAGGCGATCCGGCTCACCTCCGGCAAGCGCGTGCATGGAACGGGAGCGATTCCTGGCGGCATCAACAAGCTGCTGAGCGCGGCGGAGCGCGATGAACTGCGCGCCGACGCCGACCAGATGGTCGCCTGGTCGCAAGACGCGGTGGAACTGGTCAAGAAGCTCGTCGACGCCAATCGCGCGCGGTTCGAGCAATTCGGTCTGTTTCGATCGAGCATGATGTCGCTCGTTCGCGCCGATGGCGCGCTGGAATTATACGACGGCGGACTTCGCGCGCGCGGCGCCGATGGCGCGCTGATTTTCGATGGCGTCAGCGATCAAGAATACGACACGCTGATCCGCGAGGAGGTCAAGCCCTGGACCTATATGAAATTCCCCTATTTCACGCAATTCGGGCGCGATGACGGATGGTACAAGGTCGGCCCGCTCGCGCGCGTGCAAAATTGCGATTTCATCTCGACGCCGCTGGCGGAGGTCGAACGCCGCGCCTTCATCGAGGCGTCCGGCGGAAAAATTTGCCATGCGCCGCTCGCCTATCACTGGACCCGGATGATCGAGATGCTGCACGCGGCGGAACTCATCCGCGATCTGCTCGACGATCCCGATCTGCTGGCGGGCGAGCGTGTCGGCTCCGGCGCGCGCGGCCATGGCGGCGTCGGCGTCATCGAGGCGCCGCGCGGCACGCTGATCCACCAATACGAAGTCGGCGACGACGATCTGATCACCATGTGCAATCTGATCGTCAGCACCACGCACAATAATCAGGCGATGAACGAAGCGGTGCGCTCGGTCGCGCGCCAATATATCGATGGACAGCGCGTCACCGAGGCGCTGCTCAATCGCATCGAGATCGTCATTCGCGCCTTCGACCCCTGTCTTTCCTGCGCCACCCACGCGCTTGGAAAAATGCCGCTGATCGTCGAACTGCTCGACGCGGCGGCGACAGCGTCGACCGTCTCGTGCGAAACGCATGACGCGGCTCTCGACAACAATCGACGCAAACCCGTCATTGCGAGGAGGCGAAGCAATCCAGAGCCGCCCGCCTCCTGGATTGCTTCGCTACGCTCGCAATGACGGGACTCACTGATGCTTCGGACTTTGGGATCGCCATGACGCGGCCGCGCGCTGGCTGGTTTTCGGCGTCGGCAATCCCAGCCGCGGCGACGATGCGCTGGGGCCGCTGTTCGTCGAGCGTTTGGACGCGTGGTCCGCGACGGCCGGCGACCTCCCGGTCGCGCTCGCGACATTGACGGATTTCCAGTGGCAGATCGAACACGCGCTCGATTTGGCCGACATCGATGTCGTGATCTTTGTCGACGCCAGCGTCAGGGCAGAGCCTCCCTTCGAGCTTGCGCCGCTCGCGGCGAATTTCGACGCGACCCACAGCACGCACGCGCTCTCGCCCGCTTGCCTTCTGGCCGTGGCCGAAAGGCTGGGCCAGACCGTTCCGGAGGCGTGGCTGCTGGCGATCCCTGGCCGCGCGTTCGAGCTTGGCGCTCCGCCCAGCCCGGACAGCCTGAGTTGTCTCGACGCGGCCTTCGAACATCTGCGATCCCGTCTGATCGCGGGGCGGGTCGAACCGCGCGGCCCTACCGCGAAAGCTGGCGACGCGATAACGTCGGCGAGGGGAGAAAATTAAATCGGATCGAGCTTGGCCGATATCAGATCATTCAAGGAGCGGGTCGGCGCGCTGCGCAACCTGCGGCCCTTCGTCGCGATGGTGTGGCGGACGAGCCCGGGCCTCGCCGCGGCTTCGGTCGCGCTGCGGCTCGTTCGCGCCTTCGCGCCCGTCGCCACGCTCTATGTCGGCAAGCTGATCATCGACGAGGTCGTGCGGCTGGCGGGGACGCCGGCCAAACCCGAGACGTTCCAGCAATGGCTGGACGGCGGTCTTCTCACCCGCATCGGCCTTCTGCTCCTGACCGAATTCGCGCTGACCGTCATGGCCGACGTTCTCGGGCGGGTGGTCTCGCTCGTCGACAGCCTGTTGTCGGAGCGCGTGACCAATGCGTCGAGCGTGCGCCTGATGGAGCACGCCGCGACGCTCGATCTCGAGGTTTTCGAGGACGCCGATTTCCAGGATCAGCTGGAGCGGGCGCGCCGCCAGAGCAGCGGGCGCATGACTCTGATGAGCCAGCTGTTGGGCCAGGCGCAGAACATGGTGACGGTGGCGAGCTTCGCCGCCGGCCTCGTGGTCTATGCGCCCTGGCTCATCGCGCTGCTTGTTCTAGCTTTAGCGCCGGCCTTTCTGGGCGAGGCGCATTTCAGCGCCAAAAGCTATTCGCTCGATTTCGGCCGCACGCCGGAGCGGCGCGAACTCGATTATATCAGGCAAACCGCCGCCAGCGTCGAAACCGCCAAGGAAGTGAAGATTTTCGGGCTCAACGCCTTTCTGATCGAACGCTATGTGCGCCTCGCGACCGATTTTTACGCCGCCAACCGCAAGCTGGCGGTGCGGCGCGCGCGGTGGGGCGGGTTGTTCACGGCGATCGGCGCTTCCGGCTATTACATCGCTTACGCCTATATCGTGTGGCGGACGCTGACCGGGGCGTTTTCGGTCGGAGACCTCACCTTCCTCGCCGGATCGTTCCGGCGCCTGCACGGCCTGCTCGAAGATCTCCTGTCGAGCTTTTCCTCCATCGCCGGCCAGGCGCTTTATCTCGACGATCTCTTTTCGTTTTTCGACGTTCGCCCGAAAATCATGTCGCCGGCCAATCCGCTGCCCTTCCCGAAGCCGATCCGCGAGGGCTTCGTGTTCGAGGACGTGGGCTTCATTTATCCCGGCGCCGAGCGTTGGGCCGTGCGCCATCTGAGCTTCACCCTGCGCGCCGGCGAAGTGGTCGCGCTGGTCGGCGAAAACGGCGCCGGCAAGACGACGCTGGTGAAGCTCCTCGCGCGTCTTTACGATCCGAGCGAAGGCCGCATTCTGCTCGATGGCCATGACCTGCGCGAATACGATCTCGACGCGCTGCGCGGCGGCATGGGGGTCATTTTCCAGGATTTCGTCCGCTACAATCTCTCGCGCGGGCGACAATATCGCGGTGGGGCGGATCGAGGCGCGCCATGACCGCGCCCGCGTGGAGCGCGCGGCGATGCGCGGGCGGGCCGATGGCGTCATCGCCAAACTGCCGCGCGGCTATGATCAGATGATCGGCAAGCGCTTCAAGAACGGCGTCGAGCTGTCCGGCGGCGAGTGGCAGAAAATCGCCATCGCCCGCGCCTATATGCGCGAGGCCGACGTGCTGATCCTCGACGAGCCGACCGCGGCGCTGGACGCCCGCTCCGAATTCGAGGTGTTTCAGCGGTTCAAGGAGCTCAGCGAGGGCAAGACGGCGGTTTTGATCTCGCATCGCTTTTCGAGCGTGCGCATGGCCGACCGCATTCTCGTCCTGGCGGGCGGCGCGGTGGAGGCGCAGGGAACGCATGAGGAACTGCTGGCCCGCCCCGGCCGCTACGCCGAGCTGTTCGAGCTGCAGGCCGCCGGCTATCGGTAGCGGCCGGACGGTCGAAACTCCAGCCATATAGCCATGGGCGCGGCAAGCGGCTATACCGTCCCCGCCTTCCCCTAACGTGAGTTCACGATGACACAGCCCCATTCCGACCAAGAGTCCTCGACCCATTTCGGCTTCGAGGAGGTGCCGCTGGCGGAAAAACAGGGGCTCGTCGACGACGTGTTCCACAAGGTCGCGCGCCGCTACGACATTATGAACGATCTCATGTCGGGCGGGCTGCATCGCCTGTGGAAGGATGCGTTCGCGGCAAGGGTCAACGCCAGGAACCACCCGGGCTTTCGCCATTTGGATGTCGCCGGCGGCACCGGCGACATCGCCTTTCGCGTCGCCAAACAGGCCCCCGCCGACGCCGAGATCGTCGTGCTCGACATCAACGGCGACATGCTGGAGGTCGGCCGCGACCGGGCGCGCGAGCGCGGCCTCGACGCAAAGCTCGACTTCGTGCAGGCCAACGCCGAGTCCCTGCCCTTCCCCGACGCCAATTTCGACGCCTACACCATCGCCTTCGGCATCCGCAACGTGCCGCGCATCCAGGTCGCGCTGGAGGAGGCGTTTCGCGTGCTAAAGCCCGGCGGGCGCTTCCTGTGCCTCGAATTTTCGCAGGTGGCTATCCCCGGGCTCGACAAGATTTACGAGGCCTATTCCTTCAACGTCATTCCGATGGTCGGCAAGATCGTCGCCGGCGACGGCGAGCCCTATCGCTATCTCGTCGAATCCATTCAGAAATTCCCGCGCGCCGACGCGTTCGAGGGGATGATCCGCAAGGCGGGCTTCCGCCGCACCGGCTACGAGCGCCTGACCGGCGGCGTGGTGGCGATCCATTCGGGGTGGAAGCCGTAGCGGACCGGCGGATGGTGGGTTGGAGTTGCTGCGGCGGCCCTCATCCGACCCTGCTGGCGCAAGGGCCACCTTCTCCCACAAGTGGGAGAAGGAGGGCGCGCCGCGAGATTCGATGACAAAAATTAGAAACGGCGGTCCTACGTGTTTTTAGGCTTCGGGCATCTTCTGCGATTGGCGCGCGCCGGTTATATCCTCGCGCGCGAGGGCGTGTTCGCCGGGCTCGATCCCGAGTTGCTGCCGCCGCCGGCGCGGCTGCCGGTGCGGCTCGCCAATCTCATCGCGCGCAGGGATGTCGCTCGGCGGCGGCCCGAAGGCGCTGGTGCGCGCCTTCTCGCAGATCGGCCCGACCTATGTGAAGCTCGGGCAATTCCTGGCGACGCGGCCCGATGTCGTCGGCGGCGAAATCGCCAATGCGCTGACCGCCTTGCAGGACCGCATGGAGCCCTTCGGGCGCGAGGCGGCGGTCGAGATCGTCGAAAAGGCGCTGGGCAAGAAGATCGACGAGGTGTTTTTATCCTTCGGCGAGCCGGTCGCGGCGGCCTCGGTGGCGCAGGTGCATATCGCCTACGCCCGCTACCACGAGGGCGAACGCAAGGTCGCGGTGAAGGTGCTGCGGCCCGGCGTCGAACACCAATTCGCGCGCGATCTCGCGGATATGTATGTGATCGCGCGAATCGCCGAGCGCTTTTCCTCGGAAGGGCGGCGGCTGCGCGCCATCGAAGTCGTCGACACGCTCGCCCGCACGGTGAAACTGGAGACGGATTTTCGGCTGGAGGCGGCGGCGGCCTCGGAGTTTCGCGAAAATGTCGCCAATGACCATCGATTTCCACGCGCCGGAAGTCGATTGGGACCGCACCGCCAAGGACGTGCTGACGCTCGAATGGATCGAGGGCGTGCCCTTGTCCGACCTCGCGCGCGTCGAGCGGGAAGGATACGACCTCAAGGATTTGGCGCGTAACGTGTTGCAGTCCTTTCTGCGCCACGCCATGCGCGACGGCTTTTTCCACGCCGACATGCACCAGGGCAATCTTTTCGTCGACAAGGCCGGGCGAATTGTCGCGATCGATTTTGGCATCATGGGGCGGCTCGGCCTCAAGGAGCGTCGATTCCTCGCGGAAATCCTCTATGGCTTCATCACCCGCGATTACCACCGCGTCGCCGAGGTGCATTTCGAAGCCGGCTATGTGCCGCCGATCCATTCGGTCGAGGAGTTTTCCCAGGCGCTGCGCGCCATTGGCGAGCCGCTCCACACGATCAACGCCGCCGACATTTCGATGGCGCGGCTGCTGACCTTGCTGTTCGAGGTGACGGCGCTGTTCGACATGCGCACCCGCACCGAGCTGGTGCTGCTGCAAAAGACCATGGTGGTGGCGGAAGGCGTCGCGCGCACGCTCGATCCCAAGCTCGACATTTGGAAGACCTCGGACCCCGTGGTGCGCGACTGGATCACGGCCAATCTGGGCCCAAAGGCGAAGATCGAGGACGCCGGCCGCAGCTTCACGGAAATCGCCAAGCTGGCGACTCACCTGCCCAAGGTGCTGGCCGATGCGGAAAGCGTGCTGGCGTCGCTGGGGCGGCAGGCCGCGCAGGGCGTCGATCTCTCGCCGGCTTCGCTGGAGGAGCTGGCGCGGGCGCGGCGAAGTTCCGACCGAACCCTGCTGCTGGGAATCGCGGCGATTTTGGCCGCGGCGATCTGGCTGTTCAGGCGTTGACGCCCGCTCGCGAGAAGGCCAATCCATCGATTGGGCTCCAGGTGGAATTTTCGTGCCTTTTTTTGCGACTTGATCGCATGATTTCACGTCATGCTGCATAATTTTGCATGACACAGCCCTGATTTCGTCATAATGTCCGCTCGCCAAGTAAGTTGGATGACTCTTTAACAGGGCTGACGTTAAGGAGTTCGTGACCAGCTACGGTCCAAGTCGGGGAGGACGCCGGTTCTATTCGACCGCTGCACGGTCTCTAAAGAGACGGCGCGGGGTTGGCTTCAGAGGCGCGAAGACGCCCAGGCCAGTTACGTTTAGGCCGGTCAAGGACGGGGTACCAAAGAGTGGGGAAAGGCCGTGGCCGTCCCCGCTCTTTGTGTTTCTAAAGCTTCAATAGGCGTTTCCAGTCCGACCATAGAAAATCTCGATTTAACGCCTTCGCCTTGCGCCCGTGCTTCGGGCGAGAGTAAAACCCCAGCCATGACGACGCCCCAGCCCCACGAAGCCCTCACGGTGCGGGGGCTTTCCAAATCCTACGACGGCCGGCGCGTCGTCGGGCCGTTGGACTTCGCGCTTGCCGCGGGTTCGGTGACGGCGTTGCTGGGCGGCAACGGGGCCGGCAAGACCACGACGATCGGCATGATCATGGGGCTGATCGAGCCGACCACGGGCGCCATTAGCGCGCTCGGCGCCGACATGGCGACGGATCGGGCGAGCGTGTTGGGGCGGATGAATTTCGAAAGCCCCTATGTCGACATGCCGCATCGACTCACGGTGCGGCAAAATCTGCTGGTTTTCGCGATGCTTTATGGCGTCGCCGCGCGCGAGGAGAAAATCGCGCGGCTCGCCGAGGATTTCGTCTTGAACGATTTTCTCGACCGCCCCACGGGCCGGCTCTCCGCCGGACAAAAGACCCGCGTCGCGCTGGCCAAGGCGCTGCTCAACGAGCCCGCGCTGCTGCTGCTCGACGAGCCCACCGCCTCGCTCGACCCCGATACGGCGGACTGGGTGCGTTCGCGCATCGAGGACCACCGCCGCGCGCATAACTGCACGATCCTTCTGGCCTCGCACAATATGGGCGAGGTCGAGCGTCTGTGCGACCGCGTGCTGATGCTGCGCGAGGGAACGCTGGTCGACGACGCGTCGCCCGCCGCGCTGCTGGCGCGCTACGGCCGCGCCACCTTGGAGGAAGTGTTTCTCGACGTGGCGCGCGGGCGCGCGGGCGGAGCGGTCTCGTGAGTGGTTTTTCTTTCGCCCGCGTCGGCGCGATGATGCTGCGCTACACCTATCTGCTGCGCTCCTCCTGGCCGCGTCTCGTCGAGATGACCTATTGGCCGATGGTGCAAATGCTGACCTGGGGCTTTCTCCAGAGCTATTTTTCCGCCGCCGGCGGCGCGCGGAGTTTTACCGGCAAGCTGGCCGGCACGCTGATCGGCGCGGTCCTGCTGTGGGACATTCTTTTGCGCGCGCAACAGGGCTTCGCCTTCTCGTTCCTTGAGGAGATGTGGTCGCGCAATCTCGCCAATCTGCTGATGAGCCCTTTGCGCACCAGCGAATTCCTGGTGTCGCTGATGGCGATGAGCCTCGTGCGCCTCGTCGTCGGCGTGGTTCCCGTGACGATTTTGGCGATTTGGTTCTTCGGCTTCAATCTCTGGGCGCTCGGCTTCGCCGTCGCGGCGTTTTTCGTCGTTCTCGCGCTGTTCGCCTGGAGCATTGGCCTGTTCGTGTGCGGCATGCTGCTGCGCTATGGGCTCGGGGCCGAAAATCTCGCATGGTCGCTGATGTTCATCGTCCAGCCTCTGGGCTGCGTCTATTATCCCGTCGCGGCGCTGCCCTCCTGGCTACAGCCCGTCGCCTGGTCCCTGCCGCCGACCTATGTGTTCGAGGGCCTGCGCGGCGTGCTGATCGACCATGTGTTTCGCGGCGATCTGATGATGGAAGGTCTCGCCATCGACGCCGTGCTGTTCGCCGTCGCGACGCTCGCCTTCTCGAAGCTGCTGGCCGGCGCGCGCAGGGCCGGCAGCCTGTTGCAGACGGGAGAATAAATGGCGCCGCGCGCCGATACGCTGCTCGCCGAGCGCGGACTGTTCGAAAGCCGCGCCAAGGCGCGCGAGGCGATCGAGGCCGGGCTCGTGCGCGCCGACGGGCGGCTCGTCAAAAAGCCCTCGGAGGACATCGCGCCGGAGGCGGAGTTAAGCGCGGCGGCGCCCTACCCCTGGGTCTCGCGCGGCGGCGTCAAGCTGGCCCATGCGCTGGAGACTTTTGGCGTCGACCCGAGCGGGCGTTATTGCCTCGATGTCGGCGCTTCGACGGGGGGCTTCACCGATGTGCTGCTGACGCGCGGCGCGCGCCATGTCGTCGCCGTCGATGTCGGCCATGGACAATTGCATCAGCGTATAAGGAGCGACGCGCGCGTCACGGCGCTGGAGCGGCTCGACGCCCGCGCGCTTGAGCCAACACATCTCGCGGAGCCGCCGAGTCTGATCGTCTGCGACGCCAGCTTTATTTCGCTGGCGCTGATCCTGCCGAACGTGCTGGCGCTCGCCGCGCGACTTCCGATCGCGCCGCTCGAAACATCGGCGGCAGCCGCGACATTGATCGCGCTGATCAAGCCGCAGTTCGAGGCGGGGCGCGCCGCGGTGAAAAAGGGCGTCGTGCGCGACGTTTTGGTGCATAAGGAAGTTTGCGCGCGCGTCGCGCAAGAGGTGGAAGGGCTTGGCTGGCGCCTCAAGGGGCTTTGCCCTTCGCCGATCGAAGGCGGCGATGGGAACCGCGAATTTCTCCTTTGCGGACAAAAATCTTGAGCATGGAAAAACTTGTCGTCGAGCGGATCGGCCATCGCGGCGAAGGCGTCGCGCGATTGGGCGAGCGCTTGATCTTCGTCCCTTACGCCTTGGCCGGCGAAAGCGTCGCCGCCGAGGTTCAAGGCGATCACGCGCGGATGATCGAAATCCTCGAGCCCTCAAAGGATCGCATCGAACCGATCTGCGGGCATTACGCGGTTTGCGGCGGCTGCGCGGTGCAGGCGCTGGCGCCGGACGCTTATGGCCAATGGAAGCGCGGCCTTGTCGTCGCGGCGCTGCGCAACGCCGGCGTCGCGGCGGAAGTCGCGCCGCTGATCGACGCGCATGGCGCAGGCCGGCGCCGCGTCACTTTTCACGCGCGCGCCGCCGCCGGGCGAGCGCGGGTCGGCTTCATGCAGGCGCGCTCGCATGAGATCGTCGAAATCGACGCCTGTCCCTTGCTCGAACCTGGCCTCGCGCCGGCGCTGCCGGCGGCCAGGGCGCTCGCCAAGGCCTTGGCCGGCAAGGGCAAGCCGCTCGACATAGCGGCGACGCTGACGCTCGAGGGTATCGACATCGACCTGCGCGGCCCCGGCGCGCTGTCCGAGGACGAGGCCAAGGCGGTGATCGCTGTGGCCGAGCGACATGATCTCGCGCGGCTGTCGAATCACGGCCGCGTCGTCGCGCTGCGCCGCAAGCCGCGCGTCGCTGTTGGCGAGGCCGTGGTCGCGCTGCCGCCGGGAAGTTTTTTGCAAGCGACGACGGCGGGCGAGGAAGAGATCGCGCGTCATGTGTTAGCCGCCGTCGGCGGCGCGAAGCGCGTCGCGGATCTCTTCTGCGGCCTCGGCGCTTTCGCGTTGCGTCTTTCCGCCCATGCGCGCGTTTGCGCCTACGACAATGACGCCGAAGCGGTCGCCGCGCTGACCGAGGCGGCGCGCGCGAAGGCCGGGATGCGGCTGGCGATAGCCGAGGCGCGCGATCTGTTTCGCAAACCGCTCGACGCCAAGGAGCTTTCGGAATTCGACGCGGTGGTGTTCGATCCGCCGCGCGCCGGCGCCGCCGCCCAGGCCGAGCAACTGGTTAAATCGAGCGTCGACAAGATCGTCGCCGTGTCGTGCGACGCTCACAGCTTCGCGCGCGACGCGGGGATTCTGATCGCCGGCGGATATGCGTTGGGAGAAGTCACGCCAATCGATCAGTTCCGCTTCTCGCCGCATGTCGAACTGGTCGCGACATTTTCGCGCATGACGCGGCCCATTCGCAAAAGAAGCCTGCTGTCGAGATAAAGCCGGCGTGCGAAACAATTTACGAAAAATACGAAAAATCTCACGGGTTAACGACTGGGTAACAATATTGTGACGACTATATCAGTTCGAGAAGGCATGAAAGGCGCCTTCGCCGGAAGCTAGGTTATTTCGCTTGCCGCCTTGAAAAATCCGGCATAGCATTTGCGTCATAGTCCAGCGTGAATGGGGAAATCTCCTAGTCTCCCCGCGAATCTGGAAGGAGATGGTCATGATGAATGCGCTAATCGCCGCGACATTGTGCAGTATCGTCCTAAGCTGCGCCCCGGCCATGAAGGCCGCTTATGTCCGCGTCCGCCGCGACGACAGAGAATTTCGCCGGCGTCGTTGACTTAGGCCCTTGACCTTAACAAAAGGTTGAAGCCAAGGGCGATTTGGCCGGTTCTTACAAATAGTCGGAAAGGCGCGATGGATTTGCTTGCACGCCTCGCGGCGGTCGTAGGCGAAAAAAGCGTCCTCGCCGATCCGGGTGAAACGTTCTCTTATATGCAGGAGCCGCGCGGCCTGTTTCATGGACGCGCCCTCGCGGTGGTCAGACCATCGACTGTCGCGCAAATCTCTCGGGTTCTCGCTCTTTGCAATGAGAGCGGAACCGGGGTGGTTGCTCAAGGCGGCAATACCGGCCTCGTCGGCGGCCAAACGCCTGACGACACAGGGCGGCAGATCGTGCTGTCGCTAACAAGACTCGACAAGATCCGCGATATCGATCCCGTCAGCGACGCCATGACCGTGGACGCCGGCGTCACGCTCGCGCGCGCGCAAGCCGCCGCTGAATCGGTCGACCGTTATTTTCCGCTTTCGCTGGCTTCCGAGGGCTCCTGCACGATTGGCGGCAATCTCGCGACCAACGCCGGCGGGGTGCATGTGATCGCCTATGGCTCGGCGCGCGATCTCGCGCTGGGCGTCGAGGCGGTGATGGCCGACGGGCGCGTTCTGTCCGGTCTCTCCAAGCTGCGCAAGGACAACACCGGCTATGATCTCACGCGGCTGATGATCGGCTCGGAGGGAACGCTCGGGGTGATCACCGCGGCGACGCTGAAGCTGTTCCCGCGTCCGCGCGCCCGCGTCACGGCGTTTGTCGGCCTCGCCGATCCCGGCCGAGCGCTGGAGCTGTTGAATTTTTGCAAGTCGCGCATGGGCGGCGCCCTGCAAGCCTTCGAACTGCTGCCCCGCATCGGCGTGGAGCTCGTGCTTAAGCACGACGATCTCGCGCGCGATCCCTTTCGCCCATGTCTTTCCTTGGTACGCGCTTGTCGAATGCGCCGCGATGGAAGAGGACGGTTTTAGGGACGCGGTTATCGACATGTTGAGCCGTGCGACCGCCAAGCTGCTCGTGGGCGGCGCCGCGGTGGCGGATTCGCTCGCTCACGCCGCGGACTTCTGGCGTCTGCGCGAGTTGCTGTCCGAGGCGCAAAAGCGCGAGGGCGGCTCGATCAAGCACGACGTCTCGGTCGCGCCGAAGGATGTCCCGGCCTTTATCGAGGAAGCGAGCCGTCTCGTGACCGCCCGCGTTCCCGGCGCGCGGCCCGTGGCCTTCGGCCATATGGGCGACGGCAACATCCATTTTAACATTTCGCAGCCGGTCGGCGCGGATCGGGCCGCGTTTCTCGCGCTTTGGGACGAGGTTGGCGACATCGTGCACGGCGTCGTGGAAAAATTTGGCGGCTCGATTTCCGCCGAACACGGGATTGGCCAGCTCAAGCGCGAGCTTTTGCGGCGGGTCAAGGATCCGACCGCGCTGGAGGCGATGCGGGCGATAAAAGCCGCTCTCGACCCCAAGGGCATACTGAACCCCGGCAAGCTGCTATAATTTCAGGCGCCGGCGCTCAGGCCGAAGCGCCGGGCGCGGGGATATGGGCGAAAATATTCGGCAGCGCCCGCTTGGCCGCCTCGCGCCCGGCGGCGATCAGCTGCTCCGCCTTGTGAAAATCGAACATGCCGATTTCCTCGAGACGCGCGTGGATCGTGGCGTCCGGCGGGTCGCCGGCGAGCCGCGAGCGAAGGATGCGATCCTGAATGATGTTGAAGGCGTCGATCATCGCCGTCGCGACATTCGGCGCGTCGCCGGAGCGCCGCTCGAAATATCGAGGCAGCAGGCCGCCTTCCAGCGCGGCCCCGACACGGCCGGCGAAAGGCCCCTTGGAGCCCGCGTCGGTCGGCGTCGCCGCCGCCGACTGGTTCGGAAGCACGGCGGAACGATACATCGTGTCGGCCGTCACATTGACCGCGATCACGAACTCCGCCCCCAGCGCGCGGCAGACCGTGACCGGCACCGGATTGACCAGCGCGCCGTCGAACAAATAGCGGTCGCCGATTCGCACGGGCTCGAAAATGCCCGGCAGCGCATAGGAGGCGCGGATAGCCAAATCCAGCGGGCCGCGTTGCAGCCAGACTTCGTGGCCGGTGCCGACCTCGGTCGCGACCGCCGCGAAAGGCATCGGCAAATCTTCGATCTGGACGCCGTTGACCTCCTTCTCCAGCGCGGATTTCAAACGGTCGCCAGTGATGAGGCTCATGCCGGAGAACGACAGGTCCATCATCGCGAAGACCCGGCGCTTGGTCAGCGAGCGCGCGAAACCTTCGACCGCGTCGAGCCTGCCGGCGGCGTAACAGCCGCCGACGATGGCGCCGATCGATGTGCCGGCGATCACGTCGGGCTTGACGCCATTCTCCGCGAGCTCGCGCAAAACGCCAATATGCGACCATCCCCGCGCCGCGCCGGCGCCCAGCGCCAAGCCGATTCGTGGGCGACGCCGGCTCGCGGGCGCCATCGGCGCGCTGGCCCTCTAGCGGAGGCGAGATCGAAACCGCGCCGCGTTCGCCTGACATATCAAAACTCTTTCGCATCAACGAGAACATCGCGCCGCTCCTAAATGCGGTCCCCGACCCGGAAGAGGCGTTTCGCCTCGTTTTAGATTTAATGCAGGAGTCTGCGCTTCGAAAGTGGGGGATGTACTAACGGCGCCCGCGCGCGAGGCATCTACTGCACGAAAACAAGGCGGTGGTCCGGGCCGCGTTCAAGCTTGCGATAAAAGCAGGATTTACGCCCGGTGTGGCAAGCCTTGCCGTCGCCCCCTGGCTCCACTTCGAGCAGAATCGCGTCCTGATCGCAATCGACGTTCAGGGACACGACGCGCTGCAGTTGGCCAGAGGTCTCGCCCTTGCGCCACAGACTTTGGCGCGACCGCGACCAATAATGCGCTTCGCCGGTCTCGATGGTCTTGTCGAGCGCGAGCCTGTTCATATAGGCGACCATCAACACCTGCCGCGTGGCGGCCTCGACGGTCACGCAGACGATCAGCCCCTGCGCGTCGAAGCGCGGCGTGAAGTCGGCGCCTTCCTCCAGCGCGTGCTTGTCCGGCGCGGCGCTCATTAACGGGCGCCGCGCAACAGCGTATAGAAATGCGCCTGCTCGCTGGGATTGTCGCGAAACGCGCCGGAGAACTGAACCGTGACGGTTGACGCGCCCTGTTTCAGCACGCCGCGCATCGACATGCACATATGCTCCGCCTCCACCAGCACGGCCACGCCGCGCGGGTTCAGCTCCTGATCGATCGTCGAGGCGATTTGCGCGGTCAGCGCCTCCTGCGTTTGCAGGCGCTTCGCGAACACGTCGACGAGCCGCGCCAGCTTCGAGAGGCCGACGACGCCGTCGGTCGGATAATAGGCGATATGCGCCTTGCCGACGAAGGGCACGACGTGGTGCTCGCAATGCGAAAAGAACGGGATGTCGCGCACCAGAACCAGATCGTCGTAGCCTTCGACCTCGGCGAATACGCGCTCCAGAACCTCCTTGGGATCCTGCTTGTAGCCGCTGAACAACTCCTCATAGGCCTTGACCACGCGGGCCGGCGTCTCGAGCAAGCCTTCGCGGCTGGGATCGTCGCCCGCCCAGCGCAGCAGCGTCCGGACGGCTTCTTCCGCTTCTTGGCGACTGGGTTTTTCGAGGGGTCGGATCGGTTTGATTTTCGGGGAAGGGATCAAGGACTTAACCACGTCATCCATGTGGCGCCTCCGGTTCGGCGACAAACTGCCCGGGCGATTCGCCGCCGGGCGACAAACCGACGCGCGAACGCCGGCGGCATATCCCACGGCGCGAACCCCGTGGGCGGACTCCTCGAAATTCAGCGCCGGCCAGATTGTCCGGAAACCGTCAAATTCCAAGAGAATTGGACCGACAATTCGAATTCAGGCGCCGTCATGCAAGCATCTGGCCGCGACGCCCCCCGGTCGACGCTTCCGCGCGAACCCTCGGCATCCTATATAGTCGGTGCGTCAGACAAAAGTAACCCCCAAGCCGTCGGTGTTTCCGCCCATGCTCGATTCGGTTTACAACAAGCGCATATTGGAGCTGGCCGCCGACATCCCGCATCTCGGGAGATTGACCGCGCCGCAGGCCAGCGCGACCGCCTATTCCCGTTTGTGCGGCTCGACGATCACGGTCGACGTCGCGCTGAAGGACGGCAAGGTCGCCGATTACGCGCAAGAGCTGAAAGCCTGCGCGCTCGGCCAGGCCTCCGCCTCCATCCTCGCGCGCAACATCCTCGGCGCGACGCCGGGGGAGCTGCGAGAGCTGCGCGAAAAAATGCGCAAGATGCTCAAGGAGAACGGTCCGGCGCCGGACGGCAAATGGGCCGATCTCGCGGTGTTGGAGCCGGTGCGCGACTATAAGGCGCGCCACGCCTCGACGCTTCTCCCTTTCGACGCGGTGGTCGACGCGCTGAAGAAGATCGAGGCGGCGCCGCTGGTCTGACGCGGGGCTTTGCCGTTAAGCTGGCGCCATGACGCTCCAGACGATTCGCATTCTCGGCATAGACCCCGGCCTTCGCAACACCGGCTGGGGGATCGTCGACGCTCAGGGCGCGCGGCTTTCCTTCGTCGCCTCGGGCTGCGTGCGCTCCGACGGCGACGCGCCGATGGGCCAGCGTCTGCGCCAGCTGCATTTGGGGCTGATGGAGGTCATCGCTCTTCACGCGCCGCGAGAGGCGGCGGTCGAGGAGACTTTCGTCAACCGCGATCCGCAGTCCGCGCTGAAACTGGGACAGGCGCGCGGCGTGGCGCTGACGGCGCCGGCGCTCGCGGGGCTCGACGTCGAGGAATACGCCGCCAATCTCGTGAAGAAAACCGTGGTCGGCAATGGCCATGCCGACAAGGCGCAGATCGCGATGATGGTGCGCGTGCTGCTGCCGGCGAGCTTCGCCGCCAGCAAGGACGCGGCGGACGCGCTGGCGGTGGCGATCTGCCACGCGCAGCATCGCGGCGCGCGCCTGCTGGAGCGCCGGCTGGCCGCGGGGGCATGACGGTGCGGGGGCATGATGGCGAAGCAGCGAGGCGCGGATGATCGGCAAGCTTAGGGGCGTCGTGGACAGCTTTGGCGACGATTTCGTCATTCTCGACGTGGCCGGCGTCGGCTATGTCGTGCAATTGCTCCAGCCGCACCTTGCAGCATCTGCCGCGCGCCGGCGAACCGGCGACGCTCGCCATCGAGACGCAGGTGCGCGAGGATTCCATCCGGCTGTTCGGTTTTTCGCGCGACGCCGAGCGCGACTGGTTTCGCCTGCTGCAGAGCGTGCAGGGCGTCGGCGCCAAGGTCGCGCTGGCGATTTTGTCGATCCTGCCCCCGGACGAATTGGCCAACGCCATCGCCATGCAGGACAAGGCGATGGTCTCGCGCGCCTCGGGCGTCGGGCCGAAGCTCGCGGCGCGCATCGTCGCCGAACTGAAGGACAAGGCCCCGGCCTTCGCCTCGGTCGACCCGGCGGCGGCGCGGCTGGCCGGCGAGGACGCCTCCAACGCGCCGTCGTCGGTGCGCGACGCGATTTCGGCGCTGTGCAATCTCGGCTATGGCCGTCCGCAGGCGGTCGCGGCGGTGGCGGCCAGCGCCAAGGCGCTGGGCGAGGACGCCGACGCCTCCGCGCTGATACGGCGGGGGTTGAAGGAACTGGCGGGCTGAGCGGGCGGTTGAATCCGACGCTTGGAAGCCTGTTTGCGGACATTCCCGTCACAGCTTTCGGCAAGACGCTCCACTCCCAATTCCGAACGCTACTCCTCGCCTTCCGGCCGAGGGCGCTCGGTGAGAAGTTTCGAGAGTTTGCCCTTGCCGAGACGGGCGGCGATTTCCTGATAGCCGAAAAAGGGAATCAAAATCAGAAAGAGAAGGATGGCCACGGCGACGGCTTGCTGCCACGTGCCGCCCGCGATCTCCCTTAAGATCTCTCGGCTCGCCCGTCCGTGAAAATGGCCGACGATCAGTTCCTCGACGACCGTCATGGCAAAGAGAAGCAGCGAGAAAAGCAAAGACTTCGTGAGGATGTTGGCGAGAGCGGAGCGCGCGTGTTTCTTGTCTTCTCCGATCTTGAGCGCTTCCAGCAGCAAAAGGAATTTACCCAAAATCAGAGCTTTCACAATCGCCAGGCCAAAGACCGTAAACTCGATGCCCTCGCCATGGAGGATGCTGGCCTTGTAAAAGATAAGGGCTCCGAAGCAGACAAAGAGATAAGAGGAAACCACCAGATATTCGATAGAGTTCGCGCCGCGCGCGTTGCGCGAGGGTGGCTTTCTCTCGCGCCGATCGCGCCTTTCGTCCCCGCGCCGGCCTCGGCGCCAGACGCGAGCGCCGTTCCCGCCGCCTGGAACGCGGCGGAAAATTCTGGCACAATGCTCGCGTCCGTCCAATCGGACATGCCCTCGATCCAGACGAAATGCGGCTCGTTCTTGGCCTGCCTGATCCGTCCGGCGATTTCATTCGCGGACATCGGGCCGAGCGCCTTGCCGTTTTCGGAGTAATACCACTTGGCTTCCATGGATCTCGCCTTTCAGCGCCTTGCGGACTCTCACGGGGGAAACCGGGCTAAATGAACCGGCCGGAGACGAGAAGACGCCATCCTGAAAGCGGCCCGCGAGAATTTCCGGCCGAGCTGTTTTACTCCACTCGAGGCGGGACAGCCAAACTCTCCAGTCCGCTGAAGGACCGAAGCAGCGCGGCCAACGCCCGGCGGCCGCTCGCCGCATTCGATGTCGAAGGCGACAAGCGGCGGATTCGCCCGAATTCTAACGGCGCTTCGCCTCGCCCGGCGGTGGAACCAGAATTTCGCCGGCGGCGCGTTCGGCGCTTTCCTGCATGGCGTCGGCGCCCAGCGGCCCGATCAGCACGAAGGCCATTCCGGCGCCGCGCCATTCAACCGCCGTGAGGCTTTGATCGACGCGCGGCGCGACGCGCGCCGCTTTTTCCGGCTCCGCGCGCTCGAAATAAAGCCCCACGCGGGCGCTGTCCTGTGTTTCATAGAGAAGAAAGCCGGCCGGGCCTCTCAGTCCCGGCGCGACGCGCCCGCCCAGCAGCCGCAGTCCGACCCCGGAGAGATCGGGCGCGCAGGCGAAGCCGACGCGCCGCCATTGGGCCGCCGCGAGTTCGGCGAGATGATCCGCGTCGAAGTCGACCGGCCGCGCCTCCGGCGCATAGGTGCGATAGGAGATGTCCGCGCGATCGACATAGCTTTGCGCGATCATCACCGGCGCCCGCGGCTCCGGACGGGGTGGGAGGCCGCGTGAAGGCGAGGACCGCCGCGGCCGCCAGCGCGGCCCCGACGAGCAAAGCGGCCGCCGTGGACAGGAAAGCCCGCTTGCGACGGCTCTCGCGCGCCTCGTCAAGGCGCCGGACGGAGCGTGACGGGCCGCTCGGACGCCCCCAATGGATGGCGCCCGTCTCGATCGGCGCGGCGCCGGGGGCGGCGTTGCGGACCGCCGCGTTGCGCAGGGACAGCGGCGGCGTCTCCCGCGCCACCGGTTCGAAAGCCGCGCGCAAGGCGGCGTTCTGCCGGCGCCAGCCTTCCACCAGCGCCGCGTCCTCGGGGCGCCGCGAGAGATGATCCTCGACGTCGCGGCGCCGCTCGGCCGAAAGCTCGCCGTCGACGAGCGCGTGCAAATCGGCTTCCTGGACGCTGGGGGGCGGCGTCATCGCGGGCGCTCTACTTCACGACGCGCAAATGTCCGCCGGCCCGGCGGGCGCCGTCGGAAGGCGCGGACGGCCGCAGATCGAGCAACGACAAGGCCGCGCGGGCGCGCATCAGCCGCGCGACGAAGGCCTCGCGCGAAGTGTCGGCGATGCGGGCGGCCGCCTCATAGGAAAAACCTTCCAGCGCGACCAGCAGAAGGCTCGCGCGCTCCTCATACGGGAGATCGGCGAGGGCGTGGACAACGGCCGGTTGGCGCGGGGAAGCAGTCGCGGCGAGGCCGGCGCATTTTTCCCGCGCGAGCGCGGTCAGCGCGCGGTAGGCGCAATGCCGCGCCGCCGCGCCATCGCTCGGCTCCCTGGCGCGAACCTTGGCGGCGGCCTGTTCGATCGCCGCTTGCACGAGTTCGTCGGCGGCGGCGGATCCCGCGCCACAGCAGAGCGCGCGCGCATAGCGCCGAAGGGCGGGCGTGGCCGCCTCGATCTTTTGGAACAGATCCCCTTTTTGGCTCATTTTAAACCCGCTCCGCAGTCGTTCTTGCTTTTTGCGCGCGGCGATTGATTTCTTCCACCCTGAATCATAGGACAGTCTTGCCCGTTTGACCATCGTCGGCGCGATGGTCCGAGCCGCTTTTTAACGTCGCCCGCGCGGCGATCGACGCGGGACCGGCGAAGTCCGGCGGCGCAAGCTTGAAGAGCGCCGTTCGAAACATCGACAACGCCGGGGTTGACCCGCCGCGCGTGGAAGGGTACTGGAGCCCCACTGTTCGGTCCTTGGCGGCCGGCGCGGAGAGGCGGGCCGACTCGGCTTCTTCGGTTTGGGGCAAGCCGACGCACGACGGCATCCGACCCAAAAGACCCGTCCACGGCAAGCGAGCGCGTAGCTCAGTCGGTAGAGCATCTGACTTTTAATCAGAGGGTCCCGGGTTCGAGCCCCGGCGCGCTCACCAACTAACTATATGAAATATATACATAAATTTAGGCGTCCCTAGGTTTTGCCCGAGCTGACGATGTGTTTGGTGACCATATGGTGACCATCCTGTCGGCTGGACCGGCCACCAAAGAGCCGCGCATTGGCCGCTCTTAAGCCCCGGACGGCTTCCCGCCAGAGCCTAACCTTCACAATAAAACGGACTGACCGTCTGAAGACGCCACAGCCTGGTCCGGGGCCAAGGGCGCGCCGCGCGTGGCGACGAATTCTGCGCATGTTGGCGCTGGGAAAGCCGCCTGTTGTGACCTGATGGGCGTCCGCGCGGCGCATTCTGGTCGGGAATGGGCCCCGGTTCGACCGCCGTTTCAGGCTGGACGGCCCCGCCGTCATGGTCCGACGACGAGAATGTTCAGGGCTCGCCGTGGATTATAAACGAGCGCGGCCAGGCTGGAGCTCGGCCCAGGCATTGCCGAGGCTCCGCATTGGGAGGGCGCCCCGGTTCATCCACTGCTTGATCGAGCCGAAAGGATGTTCGACGGCGATCTCGCGCGTCGGCGAGCAACGCGGCGAATTCGCGGTCGTCGGCGTCACGCATACGCTGCGGGCAAAGACGATCAACGGAAGAAGCGCCATATCCTGCTCGATACGATATGCCCGGAACGCTGTCGCCCAAAGTGAAACGATGGGGAATTGAAAAATGTCAACTAATGACGATAGAGGAGCGATGGCGCGAAACGACATCTTGCAACGCGCAAAGCGCGGCGAAATTTCTCCGCAGCACGCCGAGTGGGAGGCCATGGATGCGGGATGCTGGCCACTGGCAGTCCAATTTCCCCCAGGTTTCGACCCGCTGGGAGAGCGCCATTGGACCCTGTTCATGGCCGCCGCTTGGATCGTCAGGCGCAACCCGAACGACGTCTGCGCGGTTTGGAACCAGTACCGCACCAAGTGCAGCAAATGGGTCGAGTCGCCGCTGGCTGGCGAGGACGGAGCAATCCTTGAAGGCGAAAAGAGTTGGACAATACAGCCGCTAAGCCCACTGACGGGCGGCGAGGCGGATAAGCTCGTGTCGGGGTTGGCGGGGCTTGATGCTATCTGCCAACCCGACGCAGCGTGGTCGGAACTGCAACATGCACTTCGCGCGGGCACATCGTCGCCAGAGGAACACCACCCGAGACTGGCATCCAACAGAGTATTTCCCCTGACGAATGGTCGGGCATTTATTGGCTGGAGGATGACCGGTCGCAACCTGATCATTGCGTCTTCGACAACTCCGGCCGCCTTCGATACAGCGACGTTAGTGTTGAAAGCAAAGCCATGATCCAAAAATGGCCGAGCCGCGACGAGCTTGATGCGCGAGCGTTTGGGCGTCCCATTTGGACCACCGACATGGTTCTTCATTGGATCGAGAATCGCAGCCACGTCGGATTTCAAGCTCAGGCGCCATCGCCAGAAAGGCGCCCGAGACCACCACCACCGGGAAGAGCGTCGCGGGCAGAGCATGCCCTGGAAGATGCGCTGTCCGCCGGCAAGGTTGTAGGCTACCGAGGCGGACACGCTGCGCCGAGGGAGTACCGGTTTGGAAAGTCCGTTAAAGACGAGAGGGGCGTCTTCTTCCAAAGATCCGAAATCACGAAGGCTTGGCCTCCAAGGAAAGTTGAGCCGCGACGGGCGCTGACGCTGGCGGAAGCCGATAGCGATTCGCGCCAAAGAGAAAGAGTTGGCCAGAGCGTTGAATTGAGGGGAGGCGATAGAGCTATTGATGAAATTGTTTCCCGGCAGGGTCACCCGCGACGACGCACGTCGTCTTGTCGAAACATTGGTCGAGCCTGCCAAGCGAGGCCGCAAGAAACAAGAAATTTGAGCGGACTATTTTCAGGCGCCGAGGGGCTTTCGCGGAATTTCCGGCGGCAACCCAAGTGATGATCAGTAACCGCATGAAGCATCACCATTTTTTTGCCCGAGCCTGAACGAGCCGAATTCCGCGAATAATTCCGCCAAAATTCTTCTCGGGCGCGAAACGCACATTTGGAGATTTGGCGATCCGACATAGCCGTGCGGACGTCTCAGACAAGCGTCTCCTCGATCTCGCGCAGCCCTTGCTCACCTACGTTCGTTCAAACCAAAGCGCTATCGTTAATTACGGCGCACGCTACCGATCAGGCCGACGGATTGCGTCCTCGCTCGCTCAGTCCGCTGTCAACTCCCTTGTCGCCCGGCGAATGGTCAAAAAGCAGCAGATGCAATGGACGCTAAAAGGCGCGCATCGCATGTTGCAAGTTCGCGCTGCCGTTCTCAACGGCGACTTGCGCGAACGTTTACTTGGCAACCTCCAAAGCCGACGCATCGATATCGCTTGGCCTGGATGTTCGAGCCGACACCGCCATTGCTAAAAGCCGCATGAAACCCAGTTAATTTATCGGTCCCGCAATCACCGCGTGAACGCCTGATCCGTGACGGCGTCCGGCCTTGCACGCCAGTCAAGAGAATAATACTCGCCGCGATCACGCGCCCAGGGATCGAATGCATTAGCGACATGCGCCAACTCGGGTTTGAGCTCTGGCACCGCGCGCTGCAGTACCCGTTTGAGTGGCGACACCTCCTGGTGTTTGTGACCGTTTATTTCGAAAGGCTCATACTCTTTTCCCGTCGGACCATTATTCATGACCCATTCGATGCCTAACTTAGTGTAAAGTTCAGGCCGAAAACTGGACGTGAAGAATCTGTCGCTGAACAGCCGCCGCGATGCATTGACAATGAAAACCTGAAACTGCGTTTCCGAAATTGCAAAGCCGTGAGGACGAGTGGTCTCCGCCAAGTACCCCACCACGAGATCGACGTCCTCGATGTTGTCTACGAGGTCTCCGTCTGTGTGGCCGAGGCAATCGTTGATTGGGCGGCCTTCGCGATCCCGCTGCGCGCGCGTTATGATCCTTTTCGAATCGCACTGATGCTGACCGTAGATTTCGCGCATCGCCTTCACCAGCTCGCGTTGCTCTGACAGTTCTGAGGATCCTTCTTGCAGCGTGGCGTCGACAAAGTCATCGAAACTGGTCAACTGTCGGAGGCCGATCTGGCGGCGGAACTCGTTAAATCGCGGACCCCTCGCTCGCGATCACGTATAATGTCCAGAGCGGCCAAATCGACCCTGCTGTCGATACGAGGCCTAAGATCGAGGTTTTGCAAAAACTGAGGGTGGTTTCGCAACGAGAGCAGTCCAAGGCGCTGACGGCCCATGCTCAGAGCCCAATTGGCCAGCCCGCTCTCTCGCATTGCGGCTGTCGCCTTGCTCCGAAAGGTGTCAATCACCGGAACTTTCTTTTTGATTGATTAGGATCCTGTATGTCGCGATATTCGAGAAGGTCCGGCACCATGGGATGCAAACGATAGACGGAAACGAACTCCTCCGGAAAATTGAAGGGCGAGCCAAAATGGTTGACGCCGCCGTTCACATCCTCTGGGTTGCTCATGCTCCAGAGATCAGGCGAAAGCCAATCCGGGAGCATCTCGCCAAACAGCCGCCGGTTATTCCCGAGACCAACTATGCCGGAGCCCGCAGAAAAGGCGGAATATATTTGATTTCTCTCTTTGGCGACGGACAATTCGCCCAGTCTCGCGACGATCTTCTTGGTTACTTGCGATGCGATCGGGTCCTCCGCGAACAGCCCTGACCAATTCGCATTCATCGCGATATGAAGTGGCTCATCGTACAGAAGTTGCGTAGTCCATTCAGTCGTATGGATCTTGGCGATCTCCGCCGCGACGATCAGGCGCGCGATCTCGAATAATTCATCATTCGATATCTGACCATATGTGATCACTTGCGAAGGCCGGTCGGGGTGACGTGGCCCGAAATCCAGCTCCGGAGATTTTCGCGCCAGTTCGCGGAATGCGTCTATGATGTTGTTATGCTCCCGAGCAAAAAGATTGTGAAAAAAGCTTAGCCCGATCGACCAGTTATCGGGAAACGCGACGGCTTCTTGCCCGATCCACTCGGGCTTGATTGGATCGCATTGTTCCAGAGAAACCCAGGTTCGCACGCTCTACGGAACTCGGGCAGATAACCCTGATGGTCGCTCGCAATCGGGCTGGCGCCGATCGATAGCGCCTCGAGTTCAAGCTTCGCCCAGTCGGCCGGATCACGTCTCATACGGCGACGCGATCGTACGTCGTATCCGTAAATCTGCGACGCGTCCCACCAAGCAGTAACATAATTGCTGGTCGTCTTGTAAGCCCTCTTCAGCCAATTCATGCCGTTGAAGTTGAAAGTCCCAGGATCTGCACTGTCTTCAATCAGCGCCGCTTCCATTTTGTCGTCCTGACGACAGCCTAACTCGGCAGCCCGCGCTGGAGAGATAGGTCGCTCGCTATTGTCGAAGCGTTCGGTCATGCAGCCAAAACTTCGATGACATGCAACTCGTCATTTCTCCCTTCCTCAAGGTGATAGAACCAGTCATGCGTCATGAATTGAATCCAGAATGCCGCCAAGACATTGAAGAACGGCGCCTTCTTATATGAGCAATCACCTTCGTTCGAGCCCGGCGCGCCATGGCCTTCATGGCAATTTGGATCAGCGATTGGTCGCGGGTGAATAGTTTTCGGCTTATCACCTGCGGATCCGGCCGCATCAGCGAAATCCTGCCCCCATGTCGATTGCGGGCATATTCATCGCGTTCAAGATCGGGAAAAGTCAATTCGAACTCGACTTGGCGGGTGAATAATTGCCCGCTCGAGCCCATTGCAGGATTTCGAATATCATTGCAAATGCCGGTCAAGGTACAAAAGCGGATGAGCTCGCCTGCGCAGGTCTGGGCGCCGTCGGGTTCGATCTTCAATTTGCCGAAATCAGGATGGTCGGCAGGTAGGCGCATTTCCTGCCATACCTTTAGCGTAGCAGCATCAAAATTCTTTCCCGCGACGCCTCCTGTCAAATACTGCTCGAACGTCTTGTTATCGAAAAGGTTGAACTTGATCAGCTCCATCCTCTGATATTCGAGATCGAGCAGAGCATTGTTGATGCCTCGCTCATTGCGATCTATCAAACGCAGGCTGGGATCCAGCCGTGTCGATCGCGACTGACCGTCGCCTGTCGCCCAGTAATTTTGCCAATCTACCCACGGCGTTCCCATGTGGGCGACAGCCTTGCTTCCTCCGCTGCAGCGCACGTGGGATTCACTGCCTTTGCCCAAGAACCGACTGGTCCGCTCGTCCGCGACCATGGGCAGGCCACGAGACACGTCTTCGACGCAGGCCTTGGCAACATCGAGAAAATCTTCTTCCGCGATCGCCGGACTAATGGTTCCGATCATGGTCATTTCCGTCACAACGGAACCCAAGAGGGTTATGGCGAGAAGACGTTTCAAGGGCATTGACGGCTCCGTTGCGACACGCGGCTGGGGTCTCTGATCATCCGCAACTTTCAAAGCCTACCTCCGATGCGGCTCTGTTTTCAAACGAATTTTTAAAGCCGGGGTAAAGCATCGCGTTCGAAGCGCGCAGCGAGCTGCGCCGTAACGGCGAGCGGGCGACCTCGCCATCGATTCACAAACGGCCCCAGGCCCCACGAAAAGTTCGACCGGCCCACGCGCTTCGGAGGGGGTCGTCGCACACTGTAAAGCGGCCGCGAGGAAGCTGGAGCGCCGGACGCCTCGTTCAAAATGGACGCAGCGGGTGTTGTCGAAAAATCGAAAGCCAGGATGCGGTTTCATGCATTGCTTCGCGACCGAGTTCGATCAGGACCTTGCGCGCCGTCATGCTCCCGATCTGGTCGATGGAGCCGGGCAAAATCGCCAGCGTGCGTTCATAGAGAGTACACATCCGATCATATTGAAGCGCGAGCGCCGCTCGGCCGAGTTGCTCCGCCTGCCCCTTGAGCGTCGCCGCCAGAGCGGGAAGCAAGGCAATGGCGAACGGAACAAAGGCGGCGCCATGAAAAGAACGAGGCGGCTCCAATCGAAGGCGAAATAGTCCGCCAGGGCAAGCAACGCCGTTGCAGAAACCGTCGCGGCGATTAGAGCGACGGACAAGTGGTTGCGTCTCGTCGCAGTTCCTCATGGATCCGCCCGCTGCGTCTGAAATATTTGCGCTGCCCGTCGACCCAAAAGTTGCGGCAGACGCGATAACGCAGTTCGTCAAGCGCCTCAAAGGCGAACGCGTTGCCGCTATCGAAACACTCGAGTGATCTCAACGAGATCTTGATCCACGAGAGTTCCCGGAGGTTGGCACAACGGATAGATGTCGCTAACCCGTGTATCAATTCGCGCGATCCTCCAGAAGATGGCGACGCGCGCAAACTCCGCTAACGCGCGGTAATCTAGAAACCGGGACTGGAACTGCCGTCGATCTGCAAACCAGTAGAGGGCGATCGAGCACATGACCAGAGTTTGATAAAAACTCGAGAGCATAGATATTACTCGATTGATGGGCATCAACAAGGACGCCCAGCGTGGCCACCATCAAAAATGCGAGTATGAAGAGCCATCTCCACACGCGCGTAAAACTATTCTGATTCTCCTGCGCTAATATTTCGGCAATTGCATAGACCCCGCGCCAGAGCGAGGCGTCTGCGGAACTGCAGGCGCGAGCGCTTCAGCCAAGCCCGGCGCGCTAGGATCGCAGAAGAGCTCGGCGACGCTTTGCTCGATCTTCGCACGTCCCTCGTTGGAGGAGAAGATGCAGCTTAATTTTGTCATTGAAAGCCGTTGTCAGTCGGATCCACGTCTCGAACATCCACCCAGCATTTCGAGTCTCGCTCCGCAGCCGGCGTCCTTGTGCTCCCCGAAGTGAGCGCCCGTCCCCAAGGATTGAGCGTAATCGCAACTCATGCCGGCGGGGATTTGCATCGTGGAGTCATCATTGTGATTAGCGGTCTGAGCTCGCTGCCGTCGATGCTTAGCGCGCACAAATCGGCGCTCAAGAGGGGCCCTCCCTCGCCCTGGAGCCGCATGATCTCGGCTGTGCCCCCGGTC
>CAVQBO010000015.1:0-62881 GCA_963710695.1 uncultured Alphaproteobacteria bacterium | reverse complement strand
GTCGCTGGGCGCTTGTTTGCTCGCGACGAGCGTCGATTGTGTCAAATTGATTGATATCGACGGATGCGTCCGCTTCGTAAATGACGCAGGGCTCGCTCTCTTGGAGGCGGACTCCTTCGCCGCGCTGCTTGGCAAGCTATGGGTCGAATTTTGGCCCGAGGAGGCGCGGCCGCTTGTTCGGGACGCCCTCAACGAAGCACGACGCGGCGGCGTAGCCCGCTTCACGGCCATCCGCCCGACGATGAAGGGCATTCTCAGATGGTGGGAGGTCGTCGTCGCGCCGATGCCCGACCAAGCGGGGCGGTCAGGTCTTCTGATGGCGACCTCGCGCGACGTTTCGAAACAGAAAGCCCGCGCGGAAGCGATTGACGCCACGGCGTTCAAATTTCGCGCGCTCGCGAATAGCATCGCGCAGCTCGCATGGATGGCGGACGCGTCAGGCTATATCTTTTGGTACAATAAGCGATGGTTCGATTATACCGGGTCGACGCTCGAAGAGGCGGAAGGTTGGGGCTGGCGCGCCTCGCATCATCCCGAACATGTCGAGAGAGTCGTAAAGAAAATTTCCGAATGCTTTCGCACCGGCGAGGAGTGGGAGGACACGTTTCCACTGCGGGGCGTCGACGGCGCATATCGCTGGTTTTTATCGCGCGCGCATCCTGTCCGCGACGATCAAGGTCGCATTACCGTTTGGTGCGGCACGAACACCGACATCACGGACGAGCTCAATTACCGTCAGCGCTTGGAAAAGAAGGCGCGTCTTATCGACCTGTCGCATGAGGCGATTCTCGTGCGCGATATGGACGACAAAATTGAGCGTTGGAACACCGGCTGCGTCGAACTTTTCGGATATACCCGCGAGGAGGCGATCGGCGCCAAATGCGACGAGCTTTTGAAATCGGAGTTTCCGACCAACAAGTCGGAGGTCGAGGCGTCGTTGAGAGAGACAGGCTTCTGGAGCGGCGAATTGCGTCATCTGGCCAAGGACGGCTCGCCCGTGTGGGTCGATAGTCGCCAACAGCTGCTCCGCTTCGACGGACAAAGCGTCGTTATCGAGTGCGACCGAGACATTACGGATCGGCGCGCCGACGACGAAGTTAGGAATCTACTCATGGGCGAACTCACCCATCGGGTGAGAAATTCTCTTGCGATCGTGCAAGCGCTGGCGAGGCAAACTGGACGCCGCGCGACGCAGCGTCTCTAAATTCCTGCATGACTTCGGCGGGCGGATCGAGGCGATGTCGTCCGCGCACAATCTCGTGTCCGAAGCACAGTGGCATGGCGTGGATATGCGCGCGCTCATTGAGAGCCAGACGATCGCGCGGTTTGGCTCCGATCACGCCGTGTCCATCCGCGGAGACCGGGTTATGCCTCAGCGCGCAGACGGCGATGCAACTCGTGCTGATACTGCACGAGTTGGCGACAAACGCCGAAAAATTCGGCGCTTTGAGCGACACATGCGGGCGCCTTGACGTTTCCTGGGAAGATGTTCGAGGCGAACCCGGTAAGGTGGAGATCGAGTGGAAGGAGTCCGGCGGTCCCAGAGTGTCCGCGCCGAAGTCGAAAGGCTTCGGATTGTCGTTGATCGAACGTTCGAAAGACCTGCCGTATCTCGTCATGAACATGGAGTTCGAGCCGACTGGCCTTGTATGCAGGATGAAGATCGACGCGGACCGAGCCAGGACACGCAAGCGCGCCTATTTCAGTCCTCACAAGTCTTATCGAGTTTAGTTTCCGCGCGCCGCTCACGCAAACGTCGAGCTCGTGGTCAATCTTCGTCGAGCACGGACCTGACCTTCCGCGCAAGATTTTCCACGGTGAACGGCTTCGGCAGGAAATTTACGTCAGGATCGAGAACGCCATTATGGATCACGGCGTTACGACTGAAGCCAGTCGTGTAGACAACCTTAAGGTCGGGGCGGCGACTGAGCGCCTCCTTGACGAGTTCGCGGCCGCTCATCTCGGGCATCACCACATCCGTGAACAGCAAGCTGACGCCGGGGTTCGCGTCGAGCAGGGCCAGAGCTTTTTTCGCGTCTTCCGCGACAACGACTTTGTAGCCGAGTTCTCGGAATGCTTCTTCGACGACCAGACGCATCCGCTCCTCGTCTTCAACGACAAGGATGAGTTCTTCAGAGCGTCCCAAATCGGTCTGCGCCTTGAGCCCTGGCTGGGTCGCAACCGATACGTTCTCGCCATGGAAGCGAGGCAGGTAAATTTTTATGGTCGTTCCATGCCCCATTTCGGAGTAAATCTTTATGTGTCCTCCCGATTGCTTTACGAAGCCATAGGCTTGACTGAGACCGAGTCCCGTTCCTTTCCCCGTCGCCTTCGTGGTGAAAAAGGGATCGAATGCTTTAGCGATAACTTCGGGCGGCATGCCCGATCCTGTGTCGCTCACAGCGATCAACACATATTGTCCCGGAGCCAATCCGACTTGCTCGCGGACATATATTTCATCCAAATTGGCGTTGGCGGTCTCGATCGTCAGTTTCCCGCCGGTCGGCATGGCGTCTCTCGCATTCACCGCGAGATTCAGCAGCAGGCTCTCCAACTGATTGCCATCCACATGCGTCCGCCAGAGCCCTCCCGCGAGAATAGTTTCCACTTCGATCTCGTGGCCCAAGGTGCGGCGTAAAATCTCGGACATGCCCGACACGAATTTATTGGCGTCGATAGGTTGCGGCGCGAGCGGCTGCTGCCTGGCGAAGGCGAGCAGACGCTGGGTCAAGTGAGCCGCCCGGTCAGCTCCCTCCGCGGCGCCGTCGATAAAGCGCTGGACGTCGGTTTCTCCACGGGCGATCTGTCGCTTCAAAAGATTGAGGTTGGCCAGGACGACCGCGAGCATATTGTTGAAGTCATGCGCGATGCCGCCGGTGAGTTGACCGATCGCCTCCATTTTCTGAACTTGCCGGAGCTGGCTTTCCAAACGTTCGCGCCTCTCGGCCTCCGTTTTCCGCGAGCGTCAGCGCTTCGTTGAGTTTGTCGTTGGCGGCTTTTGCCTCAATCAACTGCTTTTGATTGTCGCGATTGAACGCCAAGCCAAGCACCGCGGATAGGAGCAGACTGGCTAAGAGTCCAACCTCCGAGATGAGCGAAGCAGCGCGTGACTTACTGCTTCGAGTCACGAAAAGCGCATTCTCGGCCCCTATCATATCGGCGATGATCGCGCGGGCGTCGTCCATGAGAAATTTGGCGGTTCTGAGGTCCTCAATGTTAGGCGTCCAATTCGTCGCCCGCCGACGGCGCTCGATATTTTCGCGCAGCACCGCGATGCGCCGACGTTCGATATCGCGCAATTCCGAAAGCCTCTCGACCTGTTGGGGATTATCGCTGACGGCTTTTCCAAGCTTGTCGAACTGCTCGTCGATCGCGCGAACAGCCGCGTCGTAGGGCTCGAGAAAACTTTCATCATTCGTCAGCAAAAATCCGCGTTCGCCGGTTTCCGCGTCCTGCAATGTCGCCAGCGTTCGCAGGAGTCGCGACCGCGCATCCAACGTGTGCTCCACCCAAGCTTGATCTTCAAGTTGCTTGAGCAAAAAGACGAGCGTGATCGCGCTCGCCAAGGCGACGAGCATCAGCACGCCGAGCGAGGCGATTTTCCCACGGGGTCTGAGGGCGAGACGCATCATGAATCCTGGGAGACGGTTCAAATACAGGCTACACTCGAACCTTATTTGCGTCCAGTTGAGTGGCCGCGCGATAACCCCGAGGTCTATCCGGAGACCTTGGAGTCGCGGCGCACGATTGGCGCGTCGTCGATCAAGTTGCAGTATTGCTTCGGCAAATCGAGCGGCGGCCGGTCTCGAAAGCGGTAACGCCGCCATATTCCGACGGCGCGGCCAGAGCGCCTCCGTCCCTGGACGTGGCCATTACTTGCTCCAGATTATTGAACGAATTGGAATTGCGCGGCGAATATCCCGCCTATCTAAGTTGAGGCGTAAATCGCGCGCCGCGTTGGGTTTCGTTCTGCATCGTGGAGGGACCGGAGTCTTCGCGGCGCGTCGGCTCGACGGACGAAGGAAATCGCGCGGTAAAAGGCGGCGCCCGATCGGGCCACGCCATAGGAGGCGGTTATGAAACGGATGCTTATGAGTCTCGCCACCGGCCTTGTCATGGTTTGCGGCTGGGCGAGCTTGGCCGAGACGATCGACACGCACAAGACTTTCCGGCCTCAGGAAATCAAATGGGGTCCGGGGCCGGCTGGTCTTCCCGCGGGAGCGGAGTTGGCCGTTCTCTATGGCGACCCCAAAGGCGACGGGCATGTTCGCATTGCGGGTTAAAATGCCGAAGGGTTACAGCATCGCTCCGCATATGCATGTTCGACCGGAAATCGTTACAGTCATCAGTGGCAAATTCATCTTGGGATTGGGGCAAGCCGCCGATCACGCCGGCATGGAGGCCCTTCCCGCGGGAAGTTTTTCTTCGATGCCCAAGGGCGTGGTTCACTATGTTTTCATCGACGAGGATTCGGTCATTCAGATCAACGCCGTGGGGCCTTGGGATATCGACTACGTGAATCCGAAGGACGATCCTCGCCTCAATGGGGCGCCTGAAACCCCAAAGTCGCAGCTCTATTCCTCCGAGCGGCGTTGATCCGTTCGCGGGGCCGTCGTCGCTTCGAAGTGGCGGAGGGAACATTGCGCGGCCGCAAGCGTCATACCGACAGAGAAGTTCAGGTGATGGAGGAAGATCATGCGTTCCACCAAACTGTCCGTCTCCCGCGCCTTCAAGAAATTCGCGTCTGGGATGACGAGCGCCGTGCGTAATTGCCTGCTGGCCGCTCCTCGCGCGGGCTTGGCCTATGCGCCCGTGAAACGGCGGCGTTCACCGGAAGGTCCGCGCCGAAGCAACGGCCGCTAGTGAAAAGCCACGCGGCGGACATCCTGCAAAACACCGTTGCCTGATCACGCCTAGCGGACGTTGTTCAACGGCGACGGAAATGAAGGTTTCAGTGCGACGGAGGGTTACAGCGGAGTTACACCGCGAGTGTCGTTACGGAGCTTTGATCGCCGGCGGCCCTTCGGGGCGCAAGACATGCGGAACGCGCGCGACAGGAGCGCGCGGCTCGCCTCGGGGCGGTTGGATGAAACTCGCGGAGTTGTCGAGAATATGAATTCGCGCGAATCCGAAATTCCAATCTTGTTCAAAAAAATCCGCCCATCCGTTCCGCCCCTATTCACCCCAATTGGCGAGTCGCGCTCCGATCGCCGCCGCGAGTTTTGCTTCCAACGACGCGCTACGCTCTGTCACGCTGAGATCCGCTATGGCCTTGTTCAAGAGAGCCTTACGGCGTCGGTAGACATCGGTGTCGCATGGCCACATGACTGGAGGAATCGCCGCGTCGCTCCAGCGCCGCGCCTCGAGCCAGGAGACATCCTCCTCGCCCATTCCCACCTTCGACAATCTCACGCGCGCGCGGGAAATATCGGATGGCTGCGTCATTTCTATTCTCCCTTTTCGAGTGCGCGGAGCGCCAAGACGCCCACGTTGAAACGCTCGATATATTCGCGGCGCAAGGCGGCACGACCAGCGGCCCGCGTCGCCTAGCGAGCGCGATGCGCCACTCCGATGGGCAGGCGCCAATTTCTCCACGCGCCGCCTTCGAAAAAAGTGGCCCGTGTCTTGCCCAACGACGCCAGATTTTCCCAATTGGGTTTCGTATCTTCGATGAGGCAAATGAACTTCCAATAGAAGATCGCCACTTGCAGAAGAAACGTGGCTGCAAGCAAGGCTGGGGGACATCTCATGATCGCCTCCACCGACGAGAGGTGTGCTCCTACTGCTTTCCAACTCGATAACGCGGTGATTGTTCCCTTTTTGAACCGGCATGTAGCCGGGATTGAGGCAAGAGTCGCATTTCGTTGATTTCGCTGGTCGCATTTCGTTCGACGGCGGCGCTTCGTCCGGAGCGCCGTCGGCAAGTGTCGGCCCGCGCGGAGCGCGGCCAGCCCTTTGAGCCCGGACATCGATCAAGGACGATTTTCCCTCGCCACGGGGAACCTACGGTAAGTCCGTGCGTAATTCAGATGTAGGGATCGAGTTGATGGGTGAGCCCGGCGAACAGAGAGCATGCGCCATTGTCTCCTGACTGTATCGTCCGCGTAGAAGGGACGATATGCGCAAGCATTGCTCTCTTTACTTGGCGCCTCTAGCCGAGGTCTCTTAGGGATGTTCCTTTTCCCTCCCCCCAGTGTCGGTGAACTGTTGCGCGGTCAAATTTGGCCGCGCAATTTTTTTCGATTGTCCTGTTTTCGTTGTAAACTACAGGGCGCGGGCGCGAGCGAAACAGAATGAAAACTCTGGGAGAAATTGATGATCGGCGCCGACAGCTTTAGCCGTTCGTATTCCGAAGCGCGCGAAAAATTCCAGGAGGCCGTCGCCGCCACCGGCGGCCGCGCGGAAAGCTTCAAACATCCCGGTTTCGGACCCGGCGGCGAGGAACTTGCCGCCGACGCCGCCTGGTTCGGCCCTTCGGACGCATCACGGGTCCTCGTTTTGATTTCGGGCACGCATGGCGTCGAAGGCTATTGTGGTTCCGGCGCTCAGATCGACTGGTTGCGCCGCGAGGAATTCAAGCTTCTTCCCGCCGATACCGGCGTGCTGATAATTCACGCCATCAATCCTTACGGGTTCGCATGGACGCGCCGGGTCAATGAAGACAACGTTGACGTCAATCGGAATTGGGTTGATTTTTCGGCGCCTTTGCCGCCAAATCCGGGTTACGTCGAACTCGCGGAAATCCTCTGTCCCTCGGAATGGACAGCAGAGGCGCGGGAAGCAACGGCCCGCGATATGGCCGCGTGGCAAGCGTCGCGCGGGGCGCAAGGGGCGGCCGACTTTCGGCAGGCCGTGACGGGCGGCCAATATACTCATCCACTCGGATTATTTTTTGGCGGGAGCGGCCCTTCATGGTCGAGGCGCACGCAAACAGCGATCTTTCAAAAATACCTGGCGCGCGCGAAACGCGTTGGCTTCATCGATTATCACACGGGGCTGGGACCCTGCGGTTATGCGGAACGACTGACGGTTTTCCCGTCGGAGGCGCCCGAGTTCAAGCGCGCGGCGACATGGTTCGGAGCCGCGGTCACATCGACGAAGAGCGGAACCGCGGCCTCGAAGGACGTGACCGGCGATAGCATCAGCGGCTCGGCCGCGCTGCTTCCTCACGCCGAGTTCACGGGGATCGGCTTTGAAGTCGGAACCGTCCCGACGCCGCGGGTTCTGCAAGCGCTCCGCGCCGACGCCTGGCTTCATGCCCATGGCGATCCGCGGTCGGAGCAGGGACGACAGCTCAAAGCTGAAATCCGCGCCGCGTTCTATTGCGAAACCGACTGGTGGAAGGGCATGGTCGCGGGGCAATCATTGCTGTCGTGCCGACAGGCGATCGCCGGGCTTGCGCTCCAAACCGGCGTTTAAGATCTCTTCGGTGACTGATTCAACCGCGCAGCCGATAGCCGGTCTTGAAGATCCATGAGATTACGCCAAGACAGACGATCATGAAGATCGCTGTTAGGCCGAGGCTGATCGCGACGGTGACATCGGCGATTCCGTAGAAGGCCCAACGAAAGCCATTGACCAGATAAACCACGGGGTTGAACAGGACGATCGTTCGCCACGGCGGCGGCAGCATCTCGATCGAATAGAACGTCCCGCCGAGGAAGGTAAGCGGCGAGAGGATCATCAACGGCACGACCTGCAGCTTCTCGAAGCCGTCCGCCCAAACGCCGAGGATGAAGCCGAACAGGCTGAACGTGACCGAAATCAGCACCAGGAATATGCCTGTCCAAACGGGGTGGACAATATCGAACGGCACGAAGATTCGCGCCGTTCCAAGGATTATGACGCCAAGGATTATCGATTTGGTCGCGGCGGCGCCGACATAGCCGAGCAGCACTTCAAAAACGGATACGGGCGCGGAGAGCAGTTCGTATATCGTTCCGGTGAAGCGCGGCAGATAAATCCCGAACGACGCGTTGGAGACGCTTTCGGTGAGCAGCGTCAGCATGATCAAACCCGGGACGATGAACGCCCCGTAGGAAACGCCGTCGATCGTCGGTCATGCGGCTGCCGATCGCCGAACCGAAGACGATGAAATACAGAGAGGTCGAGATTACCGGGGCGGCGATGCTTTGCAGCAGCGTTCGTCGCGAGCGGGCAAGTTCGAACATATAAATGGCGCGGACGGCGAAAAAGTTCATGATCGTTTTCCCACGAGATCGACGAAAATATCCTCCAGCGACGAACGGTTCATATTAATCGTCTTGAAGTCGACGCCCTTGGCGGACAGCCGCTTGATCAAATCAGCGACGCCGCCGTCTTCTTCGCCCTCCTCGCCGGTGAATGTGAACGAGAGCGTCAGGCCGTCCTCCGACAATGTCATGGGCCGCTCACCCAAGTCCGACGCCGGGGCTCGCAGCGGCTGTTTGAGCCCTATCGTCACCGTCGTTTGTCCCAGCTTCCGCATCAGCTCGCGCTTTTCCTCGACCACCACGATCTCGCCCTTGTTGATTACTCCGATGCGGTCGGCCATTTCCTCGGCCTCTTCGATGTAATGAGTGGTGAGGATAATGGTGACGCCCTGTTCGCGCAGGCGACGAACCATGTCCCACATGTCGCGCCTCAGTTCGACATCGACGCCCGCGGTAGGTTCGTCGAGGAACAGAATCCGCGGCTCGTGAGCGAGCGCCTTGGCGATCAGAACGCGGCGCTTCATGCCGCCGGAAAGCGCCACTATCTGGCTGTCCTTCTTGTCCCACAGCGAAAGTTCGCGCAGGATTCGTTCGATGTGCGCGGGGTTCGGAGCCTTGCCGAAAAGGCCGCGGCTAAAGCTGACCGTATCCCATACTTTTGAGAACATGTCGGTCGCCAATTCTTGCGGCACGAGCCCGATCTTGGCGCGCGCGGCGCGGTAATCGCACGCGATGTCGCTGCCGTCGGCGGTCACGGAACCGGCCGTCGGGCGCACGAGGCCGCAGATGACGCCGATCAGCGTCGTCTTTCCCGCGCCGTTTGGGCCCAGCAAGGCGAAGATTTCGCCCCGGCGAATATCGAGATTGATCGACTTCAGGGCGTGATGCCCGCTGGCGTAAATCTTGTCGAGGTTAGACACGATCACGATTGGGTCCACGGGGAAACCTTCGCAAAAGAGTTGAGTGGATCGGCCCCATCGGGATCTAATGGCGCGAGCATATTTGAAAAGTTCGCACTCGCCATATCACTGCAATTTTTCATACCCCTCTTTAAAGCCCTTCAGCATCACGAGATGTCTGATCCCCTCATAAGGCGTCAAGTAGATAACCAGCGTCGCGATCTTGCCGTTTTTCAACTGCTCGATGAGTTTGTCGTCGATCATCGTATCGGCGAGGCAGCCCGATGGAGCGCATCTAAAGAAGGGCGCGCGTCCGATATCCGTTTGATCGATCTTCAGGCTAACGCCATTGAGCAAGAACACGCTCATCGGCGCGATAACCCGAAGCACCGCGTTTTTTGAGTCCTTGGGCTTGGCGATCATCACGCCCAGACTGACGTTGGCCGCGTCCTCGGCCTTGACCGTTTGAGTTAAAGCGCATTGCTCGGCGGTCTCGCCAGTCGGCGTCTCGCAACGAAGCTCCCAGGCGTCGAACTTTGTCCTGACGGGCGCCTGACCCCATGCGGCGCCGGTGAACGAACTGGTCAGAATGGCGATAAAAATGCCGGCGGCGAGGCGCCTTGGAAAATCATCTGAATGGGCGGCGTAAAGTTGCATCTGAGCTTTTCCAGTCGGCGTGTTTGCTGGCGAAAGGCGCGCGGCCGCGTTGTCGCATTCGCGTGACCCCGTCTCATCCTAATCGTGTTCGAATTCTTGCGCGAGTTCAACCGCGTCCACGTCGCTAATTTCCAGCATCGGGGCGCGTCCGGTTCGGCGCGCGGGCCGGCGGCGTCTCACCCAAGGCCGCGGGCTTATAGCGCATGGCCGCGCGGGTAATCGCTTGGAGGCCAGGCCTCGTTCAAGATTCGTCCGAGAGCATCTTGTCAATCTTGGGGAATGATGTCACGGACGAACGATCCTGGCAATCGTCAGCTTAGGTTTCGCATTTCGCAGCGGGTTCGCCGATAGATGCTTATTATACGTCCGGGGCGTCATGCTATACGTCCAGAAGCGTCATGGGCATCCTGATCTTGGCGATATCCCAACCATCCGCCCGCGCGAATGCGGCCGGCGATCCTCGGGCGTCGCCGCGGATGTAAAGCTTTCGGAGCGAGCATGATGCTCAAGCGCATGGTTATCATGTTGGTTTTGGTTGCGTCGACTTTCGGGGCGGTCTTCGGATTTCTGGCTTTCAAGGCCAGAATGATCTCGCAAATCATGGCCGCGCAATCCAATCCGCCGCAGGCCGTGTCGACCGCCGTCGTGGCATTGGCCGCGTGGCAGCCGAGGCTCGAAGCCGTCGGCAGCGCGCGCGCGGTCAATGGCGCGAACCTCAGCTCCCAGATATCGGGGATCGTCTCGGCCATCCACTTCGAATCGGGCGCCGATGTCAAACAGGGAAGCCCTTTGGTCGACCTGATCGCCGACGACGACATCGCGCATCTGGAGGCGCTCAAGGCGACAACCGAACTCGCCAGACTGAACTATGAGCGCGACCAAAGACTCGGTGAGGACAAAGGCCGTCAGCGAGCAGACGGTCGATTCCGATAAATGGACCCTCAAAAACGACGAGGCGCAGGTCGCCCAGCAGCAGGCTCTGGTGGATTATAAATCGATCAAGGCGCCGTTCTCGGGGCGGCTGGGCATCCGCCAAGTGGACCTGGGGCAATTTCTCGCCGCCGGAACCACCGTTGTGACATTGCAGCAGCTCGACCCGATCTATGTCGACTTCTTCCTGCCCGAGCAGGCGCTGGCGCGGATAAAGGTCGGCCAGCATGTGGCCGCGAAGATCGACGCCTATCCCGGCCATGCTTTCGATGGCGCGATCTCGGCCATAAACTCATTGGTGGACGTCGCCACGCGCAATGTCCAAATTCGCGCCACCTTCAAAAATCCCGACAGTCGGCTGCTGCCCGGCATGTTCGCCACCGTCGACATCGACGTCGGATCGGCCCAGCGGCTCGTCACGCTGCCGCAAACGGCGATCGCCTATAACTCGTACGGCAATATCGTGTTTCTGGTGGAGGAAAAGGGCAAGGACGCCGCCGGCAAGCCGCGGCTTATCGCCCGTCAGACTTTCGTGACCACGGGCGAGACCAGAGGCGACCAGGTTTCGATCCTTAGCGGCGTGAAGGAGGGCGACACCGTTGTCACGGCGGGCCAGATGAAGTTGCGCAACGACACGCCGCTCGTGGTCAACAACGCGGTGCAGCCGCTGAATGATCCCAATCCCCAGCCGGTCGACCGGTAGCAGGGACGCCAATCATGAATTTCACCGATATTTTCATCCGCCGCCCGGTGCTCGCGAGCGTCGTCAGTCTCATGATCCTGGTGCTCGGCCTGCGCGCGCTCGGCGCATTGCCGGTTTTGCAATATCCGCGAACGCAAAACGCGGTCGTGACGGTGACGACAATATTCTATGGCGCGGACCCCGACGTGGTCGCCGGCTTCATCACCACGCCTCTGGAAAACGCCATCGCCCAGGCGAATGGCATAGATTACATGAGCTCGACCAGCCAGAGCGGCGTCAGCACGATCACGGTCTATCTGCGCTTGAACTACGAGGCCGACAAGGCGCTGACCGAGATCAACACGAAGATCAGCTCGGTTCTGAACCAATTGCCGAATGGAACGCTGCAACCGCAGCTCACCGTCAAGGTCGGCCAGACCATCGACGCGATGTACCTCGCCTTCGACAGCACCGTGCTGAGCCGCAACAAGATAACCGACTATCTCGCGCGCGTCGTGCAGCCCAAATTGCAGGCGGTGCAAGGGATCCAAACCGTCGAGATTCTCGGCGCGCAGAATTTCGCCTTGCGCGCCTGGTTCGACCCAATGAAACTCGCCGCCTATGGATTGACCGCGGCCGACGTCTTCACGGCGCTGAGCCAGAACGACTTCATCTCCGGCCTCGGCGCGACCAAGGGCCAGATGGTGCAGGTCAATCTCACGGCCTCCACCAATCTTCACACCGCCGAGCAATTCGCCGAGCTGGTGCTCAAACAGTCCGGCGGCGCGATCGTGCGGCTCAAGGATGTCGCCAATGTCGTGCTCGGCGCCGACGATTATGAAAGCCAGGTCGGCTTCGACGGCAAACAGGCGGTCTATCTCGGCATTCAGATCGCGCCCGCCGCGAACCTGCTCGACGTGATCGCCGGCGTGCGAAAAATCTTTCCCGAAATCCAGGCGCAATTGCCGCAAGGATTGACCGGGGCGATCGTTTACGACGCCACCTCCTTCGTCAACAGCTCGATCCGCGAGGTCGTTTGGAGCCTGTTCGAGGCGCTGGCCATCGTGACTTTAGTGGTGTTCGTATTCCTGGGCTCGATCCGCTCGGTGTTGATCCCGACCGTGGCGATCCCGCTGTCGTTGATCGGCGCCTTCACGATGATGCTGATCTTCGGTTTCTCGATAAATCTGCTCACGCTGCTCGCCCTCGTCCTGGCGATCGGCCTGGTGGTCGACGACGCGATCATCGTGGTGGAGAACGTCAACCGGCATCTCGCCGAAGGGTTGACGCCGACGGCCGCCGCCATGCAAGCCGCGCGCGAACTTGGCGGGCCAATCATCGCCATGACCATCGTGCTGATCGCGGTCTATGTGCCGATAGGCTTCCAGAGCGGATTGACCGGAGCGCTGTTCACCGAATTCGCCTTCACTCTGGTCGGCGCCGTCACCATTTCGGCCGTCGTGGCGCTGACACTCTCGCCGATGATGAGTTCGCGCCTGCTCATCGCGCACAGCCCCGAGAGCCGCGGTTGGCAGGATCGCCTGTCGGAATTCATCGACAACGCCTTCGACGTTCTGCTGCGGCTATACCAGCGCGCGCTGCACGGCAGTCTCGACACATTGCCGGTGACGACGGTGTTCTCGCTGATCGTGCTGAGCAGCATCTATTTCCTTTATGTGGAGGCGGGAAGCGAACTCGCGCCGCAAGAGGACCAGGGCATTGTCATCACCTCCTCCTCGCCGGCGCCCAATGCGACGCTGGAGCAAAAGCTCATCTACTCCAGGCAAGTCTACGCGGCCTTCGCCGAACACCCGGAGATGGCGCATGTGTTCCAGCTCGACATGCCCGGTCAATCCATCGCCGGGATGGTCTTCAAGCCGTGGGACGAGCGCTCCAAGACGACGATAGAGCTGCAACCGGTCATTCAGCAGGAGGTCGCGGCGATCGCGGGCGCGCGCATCGCGGCGTTCCAGATGCCGCCGCTGCCGGGCAGTCAGGGACTTCCCGTGCAATTCGTCGTGACCTCGACCGAACCGTTCGATCGCCTGAATGTCGTCGCCCAGGAAATGTTGCAGGAAGCGAACCGCAGCGGCATGTTCATATTCCTCGACACGGATCTCAAGATCGACAATCCGCAATCCACGGTGGAGATCGATCGCAACAAGGCGGCGCAGCTCGGGCTGAAGATGAGCGACATTGGCAGCGCGCTCACCGCGATGCTCGGCGGCGGCTACGTGAACTATTTCAGCCTCGACCAACGCTCCTACAAGGTGATTCCGCAGGTCCAGCAGCGCTCGCGGCTCAATGCCCAGCAATTGCTCGACTATTACATCGCCAGCGTCAACGGCGTCCCGGTGCCGCTGTCGACCATCGCGCGTATCACCACCAAGGTGGTGCCTGAATCGCTGAACCATTTTCAGCAATTGAACAGCGCCACGCTGCAGGGCGTCGTCATGCCGGGCGTGGCGCAGGCCGACGCGCTGAACTATCTCAAGGGTCTTGCCGCCAAAAAGCTGCCGCTCGGCTATTCCGTGGATTATGGCGGCTTGTCACGTCAGTATGTGCAGGAATCCAGCGGTTTCGTGCTGACCTTCGGATTCGCGCTGATCGTGATCTATCTGTCGCTGGCCGCTCTGTTCGAAAGTTTTCGCGATCCGCTGATCATATTGGTGTCGGTTCCGATGTCCATCGCCGGCGCGATGATCTTCATCAGCGTCGGCGTGGGCGGCGCCACGCTCAACATTTATACGCAGGTGGGACTTGTGACGCTGATGGGCCTCATCAGCAAGCATGGCATTCTCATCGTCGAGTTCGCCAATGATCTGCGGCGGCGCGGACTCTCGAAACGGGAAGCGATCGAGCAGGCGGCCGCGATTCGTCTGCGGCCGATCCTGATGACGACGGCGGCGATGGTGCTCGGCGTGATCCCGCTGATTATCGCCAGCGGCGCCGGCGCGGTTTCGCGGTTCAACATGGGCCTCGTGATCGCGAGCGGCCTATCCATCGGCACGCTGTTCACCTTGTTCGTCTTGCCCGCGGTCTATTTGCTGATCGCGGCGGGGGGATCGCGCGAGAGCATGGCGCCTGATCTGGACGCTCGGATCGCGCAACGCGAGGTCGCCTAGGCGACTGAAATTCTCGACGCTACAGGCCGCGCGACCAGGCTGGCCTCAACGGAGCCGCTTCGGGCGCGACGATGGCCGCGCGCAATTCTTGCAGCAGCCGCGGCTTATCCACTCCCAGCGTCCCTTTCAGGATCAGCCAGTTCGAGGCGTGATCGCTTCGGAATACGGTCCGTTTCAACTCCAAGTCGGAAACGAACAGCTCCATTTCCTGCATCAAGCCCAGCACGCCAAGCGGCTCCCAGTCGGGAAAATTTCCGCGCAGCCGCCCCTCGCCTTGTGGAAAGCTCACGACAAGCGTCGCAAGAAATTCGGGTTGCGCGGCGTTGATCAGCGCCGCCGAGTTCAGCGCATGCTGTCGCGACAGCGCCTGGCCGCCGAGGCCGTTGAGGATCATCACCGAGCGTTTGATCCCCGCCTCTTGCAACTTTTCGAGCGCCTCGCGCGTCGTCGCGAAGCTTTCCCCCTTGTTGACCCGCGCCAGCACTTCGTCGTCGCCGGATTCGGCCCCCACATAGACGAGCGACAGACCAAGTTCCGCCAACTCCCGAAGCTCCGCCGCCGATTTCTTGCGCAAATTGCGCGGCAGGCAATAACTCGACACCCGCCGCACGCCGGGCAGATCGCGGCGGATCGCCGCGAGCACGGCCGCGAGGCGACGGGTGGAGAGCGTCATGGCGTCGCCGTCGGCCAGGAAAACTCGCTTGAGGCCCGCGCCAAACTGTTCGCCGCAGCGCCTGATGCTCTCGAACACCTCCTCCTCGCCACGGGGGCGGAAGCGCTTTTGCGGGGCGGTGTACATTTCGCAGAATGTGCAGCCGTTCCAGGAACAGCCGTCGGTCACGGGCAGGATCAGCGAATCCGCTTCGCTCGGCGGGCGGTAGACGGGTTCGACATATCGGATGGGGGCGATGGTCATGCGCGAGCGACAGACTTTCCAGAGCGGACGAAGGGACGACGACGGAATTTAACGCAACAGCGGCGATAACCAAAATCCTTTGCCCGCCGAATCTCGCGCCGCGTTGAACGGCGGCGGGGAAAACCTATTTGCTGGCGCGAACAACCCTTTTGCTGGCGCGGACAGCCCTTGGAGCAACGCAATGAAGGTCGATCGTTCTCGCTCGCTCTGGCCGACCGTGGCCATCGCCGGCGCCGCGGCGCTGCTTTCGCTTTACGATGTGAGCGCCCGCCATGCTTTTGCGTTCGAGGCTTGCGCGCATTGCGCCGCGACGCCCGGCGCGATCGAGGTCAAAGACCAGACGACGGCGCCGCGCGTCGAAATTCGCGAGTGGCCGACGCCGACGCGCGGCACGCATCCGCACGATCCGCTGGCGACGCCCGACGGAGCGATTTGGTACACCGGCCAGAAGGCCAATCTGCTCGGGCGGCTCGATCCCGCCACCGGGCAGGTGCGAGAATTTCCTTTAAAGGAACCCGATTCCGGCCCGCATGGCCTCGTCGCGGACAAGTCCGGAGCCATATGGTTCACGGCGCAAGCGAAGGGCTACATCGGCAAGCTCGATCCCGCGAGCGGCGAGGTGCGAGAGTATATTCCGAAAGAGCGCGGGGCGCATCGATCCTCATACGCCGATCTTCGACAAGAACGGCGTGTTGTGGTTCACCGCGCAAGCCGCCAATCTGATTGGACGCCTCGATCCCGCAAGCGGCGAGTTCGCCTTGCTTTCGCCGCCGACGAAGGACTCGGCGCCTTACGGCATCGTATCTGGCGCGGACGGCGCGCTCTATGTCGCCGAATTCGGCGCGAATAAGATCGCGCGCGTCGATCCGGCGACAAGGCGCATCGAGGAGTTCGTGCTGCCGAGCGAAGACGCGCGGCCGCGCCGCATCGCCGCGACGAGCGACGGCTACATCTGGTACACGGATTTTACGCGCGGCCGGCTCGGGCGGCTAGATCCCCGCGAAACGGCCAAGTCGTCGATTGGCTTTCGCCCGGCGGCGCGCAATCGGGCCCCTATGCGATCGCCGTGCTCGGCGACGACGTTTGGTACGTGGAGACCGGCGCCGAGCAAAACATGCTCGTGCGCTTCGATCCGAAGACGCGGAGCTTCGAGCAATGGCCGATCCCATCGGGCGGCGGCGTCGTGCGCAACATGGTCGCGACGCCCGCCGGGGGCTTGGCGCTCGCCTGCAGCGGCGTCGACAAAATCGCGCTGGCGACGATTTCTCCCACGGCGAAGTGAGCGGTCCTCTTTCGAAACATTGGCGGCGACGACGTTGCTGCTCAATTTGAGCTTAGTGGAGAGATTGGGAGTGAAAGCGCGAACGCCACTGATCGTGAAGCCGCCCAATTGCTTGTGATGCATCGGTCCTATTCTTCGGCGCGGGTTGAAATTCGCGCTTCGTACACCAATTTCTCTGCTTGGTTTTGGCCAAAGCGCTCAAGCGCCAGAAGGCGCCGGAATGAGTTGGACAGCGAGAACCAAGCCGCGGGCAAGCGCATCCCCGCGATATTGGCGCGACCGAGGCTCGAGGACGGAGGTCATGCTGCCCAACATCGACGACATTGAACGCTATGCGATTTTCCTGGACCTCGACGGAACGGTCGCGGAACTCGTCGCTCATCCTGACTCGGTTCAAGTAGACCGCTCCACGCTGCGTTTGCTGGAAACGCTGTCGGAGAAGGTCGGCCGCGCGCTAGCCGTGGTCTCGGGTCGCGAAATTGCTGTCGTCGATAGGACTGCTGCGCCCGCTCGTCTTGCCTGTCGCTGGCGTGCACGGATTGGAGCGTCGAGACGCCAGAGGAATCATCCATTCGCGCGATACGGCCGATATTTCGTCGATCATTTCCGACCTTGAGAAGGCGATCGGCCATGAGGTTGGCGTGGTGATCGAACGAAAGCCGGGAGCGATAACGCTGCATTATCGCCTGCGCCCGGAGCTTGAACGGCGTTGCCGCGACATTGTTCATGGCGTCCTCGGGAAACGTCCCGATCTGCGCCTGCTTCAAGGCAAAATGGTTTACGAGATCATGCCAAGGGGCAGCGACAAAGGCGGCGCGATCCAAGCGTTCTTATCCGAACCTCCCTTCCTCGGACGCAGACCGATTTTCGCCGGCGACGATCTCACCGACGAAGCCGGGTTTTCCGTGGTGAACGCTCGGAATGGCGTTTCCATCAAGATCGGCGGCGGAGAGTTGGTCGCTCGATTTCGCGCGCATGATGTTCGTCAATTCCGCGCTTGGCTTAACGGGCTCGTCAACAACCGTTGCGAGGAGTCCGTCAGATGAGCGACCTCGACCTTGGCGTCGTCGGCAACTGCTCTTTCGCGGCCTTGATCGACCGCGATGCGCGCGTCGTCTGGTGTTGCACGCCGCGCTTCGACGGCGATCCGGTGTTTCACTGCCTGCTCGGCGCACCGAACGGATGCGGAGGGTTCGGGCGTTTTCGCGATCGAACTCGAAGATCATACGCAAAGCGAACAACACTACGACGGCAATACCGCGATCCTCGTGACGACTCTTCATGGCAAACAGGGTTCGCTCCGAGTGACGGATTTCGCGCCGCGCTTTTGGTGGCGAGATCGGACGTTCTATCCGCAAACGCTCGTGCGGCGACTCGCGCCAATTTCCGGCAGTCCACGCATTCGAATTCGCGTGCGTCCGCGCTTCGACTATGGCGCGACGGCGCCGAGTCTGACATGGGGCTCGCATCATATCCGCTATAGTGGCTCCAACGCGACGTTGCGCCTGACCACCAACGCGCCGGTCGACTATATCCGCGAAGAGACGCTGTTCAACCTTAGCCGTCCATACGACCTCATTCTAGGCGTGGACGAAACCCTGACCGAAGGCGTCGAGCAGACCGCGCATGCGTTCGAAAACCGCACGAGGGAATATTGGCTTACGTGGGCGCATCGATTGGCCATACCTTTCGAGTGGCAGGACGCCGTTATTCGCGCCGCGATAACGCTCAAGCTCTGCACTTATGAACCCACGGGATCGATCGTCGCCGCCCTGACGACAAGCATTCCCGAGGCTCCCGACACGCAACGCAACTGGGATTATCGGTACTGCTGGGTGCGAGACGCCTATTTCGTCGTGCGGGCGCTCAATCGTCTCGCGGCGGTGCGTAAGATGGAGAACTATTTCGCCTGGTTGATGAACGTCGTGTCCTCCGCGACGCAGGATCACCTTCAACCGGTCTATGGCCTTGGCCGCGAATCGGTCCTCCACGAGAGGATCGTGACGACGCTGCCGGGATATCGTGGCATGGGGCCGGTTCGGATTGGCAATCAAGCCTATGAACATCTCCAGCATGACACCTACGGCAACGTGATTCTGGGTGTCGCCCAGGCCTTTCTCGATCGTCGCCTCCTCTCGCCTCCGACGCGAACGGACTTTCTGCACCTTGAAGAAATGGGGCGGCGCGCGCTTGCGTTATTCGATAAGCCCGACGCCGGCATGTGGGAACTGCGATCACGGGCGTCCGTGCATACGACCTCGGCGCTGATGTGTTGGGCGGCGCTCGATCGCCTTTCCTTGATCGCCGACTATATCGCCGAGCCGGAACGCGCGCGGGATTGGCGGGAAAAGGCCGATCAGGTGAAGGACACCATTCTGGCCCGGGCATGGTCGCGGCAGCGAAACGCCTTCGTCGATTCGTTCAACGGCGAGTATCTCGACGCCGGCGTATTATTGATGGTCGAGGTCGGCTTCCTCGAACCAAACGATCCGCGAATGATCTCGACCATGGATCAGATCGAGAAGGTCCTGGCGCGCGGCCCCCATGTCCTGCGCTATGAAGCCCCCGACGATTTCGGGACGCCAAAGACGGCGTTCAACACCTGTTCGTTTTGGCGCATCGACGCCTTGGCGCGCATGGGGCGGACGGAGGAGGCGCGCGAATATTTCGAACAATTGCTCGCCTGTCGTAACCGACTTGGGATGATGTCCGAGGACATCGACATTGAAACCGGGGAACAGTGGGGAAACTACCCGCAAACCTATTCAATGGTCGGGATCATCAATTGCGCGATGCGCCTGTCGCGCTCCTGGGAGAAAGCGATATGAAACGTCTCGTGGTCGTGTCCAACCGGGTCGTGAACCCGGAGTGCCAAGCGGCTGGCGGCCTCGCTGTTTGCATTCTCGATGGCCTGCGCGAACGTGGCGGCATATGGTTCGGCTGGAATGGCGAAATCGTCGCCGACGAGTCGGGCGTCGGCGTGGCGTGCACGCGACACGACAAGGTGACCATCATCACCATGCCGCTCACCGAGCGCGACTATCAGGAATATTATCTTGGGTTCTGCAATGCGGCGTTGTGGCCGGTTCACCATTACCGATTGGATCTCGCCCGCTTCACGCAAGAGAGCAGCGAAGCCTATCGACGCGTGAACGATCACTTCGCGGATACGCTCGCGCCCTTGTTGACTCCAGGAGATCTTGTTTGGGCGCACGATTACCACCTCATCCCTCTCGCGGAGGGATTGCGGGCGCGCGGCGTTCGCAATCGACTGGGGTTCTTCCTCCACATTCCGTTCCCGCCGCCCGATGTGCTGTTCGCGATGCCGGAGCATGAGTGGATCATGAACGCATTCGTGCAATATGACGTATTGGGCTTTCAAACGAAATTGGATCTGGCGAATTTCACTCGCTTCGCATGCGAGCACATGGGCGGCGAGATGGTTTCGGACGAGCTGCTGCGCGTTCGCGAAAATGTCGTATCCGTTTACGCAATTCCGGTGGGCATCAACGTCGAGTCCTTCGCCGCGATGGCGAAACGTCCCGAAGCGCGAAGAACGCATACAGTGGCTGCACCGGCGCGGCGAGCCGCGGGTGAATATCATTGGGGTCGACCGCCTGGATTACACGAAGGGGCTGCCGGACAGATTCCGTGCATTCAAGCGTTGGCTCGAACTCTATCCGCGAAATTGCAAGACGGCGACCTTGATGCAGATCGCCCCGCCAACGCGCGAGGAGGTGAAGGCCTATGCCGACATTCGGCATGAACTCGAAGCGCTTTCCGGCGAGATCAATGGGCAGTTCGGCGACTTCGACTGGACGCCCGTGCGTTATATCCACCGAAACATTCCTCGCGACATCCTGGCGGCGTTGTACCGAGGCAGTCAAATCGGTCTCGTCACGCCGTTGCGCGACGGCATGAATCTCGTCGCCAAGGAATATGTGGCGGCCCAGGACGACGACAATCCGGGCGTTCTGGTGCTGTCGCGATTTGCCGGCGCGGCCGAGGATCTTCAGGAGGCGCTGATCGTCAATCCCTATGACGCCGACGATGTTGCGCAAGCGATACAGCGCGCGATCTCCATGCCGCGCGAAGAGCGCATCGAGCGTCATGCCGCGCTGCTCGCCAGAGTGCGAGAGCATGACGCATGCAATTGGATGAGCAAATTTCTGCATGCGCTAGACGCGCCGTCGATGCCGCTCGCCGCGTGACTGGCGGCTCGGGAACTCTAATCGACGAGCGTCAGCGGCCGGGAAACGGCTTCGAGCGACTTGCGCTCCGCCGCGACGCCCCATGCCCATTCAATCGCGGCGGCGCCGATCATCAGCATGGCCGCCAGAGCGTAGCCGCTGAAAACCAAGGCGCGCGAGCCTGTTCCGATCAGAGTTCCAAACAACCACGGACTGAAAACGCCGCCGACGCCGGTTCCCACCGCGTAGAAAGCGGCGATGGCCAAGGCGCGGATTTCGACCGGAAACATTTCGCTCACGGTGAGATAGGCGGAACTGGCGGCCGCGGAGGCGAAGAAGAACACGATCGACCAGCCCGCCGTTTGCTCGGTCGCCGAGATTTGTCCTCGCTCGAAAAGATAGCCGACCGCCATGAGCAAGACTCCGGAAATAGCGTAGGTGGCGCTAATCATGATCCTGCGCCCGATCGTATCGAACAGTCGACCAAGCAGCAGGGGCCCAAGGAAATTGCCGGCCGCCAGCGCAAGCAAATACCAGCCGACCGCGTTCGTCCCGACGCCATAGAATTCCGTCAGGATTAGCGCGTAGGTGAAGAACACCGCGTTATAGAGCATGGCCTGCGAGGCCATGAGGCTCAAGCCGACGACCGTGCGGCGCGGATAGGTGCGAAGCATCGCGCGGGCGAATTCGGTGAAGGGCGTATGAGCGCGGGCGCGCAATTTCAGGGTCGGAAACGGGCCTTTTGCAAGAACGCAACCGGCGCGCGCGAACCGGTCCTCGATCGAGCGCATAATGGCGTCGGCCTCTTCCTGGCGGCCATGCGTAATCAGCCAGCGCGGACTTTCGGGAATCCAAACGCGCAACACGAAAATCACGAGGCCGATCGTCGCGCCGATAAAAAACGCCAGGCGCCATCCGATCGCTGGATCGACTAGGGCGGGATCGAGAAGAACGAGCGAGCCCGCCGCCCCCAATGCCGCGCCGATCCAATAGCTGCCGTTGATCACGAGGTCGGTCCAGCCGCGCACGCGAGCGGGGATCAGTTCTTGAATTGTCGAATTGACCGCCGCATATTCTCCGCCAATGCCCGCGCCCACCAGCAGGCGACAGGTCGCGAAGCTCCAAAAATCCCACGAAAACGCCGTCGCGGCCGTGGCGGCGAGATAGACCGCGAGCGTTATGAAGAAGAGCTTCTTGCGTCCGAGGCGATCGGTCAGCCAGCCAAAAAACAGCGCCCCCGAGACGGCCCCCGCGAGATAGGCGCTGCTCGCGGAGCCGATTTCGGCGTCGCTCAGCCCAAGGGCGGAGTTTTCCTTTAGCGTGGCCGCCACCGCGCCCGCCATCGTGACCTCGAGCCCGTCCAATATCCAGGTGACGCCGAGCGCGACAACGACAAGCGTTTGGAAGCGGCCCCAGGGCAAGGCGTCGAGGCGCGCCGGTATGTCGGTTTCGACGACGTTTTCGGGTGTTGCTTGCGCCATCCGTTTACGCCGCCTTTTATTCGACATCCTCGTGGCGTCCGTCGGACGCGCGCGCCAAGCCGCCTTTCCTAATCTGGATCGCGTTTCATGCGTGTCGAGCTTCGCCGCCCAGCCCGCAGCCCGCGCCCACCATCTCGAGGGCGATGGAGAGCAGGCTCTTGGCGTCGTCAGGTTTCACATAGACCTTGTCGGCGCCCGCGCGCATCGCCTCCTCATGGATGGACTTCGCCGTCGTGGTCGTCAGCACGAACACCGGGAGATCCTTGAGGAACAGGGATTGCCGCAAGGATCTGAGAAACTTCATCCCGTCCAGCTTGGGCATGTTGAGATCAAGAACCAATATGTCCGGAAGATTCTCCGTGAGGTCCTGCCGCGAGACGAGGTAAAGCGCATCGAGCCCATTCTCGATATGCTCGGTTTTAATGTCGCGCCTAAGGATGCGCCGCGCATCGTCGAAGGCGCGATTCAACAAGAATACGTCATCTTGATCGTCTTCGACGATCAAGACGCTGCATCTCGGCTTCGGAGCGTCGACTGAAGACAACTGAGCCCCATATTGCAAGAGGTGCGAGCCACGCCGGCCGGCCGAGCGGCTGAAAAGGCGTTGCATTTGTGGATTATGGCGTGCGCGAAATGGCCTGGCAAGGGGCGGGCGAGAGGCGCATCAATGAAGCTTGAGAGCGAGGAGGACGATCTTTTTCGCCTGGCGGTGGAATCTTTGCCCGCGGCCATGATCGTCACCGGCCAAGATGGAGCCATTCAATACGTCAACGCGGAAACCTCGCGAATGTTCGGTTACCAACCGCGGGAACTGATCGGACAAACCATAGACATTCTGGTTCCGACGCGGTTAAGGCCAACTCACCTATCCTTGCGGCAAGGGTTTTTGGCGAATCCAAGCAAAAGACCGATGGGGATCGGCCGCGACCTCAAGGCGACCCGCCGCGACGGCAGCGAATTCCCGGTCGAAATCGGCCTCACGCCCATCAAGACGCTGAAGGGCCTTCTCGTGCTGGCGACCGTGCTCGACATCTCCGCTCGGCGGGAAGCGGATCTAATCTTGGCGCAACGCGCCTTTGAACTCGAGCGCGCCAACGAGCGCCTGGCTCAATTCGCGTTTATCGCTTCCCATGATCTGCAAGAGCCCTTGCGCAAGATCGCGGCCTTTTCGGATCTCTTGGAGCGGGCGATCGAATCCTCGAACAAATCGGAGATGGCGCACGCGAACCAGGTCATCAGCAAATCCGCTTTACGCGCCCGATCGCTTGTCGACGATCTGCTCACCTATTCGAAGACGATCAACGACGCGCAACAATTGCAAGAACTCGATCTGCGAGACGAGCTTGAATCCGCGCTGGGCGATTTGTCGCAACTCGTGAGCGAAACCAGCGCCGAGATTCGAATTGAAGTTCCTCACCTATGGTTCACGGCGGACCGCGGTCAATTCGCTCGCCTGATAACCAATGTCGTTTCCAACGCGATCAAATATCGCAAACCGAACGAAACCGCGAAGGTTCGCATCAAGTCGAACCCTACCGACAACGGCGGCGTGCTCCTCGAAATCACGGACAACGGTATTGGATTCGACGAGAAATATGCGCGGACGATTTTTGAACCCTTCAGGCGGCTGCATTCGCAAACTCAATACCCCGGCACCGGCATCGGACTGGCGATCTGCAAATCGATCGCCGACCGGCATGGCTGGCGGCTTGCGATAAAGTCGACGCCCGGCAAGGGGACAACGTTTTTCATCACGATTTAATCTTCGCCGCGTAAGGCGCGCTTTACGACTTCGGATGCCGATGACGAGCCCCAAAAATGATTGCGCGAGCCTCGTCTTTCGTGGCAACGCGGATTTGGCGCGATGCTATGATCTGGACGCCAACATGTCCGCCCCCATGGAAGCGCGCTCTCCCGAACCCGGCGACGTGGCGAGCGCCAGACGGATGATGCCCGCTCCAGCCATATCCACGACGCCAAGCGAACCCACGACGATAATAGCCAGGGCCGTTCCAGCCGTCGGGGTAAAAGCAGGGCTCGTCCACGATATAGGCCAGCGCGGGTTGTTCGACCGGATAAACTCCGGGAATGTATGGGCCGGAAAGCGCCGCGGCGACCGCCTCGCAGGGCACGCCATGCTCACGCACGCCGTCCGACACGGTGCAGGGCCTATTGTAGATGATCCCGCCTGGCGGATGTCGGCGCAGCAACCAGTCCTGGTAAGTCAAGCCTGGGGCCGGCGCGACGAGCACGACGGCTTGTGGCGCGGGCGGAACCATCATGACGTCTTCGACCAGATAAACTCCCGCGGAGCTTGAAGCAGGAAATGACATCGAGCCCGCCAAAACTAGAATTGCGAAGAACGACTTCATTTTAAACATGTTGCCCCCCAAGCTCGGTGAACTCGGACGATACTATCGAGGCGTTCAAAGTTGTCTAAGAAAGTAGCTTAACATGCGCTGAAGAAAAATAGCCGATTTTTTGCCTCGGCAGAAGAAAGACGCGCGGCGCCAATGTCTGAAAGCGGCGGCGAGTCCTTTTTCAACCTTGACGCGGTTCTCTCCCGTGCCGCAAACGACTTCGAGGAAATGGCGCGTTCGAGGAGGTGGGACAATGCCGCGGAGCTTCATCCAACGCTATCGAATGCAACTCGGTTTTGCTTGCGGGTGACGGTCGCGGCCCTGTCGGCCCTTACGTTCGGGCGGCTTCTGGGACTCCCCATAATCCTCTGGGCCGTGTTGACCGCCGTCATCCTCACGCAAATGAGCATCGGCAAATCCGTGAAGGCCACGATCGATTATTCCCTGGGCACTCTGGGGGGCGCGATTTACGCTGGATTAATCGCCGTGTTTGTTCCTCATTCGAGCGACGCCGCGTTTGCCGCCGTCCTGGCGATCGCCATGGCTCCGCTCGCTCTGCTCGCCGCGATGAGCCCCAAATTCGCCGCGGCTCCGACCACCGCCGCGATCGTCGTTCTGGCCCCAACTCTCACGCATGCGACGTCTCTCGCCTCCGCCGCGGATCGCGTCCTCGAAGTGGCGCTGGGAGGCTCGGTCGCCCTGGTGGTCTCTCTTCTGGTGTTTCCGACGCGCGCCCGCAAGCTGGTGAAAGACGGCGCCGCCGACATGCTCGATCTTATCGCGCGTATTCTTCCGGATCTGTTCTCGGGCTTCACGCAAAAATCCGACGAGGACGCCATCGTCGCCCTACAGCGTAGCGTCGGCGCGGCCTTCTCCAAATTGGACTCAATTCGCGCGGAAGCCAAGCACGAACAAATGACGTTCCTCGCCGCTGAGCCGGATTTCGATCCGCTCCGCCACTCCTTGCTCCGATTGCGCCACGACCTGATCATGATCGGGCGGGCCGCGACGGCGCCTCTCCCGGAAGCGTTACAAGGACGGGTGGGACCGCTGCTCACGCGCGTCGCCAATGCCGCCGTCCGGCATCTACGCAAGTGCGGGACGGCGCTCAGGACAGGCGGCGCCCCTCCCGCTCTCGAAAAATTGGACGAGGCGTTCGATGCATTCGCGGCCGAAATCGCGACGCTTCGCCGGGAGGGCCGGCTGCGAGAACTCTCCGTCGAGGCGGTGGAGTATGTTTTCGCGCTGAGTTTCGCGTTGGAGCAATGGCGGCGGGATCTGCAAGATGTCGCGCGCCGCGTAAGCGAACAAGCCGACCGGCCAATGCGCCACGAAAACAACGACAAGAGCTGACGCGTTCGGCCTGGCCAAAGGTGCGTCGATCCGCCCCCCTAATCGAAGCGCTCCGCGCCGCTATATAAAGCAGCGCTAGCGGCGCATGCCGGACGACTCGCGATGGGCGGGTCGAGCGAAAGCGGACAATAGGAGAAATTTGATGACCTTAGACAATCCAAAGTCTCAGCGATATGCAGCGCGCCGTAAGGGATGCTTTCGCCGCCCATTGGCGGCTGATGATGTTCCAGGGCGTGGTCATGATCATCCTCGGCATCCTTGCCGTCGCCGCGCCGGTAATCGCGACGATCGCCATCGACATCTATGTCGGTTGGCTGTTTCTGTTCAGCGGCGTCATCGGCCTCATCGCGCTGTTCTCGTCCCATCACATCCCCGCCTTCCTGTGGAGCCTGATCACGGCGGCTCTGTCGATTGCTCTCGGGATCCTGTTGATCTGGAGGCCTGTTGAAGGCGCGTTGTCGCTCACATTCGTCTTGACCGCGTTCTTTCTCGTCGAAGGCGTTTTCCAGATCGCCACGTCGCTCGTCTATCGCGAATTCGCTGCCGGGCACATGGGGCTGGATGCTGGCGAGCGGCGTCTCGGATCTGCTGCTGGTCGCGATCATCGTTCTCGGTTGGCCGGCGACCGGCATCTGGGTTCTGGGTCTTCTCGTCGGCTTCAACTTGTTCATGTCGGGCTGGGCGATCGTGATGATGGCCTTCGCCGGGCGCGAAGTGACCAAGACGGCGACGGACTCCACGCTGGCGCACCAACATTAGGCGCGAGCTCGATCATTCTCGGTGGGCGCCCGTGATGGAAGCGGGCGCTGACGCCGGACGTGTTGGACTTCGCGAAGCGCGCGCGATCGCGGCGTTCAGTTCGCCGCCATAAATGAATATCCCAGCGGAAAAATACAAAAAGACCAGCGCGATCATCGCCGAGGAAAGCCCCGCGTAAGTCAGCGCGTAACGATCCGAGAAAGCCGCGAGGTAACGCCCGAAGGCGGCGCCGGCGACGAGCCACAACGCGAGCGTTACGAGAACCCCCGGAACGATCTCGGCAAATCGACGGCGGCCGGCGGGCAGCCAATAGTGAACCATCAAAAGCGTCATCGCGAGAACAACGGTGGCGATGGCGAATCGCGCGACGGTCACGATCAACGTGAATTGTTCCAACCAGGCCAAATATCGCGTGGCGGCCTCGATGATCAGCGGACCGAAAACGACGAGAACCGAGAGCGCCAACAATGCGATCGCGCTGCCGATGACATAAAGGACCGATTCCAGTCGCAGGACGCCACCAAACGCGCGTCTCGCTGACGCCATAGGCCCGATTGAGGCCGATACGAAGACTTTCAATGCCGCTCGACGCAAAATAAATAGTGAGGACCATGCCGACCGTCAGCACTCCCCCTTGCGCGCTCGTCGCGACCCTTTGAAGATCGTTGGCGATCGGAGTCGCGACTTCCTCGGGCCACACGTCGAGCAAAATGTGTCTGGCTTCGTCGGCAAGATCCTTGGAGCCAAAGAGACCGGCAAGCGCGGTCACGACGATCAAGAAAGGGAACAGCGACATCAGCGTCGACAGAGCAATGTGGCTGGCGATCGCCCAGCCGTCGCCTTCGTTGAAACGAAGAAAAGCGTCGAGCGGGACACGAAATACGTAAGGCAAGCGCTCCGCCCACGGCGCCAAAGGCCCGAGAGCGCGTCGAAACACCGGATCGTTGTAGTTCCTAAAAATTGACGCCTCCTTGAGTTGACGCCTTCCAGGGCGCGGGCTTCGCCAGGCGATGCTCCACATCTTGCTCGCGACGATCGGACATCCTCGGTTCACACGCTGTTCGGCGATAATATAGGCGCGCTTTCGCGTGATGCTTCGCCTTTTAAGCTTATCGCCACTCGGCGCTTGAGTCGAGGATTGGTTTTTTGTTGGCGGTTATCAAAGAGGTATCCGGCGGCGAAGCATCTCCCATATCCGCCGTGATCGCGAGAATCCTTTCAACCGTGGCGTGAAGCGTGGATTTGATCAGATCGAGTTTCACCAATGCCTGAACGACTTCCTCGTCATCGACCGCGCTCGTCGCGCCTAGCAGCGCAATGAGGATGATCGCCGCCGGGGCCTTTCGGCGTAAACGGCGAATGGCGAAGTGTATTTGCGCGGGACTGGGAGTCTCCATGTAGCAAAGGCAGATCAATGCGACATCCTTGACGTCCAGGGAAGCGACGCGCGACTTCGACCACGCGCCGGCTTCCTCGGCGCGAGCGTCGACTCCCCTTCGTTCGAGGAGTTGCGCGAGGATCATGGCCAGGGCCTCGTCGATAAGGCCGAGACCTGGAATGCACAGCACCGGCTTGCCGGTTCGCCCCTGCCCCGCCAGTTCGCGCGCCGTTTCGGGAGGAGACTCCCGCGCCGCGTTGGTTTGCGCCTCGGCGACTGCTTCGCCTGCTGGCTCGGGAATGTCTTTATGATCGCTGAGGTCGTCGACGATATCGGCGACCGCGTCGCGAATGAGCAGCGTCCGTTCCGGGTCGAGCAAACCGCGCTCCGCGTCGGCCGCGGCAAGCTTGAGACCTTCAAGCAGAACCTCCTCGTAATACGCGAGCAGCGGCTTCTCCCTCAAAAACATTCGCGCTTGCTCGCTCGCCTCGACCGGATCTCTCGCCAACATCCGTTGATAGACGAGTTCCGCCGGCATGAGCGCCGGTTGGTCGCCGAGTATCACGGTCAAGAAGGCTAGCCGGTCCACATGCCGGCCAAGCACCACCAGGCAAACGGTCAGCGGCGTCGCCAGGATTAACCCGACCGGTCCCCAGAGCCACGTCCAGAACGTGGCGGAGGTGATGACGGCGATCGGTGAAAGTCCCGAGCTATGTCCGTAGGCCAAGGGCTCGATGATCTGCCCGGCCACGGTTTCCGCGATCGCGAACAACACCGCCGTCCATAGGACCATGGCCCAGCCCGTCCCGGCCGCCGCCGCGAGGACAAGGGGAAAGATCGCCGAGATGAGGGGGCCGATGTAAGGCACGAAACGGAAAATCATCGCCAGCATTCCCCACAACGGGGCGCTGGGAACGCCGATGATCCACAACCCCGCGCCCACTACGAGCCCGAAGCCCGCGTTGAGCGCGACTTGGGTAAGGAAAAGCCGGCTGAGCCGCTGGGCCGCGTCGTCAAACGCCGCGGTCGTGCGCGGTATATCCCTTGATCCGGCGAGTCGGACCAGCCGGTTCCTCAAATCCTGCCTTTGAGCGAGAATGAAAATTACAAAGATCACGACAATCGCGCTGGTGGTGAGAGGAGCTAACCAGCGACGTGACGATGGCCCCAAGCGTCTGCAGAGCGCTGGAGCTGGGTTGCGCTATTTCCACCTGAATGACGTCGCTGGAAGGTTCGCTCCTGGGCGTCGGAGTAGCGCGCGCCGGAGCGCCGCGTTTCGGCATATTGAGGTCGCTGTTTAACTCTTGCAACACCTCCGAAGCGCGTTCGAGCGTGCCGGTCACGGCCGTCGCGCCGCGTAGGCTTTGAATCTTTTCGCGCAACGTCGATTGATAACGCGGCAGGTCGCTCGCCAGCTCGTTGACCTCCGCCACCATCAGCCCGCCCAGGCTGAAGATCGCCGCGAACGCGACGACCACCACGACGATGACGGCGAGAACGCGCGGCACGCGCCAGCCTTGCAGTAGCCGAACCGGTGGGGCGAGCAAGAAGCTCATGAGCACCGCGAGCGCGATCGGCACCAAGACCTCGCGGCCAAAATAGAGGCAAGCAATGATTACGCAGCCAAAGACGACGGCCGTGAGCGCCGATCCTTGAATATTCGTGGCCGTTTAGCCGCGAAGAGTTTGACGGTAACCATTTCGGGGAGATGGTGCGAAACCGCGACGGAGGCAAGGCCGACCGAAGAACCCCCGGCAAAGTCGGCGAACATCGCTCGTGGCGGGGCGCGCCGGTCGACGCGGGCCTTGCTGGGCTGCTTTGCACGCGCTAATTCTCCGTTATCCGAGCGGCGCGGTTAACTATCCTCGACTAACTATCCTCGACGCGCTTAAATTCGTGTCACTTTTCCGCGCGGGTGCCGGTTCGACGTCGCCGGCGTCGTCATGTTGGAGATGTCCATGTCCAAGAATACCGAAGGCGACGTCACCGCGGATTTGGCCGCCATCCGGGAGGATGTCGCGCGTCTGGCCGAAACGATTAGCAAACTGTTGCAACGTCAGACGCAGGCCGCCGGCGTTGGCGTCTCCGAGGCCGTCGGAGACGCCAAAGACAGATTGCAATACGGCCGCCGAAGCGCGGAATCACGCTCGCGCGGCGAGTGGCGAAATCGAGGCCAGCATCGAGCGCAATCCGTTGACGGCGGTGTTGATCGCTTTCGGCGTGGGAATGTGGCTCGGCATGATGAGCCGATCGCGTGGCTGATCGCGCATGATACGCTGGCTGACAGGCCTTTTGGGCGCCGCGACCGAACGGCGCCTGGGCGATTTCCTTCTCGGCGCCGCCGCCGCGGGGGCCGTGGCGCTGTTCGCCGCCGTCAGCCTGGGGTTTGGCACTTTCGCCGTCTATGCCTATCTCCGGGCGTCGCAAGGGCGCATCGTCGCCGCGCTGATCGTCTGCGCGGCCTATGGGGCGACCGCGATCACGATCTGGGCTATCGGGATGGCGCGTCGGCGCGCCCGCCGTTTGCGCCTCGCCGCGATGGCGTCCGCGTCGGCGCCCGTCGAGGATATCGATTCGCTTCTACAGCATTTGCTCGCGGCTGGCGCCCAACAGGACCAACTGGCCGCGGCGATGCGGCTGGGACGCGAGCTTTCGCCGATGCAGCTTTTTGCGCTGGCGCTCGTTGGAGGATTCATCGCGGGGAAAAAACTCGCGAAGTGAGTTGATTCCGGATTGAAGCGACCCTGGCGAACCAGGCTGCTAATCGGACCGCGAACAGAGCGCGGCGTTCGCTGGCGCGCGAATGGCGCCCTCCGATGCGCGTTTTTGCGCGGGCGCGAGCGAAGCAAGGCGAATGCAAACGCCGCGCCTTTGTCTTCGAACTTCCGTCGGCGGCGGCGCGTAGGTACAATACCGGATTGATAACGCCCCGTCATCAGATGCTCAATGCCAACCCGCCGCCGCTCCAGACCGTCTGGCGCAAGGTTGGCCGGACCGCGTATAGGCGCGCTGATGACTGATACTTTGATCACTAACGCTTGGCGGGCGGCTCATCGCCGCATGGATCGTATTCTTAAACTATTTTTTATTATCGACGTGTTCGGGACTTTCATTGGCGTCATCTATCACGATGCCTGGTTTACCATCGTATGGTTAGTCGCGGCATTGAGCGCCGGTATGATTGCGATGTCGGAGCGCGAGAGCTTCTTCGTGGTCCATACGACTGAAGACGACGAGTTCACCAATGAGAAAGAACTTATCGAGGCGTATGTGTTCGCGCGCAAATTCGCCGAGGCCAGCAATCTGCTCGCGGCCACTATGCTGGCGGTTGGATTCGTCATTGGGAATCCTTGGTGGAGCAATCTACTCGTCGCCCTTTCAGCATGGTTCGTAGGTCTATTCGGACTGCCGCTGCTATGCGCCGCTCGAAATAATAGAGCGGGTGACGCCGATGGAGACGCCGGCGGAATCGTCGCCGAGGGCTTTACCGCGAGCGACGACGATCTCGCGACGCCGACAGGGTTCGCTCTTTGAGCGCGCGCTTCGCGCACATCGCCCTCGACGAACCAACTCGCTATTTGGCTTCGCGCGAGCCCTTGCGAACAAAACGAGAAATGTGGTTCACTGGGCCGCCCTGCCCCATCCACCAATTCGCAAGCGACGCCTTTGGCCTATCTGGAGAAACTCAATCCCGAGCAGCGACGGGCCGTCGAACATGGCGCGCGGGAGAATGGAGCGCGCGCCGGCGGCTCCGCTTCTCGTCATCGCCGGGGCCGGGTCCGGCAAGACGAACACGCTCGCCCATCGCGTCGCGCATTTGATCGTCAACGGCGCCGACCCCCGCCGTATCCTGCTGATGACCTTCTCCCGTCGGGCGGCGGCCGAGATGACGCGCCGCGTCGAGCGCATCTGCGCGCAGGCGATGGGAGCGAACGCCGGGCTCATGACCGACGCGCTCGCATGGGCCGGCACGTTCCACGGGATTGGCGCGCGCATCTTGCGCGACTACGCCGAGCAGATCGGGCTCGATCCCAATTTCACGATCCATGACCGGGAAGATTCCGCCGATCTGATGAACCTCGCCCGTCATGAACTTGGCTTCTCCAAGACGGCGAGCCGGTTCCCGACCAAGGGAACCTGCCTCGCCATTTATTCCCGCGCCGTCAACGCGGAACTGCCGCTCGACGAGGTGCTGCGGGACGCGTTTCCCTGGTGCGCGGGATGGCGGGCGCAGCTTCGCGATTTGTTCGCGGCTTACGTCGAGGCCAAGCAGGCGCAAAACGTTCTCGATTACGACGACCTTCTGCTCTACTGGGCGCAGACCGCCGCCGAGCCGGCGTTGGCGGACGACATCGGCGGCAGGTTCGACCATGTTCTGGTCGACGAATATCAGGACACCAACCGCCTGCAATCCTCGATCCTGCTGGCGTTGAAGCCCGGCGGGCGCGGCCTCACGGTTGTCGGCGACGACGCCCAGTCGATTTATTCCTTCCGCGCGGCGACCGTCCGCAACATCCTCGATTTCCCCAACGCCTTCAGCCCCGCCGCCGACATCATCACGCTCGATCGCAACTATCGCTCGACGCAGCCGATCCTGGCCGCGGCCAATGGGGTGATCGAACTCGCCCGCGAGCGTTTCACCAAGAATCTCTGGACGGAGCGCCAGTCGGCGGAGCTTCCGCAAATCGTCAGCGTGCGCGACGAGGCCGATCAGGCCCGCTACATCGTCGAGCGCGTGCTGGAAAACCGGGAAACCGGCGCGGGCCTCAAGCAGCAGGCCGTGCTGTTCCGCGCGTCGCATCACAGCGGCCCGCTCGAACTGGAGCTGACCCGCCGCAACATCCCCTTCGTCAAGTTCGGCGGGTTGAAGTTTCTCGACAGCGCCCACGTCAAGGACATGCTGGCGGTGCTGCGCTTCGCCCAAAACCCGCGCGACCGGGTGGCGGGCTTCCGCATCATGCAGCTTATGCCCGGCGTCGGGCCGTCGACGGCGCGGCGCGCGCTCGACCTGATGGCCGAGCGACCCGATCCGATTTCGGCTCTCGCGGAAATTCCGGCGCCGCCGCGCTCGGGCGACGACTGGACCGGCTTCGTCGCGACGCTTCAACATCTTCGCTCGGGCAAGGCCGGCTGGCCCGCCGAGATCGCGTGCGCGCGGCGCTGGTACGAGCCGCGGCTGGAACGCATTCACGACGACGCCGCCACGCGCCTCGCCGACCTGCTGCAACTCGAACAGATCGCGGCGGGCTATCCCTCGCGCGAGCGCTTCCTCACCGAATTGACGCTCGACCCGCCGGACGCGACCAGCGATCAGGCCGGCGCGCCGCTGCTCGACGAGGATTATCTGATCCTGTCGACGATCCATTCCGCCAAGGGACAGGAATGGAAATCGGTCTTCATCCTCAACGCCGTGGACGGCTGCATCCCCTCCGACCTCGGCGCCGGGACGACGGCGGAAATTGAAGAGGAGCGCCGGCTGCTCTATGTCGCCATGACCCGGGCGAAGGACAGTCTGCACATTGTCGCGCCGCAACGCTTCTTCACCCATGGCCAGCATCCCAAGGGGGACCGCCACGTCTACGCCTCGCGAACCCGCTTCATTCCGGCGACGCTGCTGCATCGCTTCGAATGCTTGACATGGCCGCTGGCGGCGGCCGAACCGGGCGAGCGGCAAGGCGCCAGGCAAGTGCGCGTCGATGTCGGGGCGAAGATGCGCGGCATGTGGCGATGAGGCCGGGTCGGGCCGATCTTGGCGTCACTTGGTCGTAAACGCGGACAAACAGGAGAGAATGCATGACCAGCTTCACGTTTTCGGCGGAACAAATTAAATCGGCGCCACCAGAGGCGCGGCGCTGGATGGAGAATGAAATCGCCAAGGCGCTGGGCGGACAGGCCCACGAACACGATCCGTCAAGGATGCAGGCCGGCGCGCTCGCCGCGACCGCGATCGACGAGGCAATCCAGATCTTCAATCTAATCTCGGGCAATTTTGTCGTCGCGCAGGTCTTTTTCGAATTGGCGCGCGAAACACCGCTCGCGCAGGGCATACCGTCGCTCCATGGCCTGAACCTCGGCGACATGCAACGACACGTGCAACTCGGCGACGGGCGTCAACTCGCGGAATGTCTCAATGTGATCACCAACGCCTTGCGGAAAGTTCGAAACGACCCGACCGCCTCGCTGTTCGCGCACGACGAACGGGGTCATATTTATATTCATGAAACCACCTATCGTAATATTCGAATGCTGCGCGAGCAGTTGGTTTCCGCGAATTCCCCCACCGCTGGGGCTCAACCAACCGAGGCCGGCGTCGAGGCGCCCGAACCCTGATGCAGCCCGAACACGCCTTCGCCCGACCCCAGCGCGATTGAGCCAGTTCCGGCTCATCCAAGAAACGGCTCGCCGTCATTGCGAGCGCAGCGAAGCAATCCAGGAGTCACATGCGGCCCCTGGATTGCTTCGTCGGCATAGCCCGTCCCCGGACGGGCGTCCTTCGGGCGCCCTATGGCCTCCTCGCAATGACGGGAGGAGGCCGCGGAAGGGGAAGACTCGTATTATTTGACGAGCTTGTTTCCGCCGGCGTCTTCGACCGCTGTCACCGTTAGAAGGAAAGACGCCTTGTGGGCGACTTCCTTGGTGACGGAACTCCAATCGCCAACGGTGTCGGCGTCGAGGGCGACATGTTTGGACTCTCCCGGCGCGAGGCCGCCAGGGATGGCGTAATCGATATTATGGTCGGCAAAAGGAACCGACCTGCCGGGCGCCTTCAGAACGGCTCGCAGGTATATCCGCTTAATGGTCACGCGCCCTTTGTTCGAGATGTTGAACGATATAATCGGCCACTGCAGCCCGCCATATTTTTGCAAGTCGAATTTGCGAAACGCGAAGTTCTGATTCGAGATTTTGATTGCATCGATCGTCGCGGGCGCATGGGTTTCGAGGATGTTGAATTTTGTTATGTCCTGCGATAGCGCGACATCGGACCACATCAGCCCAAAAATCAACGGCAAAGCTATCGGCTTAAATGTCCCGGACATGCGCCTCCTCCGTTTCAGCCTGAATCTTGGATGTTTTGGTATTATTGGGAGCTTTGGCGGCTTGAGTTCAATACTGCGGGAAGATCGAGACTCCGGTCGAGACTTCACCCGGCGTCGGCAGCCTTGACTTGTCCCAGCCGCCGCCAAGCGCTTCGATCAGGGTGACGCTGGCGATGAAGAGATTCTGCCGCGTCGCCAGCGCGGCCTGTTCCGCCGATAGCAGCGCGGCCTCGGCGACCACGACGGCGGTGAAAGCCACGGTTCCCGCGCGATATTGGTTGAGAAACACCGTGACCGCCTTGCGCGCCTCGACGACGGCGTTCTCCTGAACTCTGAGCGCCGCGCTCAGCACGCGGATCCCCGCGAGCTGATCCTCGACCTGCTGAAACGCGATCACGACGGTTTGACGGTAATTGGCGACGGCTTCGAGATAGGTCGCCTTCGCGGAGTCGACCTGCGCCGAGCGCGCGCCGCCCTCGAACACGGTCTCGAGCGCCATGCCGCCGATCGCCCAGAATTCATGCGCCGGATTGATCGGCAGCGACATCAAGCCGGTGTAGCCGAGATCCGCCGAGATGGTGACGTCCGGGTAATAGGCGGCGATCGCGACGCCGATCAGCGCGTTCTCCTGCTGCATCACGCGTTCGGCGGCGGCGATGTCCGGCCGGCGCTCCAGCAGTTGCGACGGCACGCCGACGGGGAAAGGCGGAATGGCGCCGGTGAGCAGCATCTGGCGGCAGGTTCACCTCGCTTGGCGGCTTGCCGATCAGCATGGCGATCGCGTGCTGCAACTGCGCGATTGTCTCATTGGTGCTGATCGCCGCGGCCTGCGCCGACATATACTGCGTCTCGGCGGCGACGAGATCGGCCTCCGAGACCGTGCCGCCCTTGTATTGATATTGCGTGATCGTCACGGTCTTTTTATATTCCGCGGCGGTCTTTTCCAGCAGGCTTCTAAGCGAGTAGGCCGCGCGCAGATTGAAATAAGCCAACGCGAGCTGGGCTTGCGCCGTAAGCTTGGCGTTGATGAGATCGGCGGCGCTGACCTGAGCGCCCGCGACATTGCTTTCGATCTGGCGGCGAATCTTCCCCCAAACGTCCAGGTCCCAGGTCAGCGCGGCCTGCGTCGTTTCGACCGTGGTCGTGACGCCATGGCGGCTCGTCGCCGCTCCGCTCCCGGTGGAGGCGACCGCGCCGCCGCTCGCCGTCGTCGTGGAAGAGCCGCCGAGCAGCGCCGCGCCCGTATAAGTGCGGGTGGCGCTGTAGCTCGCCGTCACGGTCGGAAACAGCGCGGCTTGCGCCGTGCGTATCAGCGTGCGCGCCTGTTCATAGGCCGCCGCCGCCGCCGCGACGGTCTGATTCGAGATTTCGACCTGGCGCTCGAGCGAATCGAGCACGGGGTCGCGGTAGACCAGCCACCATGGCCCCGCGTCAACGCTTTCCCGCGGCGCCGCGACTTTGAAGCCTTTCAGCGCCCTGCCCCGCAACTCCTTGAAATTCTGCGGTATGGGAGCGAGCGCCGGAACATAGTCGGGGCCAACCTCGCAGGCCGATAGCGCCACGGCCGCCGCGAAAAGCAACGCGCCTCTCGTCATTCCGCAAGCTTCCCGCGCGCGGGAAGGAGCGCGAAAAGCATCGCGACCCGCGATAGAGGCGCGCGACTCGCCGCGCTCAGCTCGATCGCTCATCGTGGCTTTCCCTGATTCGCGCCGATTGCGCGGCTTGACGGCCTTTGGACGAAGCTTGGCCAAAATCTCGACCGGTCGCAAGCTTGACTGTACTTGTTTGATGCTGCAATAATGATATTGCCCAGTCAAGATGTTGCGCCGGTATTCCCCAGAATTACTGCGAGGCGCCTATCTTTTCTGTGTTTAGCCGAGAATCGCCTTCTTGCGTGGAATGGGCTTTTTGATCATGTTGCGCGCGCGACTTGTGTCGGTTGATTTGGCCGACGCGCCGCCATGCTGGGCTTTGTGCTTAAGCGTCAAGTCGGTGGAACGATGGTTTCGGAAGAGATACACGCAGGGAACAAGGACAGCCGAGGCGAGCGCATTCGGCGCGCGGCGCCAAGGGTTCTCATCGCCCTGTTGTTGATACTCGGCGCCTACGGATTGGCGCGGCTGTTTTTGTCTCGGGGAACGCAATCGAAGCAGACGCAAAGCGCTGTTTCGATCAAAGCCGCGACCATCGGCAAAGGCGATATCAGAGTCATCGTCAACGGCCTCGGCACGGTGACGCCGCTCGCGACCGTCAATGTCGTGACGCAAATCAACGGCCAGCTGACGCAAGTGGCCTTTCGCGAAGGCCAGATGGTCAAGAAGGGCGATTTTCTGGCGCAAATCGATCCGCGCCCTTACGAGATTTTACAGGCGCAATTCGAAGGCCAGCTCATTCACGACCAGGGACTGCTCGACCAGGCGAAAATCGATCTGGCCCGCTACCAAACGCTGTTGCGGCAAAATTCGATCGCGCGACAGACCGAGGAGGATCAGGTCTATCTCGTCAAGCAGTTGGAGGGATCGGTGAAGACCGACCGGGCGCTGATCGACGCGCAGAAGCTCAATCTGATCTACGCGCACATCATCTCGCCGGTCGATGGCCGCGTGGGCCTGCGTCTCGTCGATCCCGGCAATTATGTGCAGACCTCGACCACCAGCATGATCGCGGTCCTCACTCAGTTGCAACCGATCACCGTCATTTTTCCAGTCCCCGAGGACGAGTTGCCGAACATCTTGCCCAAGGTGAACGCGGACGTTCCATTGCAGGTCGACGCTTACGATCGCGCCAATGTGACGAAACTGGCGACCGGCCAACTGCTGACGATAGACAATGAAGTCGACACCACCACGGGCATGGTCAAGCTGCGCGCTCAATTCGAGAACAACGAGAACAAGCTGTTTCCGAGCCAATTCGTCAATGCGAATCTGCTGCTCGACACGCTGCGCGATGTCGTCACGATCCCGACGGCGGCGATCCAGCGCGGCGCGCCCGGCGCCTATGCCTATGTCGTCGGCGCCGACAATAAGGTCGCCGTCCACGTGCTAAAGCTTGGACCCACGGATGACGATATGGCGCAGGTGATTTCCGGGCTCGCGCCCGGCGACCGCGTCGTGACCGAAGGAACCGACCGGCTGCGCGAAGGCGCGCTCGTCGAAATTCCTGACGAGGCCAAGAGCCCGGCGCAACCACAGCCGCAGAAAATAGTCCCCGCGGCGGTCACGAGCGAGCGAAAGTCGATGAACGTTTCAGAGCCTTTCATCTTGCGCCCGGTCGCGACGACCTTGCTGATGGTCGCGATTTTGCTCGCGGGCGCCTCGGCCTTTCGCCTGCTGCCGCTCGCCACGCTGCCGGCGGTCGACTATCCGACGATCCAGGTTCAAACCTTTTATCCGGGCGCCAGCCCCGAGGTCATGACCTCGGCGGTCACGGCGCCGCTCGAAGTGCAGCTTGGCCAGATGCAGGGCCTCAATCAAATGCTGTCCGCGAGTTCCGGCGGCGCCTCGATCATCACGCTGCAATTCAATCTCGACATTACGCTCGACGTGGCCGAACAGGAAGTGCAGGCGGCGATCAACGCGGCCAACAATCTTTTGCCGGCGGACCTGCCGGCGCCGCCGATCTACGCCAAGGTCAATCCCGCCGACGCGCCGATTCTAACGCTCGCGGTCACGTCGAAGACCCTCTCGCTGATCGATCTCGAGGATTTGAGCGAGACGCGGCTCGCGCAAAAAATCTCGCAGCAGCCCGGCGTTGAACTCGTGACCATAAGCGGCGGCCACAGGCCCGCGGTGCGGGTGCAGATCAACCCGCGCGCGCTCGCCGCCTATGGCCTCAACATCGACGACGTGCGCACGATCATCGGCAACGCCACCGTCGATATGCCGAAGGGCAATTTCGACGGCCCGGCGCAGTCGTCGAGCATCAACGCCAACGACCAGCTGACGACCGCCGACGAATATAAGGCCATCCTCATCGCCTATCGCAACGGCAATCCAGTGCGTCTGTCCGACGTAGCCAACGTCATCAAGGGGCCCGAGAACAGATTTCTCGCGGCCTGGAGCAACCGCGCGCCGGCGATCATTTTGAACATTCAGCGCCAGCCGGGCGCCAATGTGATTCAGGTCGCGGACAACATCAAGCGCCTCTTGCCGCAGATTAAGGCGAACCTTCCGGCCGCGGTCGAAGTCGACACCGTCAACGATCGCACCACGACAATTCGCGCCTCCGTCGCCGACGTGGAATTCGAGCTTGGCCTCGCGATCGTTCTCGTCGTTCTCGTGATCTTCGTTTTTCTGCGCACCTTCGCGGCGACACTCATCCCCAGCCTCTCCGTGCCGCTGTCCCTGATCGGCTGTCTCGGCGTCATGTATCTGTTGCGTTTCAGCCTCGACAATCTCTCGCTCATGGCGCTTACGATCTCGACCGGCTTCGTCGTCGACGACGCGATCGTGATGATCGAGAACATCGCCCGCTATGTCGAAGGCGGCGAAGAGCCGATGCAGGCGGCGCTGCGCGGCTCGGGACAGATCGGCTTCACCATCATCTCGCTGACCGTCTCCCTGATCGCGGTGCTGATTCCGCTGCTGTTCATGGGCGACGTGACTGGACGGCTGTTCCATGAATTCGCGATCACGCTCGCCGCGACGATCGTGATCTCCGCGGCGGTCTCCCTGACCCTGGTGCCGATGATGTCGGCGCGGCTCATCCATCATCGCCCCGACGCCGAACGCAACCGCTTCGATCTCGCGGCGGAGCGCGGCTTCAAAAAAATCATCGAACATTATGGCCGGGCGCTTGAGGTCGTGCTCGATCATCAAACCGCCACGCTCATTGTCGCGCTGGCCACCGTGGCGGTGACGGCGGGGCTCTATATAGCGATCCCCAAGGGTTTTTTCCCGGTTCAGGATGTCGGGCTCATCCAGGCGATATCGGAGGGGCCGCAGAGCGCGTCGTTTTCGGAAATGACTCGGCTGCAGAACGAACTCGCCGACGCGATCCTCAAGGACCCGGATGTCGAGAGCCTTAGCTCCTTCATCGGCGTCGATGGAACCAACCAGACGCCGAACGCCGGCCGCTTTCTCATCGCCCTGAAGCCTTTCGATCAGCGCGTTCTTTCCGCGAGCCAGATCATTCGCAGGCTCAGGCAGGAAACCGCCCACGTCGCCGGGGCCGCGCTATACATGCAGCCGGTGCAGGATTTGACGATCGACGCCAGCATCACGCGCGCGCAATATAAATTCGTGCTTGAAAATCCCCGCGGCTCCGAATTCCAGCAGCTGGACCCCGCAATTCGTGCGGCGGCTGCGGCAGTCGCCGGTGCTCGCCGATGTCGCGAGCGATTTGCAGCAGAGCGGCTTGTCGGTGAACTTTACAATCGACCGCGCGACGGCGGCGAGATTCGGCGTCACGCCTTCGACCATCGACAATGCGCTCTATGATTCCTTCGGCCAGCGCATCATCGCGACGATCTACACGCAGTCCAACCAGTATCGCGTAATCATGGAGGCCGATCCGTCGCTGCAAAGCCGGCTCGACAGTCTCTCCGCGATCTATTTGCCGTCGTCGTCCTCGACCACCAACGGCCAGGCGCCGCTCGCGGCCTTCGTATCGACGCGGCAGCAATCGGCGCCGCTGCTGCTCAGCCATTTCGGCCAGTTTCCCGCGACGACGATCTCGTTCAACCTGGCGCCGAAGGCTTCGCTCGGCGAGGCGATCGAGGCGATCGAGCAGGCCAAGAAGGACATCGGCCTGCCCGAGAGCTTCATCATGGCCTATCAGGGCGCCGCGGCGGCGTTCCGTTCTTCGCTGACGAACGAACTGCTGCTGATCGCCGCCGCCATCGCCACGATGTATATCGTGCTCGGCGTGCTCTACGAGAGCTTCATCCATCCGATCACGATCCTCTCGACGCTTCCGTCGGCCAGCGTCGGCGCGCTCCTGATCCTCATGTTGTTCGGCTACGAACTCGACATCATCGCGATCATCGGCATCATTCTTCTGATCGGCATCGTCAAGAAGAACGCGATCATGATGATCGACTTCGCGCTCGACGCCGAACGCCACGAGGGAATGGCTCCGCGCGACGCGATCTACCAGGCGTGCCTGTTGCGCTTTCGGCCGATCTTGATGACGACGATGGCGGCGATTCTCGCCGCGCTGCCGCTGATGCTCGGTAGCGGCTCGGGATCGGAATTGCGGCGGCCGCTGGGTTACGCCATCGTCGGCGGCCTCATCTTCAGCCAAGTGCTGACCCTCTTCACCACGCCGGTGATCTACCTGTTTTTCGACCGTCTCGCGCGCCGGGTCCAGGGCGTTCCACCCTCTCGCGAGGCGCCGCGATGAACATCTCGGCGCCTTTCATCGCGCGTCCGGTCGCGACGACGCTGTTGACCATCGCCATCGCGCTTGCTGGAGCGCTAGCCTTCTTCAAGCTGCCGGTCGCGCCAGTGCCGCAGGTCGATATTCCGACCGTAAGGGTGCTGGCGCAGCTTCCTGGCGCGAGCCCGGAAACCGTGGCGAACAGCGTCGCGAGCCCGCTGGAGCGCCATCTCGGTCAGATCGCCGACGTGACCGAGATGACCTCATCGAGCAGTCTTGGGCTCACGAGCATCGCCCTGCAGTTCGGACTGGATCGCAACATCGACGGCGCCGCGCGCGACGTGCAGGCGGGCATCAACGCGGCGAGGGCGGACCTGCCGACGAACCTGCGCACGAACCCGACTTATCGCAAGGTCAATCCGGCCGACGCGCCGATCGTCATTCTGGCTCTGACCTCCAAGACGCTGACGCGCGGCCAGATGTACGACGCGGCGAGCAATGTTTTGCAGCAGCGGCTCTCGCAACTGGAAGGCGTCGGACAGGTCATCATCGGCGGCGCGACGCTGCCCGCCGTGCGCGTCGAACTCAATCCCGACGCGCTAAACAAATATGGCGTGAGCATGGAGGACGTGCGCGCCGCGCTCGCCTCGGCCAACGCCAACAGCCCGAAAGGCATCATCGAACAGGGCTCGCAACGCTATCAGATCTACGACAACGATCAGGCCACGCGCGCCGCCGACTATGCGCCGCTGGTCATCGCCTATCGCAACGGCGACGCGGTGCGTTTGAGGGACGTGGCCACGGTCCTGGACTCGGTCGAAGACCTGCGCAACGACGGATATTTCGACGAGGACCCGGCGGTCGCGGTGATTCCGTTCACGCAGCCAGGCGCCAATATCATCGACACGGTGGATCGCGTCAAAGCGGAATTGCCGCGCATGGAGGCGGCGATGCCCGCCGGCTTGAACGTGAAGATCGCCGGCGACAAATCGCTGACCATCCGCGCATCGTTGGAAGACACCGAGACGACGCTGGTGATCGCCGTGTTGCTCGTGATCATGGTCGTGTATTTTTTCCTGCGCGACGCACGCGCGACGATCATCCCGAGCATCGCCGTGCCGATCTCGATCGTCGGCTCGTTCGGCGTCATGTATCTCGCCGGTTTCAGCCTCGACATTCTTTCGCTCATGGCCTTGACCATCGCCACGGGCTTCGTCGTGGACGACGCGGTCGTCGTCGTCGAAAACGTGTCGCGACACCTGGAAGCGGGAATGCCGCGCCTCGAGGCGGTGATGCTCGGGGCGCGCGAGGTCGGCTTTACGGTGTTTTCGATCAGCATGTCGCTGATCGCGGTGTTCACGCCGATCCTGTTCATGGGCGGCATTCCCGGACGGTTTTTCCGCGAATTCGCGTTGACTCTCTCTATCGCCATTCTGATTTCGCTCGTCATTTCCCTGACGACGACGCCGATGCTGTGCGCCCTGTTGTTGCGGCCAAAACCTGGGGAAGAGGACGGCGGAAAAAAGAAGCGGACGTTGTTCGACCGCATGCTTTCCGGCTATGAGCGCACGCTGATCGTGGCGCTCTCGCATCCCCGGCTGGTCATATTGATTTTGTTCGGCGCGATCGCGCTGAACGTCTATCTGCTGATCATCGTGCCCAAGGGCTTCTTTCCAGAGCAGGATACCGGGCGCATCACGGGCGTGTTGCGCGGCGATCAGTCCGTCTCGTTCCAGACCATGCGAAAGAAGCTCGTGGAGATGATCGCCATCGTGCGACAGGATCCGGATGTGGAAAATGTCATCGGCTTCACGGGCGCCGGCAGCGGCGGCAGCGCGGCGGCGATCAATACCGCGTCGGTCTATGTAAATCTTAAGCCGCTCGGCGTGCGCAAGGCCTCCGCCGACGAAATCATCGCGCGCTTGCGGCCGAGGCTGGCGCAGTTGTCGGGCGGGGAGATTTTTCTCACCGCCATCCAGGATTTTCGCGTCGGCGCGCGCCAGAGCAACGCCGAATATCAGTACACCTTGCTCGGCAACGGCCCCGAACTGTATTCCTGGACGCCGAAGCTCGTCGAGGCCTTGCAGCACGGCGGCGTGCTTCGCGACGTAAGTTCGGACCAGCAACTGAAGGCGCTGGAGTCGGATGTCGAGATCGATCGCGACACCGCCTATCGGCTGGGGCTCAGCGTGGCGCAGATTGACAGCACGCTTTATGACGCCTTCGGGCAGCGGCAAGTGTCGGTCATTTATCAGGCCAACAACCAATATCACGTCGTCATGGAGATCGACCCGCGCTATACGCAGCGTCCCTCGGAGCTGCAAAACGTCTATGTTTCGACTTCCGGGGCGCCGGCGAGGGGCACGAGTTTGACCAACGCGCCAGTCGGAAACGTTGTCGTCTCGACCAGCGCCGCGACCAGGCCTTCGACGCCCTCGACCAGCGAAAGCGCCGCCGCCACGAATATGGCGAGCATCACCGCGACGGCCCGCAACGCGCAGAACAATTCGATCGCCGTCGTCGGCAATGCGGTGGCGTCGACGGGTTCGCCCGTTAGCACGAGCCAGGAGACGATGGTGCCCCTGCCCGCCTTCGCCCGTTACGTGCCGGGCCACACGGCGCTGGCGATCAATCATCAGGGGCTGTTTGTCGCGACGACGATCTCGTTCAATCTCGCCGTCGGCGCTTCGCTCGGCCAGGCGGTCGAAGATATCGAACGCGCGGTCAAAGAGATCAAAATGCCCTCGACCTTGCGCGGCTCGTTAACCGGCACGGCGCAGCTTTTCGCGGAGTCGTTGCGCACGCAGCCATTGCTGATCGCGGCGGCGATCGTCGCGGTTTATATCGTGCTCGGCATCCTCTACGAGAGCTACATCCATCCGATCACCATTCTCTCGACGCTGCCGTCGGCGGGCGTCGGCGCGGTGCTGGCGCTGATGTTGTTCCACACCGAATTCAGCATCATCGCGTTCATCGGCGTGATTTTGCTAATCGGCATCGTCAAGAAGAACGCGATTCTCATGATCGATTTCGCAATCGACGCGCGGCGCGCGCGCAACGCATCGTCGTACGACGCGATATACGAGGCCTGCATCCTGCGTTTTCGTCCCATCATGATGACGACGATGGCGGCGATCCTTGGCGCGATGCCGCTCGCGTTCAGTTTCGGCAATGGCGGCGAGGTGCGCCGTCCGCTCGGCATCGCCATCGTCGGCGGGCTGATCGTCAGCCAGGCGCTGACGCTCTTTACGACGCCGGTCGTCTACCTCTATCTGGACGGCTTCGGCGAGTGGGTCGAGCCGCGCTGGCGCGCGCTGCTGGCGCGCATCTCCGGTAAAGCGCCGAAGAGAGAGCCCCGGCGGGACGGCGCGACGCCCGCGGATCACTGAAAGATCGCGAGCGGATTGCCAAGCAAGGGCAGGCCTGGCGTATACTTCGGCGGCGGCGGCATGGCGACGATGAGCGTCGGAGGTTCCGCCCACATAAGCGACGAATGATTCTGTCAACCAGCCGAGGTCGGGAACGCAGCCGAGAAAATTGGCGCAGCGGATTTCCAGCACGAGTTCCACCGAGCCGTCCGGCGCCGCGAGCTTTTCCACCTTCATCGCGGTTCCCGGACTTTTGCCTACCGGTTCGAAGGTTTGAATGAGCCAGTCGGTCCGCGTCTCTATTTTGTAAAACGCGTTTTGCGCCACCCACGCCGTCGCGCGCGACCATTTCCTGTCGCAGTCGACGCCCGACCTGCAACCGACCGGAGGGGATGTGGCCTCGTTCGGCTCGATCCCGGCGCAGGACGATAGCGCGATGGCGAACGCGGCGTGCGCGAGTAGCGCGAAGCCGCGTCTAGGTTTGATCTGGCGCACGGTTGCTCTCCGCTTCGTTCAAACGCAAATTACAACCCAAACGCCTGTATCGCCGCGCGGTCGTGACATCGGACGCCCGCGCCCATCCACAATATCTGGAATTCGCGCAAGCAAGCAAGAAAGAGGGAGGATCGCGATTGGATGAGGCTCCATGGAAAGTTCCAACCAAGTCGCGAGAGCCCTCATCCGACCCCACTACGTGGGGCCACCTTCTCCCACAAGTGGGAGAAGGATTCGCGCCCTTGTTTCTTGATTGCTGAAGTCGAATCAAACGGCGGCTCCCTTCTCCCGCCCGCGGGAGAAGGCGGCCCGGCGCAGCCGGGTCGGATGAGGGGCGCCGCGGCTTGGCTGGAACTTTCGTCATGCCCCTCCTCAATTGCTTCGCCGCGCTCGCAATGACGGGAGCCGCATCTTGGATGAGTCGGAATTTATGGGATTTGGTATCACCCCCCGCCCAGCGCCCTCGCCAGATCTTCCCGCGTATCGATATCCATGAGCACGCTTTCGTCGTCGACCGCGATCTCGATCACCCCATCGCGGGCGCGCAGCAAGCCGCGCGCGCCTTCGTCGCCGGTCAGGCTTGCAACGCTCGCGAACATTGAGCCGCCAAGCAGCACGGGGTTGCCGCGCCTTCCCCGATATACCGGCGCCACCGCCGCGCATCCCGGCGCGCGCTCGAACGCCGCGATCAATAGATCGAGGGTCGCGCTCCCAACACCCGGCATGTCCGCGAGCAGGATCAGCGCGCCCGCGCTGTCCGCCGCGCAGGCGAGCCCCACGCGCAGCGACGACGCGACGCCGCTCGCGAAATCTAAATTATGCGCGAAGTTTACCGGCAGGCCAGCGAGCGCTTGCTCGACCTCGCCGCGCGCGTGACCGGTGACGACGATCGTCTTGGACGCTTTCGACGCCAGCGCCGCCTCCACCGCGTAGCGCGCCAATGGACGCCCGCGATAATCGGCGAGCAGCTTGCCGCGCGCGGCCCCAAAGCGCGCGCCGCGCCCCGCCGCGAGCACGATGGCGGCGACGCTCATGCGTTCGCCCGCGCGCGCCGTTTCCGCGCGCAACGGCTTTCGGCGCTGCGTCAGCACGATCTCGCCCATCACCGCGACAGCGATTTCCGTCGGGCTCACGGCGCCGATGTCGAGTCCGATTGGCGCGCGCAGGCGCGCCAGCGCGTCGGCCGCGACGCCCCTCGCCTTAAGGCGCTCGGCGCGTCGCGCCTGGCTCGCCGCGGAGCCGAGCGCGCCGACATAGAAACAGTTCGACGCCAGGGCGATACACAGCGCGGCGTCGTCGATCTTCGGATCGTGGCTCAAGGCGGCGAGCGCCGTGAAGGCGTCAAGTCCCAGCGCCGGCAGCGCGTCGTCCGGCCATCGCGGGATTAGAACCGTGTCCGGAAAGCGCTCGCTGGTCGCGAAAGCCGCGCGCGGATCGATGACGACGACCTCGAAATTGGCGACCCGCGCGATCGCGGCAAGCGCTTGCGCCGCATGCACCGCGCCGACGATCACGAGCCGCGTCGGCGGCCTGTGCACATAGACGAACATTGGTCGGGCGCGATGCTCGACGAGCGCGCTTCGTCCCGCGCGCAGGGTCGAGGCGGATATGTCGTCCACGGCGTCGCTCATGCGCAACAGCCAGGGCGCGCCGCCGTCGAGCGGCGTGACGAGCCCGCAGGCGCGCCGCGAAGCGTATTCGCCGCGCATGTCGGCGAGAAGTTTCAGCAAGGCCTGGTCGAGCTTTTGGACGTGGACGCCGATGCCGCCGCCGCATGGCAGTCCCGGGCGCCATGCGACCTCATCCGCGCCGCCGAAGTTCAGCAGCCGCGGCGCGCCATCTTCGATCACATCGAGCGCCGCCGTGATGACGTCGCCTTCGACGCAGCCCCCTGAAGCCGAGCCGAAAAAGAGCCCGGATTCCTCGACGACGAGATGCGATCCAAGCGGCCTTGGCGCGGAGCCGAGCGTCTGAACCACGGTGGCGACGGCGACGCCGCGCCGCAAGTCTCCCCATAGCTCGGCTTGACGCAGGATCTCCGCTTCATCGGTCGGCATTGGCGGACCCATTCGATCTGCTGACGCGCCCCCGGAATCGCTAACCCGGCTCAGACCAAATTGATCCCGACCTCGATGTTGCCGCGCGTGGCTTTCGAATACGGACAAATTTCATGCGCTTCCTGGACGAGCGTCTTGGCGGTTTCGCGATCGACGCCGGGCAGGCTGACATTCAGGCGGGCGCTGAGAAAATATTCGCCGTCCGCCAGATGCAAATCGACTTCGGCGTCGATGGCCAAGTCGGCCGGCGGAGTAATCTTTCTTTTGCGGGCCGCCACCCCGAGCGCGCTTTCGAAACAGGCCGACCAACCGGCCGCGAACAACTGCTCCGGATTCGTGCCGACGCCCGCCGAGCCCGGAGGCGAAAGCTTGACGTCGAGGCGCCCATCGGAACTGCGCGAGGCGCCCTTTTCGCGCCCACCGGTGGTGTGGGTCTTGGCCGTGTACACGACTTTCCCGCCTTTGGAGGTCGTGCCTTCGCTCGCGAGTTGGGTCATCGGGCTCTCCTGTGCTGTCCCGCCGCGATTTTTGGTCAACCAAATGATAGGTCGCATCGGAAAGCCGGCAATCCCGCCGGGGCGTTTTCGGACGCGCTAGTGGTCACAACCTAACGCTTGGAACCCATTCCAGGCTCTGAGCGGAGATGATGTCGAAGTCAGCGATGCGCCAACAGCGGAAGCTTCAGCTAGTGACACTACGGCAGAGGGGTACCGCGTTCATTCCTTGTAGTAGCCCACGCCGCAAATCTGATCGCCGACTTTCGTGTAGAATGAGGTCTTCTCCAGTGGCGTGTCTGTGCCAGGGCGTGGCCACCAATAAGTCACTTCTTTTATCGTTCCTTGGGTCGCGTTCTGCATCATCTCCTGACCCAAGGGGAAGCCTTTCTTGCCCTTAATGTCCTGCAGGTGCTCGCCCTTCATTGTTGGATGCGCGGTCAAAGCGCCATCCGAAGCGTTGGCGCAAAACACATATAGATCGCGGTCCCTAAAGCCGCCCCCGCCCTTGCTGAACATATCGAGTGCTTTTGCTTTGTCCTGTTTCACCGCGACGACTGCTTCTTTCAGCATGGCCTTGGCTTCTTCTTCCGTGCCGTATTGAGCCGCCAAGCCAGAGGCGGCGAGAAACATCACATTTGCGGCACAAGCTACGGTGAAGGTGAGAAGGCGTAACATGATATTTCTCTCCTCGATGCGTTCACTAGGCAATTAACGAACGAGCAAGATCCTTCAAGTCGGTCTCGCCTTGGAACGTCACCGCAATTTGGGCGTGCTTTTTCGTGAAGCTCCGCCCGGAGACTGACCAAAGGTTCGCTAGGGTCAAAAAGCGGTCCACCGGCGCCGTTTCCACCCGCTTCTTGGCGCGGGAACCAAGCGTCAGATTTCGATCACTAGAAGAGGCGCCGCTGGCGGTTCACGCCGCGCCCTTCACCTCACCACCACGCGCGCGCCCTTGTTGACGCGCCGGTAGAGGTCGATCACGTCGGCGTTGAGCATACGGATGCAGCCCGACGACACGGCCTGCCCGATCGTGTCCGGCTCGTTGGTCCCGTGGATGCGGAACATCGAATCCTTGTCGCCCTTGAACAGATAAAGCGCCCTCGCGCCAAGCGGGTTCTCCATGCCGCCGTCCATGTGCCGGGGCAAATCGGGACGGCGCAGCAGCATTTCCGGCGGCGGCGTCCAGCCCGGCCAGAACGCCTTGCGGCCGATCTGGGCGACGCCCTTCCAGGCGAACCCCTCGCGGCCGACGCCAATGCCATATTCGATCGCCTGGCCGGCGCCGACCGACAGGTAAAGCTTGCGCTTCTTCGTGTCGATGGTGATCGCGCCGGAGCGCTCCCCGGTCGGATCGTCGACCAGGCTCGCCGTCGTCTCGGGGTCGACCTCGTCGTCGTAATCGATCGCGGTGGAGTAATTCGGATCGGCGTCGGCCGGCAGAGCGGCGACGCGGGCCCTGCCGCGCGGGTGGAGGCGCTGGGCGGGCGCCGCCCGCTGCTCGTTGTCGAGATCGTCGTCGTAATCGCGCCCCGCGCGCGGGCGCCGCGACGGTTCGTAATCATAATCGTCTCGCGAGGGGCCGCCATAGCCGCCCTGCTGGCTCGCCGGGATAGCCGCCACCCGATGGATAGGCCGAATAGGGCTGATAATAATAATATTGCGCGACGGCGGAATGGCTCCCCGAAAGGAGAGCGCCGAACGCGAGACAGAGGATAAGAGGACGCATACGCGACATTGGCGAGCCGTTCGTTCGTTGGATGAGCCGCTATTTGTCGCGGGCAATGGCGGCGAAATGATGGGATTTTCGCGTCGGCCCGGTCAACCAAGGGCATGCCTTCGCGAGACGAGCGAAGCTTTTCGTCCCGGGGTCGCTGGTGCTGTAGATCGTGCAGACCGTGTAGCGCCCGTTCTGATAGAGATAGAGCACGCGGGCGCCGAGCGGATTCTCCAGACCTCCCGGCATGCCGCCGGCATATTTGCGCGCCTCCGGCTGGCGCGCGATCATCTCCTTGGGCGGCGTCCAAGTGGGCCATTCGGCCTTGCGCCCCACATAAGCTTCACCGTTCCACAGGAACCCGGGGCGGCTCACATTAGCGCCATAGCGGGTGGCGTTTCCGTCGCCTTCGACGCGGTAAACATAGTAATTGGCGGGATCGATGATAATCGTGCCCGGCGCTTCCTTGCTGTCGTAGCGCACGGTCCGGCGCCAATATTTCGGATCGACCTTCCTGAGATCGACCGCCGGGATCGGGAATTTCTCGTTGGGCGCCGGCCCGTAAAGCGCCATCATGTCGGCAGGGATCATGCCGTCGGACGTCGCGCAACCGGCGAGCCCAAGCGCTCCGAGACTGGCGGCGGAGCCGAACAGAAACGACCGGCGGTCGAGGCGCCCCGACGCAAGCCCAAGCGGAGCTCCCTCGTTTCCTTCGCGGGGATCGGCGATCCCATGGTCCATGATCATGATTTTGGAGTTTCCCATGTCCTGTCGCCCGACCATAGAATACTCCGGTATAAACTTGGTGAACGTCTTTGCCGAGTTGATTTGCCATCACACGGCTCGATTGGCAAGATCGGCCCTTCGCTGCGCGGGGCTTGCCATGCACCAAAGTCGGTAACGTCCACGCGGTCTCGCAGTCTCACCTCGCGCTGGTTTCGACAATAATATGCGGATCGCGGCATCGGTCAAGTCGGCGCCTTGGCTCATCCCCCCGGCTTTCTAGGGCGCGGAGCCGCTGTCGGCGCTCGCCCGTCAGAAGGTCGCATATGGGGTCAAGAGCGATCCAACGGAAACCGCTAGCGATGCTCGATTTCGCGGGAACCAAGCGTTAAATTTCGACCACTAGCTCCGGCGGAACGCGCCGGCGAGTTCCGGGCTCATTTCGGGTGGGCGGAAAGCCAGGCCTCGGCTTCCTCCAACGAAAAGGAATACTCGTGGTCGGCGACGCCGGAACGCATCCTTGCGCCCTCGACCGGATTCACGATGTAGAAACGGCCGTGCCCCTTTCCGTGTCCTGCCTTCTCCAGACGAAAACCATTGCGCTCGGCGATGCGACTGACGCGTTTCTCGTCTGCGTTGCTCATGGTGTCGCTCCTCTCGAGCCGCTCGACCCGATTAGCTCATCGCCGCCGCGACCACGCGCGCCAGGTCTCACTCGATTAAAATAGACCTGATCAGCCCGCGGCGAAAGGCCTCCCGCTTGTTCGGGATCATCCTCTCGACTATTTTGACGCCGAGTCCTTTGACATCAGCGCAATGGCTTCCTGAACCGTGGTCATGAACTGCGCGGGGAAGATGATGGTCGAGTTCTTTTCAACCGAGATCTCCGCCATCGTCTGGAGGGTGCGGAGCTGAAGCGCCACGGGATGCTGTGTGATGATGTCGGCCGCTTCGCCGAGCTTAACCGCGGCCTGGTATTCTCCTTCGGCGGCCACGATTTTCGCGCGACGCTCGCGTTCGGCCTCGGCTTCCTTCGCCATCGCGCGCTGCATATTGTCGGGCAGTATGATGTCTTTGATTTCGACCGCCGTCACCTGGGTGCCCCACGGCTCCGTGTGGAGGTCGATGACATTCTTGATTTGCTCGTTGATGCTCGCGGTGTCCGAGAGAAGTTGATCGAGGCTGAATCGACCAACGACGTTACGCACGGTGGTCTGGCTGATTTGATTGATCGCATTGTAGACGTTCTCGATCGCGATCACGGCTTTTTCCGGATCGGAAATATGATAGTACGCGACCGCCGCGATATCGATCGAAACGTTATCTTTCGTGATGATTTTTTGCGACGGGATTTGCATCGTAACCGTCCGCAAGGATACGCGCGTCATCTGTTGGATGGGACGGAAGATGAGCGTGAGCCCGGGTCCGCGGGCGCCCTCGAATTTTCCGAGAAGAAAGACGACTCCTCGCTCATACTGCTTGAGGACGCGGAGCGAGCCGAGGACGTATAGGGCTATCACCGCGCCGAGAATGTAGATCCATTGCATGGTGTTTTCACCAGCTTGTGCCGCGACAGACCTAAGCTACGCCTGCTTCGCTCCGTTCGCCAGATGTTTTCGGCGCGAACTCACTCGCAGACGATCTTTATGATGCTCGGATTATCCGTGTTCACGGTTTCAATCCGCATATTCAGGAGAACCTGAGCGCGTGGCGATTTCGACGGCCAACCAGCAATTAAGTAGCGCCCCCCACAGATGGCCTCGGCCCGTTGGAGGCAGAACCGCGTTCCATTTACACAAGTGATTTCGTAACCAACCTCCGAGCGATACAAGCGTATCTGGGAGGCGACCGTGCTCGACCAGGGATCGAATCCGAGTTCTGGCGACGCGTAGCAACCCGTCAGGATCAAACCAAAGGCGAACAAGACCGCCGACATGAATGGAAGCCGCATATCCTCTCCCCTCTTCAACGCCGCTAACGTGATTCCATACATAGCATAAGTTCAAGGTCGTCGGTTGAGTTTGGCGCTTTTCGCGGTTACGCTGTTTTCGATCGATCCATCGCGAAGCACATAGCGAACCAAGCACATGGGCGAACCGAGAAGCGCCTGATGAACGAATTCGGCGGCATTTTCGCGATTTCCTGCGTGGCGGTTCTCGCGCCGCTGCTCGTTCGTCTCCCCGCCTTCGCCTTCATGCCCGTGGTCGGGCTCGAACTCGTTCTTGGCGTGCTGATCGGCCCCAGCGTGATGGGATTGGTCACAAACGACAGCACGATCAAATTCCTCGCGGAATTCGGGCTCGTCTTCTTGTTTTTCCAAGCGGGACTCGAGTTCGAAACAAAACGAGATCGGGCGGGCCGAACTGCGTCTTGGCGCATTCGCTTGGCTCGCCACCTTCGCTCTCGCCGTCGGCTTCGTCGGCGTGCTCTACCTATTCGGCCTGGTCGGCTCGCCGCTGCTCGTCGCCCTCATTTTGCCGACGACGGCGTTCGGCATTCTGATCCCCATTTTGCGGCAGAGCGGCGAACTGCACAGCAATTTCGGCCGGCATGTCCTGGGACTCGCGGCGATCGGCGAGCTCGGTCCGTTGCTATTGGCCTCGATCGCCTTGGCGGAGGAAAAGCATCAACTCCATCAGACGTTCTTGAGCATCGCGTTCTTCGTGCTGGCCTTCGCCGCCGTCATTGTGCTTTTGACCCTGCGATCCAATGGTTTTTCCGCGAAGCTGGCGCGCTGGCTTGGACAAGACGACGAACTGCTGCTGTTGCGAATTTCTCTGCTCGTGCTGCTCGGGTTCGTTTTTCTCGCCGACAGCTTCGGCATGGAGGCGGTCGTCGGCGCCTATGCCGCCGGCATGGCGGTCGCCGTGTTCTTTTCCGGATGCGGAGGGCGGGCGCTCGAAAGCCGGCTCACGTCGATCGGCTCGGGTTTCTTCATCCCACTGTTCTTCACCGCGAGCGGCGTGGCGTTCGATCTGCCGTCGCTCGTGTCGAGTCCCGCGAATATCGTCCGCCTTTTGCTGTTCACCCTGGCCTTCCTGCTCATTCGCATCGCGCCGCTCGGCATTTACAAAAATGCGCTTGCGAAAAGCGATCTGCCCGCTCTCGCGCTTCTTTCGTCGACGACGCTGCCGCTCGTCGTCGCGATTACCTATCTTGGCGGACAAACGGGCCAGATGACGCCGGAAAACGCTTCGGCGCTCGTCGGCGCGGCGATCGTGACGGTGACGCTGTTCCCGATGCTCGCGAACATGGTCCGGGCGCCGTCCACCGGGGCGAGATCGAATGCCGTCGTCGCGGATTTCGCGAACAGGATCGTCGCTTGGTCCTTGGGACGGGTGTCCAACCTGCTCGTCCTATTGCCAATCGCGCTGCCTAAAGAGCCGCGAGACGAAGATAATATTTCCAAATAAATTCTCCGCCCGCGCTTATCCCCTATCGCCCGCTTCGCGGCAGGGGGAATTCTCGCGGGGTCGCCCCCCAGTCCACGGCGCTTGGCGGCTCGGCGGCGACGCTTCGTATAGCCGGAGCATGGGGCGCGCCAAGATAGATGAAGGCGACGATGCGCCCCTGCGCGGGCAAGCCGAGCGCTCGCGCGACATGGTCGTTATAGGCCGGCGCGCCCGTGCGCCAAATCGCGCCAAGGCCAAGGGCATGGGCGGCGAGCAGAATATTCTGCGCCGCGGCGCCGCCCGCCAGAATTTGCTCGATTTCGGGCACGCCGGAATGCGGGACGGGGACGACGGCCACGACAAGCAGGGCTGGCGCCCGCAAGGGTTTGCGCCGTTCGCGGTCGAGCGCTTCCGAAGGCGTATCCGGCTTGCTCGCGCGCAAGGCCTCGGCCATGACGTCGCCGAGCAACGCGCGCGCTTCGCCGCGCACGATGAAAAACCGCCAAGGCCGCAATCGGCCATGATCCGGAGCCCGCGCGCCCGCGCGCAGAAGAATCTCCCATTGCCGATCGGTCGGCCCTGGATCCCTCAAAACCGACACGCTGATCCGCGTATCGATGGCTTCGAAAACATCCATCGCATCCTCCGTTCATCGGAACGCTTGGCATTTCAGGAAAGTCTGAAAAGTCGCCGATCGCGGGCAGCGGATAACGGCATGTCGCCACGCCCTGGCGACGTCTTTGGTTCGCGGGTCGGTGCTTTTGGGGGGCCTCGGACGGTGACACCGCGGCGACACGCATCAATTCTTTGGTGACACAGATTCGCAAGCTATTGATTTTATTGGCTGGGGGACCTGGATTCGAACCAAGATTGACGGAGTCAGAGTCCGCAGTTCTACCGTTGAACTATCCCCCACCGGCGCTCCCCTCAAGGTCGGGCCGCGCGATAGAGTGCTTCGTCTAGTCAGAGCGCCGCCGCCTGTCAATATCGATGCGGGCGAAGCCGCGAAATTGATCGGGCGACCGCGCCGCGACGGTCCTCACAAACACCGCTCGTCCAAAAGCGCCGCGATGTTCACGCTCATGACCGTCGAATCCAGGCTGAACACCTCGTCCGGTTCGACCGTGAACGGCCCGCTGGGGCCGACGATCGTCACTTTTCTGATCGGGGTCCAGGAGCCCAATGGATTGTGGCGGAAGTCCGCGCAGGAAACGCCTTGCGCTCGCAACTCGGGAAAAAAAGCCCCGGTCGGCTGAGCGTGGCTCGGAGGCGCCGGAAGCGCCATCAGCAGCGCCGTCAATACGGCGTATCGGATGTTCATAACGATTGCTCCCTAGGGTTTTTCGCGAAGGGCGTTTGACGCGCTGCCCGCTTCCCTGCCATGCTCGGCGCGAAGCAGGGTGGAGACTGACATATGGCGTATGACCTCGTAGCCTTTAAGGAGGCCCAAAGCGGGCAGTCGATTACCGTTAATCCTCATCTTGTTCGTTATGTCGTCAAGGTCGACGAAAAAACATCCCGGATTGTCTTCGACAAGGACCATTCGCTGGTCGTCGACGGAGCCATCGCGACAGTATCCGAAAACTTGAGAAAATCCGTAAGCTGACGACGCCGCTCAGCCGCTTCGTTGTTTTGGGTCGAAGACCACGGTTTTGCAGCTGGCGCAGATGATGCGCGGTTCCCTGGAGCCATTCGCGCCCGAAATCACCTCGAAGCCGGGAGGGCAAGCCTCGATCCGCGTCCCCATGCTCCCCGTCTCATAGGGATGGTCTTCTTCCGAGATAACAATCGTCGCGGAAGCCCCACAATCATCGCATCTAATCTTCGAAGTCCAACGCTCACGTCCTGTCATTCTCATAATATGCACGCATTCGCGCCACAATTCCAGAGTGGTTTCGCGGGGTTGCACGAATGGACCCGCCGCCAAAACCACCCCAACGTTGACGGCGCCGTCCCGCTCCTGTATCACAGCCCTAGCCGCGTCGCGGCGCGAGACGCTCCAGTCGCGTAAACAGGCCTTGCCCTAGTCCAGGCCGACGATCTGTCGAGCGTCCCTTTTCCTCACGATAAGACGGCCCGATACGCGGGGCCTGTCTCCATCCTGACCGATCGACCCCAAAAGGGCGGCGAGACGCCGCGCTTGGGGTTTGGATCACATTTTGAAAGAAAACACGTGACCAAATTTACCGATCTCGGCCTCGCCGAGATTCTTTTGCGCGCTCTTACGCATGAAGGCTACGAGACCCCCACCCCGATCCAGGCGCAGTCCATCCCCTCGCTGTTGCAGGGCCGCGATCTGCTCGGCATCGCCCAGACCGGCACCGGCAAGACCGCCGCCTTCGCGCTGCCGATCCTGCAACGCATTCTGAACGACCGCCGCCGCCCCGCGCCCTATACGACGCGGGCGCTCATCCTGGCGCCGACGCGCGAACTCGCGGCGCAGATCGCCGACAGCTTCCGCGCCTATGGCCAGTTCTTCCGTCCCGCCGTCGGCGTGATCGTCGGCGGCGTCTCGCATCGGCCGCAGATCGACATGCTGGCGCGCGGCCTCGACGTGCTCGTCGCGACGCCGGGGCGTCTGCTCGACCACATCTCCTCGGGCCACGTCAAACTCGGGACGACCGAGGTCATCGTGCTGGACGAGGCCGATCACATGCTCGATCTCGGCTTCGTCGTGCCGATCCGCCAGATCGTCGCGAAGCTGCCCAAGATTCGGCAGAACCTGTTCTTCTCGGCGACCATGCCGAAGGAGATCGCCGGCCTCGCCAACGACATGCTGAAAGACCCGGTGCAGGTTAAGTGACGCCAGAGGCGACCACCGCCGAGCGCGTCGAGCAGCATGTGTATTACGTCGACGGCGGCGCCAAGCGCGACCTGTTGGTCGAGCTGTTGCAGAACAAGGACATCTCCCGCGCCATCGTGTTCACCCGCACCAAGCGCGGGGCCGATCGCGTCGCGCAGCATCTGGAGCACGCCACGATCGGCGCGGCGGCGATCCACGGCAACAAGAGCCAGAGCCAGCGCGTGCGCGCGCTGAAGGATTTTCGCGACGGGCGCACGCGCGTGCTGGTCGCGACCGACATCGCCGCGCGCGGCATCGATGTCGACGGCGTGAGCCATGTCGTCAATTTCGAATTGCCGGAAGTGCCCGAGGCCTATGTGCACCGCATCGGCCGCACGGCGCGCGCCGGCGCGACGGGACGCGCGATTTCGCTCTGCGACAACGCCGAGCGGCCCTTGCTGCGCGCCATCGAAAAGCTGACGCGCCAGACCATCGACGGCACCGACCGGCGCACGCCGGGCGCGCGCTACGAGGAGCCGGAGCAGGAAGCCCGCCGCCCGCGGCCGCAACAGCACCACCGCCCGCAAGGCGCGGGAGCCGGCGCCCCGCGCGCCGCGCAACATGCGCAGGGCCGCCCGCAAGCCGCGACGGCGCCGCGCGGAACCGGCCAACCCGCCCGCCGCCCGAACAGCGGCGCGACCCGCCGGCCGGCTTAATCAGCAGCGCCCCTCCCTTCTCCCACTCGTGGGAGAAGGCCAGCCTCGCCCCATAGCCAGGCGCATGTTGGCGATGCGCCCGCGGGCGCGACGCGCACAGAGGCCGCGACTGCTCGCGGCCCCGTGATCGATTTCGATCCAACGTCAATGCTGATTTCACCCGACGCCTTGGAAGCGCATGAGCCCCTTGGCGTCGGAATACCATTGCAGATTGACCGGCTGATAGCCCTCCGCCTTCAGCGACTGGTCCTTCTGCGTATAGGCGCGGCAGGTCGCGCCGAGCGCGTAGTCGAATTTATCTCCCTTGTGCAGAGGCACGATCTGGGTCCGGTATTTCTCCGTCCCGCCTTGCGCTCTCCTTCGAGACGCGAGGGATAGCAGGGGCCGGAATTATCGGAGCCGCCCAGGCTGCACCCCTTCTTCGCGAGTGAAATGCCGAGATCCGTCGCCGCCGTGTCCAAATAGGGCGAGAAATCGCCATACTGGTCGAAGAAGCTCGTGTCCTGCAACCATTGCGGATCAAGGATCGAGCCGTTGTGCGCGGCGAGATAGTCGATCAACGTCTGCTGCACGGTCCCGTCGAGATTAAAGCCCTGCACGTTGTTGCTCGAATTGGTCACGGCGCAATTCCATAGCCCTGAACATTTGTCCCGTTAGGGATCGACAGGCTCCAGGAGCCGCCGCCGTTGACGCCGCCGCCATGATCGATGTCGAAGCCATTGTAGGGCAACCCTACCAATGGACTCCCCAGCCGGCGTGTAGCGGTCGGTCTGCGGGTGGATGAGCTGGAACGATCCGCAGCTGCCGGCGCTGGTCTCGACGCAGGTGGCGCTCGGCTGATCAGCCGCCGATGAGATGTCGGCGAAGACGCCTGAATAGACCTGCGTCGGCCCGCGGCCGTTGACCGAGAGCTGGAAGCGCAGCGTGTCGATCGAGGAGGCGATCCAGCCGCCGGCGCCCCGCCCCGCCTCGAGCGACCAGGAGCCGTAGGGGATATTCTCGTCTCCGGTCAGCGTCGGTCCGGTTTGCGCCGGAAACAACGAAGGCGTCGGCGGCGTGTTGGGGCTGGTGTAATAACGCACCTCCTGATCCGCGCGGCCGGGAAGAAGCGAATGCCCGACTTTAGTGTGCGTGACGCCTACGGCCCCCAGCACCTTCTGGCGCACCACTGTCTCGTAATCCTTTCCGGTGATCTTGTGATCAGCGGCGTGCGATAGAACGCCCAGTCATAGAAAGATCGATCCGGCTACAGCGAGGTCGGATAGAGGTGGGCGGACGCACCATCATCGCCTTGAGACATTGTCTTCCGTGACCGGAAGCACGGGGTTCGGCTGATAGAGTCCCGCTCCGCATCGCCCCCGTTTTCTCCCGTTCCACGGGGGATGCATGACGCGCCTCGACCGTGATGTTCTTGAGAGCCGGGTTGATCGCGTTCAGGCCGCCGGGCGGGAGAAGCGTTGGGCGGGCTGGACAGGATGTCGAACACCTTGCTGTCGAGCGCGAGCTTGTGACTGGGGTCGCCGTCCACCGACTGGCCGTCGCGGATCAGCATCAGGATCGCCGCGCCCGTGAGCTGCTTGCTGTCGCTCTCCAGACGGTAGAGATCGTCTGGATGCGTGAGCTGCGGCGCCTGCATGTCCTCGAAGCCATAGCTCTTGGCGAAGACGAGCTTGTCGTCCTGCGAGATCGCAATGGTGACGCCGGGCCAGCAGCCGCCGACGAACTGATCATGCGCGACCCCCGTCTGGTTGAAAAGCTGGCTCATCGCCTGATCCATCGCCTTGGAGATCCCGCGTTCCGTAGCCGAGAGACGGCTGGCTGGCCTGCCAGCTCTCGATTAGGCCGGCTTGGCAGACGACTTCAGGATCGCTCGCTTTGGGATGGGAGACGGGAGCGGGGATGGGGTCATCCCGATGCAGGGGCCGTCGTCGCAAATCGCCAGCGCCCGCGGCGCGACGAGAAAGGATGATAAAACCAAGAGAGATGCGGATAAATGTTTCATGACGATTCTCCAGTGCTTGCGCGCGTCGCGGCGAAGCTCTTCAAATTCTTCGAATGCGGTTTCCTTCGCCGCTTAGAGTGCTTTCGGCAATTTGTAGCTTTGGGCTATCGGCGAAACTGTGCGCGCCCGCACAAAGTGGAAGCGCCGCAAATCGTTTCCTGATTACCCCTGAAAGCACGACAAAATAAAGCAATCTTAGAGTTTTTCCGGTTCAATCTAAACCGGGTTCAACTAAACGAAAGACTCTTAGGCTCGACCTTCGCGGAAGCCGTCTTCCGGCGATTCATCGTAATCCGCCAGCGGCAATGTGAAACTGAGGATCGCGCCGCCATCGGGATTGGGCTCTCCCCATAGCTCGCCGTAATGCGCCTCCACGATCGAGCGGGAGATCGTCAGACCGACGCCCATCCCATGCGCCTTGTTGCTCATGAAGGGCTCGAACAGATGTTTCTTGCCGTCTTCCATGAAGCCGGCGCCGGTGTCGACGATATCGGTGCGGATCATGCCGTCTTCGGTCAATGATGTTGAAATGGTCAGTTGGCGTTTTGTCGAGGCGCTCATCGCCTCGATGGCGTTCCGCTTCAGATTGACGATGACTTGCTGGATCTGGATTTTGTCGGCGAGAACGCGATCGTCCTTCGCGTCCAAATTGAGCACCGTTTGAGCATTTATCGCCTTCGCGATCGCATTGGTGAGTTCGCATGCCTCCGCGATCAGATCATGCAGGTGGTGAACGGTTTTGTCCGGCTCGCCGCGCGAGACGAATTGGCGCATGTGTTTAAGGATCGTCGCGGCTCGGACCGCCTGGACCGCGGCCTTCCCCAAGGTGTTTTCCACATTCTCCGGGCGCAGCTCTGGCGGCATTTTTAGCGAGCGTTGAGCCGCGGAGAGGTAAGTTATGACCGCGCTGAGCGGCTGATTGATTTCATGCGCCAGCGCGGTCGCCATTCCGCCCATGGCGTTCAGGCGGTCCGCGTGCAGCGCTTGCATTCTTTGCTCGATTTTGCGCGATTCGGTCAGATTGCGCACGAAACCGACCGTGAGGCGTTGGCCATCGAGCGGAATCTCGCTCATCGCGTATTCTATCGGGAACAGCGAGCCGTCTTTATGTCGTCCCTCGGCTTCGTGGGTGCGTCCGCTAAATTTTCTCTTCCAAATTCGCATTACGCTTGGCGGGGGCGCGATCCCATTTAATGCGCCTTGTCGCGGGCGCCAGCGCGCTGATATTCTTGCCCATCACTTCGGACGCCGTGTAGCCAAACATTCGCAACGCCGCGGAATTGGCGAATAATATGGTTCCGGTCTCGTCGAGCGTCAAAATCCCGTCGTTGACGCCTTCGACGGTGGCCCGCAGCCGCGCCTCGCTTTCCCTCAGAGATCGCGCCGCCCGGCGGCGCGCGTAGCTCGTGAAGACCTCCCAACGGCCGTGTTCTCGGATGAGCGCGAAATCATGGTTGGAGATGGCGTCGAAAATTTCGCGCATGCCGAATTTTTCCGAGCTATAGGAGCAGATCGCGAGCATGCGGTTGCAGGCGATGATGGGGTCGAGCTTGGCCTCATACTCAATGAACGGCTTAAACTCGTCCGCCGCTAGCCAATACGTGTCGCCAGTAACCCGCAAGCCATCGAATCCGCGCCCCAGCGCCGCTTCGAGTTTGTTCAACCATCCCGCGTGCGCGCGGTTCCCGTCGAACCTGCCGAGGTAAGTGTACCAGTCGCGGTGATCGAGAATTTCAATTTGCCCGTTGGCGAGAAATGCGTCCAACCGCGGCACGGCGCGATGCAGCGCCGCCTTCGCCGCCGCGATCCCAAGCGGCTCCGCGGTGATCCAGAGGCAGAATTCGTTCGATTTCAAGCCTTCGCTGAAATAAGGCGTCAATATATCCAATAAATCCGCTTGGGTGGTGTAAACTTGACAGATGTGCGTTCCCCAGGGAACGTCCTCCACGCCGGCGATCCCCAATTTCCGTAGTGGTTGTTCTTGTGTCACGCCGATACGGTCCCGAGATTGTGGCGCATCCAGAATATTCATACGCGGGTTCCCATTGGACGGACATCTCACTGTATCATACAGATTCGAGACGCCGAAATTTTCGCGCTTAGCTCGCGCTCGTTGGCGCGCGGCGTCATCCGACTCCCGCTTCGCGGGGCAACATTCAAATTCAATAAGCTAACGATTACCGGATTAGGCAAGTTCGCTTCATTTTGCTTGCGGGAGAACGTCTCAGCCACTTGCCGGCGAAGGGTCCGATGAGGGCTCTCCGCCGCTAGCCTTTCCGCCGCGCGCTGATCGGCTCCTGGAAGCTTAAAGCCGTGTCCCAGGGGAAGTAGATCCAGGTCTCCTGCGCGACCTCGTGCACGTAGGTGTCGACCTGAGGCAGCCCCTCCGACTTGGCGTAGACGGTGGCGAAATGCGCGCCGGGCAGCAGCGCCCGCACGATCTTCGCCGTGGCGCCGGTGTCGACGAGATCGTCGACGATCAGCACCTCGGGGGCGGGGCGCGCGAGCAACTCCTCCGACAGCGACTTCAGCACGGCGATTTCGCCGCGCGTCGTCTCCTCGTGATAGCTCGCGACGCAAATCGTATCGATGACCCTGATGCCGAGTTCGCGCGCGACGACGCCCGCCGGAATGAGCCCGCCGCGCGTCACCGCCGCGATCGCCGAAAAGCCGCCGATCGCCGCTAGCCGCTGCGCCAGCGTGCGCGTGTCGGCGTGGAAGCGGTCCCAGGAGACGGCGAGGATTTTTTGCATGGCCTTGGCCTTTACACCTTCGCGCCGTTGTTGGTCAGCCTCGAAATCATCTCTCGCGTCGCCGCCGCCGCCGCGCCGAGCTTTGAAGCGTCGCGCGCGCGCAGCACGATCTGGTTGCGCACGCCGGCGCTGGAAAAATGCGGATAGGAGCCGATGCTCACCTCCTCGAAGCGCGCCGCCAGCGCCGCGAGGTCCTTGGCGTAGCGCCCCTCGGGAATGGCGTCGGCCTCGATGGTTTCGACCAGCACGCGCGCGCCGGTTCGCAGTCTCGGCGCCGCGGCGTCGAGCATGGTGTGCATGATCATCGGCACGCCGGCCATGACGATCACATTGCCGATCATGAAGCCCGGCGCCTTGGACACGCTGTTCTCGATGAGGTCCGCGCCCAAGGGAATGCGCGCCATGCGGCGGCGCGCCTCGTTGAGCCGGTCGGCCGGAATGACTTCCAGCAGCATGTTTATCGCGCGCGGGTCTTCCTCTATGCCGACGCCGAAGGCTCTAGCGATGGCGTCGGCGGTGATGTCGTCATGCGTCGGGCCGATGCCGCCGGTGGTGAAGACATAAGCATAGCGCGCGCGCAAGGCGTTCACCGCCGCGACGATCTCGGCCTCGACATCGGGAACGACGCGAATCTCGCGCGTGTCGACGCCGATATCAGCGAGATATTTGGCGATGTAATGGCTGTTCTGGTCCTGCGTGCGGCCCGAGAGAATCTCGTCGCCAATGACGAGAACCGCCGCCGTGACCGCTTCCGCCTCGCCCGCCATCCCACCGCTCCTCCTTCGCCTCGATCATAGGCCGTGTGGAATGGGGGGCAAGGGGG
>CAVQBO010000014.1:0-112223 GCA_963710695.1 uncultured Alphaproteobacteria bacterium | reverse complement strand
GAGTTCGAGGGCGAAATCCTCCGTGTCGCGCCAGTGCAAGGCGCGGCGGCCGCCGAGGTCGTCGTCACGGCTCCCAATCCGCGCGCGGCGCTGAAGCCGGGCATGAAAGCGACGATCAGGGCGCCCACCGAGTGAAATCGTGAATGCGGCGGGAGTTCGAAACGAGGGTCGAAGCTCGAAGCTCACGCTTGTCCTGCTCGGCGAAAGCGGATCACTCCGCGATCTCCCACCCGCCGCCGAGCGCGCGATAGAGGCGCACGAGATCGCTCGCAACATCCACTTCGCTTTGCACGAGCTCGTTCTCGCTGCGCAACAGTTGCGTGAGCGACGCGTTCACGTTCAAAAAATCGACGAGCCCTTCCTGATAGCGCTGCTTCGCCGCGCCCAGCGCGATCTTGTCCTGCGTCGCCGCGCGCGCCGCCGCCGCACGCCGCTTCTGCGCCTGGGCATAGGCTGTCAGCGCGTCGTCGACCTCCTGCCAGGCGCGTAACAGCGTCTTTTGGAAGTCGATCGCGGCTTCGCGATGCCGCAATTCCTTCAAGGCGAGATTGCCGCGCAGCCGTCCGCCCTCGAAAATCGGGATCGTGATCGTGGGCCCAAGAGTCCACTGCGTGGAAGACGCGCGAAACAGCTTTTTCGCCGTTATGCTCTGCACGTTGATGTCGCCGATGAGATTGACGTCGGGATAGAATTCCGCCTCCGCCTCGCCGACCTCTGCGAGCGCCGCGTGCAGGCGCGCCTCCGCTTCGCGGATGTCGGGGCGACGCCGCAGCAGCGTCGCCGGCAGGCCGACGCCGACGAGACGCGGGGTAGTCGGGGGCGGCTTGGACGGTCGCAATTCATCGTCCAGAGCGCGGGGCTCGAGGCCCAGCAACAGGCCGATCGCGTTGATGAGTTGCGCCTCTCGCGCGCGCAGTGGCGGCACGGTCTCCGCGATGTTCTCCTTTTGACTGCGCGCCTGGGCCAGATCGAGCGTCGTCGCGACGCCATTGGCGAAGCGGCTCTCGACGAGCTTGATGTCGTCTTCGGCGATGCGCAGGTTGCGCTCGGCGATCACGAGCTGTGTCTGTGTTCCCCGCAGCGAATGTAGCTCTGCGCGAGCTCGGCCAGCGCCATCATCGCGATGCCGCGCCGGTTCTCGATCGCGGCGAGCATGGTCGCGTCCTGCGCCTCGACGGCGCGGCGCACCTTGCCGAAGAGATCGAGCTCCCAGGAGGCGTTCAAGCCCTGCTGCAGGAACGAGAAGGTCAACGGCGCTCCGGACGGAGCGGCGACGAGGCCGTTCCGCGCTGATCCGCTCGTAATGGTCCATCGACTGCACTTCGACGTGCGGCAGGCCTTGCGAGGCGACGATGGCGCGCTCGGCGCCCGCCTGCGCGACGCGCTCCGCCGCCGTCTTGAGATCGAGATTTTGCGCGGCGAGCCGCTCTTCGAGCGATGCGAGCTCGCGATCGCGAAAGCAGCGCCACCATTGCGGATCCGGCTCGGCGTCGGTCGTGCGGCTGCGCACGTTGCGCGGCTCGGGTCCGAACGAGTTGGGCGTGACGACCGGCGGCGGGACGAAGTCGGGGCCGACCGTGCAAGCCGAAAGAGCGAGCGCGGCGACGGCGCAAAGGACGAGCGCGCGCATCGCCTACCGCTCCGTGACGCGCGACGACGAACGCCGCTGCTCGTCAACCACGTCCTCGACCCGGTGTGGATCGTGGTTTCGACCGAAAAGCCGACGCGCAAGAGTTTCGCGAGCGGCTGGTTCGGATCGACGGTGATCTTGACCGGCAAGCGCTGCACGATCTTCGTGAAGTTGCCGGTCGCGTTGTTGGGCTGGATCGGCGCGAAAGAGGCGCCGGTGGCCGGCGCGATGCTGTCGACCGTGCCCTGGAGATCGATCCGGTAAGCGTCGAGGTGGATCGTGACCTTTTGCCCCGCGCGCACGTGCAGAAGATCGACTTCGCGATAATTCGCAACGATATAGGCCTGATCCAGCGGCACGACCGCCATCAGCGTCGCGCCCGGCGCGATGACGTTGCCCACTTGCACCGCCCTTTGGCCGACCATGCCGTCGACCGGCGCGGGATGCGCGTATAGCTCAAATTGAGCTTCGCCTGCGGGAGCTGCGCCTCGTCGAGCATTATGGCGGCCTTGGCGCTCTGCTGCTGCGCCTTGATCACGTCGAGCTGTTTTTTCGCGGCGTCGAGCGACGCCGTGGCGCTTTGCAGTTGCGCGCGGGATTGCTGGAGGTTGGTGTCCGCCTGCTGCTCCTGCTGAACGGTGCCCGCGCCCGTCAGCGCGAGATTGCCGAAACGGCGGGCGTCGCGCTCGGCGAAGGTGAGGCGGGCCCGCGCGGCCGCCACATTGCCCTCCTGCTCCTCGATGATCGGCGGCTGGCGCGCGAAAGTGGCGGACGCGTCGGCAGACTGCGCCTTGTCGCGCTCGACCGCGGCCTGCGCCGTCGCGACCGCGGTCTCGTAATCGCGAGGGTCGAGCGTGACGAGAACTTGGCCGGCCTTGACCTGCTGGTTGTCGTCGACCTCGACGGTCGCCACCTGGCCCGAGACGCGCGGCGCGATAAGCGTGAAATGCGCCGTGACATAGGCGTCGTCGGTCCAGACGTCGGGGCGCGACGGAATATGATCCAAAGCACGACGAGCGCGCAGACCGCCGCGAAGGCGGCGGCGACCCAGAGCGGCCAGAGCGGTCGCGGCCCCAGGGCGCGCGCTCTCTCTTCCTTCTGTTGGGCGGTTTCCTGTTTCCGAAAGGGTTGGCGAACAATGCGACGGTCGCGCCGATCGCCGCGGCGCAGGCGAGCCGCCAGTCCTCGAAGGTGCCTTTTTTCGGCGCCTCGGGTTGCGGAGGAGCGCCGCCGTCTTGGCTCTGCTCGTCGGGCGCTGGCGCCTGGTTCTCGTCTTCCGCCACTGGACTAGCCTCGCGTGAGCACGATGCGCGGCGGCGGCGTGTAAACCGGCAGCAGCACAACGACGACCATGAGCAGCGCCGTCAAGGCGCCGAGAATCAAATATGTGTCGGCGATGGAGAGGATCGTGACCTGCTGCTGCACGGCGAGGCTCACCGCGCGCCCGCGGGATTCGTCGGCGTCGGCGGCACGCCGAAGCTCGCGGTGTTTAGCGCGAGCTCGAAACGGTTTTGGCCGAGCTGATCGACAATGCGATCGGAGTGCAGATTGCCACGCCAGCGCGCGATGAGCTGGAGCAGCCAGGCGGCGACGGCTTCGGAAACCGCGCGCGGCGTGTTGATGAGCGCGGAGACGAAGGGCGCCTCCGCCGGACCCTTGACGGCGTTGGTCGTAAGCTCCAAGAGGCTCATCGTGACCATCGGCTGTCCCAGCATCTGGAACGCCTGCCAGAAATAGAACTGATCCCGAGTCCATGTGTAATCGACAAAAGATGGGCCGACGCAGGAAACGAGCATCAGTCCGAGGCCGATCAAGCTTACGTGCCGCCGATCGACGTCAAAATCGAGGAGATAGGCGACCGCCGGCAGCAAGAGGAGCTGCGGCAGCGCGACTGCCAGCGTGACGAGCTGAGCCTGCGACGGGCGATAGCCCTGGATCTCTTGCAAATAGGTCAGTGGGACGGTCGAGCCGGACTGAGCAATGATGAGGAAAGTGAAGAGGGCGATGCAGCCGTAAGCGATGTTGCGTCTGCCGAGCAGCTGCAGTTTGATGAGCGGCAGCGGATGCAGCCACTCGTTGAGCAGGAACAGCGGTATGCCCAGCGCGCTGATGAGGGCGAGAACGCAGATGAGCTCGGAGTTGAACCAGTCGAGCCGGTCGCCTTGAAGGAGCATGGTGCTGAAGGCGCCGAAGCCGACGACGAGCAGCAGGACGCCGCGCCAGTCGAAAATGCGAAAGCGCTCGTAATGCGGCTCGTCCTGGATCTCGCCATACCAGACGAGCGCGCCTGCGAGCGCCATCGCCGGCACGGCCTGAAAGAAGATGAACCGCCAATCGACGATATCGGTCCACAGCGCCGCGAGGCTCGCCGCCACTCCGTTGGTGAAGCCGGCGGTCAGGGCGTAAATGGCCAAGCCGTAGATGCGCACATTCGAAATTCGAAAAAACGCGCAAAGCCGTGGTCATGAGCAAAGGAATGAGAAGGCCGCCCGAGAAGCCTTGCAAAAGGCGCAGCGCGTAGATCGCCTCGATGTTGGGGCTGAAGGGGATCAGCACGCTCGACACCCCGCATAGCGCGATGGAGAACAGCATCCAGCGGCGCAGGGAAAAAGTCACGAGCATCCACGGCGAGACCGCCATGCCGACGATCTCCGCGGAGACGTAGAGGCTTTAAATCCATGTTCCGGGATCGCGGCTGATCGAGAAGCCGCCGCGCACGTCAGCAAGCGCGATCCCCGTGACCTGGTTGTTGAACTCCGAGAATATTGTCGCGAGCAGAATCCCGACGAGCCCGAGAAATCGCCTCCTATCCACGTCCCCTGCCCCTCCCTTGCCGTAAAAATGCTGCCGAGCTTACGCCGACCAAGAGAATTTAACGAGTGATTTGGGTCAATATGGCGACTATACCTAGTTTTGCGCGGCGCGAATGACGAAAGCCTAGATTTTGCTGGGGACGACGGGCGATCCTCTCCAATCGACCCCGCCCAGCCTTCGTCGATCGGCGAATTGGCGCGTGGGATCGATGACGCGCGGCACAGCGCCGGTCGTCGCCTGCGGGCGTTGAATGATTTGGCTTGGTCGACGAGCGGCGGTATTGGTCGGATTCAGAAGACATAAGCGAACACCGCCCGCTACAGCCGTATTATCGAGCGTAATCGGTAGGTCGCGCACGCGCTTTCCGGTCGCGTGGTAGACCGCGTTCGCGATCGCCGCCGCGACGCCGACAATGCCGATCTCGCCGAGGCCCTTGATGCCGAGCGGATTGCTGTCGTCTTGCTCGTCGACGAAGATGACCCTGATGTCGTGGATGTCCGCGTTCACTGGCACATGATATTCGGCGATGTTGGCATTCATGATGCGACCGACCCTGTGATCGATCAACGTCTCCTCGTGCAGCGCCATGCCGATACCCCAGACCACGCTGCCCAGGATCTGGCTGCTCGCGGTCTTGGTGTTCAGGATACGCCCTGCGGCAACCGCGCTGACGACGCGCGTGACGCGGATGACCCCGAGCTGCTCGTCAACCTTGACCTCGGCAAAGATCGCTGAGTGCGTGTTGTGCGCGCGCGCGATGTCATTGCTGGGGTTAGTGGTTTTCTCCTGCTCGATGCGGTCCACGGCGCTGTGCCGCATGGCATCGGCGATCGAGACCGAACGCGACGCGTCGCCCTTGCTCACCAGCTTGCCGTCCGCGAGCGTGACTTCGCCGGGCGCCATGTTCCCGAGTGGCGAACTCGGCATCTGTTTGGCCAGACGCAACAGCTCGTCGCGGATTGCGTCGGCTGTCGTTGCGATCCCATTGGACACCGAGGCCGCAATCCATGATCCGCCTTCGACCGGCGATTGCGGGAGACTCGAGTCGCCGAGCTTGATGCTGATGTTCTCGAGCGGCAGCCCAAGCATGTCTGCCGCGACCTGCGCCATGATGGTGTAGGTGCCGGTGCCGATATCGGAGGTTGCGCACGCGACCTCCGCATGGCCGTTGGCGCTCAGCACGATACGCACGGTGATCGGCATCTGCAACGCCTCCCACATGCCGGTCGCCATGCCCCAGCCGACCAGGTCGCCGTCGTCCCGCATCGAGCGCGCCTCGGGATTGCGTTTGTCCCAGCCGAACGCCTCGGCGCCCTGGCGGTAGCATTCGCGCAGCGCCTTGCTGCTGAACGGCCGATCGTTGTTCTGATCGCGCTCGGAATAACATCGCAGACGGAGTTCGAGCGGATCGAGCTTGAGCGCAACCGCAAGCTCGTCCATCGCGGATTCGAGCGCAAAGTGAGCGGTTGGGGCGCTTGGCGCGCGCATGTCGCATGGGGTCGCAAGATCGAGCCGCACGAGCTTGTGCTCGTATCTCGCATTGGCGCATTTGTAGAGCAGGCCCGACCAGCCGGTCTCCTGCCGGAAATATTCCTCGTATTGCGAGGTCACGGTGATCGCGTCATGCATGATCGCGTCAAGAGTTCCGCCGGTGTTGGCGCCGAGCTCAATCCGCTGAATCATCGCGGGTCGGTAGCCCAGCACGTACATCTGCGGCCGCGTCAACACGACTCGGACCGAGCGCTGTAGCGCGCGCGCTGCGAGCACCGCCAGCACCACCTCGAAACTGCGGGCGCAGGCCCGAGCCGAATCGCGCCGCCCACGAACGGCGACATGACACGCACATCCTCGGGCTTCATGCCGAACACGCCGCAGAGATAGTGCTGGACGTTCTGCACGCCTTGCGTCTTGTCATAGACCGTGAGCTTGCCGCTTCCATCGTAGATCACCGTCGAGGCATAGAGCTCCATCGGGTTGTGATGCTCGATCGGAACGTAATATTCGCCGGCGTGGCGCACCGCCGCGGCGGCGAGCGCCTGCTCGGGCCTACCGCGCGTCTTCGGCGGCGTGAACAGCGCCTCGATCGGATTGGCTGGAGGTCTCACCGGAATGGCGGCCTCGCGCCGACGATACACATCCGTGATGTGCGCATCCGTCTCGTACTCCACCCGCACCAACGACGCTGCAAAACGCGCGATCTCCGACGTTTCGGCGACGACGAGCGCGATCGGCTGGCCGTTGAACATGATCCTGCTGTCGTAGAGCGGCCGGAACGGCGATCCCGCGGGGCGCCATCTCATCTTTGTAGGCCTGATCGTTGTCCGCCATGGGCGGGCGGTTCTCGTGCGTAAGCACGTCGAGCACGCCCTTGACGCGCAGGGCGGCGCTGCGATCGATGCGTGCGATGCGGCCATTCGCGATTGTCGAGGTTACAACGCTGCCGTAAGCAAGGCCTGGCACGTTGAACTCGGCGGCATATTTGGCGGCGCCGGTGACCTTCGCGAAGCCGTCGACGCGGGATGTGGAAGTGCCGATGTAAGGTGCCATGGCTGTGCTCAGACGATCTTCTTGGACGACTGCGACTGCGGCGTGCCGCGCGCGGCTTGTGTGAGCGCGCGCGCTATGCAGCGGCGCGCGAGATCGATCTTGAAGGTGTTGTGCGCGTAGCCTTTGGCGTCGCGCAGCAGCACGTCCGCCGCGCGAGCGAACGTCGCCGCATTGGCAGGCTGCCCGCGCAGCGCGGCTTCGGCCTGTGGATCGCGCCAGGGCTTGTGCGCGACGCCCCCGAGCGCGAAGCGTCCCTCCTTGATGGTGTCGCCATCGAGCTCGAGCCCAACCGCGACAGAAACAAGGGCGAACGCATAGGAGAGCCGGTCGCGAATCTTCAGATACGTGTAGTTCGTGGCGAAGCCTTTCGGCGGCAGTTCCACCGCAGTGATGATCTCGCCGGCGTTGAGGTTGGTGTCGCGCTGCGGTGTATCGCCCGGCAGCCGGTGGAACTCCGCAAACGCGATCACGCGGTCGCCAGACGCGCCGCTAACATGAACCTTCGCCTCCAACAGCGCGAGCGCCACGCACATGTCGGATGGGTGCGTCGCGATGCAGGCGTCGCTGGCTGCCGAGGATCGCGTGCATGCGATTCTGGCCGTCGATGGCGGAGCAGCCGCTGCCCGGCTCGCGTTTGTTGCAGGGCGTCGCTGTGTCGTAGAAGTAGTGGCAGCGCGTGCGCTGCAAGAGATTGCCGCCCGTCGACGCCATATTGCGCAGTTGTTGCGAGGCGCCGGCCATGATCGCGCTGGCGAGAACCGGATAGCGCTCCTCTACCAGTGGGTGATAGGCGAGATCGGTGTTGCGTACGAGCGCCCCGATACGCAGGCCGCCGCCCGGCGTGTTTTCGACCTGCTTCAGCGGCAGCCGCGTGATGTCGATCACTTTCGTCGGCCGTTCGACATCCATCTTCATCAAGTCGATCAGATTGGTGCCGCCGGCGACGAATTTCGCGTTCGGGTCGCCAGCGATCTGGCGCACCGCGTCCGACAACATCATTGGCGCGCGCATACTGGAAGCTGATCATGATCGCCCCATCACTTGCTGGATTGCCGCGACAATGTTGGTGTAGGCGCCGCAGCGGCAGATGTTGCCGCTCATGAGTTCGCGGATGTCGTCCGCGGTTTTCGCCCTGCCCTCCGCGATCAACCCGGCCGCCGAGCAGATTTGCCCCGGCGTGCAGTAGCCGCACTGAAACGCGTCATGGTCGATGAACGCCTGCTGCAGCGGATGCAGCGCGCCGTTGTGCCGCGAGACCCTCGATCGTGGTGATCTGCGCGCCGTCGTGCATGACGGCGAACGTCAGGCACGAATTGACGCGCCGCCCGTCGATGAGCACGGTGCAGGCGCCGCACTGGCCCTGATCGCAGCCTTTTTTCGTCCCGGTCAGGTCCAGATGCTCGCGCAACAGGTCAAGGAGCGTCGTGCGGGGATCGAGCGTGAGCGAATGACGCGTCCCGTTGATGGTCAGGCTCACCGAAACCGCCTCCGGCGTCGTCAAGCTTATGGGCGACCGAGCCGCGACGCGTTCACGAACCGCGGTTTGGACGGCGCCCGCCAATTTTTCCGCGTCGCGCCCCGAGCCTGGATTTTCGACTTCGGTCATGGCGCACGCTCCCAATCCTCCGCAGAGTATCCACGCTGGCGACGCCGCCGTTGGTTCGCCCCATGATGACGTCTTGCGGCAATGTGAGATGAGCGACGCCGCGGCCCGCGTAGGCCGCGGCGATCGCCTGATGGATGACGGCGGGGGCCTGCTCCGGCGAATTGATGGTTTCCGTGTAGAGCGACACATCGCGAAACAGCAAATCTGGATTGGTGGTTTGGATGTAATCGACGCCCTGCATTTTGCGCGGCATGTTGCCGGAGAGCGCGAGCACGGGCGCGTGGTCACGCGCCGCTTCGTAGAGGCCCGCGACCAGATGGGTGCTGCCTGGCCCCGTGGTGCCGGCGCAGACCGCAAGACGGCCGGTCAGCTTGGCCTGACCAGACGCCGCCAAAGCCGCGCCTTCTTCATGGCGGACGCCAATCCATTCGATGGAAGAGCTTCGCGGGGAATCGGCCAGCGGATTCAGCGAGTCGCCGATCAGCGCGAAAATCTGCTTGACGCCGATGCGCTCAAGAACACCAACCAACGTATCCGCGACTGTTTGAGCCATGTATTCCCCACATGTCGCTCTGGCGGCTCTCGCCCTGGTCCGCAGCGATCGCCTCCCGGCTCATTTAATCGAGTTTTGTCAAAATCCATCCTCCCGAGACAATTTTTCAAACCGCGGTCATCGTCGAGGACCGCGCGATCGAAGACGAAGATGTCCCCGCGTCTCGATAGACGCGGCTCTCTCAAGGACTCGTAGATACTATCGTAGCATTCTACCAAATGATTCAACATGATGCGCTCGCCTACCCACGGCTCGGCGCGCGTCGCATGACGCCAGACGGCAATCAACGCCTCGTCGTCATCGCCGATTTCCCAGCGAATGAAATCGCGGGCTTCCTCATACGTCGGGCGCCCGGACTTCGGTGCTTGCGCAGCTGAAGTTTGCCAGGACGGCGGTTTGGGTTATGCTCGCTTCGTAGGAGGCGGAATGAAACGGACTATTTACGCGGTCACGGCGTCGACGCTTGCCCTGGCGGGTTGCGCCAGCACGGACGCGCCCGACTATGTCGCGCGGACGTCCACCGAGCCGCCGCAAGCGTCGAAGACTTCATCGCACGAGGCGCTAGACGCGCGCATCGCCTATCACGCCAGGGCTTATAAATTGCCGGAATCATTGGTTCACGCCGTCGTGCAGCGCGAGAGCAAGTATAATCCGTCGCTTAAGCATGGCCCCTTCTGGGGATTGATGCAGATTCGCCACGACACCGCGCGGAGCATGGGCTACACGGGCGCGGCCAAGGGGCTGCTCGATCCCGAAACGAATCTGACCTATGCAGTGGCTTATCTCGCCAATGCCTTCCGCGTAGCCGGGGGCGACTCGCAACGCGCGATAAGACTCTATGCCAACGGCTATTATTACGAAGCCAAGCGGCAAGGCCTGCTCGGCGAAATGCGCACAGCCAACCATCCAAACGAGATCCAGACAGCCTCGGACGAGGCGACTCCCGCGGAGTAAATCCGCCGCCGCGCTGGCAGGTCGCTTCCGTGGATCAGCTTACGGGTTGGGAGTCTTCCTCGCCTCGTTTAGCCACCACGGAAATGAACTCAGGAACATGATGGGACGCGGCGCCGCTGCGCGCGCGCCTGAGTTGCCGCCATTTCATCGTGCTCTCAAGGAAAGTTCGCGCCGCCGCCGTTCGACGTGAATGCGGCCAAGGGGCAATTGTTCAATTCGCCGATTTGGTCCAATTGAATATCCGCGGGCTGAGAGGTTGCAAGAATATGCGGGTCTCGCGCGTAGTGACCTTGCTTGGGGAACACGGTCCTGACGCGCTCGCCCCAACTGTTCTTAATCGTATTGAGGATATGCAGCTTGTCATCAATCATCACATAGCGCTTTGCTGGATAAAAGCGTTCCACATCAGCAAGCTCTTGTTCCTTGTGAATATAAATGAGCACGCGGCCGTTGAACGCCGCCCAAAGACCGGAGCGATCGATTTTTCGAGGCTGGAATACCGCATCGCCATCAGACAGAACGACCGCTGGACCCCATTGCTGGACATATTCGACCGCGCTAAGCGCGCCTTTATAGATCCGATCGCCGAACGGATAGTCCACGAGCCAGCTCGACATCAGTAAAACCCTCGGATCGTGCATCTTCTCAAGCCGGAATTGCTCCAACGCGCCGAGGTAGTCAGCATAGCCGAGTTCGCGCCGTACTTGCTCAAAAATTTCCCAGTAACGGTCGCAGTCCCTGACTCCGAAGGTTCTTGATAAATATTCAGCTAGATCGGCTTGGACGCGATCATTATCAAGCAGAGTATTATCGACATCAAAAAGAAAAACGAGGCTGTGCATTGTGATCACGGGTGCGGCGCCAGAGGCAGCGGGTTGTGCCATGGTCCGTCCGAACCAATCAATTGGTCGGCTTCGTCTGGCCCCCAACTCCCCCGCGCGTAGGGAATTGGCGCGGAATGCTCGTCCAATACCGGCTCTACGATACGCCATTGGGCGTCGACAATATCCTGTCGACCGAAAAGGTCCCCGACGCCAAGCATGGCGTCGTGAAGAAGACGCTGATAGGGCGGCTTGAAAGCGGCCTCCTGCTCGGTCAGGACCAGCTCGACATTTTCGCCCTTTAATTCGTTTCCCGGAAGCTTGAGCCGTAGACCCTCCGCGATGCAGACGTCCGGGCTAATTCTCATGCGCATATGGCCGGATTTCGGCGGAGCGATCTCCGCGAAGGTTTGTCGCGGAGGTCTTTTGAAATAAACCATCACCTCGGCGGCCGTCACTGAAAGCGCCTTGCCGGCGCGAATGTAAATTGGAACGTCGGCCCACCGCCATGAGTTCGATGAAAAGCCTGGCGGCGACGAATGTCTCGACGGTCGAACCGGGCTTGACGCCAGGCACGGACCGATAGTCCGCGTATTGACCACGAACGACTTGCGCCGGATCGAGCGGCCGCACCGACTTCAGCAACGCGGCTTTCTGTTCGCGCACCGCGTCGCACTCCTCGCCCGTCGGAGGATCCATTGTCAAATTGGCCAGCACTTGCAGCAAGTGGTTTTGGAAAACGTCGCGAATGGCGCCCGTCTGATCATAGAATCCGCCGCGATCCCGCACCCCGAAATTTTCAGCCATCGTGATCTGAATGCTGTCGATATGGGTGCGGTTCCAGATCGGTTCGAACATCGAATTCGCGAACCGCGTATAAAGTATGTTCTGCACCGGTTCCTTGCCAAGGTAGTGATCAATCCGGAAGATGCTTTCTTCCGGGAAAAAGCGGTTGAGAACGCGGTCGAGTTGGCGCGCGGACTCTCTGCTGTGACCGAACGGTTTCTCGATGACAAGGCGCGGGTCCGTTCCGTCGCTCTGCTTCGCGAGCCCCTCCGCCACCGTTGCGAACAGGCTAGGCGGAATGGCGAGATAATGGAGTGGCCGTTTCGCTTCGCCTAGTACTTGGCGTAGCCGCGCATAGGTCGAGGGATCCGTATAGTCGCCGGCGACGAAGCGCAGGAGGCTGGTCAGCTTGGCGAAGGCTTTGTCGTCGAAGACGCCGTGGCTTGAGAGGCTCTCCCTTGCGCGCGCCTTCAACTGATCGAGCGACCAGCCCTCCCTGGCGACCCCGATGATAGGCGCGTCAACGCCTTCGTCGCGAATCAAACCCTCCAGCGCGGGGAAAATTTGCTTCTTGGCGAGATCCCCAGTGGCGCCAAAGAAGACGATCGCATCTGAAACCGGACGAGTCATTCAGATGGCCTTTCCGCCGTGCGGCGTCTCGACATGGCCGCCGAATTCGAATCGCATTGCCGACAGCAGCCTGTCAGCGTAATCCGCCAGCCCCCGCGACTCGAACCGCTCGAACAATGCCGCGCTGAGAACCGGGACGGGAACGCCTTCGTCGATCGCCGCCTGCAATGTCCATCGCCCTTCGCCGGAGTCCGCGACATGCCCCTCGAAACCAGCCAACTCAGGATCCTTGCGCAGCGCCGAGGCGGTGAGATCGAGCAGCCATGAGCCGATGACGCTGCCACGCCGCCAGACCTCGGTGATCTCGGCGATGTCAAAGTCGAATCGGTAAAGTTCCGGATTTCGCAACGGCGCCGTTTCCGCATCGACCCTGCTCGTCACATGACCGATGTTGGCGTTCTTGAGAATGTTCAAACCTTCCGAATAGGCGGCCATGACGCCATACTCGATGCCATTGTGAACCATTTTGACAAAATGGCCGGCGCCGTTCGGGCCGCAATGCAGATAGCCGCGTTCGGCTTGGCTCGGCTCTCCTGTTGCGCCAACAGTGCGCGGCGCGGCGGCTGTTCCGGGAGCAAGGCACTGGAAAATCGCATCGAGATGTTGGACAATTCGCGGCTCGCCGCCAATCATTTGGCAATAGCCCCGCTCCACGCCCCAGACTCCTCCGCTTACGCCGACATCGACATAATGGATTCCAGACTCCTTAAGTCGAGCCGCGCGGCGGATGTCATCATGGTAGTAGGAATTGCCCCCGTCGATCACGATGTCGCCCGGATCGAACAGCGGCGCGAGCGAATCGAGCACGGCGTCAACAGCGGCGGCGGGCACCATCAGCCAGACAGCGCGCGGCTTCGTCAGCGCGCTCACAAAATCCGCGAGAGTCGTCGAGCCCTTCGCGCCCTTCTCGACCAACGCGCGCACCGTTTCCGGATGACTATCGTAAGCGATGCATTCATGCCCAGCCCTCATGAGTCGTATCGCCATATTGGCGCCCATGCGACCAAGACCGATCATGCCGAGCTGCATTTTATTCGTCCTTCGAAGGTAGTCTTTTTGGGTTAATCGCAAGACGCCAGAGCGCGGCGCTGGCGTCTTTTTATCGGTTGCGCCGATCATATAGGGTCGGCGGACAAACCATCCAGCCTGGAGGCCAAGAGGCGTTATGAACGCCACGGGCGCGCTAACGCGATCTAAGCCGCGCCTTGCCCAGCGTTTCTTTCGCGATTTCCGTCACACGCTCCGGCTCGAAGTGGAATTTTCGTTGGAGTTCTTTGAGCGGGGCCGAGGCGCCGAATGTCTTCATGCCGATGATGCGGCCGAACCCACCCACGTAACGCTCCCAGCCTAGAGTCGACGCCTGCTCCACCGCGACGCGAGCTGTCACGGCGGGCGGAAGCACGCTGTCTCGGTACTCCTGCGTCTGGTGTTCGAAAATGTCCCAGGACGGCATCGAGACCACGCGCGAGCGAATGCCCTCGGCGAGCAGTTGCTCGTGCGCTTGAACGCACAGGCTGACTTCGCTCCCAGACCCGATCAGAATCACTTCGGGGTTGCCGTCTGGAGCGTCGGCGAGCACATAGGCGCCCCGCGCGACACCGGAGGCGGCCGCGTATTTGCCGCGGTCCAGAGTCGGCAGCGGTTGGCGCGACAACGCCAGCGCGGCCGGCTCATGCCGCAACTTCATGATATAGCGGTATGCCTCGACAACCTCGTTGGCGTCGGCCGGTCGCAACATGACGAGGCCCGGGATGGCCCGGAAGGAAGCGAGCTGTTCAACCGGCTGGTGGGTCGGGCCGTCCTCGCCGTCCCCCATGGCGTCGTGGCTGAAGATAAAGATCGCCGGCAGTTCCATCAGGGCGGAAAGTCGAATGGCCGGCCGCGCGTAATCGCTGAAAATGAGGAAGGTGGAGCCGAAAGCCCGCAGTTTTGACAGCGAAAGTCCGTTGACGATGGCCGCCATCGCATGTTCGCGAAGGCCGAAGTGCAGATTTCTGCCGCCAAAAGCGCCGGGTTCGAAGTCCCCGGCTCCTTCGAATTTCAGCGTGGTTTTGGTGGACGAGGCGAGATCCGCCGATCCGCCCAGCAGCCACGGCACGTTTTGCGCGAGCACGTTGAGGACCTTGCCCGAGGCTTCGCGTCCCGCGACGCCTTTCGGATCGGCGGGAAATGTCGGCAGCCCCGCATCCCATCCGCGCGGCAACTCACGGCGTTGCATCAAATCGATCTCGATGCGCGAGCTCTGGATATTCCGACCGGTATGCGGCGAAGAGTTCCGTCCACCGCCGATGAGCCTCTGGACCCGTGGTCCCAATACCGGCCGCGAAATGATCGCGGACCGCGTTGGGAACCAGAAAACTGGCGTCCTCGGGCCATCCGTAGTCACGTTTGACGAGGCGAACTTCCTCTTCGCCTAGCGGTTCGCCATGAGCCGCGGCGGTATCCTGTTTGTGCGGCGAGCCGTAACCGATATGACTGTCGAGAATGATGAAGGTCGGACGTTCCCTGGTCTTGTGAAAAATGTCCAGCGCGTGCTCGATCCGGTCAATGTCATTCGCGTCGCCGACGCGCAGGACGTTCCAGCCGTAACCCAGGAACCTGGCCGCGATGTCCTCCGTAAAGGTGATGCGCGTGCTGCCGTCGATCGTGATGTGGTTGTTGTCGTAAATCCAGCAGAGGTTGTCCAAGGCGAGATGGCCCGCGAGGGACGCGGCTTCGGATCCAACCCCTTCCATCATGCAGCCATCGCCGCAGACCGCATAAATATTGTAGTCAAAGATCTCGTAGTTCGGCCGATTGTAGCGATTGGCAAGCCATTTTTCGGCCATGGCCATGCCGACGCTCATCGCAACGCCCTGTCCGAGCGGGCCGGTCGTGGCCTCGACGCCTGAGACCAAATGATATTCGGGGTGACCGGGAGCCTTGCTGCCGAGCTGGCGGAAGTGACGAATATCGTCGAGCGACACGGCGAGTTGCCCGAGGCGCTCGTAGTCCGCATTCACCGCGCGGACGCCGGCTAGATGAAGCACCGACCACAAAAGCATCGAGGCGTGACCGTTGGAGAGCACGAACCGGTCGCGATTCGGCCAAATCGGGTCTTGCGGATCGAAGCGCATGACGCGATTCCAGAGCGTATAGACGAGCGGCGCTAGCGCCATCGGCGTGCCGGGATGCCCCGACTTCGCCTGTTGGACCGCGTTTATCGACAGCGTGCGAATACAATTGATCGATAATTGGTCCAATTGCGCGCCGAGCATCGGTCGGGAGGAGTCGGTCGCGGCGACGGTTGCGGTGCTCATTTTCGCATCTCCAAATTCTCGCTCGCGCCGAGTTGCTCCGCCGCCGGGCGATCGGCAAGTATCAGCGCCAGGTCCTGACGCACGCCTGACGCCGGAATTGATGGGTCCCTGTCGCATAGACGCGCCAGCGCCCCGGCTTTCTCGCGGCCCGTCACCAGCCATAGGACGCGCCGGGACCGGTTGATGATTGGAAAGGTCAACGTCATTCGGCGTCTGCCCTGGTACGGGCGGGTCACCGCGACATCCGCGTCGGCGACCTCGAGGACCGGATCGCCGGGAACCAGCGACGCGGTGTGGCCGTCGACGCCGAGGCCGAGATGGACGAGATCAATGACCGGCGGCGATCCCGCCACGTCCCTCAATATTCTCGCATATTGCAAAGCCGCGGAATTGAGATCGGGCGCTTCGACAGGCATTGCGTGGATGTGGCGAAGCGGCAGCGGCGCATGATCGAGCAGACTTTCGCGGAGATGCGTGAGGTTTCGCTCCGGATTGCCCGCCGGCGCCGCCCGCTCGTCCACTTGAACGACATGCAAACTCTCCCAGGGAATTTGCTCGTCGGCCAATGCGCGCAGCATAAGCCACGGCGTGCTGCCGCCGCTTACCGCCATGACGTAACGCCCTCGCGAAACAATGGCCGCGCGAGCGTCGGCGGCGATGATGTCCGCCGCCTTGCGGGCGACCGCGGCCGCGTCGGGATGGACTTCGATCTTCACGCGGAAACCTCATAATGGAGACACGCGCATGTGGATCGCCATGGGAAGATATTGGTGGCTTCCGCATGCGCCCCCGTTGCGCGCCGCGACGGCGAAGAGGTAATTAGAGCGCGGTCGAGAGGATTGGCGGCGGATCCGCGTCCTTTTTTTCAACCGAGCGTGTCGCGAGCCACACGATGACCGCCCGCGTCAGAGCCGTATCGCGGACCGCAGCCGCTCCATGGCGGCGATGACGCTTTCGCTGTCATTGAAAATCGCGGATCCGGCCACGAGCACGTCGGCTCCCGCGGCGACGGCCAACGGGGCGGTTTTCGCGTCGATCCCTCCGTCAACCTCGAGGCCGCACCCCGGTTTGATTCGATCGATCATCTGTCGAGCGCGCGTGATCTTCGGAAGCGTCCCGTGAAGGAAGCGCTGATGTCCGAATCCTGGATTCACCGTCATGACCAGCACCTGGTCGAGGTCTTGCAGGATCTCTTCCAGCACGGCCGCGGAAGTCGCCGGGTTAATGGCCACGCCGACTCGCTTTCCCAATGCCTTGATGCTTTGCACGGTGCGCGACAGATCGTTGGCGCCCTCCCAATGGACCAGAAACGAATTCGACGCCGGCCCGCGCGAATTCGTCGACAAAGGCGTTTGGATTCGAAATCATCAGATGCGCTTCAAGCGGCAGCCGGGTCACTGCTCGCAGCGAACGGATGATCATCGGCCCCATCGAAAGATTGGGCACGAAATGCCCGTCCATCACGTCCGCGTGGATACGGTCCGCGCCGGCGCGCTCAGCCTCCAGGACCTGATCGCCGAGATGCGCGAAATCGGCCGCGAGGATCGACGGAGCGAGTTTCACTGCATCGGTCGTCACGTTGCGCCCTTGAGTTGACGGAAACGGCGGATCAGATTGTTGGTCGAGCCGTCATGGCTGAGCCTTGGCTCGGTCTCGCTCTCCAGCTCGGGGATGATGCGCTGGGCCAAAGCCTTGCCGAGTTCGACGCCCCACTGATCGAAGGAGTTGATGTCCCACATGACGCCCTGGGTGAACACGCTGTGTTCATAGAGCGCGACCAACTTCCCCAGCGCCGTTGGGGTCAGTCGATCCATCAGGATAATGTTGGAGGGGCGGTCGCCTTCGAAAACCCGGTGCGGGACGAGCCACTCAGGCGTGCCCTCCGCCTCGACTTGCTCGCGGGTTTTCCCGAAGGCGAGCGCCTCGGCCTGCGCGACGACATTCGCGAGCAGCATTTCGTGATGCCGGCCGAGTGGGTTGAGCGCCTGTCCGAAAGCAATGAAATCACAAGGAATGAGCCGGGCGCCCTGATGGATCAATTGATAGAAGGAGTGCTGGCCGTTGGTTCCCGGCTCGCCCCAATAGATCGGGCCGGTGGGAGTTTTCACCGGCGTCCCATCGAGCCTCACATGCTTGCCGTTGCTCTCCATCGTCAACTGCTGGAGATAGGCGGGGAAGCGCTTGAGGTACTGATCGTAGGGCAGCACCGCGACGGTTTGCGCGCCGCAAAAGTTGTTATTCCAGACGCCGAGAAGGCCCAGGAGCGCCGGCAGGTTGCGCTCGAACGGCGCCGCGCGGAAGTGCTCGTCGATCGCGTGGAAGCCCTCCAGCATCGCGCGGAAATGATCCGGGCCGATGGCCAGCATGGTTGAGAGCCCGATCGCGGAATCCATTGAATAGCGGCCGCCGACCCAGTCCCAAAACTCGAACATGTTCGCGGGGTCGATGCCGAATTCCGCGACTTTTTCGGCGTTCGTCGAAACAGCGACGAAATGTTTGGCGACAGCCTTGGCGTCGCCTCCAAGGCCGCGAAGCGACCAATCGCGCGCGCTTTTGGCGTTGGTCATCGTCTCGAGCGTCGTGAAGGTCTTCGAGCAGATGATGAACAGCGTTTCCGCCGGATCGAGATCCCGAGTTGCCTCCACGAAATCGGTGCTATCGACGTTCGAGACGAATTGAAACGTCATGCCGCGGTCGCTGTAATATTTGAGCGCCTCATACGCCATCACCGGCCCGAGGTCGGAGCCGCCGATGCCGATATTGACGACGTTGCGAATGCGTTCGCCGCCGTGGCCTTTCCACTGGCCGCTTCGGACGCGTTGAGCGAAGTCGGCCATTTTGTCGAGCACGGCGTGGACCTGCGTCACGACGTTCACGCCATCGACGATTATGGCCGCGCCTTTTGGGGCGCGAAGGGCGACATGCAGGACGGCGCGATTTTCGGTCGTGTTGATTTTCTCGCCCCGAAACATCGCCTCGATCTTGGCGCGCAATCCGGATTGTTCGGCGAGTTCGATGAGCAGCCTTAGCGTCTCGTCGCGAATGCGATTTTTTGAGTAATCCAGAAAGACGCCGGCGGCCTGCGCGGTCATCCGCTCGCCGCGCGTCGGATCGTCGCTGAACAGGTCTCGCAGGCGTTGGCCGCGCATGCTCGCGTGATGACCCTCGAGAGCGCGCCACGCCGCGTCCTTGCTAGTCGAGGGCCGGGAGAATGTCTCCGCTTTCGCGGTTGGTCGCGGCGCACTTTCCGCTCCCCCACGCGCCTCGTTTCGAACGAGCCCCGGTTCGCGGGAGAGCGGCGCCGCTTCCCACAGCTTAAATCCGCCGCGAAAGGCGTTGGCGTTATCGCCCGCCCGACAATTCGGCGGCAGAGTTTCGAGCTTCTTCACATTGCCCCCGCCGAGCACGGTTTCGTCGGGCTCCAACGCCGTGACGAGGCGCGCTACAACGTCGGCGACGTCGTTCCGCCACCGCTTCTTGCCGTGGCGCATGAGTCCCGCCCGGCCGACATAATCCTCGTAGGTGCGCTTCTTGTAAGGCAGGTGGCCAAGCTCCATCGGCTCCACGACGCCATCGATGATGATGGTCGATCCAAGCCCGGTGCCAAGGCCCAGAAAGAGCATCTTGCCGCCCTGGTAGCTTCCCAACGCCTGCATGGCGGCGTCGTTGAGAACTTTCACCGGACGGCCAAATGCTTCTCCGAAATCAAAAGCGATCCACCCGCGCCCTAAGTTATAGGGGTCCATGATCGGCCGGCCGCCGACGACAGGGCCGGGATAGCCGATCGACACGGCGTCATAATTCCAATCTTCAGCGAGCTTCTTGACCTCTGAAATCATCTGGCCGGGCGTCATCGTCGGCCCGGATGGAAATGATCGAGACTCGCTCTGGCCGGTCGCGAGAATCTTGACCGAGGTTCCGCCCACATCGACGACCAGCACGCTTTTGACCGAGGGCGCGATCGCAATGTCGTCGAGCCGCGCCGTTCGCTCCTCGCCGGCGAGTAATGAGTTCGCGCGCATCGGGCTAGCTAGCTCGTTTGAGAAGCGCGCATTTGGATCCAACCACGCTCATCAGGTCGCTCCATGAATTGGTGAAGGATTTCGCGCCTTCCTCCTGAAGCTGGGCTGACAGCGCACGGACATCGATCGCCTCGGCGAACCGCGCCAGAAGGTCTTCGCAATCGCCACCGTCCGCCGGCATTGTCGCGCCGATGGCGCCGTGTTCGGCGAGCGCCTTCAGCGTGCCCTCCGGCATGGTGTTCACGGTGAATGGCGCGGCCAGCGCCTTAATGTAGAGGACATCCGAAGCCTTTGGATCCTTGGTTCCGGTGCTGGCCCACAAAAGGCGTTGCGGACGCGCGCCGGCGTTGTAGGCGCGCATCCATCTGGGCGAACTCAGCAAACGGAGATAGGCCTTGTAGGCCCGCTTGGCGACGGCGATGCCGAGCTGGTTGTTGAGCGCCTCTGGAACCTTCCCGGCCACCGCGACGTCCCAGCGGCTGATGAAGATCGAGGCCACCGAGCCGACGTCTGGGTTCAATCCCGCTTCGATGCGGCGTTCGACGCCCCGCATGAACGCATCGGCGGCCGCGAGATATTGATCGTCGGAGAACAACAAAGTGACATTGACCGGCACGCCGGCGAAGATTGCATCTTCGATCGCCGGCAACCCTTCTTTGGTGCCGGGAATCTTGACCAGGAGATTGGGTCGTCGAGCCGACGCATGCAACTCCTTGGCCTGGGCGATCGTCGCCTTGGCGTCGTGCGCGAGCAGAGGCGAGACTTCCAGCGAAACCCAGCCGTCGACGCCGTTTGTTCGGTCATGGACAGGCCGAAACAGGTCCGCGGCCTGCCTAAGATCCTCCAGCGCCAATTCAAAAAATAATTTCTCGCCAGACTTGCCCTCCGCGAGCTTGGTTTTGATCTCGTCATCGAAATCATTGCCGTTCCTGATCGCGTGATCGAAAATCGTCGGGTTGGAGGTCAGGCCGGTGACCGACAACTCGTCAATGTAGCGCCGGAGAAGGCCCGTCCTCAACATGCCGCGCGTGAGGTTGTCAAGCCAGAGGCTTTGGCCGAGATCGCTCAGAACCTGAGTTGCTTTCATGGCGTCACTTCGAGGTAATTGTCACTCCGAGCGTAAATATTGCAAAGGCCTCGTCTCGTCAACCAAGAGCGTGAACGCGCGGCCACTTTTGGAAATAAAGCGATTGGCGGCGCTTGTTTCACGCCAGTTTCGCGCTCTGTACGCCGCCAGTCGCCTCTCGACGAGAGCGTCGGCTGCGTTCTGGCTCGAAGGAATTTCCGCGGCTGGCGCTCGGGGCGCACTGAGAACTCGGGGCGCACCGAGAAGGAGACCGTGGCGCGAAAGAGAGCGGCGCCCGCCTCGCGGCCGCGCCGATGATGTTCATGGCTAGATCGAGGACATTCGCCAATTCCGTTGCGAAGACGCCCTTGGCGCTCGACGCCGCGGCCGCGCGAACTTCCCATCGAATGGCGGGGGGAGGCGGTCGCCTATGGGACGCGCGACACAAATTTCGAAGGTTGGATATTCATGTCTAGTCGCATCGAGGATTACGCGCTCATTGGCGATTGCCAAACCGCCGCGCTCGTCTCCAAGGACGGCTCGATCGACTGGCTCTGTTGGCCCCGCTTCGATTCGGCGGCGTGTTTCGCGGCGCTATTGGGCGACGCGGGCAATGGCCGTTGGCGGATCGCGCCAGCCGCCGCGGAAGCGGAGGCGAGCGTGCGGTCCAGGCGCCGCTACCGGCGCGGCACGCTGATCCTCGAAACCGAGTTCACCACCGCCGATGGCGGCGCCGTCGTCGTGATCGACTTCATGCCCCTGCGTGGGGAGCGGTCCTGGTCCCACCTCGTGCGTCTCGTCGTCGGTCACCGCGGCGTTGTGCCGATGCGCTCGGAGTTGATCGTCCGGTTCGGGTACGGCGCTTGGGCGCCGTGGGTGACACGCAGCGAAACCGGGGATCTCCTCGCGATCGCGGGCCCGGACTTGCTGATCCTCCGCACTCCAGTCGAGCTTCGGGGCGAGGGGTTGACGACGGTCGGCGACTTCACCGTGTCGGCCGGGCAGCGGACGCCATTCGTTCTCACCTATGTCCCCTCCCACCTGCCTCCTCCCGATCCAGTGGACGCCGACGATGCGCTGCGATCAACGGAAGAATTCTGGCGGTCGTGGGCGAGTTCCTGCCGTAGCCCCGAACAGCACGTCGAGATTGTCACGCGCTCGCTGATCACGCTGAAGGCTCTGACCTATGCGCCGACGGGGGGCATCGTCGCCGCGCCAACCACCTCGCTGCCCGAGCGACTAGGGGGGCCGCGCAACTGGGACTATCGGTACTGTTGGCTGCGCGACGCCACGCTGACGCTCCTCGCGCTGATGAACACGGGATATTACGAAGAGGCGAAGGCGTTGCGCGGTTGGCTGCTCCGCGCCGCCGCTGGTAGCCCGGCGGATATCCAAATCATGTACGGGACCGCGGGCGAACGATGGCTGGCCGAGCGCGAGGCGCCTTGGCTCGGCGGGTACGAGAACTCGAAACCCGTGCGCATCGGCAACGCCGCCGTCGACCAGCTCCAGCTCGATGTTTTCGGCGAGGTGATGGACGCGCTCCATCATGCGCGGGTCGGCGGACTCCAGGACTTCGAGGCCGCGTGGGAGTTTCAGCTTGCGCTGCTCGAACATTTGGAAGCCGAGTGGCGCGCCCCCGACGAAGGCATCTGGGAGGTGCGGAGCGGACGCCATCATTTCACCCATTCGAAGGTGATGGCGTGGGTGGCGTTCGACCGCGGGATCAAGTCCATGGAGGCGTTCGGGCTCATGGGCCCGGTCGACCGATGGCGCCGGGTCCGCGCGGAGATCCATGAAGAGGTCTGCCGGCGTGCGTTCAATACGGATATTGGCTCGTTCGCCCAGGAATACGACAGCGATCTGCTCGATGCGAGCGCGCTGCTGATCCCGCAGGTCGGCTTTTTGCCGCCCGACGATCCGCGTATCCGAGGCACTATCGAGGCCATCGAGCGCAAGCTCCTACACCGGGGATTCGTGCTCCGATACGACACGGCCGAGACCCGGGATGGGCTGCCGCCCGGTGAAGGCGCCTTCCTTCCCTGCAGCTTCTGGCTTGCCGACGCCTATGTCCTGACCGGGCGTCTCGCGGACGCGAAACGGCTGTTTAAGCGGCTGGTCGCCTTGTGCAACGACGTTGGGCTGCTCGCGGAGGAATATGACGCGGGCGCTCAACGTTTGGTTGGCAATTTCCCGCAGGCGTTCTCCCATATTGCGCTCGTGAACACGGCGCATAATATCGCTCACGTGACGAAGCCATGCGAGCAACGTTCCGGAAACGTGCGGCTTGCCGAGACGGTGGAGTGGCAAGTTTGTGGGCTCAGGTTCCCCGACCTGACTGCGGGGCTTTTGAGGAGTAAGGCAATGAACAAGGACCAGCTTGTTCGGACCGCGGAGGCGATGGTGGCCCCAGGGAAAGGGATTCTCGCCGCGGACGAGAGCGGCGGAACCATCGCCAAACGCTTCGCCGCGACGGGAGTCGCGTCGACCGAAGAAACGCGCCGTGATTACCGAGAGTTGCTGTTCCGCTCGGAGGGCGCGATAAATCAATATATTTCCGGGGTCATCCTGTATGATGAAACGATCAGACAGACGGCGAAGGATGGAACGCCACTGGTGAAATTGATTGAAGCCGCGGGCGCGGCGCCAGGGATCAAGGTGGATTTGGGCGCCAAGCCGCTCGCCAATTTTTCCGGCGAGACCATTACCGAGGGTCTCGACGGCCTCCCAGAACGGTTCGATGGTTACCGACGCCTGGGAGCGCGCTTCGCCAAATGGCGGGCCGTCATTCACATCGACTCCTCCAACGGAATTCCTTCAGCCTTCGCGGTCGAGGCGAATGCCCAAATGCTCGCGCGATACGCGGCCGTTTGCCAAAACGCAGGTCTCGTGCCCATCGTGGAACCCGAGGTTTTGATGGACGGCGACCACGATATCGATCGTTGCGGCGAAGTGACCGAGTTTGTGTTGAAGACCGTTTTCATGCGCCTCTATGAGGCGCGCGTCTTTCTCGAGGGGATGGTGTTGAAGCCCAATATGGTTGTCCCTGGTCGGAAGAATCCGAAGCAGGCTTCTCCAGAATCAATCGCGCGAGCCACAATTCGAGTGCTTAGAAACTGTGTCCCCGCCGCGGTTCCTGGCGTCGCGTTCCTCTCCGGCGGGCAATCGGATGTCGAGGCGACCGCTAATCTTGACGCCATCAAGAATCTCGGCGGACCATGGGCGCTAACCTTTAGCTACGGTCGCGCGCTGCAGGCCGCGGCTCTGCGAGTCTGGGCTGGCAAGCCCGAGAACGCGCTCGCGGCGCAGGCGGCTTTCACCCACCGGGCTCACATGAACGCTCTTGCCGCGCAGGGACGATGGACGGAAAAGGACGAACGTTTGGCGGCGTGATCGTCGGCGTTGCGCTTCAAGAGGTTTTACAACGCGCCGAGCGCGCGACCAGCGTCTGAACAGCGCCACGGCGCGTTCGGGCGGACGCCGGCGCGTATTGGCGATTATCGCACAGTGGCGCGCAACAGCTATTTCGCCGCTTGGGCGCCTTTCGCGGCGGCGTCGTAGCCGTCGATGAGTTCGGCCCCGGCGGGAATTTCAAGCGTCGCGCCTTTTATCTCTTCCACATGAATTGGCTCGGCGCGCCCGCCCAGGCAACGGGCGAGAAAGCTCTCCGTCAACGCGGCGACGGCGACGCCGTTTTCGGGCCGCGCAAAAACGTGCCCCTCATTCTTCACGAGCACATAGGTCACGGGGATGTGATGGCCCTTCAACGTATCGACAATCTCGTCGGCATGGGCCCTGACCACGCGCGAGTCATGTTCGCCCTGCACAACCATCAAAGGCTTCTCTATGCGAATTGCCTGAAACAGCGGCGAGCGTTCCTTGAGCAGGGCAAGACCTTCGGGCGTGGAGGGATCGCCCAACGCCTTGATCAGCTTCGGCCGGTCGGCGGCCCAATAGGGCGGAACCGTGCGCAACAGTTGCGCCAGATCCGAGGGCCCGACGGTGTTGACGCCGCAGGCATAGCTCGATGGCTCGCGCGTCATCCCAATGAGCGTCGCATAGCCGCCATAGCTCGCGCCCAAAATAGCGACGCGGTGGGGATCAGCGATTTTATGATCTATCGCATAGGCTACGGCGTCGAGCAGGTCGTCGTCCATCTTGCGCCCCCACTCGCCGTCGCCGGCATTCGCGAAGGACTTGCCGAAACCGGTCGAGGAGCGAAAATTCACGCTGAGCGAAGCATAGCCGCGATTGGCGAGCCACTGCGCATAAGCGGAAAAGCCGAAGCCGACGCGCGACCATGGCCCGCCATGAACGACGAGGACGAGCGGCAGCGGTTTGTCGGGGATTCCCGGATGGTCCGCGTCGGAACCTTTCGGCAACGTGAGATAGGAGACGAGGTTTAGTCCGTCCCGCGACTTGACGACGATCGGATGCATCCGCGCGAGCGGCGCATCGGCGAGGTTTGGACGCCCATCGTAAAGCTCGGTCAGAGACTTCGCCGCCCGATCGTATAGATAGGCGCGCACCGGCTTTGTGTCCGTCGCCGCGCCGATGATCCACAGACTATCGTCTTCGCTGCGCGAATTGAGGGCCCAGTCTTCGCCGAACTGTTTCGCTAAAAAGGCGAAATCATCGCGCACGCGCTCGTTAAGCACGTGCAGATGGACGCGCTCATAATTGGAGGACCACGCGAGCGGCTCATGCGTCAGAGGGTCCGTGAACACATGCGAGATGTCCGCCTTGGCGTCCTCGGCGAGCAGCGTCTTTTCCCCACTGGCGACATCCACGCGATAGAGCGCGGAGGTCTCGCGGTCGCGGCTGCTCAGCATATAGACGCCGCCAGCCTCGAATGCATCGCCGACAATGCTGGTCGTCAGCGCGTCTTCCGGCGCAACCACGAGCCATGGCGCGAAAGCGCCGTCCTCGCGCGCGATGAGATAATCCTGTCCGCCGTCGTCGCGGCTCTTGAACGCGAAGCGGACACGGTAGTCATCATCCGCGTAAAAGCCGCCGTAGCCAGCGTTTTCGAGCACCAACGTCAATTCGCCGGTTCGGTAATCGAGGCGATAGAGATCGGCGTAGCGAGGATCACGCTTATTGAGGCCGATCAGGACTTCATCGCGAACCTTGCGGCTGGTTTTTTCGATCGTCGCGCGCGCTTTGGGAAAAGGCGTGAGATCACGCGCCTGTTTCGTTTCGAGGTCGGCGACGAAAATGTGCCAATTCTCGTCGCCGTCTTCGTCCTGCATAAAGAGGATGTGCGAACTGGAATAAGCCCAGTGGTACGACCTAACTCTTCGCTTTTCGCTTGTGACGAAAAAGCCGTCCCGCGGATGATCTTTAGGGCTGACGAAGATGTTCATGACGCCCTCGCGCGGCGCGAGCCAAGAAATCCATTTGCCATCCGGGCTGATGGCGGCGCCAGCCTTGACAGGATTGCCGAACAGGTCTTTGCGCGCAATGAGCGCGGTTGGCGCGTCATCGCCCGCGAGCGCCGGCGGCGCGCCGAACACGACGGAAACCGTCAGCGCCAAGCCGGTGAGAAAATGATTGCGCATGTTCATCATTCGTGGGGACAGCGCGATCCCCCATGCGCGAAATAAACGAAATAGGGAGCTTCCGGTCAATCGCCCCCAATTGCGCGCATGTCTCTTCCGCGTCACGTTCGCTATGGCGCGCGCGCTGCCCAACGACGATACTCCAGCCAACTTTATTCGCCTATCTCGTCATAAACACGTCCCCGCGCGGAAACTTTTCAAAGACCGCGGGATCTTGCGAAAAATTCGTGGCGAGGATGTCGACGGGGTTGCCAGCGATCCATTGCGACAGATTGATGGTCTGATAATGCCCGCTATTGAACACGATGAGGATGCGGCCTTTGTCGCCGCCAATGTTTTCTATCGAATGGCCGAAACCTTGAGGAATGTAACCGACGTCGCCCTTGCTTAAATTCTCCTGGCGCCAGCGCCCGTGCGAACCAAAGAGCGAAACGCAAAAATCGCCGCTCAGCACATATTGCCACTCGGCGGCGTTGGGATGCCAATGCAGTTCGCGCAGAGCGCCCGGCTCCATCTCGAGAACGACGCCCGTCATCGTGGTGGAAATGGGGAACTGGGAGCCGTCGACACGCCATTCGAGCCCCCCGTTGAATGTCTCGTAAGGCTTCTGGGAAAGAAGACTGTATTTGTGCGTCAGCGGCGGCGGCTTCCAACCTTGCAGAGGAACCGAGGGAACCGCGGGCGGAATCTTCCCTTTGGCGAAATAGACCTCGCTCTTGGGGAAGTTTTCGAACGTCGACGGCGGGAGCCCGAAATTTTTGGCGAGCAACTCCTTTGGGGCGTGACCGAGCCAGTCGGTGATGCTGAAGGTGCCGAATTCGGAAAAGTAACCATTGTCAAAGACGAGAATGAAGTGACAGGGGCTGTCGCCAAGCGTCTCCAAGACATGGGCATGACCGCGCGGGAAATACCAGACATCGCCGGGACCGAAGTCGTTGGTCTCCGAGCATCCCTGAGGATCGATGACCGTCGTGCGCACGCGCCCTTCGGTGACAAACGCCCACTCCGCCGCGGTGGCGTGCCAATGGAGTTCTCGCATGACGCCCGGCTGCATGCGCATCGAAACGCCGGCGAGCGCCTTCGAGATCGGCAACTGGACCACCGTGGCCTCCTTGCCGTAACTGCCGTCGATGACGCGCCCTTCTGATTTTTCCAATTCGAACTTGAAAGTCGGTAGAGCTTGGCCCGAAGTCACGGGATCTGGAATATTATTCTGAAAGCTATCGTCGCCGCCTTCGGAACTGATGGGGAGATTGCAAGAGAACATGAAAGCCTCCTGTTGAGCGCTGCCTCGCGCAATTGCCTTGCTCGTGTCATCCGAGCCATGCGCCCGGCGTAAAGTCGATCGCCTTCGGGTTGGACACGGTCTGACCGTCAGGATACTTCAGGACTTTTGGCGGATCGTCGCGCGCGTGGGATTTGGGACAGCCGACGACGAGATCGTCGTATGGCGCGAGGACAACCTTCGACATTTTGAACACTCCTTTCCTGTCTAGACATAGAGGAGCATTCGGCCATTTCGCGATAGTCAAGCAAATTTTGCCGCGATGTCGGCGCTTGTCGTATATGTGTCGGTGGCCATGACGCGAAACTCCACGTTCGCGTCGATGGGAGGGCAGCCTCCGGGATCAAGAGCCGGGAACGGTCCGCGCCAGCAACTGCCGCGGCGACGCATTTATAACTTATTGATCTAACAAATATTCGCCGGAGCGAGCCCCGCCCTCGCGCCGGCGGGCCTTCGCGCCGAGCGCGTCCAAGCCGTCCGCGCGGCGCTATCGGAGGGGCTTTTTTTCTGGTCCGCGATTTGCGTGTCGCCGGTCAGACGTTCCTTTTCAGAAGGCGACTCCGATGGCGTTCACCTCTATCTGTCACACCAGCGCCGTGAGTGAAGGGAGCATGGGTCTCTTTCACGCCGGTCGCAAGAGCGTGCTCCTGGTCTGGCCAACGGGCGGCGAACTCAAGGCCTATCGAGGGCGCTGTCCGCATGCGGATATGCCGTTGAATGACGCCGCCTTCAACGGGGAGACCCTCACCTGCTTGCACCACCAGTGGGGTTTCGACTGCGCCAGCGGCAAGTGCGTGACGCACCTCGTCCGCAACGCGCTCCACCCATACGCCCTGCGCGTGGAGGGTGACGAGATTCAGGTTGACGTTGGACCGACCAAGGCGGCGCGCTCGCCGGCGTGATCCCCGCCGACCAGGACGGAAAACCCCTGCTCTCGCTCGGCTTATTGCGTTCGCGTCCGGCTGGCGGGGTCGGTCGTGGCGGACGCGAAATATCCGCCCGGCGGGGGCCGTAATCGCACGCGCGCCAAACAAAGCCAAAAAGGCTTGACCACAAGGCCTCGGCGGTGAGAGAAGGCGACCGGCCAGCAAGCCGCGCCGCCCCGGCGGCGTCATTCCGATGCGGTAGCGGGTTCATCTCAGGGATCCTGGGCGGCGTTATCCCGCCACAGACGGGCGGCGTTATAGGAATTCGCACGTAGCCACAACGCCGGGGAAGAGTGAATGAAGTATGTCGATTTGTGCTTATGCGTCCTGTTCGTCTTCATCGTCGCGCCCGTCCAAGTCGCCGAAGCGGCGCAGGGTCGACTATACGTCGCGACCAACGGAAGCGACTTGAACCCCGGAACGCAGAGGCAACCTTTCGCGACAATTACCCACGCCGCGAGTGTCGCCGTCGCCGGCCAGACCGTGGTCGTGCTGGAAGGCGTCTACCACGAGGTGGTTAGCATTACGGAGAGTGGATCGACCGCCGCGCCGATCAGTATCGTCGCCAGCCCCGGCGCTTCCGTCGTCATCGACGGTAGCGATTTACCGCAAAACGCCGACCTCGTGACAATCGTCGGCAACCACATCCTGTTCCAGGGTTTCGAGGTGAAGAACAGTAACGCTAATGGCATCACCGCGTGGCAGACGGAGGGCGTCTCCATCATTGGAAACACGGTGCACGACATTTATTTGTCCGGGATACTCGTCGGCAGCCCTATGGACGGTCAGCAGCGAGGCGATTCACATGATAACGCGGTGCGGCAGTGCATCGTCTATCGCACGGCGCTGCAGAACAGCGCCCGTAACGCAACCAACTGGCCAGCCGCCCTGGCGATCCAGACATCAAACCGCGCGATAGTCTCCCACAACAAGGTATACGACAATTATGGCGAGGGCATCGCTGCTTACCTCTCCATGGCCACGAAGATCGTCGGTAATGAAGTCTTCGACAATTATAGCGTGAACATCTATCTCGACAACGCGCCTTCCGCGGTGGTCGACAGCAATTTTTCTTACTCGACGGGCGAACCGAACTATTTCAGGAGTGGAGCGCCGGCCGCGGGTATTCAAGCGGCGATCGAGCCTTACGCGTTCAAACTTCCCCTAACCGACGTGGTGATCAAGAACAACATCGTTGATGGAACGAGCTACGGATTCTACTATGGTAGCTATGGCGCCGGTGGAGGCATGCAAAACTCCCTCATTGCTAACAACACATTCGCGAATGTCGTCACGGCGGCGATTAACATCGATCCCGACCGCCACTCTGGCAATGAATTCATCAACAATATCGGTTACCGTCCCGTATCGCTCGTGCAAGCCACGGGCAGCGCCGCGGGTTCGACCTTCGGCCACAATTGCTGGTATGAGGGCACCGTAACACCGGAGTTCAAGGGCGTCGGAGATGTCACTGGCGACCCGCGGTTTTCGGCGCCATCGTCCTATTCGGCGGACGGCTACATGATCCCCGTCCGCTCGGTTTGCGCCGCGTCGGGACGCGCGTTAGCGGCTGTTCCAGTCGACTTCTGGGGCGCGACGCGCCTAAACCCGATGAGTTCGGGAGCCCATCAACCGACACCATAATGACGAACACATCCGCCGCGCGGCTTGGCGGGGCCGACCCTATTGGCGATGATCCAGTTCGAGAAGCAATACCGGCGTCGACCGCCGAGCCAAGGCTAAGCCGCGATTTAAGCGCCCCCGCCGGCTTTACTTAACGATAAATCGCCGCCAAGTTCTCTGTTTGAGCGACGGCAAATTCGCGCGCGACTTTGGCGCGCTGGTCTGACCGGACGAACAAGTCCTAACGAAGGCCGTAGGCAGGCGAAGCCCGTGACCGCGTTCGCGCGGCGGAAATTTTGCGTCTGACGTAAAGCTGTTTATGTTGTTGTCGGTCTTATGCGGAGAGTTGATGATGCTTCGAGGAGGAAAATGGTTTAGCGAGAGCCACTGGAAGCAACTCCAGAAGAACGTCGCAACGACAATGTTTTTTATTGCGCTCACGGCGAATGCTACAGGCCAGCAAGCTGGGGGCGACAAAGCGCTCGTGGATGTGATCGCCGCCTATCAAGAGGCGCTGAAGGAGCGAACGCGGGAGCGCGCGCCGCTCGAATGGGCGGCGACGCAGAACGATCTCGGCGTCGCGCTCGCCAAGCTCGCCGAGCGCGACAACAGGCCGGGACGTCTCGAGCAAGCGATCACGGCCTACCGCGAAGCGCTGAAGGAGCGGACACGCGAACGCGCGCCGCGCGAACTGGCCAGCGGCGAATACCTCGGCGTAGCACTCGCCCGGCTCGGCGAGCGCGAGAGCGGATCGGCAAATCTCGAGGAGGCGGTCGCCGCCTATCGCGAGGCGCTGAAGGAACTAACGCGCGAGCGCGCGCCGCTGGAATGGGCGACGACCCAGAACAATCTCGGCGCCGCGCTGCGCGTGCTCGGCGAGCGCGAGAGTGAGCACGGCGCAGCTCGAAGAAGCGGTTGCCGCCTATCGCGAGGCGCTTAAGGAATACCGCGCAGGAGCGCGTGCCGCTCGAATGGGCGATGACCCAGAACAATCTCGGCGTCGCGCTGCGGAGGCTTGGCGAGCGCGAGAGCGGTACGGCCGGCTCGAGGAGGCGGTCGCCGCCTATCGCGAGGCGCTGAAGGATCGCACGCGTGAGCGCGCGCCGCTCGATGGGCGATGACGCAGAACAATCTCGGCATCGCGCTTGCCACGCTTGGCGAGCGCGAGAGCGGCACGGCGAAGCGCTCGAGGAGGCGGTCGCGGCTTATCGCGAGGCGCTGAACGAATAACGCGCGAGCGCGTGCCGCTCGATTGGGCGACGACGCAGTACAATCTCGGCAACGCGCTTCGAGCCTTGGCGAGCGCGAGAGCGGCACGGCCAATCTCGAGGAGGCGGTCGCCGCCTATCGCGAGGCGCTGAAGGAGTGTACGCGCGAGCGCGCGCCGCTCGATGGGCTATGGCACAGGGCAATCTCGGCAACGCGCTCGTCAAGCTCGGCGAGCGCGAGAGCGGCACGGCAACGTCTCGAAGAGGCGGTCGCCGCCTATCGCGAGGCGCTGAAGGAACAGACGCGCGAGCGCGCGCCGCTGATTGGGCGCCGACGCTGAACAATCTCGGCAATGCGCTGGCGGGCGCTCGGCGAGCGCGAGAACGGCACGGCAAGTCTCGATGAGGCGGTTGCGGCCTATCGCGAGGCGCTGAAGGAATTCACGCGCGAGCGGCGCCGCTGGAATGGGCGATGACCCAGAGCGATCTGGGCATCGCGCTTGCCAGGCTCGGCGAGCGCGAAGAGCGGCCGGCATCGTCTCGAAGAGGCGGTCGTGGCCCTTCGCGAAGCGCTGAAGGAATGGACGCGCGAGCGCGTGCCGCTGCAATGGGCGACGACGCAGAACGGTCTCGGCATCACGTTCTTCAGGCTCGGCGAGCGCGAGAGCGGGTCGGCAACGTTTCGAAGAGGCGGTGGCGGCCTATCGCGAAGCGCTGAAGGAATACATGCGCGAGCGGGCGCCGCTGCAATGGGCCATGACGCAAAACAATCTCGGCCTTGCGCTTGCGAGGCTCGGCGAGCGCGATACGGCACGGCAAATCTCGAGGAGGCGGTCGCGGCCTATCGCGAGGCGCTGAAGGAATGGACGCGCGAGCGGGCGCCGCTCCAATGGGCCATGACCCAGAACAATCTCGGCCTTGCGCTTGAAACACTCGGCGAGCGCGAGAGCGGCGCGGCAAAGCTCGAGGAGGCGGTCGCGGCCTATCGCGAGGCGCTGAAGGAATGGAACGCGCGAGCGGGTGCCGCTCGAGTGGGCGGGACGCAGAACAATCTCGGCATCGCGTTCTCGAGGCTCGGCGAGCGCGAAGAGCAAGCTGGCGACGTTTCGAGGAAGCAGTCGCCGCCTATCGCGAGGCGCTCAAGGGGGCGATGCGGGAGCGCGCGCCAATCGAATGGGCGGCGACGCAGAACAATCTCGCAATGCGCTCGCCAAGCTCGGCCAGCGCGATAACAAGCCGGCAAGTCTCGAGGAAGCGGTCGCGGCCTATCGCGAAGCGTTGAAGGAGCGAACGCGCGAGCGCGCGCCAATCGAATGGGCGGCGACGCAAAACGATCTCGGCATCGCGCTTGGCAGACTCGGGGAGCGCGAAGATAAGCCGGGTCGTCTCGAGGAAGCGGTCGCGGCCTTTCGCGAAGCGTTGAAGGAGCGGACGCGCGAGCGCGCGCCGCGCGAATGGGCGGCGACGCAGGACGATCTCGACAATGCCCTCGCCAGGCTCGGCGAGCGCGAGAGCAGGTCGGGGCGTCTCGAGGAAGCGATCGCCGCCTATCGCGAAGCGCTGAAAGGGCGATCCCAGGAGCGCGCGCCGCGCGAATGGGCGGCGACGCGGGACGATCTCGACATCGCGCTCGTCAAGCTCGGCGAACGCGAGAACGGGGCGGGGCGCCTCGAAGAAGCCGCGGCCGCCTATCGCGAGGCGCTGAAGGGACGGATGCGGGAGCGCGCGCCGCTGGAATGGGCGACAACGCAAAACGATCTCGGCAATGCGCTCGCCGGGCTCGCGGAGCGCGATAACAAGCCGCAAGTCTCGATGAGGCGGTCGCCGCCTATCGCGAGGCGCTGAAGGAGCGCACGAGGGAGCGCGCGCCGCTGGAATGGGCGACGACCCAGACCGATCTGGGCATCGCGCTCGCCAGGCTCGGCCAGCGCGAAGACAAGCCGGGTCATCTCGAGGAGGCGGTCGCGGCCTTTCGCGAGGCGCTGAAGGAGCGAACGCGCGAGCGCGCGCCGCGCGAATGGGCGGCGACGCAAGACGATCTCGACATCACGCTCGCCCGGCTCGGCGAGCGCGAGAACGGGTCGGGGCGTTTCGAGGAAGCGATCGCCGCCTATCGCGAGGCGCTGATGGGACGGATGCGGGAGCGCGCGCCGCTGGAATGGGCGGCGACGCAGAACAATCTCGGCAATGCGCTCGCCGGGCTCGCGGAGCGCGATAACAAGCCGGCAAGTCTCGATGAGGCGGTCGCGGCCTATCGCGAGGCGCTGAAGGAGCGCACGAGGGAGCACGCGCCGCTGGAATGGGCGGCGACCCAGAGCGATCTGGGCATCGCGCTCGCCAGGCTCGGCCAACGCGAAGACAAGCCGGGTCGTCTCGAGGAGGCGGTCGCGGCCTTTCGCGAAGCGTTGAAGGAGCGGACGCGAGAGCGCGCGCCGCGCGAATGGGCGGCGACGCAAGACGATCTCGACATCACGCTCGCCCGGCTCGGCGAACGCGAGAGCAGGTCGGGGCGTTTCGAGGAAGCGATCGCCGCCTATCGCGAGGCGCTGAAGGGACGGATGCGCGAGCGCGCGCCGCGCGAATGGGCGGCGACGCAAAACGATCTCGGCAATGCCCTCGCCGGGCTCGCGGAGCGCGATAACAAGCCGGCAAGTCTCGATGAGGCGGTCGCGGCCTATCGCGAGGCGCTGAAGGAGCGGACGCGGAGCATGCGCCGCTCGAATGGGCGGCGACGCAGAACGACCTCGGCAGTGCGCTCGTAACATTAGGGGAGCGCGAGAGCGGGTCGGCTCATCTCGAGGAGGCGGTCGCGGCCTATCGCGAGGCGTTGAAGGAGCGAACGCGCGAGCGCGCGCCGCCGGAATGGGCGGCGACGCGGAACAATCTCGACATCGCGCTCGCCAGGCTCGGCCAGCGCGAAGACAAGCTGGGGCGTTTCGAGGAAGCAGTCGCCGCCTATCGCGAGGCGCTCAAGGGGGGGATGCGGGAGCGCGCGCCAATCGAATGGGCGGCGGCGCAGAACGATCTCGGCAATGCGCTCGCCAAGCTCGGCCAGCGCGATAACAAGCCGGCAAGTCTCGAGGAAGCGGTCGCGGCCTATCGCGAAGCGTTGAAGGAGCGAACGCGCGAGCGCGCGCCAATCGAATGGGCGGCGACGCAAAACGATCTCGGCATCGCGCTTGGCAGACTTGGGGAGCGCGAAGATAAGCCGGGTCGTCTCGAGGAAGCGGTCGCGGCCTTTCGCGAAGCGTTGAAGGAGCGGACGCGCGAGCGCGCGCCGCGCGAATGGGCGGCGACGCAGGACGATCTCGACAATGCCCTCGCCAGGCTCGGCGAGCGCGAGAGCAGGTCGGGGCGTCTCGAGGAAGCGATCGCCGCCTATCGCGAAGCGCTGAAAGGGCGATCCCAGGAGCGCGCGCCGCGCGAATGGGCGGCGACGCGGGACGATCTCGACATCGCGCTCGTCAAGCTCGGCGAACGCGAGAACGGGGCGGGGCGCCTCGAAGAAGCCGCGGCCGCCTATCGCGAGGCGCTGAAGGGACGGATGCGGGAGCGCGCGCCGCTGGAATGGGCGACAACGCAAAACGATCTCGGCAACGCGCTCGCCGGGTTCGCGGAGCGCGAGGACAAGCCGCGGCGTCTCGAGGAGGCGGTCGCGGCCTATCGCGAGGCGCTGAAGGAGCGCACGCGCGAGCGCGCGCCGCGCGAATGGGCGGCGACGCAAAACGATCTCGGCGCCGCGCTCGCCAAGCTCGGCGAGCGCGAGAGCGGATCGGCTCGTCTGGAGGAGGCGGTCGGGGCCTATCGCGAGGCGTTGAAGGAGCGAACGCGCGAGCGCGCGCCGCTCGAATGGGCGGCGACGCAAAACGATCTGGGCAATGCGCTCGCGACATTAGGGGGGCGCGAGAGCGGAGCGGGACGCCTCGCGGAAGCGGTCGCGGCCTATCGCGAGGTTCTGAAGGAGCGCACGCGCGAGCGCGCGCCGCTCGAATGGGCGGCGACGCAAAACGATCTTGGCATCGCGCTTGCCGGGCTCGCGGAGCGCGAGCACAAGCCCGGACAGTACGAGGAAGCCGTCGCGGCCTATCGCGAGGCGCTGAAGGAACGGACGAAGGAGCGCGCGCCGCGCGAATGGGCGGCCACGCAAAACGATCTCGGCATCGCGCTCGCCAAGCTCGGGGAGCATGAAAATAAGCCGGGGCGTCTCGAGGAAGCGGTCACCGCCTACCGCGAGGCGCTGAGGGAGCGCACGCGGGAGCGCGCGCCGCTCGAATGGGCCGCGATACAGAACGACCTTGGCAATGCGCTTTTGATGTTAGGGGAGCGCGGGAGCGGGTCGGCGCGCCTCGAGGAGGCGGTCGGCGCCTATCGCGAGGCTCTAAAGGGTTATTCGGGAGACCAGGCGCGCCACAACAACGACATCACGAAGGAGAATCTCGATAGGGCTCTCATTTTGTTGGAGCAACGAAAACGTCGCTAAAGGTCGTTTTGAAGTAGTGTCTTTCCGGTTCAGATTGAATTGGAGTGGCCCTCGGTTCATTAGCTCAGATCGTCGAGAACGACGGTGTTGAGACGGGTGAGATAGTCGGCGAGCCGTACTTCGCGGCCCGGGCTCCGCTCGGCGTCGCGGCGATGACGAAATCGATGGTCACGCGACCGCGCGCCGCAAGGGAACAACTTTCGGTTCTAAGTCAAATTTGATGAAATCGAGCCGCCGACTGGCGTTTGTTTCCCAGTAAAACAAATGATATGGTGACGGCTCTTCGTCTCGCCGGGATCGTTCGATCCGGACTTAAGGTTGCCAGAGACTCGAAATTTACGCATATTTCTTTCGCGCAGCCAACGCCGTCGGGCGAATGGCGGCGAATTGCACCGGTCGACTTGCGGAGGTTTGATCATGTTCGGCGCCTCAATACGAACCCTATGGAAAAGGCTTGTGTTCCGAGGGGTCGATTTCAGCGATAAACATGGCGCGTTCGAGACCGCTTATTTGATGAGTGACCCATACAACCTAGAGAGTCCACAAGAGCAACATCGTTTTGTGCAGACGAATCGTATTATTGAAGAAACTTTCGGTCACGTCGATAATATACTTGAGATAGGATGTGGAGAGGGACGCCAATCTTTTTATTTACAAGAATTATGTGGCAGACTGGAGGGAATAGATATCAGTAATCGAGCCGTCGAGCGTGCGAGTAAGCGCTGTCCGCAAGGGAAATTCCGACAAGGCGATATCGTCGATTGCTCTGGTCGTTTTGATCTTGTGACGGCATTCGAAGTTGTATATTACTCAAGCGAGATCGAAAACGTTCTGGAACGCATGTCCGCGCTCGGCGACGCCTGTATCCTTAGCTATTGGCAAGGATACGCGGAGCGCTTGGACCCTTATTTCAAACACATACCGGCGTCCGATCGAGCTTCGATCAGTTATGGTGACGTCAACTGGAACGTTGTATGGTGGCGGAACCGCTAGTTTTACCATGTCATATAGTCTGATGCTCGTAGTTTGACGATTCCAGCTCGAACACTTCGAGGGATCGCTTTTGTGACGGTGGTGAAGCGTTGAGCGCGCCCTCTTCAGGGCGATCGGCGCGAGATTGAGGTTTCAGGCGCGGATGAAGAGGTCAAGGCGAAGCTTCCGCGCGGCGAAAACCGCTATCGCCCGGCTTTTGCGAGGACAGAGGCATAAAGCTCGGACATTCGGTCGCGATACGCGGTCTCGCTGAATTCATCTTCGACCCAGACGCGTCCCGCCGCCCCCATCTCGGCCAATCGCGGTTTGGGCGTAGCCGCGAAGCGCTCGAGTGTCGCGGCAAGGCTCTCGACGTCACCCGCGCAAAAGGTCTCACCCGTTTCTCCTTCTCGGATAAGTTCGGGGAGACCGCCGATTCTGGAGGCTATGACAGGGCGACCCAGAGCATAAGCCTCAAGCACGCTGATCGGCGCATTCTCGAACCAGAGCGAGGGGAGAACCAATGCGCGCGCTGAACGAGTGAGTTCGCGGAGTTCGGCGCGCCCGAGCATTCCAAAAAAGCGGACGTCGGCGCCCAGTCGATCCGCCAATATCCGCATCTCTTTTTCTTGCGGCCCCTCGCCGGCGATCAGGAGCCGCTGACCCGAAAGGGCCGCGGCGCGAATGAGGACGCCCAGCCCCTTCTCTCCACTCAAACGTCCGGCGAAAACAAATCCTTCGCCGACCTCAGGGTCAAACGAAGAGGATTTCGCGTTCACGAAATTAGGGATGTAAGCGAATCGCTCGCGAGGCCAGCCCCACTCCACCAGCTTTTCGATATAGAAACGACTTGGAGACACGAATTTATCAATCGTGTCGCTGTAAAGTCCCAAGGTTCGATGCACCAGCGTCTCGAACATGACCAACGCGCTTAGGACAGCGGAACCTTTGACGCAGCGATGCAAGGCGACGTTGTAGATATGGCCTCCCTTGCAGCGTTCGCAAACCCGGTCGTCGAGCAGCATTTTATATGAGGGGCAAGCGAGTTTGAGATCATGCACGGTCATGATCGTTGGAATTTTGGCGCTCTTGAGCAGGCCAAAGATAGACGGCGATATGTGATGATACACATTGTGGGCGTGAGCAATGCGCGGCTTTGCTTTCTCGAGCAGGCGAGCCAACTGCTCGCGCGCCTCCCTCGAATAGATGATGCGTCCGGCAAGTTGAGCTTTCCGCATGATTCCGTATGAGCGGCCGAATTCGATCTCTTCGACGAAATAGTCTTGCCAGGGCGTGGGCAGGTTTTTGGGGTGGCGCATGGAGAAGGGCATGACTTCCCATCCCAGTCCCTCGAAAATACGGTTATGTTCCAGGAATACGACTTCCGCGCCGCCTCGGCGATAATAATAATTATTGATCGACAATAGACGTGGCGAATCCATTTTAATTTGCCTCAAAGTTCGTGGCCAGAGTGTCGCGCTCGCGTTGCGCAGGGACAACATGGCGCCGGAAGCTACGCGGGATATTCAATGGCGGCGCGAAATAAGCGGCGGGTTTCGGCTCGGACGCCACTCAGTCGCGGACTATCACATCTCCGACGACTTTCGCCGGCTGATTTTGCGTTGAAGCCCCGGAAATCAGCACTAGGGAGCCCTGAAGTCGTAAGCCGAAAACGGCAACAAGCATCATGAACCAACAGGGGTTGCCTCCGGTGAAAAAAGAGCTTTCCAGGCAGGCCCGGGCGATGCTGAATAGCCAGATCCGCGCGAACAGTTTGGTGAGCGCGGATCATTCCCGGACGCCGCGCCGCGGCTGATGTCCTCGACGGGCGACACGACGAGCCACGTGATTGTCAAGAGCAATCCAGGGATTCCTGTCGTCAGCGCCACATCAAGATAGTCGTTGTGGCCGTCACTTGCCTGATTTGCCCAAGTCTCGATGTTGGAGCCGCTATAAATTACTTCGCTGGTGCGCCAAAAGGCTTGAAAACCAGCGCCGATCCAAGGGTTTTTGGCCAATTGATCGAAAGCGAAGCGCCAGATGTCGTCACGGTTGGTGTACGACGGATCAGCCATGATCCCTTCGAGGAGATTTTGCACGGGGACAAAAAGGACCGAGCCGAGAGTCGCCAGATTGATCAGAAAGAGCCCGCCGAACACCAACGCCAGACGCCAGCGCGAGCCATGTATTGCCATGAAGCCTTCGCTCATCACCAGTATGAGCGGCAACAGCACGATGCAGGTCTTCGACAAGGTGAAAGCAAGGAAAATGACGGAGAGAGCGACGATGAGGCCGCCGATGAGCAAATTGCGCGTCTTGGCCACATACATTCCGATGAAAACACTGATCACCATCGCCGCCCCGGCCACGTTCTTATGGAGGAGCGGTCCTCGCCAAGCGCCCGCGAGTTGCGGCTCGAGCAAGTCGGCGTATTGATGTATCGACAATTGGGGAAAAAACACGACGCCGAAATAGCACACGAGCAGAAAGATCAGGGTTGAAACGGCGAGCAGGTCGCCGAAGTGACGCTCATTTCGCGGCAACAATAGCGACGCCATGGCGATCGCGATTTCAATCAGCGCGAGGCAGTAGCGACGCCCGGCGATATCGGGATGCGCCGACCGCAGGACAGTTAATCCAAACCAAATCAGGATGGCGATTAGGATCGGGGTGAAAAGAGGCCCGAGGCGACGCTCATGGCGCGTATAAATGAAAAGAACAGATAGGCCGCCGAGGCTCAGCGCGAGCGCTTGACTAACAATTCCAGATGAGCTGATGGGATCCAAGACAACCGGATCGGTTAGATCACGAAACGGGGTTGCCGAAATCCAAAAGTATAGATAAGCGGCGACAAAGAGGATGCCCCTCGCGAGCGTATCCACACGGATGCCTCCCAGCGTAATCCGCTCCGATAACGCGATCGTCGATTTAGTCATTGCCTATCTCGTCGCATCAGAGTTCACGCCGCGAGCGCAAGACCATGGCCTGACGCAGGTAGACCACGACGGAACCCAGCAATGCTCCAAGGAGCGAGGCGGCGGCCACCACGACCAAGGCCGGCGGCGGCCAGCTTCTGGGTCCTATGGATAGGGCCGGCGAAATAACGCGAAAGTTCGTCATGTCGAGCTTCTGACGGGCTGTCAGTTCCAACGCGCGCATTTGATATTTTTCGTAAATGGATCTGATGGCCTGAAGGTCGTGCTCGAACTCTCCAAGATCCAGGGCTCTCTTATTGTCATTTGTCAATTTCCGGGCGTTGTCCACCACCTCGTCGAGATCTTTGGCCGCGGCAAGCTGGTCGCGGCTTTGATTGCCGCTGTCATCGAGCTTTGCGCCATCTCGCGCCGAAGGCTGAAGCGCGACGCTTACGCGGCCTGAAAGACCAGCTTGAGGCGAGCCGCTTTGCTGCCTAAAGTCCGCGATGCGCTGTTCCGCGACGACAACTTGCTGTTTTAACGTGGTCAGTTGATCAGTGAGCGAGCTCGCGAGATTTTGCTGTTTAAAGTCAGCGACGCGCTGTTCCGCCGCCGCGACTTGTTGTTTCAGCGTGGCCAACTGCTCGTTGAGGGTTTCGGTGACACGCCTCACGGTGGCCTGTTGCGATTTGGCCTGCTCTTCGTGGAAGGCTTCCACGATTGCATTGGCGATTCGAACCGATTTTTCACGTTGGCGTGTCGTCACCTCGAGCGTGACGATATAACTGCGTTCGGTTCGCTTGGCGTTGACCTGACGCGACAAATTTCGCAGCGCCGTCAAGGTCGAAGAATCCGCTGGAAAGCCGTCACGCATGAGGCCCGTTGTAAATTCTTCGTCTTGATTAAGTTGTTGCGTCTCGATCACGCGCAATAGCACGCCGCTGGACGTCAAAATCTGGAGTTGATTTTCGACATTGGCGATCACCGCGGAATCGTTCAACTGCGTCTGGGACTGCAGCGGATTCTCCAGAACCTGCAGGTCGGTCGCGTCGATCAAGAGCTGAATCGCTGCTGTGTATCTCGGCGGTGCGGCGGACAAATAAAGGGAAGCGCAAGACGCGGATAAAACCATCGAAAGAATAATCAACCATTTCCCCCGCCAAAGTCTGAAGCCGACGTCGGTCAAAGTGGTCAAAGTGTTTCCTTGGTCGAAGTCCGTCTTGCTCGCCGCTACGGTCTTGGTCGCCGCTACGAGAGACTGGCTATCCGGGTTTTGATACATGTTCGCCTCATTTCCATGGCGTTGAGTTGGCGGCCGTTCGAGCGACGATCGAGTTTAAAGAAGGTCGTAGGCCCGTGGCTCGTCGCGGCATTATCGAGCGTGAATGTTAACCTTGAGCCATCCGCGGCGAAGGGAGAGGGGGGTGGGTGTGCTTTGTGGGGGTGGGTGTCTGGTTTTGAGGGAGATTACTGCCGCTAGCCGAAGTTTGGAGATATTCTCGGCCAGGCGATCGTCCTGAGAGTCGCGAGCCATGACACGGCCTGACGCGCCCGCGGGATGAGACGGCCAGAGGCCTGAAAAGTCGATCGAGCTGTTTGCTGGGATGACGAGAGAGGCGTCCCGCACCGGAACCCATTCCGCCTCGGTCGATTTGGTGGAGGCGCTTTCCGCCGCCGAAGCCGTCGAACACAGCCAATTCCGCAACGACGAGCGTCCCACTTGCCTAAACACCGCCGCCAGGACAATCATCGCGATGAAAACCGTCGTGATGTTAATGAGAACCTTCATTCGATCTCTCCGCGAGATTGCGTGTCGGCGTCGGGAGATAAATGATCGCTCAAAGGAAATCCGGAGGATTGGTTCTCTATGACGTGACTTTCGATCCGGCTCGCTGGGTCCACGCGCGGGCGGAACAGCCCAAGAGCCGCCCCTAGAGCGTGCACATTCCATGCGAAAACCGAGTAAGCTCCAAGTTTTAACGATTGGTATTTCAGAGCCATGACGGCGACGGGAAAAACCATCAGCGCAAGCGTGACCGCGGCAGGGGTCAACAAATCGACGCCACGATCATCGACCACCAGATGTAAACGGCAAGCCACAAGCGGAGTTCGCGCAATTCATTGATGACAAGCCAAAACTGCGGCCTGCCCAGCGCGGCTCGCAGCGCTTCGCCCGAACCGCACAAATATCGGGTTTGAAACCGCCGCCATAAAAGCCTGAAATCGCTTTCAGTATGACCGTAATGATAAACGAAGGGGCAATCGAGTTCGATAGAGCCGCCATCCCGCCGCCCGCAAGCGCGTCGCGAGATCGAATTCCTCGCACCCATGCAAATTGCGGTCTGAAAAATAGCCGACCGCATCAATCGCGGGTCTGCGATACAGTCCCCCGCCATTGATCCGCCCCACGTAGCCCGCCGATTGATCGGGGGATTTTCGCTTCACCCGACGGCGGAACTCAAGGTTTGTCACATTCTTCTCGGCGATCAGGCCTCCGACCCCCGCGACCGCGGGGTTACTTGAGAGAAAATCAAGTCCTCGCTTTATAAAGCCGGCATCGAGAACCATGTCGCCGTCCATCAGACATATATAACTGCCTGTGCTATGCTGATAACCGAGCTGTGGGCCTACTCCGCATCCGCGCTTGTCAGGCCTCGCGAGTTGAACGATTTTCACCGGATACCGCGAGGAGACCTCGACGGTGCGGTCGGTGGAGGCGCTGTCGGCAACGATAACCTCCGCGTGAATACCTTCAACCGCCTTCAAGGCGCTCTCGATCGCCGCGGCTATGTGACGTTCTTCGTTCAGTGCCTTGATAATGACGCTGACGAAAATCATTCGCCAGCCCTTCCGCCGAAACCGCGCGGGCGTGTAACTCGACCGAACCGAGACGAAGACAAATGGCCGGGGAGCGCGAGGTGAAAAAGACGTAGAATTGGATCGCCGTTCACGAGATTGCCACCTATTCGACCATGCGAAAAAATCGCGCGACGCCCATTCTTTCAGCCTATGCCGCATATGAAGCAGCCAAGTGGCGGACTTCGCCAACGCGACGCCGCCGGGCGCCAGAACCTCCACTTCGAGCAGCCGAATGATCATTCGATCTTACTCGGCGAGGCTCGCATGGTTTACTCGTTTGACCCCGCGTTTGCAAAGCCGATCTTCAGCTTAATGCTCGCTATGGATTTTCTCGGCGACACCTAGGTTAGGAGCGCCGCCTGGCGACACACGTTGCGCGTTTACGCTCGCGAAGCGCATCGTGAACAGCAACTTGTCGGCGCTGGCGTCGCGGCGATGCGGGCGTCGCGAGCTTAACAGGGGCTATCCACCTAAAGCGATATTTTCTTTACGCCTACGGCAACGGCGGGGAATGCAAGGGCTGTAAGGAGACGCGTCGATCCGCGGAGCTTGAGGAGTTTTCGGAATGGCCAATATTGAACCATCTTCTCGAGCATCATGCTTTTGCGGGCGGCCCACTCGGACGGCTTAGGCGTTATTTGAAATTTACGCAGAAGCTTAGGATGGAACGGAAAGCCATAAACCTTCTGAAAACCATGCGCTTGAGCGACTGATCGAGGTCCGTGAATGAGAACTCTTTTTAAATGAAATCCTTCCGCCTTCGAGCCGAAGGGCACAAAGTATTTGCTGACGTCATGCGGTCCCGAGAACGAGTGCGGCGTGATTACGACCAAGTAACCTTCGTCCGCGAGCATCGAATAGCACTTGGAAAGAACGTCGAGGGTCTTCATCCGGCAACAAATGTTCGATCACATTATCCATGACGACGACATCAAACTTAGTCGGCGGATTATAATCAAGTATGTCGACGCGTCGAACGCGCTCTGATTTGCCGAACGGACCGAGATCCTGTTTTGCGAGCTCAATTGATGGGACGGATGTATCAATACCAAAGACATCATACCCTTCCTTCGCGAGCGCCACCAGCAAATTGCCGCTCCCACAGCCTAAATCGAAGACCTTCGTAACATCCTTGTGGGACGACGGCGGCAGCGACTTCACGATGGCGGTCACCGTGTCGGTGTAGTCGGTTCCGGCGCCGCCGGGATCGTAACAGTGGATTATATTACCAATAACGTCGCTGTACGCTTGTTGAAACAATTCGCGACGTTCGTTAGATCCCTTGGGGGTTTCCAAGATCTGACGCGCGTAGTCCTTTTCAATTTCGTAATGATGGCGGCGCCATTCCTCAAACGTAGTGGGCTTTCCATTCATTGCCAACAAACTCCAATCCATCACGAGTTTCAAACTCGCGCTATTTAATCATATCCATCCATTGGCCGACAAGCGAGATATTAAAAGCCCGACAGCCACGACGATCGGAAATCGCCAGATGGACGGCCCAGCGAGGTCAAGATTAGCGTCGCGGACGGCTTTTTGCAAAAGGGAACCGTCGCTCCTGTTTTCAAAAGCGTTTCGGGGCGTATCAGCTCCCGATCGCGAGCCGACTAACCACGAATTCTCTGTCATCAAGACACTCATCGCATCGACAGGGGTTGCGATTGATTGCCGAGCGAACGTCAGTCGGCGCGGGATTGCGAAGGCTCTTGTGAGACTAGTGATATCGAAGAGTAGCGGCTGCTCATCGACAGCATTACAACCCAGAAGGTGACAGCGGTCAGGGTTTCAGCCGCGTAATAGGCGAAGACCGTGCCGTTTACTATAAATAGATAGGTTAAGACCGCGACCAGTAGCGCGCCGACGATGCTTCCGGCATTGTATATAGCCGCGCGAATTCCGTGTCGGCCAGACGCGCCCAACGCCTCGGCCGCCATCTCTTGGGCGCCAATGAGGATTCCGACCCAGCAGATCGCTCGAGCGTAATCAATTGTCGCGGAAAAATCCTTTCCGAACAATAGCGGCAAATTGGCGCGCCAAGAAAAATAGCGATGCTCGTCAAACTTGAGATTGCGATCACCAAGGCAAAAGCTTCTTGGCGAGGGCGAGCGTATTGGCGAAACCCGCGGCGCTCGCCACGGCGAGCTTCGGGTAAGTTAGCCGGTGAAGGCCAGTCACCGTTAATACGCTCGTGTCCAGGATACGACGCGCGACGCTGAAACTGCCTACGATCTCCGGCGTAGCCACGAGACCTAATACCAAAAGGTCCACATTTTGGCGAACAGCTTGAAAAAAATACGTCGTGCAAAAATAAACTCCCATCGCGTCTCATTTTTTAACAGACGCCACTCTGGCGCGCCAAACCGACTTAATACTTTCACGCAAATCAACGCGACCAGACATGCCCGCCAAGATGCCAAAGCGCCCAGTCGCTTAATTTGTGCACGCCAAAGACATAACATGCGACAACCGCATTTAAGGTGCGGGCGAGCGCAAAGCCGACATTGGCGAGATTCGCCTTATCGTATTGAAATCTGGCTATGAATATTTGCTCTGTTAGCAAAATCCACCGCACCAGGACCACATTCGTGAATATAATACAGATATAGCGACAAAATTAGTGAAACTATCGGATGAAACAGAAATAAACCGAGGAATAATGGCGGCGAAAATCAAGATCAGGATGGACCCGGACGCGCCTATCAAAATCAAATTGTGTCCGAGAGCGGCGCGATAAATGCCCGGATCGTTCGCGACCCGTCTCACCATGGTTTCAGAGGCGCCGAGTCCACAAAGTTGCACGCCAAGGCTAGTCGCCGCGGTAATGGTCATCAATAGTCCGAATTGCTCGACTCCAAGGTGACGCGCCAGTATGGCGAAGGTCAAAAGTTGCGCGCCACTCGACACCACCAAACTGGCCGTCGACCCAAAATAACTTAACGCCATCGGAAGCTTGTGCTTGACATTGGACCATAAAGATAAAAATTTGTTGCTCACCATGGCTAGATTTTTACTTGCATGCAGGCCTCTTAATCCAGATCCGCCGGACAGCGGCCTGTCGACGCGGAGATTGTCGCTTTCGATGGAGTTTGTCCACTCCGGCTATTCCGCGAATGCTCCGGCGGCTTCGATATCCTTCGCGCGTCGAAGGCAAGTGTAATAGGCTGATACATGATTCGCCGGAATGGTCTAATCGGACTCATGGAGATCTCTTTTGACTTTGTCGGGAATTGATCGGGATTGGCGCCTTCGCATTGGGGAGAGCCGCGATCGCCGTCGCGAAGTTCGCGGCTGGACCACGCCGCTCGAAGAGCGCCCCTTCATGGCAAGGCGGGTTATTTTCGTCGATCGCTTTCGCCGCCCTCATGATCGCCCGCGAGCCTTCCCTGGTCGTGGTGAGCTTGAGCATTTGTCTGCAAATGCTATGGCGCGGGCGAATTCCAATCACCGGCTCCACTTGGTCGCCCAGCCGAGCGGCGAAGTTCGACCTTGAAAATTGGGGTTTTTCCGATTCCTTCCATCGTCCGCCACAAGACGCCCCGCGGCGACCAAAAGCGATTTCCAGTTAGTCGCGCGGAAATTTTCGCCCGGCCCGGCGGCGTCATAACCGCTCATTTTCGCGAATTCGCGCGGCCTTGTGCGTCATCGCACGGCGTCACGCCGGCCTTTCGGCTTTAATGCTCCCCATGCCGCCTCGGCATGCGCGCAAGGAGCGTTCCAATGACCACGATCTGTCTTCTGCTCTTCGTTTTCGGGCTGGGCACGATGTTCGCGGCGGGTTCCGCGCCGTAAGCCCTTGTCAAAATCCGTCACTCCCATCGACGAGCCGACGCCGCGTCACTTGCTCTTCCCCTTCACCGCCCGCGTCCCCGGCTTGCCCATGGTGGACCGCGGCAGGGGCCGACCCAGCGGCCTCGCCTCGCCGCCGCCGAAGTTGTGCGGACCCATGTCCGCGTCGGTGGGTTTTCGCGCCCTGGTGCCGGGAATCGCCTCGCCTTCGCGGCGCGCGGCGGAAAGATGCTTTAGCGGCCCCGCCTCGGCCAGAAGCTCGGCGCGTTGCAGGCGCTGGATTTCGTCGCGCAGCCGCGCCGCCTCCTCGAAGGCGAGATCGGCGGCGGCGGCCTTCATCCGCTTCTCGAGATCGGCCAGCACCGCCTGGAAATTATGCCCCGGCGCCAACTCGCTGTCGGTGTCCACGGTGAGATGATCCTGCTCATAGACCGAGCCCAGAATATCGGCGATGCCGCGCTTGATCGACGCGGGCGTGATGCCGTGCTCGGCGTTGTATGCCTCCTGCTTGGTTCGGCGGCGGTTGGTTTCGTCGATCGCGCGCTGCATCGAGCCCGTGATCTTGTCGGCGTAGAGAATGACCTTGCCGTCGACATTTCGCGCGGCGCGCCCGATCGTCTGGATCAGCGAGGTTTCCGAGCGCAAAAAGCCTTCCTTGTCGGCGTCGAGAATGGCGACGAGGCCGCATTCGGGAATGTCGAGCCCCTCGCGCAACAGGTTGATGCCGACCAGCACGTCGAACGCGCCGAGGCGCAGGTCGCGGATGATTTCGATGCGCTCGATCGTGTCGATGTCCGAGTGCATGTAGCGCACGCGCACGCCGTTCTCGTGCAGATATTCGGTCAAATCCTCGGCCATGCGCTTGGTGAGCACGGTGACCAGCGCGCGATAGCCCAATTGCGCGACCGCGCGCGCCTCGTGCAGCAGATCGTCGACCTGCGCGCGCGCCGGGCGGATGTCCACCGGCGGGTCGATCAGCCCGGTCGGGCGGATGACCTGCTCGACGAAAACGCCGCCGGTCTGCTCCAGCTCCCATTTGCCGGGCGTCGCCGAAACGCTGACGGTCTGCGGCCGCATGGCGTCCCATTCCTCGAAGCGCAGCGGGCGGTTGTCGAGGCACGAGGGCAGCCGAAAGCCATATTCGGCCAGCGTCGCCTTGCGGCGGAAGTCGCCCTTGTACATCGCGCCGATCTGCGGCACGCTGACATGGCTCTCGTCGGCGAACACCAGCGCGTTGTCGGGCAGATATTCGAACAGCGTCGGCGGCGGCTCGCCCGGCTTGCGGCCCGTGAGATAGCGCGAATAATTCTCGATGCCGGCGCAGGCGCCCGTCGCTTCCATCATTTCGAGATCGAAACGCGCGCGCTGCTCCAGGCGCTGCGCCTCGACAACGCGGCCGACGCGGTTCAATTCGGCCAGCCGCCCGCGCAACTCCTCCTTGATGCCCTTGACGGATTGCAGCAGGGTCGGGCGCGGCGTCACATAATGCGAATTGGCGTAGACCTTCACGAATTCGAGATCGACCGTCTTCTTGCCGGTGAGCGGGTCGAATTCGTAAATCGCCTCGACCTCGTCGCCAAAGAAACTGACGCGCCAGGCTCGGTCCTCGTAATGCGCGGGAAACACGTCGACCGTGTCGCCGCGCACGCGAAACGTTCCGCGAATGAAATCGGCCTGGACGCGGCGGTATTGCAGCGCGACGAGATCGGCGATCAGCTGCCGCTGTTCGAGCTTTTCGCCCAGCGTGACGCCGAAGGTCATCGCGGTGTAGGTCTCGACCGAGCCGATGCCGTAAATGCAGGACACCGAGGCGACGATGATGACGTCGTCGCGCTCCAGCAGCGCGCGCGTGGCGGCGTGGCGCATCCGGTCGATCTGCTCGTTCACCGAGGATTCTTTTTCGATATAGGTGTCCGAGCGCGGCACATAGGCCTCGGGCTGGTAATAGTCGTAATAGGAAACGAAATATTCGACGGCGTTGTTGGGAAAGAAGCTCTTGAACTCGCCATAGAGCTGCGCCGCCAGCGTCTTGTTGGGCGCGAGGATGAGCGCCGGCCGCTGCGTGCGGGCGATGACCTGCGCCATCGTAAATGTCTTGCCGGAGCCGGTGACGCCAAGCAGCACCTGGTCGCGCTCTCGCGCCTCGATCCCCTTCACCAGTTCCGCGATGGCGCGCGGCTGGTCGCCGCAAGGCTGATATTCCGACACCAGCTCGAATTTGACGCCGCCCTCGGATTTTTGCGGCCGCTCGGGACGATGCGGGGTCCAGGCCTGCTTGTCCCGGATATTCGGGTCGCCGAGCCGCAGAAGCTGATCGAGACTGTCGATCGTGGCCTGCACGCCGCCGCTTTCGCCCATGTTTTGGAGGCCGTCTCCCGCCGCTTCGCCGCCAAGCCCGTATTTTTCGATGTCCGCCGGGTCGAGCCCCGTGATCGCGCCAGAGTCGTAAATCGCCTGCGCCGCCTCTCCGAAACCGGCGGCGGGCTCGACCAGAGCGGGGTTGAGCAGCGCGGCGAGATGCGGCTCCAACGGCGAAAGCTCCGGCTTCGCGGCCTTGGACCGCGTCGCGCGGACGGAGGATTTCTTCGAGGATGAGGTCATGAACGCCCTTTGGGACGCGCGCCGCGGGCAGCGGGCTCAGCCGGCAATATAAGCAGCTTGCGCGCGGATGGAAGCGGGAAGCGTCGGCCGCCGCGAGATGCGCGGAGCGACGCGGCGCCGATTGTGCTAAAAAGGGCATGGGATCGCGCGGTCTGGAGCCTATCCAGCCGCGGCGAATCGAACGGGGTCGATCGCGATGGCGAGGAAAATGCCCAATTGGACAAGGCTGTTGACCGATTCGGTCAAACTCGGCGTGAGCGCCAATCATGTAATCGCGCTACGCATGGCGAAGCTCGCGCATGGAGGCGCCGCCGCCCGCGCACAAGTTCAGGGCGATGGGGATGTCGGAGTGTAATGCCGAGTATAATGCGCGAACGCGCCGGCGCGGCGCTTTATGCGCCGCATGCCGGGGCGTGATTAGTTGTCCAAGAAGCTCCGCAGCTTCCGGCTCCGCGACGGGTGCTTCAGCTTCCTCAGCGCCTTCGCCTCGATCTGGCGGATGCGCTCGCGCGTCACCGAAAACTGCTGGCCGACTTCCTCCAGCGTGTGATCGGTGTTCATGCCGATGCCGAAGCGCATGCGCAGCACGCGTTCCTCGCGCGGCGTCAGCGACGCCAGCACGCGCGTCGTCGTCTCGCGCAGATTCGACTGGATCGCCGCCTCGATCGGCAGCACCGCGTTCTTGTCCTCGATGAAATCGCCGAGATGCGAATCCTCCTCGTCGCCGATCGGCGTCTCCAGCGAGATCGGCTCCTTGGCGATTTTGAGCACCTTGCGCACTTTTTCGAGCGGCATGGCGAGCTTTTCGGCCAGTTCCTCGGGCGTCGGCTCGCGGCCGATTTCGTGCAGCATCTGGCGCGACGTCCGCACGATCTTGTTGATCGTCTCGATCATATGCACGGGAATGCGGATCGTGCGCGCCTGATCGGCGATCGAGCGGGTGATCGCCTGCCTGATCCACCACGTCGCATAGGTCGAGAATTTATAGCCGCGGCGATATTCGAACTTATCGACCGCCTTCATCAGGCCGATATTGCCTTCCTGAATGAGGTCGAGGAACTGCAGGCCGCGATTGGTGTATTTCTTGGCGATGGAGATGACGAGACGCAGATTGGCCTCGACCATTTCCTTCTTGGCCTGGCGCGCCTCGCGCTCGCCCTTTTGCACCATATGCACGATCTTGCGGAACTCGGAAATCTCCAGCCCCGTCTCGGTCGCGAGCGCGTGGATGTCCGAACGCAAATCCTTGATGCGGTCCTTGTCCTCGGCGACAAATTCCTTCCAGCCGCGCGACCCCAATTTCGCGACGCGGGCGACCCATTTGGGATCGAGTTCGGAGCCGTGGAATTTGTCGAAGAAATCCTCGCGCGCGACGCCGTGCGAATCGGCGAGACGCAGCAATTTGGTCTCGAAGCCGATCAGCCGCTTGTTGATGTCGTAAAGCTGCTCGACCAGCGCCTCGATGCGGTTCTGGTTGAGCGACAGCGATTTGACGTCGGCGACGATCTCCTTCTTGAGCGTCTTGTATTTGCGCTCCTGGGCGGGCGTGAGCGTTTCGTTCTTTAAGCGGTTCTCGACGTTCTGATCCTGCAGCCGGCGCAGCTTCTTGTAAGCGTCGGCGACGCGCGCGAAGGTTTCGAGAACCTTGGGCTTCAGTTCGGCTTCCATCGCCGAGAGCGACACGGAATTGTCCATGTCGTCTTCCTCGTCGAAATTCTCCTCGGGCGGCGGCGCCTCGTCGCCAAGGCCTGCTCCAAGGCCCGCTCCGAGACCTGCTCCAACACCTGCCGCGAGCCCCGCCGGGGGCGTTCGCGGAGCGGTCGACGGCGCGAGGCCCACCGCATCGGCGGCGCCCGGCGCCTTGGCCGTCGCCTTGCCCTCGGGGCCGGCGTAGGTCGCCTCGAGGTCGATGATGTCGCGCAGCAGAACCTTGCCGGCCTCGAGTTCCTCGCGCCAGATGATGATGGCCTGGAAGGTCAACGGACTTTCGCACAGGCCGGCGATCATCGCCTCGCGGCCGGCTTCGATGCGCTTCGCTATCGCGATTTCGCCCTCGCGCGAGAGCAGTTCGACCGAGCCCATCTCGCGCAGATACATGCGGACGGGATCGTCCGTGCGATCGGTCGGCTCGGAGACGCGGGTCGCGACCGCGGTCGTCCGCGCGGCTTCCACCAGTTCGCCGCCTTCGGGCTCTTCTTCCTCGGCCGGGGCCGCCTCTTCCTCGGCCTCCTCGGCGTCGTCGCCCTCGGAGACGGTGATGCCCATTTCGGACAGCATCGAATAGACGTCCTCGATCTGATCCGAGGACACTTCCTCGGAAGGAAGAACGGCGTTCAATTCGCTATAAGTGACGAAGCCGCGCTTCTTGGCGAGCTTGATCATCCGCTTGACGGCCGCGTCATTCAGGTCGAGCAATGGGCCGTCCGAGGCCTCGGCGATGACAGCGGCCTCGCCTTCAACCTTTTCCTCGTCTTTTTTCGCCATTCACTCGCTCCGCGACTTTCCATGGAAGATCGCCGCGGGGCAAGGGCGCCCGTCGCAAACGCGCTTCCATATAATGGCGCCCGCGCAAGTGCCTGCCGAAAAGCCTTGCGCGAGGCGCCTCGAATTTGCTTAAAGATGAGCCATTGGAAAGCCCATCGACCCGCCTGGTTACGACATTGTCGCCGAATCGCTCAAGCCCCACACTTGCCGGCGACCGCCTAACGCTCCCTTAACCATCTGGCGACGGCGGCGACAGCTTTACAGCACACGGTTCGCGCGCCCCGACATTGCTCCGAAACCCTCCAGAGCGGCTTCGGTTCCATCGAGCGTCGACAATTGTGTCTGAATATCCGCCAGTCTCGCCGCGTCTTCCTCGTTGGGATCCACCGCCAGACGCCCCTCGATCACACGCAACTCTTTATTTAGCGCCCAAACTTTGTGATGCAAGCTTAAAGCTTGTCGCAGCGTCGCGGCGGCGTCGGCGGTCGCCGCCTCCGGCTGAACGCTCCAGAGATTGGCGTGGGCGACCATGCCCTCGAGACGCGCGTGGAATGGCGCAAGTCCGGCCTCTTCAATGAGTTGGCTCAGCGCGTGCGTGGACGCCGCCTCGCCCTCGGCCTGCGACGACGCGCCGCGCACCATCAGATCGCGCAGCGCATTGGCCTCCCGCGCCTCGAAATCCATCGCCGCGAGGTCCTCGATATGGTCGGCGAGCAAGGGCGGGTGGTTGATAAGAACCAGTAAAATAAGGCATTCGCGCGCCGACACCTGTGGCTTGACGCCCTTGAAGAGCGGCGAATTGGCCAAGGCCGCGCCGACCCGCACCGGCCCCGACGCGACGCCCGGACGCCCGAAGCCTCCCCCGCGCCCGTCCGCCCGAGCCCCGGCCAAAGCCGGTTCGGCCAAAATTTTTGCGCGGCCGCCAGCCCTGCCCCCCGGCGCGCGAAAACTCGTCGCTGAACAGTTTCGACAGCCGCGCGGAGAGATCCTGGCCGTAATAGCGGCGTAGCGCGGCGTCCTGGATCTGGCCGGCGACCTCCGCGAGGCGGCGCTCCAGCGCGGCGCGGCGCTCGGGCGTATCGAGCGGGCGCTCCTGCGTTTCGCGCCGCCACAGCATCTCGACCAGCGGCAGCGGCGCGCTCATCGCCTGCTCCAGCGCCCCGGCGCCGCCCGAACGCAAAAGTTCGTCCGGGTCTTGCCCGCCGGGCAGCAGCACGAAACGCAGCGTCCTGCCGGGGCCGATCAGCGGCAAGGCCGTGTCGATGGCCCGAAAGGCGGCCTTCAGGCCCGCCTTGTCGCCGTCGAAACACAGGATCGGCTCCTCCGCCATGCGCCACAACAGCGCGCATTGTTCGGGCGTCAGCGCCGTGCCGAGCGGCGCGACGACGTGGGCGAGGCCCGCCGCCGTCATCGCGATCACATCGATATAGCCCTCGACGGCGATCACCGTCCCGGCTTCATGCGCCGCCTTGCGGGCGTTGTGCAGATTGTAGAGCGTCGCGCCCTTGTGAAACAGCGGCGTTTCCGGCGAATTCAGATACTTAGCCTGCGCGTCCTTCTCCAGCGCCCGCCCGCCGAAGGCGATCACCGCGCCGCCGCGGTCGTGGATCGGAAACATCAGCCGATGGCGGAAGCGGTCATAGGGGACGGCGATGTCCTCGCCGTTGATGAGCAGCCCCGCCTCGATCATCGCCTCCACGCCGACGCCCTTGGCGGCGAGGGCGTCGCGCAGGCCGTGGCGGTCGGGCGGGGCGTAGCCGATGCGAAAATGCGCCTGAGCCGCCGGCGAAATCTCCCGCCGGGCGAGATAGTCGCGCGCGTCCCTGCCCTGCGCGCCCTTGAGCTGCCTTTGAAAATGCTCCGCCGCCCAATCCATGACTTGCGTCAAGGAAGCGCGCTTCTGCTCGCTCTCGCGCTGCTCGCCCGTCTCGACCGGCATGGGCAGCCCGGCCATGCCGGCGAGCCGCTCCACCGCCTCGGGGAAGGAAATCCCCTCGGTCTCCATCAGAAAAGCGAAGCCGTCGCCATGCTTGCCCGACGAGAAGTCGTGGAAAAATCCTTTTTGGTCGTTGACGAAGAAGGAGGGACTTTTCTCGGCGTTGAAGGGAGACAGTCCGGCCCACTCGCGCCCCTGCTTTCGCAGCTTGACTTTTTTCCTAACCACCTCCGACACGGGAACCCGCGCCCGAATTTCGTCGAGAAAGGAGGGAGGAAATTTCATGGCCGCCCATGTTAGCAGCGGGCTTCGCTCACCGCCATGCGCCCGTTATTGGCTGACCCAGATGATGCGCGACATCCAGGCGATCTCCTCCCGCGCCAGCACGCGGTCGGAAGCGCCGCCGTCGAGGGGCTTCAACTCCAGCGTCCGCGCGTTTTGGTCCTTCAGTTCGGCGATCAGCAATTCGCCTTCGAGGGTCTTGGCGGCCACGCGGTCGCCTGGCCGCGCCGGCGCGTGGGGCGAGACTATCAGCAATTCGCCGTCGCGAAACAACGGCGCCAGCGAGCCGCCGGAAATCTTGAGCGCGTAGCATGCGTCGTCGAGGCCGGCGGGAAAGCCGATTTCGGCCCAGGCCGGGCCGGTTGGGCGGCCAGCCGCGTCGAACGAACCGTCCTTCTTGGCGTCGGCGAGACCGATCGCGGGGACGCGGCGGCGCGGCGCGACGCCATCGCACTCTCCCGCCAGCGCCAGAAATTCGCCGGGCCCCTCCCCTGTCGCGACGAGCGCCTTGGCGATGGATTCGGTCGAGGGCCAGCGTTGGCGCCCGCCCGGCGACGCGCGCTTGGAAGGGTTGAAGGTCGTGGGATCGAGGCCCGCCTTGCGCGCGAAGTCCGGAGGACGACAGCCCATGACGCTCCGCCAGCGCGTCGAGCGCCGCCCAGATTTGTCGATGCGAGAATCCCGGGGCCATCTCGGTTTGTCTTCCTAGCGTCAAGAAATAGAGGATGGGAAGCCGTCCCGCAACGCCTCGGATTAATGGCCGTAGCTCGCCGCCGCCTCGGGGGTCAGCGACTGCGCCGCCGCCAGCGTCGCGAAACGCCCGCCCTTTTTCACCAACTCGTCGAACGAGCCGCTTTCGACGATCTCGCCATTGTCGAACACCAAGATGCGGTCGGCGCTCCGCACGGTCGCGAGCCGATGCGCGATCACGAAGGTCGTGCGCCCCCGGGTGGCGGCTTCCAGCGCCTTTTGAATCTGCTTCTCCGTGGTGGCGTCGAGCGCGCTGGTGGCTTCGTCGAGCACCATGATCGGCGGGTCTTTCAGCAAAGCGCGGGCGATCGACAGGCGCTGGCGCTCGCCCCCGGAGAGACCGCGTCCGCGCTCGCCGATATTGGTCAGGACGCCCTCGCTCTGGCGCGCGACGAAACCCGCCGCCTGCGCCAGTTCGAGCGCGGCGTCGATTTCCGCTTGCGTCGCGTCGGGCTTGCCGATGCGCAGATTTTCCTCGATCGAGCGCGCGAACAGCATCGGCTCCTGAAACACCACGCCGATGTTGCGGCGAAGCGAAGCGAGCGTCAGATCGCGGATGTCGACGCCGTCGATCGTGATCGCGCCCTCGATCGGATCGAACACGCGATGCAGCAGGCCGAGCGTCGTCGATTTGCCGGAGCCGGTGGCGCCGACCAGCGCGACGGTCTCGCCGGGCCGCGCCGAAAAGCTCGCGCGGCGCACCGCCATGCGCTTGCCGTCATAGGAATAGCTCACATTCTCGAAGGCCACGGCGCCGTCGAGGCGGCCGGCGTCCTTCGCGTCGGGGCGGTCGCCGATGGCGGGATGCGTGTCGAGAATGGCGTAGAACTCGCGCAGCTTGGCCGATTGCTGAAACAGGAAATTGACGAAGCCGACGGTCTGTTCGAGCCGCCCGATCAGCATGGTGGCGAAATTGATGAAGGTGACGATCTCGCCGACCGAGGCCTGTCCCTGCATGTGCAGCCAGGCGCCGAGCAGAAAAATCGCCAGCACGGTGATCGTCGCCGAGGCGCGGCTCGCCACCACCACCACGGCCCACCAGGACAGAACCGGCAGCTGCGCCGCCAGCAGATCGTCGATGATCCCGCGCAGCGCCACGGATTCGCTCTGCACGCGGGTGAAGCTTTGCACGACCGGCACATTGCCGAGCGCGTCCGAAGCGCGGCTGGCCAGCGCGGCGTTATGGGTTTCCACCGCCGCCTGCAGCGCGTCGGTGCGGCGCAGCACCCATGTCGTCACCGCGTAAAACAGCGCCACCATGACGATCAGCAGGCTGGCGAGGCGCCAATTATACAGCAGCGTCGCCGGCAGCAGCAGAAACAGCGCGAAGAAGGACGCGCAATTCTCGCGGAAAAACGACAGCCACAGGCCGAACATCGCGCTCGCGCCCTCGAGCATCGACTGCAACAGCCGGCCCGAATGGACATTGGAGTGAAAGCTCAGCGGCAGATCGAGCACATGATCGAAATATTGCGCCATCGCATCGAGCCGGCTGCGATGCGCCAGCCGATCCGCGTTGAGGCCGACCGCCATCGACGCGAAAATCGAAAACAGGCCGAAGCCGGCCCAGGCGGAGACCGTCGGCAGCAAAGCGCCCCAGGTGAGCGCGGCCCCTTGCGCCTGCGCGCCGCTCATCAGATCGATGATGCGGCCGAACAGGATCGGCTCGGCGAATTGCGCCCCCGCCAGCACGAGATTGGCGACGACCAATATATAGGCGAGCCTCGCCTTGGGCCGCAGCTGGCCCAGCACGCGCAGATAGACGGAAAATACGGACATTGGGGGCTTTCGGTCGAGCGGACAGCCGGCCTTACAAGGCGCGGCGGCGCGGCGCAAGGGAGACGGCGCGGCGGGGGCGCAACCGCGAAGAAGCAAAAAATACGTTTCGGTTAGCGGCGAGGGGCTCTCCGTTCGCACTCGCCATTTCGGCTGTGACCCTCCCTTGCCAATTCTCCTACGCGCCCAAGATTGTTCGTGCCCTTCCTATAAGGGGAAGGCGCGTGGCGTCACGACAATCGGATTGCGCGCAACGAGGAAGAAAGGAGAAGGAACATGAAAATACTGATGGTGCTAACATCGCACGATCAACTCGGCGACACCGGCCGCAAGACGGGATTCTGGCTCGAAGAGTTCGCGGCCCCCTACTTTGTTTTCCGGGACGCCGGCGTTCAGCTGACGCTCGCTTCACCCAAAGGCGGGCAGCCGCCGCTCGATCCCAAGAGCGATTTACCGGAAAATCAGACGCCCGCCATGGCGCGGTTCAAACAAGACGCGGCGGCGCAAAAAGCGCTTTCCCAGACGGTCAGACTTTCCGAGGTGAAAGCGCAAGATTACGATACAGTATTCTATGTGGGCGGGCACGGCCCCCTGTGGGACCTCGCGGAAAGCCCCAATTCCATCGCCTTGATCGAAGCGTTTTACAATTCCGGCAAGCCGGTGGCTTTGGTTTGCCATTCGCCCGGCGTGCTTCACCGCGTCACCTACAAGGGCGCGCCGATTGTGAAGGGCAAACGCGTGACCGGTTTCACCAACGACGAGGAGGAAGCCGTGCGCCTCACCAAGGTTGTGCCGTTCCTCGTCGAGGATGAGTTGAAGCGGCTCGGAGCCAACTTTGAGAAAGCCCCCGCCTGGCAGCCGTTTTCGATCGTTGATGGCCGTCTCGTCACCGGGCAAAATCCCGCATCCTCGACCAGCGCGGCCGAAGCGCTTGTTAAGTTGGTCGCCGCGGAAAAAGCCGCTTAGGCGACCGCTCCAATCGACGCACGGTCTCGTTCAGGATTTTTCTTCGGATGGCGCCAGATGCAACGCCGTCATGATTACACCGCGAACGTCGGCGCCGAGACCACATAGGAGGTTCGCCATGGGCGCCGCACGGAAAGTCGCCGTGATTACGGGCGCGTCGCAAGGGATCGGCGCGGCCCTCGTCAAGGCCTATCGCGATCGCGATTACCGCGTGGTTGCGACGGCGCGGTCCATCAAGCCTTCGAACGACGCCGACATTCTCACGGTCCCCGGCGACATCGCGGATCGAAAAACGGCGGAACGCGCGATCTCCGAGGGCATGACGCGGTTCGGGCGCATCGACACGCTCGTCAATAACGCCGGCGTCTTCATCAGCAAGCCCTTCACCCAATACACCGAGGCCGACTTCTCCACCATTTTGGGCGTCAACACCGCTGGGTTCTTCCACGCCACGCAGCTCGCCGTCGCCGAGATGGAGAAGCAGGGCGGCGGCCATGTCGTCCAAATCACCACGAGCCTCGTCGACCACGCGATGTCCGCCGTACCCTCGGTCCTTGCTTCGTTGACGAAAGGCGCCCTCAACGCGGCGACCAAGTCGCTCGCCATCGAATACGCCAAGCGCGGTATTCGCGTGAACGCGGTCGCCCTTGGCGTCATCAAGTCGCCGATGCATCCGATAGAGACCTATCAGGCCCTCGACGCTCTTCATCCAGTCGGGCGCATGGGCGAGATCTCCGACGTCGTCAATGCGATCCTATACCTTGAGTCGGCGAGCTTCGTGACCGGCGAGATCCTTCACGTCGACGGCGGCCAGAGCGCTGGCCATTGAAGCCGCGCGACGCCGTGCTCGGTCGCGGCGTCCAGAGCCCTCTGTCCGCTAACCGCTGACGGAAATTCAAACCGACTTACTCACCCTCGCGGCGCATCGGCCGCCTTCCGCGGAAAACGACGCCCTCCGCGGCGCGAAACAGCCCCTTTTTTAGGCGCCCGCGTCCCATCGCGCGCGCCATGTTGCGGGAATTTCTCCCAATCGCCTCGCATTCGCGCACAAGCGATTGACTCCAAACCGAAGCGGCAACCAAATTCACGCCATGCGCGTCGCGCCAAATGTTTACGAAAGGCCGTCAGCCCCGTGTCGATCCAGGTCGCCCTGCACCACGTCACCCATTACAAATATGATCGCTATGTCGCGCTTGGGCCGCAGGTCGTGCGGCTGCGCCCGGCGCCGCATTGCCGCACCGGCGTGCCCAGCTATTCGCTCAAAATCACGCCGCCGCAGCATTTCATCAATTGGCAGCAGGACCCGCACGGCAATTGGCTGGCGCGGCTGGTGTTCACCGAAAAAACCACGGAATTCCGCGTCGAGGTCGATCTTTTGGCCGATCTCGCCGTGTTCAACCCGTTCGATTTCTTCGTCGAGCCCTACGCCGAGGAGTTCCCCTTCACCTACGCGCCCGAGCTCGCGGTCGAACTCGCGGCGTCGCTGGAGGTCGAGCCCTGCGGTTCCGCTCTCGAAAACTTCGTGGGCTCGATTTCGCGGCAAAAACTCCGCACGATCGATTTTCTCGTCGGCCTCAACGCAAGGCTGAGCCAGGAGATCAAATATGTGATCCGCATGGAGCCCGGCGTGCAGCCGCCGGACGAGACGCTGACGCTGGGTTCGGGCTCCTGCCGCGATTCGGCCTGGCTTCTGGTGCAGACGCTGCGCCGGCTTGGTCTCGCCGCGCGTTTCGTCTCCGGCTATCTGATCCAGCTCACGGCCGACGAGGAGCCGCTCGAAGGCCCCAAGGGCCCGGACCATGATTTCACCGATCTGCACGCCTGGGCCGAGGTCTATCTGCCCGGCGCCGGCTGGATCGGGCTCGACGCGACCTCGGGGCTGTTCTGCGGCGAGGGCCATTTGCCGCTGTGCGCCGCGCCGCATTATCGCTCCTGCGCGCCGATCTCGGGCGTGGTCGAGCCGGCCCATTGCGAATTCGGCTTCGAGATGCGGGTCGAGCGCATCCGCCAGGCGCCGCGCGTCACCGCGCCCTTTTCCGACGAGGCCTGGGCGCGGCTCGACCGGCTCGGCGAGCAGGTCGACGCCGATCTCGCCGCGCAAGACGTGCGCCTCACCATGGGCGGCGAGCCGACCTTCATCTCGATCGACGATTTCGAAGGCGCGGAATGGAACGTCTCGGCGGTCGGCCCGACGAAGCGCGCGCTCGCCGACGATCTGATCCGAAGGCTGCGCGAGCGCTTCGCGCCCGGCGGCTTTCTGCATTACGGCCAGGGCAAATGGTATCCGGGCGAAAGCCTGCCGCGCTGGGCCTTCGCCCTCTATTGGCGCGCCGACGGCGAGCCGATCTGGCGCGACCCCGAGCTCGTGGCCCGGCTGGACAAGCCCGCGAAAAAGGCCAAGGACGAACCGAAGCGCAGCGCGATCACGCCAAAGGCGGCGGAAGCTTTCGCCACCGCGCTGGTCGCGCGTCTCGGCGTCGACAGTTCCTACATCATCCCCGCCTATGAAGACCCGATGCATCGGATCGGCGAGGAAGCGGCGCTGCCGATCAACATCGATCCTTCCGACCCCAAGATCGACGATCCCGAGGAACGCAGCCGCATCATCCGCGATTTCGAACGCGGCCTTTCAACCCCAACGGGCTTCGTGCTGCCGATCCAACGCTGGAACGCGCCGGCGGCGCGCACGGGTTGGGTGTCCGGACATTGGCCGCTGCGGCGCGGAAAGCTGTTTCTGGCGCCGGGCGATTCGCCGGTGGGCCTGCGGCTGCCGTTAAAATCGCTGCCCTGGGTGCGTCCCGAGATCTATCCGCACATCGTGCAGCAGGACCCGCTCGACGAACATCCCGAACTGCCGCCGGCCTCCCATTTTCAACTCGCCTACCGCACCGCCCCCGCGGCGAGCTTCCGACAGGAGGTGCGGGAGCAGAATCCCGACGAAGGCGGCGTGCGCACGGCGCTGACCGTCGAGCCGCGCGACGGGACGCTGTGCGTGTTCATGCCGCCGGTGGAAAAGCTCGAACATTATCTCGAACTGCTCGCGGCCGTGGAGCGGACGGCCGAGGAGGCCGGCCTGCCATTGCATATCGAGGGTTACGAGCCGCCGGTCGACCCGCGCCTCAATGTCATCAAGGTGACGCCCGACCCCGGCGTGATCGAGGTGAATATCCACCCCGCCAAATCCTGGCGCGAGGCGGTGGCCAACACGACGGGGCTTTACGAGGATGCGCGACAGGCGCGGCTGACCACCAGCAAATTCATGACCGACGGGCGCGGCGCGGGCTCGGGCGGCGGCAATCACGTCGTGCTCGGCGGCAAGAACACCGCCGACTCGCCCTTCCTGCGCCGGCCCGATCTGCTCAAGAGCTTCATCCTCTATTGGCAGCGCCACCCTTCCCTGTCCTACATGTTCTCCGGCCTGTTCATCGGCCCGACCAGCCAATCGCCGCGCATCGACGAGGCGCGGCACGAGTCGCTCTACGAAATGGAGATCGCGCTCGCCAACACGCCGGCGCCGGGGTCCGGCGACTTTCCGCTCTGGCTGGTGGACCGGCTGTTCCGCAATCTGCTGGTCGACGTTTCCGGCAACACCCATCGCGCGGAAATCTGCATCGACAAGCTCTATTCCCCGGACGGCCCGACCGGGCGCCTCGGGCTTGTCGAATTTCGCGCTTTCGAGATGCCGCCGGACGCCCGCATGAGTCTCGCCCAGCAATTGCTGCTGCGGGCGCTCACCGCCTGGTTCTGGCGCGAGCCGCGCGAAGGAGGGCTCGTGCGCTGGGGAACCGCGCTGCACGACAAATTCATGCTGCCGCATTATGTTTGGGAAGATTTCGCCGACGTGCTCGGCGATCTCAACCGGGCGGGACACGGGACGTCCGGAGGACGCCCGTCTCAAGAGACGGGCTACGCCTTCGAGCCGGAATGGTTCCAGGCGCAATGGGAGTTCCGCTTCCCGCTCGTCGGCGCGGTGACGCATGACGGCGTGTGTTTGGAGTTGCGTCATGCGCTCGAACCCTGGCATGTCATGGGCGAACAGGGCGCGCAGGGAGGCACGGTGCGTTACGTCGATTCCTCGGTCGAGCGGTTGCAGGTCAAGGCGCAGGGCTTCGTGCCGGGCCGGCATGTGATCGCCTGCAACGGACGGCGGCTGCCGATGACCTTCACCGGCAAGAACGGCGAGGCCGTGGCCGGCGTGCGCTTCAAGGCGTGGCGGCCGCCTTCCGGCCTGCACCCCACCGTTTCCGTCCACGCGCCGCTGACCTTCGATATCGTGGACACATGGAGCGCGCGCTCGCTGGGCGGCTGCGTCTATCACAGCTCCCATCCGGGCGGACGCAGCTACGATACTTTTCCGGTCAACGCGCAAGAGGCCGAGGCGCGGCGGCTGTCCCGCTTTCAGGAGCACGGCCATAGCCCCGGAAGGATCCTGCCGCCGCGCGAGGAGCCGGCCGGGGAGTTCCCGCTGACGCTGGATCTGCGGAGGAACTTTGCCCTCTGAACGGGCCTTCGGCCGCCCCGCCGCCGACGCCGAAGCCTTGGACGCGCTGCTCGCGTCCTGGCTCGCCGGCTATCGCGTCGCGCCTGGAGCGGCCGACGAACTGCTCGGGGCGGACGGGCGGCCGCGCGAACATTGGCTCGCCCTGCTCGGCGCCCTCGCGAAGCTCGGCGAGGCCGACATCGACCAGCGCTTCGCCAGCGCGAACCGGCGCATAGACGAAATGGGCGTGACCTATCGCGCGCCCGGCGAAGCGCGCGAGCGCGTCGCGCCGCTGGCCCGCCTGCCGCTATTGCTGCCGCAAGCGGAATGGGAGGCGATCGCGGCCGGAATCGTCCAGCGCGCCGAACTGCTCGAACTGATCCTGCGCGACATTTACGGCGAGGGACGGCTGATCGAGGACGGCGCGCTGCCGGCGACGGCGGTGACGGGCTCGCCTGAGTTCGTCCGGCCGATGCGCGGCGTCGCGCCCCCCGGCGGCCGCTGGCTGCGCTTTTACGCGGTGGAGATCGCGCGCGGCCCCGACGGCGCGTGGCGGGTGCTCGGCGATCGCGCCCAGGCGCCCTCGGGCGCCGGCTATGCGCTGGAAAACCGCCTCATCATGGGGCGGGCGGTCCCGAGCCTGTACCGCGACATGAAGGTGCGCCGGCTGGCGCCGTTCTTCCGCGATTTTCGCGCCGGCCTCGCGAGCTGCGCGCAGCGCGCCGATCCGCGCATCTGCCTGCTGACGCCCGGCCCGTTCAGCGAGACCTACGCCGAGCAGGTCAATCTCGCCCGTTATCTCGGGCTGCTGCTGGTCGAGGGCGAAGACCTCGTGGCCAATGACGGCAAGCTCTATGTGCGCACCATCGCCGGCCTGAAGCGCGCCGATGTGTTGTGGCGGCGGGTCGACGCCGACTGGTGCGATCCGCTGGAGCTGAACGCCGCCTCGAAGCTCGGCGCGCCCGGTCTGCTCGAGGCGATCCGCCAGGGCGCGCTCGCCGTCGCCAACATGCCCGGCGCCGGCCTCGTCGAGGCGCGCGCGATCATGAGCTTTCTGCCGGCGCTGGCGCGGCGCCTGCTGGGCGAGGAGTTGCGCCTGCCCAATGTCGAGACGCTGTGGTGCGGCGACGACGGGGCGCGAGCGCGCGTTCTCGCCAGTCTCGACACACACCGCGTCAAGGACGCCTTCGCGCCGGCGCCGATGTTTCGAACGACCTTTCCAGGCGGCGTCGACGCTCATGGCCTGCCGACGGCGGCGATGAGCGCCGCGGGGCGCGAAAAGCTCGTCGCGGCGATGATGGCGCGCGGCATGGATTTCGTGGCGCAGGAGGAGCTGACTTTCTCGACCACGCCGGCCTGGGTCGACGGCGCCTTGACGCCGCGCCCCTTCGCGCTGCGCGTCTTCGCGGCGGCGACGAAGGACGGCTGGCGGGTGATGCCCGGCGGCTATTGCCGCGTCTATGAGCAGCAAAGCGGAGACGGGCAGCCTCTCCATGTCGTCGCGCCCTGCGCCGACGTTTGGGTGCTCAGCGAGGGCGAGATCGAGGCGGCGACGCTGCTGCCGCCCGCCGACCACGCCCGCATCGTGCGCGTGCTCGGGAATCTGCCCAGCCGCGCCGCCGACAATCTGTTCTGGATGGGGCGCTATCTCGAGCGCACCGAGGCGGTGCTGCGCATCGTGCGCTGCCTGTGCAACCGCCTCACCGAGACTCAGGCGCCGCGCGCCGAGGCGGAGGGCTTGAGCGAGCGCCAGCCGATCGAGCGGTTGCGGCGGCTGCTGATCGCCTGGGGCTGCGTCGAGGAGGAGGCGCGGGAATTGCCGGCCGCGGCGCTGGCGCTCGCGGCGCTCGCCGACGCCGAAGCCTATGGCTCGGCCATCGCCAACGCCGTGCGCGCCAAGGGCGCCGCCTCGATTATCCGCGAGCGCCTGTCGCAGGACGTCTGGCAACTGATCGGCGGGCTGCAGACGCGGCTGCGACAAGCCGCGACTTTAGGAGGCGGCGCGCAAAAGATCGCCGCCGAGCCCGAGATCATCGATTGCGTGGAGCGCGCGCTGTATAAGCTGGCCGCGCTCTCGGGCCTGTCGGACGAAAACTTCAACCGCGTCGCGGGCTGGAACTTTCTCGACCTCGGCAAGCGCATCGAGCGCGCGATCAACACCTGCCGTTTCGCCCGCCAGTTCGCCGACGCGGAGCCGACCATGGACTCGCTCGACGCGCTGATCGAATTGATCGACTCGCAAATCACCTATCGCAGCCGCTACATCTCGGGAGCGGCGCTGGCGCCGGTGCTCGACATGGCCATCCTCGATCCGTTCAATCCGCGCTCGGTGAGTTTTCAGGTCGCCCGCATGGACGATCATCTCGCGGCTCTGCCGGCGCTTGTCGACGACGGCGTGATGGAGAAGCCGCGCCGGTTGGCGGTGCGGCTGCGCGCTGAACTGGCGACCGAGGAGGCTCGCGGCCTCATCGCCGGGCGCCATTCTCAAAATCGAGCAACGGCTGTGCGGCCTCGCGGACGCGATCGCCGAGCGTTATTTTCTGGCCGGCGGCGACAGGCAGCGCCCCGACAAACGGTCCCAGCTCGCGTGATCTACGACATCCGCCACGTGACGACTTACAGCTACGCCGCGCCGGTTTCCGCGACGCGCTGCGCGCTGCGCTTGAGCCCGCGCGGCGACGGCGGTCAGCGCGTGTTGCGAAGCGCCATCAAGCTGACGCCCGAACCGACGCGGCGGCGAGAGCGGCTCGACTTTTTCGGCAATCGCCTCGTCGAGGCGCAAATCGACACGGCGCATACGACGCTGCGGATCACGCTGGAAGCGCGCGTCGCGGTGCGGCGGCGACCCGCGCCCGCCGCCGCGCTGACCCCGGCCTGGGAGACCGTGCGCGCGAACGCCGCCGCGTCGAAATCGCTCGACCCCCAGTCGCCGGCGCATTTTCTGTTCGCGGGCCGGCTGACGCCGTTGCTGGAGCCGATCGCCGCCTATGCGCGCGAAAGTTTTCCGGCGGGGCGGCCGGTTCTCGAAGCGGCCCTCGATTTGATGCGGCGCGTCCACGCCGATTTCGCTTACGATCCGAAGGCGACCCAAATCGCGACGCCGCTCGCGCAGGTTTTCGCGCGCCGCGGCGGCGTCTGCCAGGACTTCGCCCATATCATGATCGCCGCTCTGCGCGGACTCGGCCTGCCGACCAACTATGTCAGCGGCTATTTGCGCACGCTGCCGGCTCCCGGCCAAAAGCGGCTCGAAGGCGCCGACGCCTCGCACGCCTGGATCTCGCTGTGGTGCGGCCCGGCGTTCGGCTGGCTGCAACTCGACCCCACCAACAACGTCTTCGTCTGCGACGATCATATCGTGCTGGCCATCGGGCGCGATTACGCCGACGTTTCGCCGATCGATGGCATAATTCTGGTCTCTGGACCGCAAAAGCTGTCGGTGAGCGTCGACGTGAAGGCGGTCGAGGGTCGAAACGACGAAGCGCGGCCGGAGCGCGGCCGCCTCGAGGCGGGGATGTAGTTGTCCGCGTCAATTTACGGCAGGCGAACCCGAAGGCTCGCGGTCCAAGGCGCGCCATAGGATCGCGAGCCTTCAGGCTCGCTCTTGAAAGCGTTCAATTGAACGCCTCGAACCAAAACGAAAGACTCTAATCGCCTGCTTGCGCGATAAAGCACAGACGGCCCTGGTTGTGGCCGACGTTGCGCGACAAGCGGCTGGCGCCGTAGCCGCGCCGAGTAGCAGCCCCTCCAATTCCTCCGCGCGATAGCGGAAAATCCCAGCTCCTTGCGTAGTCGCCGGTAATCCGAAAGATACAGCCGCGCGAGGCTCGCCGACGCCGCGCCGAGAAAGCCTCCGCGCCAGCCGAACCGCAACAAGGCGGCGGCGTCGTTCAGCGGATTGGAGCGCGGCGTCGGGATGTCGGCCAGCAGCAGCCGCCCGCCGGCTTTCAGCTTGGCGCGCCAAAGATCGAGCAGGCGCGAAAATTCGCTTAGGCCCAGATATTGGATCAGCGAATTGGCGACGACGAGATCGAGCGAGGCGTCGGTCACGGCGCCCAGCGTCCCGTCCTCCAAAATCTCGATGCGCGCCTCGTTCGCGAAGCGCGCGCGCAGCTTTTCCCGCACAAGCGGCGCGGCGTCATAGAGCAGCAGCCTTGAGCATTCCCGCGCCAGCCGCGCGGCGAAAAGCGCCTCGCCGCAGCCGTAATCCAGCACGAGCGAATTGGGCGACGGGACATGCGCCGAAAGATCGCGCGCGACGCCTTCGTAATGCAGCTCCCTGTGGCGGTCGCAGGCGTAGATCGCCGTGTCGCCGTTCCAGAAATCGAGCCAGCTTTTCGCGCCGTTCCGCCGCATCGCCCGTCCCGGTCTCAATATTTCCAGATGAGCCCGATCGATGTCGCGGTCGGCGTCGGCGGAAACGGGCCCGCGTGGCGCAGCGCCGTCAGGGCCGCCTGATCCAGCGCCGCCGAACCGGACGATTGCCGCAGCGCCTGATGCACCAAATGCCCGTCGGGATCGACGTAGAAAGTGATGATTCCATCCCCCGATTCGACCGCCTTCGACGGGGCGGAACTGCCGCTTGATATAGCCGAGAACCACGGAAAGATAGGTCGGCTTGGCGGTCCCGCCGTTGATCGGCGCGGTCTTGGCCGCGCCGCCGATTTTAAAGTCCGGAATCGGCGCGAGCGAGGCCACCATGTCGGAAATCGACTTCTGCTTCTCGCCGACCACCGCCTTGGGATCGGGCTTGGTTGGCTTTTTATCGGTTTTCTCGCCAGGCTTGGGCGCCTGTTCGATGACCTCGGCCTCGCGCTTATCCTCTTCCTGAGGCGCGGTCGCCTCGGGTTCCTGCGCGGGTTGCGGCGCGACCTCCTGTTGCGGCTTCTGCTTGATCGGCTCGGGCGTCGGCGCGACCTGTTCGTTGGGCTGGGCCTGCTTTTGCGCCTTGGTCGCGTCGTCGGGCGCCTCGCGGTCGAGCTTTTCCTTATTCTCGGCGCGCGGCGCGTCGAAGGCCGGCTTTTCGTCGAGCGTGAGCTTTTCCTGCGGCGGCTTGGGCTGCGGCTTTTTCTCGGGCTCGGGCGGCTCCGGCGGCTTTTGTTCGGGCGGCGGCGGCTGCTCGGCCTGTTGCTCCGCCGGCGGCGGGGGCTCGTTGACGACCTCGACCGAAATTTCCTCCTCGGGCGTCGGGAGGGGCGCGCCGATCCTGTCCATGAAGATCAGAAAGGCCACGATCGTGATGTGGACCAGCAGGCAGGCGACGAACAAAAGGAGAAAGCGCTTGCGCTTGACCGGAACCGGCGCGTCGAGCCGCTCGTCGGACGCGACGCGCAACAAGGGCGTCGTCGCTGGCGAAGTCTCGGACGATGCAATCACTTTAACGCCGCGCTCCTGTCGAGGGCTTGGGCCGCCACGCGGCTCGAAGGGGCCGTCCACGGACCGCCCTGGCCCTGACGCCCCCAAAAAATAGCCGTCATTACGAGCGGAGCGAAGCAATCCAGAGTCAAGCCAATCCCCCTGGATTGCTTCGCTCCGCTCGCAATGACGTTGCCCCATTCGACGAGTCATTTTTAACAGCCAATGGCGTGAATTGATAGACCGCATATTCGTGGACAAGTCTTAAGGTCAATCTTGGGGCGAAATTTTGTCGGCGGCGCGCTAAACGCGCGCCATGGCCCCATTTTTCGGGGCGGGCGCGACGGCGCTTGATGACTGGGTGGATCGTCCGGAATTTCGGCGTCGCGCGGGGAAACGGAAACCAACGGGAATTCCGCACCTAACTTTTGCGCGGCATAACCTATTGATTTAAATTACTTAAACGTTGTTACGAAAATGTTGAATTATGCTCGCAGCGGCGGGGGTGGGTTGCGGTCGTTACCAGCTTGTGGCCGACAAGCCGGATTGTCGCCCGTAGATAAACTAACAAAGCGAAATTCAGCAAGACGAGGAAATCATGAGCACAACGACGCCGAAATGAGATTGCGAGTTGTCACGGACAACGTGCGATTGTCAAACGAAGAGCCTGTCGCAAGGTAATATGCCGTACATTGCATTGGCGGCACGAGTCAGATGATAGCCCGAGTATATCGCTGTGCAATTATAATTGACTGAATACCGTCAATGCGCTCCGAGGTGTTAAGATACGTGAAGTCCGGCGACATCGAAATGTTGCACAGCCGTAAGGAAATGAAGATGAAACGGAGCGTTATCGGCGCATCGTCGCATTAACGGATGCGCTATGAATTACACTAAGCCGGCGCTTCAGATGAAGACTATTAACGCGCCATTGCTGGATGCCTGTGTCCAAGCCGCAATGGTTCCGAACCTAGACGGCTCCACGCGAACTTATGCATACCGCACTAGTAGGGCAGATATTCAATGGATGGGCTCCAGTGCTTGTTCGTAAACACTAAGGTTGATTCATGCGCGGACAAGGGGCGTTTTGGTAATGCCTCAGGTGGACACTTTTACGTCTACTCGCGGGACGGACTCATCCCGCGCATTTCCACCATGTGGTTTAGAACCGCTTCGACGCCCTTGGCGAAAGCGTCACATTCCAATAGCGAATTGTTGGATGTAAACTCTGCTTGGTATTTCCACGCTGAAAAGCGATGTGCCGAAAAGCGTGCGACCTTCGGCATGGATCCATCCGATTATTTTGTCGGCTTCTTCGTATATAACATCAATTTTCGCATGCTTGGAGTTCTGTTGCCTCCGCGCATGTCACCTGTTTGACCGCAGCCTCTCGCGTCGTCTCGCTGTTTTCGATCGCAAACAACGGCATATTGCCAAGCCGACCCCGGGAGGCACCGACGTCTTACGTAGAAATTCGGTCATTCAATATACTTGCAAGCGTTATAACGCGAGCGACCAACCAAGCAATTAGAGACGGCGGCAAGTCGCTAATCTGCATTATGTGTCGGAGATGGAGACTTCAACCCAACTCTGAACATAAAGCCGCCCCGAACCGCGGCCCAGGCCGAGGATGAGGTTTGTTGGGCGCGAGGGTGTCGGCGCGAAGGCCATGAGCCTGCAGCTCCGCAGCGTGCCGCTGAATCCTCCTGCCGAAGTTCGTATTCCCCTTTATCCATCATAGCGATGCGCATCGCTCCGAAATCTTCGTCATAGCAAGCCTCGCTATCCTTAGCATATAATCCCCGCTTCACTCAGCGGAAGCTTGCTTTGCTGGATCGCGGTCATGCCGTCAGTTCTTCGGCGCGCTTCGGGCCAATAGCAGAAATTCAAATTCACTGACACAACTCCAGCGACCGCCCCTTGCCGCCTCCCCCCAAAGTAGCGAACCGCCATAAACCTTGCTAGCGTGCCGGCCATGCACAAGCCCGCCGACACCCCAAGGCCCGTCGCCCGCGACAACAAAAGCGACGCGCCGACGCCGATGATCGCGCAATATATCGAGATCAAGGCGGCCAATCCGGATTGCCTGTTGTTCTACCGCATGGGCGATTTCTACGAATTGTTTTTCGAGGATTCCGTCGTCGCCTCGCGGGCGCTCGGCATCATGCTGACGAAGCGCGGCAAGCATCGCGGCGAGGATATTCCGATGTGCGGCGTGCCGGTCGAGCGCGCCAACGACTATCTGCAAAAGCTGATCGCGCTCGGCCATCGCGTCGCGGTCTGCGAACAGCTCGAAGACCCCGCCGAGGCGAAGAAGCGCGGCGCCAAATCCGTCGTGCGGCGCGACGTGACGCGGCTCGTCACCCCCGGCACCATCACCGAGGAGACGCTGCTCGATCCCGCCCGCCCAAACGCCTTCGCGGCGCTGGCGCGCGCTTTGGCGCCGGACGGCGGCTGGCTCTATGGGCTCGCCTGCGTCGATATTTCGACCGGCGCTTTTACGGTCGTGGAGCGCGCGGAGGCCGATCTTTCCGGCGAATTGGCGCGGCTGGAGCCGCGCGAGATCGTCGTCGCGGAGACGCTTTATCGCGACGCTTCTTTAAGCGAAATTCTGGCGGCGCGCGGCGCGCCGGTGACGCCGCTCGGCCGCGACGCCGGCGAGGGCGCCTCCGCCGAGCGCCGGCTGATGGAGTTCTACGGCGTCGCGACGCTGGAGGGCTTTGGCGCGCTGACGCCGGCCGAGCTTGCCGCCTGCGCCTGCGCCATCCTCTATGTCGAGCGCACGCAAAAGGCCGAGCGCCCGGCGCTGGCGCGGCCCTTGAGTCAGCGCGACAGCAAGACGCTCGACATCGACGCCGCGACCAGAGCCAATCTCGAAATCTCGCGGACGCTCTCCGGCGCGCGCGAGGGGTCGCTGCTCTCCGTCGTCGATCTCACGGTGACGCCGGCCGGGGCGCGACTGCTGGCTGAGCGCATCGGCGCGCCCTCGACCGACAGCCAAGAAATCGCGGGCCGGCTCGACGCGGTGGGGTTTTTCGTGGAAAACCCCAGGCTGCGCGAGGGCTTGCGCGCGAGGCTGGCCCGCGCGCCCGATCTTTCCCGCGCGTTGTCGCGGCTCGCCTTGCAACGCGGCGGCCCGCGCGACCTCGCGGCGGTCGCCGTGGCGCTGGCGGCGGCGCGGGGCATCGCGGGACTTGCCGGGCTCAAAGAGGCGCCGTCCGAGATCGCGGCCGACATCGCTGAACTCGCCGGCGCGGATTGCGAGCTGGAACAAGAGATTACGCGAAGCCTCGTTTCGGCGCCGCCGCTCGACCGCCGCGCCGGCGGCTTTATCGCGCCCGGCGTCGACGCCGAGCTCGACGAGGCCCGCGAGCTGCGCGACCAGAGCCGCCAAATTGTCGCCGGATTTCAGGCGAAATATGTCGAGCTGACCGAAATCAGGCAGCTCAAGATAAAGCACAATAATTTTCTTGGGTTTTTTTTCGAGGTTCCTTCGGCGCAAGGCGAGCGGCTGCTGCGGCCGCCGTTCGACGCGACGTTCACCCATCGTCAGACGATGGCCGACGCGATGCGTTTTTCGACCCGCGAACTGGTCGAGCTGGACGCCAAGATCGACACCGCCAGCGAATGCGCGCTGATGCGCGAAAATGCGCTTTTTGACGCCCTCCGTGCGCGAATATGCGCGAAAACCAGCGAGCTTCAGCGGTTAAGCCAGAGCTTCGCCCGGCTCGATCTCGTCGCGGCGCTGGCGGAGCTCGCCAGCCGGCGCGACTGGACCCGCCCCCATGTCGACGCCTCGCTGGACTTTGATATTAAAGGCGGACGGCATCCGGTCGTCGAAGCGTCGCTGCAAGCGCAGGGCAAGGCCTTCGCGCCCAACGACTGCGATCTTTCGGGCGGGCGGATCGCCGTCGTCACCGGCCCGAATATGGCAGGTAAATCAACGTTCTTGCGCCAGAACGCGCTGATCGTGCTGCTGGCGCAGGCGGGGTCGTACGTGCCGGCCGAGCGCGCCCGAATTGGCGTCGTCGACCGGCTGTTTTCCCGCGTCGGCGCCTCGGACGACCTCGCGCGGGGCCGCTCGACCTTCATGGTCGAAATGGTTGAAACCGCTGCGATTTTGAACTGCGCCGGGCCGCGCTCCTTGATCATTCTCGACGAAATCGGCCGCGGCACGGCGACCTTCGACGGCCTCTCCATCGCCTGGGCGGCGATCGAGCATTTGCATGAGTTCGAACCGCTCCCGCGCGCTGTTCGCGACGCATTTCCACGAATTGACCCAGCTCACCAAGCGCTTGTCCCGGCTTGTGAATCTGACGATGAAGGTGACGGATCACGCGGGTGAAATCGTGTTTCTGCACGAGGTGATCGCTGGCGCCGCGGATCGCTCATATGGCGTGCATGTCGCGGAATTGGCTGGCCTTCCAAAGAGCGTCGTCGCTCGCGCGCACAAAATTCTGGCGCGGCTCGAGGCGGGCGATCGGCGCGCGCCGCTTGAAAAAACGATCGACGATCTGCCGCTTTTTTCGCACGCGCCGGCGCCGTTGAAAACGCGCGATCCGCTGCGAGAGGCGCTGAAAGCTATCGACCCGGACGCGCTGACGCCGCGCGAGGCGCTGGCGGCGCTTTATGAATTGAAGGGAAAGCTTTGATAGCGCAGCCCTTTTAGCAACGCCCGCCTCGCCGCGGCATCCCGCCCTTAAGCCGGCTGCGCGAATTGTCGGGCCAGCGCCTTTTCGATTTCGGGCAGCGGATGATGCGTGAGATCGCGATCAAGCTCGCCCTTCACCCTCGCCTGCGCCTTTGCGAAAGGTCCTTGCGGATTTCGCCGAGCACGCGCGGCGGCGCGACGATCACGATTTCCTTTAGCTCGCCGCTCTCGGCCGCTTTGTTGATCCGCTCGGCCATCTCCTTGGCGAAATGCTCTTTTTCGACTTCATGCCAATCGGTGGTCTCCACGGCGCTACGCGGCCCGCCGCGCGCGGCGAGTTGCCCCGGCGCGGCCGTTCCCTGCTCGCGCGCGGACGGATTCTCCTCGACGCGCGCGTCGATGACGCGCAAATCCAACAGGTCGGGATCGCCGTGATTATACAGGAACAGCGCCCTGCGCCCGTCGCCGACGAGAACCCATGCGCCATTATGGACCGCGATATTGGACATGATTTGATCCCTTCGCTCGATGGCCTCCATCATTTTCAAAGTGGGGCCTCGGCGCGAAAATGACAACCGCGGCCCGTCGCCGCTGTGTTGGGCGTGCCGCTGTCTTGGGCGCGCCGCCGTCAGGCCTGCTCGCCATAAAGCTGGGAAAGCGCGAACTCCAGCCCCGGCGGATCGAGCGTCACCGCCCCTTCGCGCAAAATGCTCGTCAAAATCTTGCCGTCCTCGATGCGCCGATGGTGGATCACCAGGGGTTCGTCAGGATAAACAATGAGATAATGCACGACGCTGGCCACGCTGAAATAGCCGCTGAGCTTGTGCGTGACATCGTTGCGCCAGGTGGACGGCGAGGCGACCTCGACCAGGATCATCGGGTTCTCGAGCAGCAGCGCGTCCGGCGGCAATTCAGGGCCGCAATAGACCAGCGCGTCTGGCTCGTAGACGGTCGATTGATTCACCCGGACGGCCATGCCGTCCGGCAGCACGTGACAGGGCGCGCCGCGCCTAGCTATCGCGTCGCGCAGAGCCAAGCAGACCGCGAGCTTCATCTTCGCATGCGACGCGCGCTCGGCGGCTTGCGCGACGACCACGCCGTCGACGAGTTCATAGCGCCCCGGCTGGCTTTCGCTCCAGGCGAGAAAGTCGTCCACGGTGAAGAGGGTTTGCGGGAGCGCGTTCATGCCGGAATGATAGCGCGAAGCGGGCTCGGGGGCTATCGGGGGAAGAGCGCTTCGCTCCCGCCCCCGGATTAGGTGTATTTTTTGGCCGCTTGGTCGATCGCGCCGCTCGCCTTTTCGAGATCCGCGGGGATCATCACCGGGTGAATCTCGACTTTGGCGTTGAAGGCGAGGAAAAAAGGCTCCGCGACCGCCGGAATATGGGAGGCGTCGGGCAAATCGAGAATAATATAGCCCGCGCGCTGGCCGTCGCGGTCAGTGAAATAAGCCGCCTCCGGCTTCAAATCCGCCAGAATGGACCCGATCGTCGCGCCGAGCTTTCCGGCCTTTGCGGCCGCGTTGCCGGTCTCGACGGGGATTGTGACAATCATTAAGATACGCATCGCTCGTCTCCGCTGGTTTTGATCATTGTATCGGGCGGCCCAACATAACATCATCGCCATATGAAATTCGCGGCGCCGAACCCATGGATCGTCTCCCGTTCGCCGCATGTCCCGTCAACCCGGCTCCAACTCCCGCGCCTCCTCCGCGCGCAGGATGCCCTCGCGGGCGCCGATATAGTCGCGGGTCAGCGGGGCCGCGTCCACCTTCTTGACCAGTTGAATCTGGAACACGACGTTGATTCCGGCCCGGAAGGCGGCTTCGCACAGCGAGAGATAAAACTCCCACATGCGGCAGAATTTTTCGCCCGATATGGCCACGGCCTCCGCGCGGCGGGCCATGAAGCGCTCGCGCCAATGCCGCAAGGTCTCCGCGTAATGCAGCCGCAGAATTTCCACGTCGGAAACAATCAGCCCCGCGCGCTCGATCGACGGCAGGATCTCGGATAGGCTGGGAATGTAGCCGCCGGGAAAAATGTATTTTACGATCCACGGCGCCGTCGGCATCGGCGCGCCGGTATTGCCAATCGTATGAATCAGCGCGACGCCATCGTCCGTCAGCAATTTCGCGACGCGTTGGAAAAAGGCGTCGTAATAGCCAAGCCCGACATGCTCGAACATGCCGACCGACACGATGCGGTCGAAGATCTGATCCACGTCGCGGTAGTCCGTCAGCGCGAAGGCCGCCTTCGACGCGAGACCCTCGTCTTCCGCCCGCCTGCGCGCGATGGCGATCTGCTCGCGCGAAAGCGTTATGCCCGTGACCTGGGCGTCGCAGGCCTGCGCGAGATAGAGCGCGAGACCGCCCCAGCCGCTGCCGATGTCGAGAACGCGATGGCCGGGCTCGACGAGCAGCTTGGACGCTATGTGGCGCTTCTTGGCGAGTTGGCTCTCCTCCAGCGACTGCTCCGGCGTCTCGAAATAGGCGCAGGAATATAGCCTGTCGGAGTCGAGAAATAGATCGTAGATTCGGGGATCGATATCGTAGTGATGCTCGACGTTGCGTCTCGCGCTCGCGAGCGAGTTGCGCTGGCCCCACCGTTTCAGCCGGCCGCGCCATTTTTGAACGGCCGCCAGCCATCGCGGCTGGTCGGCGAGCGCGATATTGCGCGTCGCTATCGTCAGCACGTCGAAAATCGCGCCGCGCGTGACGATCAGCCTGCCATCCATGAACAGTTCGCCGACGGCGAGTTCCGGGTCGAACAGAAGACGCCACTCCGCCGCGTAATCGGCGAAGCGAATCGCGGTGGCCGGCCCCGTCCCGTCGCCAAGCCGAAAGCTAGCGCCCGATGCAGTCTCGACCTCGAGATTTCCCTGTCGAACGAACCGCTCCAGGAAATTTTGCAAAATACGAACTCATCGGCGCCTCGAATGTCCCCCACATCCTCGCGATGGTAATACTGTTCCAGATAATCGAAAAAGCGCCCGCGCGCGGCAAGACGCGGTTGACACACAGTTTTTTTTGGCGCCACGCGGGAACACGCTCGCGAGCGCGCGCTCAATCTTCCTTATCGAGGCCGTAGAGCGTGTGCAGCGTTCGCACCGCGAGTTCGGTGTAGGCCGCGTCGATCAGCACCGAGAATTTGATCTCCGAGGTGGTGATGGCGCGGATATTGATGCCTTTTTCCGACAGCGCCTTGAAGGCGCGCGCGGCGACGCCGGCGTGGCTGCGCATGCCGACGCCGATCGCCGAGACCTTGGCGACATCCCGCGCGCCGACGATCGCGGCGTAGCCGATGTCGCTCCGCATCTTCTCCAGCAGCGCGCGGGCGCGGTCGTAATCCGCCGCGGGGACCGTGAAGGTCATGTCGGTCATATTATCCTGCGAGATCGTCTGCACGATCATATCGACATTGATGCCGGCCTCGGCCAACGGCATGAACACGCTCGCCGCGACGCCCGGCTTGTCGGCGACGCGCCGCAAGGTGATCTGCGCCTCGTCGCGCGAAAAGGCGATGCCTGTGACGACCTGGGCTTCCACGATATCCTCCTCCTTGCAAATCAGCGTTCCACTCCCCGGATGGTCGGGGTCATCGAAGGAGGAGCGCACATAGGTCGGCATGTCGTGCTTCAGCGCGACCTCCACCGAGCGCACTTGCAGCACCTTGGCGCCCGCCGACGCCATCTCCAGCATCTCCTCGAAGGCCACTTTGTCCATGCGGCGCGCCTTGGGCACGATGCGGGGGTCGGTCGTGTAAACGCCGTCGACATCGGTATATATGTCGCAGCGGTCGGCTTTGACCGCCGCCGCCAGCGCCACCGCGCTGGTGTCGGAGCCGCCGCGTCCCAGCGTGGTGACGCGATTCGTCGGCCGATGCACGCCCTGGAACCCGGCCACGACGGCGACCTCGCCTCGCGCGAAACCTTCGAGAATGCCGGCGGCCTCGATGCTCGAGATGCGCGCGGAGCCATGGGCGTCGTCGGTCAGCACGGGCGCCTGCCAGCCCTGCCAGGAGCGCGCCGGAAGGCCCGCCTGTTGCAGCGCCAGGGCGAGCAGCCCCGCCGTCACCTGCTCGCCCGAGGCGACCACGGCGTCGTATTCGCGCATGTCGTGCAGAGGCGAAGCCTCCTTGCACCAAGCGACGAGCTCGTTGGTCTTGCCGGACATGGCCGAGACCACGACCGCGACCTCATGGCCCGCCGCGGCCTCGCGCTTGACGTGCCGAACGACATTCTTGATGCGCTCGACAGAGGCGACCGAGGTGCCGCCGAATTTCATGACCAGACGTGACATGGGTGACCAGAATGGAGGAGAACGGGAATCGCGCGGCGGGGGTTATAGACCGATGGGGCGAAAAGCGGAAATTTATGGGCCGGGGCGTCCCTTCTCCCGCCCGCGGGAGAAGGAACGCGCCCGCCGTTTTCCGCTTTCGCGTGGACAGGCTATAACCCCATCCCGTGCGAAAAAAACGCCGCAAGAACGAGGTTCCCGTGCCCGACCAAACTCCCCGTCCCTCTTCCGCCAGCGTCAATCCGGCCGACGTCGACCGTTTTAACCGGCTTGGCGATCTCTGGTGGGACGCCAAGGGCAAGATGGGGATTCTTCACGAGATCAACCCGATCCGCGTCGATTATGTCCGCGATCTCGCGGTGCGCTATCTGCATCGCGACCGTTTTTCGGCGCAGCCGCTCGAAGGGCTCGGCCTCGCCGACATCGGCTGCGGCGGCGGCATTTTGGCCGAATCATTGGCCGAACTCGGGGCCGATGTGACGGGCGTCGACCCCGCGCCCAACAATATCGAGGTCGCCAAGCGTCACGCCAAGAAATCCGGGCTCGAAATCGACTATCGCAACGTCACCGCCGAGGCGCTCGCCGAGAGCGGCGCGACTTTCGACATCGTGACCGCGCTCGAGGTGATCGAGCATGTCGAGGGACAAAAGGCCTTCGTCGCGACGCTGGCGCGGCTGGTGAAGCCCGGCGGCCTGCTGTTCCTCGCGACGATCGACCGCACGCTCAAGAGCTATGCGCTGGCGATCGTCGGCGCGGAATATGTGTTGGGCTGGGTGCCGCGCGGCACGCACGACCACGATAAATTCGTGCGGCCCGACGAACTCGCGGGATGGCTGCGCCACGCCGGAATGCGCGAGATCGACCGCGCCGGCATGACGTTCCAGCCGCTCACGCGAAGCTGGCGCAAAAGCCGCGACACCGACGTGAATTATCTGATGGCCGCCAAGAAGGACGGGTGAACAACGGCTCGGCTATTGTTCGGTTAACCTTCGAGCGTTAGACTTCGCCCATGATGCGCAACGACTCGTCAAACCCCTTTCGCCCCGGCGCGTTCCGGACCATGCTGCTCGCTTTCGCGGGCGCCGCGCTGCTATGCGCCGGCGCGCCCGCGCTGGCCAGGACCAAAGCCAAGCCCAAACCCGACGCGGAGAGCGCCTCCGAGAAGAAAGACGCCAAGAAGGGCGCCGGCAAACCCGAGCAACTCGGGAGCTACGGCGACTGGGGCGCCTATGCGGCGTCCGGCAAGGACAAGACCTGCTACGCGCTCGGCTCGCCCAAGGAGCGCCAGCCGAAAGCCAAGATGAAGGACACGCAGGCTTTCATCTTCATCTCCACCCGCCCCGGCGAGGGCGTGCGCAACGAAGTCGCGATCAACCTTGGCTACGCCACCAAGGACGGCGGGCCCGCCACGGCCGACGTCGACGACGATAAGTTCGAACTCGTCACCAAGGGCATGAACGCCTGGGTGAAGAACCCGGCCAAGGAGAAGGAGTTCGTCGAGGCGCTGAGGACGGGCTCCAAACTCTCCGTCAAGGCCGCCTCCGCCAAGGGCGCGACGACGGTCGACAGCTATTCGCTCAAGGGCCTATCGGACGCGCTGGCCCGCGTCGCGCAGGAGTGTAAGTGAGGGTTGCGCTCGCGCTGACCGTAGCTTTGGGCCTCGCGCTCGCCGGACCCGCGGGCGCGTTGGAGAGCGAGCGCGCCTTCCCTTTGGGATCCCGCGCACAGGCCGGAAAAGCCCGATCTTGGCGGCTTACGCCAGCTGCGCTTCGTCACCGAGGACGATTATCCCCCATTCAACTTCGCGCTGGCCGACGGTCAGCTCGCGGGTTTCAACGTCGATCTCGCGCGCGCGATCTGCGAGGAGCTGGAGCTGACCTGCACGATCCAGCGCCGCCGTTGGGATTTGCTCATTCCGGCGCTCGGCGACGACAGCGCCGACGCGATCATCGCGGCGCTGGCGATGAATGACGAGAACCGAGCCCGGGTCGATTTCACCGGGCCCTATTTCATCATGCCCGGACGTTTCGCGACGCGCGCGAACTCCGTGCTCGGCCCCGCGACGCCGGAGGTTTTGGACTACCAACTTGTCGCCGTGGTCGCCGGCTCGAGTCACGAGGCCTATCTCAAGACCTTTTTCCCCAAGGCGCGGATCACGCCGTTCGAGACCGCCGCGCTGGCGCGGCTCGCGCTCAAGGACGGGCGCGTCAACGCGCTGTTCGGCGACGCGGTGTCGCTGTCGTTCTGGCTCAACGGGGCGGAAGCGGAGGGTTGCTGCGCCTTTTCCAACGCCGCCTATGTGGACGCCAAGTTCTTCGGCGACGGCCTCGGCATAGCTGTCAAAAAGGGCGCGACGCCCCTGCGTGGCGCGCTCGATTACGCGCTGGCCCGCCTCGCCCAGCGCGGCGTCTACGCCGAGCTTTTTCTCAAATATTTTCCGATCAGCCCGTTTTAAAGCGTTTTCGAGCGAAGTGGAAACCGGTTCGCGTAACGCGTCAATAAACGCGCTCACACCAGCCTTTGCTCCATCGCGATGCGGACCAGCTCCAGCGACGTCCGCGCCCGCAGCTTGCGCTTCATCAGCGCGCAGGAGTTGGCGATGGTCTTGTAGGAAAGGCCCGTGGCGTCGGCGATTTCCGCGAGGCCGAGCCCCTCGCCGAGCATTCGCAAGATCTCCAATTCGCGCGGGCTCAACGCATCGAGCGGGCTTTTCGCGCCGCTCTCGTTCCCGCCGAGACGGTCGGCGATTTTCGGCTGTATGAAAGTTCCGCCGGCCATCACCTCGCGCAACGCGCGCAGCAGGAGGTAGGGATCGTCGTTCTTGGTGACATAGGCCTTGGCGCCGGCCTCGATGGCGCGAGCCGCGAAGATCGCGTCGTCGTTCATGCTGAAGACGACGACCCGCGCTCGCGGATCATGGCGCAGGATTCGGCGCGTCAGCTCGAAGCCGGAGGCGCCGGGCAGAGCGATGTCGACCACCGCGGCGTCGGGACCATGCGCGACATAGGCGGCGAGCCCGGCCTCGGCGTCGCGCGCGTCGAAGACCTCGATGTCGCCCTCACCGGCCAGCATGGCGGCGCAGCCAGCCACGATGATCGGATGGTCGTCGACGATCAGCACGCGCAACCGCGGCTCCTTGGGGTTGCGCGGCGGCCGCCCGCCGCGATTCCGTCCGACGCTAGAGCAAGCTCCGAAAAAGTTGATAGACTTTTTCGATAAGAGCTTGCTCCAGCGTTTTGATTTTGAGCGATTTCTTATCGTTCGAACGATTCCGTTCGAACGATAAGCGCTCTAAGGCGTCTCGCTAATGATGGACCGACGCCCAGATGCGGCGCTTCACGAAATAGAGCAAGCCCGCGAACACGATGAGGAAGGCCACGACGCCCCGCCCGATGCTTTTGCGTTGATCGAGATGCGGCTCCGCCGACCACATCAGGAACGCCGCGACATCCTGGGCGTATTGCTCCACCGTTTGCGGAGTTTTGTCGTCATAGGTCACGGCGCCGTCGGACAAGGGCGGGATCATGCCGAGCCGGCGGCCGGGCATGTAGATGTCGTAGTATTGCCCGTCGGCGAGCGCCATGTCCTTCGGGCGCGTTCTCATAGCCCTGCAATAGCGAGGCGATGTAGTCGACGCCCGCCTCCTGGTATACGAGCCCCGGCAGTCCATCGAGCAGGAAGGTCGGAAAGCCGCGCGAATAGCCGCGCGCCTTGGCGAGCACCGACATATCCGGCGGATAGCCGCCGCCGAGCGCCGCGCGCGCCGCCTGCTCATTGGCGAAGGGCGGCGGAAAGCGGTCGCTGGGGCGCCCTGGGCGCTCGAACATGTCGCCGGCCGTGTTGGGGCCGTCCTTGATCTTGTAGCTGGCGGCGATTTGCGCGACCTCGTCCGCCGGAAAGGCGGGGCCGCCCGGTTCGCCGAGATTGCGGAAGGCGAGCAGCTTGATCGAATGGCAGCTCGAACAGACTTCGCGATAGATCTTGAAGCCGCGCCGCAGCTGCGCCTGATCGTAATGCCCGAAGAATCCGGCGAAACTCCAGCTGAAATGCCGCGGCCGCTCCTCGTGCTTGACGCCCTCGTTGGCGAGCGCCGACGACGGCGTGGCCAAGGCCAAGGCCGCCAGCGCGATCATGCCAAAACCCATGCTTCTCATCGGCAAAACCCGCTTCTCGACGTTTTGTTTGCTTCGCGGTCGGCCGCGCCAAAGACTTAGGCATAAGCCACTTAGACATCAGCCACTTAGACATGGGCCGCATCCTCGATAACGGCATCCGCCGCCGCGACCGACGCCGCTATTGACGCCGGCTCTGGCCGGGTCATTTCAAACTTGGCCAGCACGGGCAAAAGCACGAGGAAGTGGAAGAAATAATAGGCCGTCAGCACCCGCGCCGCGATCAGAAAGCCGCCTTCCGCCGGCTGGGAGCCAAGATAGCCGAGGCCGACGCCGACCGCGACGAAGACCCAGAACGCCTTGGCGAACCAGGGCCGATAACGCGCCGACTTCACCTTCGAAAAGTCGAGCCAGGGCAAGGCCGCCGGGATAATCACCGCCGAGAACAAGGCGATGACGCCGAGCAGCTTGTTCGGGATCGCGCGCAGGATCGCGTAGAAGGGCAGGAAATACCACTCGGGCACGATATGCGCTGGCGTCACCAGCGGATTGGCTTCGATGTAATTGTCGGGATGGCCAAGGTAATTGGGCGCGAAGAAGGTCAGCCAGGCGTAGAGCACCAGAAAGACGCCGATGCCGAACGCGTCCTTGAGGGTGGCGTAAGGCGTGAAGGGCACGGTCTCCTTTTCCTCGTCCTTCACCTCGACGCCGGTCGGGTTGTTCTGCCCGGTCACATGCAGCGCCCAGACATGGATCGCGACAATCGCCACCAGAACGAACGGCAACAGATAGTGCAGCGCATAGAAGCGGTTGAGCGTCGGATTATCGACCGAATAGCCGCCGAGCAGCCAGGTGGTGATCGAGTTGCCGACCACGGGAATGGCGGAGAACAGATTGGTGATGACCGTCGCGGCCCAGAAGGACATCTGTCCCCAGGGCAGCACATAGCCAAGGAACCCCGTCGCCATCATCGCGAGAAATATGACGATGCCCAAAATCCACAGGAGTTCGCGCGGCTCCTTATAGGAGCCGTAATACATGCCTTTGAAGATGTGGAGATAGACGGCGAGGAAGAACATCGAGGCGCCGTTGGAGTGCGCGTAGCGCAGGAACATGCCCCAGTTCACATCTCGCATGATGTGTTCGATCGAGTCGAAGGCGAGGGTCGTCTCCGGCGTGTAGTGCATGGCGAGCACGACGCCGGTCACGATCTGCGCGATCAGCATGACCGACAGGATCGCCCCGAAGGTCCACATATAATTGAGATTCTTCGGCGTCGGATAGGCGACGAAGGAATCATGCATGAAGCTCAGGATCGGCAGCCGGCGTTCGAGCCAGCGGGCGAAGGGGCTCCGGGGCGTATATTTGGAAGGTCCGCTCATAAGGCTCGTCTCTGGCGCTTGAGGTGCAGGGCGGGCGGGGTCGCTCAGCCGATCTTGATCTTCGTGTCGGTGAGGAAAGCATAGTTCGGCACTTCGAGATTGCTCGGAGCGGGACCGCTGCGGATGCGGCCCGAAGTGTCGTAGGTGGAGCCGTGGCAAGGGCAGAACCAGCCGTCGAAGTCCCCTTCGTGGCCGAGCGGAATGCAGCCAAGATGCGTGCAGACGCCGATGACGACCAGCCACTCCGGCTTCTTGACTCGCTTGGAGTCGGGCTCGGGATCGGGCAGATCATCCATCGGCGTGTTTTCCGCCGCGGTGATCTCCAAGGCCGTGCGATGGCGCACGAAGACCGGCTTGCCGCGCCATTTCACGGTGATGATTTGTCCCGGGATGATGGCCGAGAGGTCCACCTCGGTCGAGGCGAGCGCCAGCGTCGAGGCGTCGGGGTTCATTTGCTCAAGCAGCGGCCAAACCGCCGCGCCGGCCGCCACGGCCGCCATGGCGCCGGTGGCGATGAAGAGAATGTCGCGGCGCTTGGGTTCTACAATAGTCTCGTCGCTCACTCTGGACCCTTCCATAATTCCTAACAGGTCGCGCGGTCTGTCGTCCTGCCCGCCGCCGCCACGGAAGTCCTCCACCCGGAGGGCCGCCGGTTTTACGCGCCAAACCTCCGCCTTGTCCACAATGCGGCAAAGGGAAATTTCGGCAAGCCCGAAATTTGACGGGGCGACGCCGCGTATTTCGCCACCTTGACACAAGATTGCGCCGCGGCGAAACCTAGTCTCGCGGGAGCCGCGCCGCGATCGAGGCGACCACGGCGAGAGCCGGCGAGACCATTCGCCGCAGGGAGCGTAACCGCGAAAAATGACCACGTTTTTCGCGCCGCGGGCGCTCACCCTCGCCCTGTTCGAGCCCGACATTCCGCAAAACGCCGGAACCATGCTGCGCATGTGCGCCTGTCTCGGCGTGGACGCGGCCATTATCGGGCCAGCGGGTTTCGCGACCGGCGACCGGCATCTGCGCCGCGCCGGCATGGATTATCTCGATCATGTGAAGCTCGCGCGACACGCCTCCTTCGCCGATTTCGAGCAATGGCGGGCTTCAGGGCCGCGGCCGCGCCGCCTCGTGCTGCTGTCCACCAAGGCGTCCGCCTGCTATTTCGACGCCCGTTTCGAAAGCGGCGACATTCTGATGGTCGGACGCGAATCCGCCGGCGTCCCGCCGGAAGTCGCGGCGCGCGCCGACATGGCCGTCGCCATTCCGATGCGAGACGGCATGCGCTCGCTCAACGTCGCCGTCGCGGCGGCGATGGTCCTGGGCGAAGCGCTGCGGCAGACGCGCATGGGCTGACGCGCGGGCGCCGGCGCCGAAGCGGCCGCTAAATTGACAAGCGGGCGGGGCGGAGACACAACCGCGCTCCAATCGGAGGCCCGCCATGACCATCGCGCTCGACCTATCGCAGCACCGCAAGGAGACCGCCGAGGCGTGGTTCCAATCCTTGCAACAACGGATTTTCAAAGCCTTCGAGGCGCTGGAGGACGATGCGCCAGGGCCTTTCGCGCCGGAGGCGCCCGCGGCGGGACGGTTCGCCGTTTCGCCCTGGAGCCGAGTCGATAACAGCGGCGCGCCGGGCGGCGGCGGGCGCATGGGCATTCTCAAGGGCCGCGTGTTCGAAAAGGCGGGCGTCCACGTCTCGACGGTGTTCGGAACCTTCGCGCCGGAATTCGCGGCGCAAATACCCGGCGCGGCGGAAGATCCGCGCTTTTTCGCCACCGGGATTTCGCTGATCGCGCATCCCTGGAACCCCAATGTCCCCGCCGTGCACATGAACACGCGCTTCGTCGCGACGACCAAGCGGTGGTTTGGCGGCGGCGCCGATCTGACGCCGGTGCTGGACCGGCGCCGCGTCCAGGACGACCCCGATACAATCGAATTTCACGCGGCGATGCGCCGCGCCTGCGACGCGCATGGCGAGGTCGCCGATTACGCGCGGCTGAAAAAATGGTGCGACGAATATTTCCACCTCAAACACCGCGACGAGCCGCGCGGAATCGGCGGGATTTTCTACGATTACCTCAACAGCGCCGGCGACGCGGAAAACTCGGGCTGGGAAAAGGATTTCGCCTTTACGCGCGATGTCGGCGAAGCGTTCTTGAACGTCTATCCCGCCATCGTGCGCAAGAATTTTGCCACGCCCTGGAGCGAGGCCGACCGCGAGGAGCAGTTGATCCGGCGCGGGCGCTATGTCGAGTTCAACCTGCTCTATGACCGGGGCACGATCTTCGGCCTCAAGACCGGCGGCAATGTCGAGTCGATCCTCTCGTCAATGCCGCCGAGCGTGAAATGGCCGTGAGGCCAGCGTAAAAGCCCCGCCCCGCTTACCCCTCCAGCAACCGCCGCGCGATCACCTGCGCCTGAATCTCCGCCGCGCCCTCGAAAATATTGAGGATGCGCGCGTCGCAGAGCACGCGCGAGACCGGATATTCCAGCGCGAAGCCGTTGCCGCCATGGATTTGCAGGGCGTTGTCCGCCGCCGCCCAGGCGACGCGCGCGCCGAGCAGCTTGGCCATGCCGGCCTCGAGGTCGCAGCGCTTGCCTTCATCCTTCTCACGCGCGGCGAAATAGGTGATTTGGCGGGCGACATGGATTTCCACCGCCATGCTGACGATTTTGCCGAACACGCGCGGGAAGGAGAACAGCGGCTTGCCGAACTGGACGCGCTCCTTGGCGTAGCGCAGGCCGAGATCCAGCGCGCATTGCGCGACGCCAAGCGCCCGCGCCGCGGTCTGGATGCGCGCCGATTCGAAGGTCTCCATCAGCTGCTTGAAGCCGTTGCCCTCGACGCCGCCCAAAAGGTTTTCCGCCGGCACCTCGAAATTGTCGAAGCCGATCTCGAACTCCTTCATGCCGCGATAGCCGAGCACTTCGATCTCGCCGCCGGTCATGCCCTTGGCGGGAAAGGGATTCTCGTCGGTGCCGCGCGGCTTTTCCGCCAGCAGCATGGAGAGGCCCTTGTAGCCCTTCTCGTTCGGATTGGTGCGCACGAGCAGCGTCATCAGATCGGCGCGCACGGGATGGGTGATCCAGGTCTTGTTGCCGGTGACCTTGTAAACGCCGCCATCCAAGCACGGCGCGGGTGCGCAGGCCGGCGAGATCCGAGCCATTGTTGGGCTCGGTGAAGACGGCGGTGGGCAGGATTTCGCCCGAGGCGATCTTCGGCAGATATTTCTCTTTTTGCGCCTGCGTCCCGCCGACGAGGATCAATTCGCCGGCGATCTCGGAGCGCGTGCCGAGCGAGCCGACGCCGATATAGGCGCGCGACAGCTCCTCGGAGACGACGCACATGGCGATCTTGCCCATGCCGGAGCCGCCGAATTCTTCCGGGATGGTCAGGCCGAAGACGCCGAGATCGGCGAGGCCGGTGATGACGTCGAGCGGGATATATTGGTTCTTGGCGTGCCACTCCTGCGCGAAGGGCGTCACATTGTCCGCCGCGAATTTACGCATTTCCGAGCGGATCGCCTCGAGCGTGTCGTCGAGCCCGGTCGCGCCGATGGTTTCCGCCGCCTCGTGATGGTCGATCAGCTCCGCGAGGCGGGCGCGGTTGGCCGGCGTATTGCCTTCGAGCACGAGCCGGGTCATGGCGTCGCAACGCCGCGCGGCGATCTGTTCGCAGGACAGGCCGAAGTCGGAAAGCCGGACGATCTCGCCCTGGCTCATCGGAATGCCGCCGAACACTTGCGCCAGAAACTCGGCGAAGCCGATCCGGGTCAAAAGCTGCTCGGTCTCGCCATAGGCGCCCTCGGCCGACAGGCGCTCGGCGTAATGGACGAGTTCGCTAAGGCCCTGCTTATAGGTGGCGAACCAGGAGAGGCCATGAGCCGCGTGCTGATCGGCCTCGATCAACTCGGCCGACAGCTTGTTGTCCTTGCTCACCCGAGCCCGCACGGAGGCCAGCGCCTCGCCGTAAAGCGCCTCGACGGCTTTAAGCGCCGCATGGGCGTCGGAGAGCCAGTTGGCGGTGTCGGTGTGCGTCGCTGTGGTCATGATGGTCGCTCTTAAGGCCGGGGTGGGAAAATCCGGCCCCTTCATGCCGACATTTCGCCCAAGGCGCAATAAGGCATGAGCGCGGCGTGTCCGCCCGACGCTCGCCGCGGCGGAGGAACGAGCCGCGACGCGCTTCGCGAAACCCTACCGCTCCGCCTGCCCGCCCACCTCGTCGACGCCATAAACGTCGTCGCGGAAATGCACGGTTCCGTCGGCCGAGGCCCAGCCCGTCATATAGACCCACACCACCGGCACGGCTTGGGGCAGGCGCACCTCCTCCCGCTCGCCGCTGGCGATCTTGCGCGTGATCGTGTCCTTGTCCCAATGGCCGCCCGCGCCTTCCAGCACCCAGGCGGCGAGATCCATCACGCCCTGCACGCGCACGCAGCCATGCGACAGGAAGCGGTAGTCGCTCGCGAACAGATTTTTCGACGGCGTGTCGTGCATATAGACGGCGTAGGGATTGGGCATCGAAATACGGATCGAGCCAAGCGAGTTGCCGGCGCCGCTGTCCTGGCGCAGCGTGTAGTTCAGCGCCTTCTCGCTCGACCAGTTGACGGCGCGCGGGTCGATCTCGTCGCCATGATTGTCGAGCACGCGAATACGCGCGCGGGAAAGATAGCCGGGGTCTTTCAGCATCTTGGGCGCGATCTCGTTCTTGATGATCGAGCTCGGCACGGTCCAGGTCGGGTTGATGTTGACGGCGACGATCTTCGCCATGACCTCCGGAGAGTGGTGCTCGACATCGCCGACAATCGCCGCGTAACGGCGCACGACGCGGTCGTTCTCCACCGCGTCGACCGCCGTCGACGGAATATTGACGACGACATAGCGCGGTCCGAACGGGAAATCGACGCCCGCCAACCGCTGCGCGCTGGAGGCCAGTTGGCGAAAGCGCGTCGCGGCGGGCACGTCGAGCGCGCGCAGGGTCGCGCCGGAGACATCGCCGGTCTGGCGCAGGCCCATGCGAAACTGAAAGCGCTTGACCGCGGCGGTCAGCGCGTTGTCCCAGACCGGGCTCGCGCCGGAAATAGCGATCGTCCTCGGCGGCGAGACGGCGCCGCAACGCCGCGACGGCGGGGCCTTTGGAGCCCGGATGCAGCGCGACGCCGACCTTGGGCCAGCCGCCGGAGTCCGCGATCGTGGCGTAACGTTCGGACGCCTTCGACGTGGCGAAGAAGGTCTCGGGCTGCAAGACCGGAGTGGGGTCGTCCGAAAGCGCGGTTTCGCGCGGGGGAGCGGGCTTGGGTTTAGGTTTGGGCTTTGGTTTCGCGAGCGCGGCCTCCGGCGCGGGCGCGGTCGCCCCTTCGGCGGGGCTCGCGGGCGCGGCGGCGGGCGGCGTGGGCGAAAAACCGGGAGCCAAGGGAACCGGCGCTCCAAGTTGAGGCGCTGGAGCAGCCGGCGCCGCGGGAGCGGCCGGCGGAGCGGCGCCGGTCGGCGGCGAAACCGTCTGCGCCGCGCCCTGCGCCAGCAGCGGCCGCGCCGGGAGACAAAGAAGCAAGGCCAGCCCCGCCGCGACAAGGGGGGCGGCGACCGCGGCGGCCCCGGCCCGCGACAACGCGTTTGCGCGCTTCATTCCCATGGGTTCCCGTCCGTGACCTTTTCGTCGCATGGCTCGGCGGCCGATTTTTGGAGCCTGGGCGGGGATCCGCCCCTTCGCGAGTAGGCGCCTTTTCCGCCGCCGCGCGCGCGAGGTCAACACTTATCCGCGCCCTCCGCCGCCACCGGCTTGGCCCGCGTCGATTTGCGCAGTTGCACGACTGTCATAATAACGCGAGACTGCCGGAGTTTCCCGCGACTCGCGGCGCATCTCGCGAAAGGTCGATCGAGAATGGACGAAGTGTTTGAGAACCCCGCCGAGGCCGCCAGCGCGCAAAGTCCGACCCCTCCCGTCGCGCCTCCCGAACCGGCCGCGCCGCAACGCCCGGATGGCGCTGGCGAGCGAGGTCGCCGAGCGCCGCCATAGGCGCGCCGATTCCGAGACCATCCGTCATGCTTTCGAGACCGGCGAATTCCCTTATCGCTCAAGGCTCAGCGAAAAATTTTATCTCCAGCATATGCAGCCGCTGCAGGTCGAACTGCTGAAGGCGCAGAACTGGGTCAAGGAGACTGGCCAGCGCATCGTCGTGCTGTTCGAGGGCCGCGACGCCGCCGGCAAGGGCGGCACGATCAAACGCTTCATGGAGCATCTCAATCCCCGCGCCGCGCGCGTGGTGGCGCTTGAAAAACCTTCCGAGCGCGAACGCACGCAATGGTATTTCCAACGCTACGTCGAGCATCTCCCCGCCGCTGGCGAGATCGTGTTCTTCGACCGTTCCTGGTATAATCGGGCCGGCGTCGAGCGCGTGATGAATTTCTGCTCGCCCAATGAATATCTCGACTTCATGCGGCAATGTCCCGATCTCGAGCGCATGTTGGTCAACTCCGGCATGAGCCTGTTCAAATACTGGTTCTCGGTCACGCGAGACGAGCAGGTGCGACGCTTCCGCTCGCGCGAGACCGATCCGCTCAAACAGTGGAAGCTCTCGCCGATCGACCGCGCCTCGATCGACAAATGGGACGATTACACCGAGGCCAAGGAGGCGATGTTCTTTTTCACCGACACCGCCGACGCGCCCTGGGTGGTGATCAAATCCGACGACAAAAAGCGCGCGCGGCTCAACTGCATGCAACATTTTCTGGCGAGTCTCGATTATCCCAACAAGGATCATCACATTCTCACCGGTCCCGACCCGCTGATCGTCGGCTCCAGCGCCCATGTGATCGGCCGCGACAAGCATATCGTCGGAAAATCCCTGGATATGGAGAAGAAGCGCAAGCGCCAGCATTGAGCAGACGCTAAAGTGGAAGAATCGCGAATTGGAGATCGATCGTTCCGCTTCGCGCTTTTGTCGGGTCACGAACCGCCTTCCCGGAGCCTTTCATGTCGTTCGCACGCCGTCCGCTGCTCGCCGGCAATTGGAAAATGAACGGCCTGCGCGCGGCGCTCGCTCAGATCGAACGCGTCGCCGAGGGCTACGACGAAATATTGCGCGAAAAACTCGATCTCTTGATCTGCCCTCCGGCGACGCTTCTGGCCGCGGCCGCCGCCATCGCCGCGCCGGCCGCGAATTTCCTCGGGCGGGCAAGACTGTCATAGCCAAGCGAGCGGCGCGCATACCGGCGATATTTCGGCCCCAATGCTGGCCGACGCCGGCGCCGCCTTCGTCATTGTCGGTCATAGCGAACGGCGCGCCGACCATGGCGAGAGCGACGCGCTGGTGCGCGCCAAGGCGCTCGCGGCGCTGGAAGCCGGATTGACCCCCATCGTCTGCGTCGGCGAAACCCGGGCGCAGCGCGAGGCCGGCGAGGCCGAGGCCATTGTCGCGGGCCAGATCGCCGGCTCGATCCCGGCGGGCGTCGCGCCGGAGCGTCTCGTGCTGGCCTACGAGCCCATTTGGGCCATCGGCACGGGGCTGACGCCGACGCCGCGAGACGTGGCGAAAATGCACGGCTTCGCGCGGGGAAGGCTCGACGCCTTGCTCGGCGATGGCAAGGGCGCGCGCGCGCGAATCCTCTACGGAGGCTCGATCAAGCCGTCGAACGCCAAGGAGTTGCTGAGCGTCGCCGACGTCGATGGCGCGCTGGTCGGCGGCGCCAGCCTGCTCGCCAGCGATTTTCTCGGGATAGCCGCCGTTTATCGTTAGCGCTTTCCGTTCGAACGAAATCGTTCGGACGAAAAGAAATCGCTCAAAATCAAAAAGCTGAAGCAAGCTCTTAAACGAAAAAGTCTATCAACTTTTTTAAGAGCTTGCTCCAGCCTTGCCCATGCGCGAGGCGCCCGCTATAAGCGCGGCGCTCCAGCTTTTCCTGAAACTCCAACGAATGAGACGGCGCGCCCATGGCGATCGAACGCACTTTTTCCATCCTCAAGCCCGACGCGACGCGGCGCAACATCACCGGCGCCGTCAATGCGCTGATCGAAGGCGCGGGACTGCGCATCGTCGCGCAAAAGCGCGTGCATCTGACGCGCCAGCAGGCGGAAACCTTCTACGCCGTCCACAAGGACCGTCCGTTCTTTGGCGAACTGGTCGAGCAGATGTCCGCCGCCCCGGTCGTGGTGCAGGTGCTTGAAGGCGAAAACGCCATCGCCCGTTACCGCGAGGTCATGGGCGCCACCAACCCCGCCAACGCCGCTCCCGGCACGATCCGCAAGGAACATGCGCTGAACGTCGGCGAGAACACCGTCCACGGCTCCGACGCGCCGGAAACCGCCGCGATCGAAATCGCGCAGTTTTTCAGCGGCAACGAGATCGTCGGCTAAGCCGACCCCGCGGAAAAAAGCAAAATGGCCCGGCGCCTCCCATGGCGGCCGGGCTTTTTATCGTTTTGCCCGCCGCCTCACGCGAAATCGGGAAAATATTTGCTCATGAGGCGGTCGCGGTAAGCGACGAGATTGGGCTTTGACGCCGCCGCGTCGCGCACCGGCGACTCCCAGGACGGCGAGAGCACGCCGGCGACGAAGGCGAACACCGTCGCATCGGCGCCGCAAGGGGCGTCTCCGAAGAGGTAGGGCTTGTCGCCAAGCAACGTCGCCAGCGTCTCCACGTCCTTGACGCCAAGCGCGGCCGCCTCTTCCCCGCTATGGCGGCCAATGCCCTGTAGATGCAGCGATTTGGCGACCTTGCGGCGCACCATCCACTTGATCGCCGGCCGCATCAATGCCGGGGCCGCCTCGAATATCTTGGCCGGTCCGCGCGCGAAATTGGCGTCGTCGAGCCAGCGCCCGCGCGCCAAAATCCAGTAGAGATGATTCTCGCACATTTTTTCGACCGCCCAGCCGACCGCGCGCTGTTCCGGCGTCAGATGCGCGTCGAAATCGACGCCTCGGGTCTTTTCGATGTGCCAGCGGATGAAGGTGGAATCGGCGACGAGCGTTCCCTCGTCGTCGATATAGGGCAGCTTGCCCTTGGGCGCCTTGGCGAAGCCGTTGCGGTTTTCTTCATAGTCCAGCCCGGCGAGTTTGAGCAGCAGCATCGTCTTCACGACAAAGGGGCTGATATCAGGCAGGCCGGGAGCGCGGCGAAAACAATAGAGCGTGATCATGGGGCGCTTTCGAAATGGAGTTGGGTCGAACGTAGGATTAACGCGCGTCGCGCCTCTTTCCAAGCGCATCGCGGAACCGGGGCTGAAAACCGGGCTCTGGCGCCGCGTCTAGCCGATCACCCCCGCGCCGAGGAAATAAAGCCCCACGAGACCGACGACGAGGGCATAAACCGGCAGATTGCGCTCCAGCCTCATGCCCTCGACCATCGCGATCAGCCTTTCCGGCGAGGCGAACAGCAGCAGCAGGCCGCTGAAATAGAGCGCCCAGCCGAATAGCGTCACCGCGACGGGCAGCGCGCCGCCGGTCCAGATGTCGTGTCCGATCACGATCGCCAGCCCCAGGCCGATACGCATGGCGCCCCCAATCATCACCATGCCGGGGTCGGACGTCATCCGCTTCGCCGTTTGAGCCATGGCCGGCCCCCGCGCCGCCATCGCGGCGGCCATGGTCAGCAGCACCGCGCCAAGCAGCTTGGCGAGAAAGAGCGTGAGCGGCGACATTCGCGGCCTCCTTAATGCGCCGCGTAGCTTGTCGCTTGCGACGGGCGTCCTTTGGACACCCTTTGACGCCGCGGCTACACCGCCGCCGAATGGCGCGCGGCGCCGCTCTCCAAATAGGCGTCGAAGGCCGCCGCCGCCAGACGGACAAAAGGCCGCCCCGCCGGCGTCATCGCGACGCGCCGCCCCGAAATTTCGGCAAGCCCTTGTTCCACCAACGCCTTAAGACCCGGCGCGGCGGCGTCGAAGGCGTCCGGCGCGAAGCCATGCGCCCGCGCTTGCTCGCCGTAATCGACGGAAAAATCGCACATCAACCGCTCGATCACGGCGCCGCGCGCGATGTCCTCCGGCGTGAAGGCGAGGCCGCGCGTCGTCGCGAAGCGCCCGGCTTCGATCGAGCGGCGCCAGCCGGCGTTATCGGCGGCGTTGCCGACATATCCTTGCGGCAGCCGTCCGATCGAGGAGACGCCGAACGGCAGCAGAGCATCGGCGGCGTCCGTCGTGTAGCCCTGGAAATTGCGGCGCATCCGCCCTTCCCGCGCGGCGCGGGTCAGCGGATCGTCCGGCAAGGCGAAATGATCGAGGCCGATCGATACATAGCCAGCCGCCTCCAGCGTTTCGCGCGCGACATCGGCCTGGGCGAGACGCTCGGCGGCGCCAGCCAGCGCCGCCGCGTCGATCAGCTTTTGATGCGTCTTGAACCAGGGCACATGGGCGTAGCCGAACACCGCGAGCCGCGCCGGCGCGAGCCCCGCCGCCAGCGCGGCCGTGCGCGCGACATCCGCGCGCGTCTGATGAGGCAGACCGTACATCAGATCGAAATTCAGCGCCTCGACGCCGCCACGGCGCAATAGCTCCACGGCGCGGGCGACAGTCTCGTATGGCTGGACGCGCCCGGCCGCCTCCTGCACATGCGGATTGAAATCCTGCACGCCGAGACTGGCGCGATTGACTCCAGCGCGCGCCAGCGCCTCGACCAGCGGCTCGGCAGCAGACGCGGGTCGAGTTCGATCGCATGTTCGGTATGGGCGCCGACATCGAAATGCCGCGCGATGCTCTCGCTGATTTCCAGGAATCGCGCCGGCCCCAACATCCCGGGCGTGCCGCCGCCCCAATGGATGCTGACGACTCGCCGGGCTCTTGTCGCGCCGGCGACGAGTTCGATCTCGCGCAGCAGCGTTTCCTTATAGACCGTCAGCGGCGCCTCCTGTCGCAGCGCCTTGGTGTGACAGCCGCAATAGGCGCAAATCTCCGCGCAAAAAGGCACGTGAAAATAAAGCGAGAGCGTCGCCGCTTCGCGCAGTTCGCCGAGCCAGTGGCGCGTCTGCTCGGGGCCGACGGCGGCCGAAAAATGCGGCGCGGTCGGGTAGCTCGTGTAGCGTGGCGCGGCGCGTTCGGCGAGCGCCAGGGAAGCGGAATTCATGCGCGGCGTCTCATCGTTGGCGCTCGCGAAAGAGCGGGCGTAAAGCATTGGCCCGCTAATCTAAACGACCCGGCGTGGCGGGCAAAGCGTCCCGGCGGCGTTGCGTCCCTTTGTCGCGACATCCAGACGCCTAAGTATAGAGCGGCGCGGACACGCGCCCATGGCCGAGCGATTCTACCCCTTGGCCGCCGCCTCCGAACAGGGCACAATGCAGTTCCAATTCAGAAGCTTTCACGGAGCAGACTCTCGATGACGCTCACTTCCCCTTCGTTACGAGGCGGTATTTCCCTTGGATTTGGTTTCTGGCGGCGCGGCTTTGGGATCGCCGCCTTGCTTCTGTCGTCCCTGACCGCGACGGCCGCGGAATTGCGGACCGGCGACGTGGCCGGTCGTTACGGGATATTGCGCGCCGAGGATCACGACACCGGCTGCATGCTGACGCTGGACACGCGACCCGCCAAGGGCGGCAATAAGGCGCAGCTCGCCCCCGCGTGCCGCGATAACGGCGTGGTCATTTTCGACCCCGTGGCCTGGTCGCTGGAGCGGGGCCGCTTGGCGCTGACGGCGCGCAAGGGGCACAAGACCTACTTCGAACACCATCCGGACGGCGTTCTGGCGCCGCGACGCCAAGGAAGGCAAGCCGCTGAGTTTGCGACGCCTATGACGAAAAAGGCCTCCCGGAGGGAGGCCGGGAGGCCAAAACCCGTCGCCTCGCGGGCGGGGAGGGAAGGTGGGCGACGGGTGTCGCACGACGCCGAGGCGGGCTCGGCGGCGCGCTACTCGCAGACGCGCACCCGGCGATAGCTGATAAGATTGCCCCAGCCATCGACCACGGGTTGGCGCGCGAAATAGCAAGTCGGCTCAGGTTCGGCGTAGACGCCATAGCCAGCGGGATATACCGGCTGAGCGGCGGCGAGGGCGCTGCCGGCGACGACGCCGCCGATGAGGCCGATGGCCGCGGCCGGGCCCCAAAAATATCCGCCGCCGCGTCCCCAGCCGTCGGCGAAAGCTGGCGCGGACGACAAAGCCCCGATCAGCGCCGCGGCGGCGATTACTTTGACGGTATTCGAAGACATCTGGCTCTCCCGGTTAACCATCGGTTGCCGCGAGCCTCGATCGCCCGCTTACTTTCCGAAGACAACATCAACCTAGTTGAACGGATATGAACGCCGCATGTATCGCTCGTTCATCTTTCAGACAGGAAAGCGTCGCTAAATTGGTTGCGGAGCGAAGCGAGTTCAACTTGGAGGTATGGGTGAGCGAGAATCAATCGTTCCGGCTCCTTATCGCCGAAGACCAACCGATGATCCGCAAAGCGCTCACGGGACTGCTCGAGTTGGAGCCCGACATCGCGGTCGTGGCGGCGGTGGGCGACGGAGCCGAGGCGATTCGCGCCGCCCGCGCTTATTCTCCCGACATCGTTCTGATGGACATAAAGATGCCGCGCGTCGACGGCATCGAAGCCACGCGCGCGATTTTACGCGACAATCCGAAAATCCGCGTCATCATGCTCACGACCTTCGAGAACGACGATCTCATATTCGAGGCCATATTGGCGGGCGCTCAAGCCTATCTGCTCAAGGACGCCGAGGAGAGCGAGATCGTGGAGGCGATCCGCGCCGCCGCGCGCGGCGAGCCGCGACTTTCGTCCCGCGTCGCCGAAAAAATCATCGGCGAGTTTCGTCGCGTGAAGGGGCCCGAGCGCGCGGGAGAGTCGCTGGGCGAGGATTTGCTCACCGAGCGCGAGAAGTCCGTGCTGTCCGGCGTCGCCGCCGGCAAGGGCAATCGCGAAATCGCGCGAGAGCTGAAACTCGCCGAGGGCACGGTGAAAAACCATGTCAGCGCCATTTTGGCCAAGCTGCATTTGCGCAGCCGCACGGAGCTGGCGATCAAGGCGCTGTCGGGACGGTCGGTGATCACGAATTTGATCCTTCGGCGACTCCAGGACGCGTTCATGAACAAGCACGCGCCGCCGCCACACCGCCGCGCCCAATGTCTGGAACAGTTCGGAGACGCCTTCGCCGGTCTTGGCGCTGGAATACAGCACGTCGCGCGGGGCTCGCGCGCCAGAGTCGAAGCACGGTCCCGCGAGATCGATCTTATTGACGATCATGACGACCGGACGACCGGGAAAATGTTCCGCGAAACGGTCGGCCAGCGTCGTCATCTTCACGAGCGTGCCAGGGCGCGACGCGTCGGCGACGATGATGGCGCCCGAAGCGCCCGCGAGATAAACCGTCTCGAAAATGCGCGAGCCGAAATCGCCGTCGGTGTCCCACAACACGAGGCGCAGAATTTCTCCCCCGCATTCCGGGCCAAGCTCGATATCGTGAGTCAGCACGTCGACGCCGATCGTCGTCTTGTAATCGGCGTCGAATTTGTCGAAGACGCGGCGGCGCGCGAGCGACGTCTTGCCGACGCCGATGTCCCCCAGCAGCATGATCTTCGCCGAAATCATCGAATGCCGAACTCGCCGTCATAGGCGCGCTCGAACGCGACGCGCCTGCTTCTGGCCGCGCCGACGCCGGTTTCGGCGATCGGAACCAGCGTGGAACGCGGCACGATCGCCAGTCTGTCGCGCGCCACGCCACGTTCGACCAGCATCGCGACGACCTTCTCCGCGCGGCGTCGGGACACCGCCCGATTTGACGCCGCCGTCCCCACTTCGTCGGCGTATCCGACGACCCGAAGCTCCTCGTCGCTGCTTTTGAGCAACAGCGCGAGTTCGTCGAGACCGGCGTTCGCGGCGGCCGGATCGACAAGAATCTCCTGCTCGGTGAAAAAAACGGCGAAATGGTCGATCAGCCGACGCAGCCTCAATGGCGCGGCGCCAAGTTCGGCGCGCAGCCGATCCAGCGACGCCGTGGATTGCTCCAACTCGGATTGCAGTCGCGCCAGCCGCGCTTGGGCCCTCAGGCTCTCCTCCCGCACGCTCTCCGTCGCCGCGACCGTCTTGACGTCGCGTTCGACGCAGCCGGCCTTCAGCGCGGCGAAGCGCGCCAGAAAATCCGCGCGCATCGCGTCCAGCTTTTCATCCAGCGCTTGCAAACTCTGTTCGGTCGTCCGCCGCGCTTCGCCAAACAGCAGTTCTCGCACCTGTTCGATTGGATCGGGCGCGGACGCGACGCCCGCGGCTTCGTCCAACTCGCCCGCTTCTCCCTTTACGCGCTCCATTTTCCCAGGCCTCCAATGAATTTTCAGCCGATCGCGCCTCTAAGCTTCTCGCGCCATTACTTAAAACCGGGAGCGCCTTATGTTTCGCGAATATGTGAAGGCGCTTCTTTTTGTTTATCCGTTGGCGTCGGCCTCGCGCGAAATCCGTCTCATGGCAGCGGCAAGAGACTTTATTCGCAAATGAACGCGCGCGACGTGCTCGCGAGCACATCGCTCGAACGAAGACTTATGCCAAATAGAAATCGACAGTAACGCAAATTCCACCCCGCCGAGGCCTTAGCACGCGAAATGGTGAATATCGAGCGATATTCGTCGAAACCGTGTCGAAAGTCATGGCGCCGTGGTGACCATTTGCACTTCCGTAAAGTCAACGGCTCGCGCAGTGTCAGCTTAATCCTTGGCCCAGCGTCCATTTCTTCGAAATGAAGACGCTTCGCGCGAAGGCAAATCGGCAACCATAGAGTAGAGGCCATGTCATCGGCTAGTAACCTCCAGACGCCTTCGCGCCCAAGCGTTCGCAAGCCAAAAGCTCCCGCGCTCGAAGCCGCGCGCGACGAACCGCGCCCGCAAGGCGCCCTCACCCGCCAGGACATCGCCTTTGCGATCGCAAATAAATGCGAGAACGTCTCGAAGCGCGAAGCCAAGCGACTGGTCGATAGCGTCATCGACGAGATCGTGAAAACGCTGACCCGAGGCGAAAATTTGAAATTGCACGACTTTGGCTCGTTCATCGTGCGAGGCAAAGGAGAGCGGGCCGGCCGCAATCCCCGCACTGGCGCGAAAGTGCCGATAGAGCCGCGCCAGGTGGTCATCTTTAAGGCGTCGCCAAACATGAGGGCCGTCGTCAATGGCGACGCCGCGACAAAAAAGCGTGGCGTTCTAAAGTCGTGGGGAAGAGCGAGCGTCCGGGCGCGACGAAATAGCTTGGCGGGAAGAGAACACCGTTAATATTCGGACGCCGCGTTTAAAACAGCCAAAAGCGGACGGACTTCACCGGCGCTCGGCATAACCGGCGGCTCATGGGCGAGCCGTTCCGGCATCATATCTTGACCGAGCGGCGCGCCCGCGAAACATCGCGCGCGGCCAGGCCCTCGATCACGCGACGACGCGGAGGCCCATCTTAAGCATCTGAAAGCCTCCCGTGCCCGAGTGGGCCGCGGCGCCCTCGGACAGGAGGCTGATCGCGCGGCGAGCCTTTTCGCCCGTCCGAAGGCGGGCGAGACCGGTTTACATCTCGACGTCGCCGGCTTCCGCCAAGGCGGCGCCGACTTCGAGACCGAGGTCGTCCATCGACGCCTCCTCGCGCGACGCGATCGTCGATTTGCCGCGCGCCTGACGCTCGGCCTCCTCGGCGGAACGCGCCACATTGATCGTGATCTTCACGTCCACTTCCGGATGCAGATGCACCGGCACGCTATGCAGGCCCAGCGCCTTGATCGGATGATTGAGCACGATCTGGTCGCGGTTCAGCGTGAAGCCGCCGGCGGTCGCGGCGTCCGCGATGTCGCGCGGCGCGACCGAGCCGTAAAGATGACCGCTCTCGCCGGCCTGCCGGATCACGACGAAGGCCTGGCCGTTGAGCGTCTCGGCGACGGCTTCGGCCTCCTTCTTCAAGGTGAGGTTATTGGCCTCGATCTGCGCGCGCTGCGTCTCGAAGTGCTTTTTATTGGCTTCGGTGGCGCGCAGCGCCTTCTTGCGGGCGAGCAGAAAGTTGCGCGCATAGCCGTCGCGCACGCGCACGGTTTCGCCCATTTGGCCGAGCTTGGCCACGCGTTCGAGCAGAATGACTTCCATGGTTGTTCTCCGAGTGTCTTGATGTCGTCGATGGGTTATTGGAGCGAGCTTTGCTTGGCGTCGGCGGCTGACTTTCTTTCGCGAAAATTCAGCGCGGCGTCGAGCATCCCAAGCAAGGCGAACAGGATCATCGGCAGGCCCAGCACGCCGAGGAAGAAATAGAGCACCGACAGCACGAGGATGCCGGACTTCGATCCGCGCAGCCAGAAATGCGTCACCGCGAGTCCCTGGAAAGCCAGCGCCAGCCCAAGCGGAACAGCGATCGCGAGCGCCGCCACGCCCGGAAATCCCCCCAGCGCGGCAAGGCCCGACGCGAGCACGAAGGCGACGGCGACAAACCGCGGCAGCGCGAAGTCCGCCGCGATGTCCGGCCAGGAAAGTTTCAACATGCCGGAAATTTTGGTCAGACGCCCGGCGATCCAAAGATTAAGCGCGTGCAGCAGCAGCCCGTAGCCCGCGAAGGTCGCGGGCAGGAACAACTGCGTGAAGCGGGTCAGATCCTGCACCGTCACATCTTCGCCAAGCCGATGCTCCTTGAGCAGGGCGTCGAGCTCGAAATAAAACTGCCCCTGCACATAGGACAAAGGCTCTTCGATCTTGCCTTGCGAGAAGGCCGTGATCCCTAAGAAAAACACCATGCCGGCCGACAGAGTCACGGCTTGCGCCAGCACGGCCCATGACGAGAGATGCTGGGTCAGAAGATCGCGCCGACGCCAGGGCGCGCCCGCGACCGCGTAGCAGGAAAGCCACGCCGGAAGCGCGACCAGCAGGCCGTACGCCATGCCGAACAACGGGTTCGGCCAGATGCTGAGAAGCATGGTTCCGATGATCGCCGCCGTCGCGCCATGACCGACGCCAAGGCCGAGCGCGACGATCATGATTGGCAGCGGCGCGAGATGAGCCAGGAGGAACCCCGCCAGCGTTCCCTTGCTCAGCACGGCGAAAACAGCCGCTCCGGCGAGCCCGCCGCCCACCGAAATACCGATGTTGGTCCATGAAAAGACGCTTTTGTCGGGCACGGCGGGTTGTGTTCCGGTCTTCTTGGTTCGAGGCGCCGCGCGGCCAGGGCCGGCGCGAACGAAAAAAAGCGCCCTGACGAGACGTCCCCGTCGGCGCAAAGGGCTTTTAAGCCGAGTTTCGCTTCGGAGCAAGCCAGAGCGTCAAGACTATCGCGCGCGAGCCTTCCAGCCAAGGCGGAGCAAGGCCGCCGGAACGGCGCGGTCGGCGAATCGCGGCGTAATTAAGGGGGTGGTCGAGCGCCCGATTTGCGCGAAATTATATTCGCGGACGACTTTGACGGCGCAAAGCAAATCGGGGACATCGAATGGCGAACTCGACCAAGCATGGAATTTCTTCGCCGCGGCGCCTTGCGATTTGCTCCCGCCGCCCTAACCGGTGTATGCCTAAAAAAGTCTTTCGACCTAAAGCCCGTCCTTTGGCGACGGGTGTTGAACGGCCGGCCCTTACACCTATCCAGAGTAGAGAAGCTGCTTTGACAACATCAAAGACCCCCCTTCTAGACCGGATTTCAACGCCGGATGAATTACGGAAACTCCCGCCAACTCAACTACATAGGCTGGCGGAAGAATTACGGCGGGAGACCATCGAAGCGGTTTCCGTGACAGGTGGGCATTTGGGGGCCGGACTTGGGGTGGTCGAGCTCACGGTCGCGTTGCATTATGTGTTCGACACGCCGCGCGATCGAATTATCTGGGACGTTGGACATCAGACCTATCCACACAAGATTTTGACCGGTCGCCGCGACCGCATACGCACGCTGCGCGCGGGCGGCGGGCTCTCCGGTTTCACCAAGCGCCTTGAGAGCGAATACGACCCCTTCGGCGCCGGTCATTCCTCCACCTCGATATCGGCGGGCCTCGGAATGGCCATCGCCCGCGATCTCGCTGGCGGCGACAATCACGTCATCGCGGTGATCGGCGACAGCTCGATGTCGGCCGGCATGGCCTATGAGGCCCTCAACAACGCCGGCGCGCTCGATTCCCGGCTGATCGTCATCTTGAACGACAACGACATGTCGATCGCCCCGCCGACCGGGGCCATGTCGGCCTATCTCGCGCGGCTCGTTTCGGGCGGCGCCTATCGCTCCATTCGCGACGCCGCCAAGCAGCTCGCCAGCCATCTGCCGCGCTTCTTTTACGACAAGGCGCGCAAGGCCGAGGAGTTTTCGCGCAGCTTCATCACCGGCGGCACGATGTTCGAGGAGCTCGGCTTCTATTATGTCGGGCCGATCGACGGTCATAATCTCGACCATCTGCTGCCCGTGCTGATGAATGTGCGCGACAAGGACGACGGTCCGGTGCTGGTGCATGTCATCACCCAGAAGGGCAAGGGCTACGCTCCGGCGGAGGCCTCGGACGACCGATATCACGGCGTCAATAAATTCGACGTCGCCACCGGACAGCAGATCAAGCCCAAGGCCAACGCGCCGAGCTACACCAGCGTCTTCGGCAAGAGCCTCGTCGCCGAGGCCGAGCGCGACGAAAAAATCGTCGCCATCACCGCCGCGATGCCGGGCGGCACCGGCCTCGACATCTTCGGCAAGGCTTTCCCGGAGCGCACTTTCGACGTCGCGATCGCCGAACAACACGCCGTCACTTTCGCGGCGGGTCTCGCCGCCGAGGGCTATAAGCCCTTTTGCGCGCTTTATTCGACATTCCTGCAGCGCGGCTACGATCAGGTCGTGCACGATGTCGCGGTCCAGCATCTGCCGGTGCGCTTCGCCATCGACCGCGCCGGGCTCGTCGGCGCCGACGGGCCGACCCATGCCGGCGCCTTCGATCTCGCTTATCTCGGCTGTCTCCCGGGCATGGTCATCATGGCCGCGGCCGACGAGGCGGAACTGACCCATATGGTGACGACCGCCGTTCATTATAATGACGGCCCGATTGCTTTCCGCTATCCGCGCGGCGAAGGCGTCGGCGTCGAGCTGCCCGAACGCGGCGAAGTGTTGGAGATCGGCAAGGGCCGCGTATTGCGCGAGGGGTCCAAGGTCGCGTTGCTGAGCCTCGGCACGCGGCTCGCCGAGACGCTGAAGGCCGCCGACGAATTGGAGAGTTGCGGCGTTTCGACCACGGTCGCGGACGCCCGCTTCGCCAAGCCGATCGACCGCGATCTGGTGCGCCGCCTCGCCACCTCGCACGAGGTGCTGATCACGATCGAGGAAGGCTCGATCGGCGGGTTTAGCGCGCAGGTGTTCCAGGCGCTGTCCGAGGACGGCCTGCTCGACGGCGCGCACGGCGTTTTCCGCTTCCGCAGCATGACCCTGCCCGACTGCTACATCGACCAGGACAGCTACGACAAGATGATCGCCAAGGCGCATCTCGACGCGCCCTCGATCGTCGCCAAGGTTCTGGCGACCCTTGGCGAGACCCGAGGCGAGGCGAGAGTTCAGATCGCTTGAGGCGAATCGCGCGCGTCCCGCGAGGGCGCGGGCGTCCGTCAGTTTTCCCCGGAATCGCCCCGCCTCGGCGGCAGCGGCGCCGCGAACGAGTCGAGACTCGCCGCTCTCCCGCCCTCGAACGCCGCGCGCGGCGGGGCCTCGCCGGTGTCGCTGTCGTCGTCGTCGATCGGGGGCCGGACCCTTGGTCGCCAGCAGGGGCGAGACGGGCGGAGCGGCGATCTCATGCGGGACCGGCTTGCAGATATGTTTGCCGCCGCGTCCATGCATCGCCAGATCGACATGAATATGATTGTAGTGAAAAGGATTGGAGCCCGGCGCGAGCACGGTCGAAAAATGCTGGCAGGAACCGCCGTGAACATCCATCAGGAAAGCGCGGGTCAAAAGATCGCCGCGCGTCCAGTCGCGCACGATCGAAATCTCGCGTCCGTCCGCCAGCACGAAGCCGCCGATGTCGAGCGCATTGCCAAAGGAGTGCTCCGACAGCGGCGCGTTGCTCTGATTGTTCATGCCGCGACAGGCGTAGGAACCCATTGAATTGATCTGAACCACGTTCTGGCCGAAACGCGCTTGCGCCGCCGGCTGCACGACATCGGCGAGCCATTGGTCGAGTTCGGCGACCATCGAGCAATCCAACGTCGCCCGGGCGTTGAAGGCCACGGCGCCCCCCTGCAAGGCCGTGACCTTGAACGGACGCGTCAGACCGCAAATGCCGGGGCCGTCCATCTCGTTGGCCATTTGCACATAGGCGGAGGGCTGCACCCGCCGCTCGGCGAGGCAGGCGTTTTCCGCCTGGGTGCGCCATGCGGGACGTTGCGGTTTCACTGGCCCGGAGCAGCCCGAAAGAACCGCCGCCAGCAAGGCCGGGGAAAGAACGAGTAGATAGGGCGTGACGCGACGAGCCATTGGGGGTCCATGGACGCCCGCCTCGATGGACAGGCTTCGACGCGAGATTGCTTCCCAGGGGTTAACGACGGGTCGAAAATTTTAGTTAACGGGACGAATATTTCCTGTCGCGGCTTTGTCTCCGCTCGCGCGTTTAATCATTTATAGTCAAGGCGATGGCCGCCCGGCTCGACCATCGCGAGGGGCGTTCACGGTCTTCACGCGCAGCGGATCGTCTCGCGCTCCGTGACGATAAAGTCCAGCTTCTGGTCGTGATCTTCGATGGGGATGGCGTCCGCCTCCTGCACGGCGTAGGCGATGCCGATCGCCGTGACCGGATGTTTCGCGCGCAATGCGTTTAGCGTCGCGTCGTAAAGGCCGCCGCCATAGCCCAGGCGATACCCCTTGCGGTCGAAGGCGGCCAAGGGCGCGAAGATGATGTCCGGCTCCAACGCCGCTTTGTCGGACGAGGGTTCGCTCAGTCCGAACGGCCCCTTGGTCAGTTCGTCGCCCGGCTGGAAGGCGCGAAACAGGAGCGGGCGCTTGACGGCCACCAGGATTGGAAGCGCCACCTTGAGGCCCCGCTCGCACAGGGTCTCGATCAGCGGGCGCGTGTTGAGCTCGCTGCGGATCGGCCAATAGACCGAGACGACGGGAGCGGAGCCGGCGGCCTGGAGTTTCTCCACCAACGCCAACGCCGAGGCGCGGATCGCGGCGGCGGCCTCATGCGCCTCCCGCGGCGTCACGAGATCGCGGCGGGCGAGAGCGTGTCGGCGCATCGTCGTCTTCAAGTCGGTCATCTCGTGTCGGTGGGCCGGAGGAATTGGGCCGGAAAGGCGGGTGCGGGCCACGAGAGCCGTGGGACATCGATCCCGGGAACCTACAGAGTAGGTGGGCGCCATGTGGCCAAGCCCACGGGCGAGGCCAGGGACAGCTCCCATGGAGATCGATAAGGCCCCGGGGAATTAAAGTCCAACACGCGCCCCGCAGCGCCGCCGAAACAATGTAGCGCCGCGCGAGGACAAGCGCCAGAGCGCGCGCCGATAATTCCATTGGCGTTGGTCGGGCGCTTGCGCGAAACGCCGCGGACTCGCTATCCTGCGGCCGCTCGGAAGCTAATCCCCACGCGGACGCAAAATGGCCAAATACGTCGGCGCGATCGATCAAGGCACGACCAGCACGCGCTTCATCCTGTTTGACGAAGCCGGCGAGGTCGTGACGCTCGCCCGGCGCGAGCATGCGCAGATTTGCCCCCAGCCCGGATGGGTCGAGCATGACGCGACGGAGATCTGGCGAAACACGCTCGCGGTGATCGACGACGCCTTGGCGAAAGCTTCCGCCGCGGGGTCCGATCTCGCGGCGATCGGCGTCGCCAATCAGCGCGAGACCACCGTGCTCTGGGACAAGGCGACGGGCGCGCCGCTGTGCAATGCGATCGTCTGGATGGACACGCGCACGGAAGCGCTTGTCGCGCGGTTTGCAAGCGACGGCGGGACGGATCGCCTGCGCGCGCGAACGGGCCTGCCGCTGGCGAGCTATTTCTCCGGACTCAAACTGGTCTGGCTGTTCGAGAACCTCCCCGGCGCGCGAGCGCGCGCGCAAAATGGCGAGGTTCTGTTCGGAACGATCGACTCCTGGCTGATCTGGAATTTGACGGGCGGTCCGCGCGGCGGACGGCATGTGACCGACGCGACCAACGCCTCTCGCACGCAATTGATGAATCTCGCGACGCTCGATTGGGACGAAGACATTCTGCGATTGTTCGACATCCCCCGAGCCTGCCTGCCGGCGATTCGCTCGTCGAGCGAATTTTATGGCGCGATGGGAAGCGTTCCGCTCGCCGGCGCGATCGGCGACCAGCAGGGCGCGCTGCTCGGACAAGCCTGTCTGAAGCCGGGCGAGGCCAAGAACACTTACGGCACCGGCTGCTTCCTGCTGATGAACACCGGCGAGACGCCGAAAATCTCCACCAAGGGGCTCCTGACGACGCTCGCCTATAAGCTCGGCGAGTTGAAGCCCGTTTACGCGCTGGAGGGATCCGTCGCCATCGCCGGCGCGCTGGTGCAATGGCTGCGCGACAATCTCGGGATCATCGACAGCAGCGAAGCCGTCGAAGCGCTGGCGCGCTCGGTCGTGGACAATGGCGACGTTTATTTCGTGCCCGCCTTTTCGGGCCTCTACGCGCCGCGCTGGCGCGCCGACGCGCGCGGCGTGATCGCCGGCCTCACGCGCTTTTCCAACAAAGGACATATCGCCAGAGCCGCGCTGGAGGCGGCCGCCTACCAAACCCGCGAGGTTCTCGCCGCGATGGCCGCGGATTCGGGCGCCGCGCCAGAGGATCTGCGCGTCGACGGCGGCATGGCGGCGAACGAGCTGCTGATGCAATTTCAGGCGGATATTCTCGGGGTTCCCGTCGTGCGCCCACGCAGCCTGGAGACAACCGCGCTCGGCGCCGCATACGCCGCGGGGCTCGCCGTGGGTTTTTGGCGCGGCGCCGAGGATATCGCCGCCCATTGGCGGCCGGGCCGCCGTTGGAATCCGGTGATGACCGCCCTCGAGCGCGAGCGCCTCGTCGCCTCCTGGGAAAAGGCGGTCGAACGGTCGCTTGGATGGAAGGAGTAAGCCTCCATTCGCAACGGCGGGGCTACACCCGCATCGGCATCAGCACGTAAAGCGCGCTCGCGCCGTCGCGATCCTGGATGAGCGTCGGCGAGCCGGGATCGGCCAGCAGAAACAGCGCCGTGTCGCTGTCGAGCTGGTTCACGATGTCGAGCAGATATTTAGAGCTGAAACCGATGTCGATCGGCTCGCTGTCGTAATCGGCTTCCAGTTCCTCGACCGCCGAGCCCTGATCCGGGTTGGTGACGGAGAGCACCACCTTGCCCTCGGACACAGCGAGCTTGACGGCGCGGCCGCGCTCGGACGAGATCGTCGACACGCGATCGACCGCCTTGGCGAACATGTCGCGCTCGACCGTGAGCCGCTTGTTGTTTCCCGAGGGAATGACGCGCCCGTAATCGGGGAAGGTGCCGTCGATGAGCTTGGTCGTCAGCAGCGCCTCGCCGAAGGCGAAGCGCATCTTATTGGCGGAAACCTCCACCGTGACTTCGCTTTGCGCGTCCTCGATCAGGCGCTGGATTTCGCCGACCGCCTTGCGCGGCAGGATGACGCCGGGCATGCCGATCGAGCCTTCCGGCGCCGGCAGTTCGAGCCGCGCCAGACGATGCCCGTCGGTCGCGACGGCGCGCAGCAGCGAACGGCCCTCGATGTCGGCGACATGGATGAAAATGCCGTTGAGATAATAGCGCGTCTCCTCGCTGGAGATGGCGAATTGCGTCTTTTCGATGAGGCGCTTCAACTCGGCCGGCGGCAGCGAGAATTTATGACCGAACTCGCCCGAGGTCACTTCGGGAAAATCGCTCTGCGGCAGGGTTTGCAGCTGGAAGCGCGAGCGCCCCGAGCGCAGCGTCAACTGGCCTTGCTCGCCGGTCTCCTCGAGCGAAACCTGCGCGCCTTCCGGCAATTTGCGGGTGATGTCGTAAAGCGTGTGGGCGGGCAAGGTGGTCGCGCCCTCTTGCGTCACGTCGGCGGCGACGCGCTCGGTGATTTCGAGATCGAGATCGGTGGCTTTGAGCAATAATTCGCCGGCCGTGGCCTCGATCAGCACATTGGCGAGGATCGGAATCGTCGTGCGCCGCTCCACCACCCGGTGAACATGGCCAAGCGCCCGCAGTAGCGCCGCTCTCTCGATCGTGACCTTCATGGAGGGAAATTCCGTTGGCCTCTGTGGACGGCGGCTCCGAACCGGGCGCCGGGGGCGGGACTTTGGCGCGGCTGGACGATTAGCGCAAGAGGGGCGGGCGCCGTGACGGGCGGGAGTTGTGCATAAGTGGCGGGCGGGATCTACGACTGCCCTCGTTTATGGATCAGTATTGTTTGGCTTTTGCTTCTCTCACGCGACCGGATTTAATTGAATCCGCCGTCGCTGGAATTACAGTAGCTGTTGACTAATCAAGTGATTACGGACGATGCGCGGTCGCTTCGGGAACAGGAAAACAATGCTGGCTCGGGCGCCAAATCCCGTGAGGCCGATTCGCGGGCTCGCCACATTGTAGGGGCCGCACCAACGGCCCGTCCGCCTTTCCACCCTTAACCCGCCCTTAAAACGCCGGCGTTAAGCTTTATCAATCATTTTCCCAGCCCCGGCGGACGGCCGCAGGAGATCCGATGGCGCGTAGCGACAGACGCCGCGAACCGGCTTTCGACGACGACCGGGGCGACGACCTTCGGGCCGAACGACGCGGCGCGCGCAAAAACGCGCATGAAGGCGCGGAAAAACCCGCGCGCGCGCGCAAAAACGCGCAAGGCCGCTCCGGCTTCCTGTTCGGCGGGCTGATTTATTGGACCCTCGTGCTCGGCCTCTGGGGCGCCATCGGCGCCGGCGGGGTTTTTGTCTATTACGGCTCGCAGCTGCCGCCGATCGACCAGCTCGCCATCCCCAAGCGTCCGCCCAACATCGCCATCCTCGCCGCCGACGGCGAGCTTTTGGCCAATCGCGGCGACACCGGCGGCGCGGCGGTCCGTCTTTCGGAACTGCCGCCCTATTTGCCCAAGGCTTTCGTCGCCATCGAGGACCGCCGCTTTTATTCCCATTTCGGAATCGACCCGCTCGGCATCGTGCGGGCGCTGACGCGCAACGTCACCGGACGCGGCGGCGTGCAGGGCGGCTCGACGCTGACCCAGCAGCTCGCCAAGAACCTGTTTTTGACGCAGGAACGCACGATCTCCCGCAAGATTCAGGAGGCGATTCTCGCGCTCTGGCTCGAACATAAATATTCCAAGGACCAGATCCTCGAGCTTTATCTCAACCGCGTCTATTTCGGCTCCGGCGCCTATGGCGTCGAGGCGGCGGCCGAGCGCTATTACGGCCACGGCGCGCAAGGCCGTGACGCTGGCCGAGGCCGCCGTGCTGGCCGGGCTGATGAAGGCGCCGAGCAAGCTCGCGCCGGACCGCAACCCCGAAGGCGCCAGCGAACGCGCGGCGCAGGTGATCACCGCGATGGCGCAGGAGGGCCACATCACCGAGGCGATGGCCAAGGTCGCCCTGGCCAATCCCGCCCGCGTCCATCGCGACAGCGGCGCCGGCTCGATCAACTACGCCGCGGATTATGTGATGGACGTGCTGGCCGATACGGTCGGCGCGATCGACCAGGACCTCGTCGTCACGACGACGCTCGATCACAATCTCCAATCCGCCGCCGAACACGCGCTGACCGATGAACTCGCCAAAAAGGGGAGCAAGTTCGGGGTTTCCCAAGGCGCCGTCGTGGCGCTCGATCCCAATGGCGCGATTCGCGCGCTGGTCGGCGGGCGCGACTATGGCGAAAGCCAGTTCAACCGCGCCATCGCGGCGAAGCGCCAGCCGGGCTCGTCCTTCAAGCCCTTCGTCTATCTGACCGGGCTGGAGCATGGCCTGACGCCGGACACCGTGCGCGAGGACGGGCCGATCAACGTCAAGGGCTGGCAGCCGGAAAACTACAGCCGCGAATATTTCGGCCCGGTGACGCTGACCAAGGCGCTGTCGCTGTCGCTCAACACGGTCGCCGTGCGCGTCGGCATGGAGGTCGGCCCCAGGGCGGTCGTGCGCACGGCGCATCGTCTTGGCATAACTTCGGAATTGCAGCCCAACGCCTCGCTGGCGCTGGGCACGTCGGAGGTCACGCCGCTTGGAGATGGTCGCGGCCTATGCGCCCTTCGCCAATGGCGGCATCGGCGTGCAGCCGCATATCATCACGCGAGTCCGCACGGCGGACGGCAAGCAGCTTTACGCGCGCAAGACGGGCTCCAACGGACGCGTCATCGAGCCGGAATATGTGTCGATGATGAACACGATGATGGAGGAGACGCTGCTCACCGGCACCGCGCGCAAGGCGGAGCTGCCGGGCTGGCAGGCGGCCGGCAAGACCGGCACCAGCCAGGATTGGCGCGACGCCTGGTTCGTCGGCTACACCAGCCATCTCGTCGCCGGCGTGTGGCTCGGCAACGACGACAATTCCCCGACGCAAAAGGCGTCCGGCGGCAATCTGCCGGTCGAGATCTGGAGCCGCTTCATGAAGACGGCGCATCAGGGCGTGCCGGTGGCGGCGCTGCCTTCGGGCGCCTGGCGCGCCGCGGCGCCGGAGCCGGCGCGGCTCGCCGATTCCGTGCTGAACCTGTTCGGCGCCGGACCCGCCGCGCCGCCGCCGCGCGCCGAACCGCAAGCCGCCGCCGCCCCGCCCCCGCGCGGCCTCGCGGGAGGGCGCCGGCGATCAAAGCGGAGAGAGGCCCGTGCACGGGTTGGAGGCGCTGCTGCCGCCCGAGGATATTCCGACGGGCGGAACGAAGCGCGCGGAAAGACGAGCGCCGCCGAGGGGCGAGGAGAAGAACTTTTTTGAGAAGCTGTTTGGGGGGTGAGCCGGCGGGTGGTGGTCGAAGGACTGCTTGTACGCAGGGACGGCTTTCGTCGCTATCATGGGAAAACGTGCATTAATCAAGAACTTGCACGGAGCAAGTTATGATTGTTACACAAGCACTTACCGCTAATTTTGACCAACCAAACTTAAGCTGTGCCATTGTGCGCGCGAACGCATGTCTGGGCCTACGAATTTATGAGTTCTTTCGTCGCCTTACCAAGACAAGGGCGCATTCAGGTCATGTTCATGACACCCAGACGAGTGTCGCCAGCGGGGGAATCAGGAGCGTATCCATGAAACACATAAACATGAGCGTCCCGCCCAAACGCGGCATTCGATATGGAGCATTGAGTCTAGCTTTGCTCTTTGCCTGTCCTGCCTTGGCTTACACAGGTGAAAAGCTCGCTAAGGACGCGAAGATTAGCATTGCCGAGGCGCGCGCCATCGCTCTGAAGGCGCATCCGGGCAAGATCACGGATGAGGAACTGGAGAAGGAGAAGGGTGGCAGCGGCCTGCGTTATTCCTTCGACATTAAGACGGCGACAGGCGTTCAAGAGGTCGGGGTCGACGCCAAGACCGGCGCGGTCCTTGAGAACGCCAAGGAGGGTAAGAATCCCGATTAAGAATCGATTGATTGAACGAAAAGAGGAATCGGCTCCGTATCCTCTAATGGGGCCGACTTCCGCTCCCACGACGAAAAGGATTCTCATGACGACGCTACCGGCTGGCGCGCTGAGCAAAGTACCCGAAGTCACTCTTGGGTTTTGGGTCATCAAGGTGCTTGCGACGACATTGGGAGAGACCGGCGGCGATGCCGTAACAATGTCGATGAATCTGGGCTATGCGATTGGCAGCTTCATCTTTATCGGCATTTTCGCCGTCGCCGTCGTCGCGCAAATTTACGCGAAGGCGTTCCGTCCCTTACTGTATTGGGTCACTATCGTCGCGACCACCACCTTGGGTACAACGATGGCGGATTTCGCCGATCGTTCGCTCGGCATCGGTTATTTCGGGGGATCGTCGATTCTGTTCGCGGGACTGATTGCTTCCCTCGCCGTATGGCGCTGGTCGGAGGGCTCCATCTCCGTCAACACCGTCGCCACGCCCAGGGTCGAGATTTTTTACTGGGTGGCGATCCTTTTCTCACAGACGCTCGGCACGGCGCTGGGTGACTGGATGGCCGACACGAACGGGCTTGGCTACGAGGGCGGCGCGGTTGTCTTCGCCGCCGGTCTGGCGATTGTCGCCACCGCGTATTTTTACACGAAAATCTCGCACACCTTGCTATTTTGGGCCGCGTTCATTCTAACGCGCCCGCTTGGTGCAACGCTCGGGGACCTGCTGGACAAACCACACGATCAAGGCGGGCTGGAGGTCAGCCGCTATGTCGCGTCAGCCATTCTCGCCGCGACCATTGTCGCTCTCATCCTCATCCTCCCGCAACGGGCGGGCGTGCATCCGGGCGCTCGCGAACAGAAGGCGTAAAGCAGCCAATATGGGCGTGTGCAAAAATTAAGCAGACCGTGTGAAAAGTCTGACTGACGGGATTCCGTTGGCTCTGGTGTCCGGTTAGAGTCCGGGATGACCCACATTTCCGGATTCGAGCGCTCGCAACGCCCGCTGTTGCCGAGGCGAATCGATGGTTACGTCGCCGCCGACGGGCCCGTCCGTTTCATCGACGCCTTTGTCGATGGGCTTGATTTAAAGAGCGCTCGTTTCGAGCGGGTCAAGCGGACTTGCGCGAGCGCCGAAAGAGCGCTTTCCTTAGAAGGCAGGCGTCGAACAATCGCCGCCTTTGGAAGCCAAAAGCTAGCGAGGCTGCCGAGCCAGCGCTTGGTGAGGAGCCCTCTCGAACAAGGAAAAACTTTATGTTGAAAAAGCTCGTTGTCACATCGATCGTGGCCGCCTTCGCGTTCTTGACGCCCGCGCTGGCGCAGGCGCCCGACACCAACGCGCCTGCCGCCGAGGCGGATCAGGGCGCGGCGGCCAAGCCCGCGAAGGCGGCTCATAAGAAGCACAAGAAACACCCGGCCAAGAAGGCCAAGGCGAAAACCGACGGCGCCGACACCGAAAAGAAGGACGGCGAGGCGAAGTAATAAGCCGACTCCGGCGCGGTCGAGACAACGAGTTCTCGACCGCGCCGCCTTCGCTTTGTGGATGAGCGCCCTCTTATGCGTTTAGAGTGCTTTCGGCAAAAGTGGACGCCGGTTTTGCCTCGGAAAGCACGACAAAACAAAGGAATTAGGGTCTTTCCGGTTCAATCTAAACCGGAAAGACCCTAGCGCTTGATCGGCTCGTTCAGATCCAACGCCCCAGGCCACACAGGCGCTGGGATAAGGGCTGGACAGATTCTATGAGGGCGAGCGGCGGCCTTGGATTGGTTATCCTGGGTTTGTTTGCTCGAACCTTGGAGAACCGAGATGACGCCTTCCTGCAAGTCAGCGCCCGTGACCGCCGCTCTCGACTACGATAGCACGCTGATCGGCGCTTTGGAGTTGAGTTCGAAGAAATGGGTTTTCGCTGTTCAACTTCCCGGATCGAAGAAGCATTCGCGGCATGTCGTCGAGCCGAGCGGTTCGGCGCTGGCGGAGTTGATCGAGCGGTTGAAGGCGCGTTCATTGGCGGCCGGCAGGCCGATTTGCGGATGATATTGACCCATGAAGCGGGGCGCGACGGCTTTTGGCTGGCGCGTTTTTTGAAGCGGCGCGGCGTCGAGGTTCATGTGATGCAGGCGTCGAGCTTGCCGGTGGATCGCCGGGCGCGGCGAGCCAAGACGGATGTGATCGATGTCGAGATGCTGTTGCGGACGCTGCTGGCGTGGCTGCGGGGCGAGCCGCGGGTGTGTTCGATGGTTCCGATCCCCAGCGAAGCCGACGAAGAGGCGCGGCGCGCGCATCGGGAGCGGGAAGATTTGACGGGCTCGCGCCGTTCGATCCTGAACAAGATCGACGGGATCCTGGCGACCTTGGGGATCGAAGGCTTTCGTGGCTTGCGGCGCGACCGACGTGAGCAGCTGGCCAATTTGCGGCAGCCGGACGGAGCGCCCATTCCACCGGCGGCGCAAGAGCGCATCGAGCGCCTTCTGGATCGGCTGGAATTGGTTGTAAAGCAGATCAAGGCGGTCGAGGCGGCGCGCGACGCCGTGGTCAAGAAGCCGTCGGCGCAGGACGAGAGCGAGCGGATGATCCGCGACCTCGTTCAGTTGTGCGGGATTGGCGTCGAAGGCGCGACGCTTCTGGTGCGGGAGGCTTTCTGCCGCGACTTCGCCAATCGGCGCACGCTCGGCGCCTATGCGGGGTTGACGGGAACGCCTTTCGCAAGCGGCGGCATGCAGCGCGAGCAGGGCATCAGCAAGGATGGCAATCATCGTCTGCGGGCGCTCATCGTGGAGCTTGCCTGGTTCTGGTTGCGGTTTCAGCCGGATAGCGCGCTTGCGCAATGGTTTCGCGCGCGGGTGGGCGGAGCGAAGGGGCGCGTGGCGAAAATCATGATCGTCGCGCTGGCGCGCAAGCTGCTAATCGCGCTGTGGCGTTTCGCCAAGGATGGCGTCATTCCGGAGGGGGCGACGATGAAAGCGGCGTAACCGACGGCTTGCGTCTTCGCTCAATTTTCCGGTTGCAGGTCGGCGGAAGCCGTCGATTCCCCAGGACCCCTACAGGAGCGCCGTTACACAGAGTGGCGCCGCCGCGAAAGAACTCCTCTCCCGAATAGGGAAACGTGGTTTGGGATGACATATCCCACCGGATACGAGGTTGGCGAGGAGACCCTTGCCGAGACGAATTGGAGTTCGGCTTGCGGCCGGAAAGAGAAAATGATTTTGATGCTTGACACTGGAGCCCTCATACGAGGGAATCGCGAATGTAATTCCCGCGAGAGATGCTTGATTTGACATCTCTTGTTGCTGATGACTGGTCTGGGCGATCTCTCGTGTCGCTGGCGATCTGGCCTCGACGCGCTGGCCAGGGAGGCGCGGGCGCTTTTGCGCAACAACGTGCCCGCCGCGCCAAAAAGGTTCCATCGCCTCTTCGCCGAGCCCCC